>JBBCJF010000024.1:0-133637 GCA_037190465.1 Haloferula sp. | reverse complement strand
CAGGAAGGCGTGGGTGCCTTTCTGGACCGAGTTGAGGTAGTTGAATTTGCGGATGGCGACGGTCCAGCCGACGATGACCATGATGACGCAGACGCCGACGGCGATCCAACCGTCGAACATCATGTTTTTGGCGATGTCGCCGAAGAGAAGGACGTGTTCGAGCGCTTCACTGTGGCCACCGCCGCTTCCTTCACCCGTTTCCGGTCCCTCCAGCGAGACGAGCCGCTGGGCGGCGTCGGATGCGCCCTGGCCGACGGCGGCGAGCTTGATCCAGCCAGGGCTGCGGGCGATTTTGTCGAAGCGCAGTTCGTCGATTTCGCCATTGAAGCTGGCGCCGGAAGCAGGGGAGCCGGGAGGCAGGCCGCCGAGATAGATCGGGGTGTTGAAGGCGGGCAGGGCGATCTGGGCGAGAGAGTATTCCGTGCCGTTGACGTGGAGTTTGACGACGCCCGCATCGGCGACGACGGCGAGGTGGGTCCAGGCGCCGGCGGCGACCGGAGCGCCGGGGGTGCTGCGCGTATCGTTGATTTCGACGGTGGGGACGCCGTCGTCGAGCAGCAGGCGGAAGGAATTCTGGCCGTCGGCGCGGGCGAGGATGATGCTTTGCGCGGCGAGGGCGGAGGGGCTAAGCCATAGAGACAGGGTCATCGGCTGGCCGCCGGACCATGCGAGCGAAGGGCTGGCGGGGATTTCCACCGGATCGCCACCAAGCAGGCGGAGACCGCCGCCGATCAGGGAGCCTTCGGAGACGCTGGCGGCGGTTGCTGCGTTGTTGGCGTTGGCGGTGGAGTCAGCGGGGTTTCCGGAGCGTTCGGCGAAATGATAGACCGCGGCGGTGTCTTCGTCGTAGGCGTCAGAGGGCTTGGCAGCGTCCGGGGTGGGGTTGCCGTAGTAGAGGTGGAAGGCGGCGCGGGCGCCAGGGGCGATGTCGGGGACTTTGACCCAGACGAAGGCTTCATTGATGAGGGAGTCGTATTTTTCGACGTGGTGGGGATAGACGGTGGAGCCGTCTTCGGAGACGAAGCGCAGGTCGGCACCGCCCTCCGCGGCGGAGATGAACTGGAAGTTGCCGTCGTGAAGACGCAACAGGACGTTCGCGGGACCGGTGGCGCCTGGAAGTACGGTGTCTGACGTAGTATCGATGACGATTTTCTGCCGCTGGGTCCATTGTTTGTCCCACCAGCCTTCTGCATGGGCGGAGGAAAGGGCGAGGACAGCGGGAAGACAGCGCAGCAGGAACCGGATGGCGATGGACGGTCGGACGGGCATGGAGGGTATCGAAGTCATGGAAAAAGTCAGAAGTCGCCCCACAGGCGGAAGGTGTACATCACCTCCCGCCCGCGGCCGCCGGGGCGGGAGAAGATCGGGTAGGCGGCATCGAGCGAGCCGTTGAGATGGTCGAAAAAACGCCCGCGGGCGCCGAGGCCCACGCTGCCGAGTTTCTCACTGCGGTTCTGGCCGGGCAGGGCTTCGTGGATGCCGGCGACGCCGCCTTCGAGGAAGGCATAGACGCGCAGGTCGTCTTCCTCGCCCCAGTCATCGCCGAGCAGCGAGGGGCTGCGGAACTCGAAGGTGCCAAGGACCGCGTCGTCGCCGAGCACCTCGGATTCGAGATAGCCACGCACGCTGCCCAGGCCACCGGCGGCGAATTGTTCGGTATTGAGCAGCGGACCGCTCGATGCCTGCCCCTGGATTCTGGCGAACCACTGGTAGCCGGAGGTGAGGTCGCGGGTGTGGGAAACGTCGCCGCGAAGATAGATGAAGCCGCCGTCGGCCTTATAGCGCTTGTTGACGAAGTCTTCCTGCGAATCGGCCATGCCGCGGAAGGCCCAGGTGACGCCGGCATTGATGTCGGTGCGACCTTTTCCCTGGATCGAAGCGGTATAGAGGGCGCTGAAGGGATAGTAGGTGACCGGCGCGGGAGCGGAGATGCCCGCCATGATAGTTTCGTCGTCGAAGCGCTTGTAGTCCAGACCGAGGCTGAGCGAGTGGTGGAACTTTTCCGCCGACGGCAGGGTTCGGATCGCACGCAGGCCGAGGATTTCGCCGCGCCCGACAGAGGTGATGCCGCCGAGGGTAGCGACGTTACTGTCCTGCTTGACGCCTTGGAGCATGAGCGACCAGTCGCTGTGAGGCAGCGGGGCCATGTAGTAGGCGGAGAAGACCTTGGCGTCGTCGATGTTCTCGGGCGCGATCTGGAAATTCAGGCCGAAGGTGTGGCCGAGTTGCCAAAGATTGTGGTAGGAGAGCGAGCCGCCCAGGCGCAGTTTGGAAGTGTCGGCGCTGTACCGGTTGTTGAGTTCGAGGCTGCCGTGGAGGGGGAGTTCGTCCTTCACCTCCAGATCGACGTCCACGGTGCCGGGGAGGACTCCGGGCTTCAGCGAGGGCGTGACGACCCGCCCCGGAACCCGGTTCATGGCGACGATCTCATCGGTCAGGCGGGTGAAATCCAGCGGCTCGCCTTCCTGCATCGAGGGGGCGTGGCGCTTGAGCGCGGAGGGCGAGGTGAAGCGCGCACCGCGAACGCGCAGGCGGCCGAGCGGGTTTTCCTCGACCTGCAGGGTGATGACACCCTGGCGGATGCGCTGCTCGGGGATGAAGACGGAAACGGCTTTGAAACCCTTGTCGTGATAGGCTTTTTCCAGCGCAGCCCGCGCCTGGTCCACGTCGGCGGGCAGGCGACCGGGGCCGAGATAGGGATAGACCGCGCTCTGGACTTCCGCGGTGCTCAGGGTTTTGGCGCCTTTCACGCGGTACTGGCGGATATACATCGGGCGCGGTTCACCGTCCTGTGCTCCCGCAGGGCCGATCGCGACAGCCACAACCGGCGCGATTCGCCACCATTTCAGCAGATGGCGGAGCAGAGCGGCGCGATGGCGGACGACAGGCATGAAGCGGCGGCGACAGGTGCGCAGGATATCGCCCCCGGCTCCCCCGCCTCTCAACCCGGCTCAAGTGACGCTTCCGTCACCTGGGAGTCTCCAACCCCTCAAATTGCGAACTCTTCCAGCCGCCCGGCGATGGCGGCGGGGACCACGGCGGTGACGAGAATGTCATTCTCGTCATATTCGGTGGAGAGGACTTTGGCGTCGCGGTGCAGCAGGCCGACGAGGTCGGCGCGACGCTGGGGGATGCGGAATTTTCCGCGGCGCACCCGATCGGCGAGCACGGCGGAGCATTTCAGGAGCAGTTCATCCGTGCCTTGGCCGGTGAAGGCGGACATGCGGATGGCTTCGGGGAAAAGGTGGGCGAGTTCGGCAAGACGCGCGGGATCGTTCACGAGGTCGATCTTGTTGAGCACGGTGATCGTCCGCTTGTCCACCGCGCCGAGTTCACCGAGGACTGCCAGGGTGGTTTCGTGGAATTTCTCGATCTGCGGCGAGGTGGCGTCGAGGACATGGATGAGGAAGTCGGCGAGCACCGCTTCCTCCAGCGTGGCTTTGAAGGCTTCGACGAGACGGTGGGGGAGATTCCGGACGAAGCCAACGGTGTCGGTGACGAGCAGCGGCTGGCCGTCGGGCAGTTCGATCTTGCGCGTCGTGGTGTCGAGGGTGGCGAAGAGCATGTCCTTGGCGAGCACGCCGGCGCCACTGAGGAGGTTGAGGAGGGTGGATTTGCCGGCGTTGGTGTAGCCGACGATGGCGGCGTGCGGCATTTCCATCTTTTCGCGCTCCTTGCGCTGGGTGGCGCGCTGCTTGCGGACTTCGGCCAGTTCGCGGCGGGCGCGGTCGATGCGGACGTGGGCCATGCGGCGGTCCACCTCGATCTGCTTTTCGCCCATGCCACGGGCTGCTCCCCCGCCCTGGCCGCCGCCGGAGCCACCTTCGCGGTCGAGGTGGCCCCACATGCGGGCCATGCGCGGCAAGGCGTACTGCATCCGGGCGAGATCGACCTGGAGACGGGCTTCACGGGTCTGGGCGCGCCTGGCGAAGATGTCGAGGATGACTTCCTCGCGGTCGATCACGCAAAGGTTCGCGGCTTTTTCCCACTCGCGCTGCTGGGAGGGGGCGAGCTGGTTGTCGAAGACGATGCAGTCGCATTCGTGCGCTTTGGCCAGTTCGACGATCTCCGCCGCCTTGCCGGTGCCGCAGAGGAATTTCTTGTGCATGGAGCGGCTGCGGGCGAGCACCTTTTCGGCGATGCCTATGCCGAGGGTGGAGACGAGTTCGCCGAGCTCCTCCAGCAGCGCTTCGGATTCCTCTTCCTCGCGGGGGTCGAAGTAGAGACGCACCAACAGGGCGCGCTCGACCATTTCGGGTTTTTCGCGGACTTCGAACATCGTGCGGCGACACCTTGGCAGCGGAAGCGGGAAGGAGCGAGGGGGAAAACCCATCAACGCTCTTCTTCGCGGAGCCACTTTTCGTGTCCCCATAGGCCCCACACGATTCCGGCCAAACCGGCGGTGAGCAGGACTGTCGGAAGCAAAGCAAGCACCTGCAGCACGTCCGAGCCGAGCATGTCCCGCACGTCGTGGGTGAGGAAATGGCCGGCGATGAGAACCCACAGACGGCCGAGCAGCAGCAGCAGTGCTCCCGAAGCCATCAGAGAACCTCCCCAGGAACCGTAGCGGCGCGAAAGACGCACGGCCGCCAAGCCCACTAATCCGAGACCGATCACTCCAAAAGCGTCCAGAATGAAACCGTTTTTCAGAATGAACTCAAGCGACGGGCTCATGCGCAGGGGAAGAGACAGGGGCGGAGACGCGGACGGGTCTCGGAGAGATTTCGAAAAGACGTGCGTGCATCGCAGCACCCAGGCCGAAGAGGAACCAGCCGAGATTCATCCCGATGAGCCTCGCACAATGCCAGAAGACGGGAATCCACGCTTCGCCGTGGTAGTGGTGGAGGTGATGGAGAGACACCATGCGGCCGGATTGGTAGAGCGGCACGACCACCGAATAGCCGAAGCACAGCATCATCGCGCCGGCCAGCATCATCCGCCCTCCCCAGTTGCGCGAACCGCGGGTCACTCGCCAGGCAATGAGCAGCAGGAAAGCTCCCATTACGATGAGAAATACGGGGCGCATCGCTTCGATCGACGCCAAGGGGGGAAATCCGGGGGGAAATTCCATGCTGTTAGGGAGCATTTTCCCAACTCCCTGATCAAGAGGTATTTATCAATTTAAACCTGACTTCGAATGCAGCCTGAAAAGTTAGTTAATACGATAAAAACGAAGATCGGATATTATTGAAATACGAAGCAGATCTCCGGCAAATCTTTCAGCCAAAGGATTTCTGCTTTTCCCGAGAGTTGGATTTGCGGTCGCCGGAACGCGAATTCCGTGCGAATGGGGCGGAGGAAGCGCGGCTGTTTCCGGCACGATCTTTCCCAGAAATTTATCGCGTACTACGCGAAAAAGGCGACGCATGTTCCCCGTTTCCGGGAAGACACGGCATTTCCGGAGTGTCCGACGGAGCCGGGCAAACCGTTCACAAGCCGAAGGCATGCGCGACTTTCTTCAGTCAAGAAAGCGGATCTTGCCCGGCACCGGCAGATCCCCGCGGGCCATGGCGGCGTGTTGCTCGTCGGAGCAGGCGGAATTCGTCGGGGCATCGGCTTCAGCGTCGCTGCGCTGGAGGTAGCCGTTCTCGATCATCCAGATTTCGAATTCCTCGCCTGAGATGTCGGCGAGCATGTGGCCGTCCACTTCGATGCAGGGGGACAGGGACTGGCCGCTGCGCTGTTCCATTTCCCAGCGGAAGGCGGGGTTCTTGATGATGTCCTTTTCCTCGTAGGCGAGGTCATACTTGCGCATGATGGCGCGGACGCCCTCGCTCCAGCCGCAGAAGGTCTTGAGGTAGGCGGTGATTTTCGGTCCGGTGGTGCTCACGGCGGAAAAATAGCCGGTGATGACAATGGGGCAAGTCCGGCGAAAGGCGCGCCGCCGTCACGGCGCGGGTTTAGATTTCCAGTCGGGGTATTTCTGCCGAAGCTGTTCCCGGTAGCGGTTGGCATCCGCAGGTTTGCCGGCCTTTTCCAGGGCCTCGATGAGCTTGTGCATGGCCTCCGGCTTCAGCACGCGGTCGTTGTCGTCCATGAACTCGACGGCCCGCACGTAGTCGCCGGCGGCATCGGCGGGCTTGCCCTGTTTCATGAGGACATCACCGACGAGAATATTGAGGCCGGCGTTGACGTGGCCCTGTGGGCGGAGATCCATGCCTTCCTTGGCGACGGCGAGCGCATCGGCAGGCCGGTCGAGGTGGAGCAATGCCTTGCCCTTGTCCAGCAGCCCGTCGGCCCGCAGGGCGGGATTGTCGATGGCGGCGTTGAGAGCGTGTTCGATCGGCCCGAGTGCCTCGCCGGGCTTGCCGGATTCCAGCAGAGCTTTGCCGAGGAAGCGCCAGACGTCTCTCGGCGTGGCTTCGGGATCCTGCTCGTCGGCGATGACCGCGTAGAAACGGGCGGCCTGATCGAAGCGCTGGGCATTGAATGCCTGGATGGCGGAAAAGCGGATGACCTGTTCGGGAAGTTTGTCGGTGTATTTGCCGGCCACCGCCTTGTCCACTTCCTCGCAGAGTTTGTCGGCATCGCCGAGCGAAGCCCAGGCCAGACAGAGCAGCGCGCCGGCGTTTTCGCCGTAGGTTTTCGGAGCCTGCTCGCGCGCCGTTTCGGCGTGGGGCACGGCATCCTTCATCTTCTCGCTTTTGACCAAGCCCCAAGCGATATAGTAGTTCGCCTTGGCTTTTTTCGCATCCTCCTCCTTGGGAGCGCTTTCCAGAAAGCCCCGGTAGCGGGCGGTCATGTCGTCGAGATTCCCCTCGTGGCGGGCGATGTCGGCGGAGCGCATCCACGCTTCCGACAGCAGGCCGGACTCCCCGCCGAGCGAGATGAGGCGGTCGTAGTCGGCAAGCGCCATGGCCTGGTTGCCGGTATCGGCGTGAGCCTTGGCCCGCTGGATGAGAGCCTGGGGGATACGGGCATCGCCGGGGTGTTCCTTGATGAAGGCATCGAAGGCCGCCACGGCGCCCTGCGGATCTTCCGCCATACTGAGGCTGGAACCGAGATGGAAATAGAAGCCCGGCCGGTTGTCCTCGGAGAGCAGAGAGGGGTCGATCTCGCCGTATACCTTCGCGGCCTCGTCGACCTTTTTTTCGTGCAGCAGGCTCTCGGCCTTCATCAGCAGCGCGGTGTGGACTTTCGGGTCCTTCGGGCGCTTTCTGCGGTAGAGTTGCAGGAAGGCGTCCACCTGCTCCGGCACATGGCGGCCTTCGATGCGGTAGAAGCAGTATAGCCGCAGGTAATTTGCCTCGAAAGCGTGCTGGCTGTCCGGCGGCATCAGACGCTCCACTTCCCGGAACAGTTCGAGAGCTTCGACATTCTGACCGAGCCTCATATACGAACGGGCGGCCAGCATCAGGCGCCGGGCCTCCTGATCACCCTCCGCCTTTGTCGCGCTGCGGCGGAAAAGCTGGATGACCTCGCGGTAGTTTTCCCGCGCGAAGCGGTTTTCCATCAGCGTGAGCTGGGCCGCGGCGTGCGAGGATTCCATCCCGGCGTTGTTGAGGACGAGCATCAGGTACTTGTCGGCGACTTCGTCGCGGCCGAGCTTGGAGGAAATCGCGCCAGCCTGCACGGCGGCCTGGCCCCGCATCTCGGTGTCGGAATTCGACATCACAACATTGTCGAGGAGCTCGAGCGCTTCCTCCAGTTTGTCGCCGCGGGCCAGCAGGCGGCCAAGGTAGTAGCGACCGCGGTTGGCATAGGGATTCGCGGGATCGGGGTCGGCGAGGAGTTTGCGGTAACAGTCGGTGGCCTCGCGGGTGCGGCCCTGGTGCTCATAGCTGAGGCCGGCGTTGAAAAGCCCCTGCTGCCGCTCCACGGAAGTGGTCGCCATGTCGGCCACTTTTTCGAAGAGCGTGGCCGCTATCGCGAACTGCCGCCGGTGGTAATGCTGGGTCGCGAGGGTGGAAGCCGCGGCGGTCGCGTAGCGGCCCTTGTAGCGGTTCATCAGCGTGTGGAAGCAGCGGTTGGCGTCTTCCAGGCGGCCGGACTCGTAGTAACTGAGACCGAGGAACCACCAGGCGCGCTCGGCGTTTTCGTGATTCGGAAATTCGTTGAGATAGCGGCTCAGGACGTCGATGGCCCGCTGATAACCGGCCAGGCGTGCATCCAAATCGGCGTTGTGCTTCGCGGATTCGTAGAGGTTGCGGCCGTGCTGATACCAGTCGTTCCCGGCATCCCCGCGCAGGGCGGGATCGACCGGCTCGGCGCGCGGCGGGTCCTGGGCGAGCGCGGCCCCGGAGGCGATCAGGCAGAGGACGGTGCGGAAATTCACGGCGGGATGAGTTTCGCCCGCTTCGGGCGCTTTGCCAAGGACGGGAAATCGGAGTTCATTCCCCCTCCTGCCGGGGTCTCTGGGTGGCGAAGGAAATGTTCCAGATACCGGCTTTCTGGCAGGTGTCGATCACTCCGACAATGGTCTGGAAATCGCACGTCGCGTCGCCGCGCAGGCGCACCGGCTGGTTTTTGTGAAGTCTGGCGACCGCCGCGAGTTTTTCCCGCAGGCGTTCCTGGCTCATCACCTGACCCTCGACGATCACTTCGCCGTCGGCGCGGACATTGACGATGATCTCGCCGAGCACGCGCTTGGGATCGGCCCCTTCTTCCGAACTGGGAACCGCGACCCTCAAGTCGAGTTCCGAACGGGTGATCTGCCAGGTGACGATGAAGAAAAAGAGCAGCAGGAACACGATGTCGATCATCGGCGCCAGTTGGAAACCGGCGGGCGGGAGATCGTTGTTCTGGAATTTCATGGCGTGTCAGATGCCGTGGAGGTCCGGCCGCTCCTCGCCGAGCGGCGAAGGGACCGGCATGCCGTACTCGTCGCGGACACGGCGGGAAGCGGCGGGATAGGCCTGCGGGGAAGCGGTCTGGCGCTGCACCTGGGCGCTGAGCAACGCCAGCAGATGGGTGCTGGCGGCTTCCAGCTCGGAGACGTACTTCTGCACCCGGCCGCGGAAGATGGAATAGAAAACCAGCGCGGGAATCCCGATCATCAGCCCCGCCGCGGTGGTGATGAGCGCTTCCGAAACGCCCGAAGCGAGTTCCAACTGGCGCGCGCCCTCGAAGCCGCGGGAAATGTGCAGGAACGACTTGATCATCCCGAGCACCGTGCCCAGCAGCCCGACCATCGGCGCGATCGAGCCGATGTCGGCCAGGTAGGTGATTCGCGCGCCGAGCAGCCCGGCCTGGCGGGAGCCCTCCGACTCCGCCACCTCGCGCACCTCGCCGAAGGACGCGCCGCTGTTTTTCGTCATGAACTCCAGCGCTTTCTGGGTGATGCGGGCCATGCACTCGTTCTGGCGGTGGCAGTAGCCGATCAGGCCGAGATAATCGCGTTTGCGGATCAGCGCCTCGGCATTGTTCATGAAGCGGTCGCTCACCACCGCGTTGCGCCGGATGGTCATCAGGTAGAGCAGGACCAGCACCACCGTCGCCACCGAGAGCAGCGCCAGCGGAAACATCATGATGCCGCCCGCCTCGAAAATCTGCATGAAATCCACCTCCTGCGCGGCGGCAGGCGCGGATTCATCCTCGGCGAATGCGGCGGCCGGCGACAGCAATGCCGCGGCGGAAATCAATAAGCGCCTCAACATGAGAAAGTGCGGTGAGCTTACCGTAGGACCCCGGCGAAGCAAGCGCGGGGGTGGCGATTGCGGATTGCGGAATTCGGATTGCGGATTTCCATTTCGGGCGTGTCTGCGGCGGGGTTGAAAGAAAAACTCAGGGAGGTTCCCCATCAGCCCGGCGTGTATCTGATGAAGGACCGCCTCGGCTCGATCATCTACGTCGGCAAGGCCCGGGATCTACGCAAGCGCCTCTCCTCCTATTTCCTCGCCTCGCGAAAAACCCGCGCCGACCTGAAGACCCGGGCGCTCATCGACACCATCGCGGACTTCGAAATCCACCTCGTTCGCAGCGAGACCGAAGCCCTGCTGCTCGAAGGCAAGCTCATCAAGGATTACCGCCCGCGCTACAACGTCACCTTCCGCGACGACAAGCGCTTCCTGCTCGTCAAGATCCAGCCCGCCGAACCCTGGCCGCGCTTCGTGCTCACCCGCATGAAAAAGGACGACGGCGCGCGCTACTTCGGCCCCTTCGCCCACTCCGGCGCGCTGCGTGCCACCCTCGGCTGGCTCAACCGCAAATTCGGCCTCCGCTCCTGCCGCCCGCGCGACCCCGGCGAAAACGACTACCGCCACTGCAACGCCGACATCATCCGCAACTGCTCCGCCCCCTGCATCCGGCGCATTTCCCGCGAAGACTACCTCACCCGCGTCGACGAAGCCTGCCGCATCCTCGAAGGCAGGGGCCGCCGCGAACTCTTCGCCGACCTGGAAACCGACATGGCCAAGGCCGCGCAACGCCTCGACTTCGAAAAAGCCGCGCTGCTCCGCGACGTGCTCGACAACCTGAAAAAGACCATCAACCCCGCCCGCCAGTTCACCCGCGGCCGCGGCGTGCCGACCACGGTGAAACCGCTCGAAGACCTCGCCGACCTCGGCGAAGCGCTCCGCCTGCCCGGCCCGCCGCGGGTCATGGAGTGCTTCGACATCTCCAACGTCTCGTCGAACCACATCGTCGCCTCGATGGTCCGCTTCACCGAAGGCCGGCCCGACAATCAAAATTACCGCCGCTACCGCATCCGCACCGTGGCGGGGCAGGACGATTTCGCCTCTATGGCCGAGGTCATCCGTCGCCGTTACTCGCGCATCCTCGGCGAGAATTTCTCCGCCAATCCCGACCTCGCCGAATCCCAGGAAGACCCCGTGGAACTCCAGCGCCGCCTCGCCCGCGACGGCCGTGCGAAAATCCTGCTGCCCGATCTGGTCATCGTCGATGGCGGCAAGGGTCAGCTCTCCTCCGCCGTGCGCGAACTCCGCCAGCTCGGCCTGCACGACCTGCCCGTCATCGGCCTCGCCAAACAGCGCGAGGAAGTCTTCTTCCCCGGCGAAAGCGACCCGCTGCTCATCCCCCACGACCGCGGCGCGCTGAAGCTCCTCCAGCGCATCCGCGACGAGGCCCACCGCTTCGCCAACGGCTACAACGAACTCCTCTACCGCCGCCGGATGAAGGAAAGCCTGCTCGACGACTGCCCCGCCATCTCCCCGCGGCGCAAAAAACTCCTGCTCGAAACCTTCGGTAGCGTCTCCCGCATCCGCCAGGCCACCGCGGAGGAAATCGCCGCCCTTCCGGGCATCTCCGAAAAGACCGCCGCCGCGATTCTGGAGTGGTTGGGGGAGAGATGAATGTGTAGCGCCGGGGCATGCCATATCGCTAGCGCTCCCCCTTTTCTCACGGCCCGCTCAGGCGGTAGAAGCGGCGGGGAACGCCGGAGGTGGTGGTGTCGTTGTAGTGCCAGTGGCCCGTGGCGTCGGGCGTGATGGGGCTGAGGGGCGTGAAGCTGGCGGGCAGCAGTGACGGCGAGGCGTGCAGCGTGTGCGCGACTCCCGGCGCGCCCGTGCCCTGCAACTGGATATGGCCGTTGCCGAGGCGGGTGATACTGAGGATGGAGAGTTCGGACGCGATGACGGCGCTTTCGGTAAGGATGCGGGCCACCCGGTGATTGCGGTGGGCCAGAACCCGGCCGGCCCCATCAATGACACCCGGCCGGCCCCGGATATCGACGAATATCCGGCCATCCTGCCCGAACGACGCATCCCGCCCGCCGTCGGGCAGGAGGCGACAAAGCATAGGGCGGTCGTAGTAGTCGTATCCTCCGCAGGCGATGAACACTTTGCCATCCGGCAGCAGTCGGGAAATCGCCCTGTCGAAATAGCTTATCACACCAATCGAAGAAAAGCTGTTGTCGGCAAAGTCGGTATCCAGTTCTCCGGAGGCCAGCAGACGCATCACCCGCACCTCGTGGCCAAAGGCTACCATCGTGAAAATGATTTTGCCATCGTGCGCGAGGATCATGCTTGTAATGTAGCCGCCGTTGCCCACCCACGTGAACTCGCCGGCCTCGCCGAAGCTGTCATCCGACAGGCCGTCGGGGTGCAGCCGGGCCACCTTGGTCTCGACTAAATAATGATTGGGGAAAAATTGTGGGAAATTGGGATCGGGCACGATGCGGCTGAAGGTGAAGATGATTTTCCCATCCGGCTGCAGCCACGGGTCGGCAGAGGAGCCCGCGGGCTGGTCCATGTAACCGATCTGATATAAAACTGCGCCGTCGATGCCAAAGGAGGCGTCCGGCTGCCCCCCGGCGGTGAACCGGCTGAAGTGGAGGCAGTAGCGGCTGGGGGGGCCGGTGGTAATGCTGAGTCTACTCATCAGGATTCCGCCATCCGGCTGCACGACCAGCGCCGCGCCGTGTTCATCATCTCCGTAAGGGGTAGGCAGCACGCGCCCGTCCGTGCCGAAATCCGGGTCGAGGGAGCCATCAGCCCGCAGCCGGACCAGCCAGGTGTAAGTTTCGTCAGACGCCGGATTGGGCCTGGTTCTTCCCGCGAGCAGGATTTTGCCATCCGCCTGCAGCGCCAGCCTCTCCGGGGCATGGGAGCCCGGCCAGTCGAGGCCGGTGCTGCCTTCGGCGCCGAACTGCGGATCGGTCGCGCCATCCGGCAGCAGCCGGGTCACGGCCACGGCATATCTCTCGTAATCCACGCGCATCGCGGCGGCGGCGAGGACTTTCCCGTCCGGCTGCGCGGCCATGACCATCGACGCTGGGAGATGGCTGGTCGTCACGTCATGCTCAACCCGGCCGCCGCTCCCGAACGAGGAGTCCGGGGCGCCGCCGGCGGCCTGCACCCGCATCGCGAGCGCGTCTCCTCCGCTACCGCCACCGGTGTGTCCGGCGAGCACGAGCCGGCCGCTGCGCAGCAACGCCGCGAACAACTGGCCGCTGCCATACGCCGCCAGCCCGTTCGCGCCGAATGACGCATCGGGCGCTCCGCCCCCATGCAGTTTCGCCATCTGGGCCACGCAGTGAACCGCGTAAGGCGTCGAAGAGCCGGCGTGACGGTATTCGACCCGGCTGGTGCCCACGGCGTAAACCCGGGGTGTGCTGGCCACGGGCAGACCGCCGGGCTGCACGACCAGACTGGTCACCTCCGCGTGGAAGGACTGGGACGATTGGCCGTCGAACCAGGGATTCAGCGCTTCCGTGTCGAGCACCACCACCCCGGCTTCGACGCCGGGCCCGCCCCCTTCCGGATCCACGGTTCCCGCTTCCGTGAAAACGGCCACTGCCATGTCCGGGCGTCCAGAAGCGTTCTGCCGAGTGCCGCCCACGATGATCCGCTCCGGCTGGAGGGCGGCCAGGTGGTATGGCACCACCGCCAGCGACGTCGCACTCTCCAGCGGCACCGCCGCTGTTCCCATCTCCCCAAAGCTCTGGTCCGGCGAGCCGTCGGCTTGGAAGCGGTGCAGTTCCGCCCGGTCAGTGACGACCAGCCATTTGCCGGAGGACGACAGGGCCAGATCGACCGGATCACCCAGCCCTGCATGCCGCACGAAGCCGCCCGTGCCAAAATCCGCATCCGGCGTCCCGTCCGGCAGATACCGTCCCAACACCAGATCCCAGCCAACCACCCCCGACGGACCCGGCGCGCCCAGCTCACGCCCGACAACGAGGATTTTCCCGTCCGCCAGCACCTGCAATCCGGCCAACCAGCTTCTGTAATCGCCCGGCATCACCACGCCTCCCTCGCCGAAATCCTCGTCCAGCGTCCCGTCCGGCAAAAATCGCATGAGTAGAGGCCGGAAGTCGTCAAGAATAAAGTTACTGCTTCTGCCGGCCACCACGATCTTGCCATCGGCCGGCTGCACCCGCATCCGCGAAACCTGCTGCCCGGAAACATCTGCCTCCAGATTCGCGATCACCTTGCCCCCCTCGCCGAAGGAGGCATCCAGCGAGCCATCCTCCTGCAGCCGGAGCAGAAACAGACGGTCATCCGCAGCGCCCGCCAGCACCAGCTTGCCATCCGCCTGCGCCGCCACCGCCGAAACGGTGTCCAAACTGAAGGGAAACGCCAGTTCCGCCACGCCAGCCTCGCCAAAGGAAGGGTCCAGATCGCCCGGCGCGGCGTGGAGGGAGCCCAGCCCCAAGACCGCGGCCACCAACGGGCCGCCCCGGCGGAAAAGAGATGCTGCCAGGATTGCCAGGAATTTGCTTTTTGGAGGTACGCCCCGAAACACCTGTTGGCCGGACCGAGGGAAGGAAGGAAGGGGGGAAGAGGGAGGCTCCACCCGCACGCGAAGAGAACAGAAGACCCGCTTCAGGCGCAACCCGGCGGCGGAAACCGGAAGATTGGCGGAGTTCATGGCTATGAATCCATTGTGCGCGAGCATGGCGTCCCCGGCGCGCCATGCCAAGGTTTTTCGGCAGCGGGGGTTGAGGGGAGATTCACCGGCGGGACGCCGGCGCTCCTTGAGCGATGCTCGCTGATTTACATTCCCCGCCGGATGCCTCACTCCCTCCCCCGTGACCACTTGGCAAACCGCCTGCGCTACCATCGACGCCTGCCTCCTCCACGGCGTGCGCGAATTCGTCGTCTGCGCTGGGGCACGGAATGCCGCGCTGGTCGAAATCCTCGCCCGCGCCGAAGCGGCCGGGGTCGCGCGGGTCTGGCGGCATTTCGAGGAACGGAGTGCCGGCTTTTTCGCGCTCGGCCGCACGATGGCCACCGGCGAACCCTGCGCCGTGGTCACCACCAGCGGCACCGCCGTGGCCGAGTTGCTGCCCGCGGTGATCGAGTCCTTCTATCAGGCCCGCCCGCTGCTCGCGCTCACCGCCGACCGCCCGGCGCGCTTCCGCGGCACCGGCGCGCCGCAGGCGATCTCGCAACCCGGCATTTTCGGCGAACACGCCGGCAGCGGCGACCTTTCCGCCTGGGACCGGCGCGCGCCCTGGCATTGGAACATCGAACTGGAGGAAGACTTCGAGCCCGGCCCCTGGACCCCGCCCGCCGTCACGGAAACGAATCCCCCTCCCCCGCCGAATTTCAGCGTCGCCGCCCTGTCCCGCTGGCTGCGCGACGACCTCTTCCGCGGCCTCGTGGTGATGATCGCCGACCTCGAACCCGAGGACCGCGAGGAAGTCTTCCATTTCTGCCTCGACCTCGGCGCGCCGGTCGTCGCGGAAGCGACCAGCGGCCTGCGCGAAGCCCTCTCGCCGCTCGCCCTGCCCGATCCCGACCGCATGCTGCGCGATTTCCCGCCGGGGAAAATCCTCCGCCTCGGCGGCGTGCCCAGCGGACGCTTCTGGCGCGACCTGGAAGAGCTTCCCGGCACTGAAGTATGGAACATCGCCCGCAGCGGCTTCCCCGGCCTGGCTCGGAAATGCGAAACCATCGTCTCGCCCGTCGGTCGCGCCATCCGAGGACTCGGCGACGCGGAAAAGGCGGGCGATGCGCTCGACTATTTCCGTCGTACTTCCCGCCGCGCCGCCGAGATCGACGACCTGCTCGAAGCGCATCCCGAAAGCGAGCCCGGCCTGCTGCGCACTCTTTCCGCCTACGCCTCCACCGGCTCCTGCCTCTATCTCGGCAACAGCCTGCCGATCCGCGAATGGAACCTCTTCGCCCAGCGCGACAAGCCCATTCCCGACGTGCGCGCCAACCGCGGCGCCAACGGCATCGACGGCCAGCTCTCCACCTGGCTTGGCTGGACCGCCGACGTGGAGGATGCCTGGTGCCTCGTCGGCGACCTCACCGCGCTCTACGACCTCGCCGCTCCCGCCTGGCTCGACCGGATCGAGCGCAAGGGCCGCGTGCTCGCCGTGATCAACAACGGCGGCGGGCAGATCTTCTCCCGCCTTCCGCGCCTCGATGCGATGAGCTGCCGGGCGAGGGAATTCATGCTCAACCCGCACGAAATCCGCCTCGATGCCTGGGCCGCGATGTGGGGGATGAAGTATCTCCGCATCGCGAGCGAAGACGATTTCGACAGCCTCGAGCCGGGCGACGAAACGCTGCTGGTCGAGGTAATTCCGAATGCGGAGGAAACCGCGGCTTTCTGGAAAGCGTGGGAGGCTTTGCGCTGAGATACGCCACCTTACGCCTCCGGCGTGAAACCCATCACAAGGTCGAAGCGCGCGGCGAGTTCGCCGGCTTTCGAACCGGGAACCGAGGCGAAATCCACGATCACCGATTCTCGCTGCTTCTCATCCTTGATGCCGCGCAGCACGCCGTCCCGCTCGTTCTGGGGTTCGCCCTTGATATAACATTGCGTGGTCCACTTCTCGCGCCCTTTCATCTTCACGGCGAAATGGATATGCGGCGTGCGGCCGGGATAGCGCACGGGCTTGATGGTGCGGAAATAGTACTCACCGCCGGAGCCGGTCAAAAAACGGCCGAAACCCTGGAAATGCTCGTCGCGCCTTTCCCCGCCGTCGCTGCCCTCGTGCAGATAGACACCGCGGTGATCGACCTGCCAGATTTCGACCAGCGCGTTGCGGATCGGCTCGCCCTTCGCATCGAGCACGCGACCGCTCAAATGGGTGATTTCGCCGAGCGCCGGGGTGAGCGAATCGTTGAGGACGATCAGGTCGTTGTCCGTATCCAGCGGCAGATCGACGGGGTAAAAAGGCCCTTCCGTCTGGCGCGGCGTGAGCGTGAGAGCCTCGGCGAAAGCGCCCGGCACCCATAGGCCGGCGGCGCCGAGCGTGAAATTCCGCAGAAAGCGACGACGGTCCGCAAATGGGTTCATCCCAGGGAAGCGTCGCCGCTCGCCGGTTTATTCCGCGGAGTTCATCCAGGCATCGAGGATTTCCACCGCGGCGGCCTGATCGATCACTCCCTTCTGGCGCTTCGCTTTGCGACCGCTTTCGCGCAGCTTCGCGGCGGCGTCGAGGGTGGTGTAGGCTTCGTCGGCGAAGACCAGCGGCAGTTCCGGCAGACGGGCCGCCAGCTTCGCGGCGAAAGCGCGAACCTTTTCCGCCGCGCTGCCCTCGGTCCCATCCGCCCGGATTGGCAGGCCGACGACCAGCGTTCTGATCCGGCGCTGCGCTGCAAGCGCGGCGATGCGCTCGATGGGATCGCCCTTCGCCACCTCGATCGTCTCCACCGGATGGGCGAGAATGCCGAGCGGATCGGTCGCCGCGATGCCGATGCGGGCGTCGCCATGATCGATGCCAAGCGCGGGGTGCGGACCTGAGCTTTCCACAGGCGGAAGATGGCCCAGTGGAAACGGAACGGTCGATCAAAAGGACTGCCCGACGCCTTCCGACGGAAAATTTTTTCGCCTCCGAAGAATGGCATCAATCCTCGCTTTTTCACCCGGAGCTTTCCTGCTCGACAAATATTTTAAAGGAAAGCATTCCACTCAGGATTCGGGAGTATTTTGTCTTTTTTATTCATTTTATAGATAGATAAGCAACTTTATTTCCACATGATCTCTTGACTTTCAACGAAATTTTCCTCTAACGGTTGGAACCTCAAAAGCGGGATCAGCTGCCTTTGAGAAAAACCAAAACCCCGATGAAAAAAGAACCCACTGCCGGAACTGCCATGTTCCGGACCATCGGACGGGGCCGGCGTTTTCCGCTGGCCGCCGCCGCCCTGGCGCTGCTGGCGATCCCCGCGATCGCCCCGGCCCAGTCCCCGCCGTCCACGTTCAGCGCGAACGTGAGCACGTCGAACGAAACCGTGACCGTGGACTTCACCCAGCACCCGATCCGAAGCTCGAACTTCCAGGTGCTGGTCCAGGACTCCAGCGGCAATCTCAACAACCACACGCCGGCCGCCTCGCGGATCTACTTCGGCACTGTGCAGGGCCACCCCGGCGCGCGCGCCGCGGGCCTGCTGAAATCCGGCGGCACCCTGCTCTGCCGGATCTACTTCGAAAGCGGCGTGGAATGGAGCAGCACCGGCGGCACCGCCTCGGTGCGCGGCAGCACGAACTGGAGCCCGGCCTGGCCGACCACCCTGGTCCCCGCCGACGGCGCGGGATCGACGGTCTACGCCGCCGAAGTCGGCGTCGACTCCACCTACCGGCAGTACCTTGCCGCGAACTCGAATGTGAACGACACGGTGGAAATCGCCGAGTTCTCCGTGATGGCCTCGAACCTCGCCTACCTGCGCGACGCGGCGATCCTCCACCGGCTCGGCAAGGTCATCGTCCGCTCCAACCAGGCGCAGTGTCCCTACGAAACCCACGGCGGCGACACCGGCGGCCTGCTCAACGAAGTGAGAAACCAGTGGAACAATGTCCTGCCCGTCGGCTCCACCCACGATCTCGCGCTCGTCGCCCGGCCCGGCGCCGGCGGCGGTCTCGCCTGGGTCGGAGTCATCGGGACGGCGAGCCGCTATTCCTCCAACGGCACCGACGCCAACGGCGACTTCTCCATCATCTGGCGTCATGAAGCCGGCCACAACTGGGGCTCCAGCCACTATGAGGGCGGCGGCAACCCCGAAGGCTCGACAATCATGTCGAACAACTCGCTGTCCCGCTTCTCCAGTTCCGAGCTGGCGAAAATCCTCGCCCACCGGAACACCAAGCTCGGCATCCTCGACAATCTCGGCAGCTACTCCTTCCCGCTGCCGCCGCGGGCGAACGGCGACCGCGCCCATTTCATCGTCGGCCAACCCGTGACCATCGACGTGCTGGCGAACGACTCCGACTCGAACGGCCAGAGCATCGGCATCCACTCCTTCGACAATCCCACCGCTCTCGGCGGCACGGTGGCGCTTTCCGCGGGCACCGGCCCGGGCGGGCGCGATCGGCTGATCTACACCCCGCCGCCCGGCCTGGCCGCCGGCACGGATCATTTCAAATACCGCATCGCGGACAGCGCGGGCGACACCGCCATCGGCTACGTGACGCTGCGCCCGCTCTTCAATGACGACCTCGCCGCTCACTGGACGCTCGACGACGGCAGCGGCGCCACCGCGCGCGAAACGACCTCCTCGCAGTTCCACGGCGCGGTCGCCGGCGGCGCGGGCTGGACCACCGGCCGCATCGGCGGCGCGCTCACGCTCGACGGCAGCGACGACAACGTCTCCGCCCCGCCTCTGGACCTGAACACGAACACCGTGACCATCTCCGGCTGGCTCCGGCGCCACGGCGCGCAGGCCCAGTGGGCGGGCATCGGCTTCTGCCGCGGCGGCGGCACTTCCGCCGGGTTGAATTTCGGCACCTCGCACGAACTCCGCTACCACTGGGGCGCGGGCAGCAATCCATCCTACAATTTCAACTCCGGCCTCGTCGTGCCGGACAATACGTGGACCTTCGTCGCGCTCGTCGTCTCGCCGGCCCAGGCGACGCTCTACATGAAGCCCGCCGGCGGCAGCCTGCAATCGGCCACCGCCACGGGGACCTTCTCCGCGCAGGCCTTCGACGCCGACTTCCATCTCGGCTACGATCCGAACAGCGGCGCGCGCCGCTTCAAGGGAGACATGGATGACTTCCGCGTCTTCCGCCGCGCGCTGACCTCCGGGGAAATCGCTTCGCTGGCCGGGGAGAACGGCACGCCCTCCGATCCGCTGCCCGCGCTGGGCGCCGTGCATCTGGCCGGGCAGACCGTGACCCTCTCCTGGGCGAGCGCTCCCTCCTCGACCGGCTACGCGATCTACGTGGGAGACAGCTACACGGCCGTGCGCGACGCCACCACCGCCTCGCCGGAGTACGTCGGATCCAGTACTTCCGCCTCCTTCAACACCGCCGCCCTCTTCGCCGGGACCAAATTCTGGCGGGTGGACGCCAGCGACGGCACGACCGTATTCAAGGGGCCCGTCTGGCACTTCCTCATGACCGGCAGCGGCGTGCTGGCGGAGCGCTTCGACGGCATCGGCGGCACCACCGTGGCCGCCTTGAAATCCGCGCCCGCGTATCCGGACAACCCGAACGCCTCCTGGTACCTCGGCGCCTTCGACATCGGCCAGAACCTGGGGGACAACTACGGCCTCCGCGCCCGCGGCTGGCTGCGCGCGCCGGCCACCGGCAACTACACCTTCTGGATCGCCTCCGACGACTCCGGCGAATTGAGTCTCGGCGGATCGGATGACCCCGCCTCGGCCTCGGTCATCGCCAGCGTGAACGGCTACACCAGCTACCAGCAATGGGACAAATACCCCTCGCAGCAATCCGCAGGCATCCCGCTGCAGGAGGGCCGCTACTACTACATCGAAGGGCTGGTGAAAGAAGGCGGCGGCGGCGACCACCTCTGCATCGCCTGGTCCGGTCCCGGCTTCGGCCGCACCGTCATCCCCGCCGCCAACCTGATCCCCTGGTCCGGCAGCGTGCTGGCGGCCGGCCATGACAGCGACGGCGACGGCTTCCCCGACCGGCTCGAACTGGCGCTGGGCTCCGACCCCTATGCTTCCGCCTCCCAGCCCGATCCGATCTACAGCGGCCTCCACTCCTGGTGGCGCTTCGACGAAAGCTCGGGAGCGGTCGCCTCCGACACCTCCGGCAACCAACAGCCCGGCGCCGTCGGCGGCGCGACATGGACCGCCGGCAAGGAGGGCAACGCCCTCTCGTTCGACGGCAACGACACCGTCTATGTCGGGCCGGACGCCTCGCTGCTCGGCAACACCGACTTCACACTCGGCGCATGGGTCAAGGTCAATCCCGGCTCGCCGCTCGGCACCGTGATCCAGCAGCGCGACCCCGGCGCCACCGGCTACCAGGGCGAGTACATGCTCAACGTGAACGCGAACGGCACCGTGAACTTCTTCGTCTACAATGGCGGCTACCAGTTCGACATCACCACCGCCGCCACCGTCAACGACGGCCAGTGGCACTACCTCACCGCGATCCGCGAAGGGACCAACGGCTACATCTACATCGACGGCGTCCAGGCCGCCAGCGGCAGCGGCGCGGTGAAAGCCCTGCTCCAACGCTCGGTGAGCATCGGCTACGACCACCGCGACTCGAACAAGTACTTCACCGGCCTGATCGACGACGTGCGCGTTTACTCGCGCGCCCTGTCCTCCGCCGAGATCATGTTCATCGTCGATCCCCTCGCCCTGCCGCCCGTCTGGTCGCACCAGGACATCGGCAGCGTCGGTGTGGCGGGCTCCGCGACGCACTCCGCCGGGACCTATGCCGTGACCGGCTCCGGTGCGGACATCTGGAACACCGCCGACGGTTTCCACTACGTCCACCAGGCCCTCAGCGGCGACGGCGAAATCACCGCCCGCGTCGTCTCGGTGCAAAACACCCACACCTGGGCGAAGGCCGGTGTGATGATCCGCGAAAGCCTCACCGCCGGATCGAGACACGCGATGATCGTCGTGACCCCGAGCGAAGGCGTCTCCTTCCAGCGCCGCGCCTCGACAGGCGGGACCAGCACCAGCACCACCACGCCGGGGATCGTCGCACCGCGCTGGGTCCGCATCGTCCGCAGCGGCGGCACGCTGACGGCCTATCACTCGGCCGACGGCAGTTCCTGGACGCAGCTCGGCTCGCAATCCATCGGCATGGCGGCCAACATCCACATCGGCCTCGCCGTCACCTCGCACGACAATGGCGTCCCGTGCCAGGCGGTCTTCGACAACGTCTCGGTGACGCCCTGATCGGTTCATCCCTGCGGCAACGCGCCATGAAAACCCAGCTTCTTGCCTCCATGGCATTCGCGGCGCTTGCCGCGGGGATTTTGCTCGTCCCGCGTCCCTCCACGGAAAGCCGCCCGGACCCTGCCGGGCGGCCTCTCCGCGACCTGCGGGTTTCCGACCGGAAGCCCCCCGCCGTCACAACCTCGGAACCGCAAACGCCCGACGACGATCCGGATCCGTCGCTCGAAACGGCCATCGCTGCCACCGTCGAAAACGATCCCGCCCAGGCCCTGGAACTCGCCGCGCACCTCGCGGAAGACCGGCCCCGCGGCGAAGCGATCGGCTTCGCTCTCGCCCAGCTCGCCGCCATCGATCCCGGCGCCGTGTTCGCCTGGCTGGAAGACTCCGGCGAAAGCGACGAAGTCCGCGCGCTCGCCGAACGCGCCGCCCTGCCCGCCCTGGCGGAGCAAGACCCCTCGCGGGTGGCCCGCTGGATCGCCGACGGCCGCGTCAGCGCCCGCAACCAGGCCGCCGCCGTCGCCGCCACCGTCCAGCGCTGGACCCAGCAGGACCCGCCCGCCGCCGCCGCCTGGGTCGCCGATTTCAACGACGACTGGCTGCTCCGCGGCGCGATGGAACCCCTGCTTTCCCTCTGGACCGCACAGGAAACCTCCGCCCCCGCCGCATGGATCGAAACGCTTCCCGCCGGTCCCGCCCGCGACGAGGCCTGCGCGGCCTACGCCGCCTCCCTCGCCCTCTCCGGTCCCGCCGAAGCCCTCCGCTGGGCGGAGCGAATCGAATCCCCCCGCCTGCTCGCCGACACCAGAAAAAGACTCGGCGCCAAATGACGCCGATCCGCCGCGCTACTCCTCCTTCTGATAAATCCTCACATAATCCACCTCGTAGCGCTGCGGGAAATCCGTCCCCGAAGGATCGCCGCCGTTCTGCCCGCCGATGGCCAGGTTCAGCCGGAATGCCTGCGGCGCGAGGAAGGGATTCACCGCGGGGCCGTCCAAGTTCTTTACGTGCTTCATCTCCTGGACATTGAGAAGCTGCCCGTCGAGCCAGATGGAAATCTTCTCCTCGTCCCACTCCATCACCCACAGATGGAAGCGATCCTTCCACGTCCGCGGCTCGAAGCGGGCGATGGAATGCGAGCCGGTATTCCATACATCGCGCCCGCCCCGTCCCGCCCAGCAGAAATTCGCGTAAATACGGCCTCCATAGTACTCCATGATGTCGATCTCCCCGCCGTGCGGCCAGCGTCCGCGGCCGGTCGTCCAGATCGCCGGCCAGAGCCCCGGCAGCGCGGCAAAGCGCGCCCGCACCTCGAAGCGGCCGAATTTCCAATCGTGCTTCCCCGCCGTCGTGATCGAGGCCGAAGTGTACTCCGCCTCCCAGCGATGCCTCTTCCAATCCCGCGAGCCTTCCTCGAAACGCGGGTTGCGCACCTTTTCCCGCCGCGCCTCGATCACCAGCAGCCCGTCCTCCCGCCAGGCGTTGTCCTTTTGGTACCATTGGAGTTCGTGGTTCCGCACGAAACCTTCCTCGAAGCGCCACTTGGACTCGTCCACCGGGCCGTCCCCCTCGAACTCGTCGGCCCATACCAGCTTGTAAGCGGGATCGCGCGGGGGAAGGATTTCCTCCTCCGCCTGCGAGCATGCGGCGGCCAGGACGAGCAACGGAAGCGAAAGGCGGATCATCCCCTTAAGAACGCCGCAACACCCGTCGTGGTTTCGGCGAAAACGAACTGGCCCGGACCGCAGATCTCGTGCAAACCACGCTCCATTCCATGACCTTCCTCTTCGACATCGGCCGCGTGCTGCTCAATTTCCATTTCGAATCCTCCCTGGCTCGCCTGCTGCCCGGCGGCGTCTCCGATGGAGCGGTCCGCCTCGCCCGTCTGCTCGACCGCAAGGACGAATTCGAAAGCGGGCTCATCCACCAGGACGACTACATCCCCTGGGCTCTCGAACGCCTCGACTCGCCCGCCGGAGTCGAAGACTTCATCCACGCCTGGCGGAACATCTTCACCCCCGTCGATGCCATGTGGCGTAGCGTGGAAAACCTCGCCGCCGGCGGCCACCGGCTGATCCTTTTCTCCAACACCAATTCGATCCATTGTCCGTGGATCCTCGAAAACTACGACATCTTCCGCCATTTCCCCGAAGCCGTCCTCTCCTTCGAAGCCCGAGCCATCAAGCCCGATGCCGCCATCTACGAGCACGCCATCGGAAAATACGGGCTGATCCCCACCGAAACCCTCTACATCGACGACCTCGCCGAAAACTGCGACACCGGCCGCCGCCTCGGCTTCCGCACCTGGCAATACGATCTCAACGACCACCCCGCCTTCGAAGCATGGCTGGCAAAGGAACTGCAACCCAGGTAGGGACAAACGCCCCGCTTGTCCGCGGAAGACCGCGGCGGTCCGCACCTACTTCGCATCCTCCAGCACCGCCGCCGCCGTCAACTCCACGAAGGACCCCATCTGCCCGACGTGGTGAATCCGGCGCTGCCCGTCGAGCACGTAGGCGAGCGGCCGGAACCCGACACGGTATTCGGTGGCCAGCTTGCCGTCGGGATCGGAAAAATTCGGCCAGGAAATTTCGCCCGAAGCCTGCATCGCGCGCAGCGTTTCGCGTGGATCGGCATTCACCCCGACCACCTCGAAGGGCCGGCCGGTGAAGCGCTCGCGCATCTTGTTCACCATCTCCACGACCGCCTCGTGATCCTCGCTTTGGGCTGTCCAGAAAAGCAGCACGACCACCTTCCCCTTGTAAGAGGAAAGCGTCATCGGCGCCCCGCCCGAATTCATGCCGGAAAGATCGGGCGCCTCGCGGCCTTTGCTCAGGAAGCGGATGATGTACAACTCATCCTCCGCCAACTTCGCCACGCTCGACCCGTCGATCTCCAGATCGGCGCTCTCGATGATCGCCTTGCGCAGCATCGTCAGACGGCGGCCCATCACCTCCGGCTCGTCGCTCAGTTCCTTCAGCATCATCGCGATGCCGAGCGCCGCCACCCCCTGCACCTGCTTGTCGGGATTCTCCTTCTCGATCTTTTCCAGCAACGCAAGCGACCTCGGATCGTTCGCCGCGACGAGCGCCAGACACATCGGCGCGAGATCCTTGCTCTTGAGATGTCGCTGCTCGACCATCTCGAAAATCCGCCCGATCACCGGACTCATCGCCGGTCGGCGCATGCCGTCTTCGTCCGTCTCCATCAGCGCCGGCGACAATTTCAGCAGCCATGCGGCATGCGGAATCGTCCACGTCTCGGCCAGATTCGGCTGGATCACGCTCCACATTCTCTTCGCCGCCTCCACCGGATCGGGCCGCTCCGCCGCCTGCGCCATGCGAGCCTCCGGCGTCGCCGCGATCTGCATCTTGAGCGCCCACGATTTCACCGCGGCCTCATAGGCTGTCCGCACCCCCACCGCCTGCTGCGGCGTCCCCGCCGAAAGCGGAGACTGGAGCAGAATCAAGCAAGCAAGAACCGGGAACAGCGGACGCATAAGCGCGAAGCTAACGCCCCCCGGGCGGCTGACAAGCCCGCGCCGAACCCGCCCTTGCTCCCCTCCCCCCATTCCTCTCTAATCCCGCCCGCCCGTAAAATCGCCACCCGCCCCGTCCATGGCCACCGAACACATTGACGTCCGCCACGTCGCTAACCTCGCCCGGCTCGAACTGACCGACGAGGAATGCCGCGTCTTCCAGCGCCAGCTCGACGACATCCTCGCCCACGTCGAATCCCTCGCCGCGCTGGATGTCGTCGGCATCGAGCCCACCGCCTACCCTGCCCCCGTCTACGACATCATGCGCGAAGACACCCCCGCCCCCAGCCTCCCGGCCTCCGCCGTCCTCCAAAACGCTCCCGACCAGGCCCAGGAGCAGATCCGCGTCCCCAAAGTCATCGCCGACGCCTGATCTCCAGTTCTCCACATCTGGTCTCTGGTTTCTCATTCCCATGTCCCCTTCCACGGCCACCATCTCAGCCCTGCGCAAACGCCTCGCCGCCGGTGAAATCACCGCTATCGACATCCTCGACGACCTCGCGGCGGCCATCTCCGCCCACGACGGCGAGATCGGCGCCTACCTCTCCACCGACCTCGAAAAAGCCCGAACCGCGGCCGCCACGGCCGACCTCTCCCTGCCCCTCGGCGGCATCCCCATCGCGCTCAAGGACAACATCAACGCCCTCGGCGAACCCTGCACCTGCGGCTCGCGCTTCCTCGCCGGCGGCTACACCGCGCCCTACGACGCCACCGTCACCGCCCGCCTGCGCGCCGCCGGGGCCATCCCCTTCGGCCGGACGAATCTCGACGAATTCGCCATGGGCTCGGCCACGGAAAACTCCGCCCTCAAGCTCACCCGCAACCCTCGCGCCCTCGACCGTATCCCCGGCGGTTCCTCCGGCGGTTCCGCCGCAGCCGTGGCCGCGGACCTCGCCATCGCCGCCCTCGGCTCCGACACCGGCGGCTCGATCCGCCAGCCCGCCTCGCACTGCGGCGTGGTCGGCCTGAAACCCTCCTACGGCCGCGTCTCCCGCTACGGCCTCGTCGCCTTCGCCTCCTCGCTCGACCAGATCGGCCCGCTGACCAAATCCGTCGAGGACGCCGCCCTGCTCCTCCAGGCCATCGCCGGCCCCGACCCGCGCGACAGCACCTGCCTCGACCAGCCCGTGCCCGACTACCTCGCCGATCTCGACAAGGGCGTCGCCGGCCTGCGCCTCGGCCTGCCGAAAGAATACTTCGGCGAAGGCATCGACCCCGCCGTACGCGAACTCGTCATGGCCGCCGCCAAGCGCCTCGAAGCCGCAGGGGCGGAAATCGTCGAAATCTCCCTGCCGCACACCGAACACGCCGTCGCCACCTACTACATCATCGCCCCGGCCGAAGCCTCCTCCAACCTCTCCCGCTTCGACGGCATCCGCTACGGCCGGCGCGCCGAAACCCCCGCCGACCTCCTCGACCTCTACCGCCGCTCGCGCGAGGAGGGCTTCGGCCCCGAAGTGAAGCGCCGCATCATCCTCGGCACCTGGGTCCTCTCCTCCGGCTACTACGATGCCTACTACGCCCGCGCCCAGAAAGTCCGCACCCTCATCCGCCGCGACTTCGAAAGCGCCTTCGACCAGGTGGACGCCATCCTCGCCCCCACCGCTCCGACCCCGGCGCGGAAAATCGGCGAATTCGCCGACAACCCCTTGCACGAATACCTCTCCGACATCTGCACCCTCGCCGCCAACCTCTCCGGCATCTGCGCCATCTCCGTCCCTTGCGGCGAAAGCTCCGGCCTCCCCGTCGGCCTCCAAATTCTCGGTCCCCACCTCGGCGAAGCCAAACTCCTCCGCGTCGCCAAGGCCGCCGAGCTCTGATTTCCCGTCGAATCTTTCCTTGACTCCTCCTCCCCCGGCGACTACCTCCCGCGCCCCAACGAACGACCCGCGACTCTCATGGCCAACGCCCAAGTCATTCTCAAAGAAAAAATCGAAGGTCTCGGCGCCGAGGCCGATGTCGTCAAGGTCCGCGCCGGCTATGCCCGTAACTTCCTGATTCCTCAGGGCAAAGCCTACGAAGCGACCCGCGCGAACCTCCGCCACGTCGAAAACCTCAAGGCCGCCCGCGCCAAGCGCGAAGCCGAGGAACTCGACGCCGCCCAGGCCCTCGCCACCAGGATTTCCAAGCTCCGCCCCAAGTTTACCCTCGAACTCGGCCAGGGCGGCAAGGCCTTCGGCTCCGTCACCTCGCTGGACATCCACAAGGAACTCGAAGCCTCCGGCGTCACCCTCGATCGCCACGCCATCGAGCTGGAGAAACCGATCAAAACCTCCGGCAAGCACGAGGTCACCGTCCGCATCCACCCGCAGGTCTCCACCACCATCACCGTGAACGTGGCGGCCACCGGCGGCGAAGAAACGGCCGAAGCCTGATTCCCGAAATCTCCTCAAAGCGCGGCTCCATACAGGGGCCGCGCTTTTTGTTGAACCGCGAAAGGACGCGAAAATACGCGAAACTTGAAAAGGCAGGGAAAATCGGAAGTCCTGCCCATCGCCAAATCTTCAGATTTGGCGTATTTTCGCGTCCCTTCGCGATTCAAATCGCCCCCCTTGTTCACAACATCTTCACCGGTTGCCCAGATTGAAGTTCGCCTGGAATCAAGGCAAACTCACCCGCTTTCATGCCCGTCGAAACGAAACCATCCCGCCCCGAGGGCCCTTCCCTGCAAGCCGCCGCCGCCAATGCGGAGGCGCTCGTGCAGGATGTCACCCGCGCCCTGCCACACGCCCTCGGCCCGGAGAAAAGCATCCTCTCCTCGATGCTCAAGGACCCCGAGCAATGGATCGGCCGCGCCCAGGAAGAGGGACTCACCCGCGAACATTTCTACCTCCCCGGCCACGGTCTTCTTTTCGACGTCCTCACCGAACTCAGCGGCAAGGGCAAGGAAATCGAACTCGTCTCCCTCGTCACCCTTCTCCACGACCGCGCCGTTCTCGACAGCATCGGCGGTCCCGCGGCGGTCACCGACCTCTACACCTACGCGCCGACCGCCGCCCACTTCGACACCCACCTCAAGCTGGTCAAAGACAAGTACGTGCTGCGTTCCGTCATCCGGACCTGCACCGAAGCGATCACCGAAGCCTACGACAACCCCGAGGAAACCGAAATCCTCCTCGACCGCGTGGAGCAGCAGGTCCTCGGCATTCGCCAGACCACCGAAACCACCCGCGCCTTCCACATCAAGGACTCCGTCGGCCAGGTCATCAGCCACTTCGAGGCCCTGCTTTCCGGCGATGTCGAAGTCCAGGGCGCGGCCACCGGCTACCCCGACCTCGACCGCATGTCGAAGGGCCTGAAACCCGGCGAAATGTTCGTCATCGCCGCCCGTCCCTCGATGGGCAAGACCTCGCTGATGATGAACATCGCCGAGCACATCTGCATCGATCAGGGCGTGCCCTCCCTCGTCTTTTCCTGCGAAATGACGGCCTTCCAGATCGTCCAGCGCCTCGTCTTCTCCCGCGCCCGTTTCGCCATGGCCCAGCTCGGCCGCGGCTTCAAGCCAAAGCGCGAGGACCTGCTGCGCATCAAGCGCGCCGCCGAGGAAATCGCCTCCACCCGGCTCTTCGTCGACGACACCGCCGGCATCCCCATCGACACCCTGCGCGCCAAGGCCCGCCGGCGGAAGCGCGAGGACAACATCGGCTTCATCGCCATCGACTACCTCCAGCTCCTCAAGTCTCACTCGAAACAGGCGCAAAACTCCCGCGAACGCGAAATCGGCGAAATCTCCGCCGGCATCAAGGCGCTCGCCAAGGAACTCGAAGTCCCCATCCTCGTCCTCGCCCAGCTCAACCGCGGCCCTGAAGGCCGCACCGGCAAATCCCTCGGCGTACCGCGCATGTCCGACCTGCGCGAATCCGGCACCATCGAGCAGGACGCCGACATGATCGGCCTGCTCTACCGCACCGCCTACTACGCCGAAACCGAGGAAGACAAGGAAGCCGAGGCCGGCAAGGCCGAGCTTGTGCTGGCCAAAAACCGCAACGGCGAAACCGGCCACGTCCCGCTGACTTTCCTCGCCGAGTTCATGCGCTTCGAAACCCGCGCCCGCGACGAAGAACCGCCGCACTGAGAGGCAGGAGCAGAGAGCGGAGAGTTGGAAAGCAACGGGCCGGATAGCTCTCCGCTCTTTGCTCTCCGCTTCCCACTCTACAGCCGCAAAGTCGTTTGCAGGACAAAAGCAATGGCATCGCCCGGCTGCCTCACCAAATCCGTATGTCCCCCCGGATGCAGCACCCATTGCAGGCTCGGTTGCAGCGTCCACCACGCCGTGATCTGCGCCTTGTAGGAAAGCTCGATCACGCCCTCGTAGTCCGGCAATTTGAAATCCGTGCCATACATCGTGTTGGCATCCCGCACGGCGTTGCGGATGCCATTGCTCATCCTCAGATACGAAGCCGCCAGACCGAGTGTGTCCCAATCCCTCCCGGGAATCAGCCCCTTGAACACGACCCCCCCATCGATGCCGAATTTCGTGAGGTTGCGATCCTGCGGCGCCGCCGACAGGCGGAGGAAACCCACGAGCCCCTGCATCGCCGGGTCCGCCTTGGATTCCTCCAGCCACAAATACTGCTCCGCCAGCAAATACCCGCCGTAATTGCCGGAATGATCGCGCGGGAACAGCGCCGGAGCGCCGACCCCATTGGCGATCGCATAGGAAGCGCCCTGGTATGCGTCGTAAAACTCGTCGGTATGATAGAATCCGCCGATCTTCAAGGCCCCGGGCAGCCCGGCCGACGCGGCATCCGTGTTCCATTTCACGCCGGTTTCGAAGTAGAACAGCGCCCCCTCGTCGCTGTTCAGGCGGAAATCCAGGCCGTTGTTTCCACGATCCGGATTGCCGTCGTACACCGCCGCCTGAATATAGAAATGCTCGCTCGGCTCCACCCGGGCCAGAAACCCGAGCGCCCCGTATGGCGTTGACGGCAGCGCGTGCTTGCCTTCCGGAAATCCCGTCACATCGTACAAATTGAACGCCAGCGTCGGATAGAAAAACGTCTGATTGAGGAAAGTGATCGAGGCCAGCGAGTTATAGAATTCGGGCGCGATGAAATCGCTGTCCACGGCGATCACCCCGGCTTTCAGCGTCAGCTTGTCGGAAAGCAGCTTCTGCTCGTAGTATGCCTCCCAAAGCCGGAACGCGTTCGGGAAGTCGGTGAGATTCACCTTGTTGAAATCCCCGATGTAAACCTCCGAAAAGTAATCCGCGCCGCTCAGCCACAGCCCACTCAGATGGAATCTGCCGCCGTGATAGCCGGCGAGCTTCTCCGAATCGAGATCGAGCGCCATGATCAGAGCTCCCTGATAGGTCGTGCCCGTTTCGGCGCCTCCCTGGAGATTGCTGGGCATCGAACCGAGGTAGAAGAATTCGAAATCGACGCCGCGCTCGGAAAGATCCGTCCTCAAGCCTCCCCAATCTCCCAGGAGATAATCCCCTTCGAGCCACTCCATCAGGGACGATTTTCCTTCTTTCGCCAGCGCCGGCTCCCCGGCCAGAGCCGGTGCGACGATGGCAAATCCCGCGCAGGACGCCGCCATTTTCAAGATCGTTTTCATCATTCGTTCTTATTCTGGTTGTTGCTCGCTCTTCCGGTCCAAATGCCTTTCGCGATTCCTTTCAACAATCTCCCCATAGTCGAAAAATAACTTTGAGTGATGTCCGATGTGAGATATGCAAGATAGACATCGTTCGACGGCATCAGACTGTTGGATGCGAAATACATGGGTTTGTCCACGGCCCGGTATTTCGATTTGTGAAACGCCAGTCCCTTGAAATTATAGATATCGTTTCCGTACTTCTCGCTGAGCGAGAAGAACGCCTTCAAAGCCGCATCGTCGTTGTATTTCCCGAGACCGAGCTTCACGAAGGGTGCCAGGCAGAGATTCAGCGTCTCCTTGCCCTCCGGCTTGAACACGTCGATCGCCTCCATATGGATGGAGGTGGCCAGGCGGCCATACTTCGATTCGTCGCAGCGCGAAATGTTCGCCGAGTAGCCGACGACCTCTCCGTCGCGGTAGATCGGGTCGTAGAAGGCGAAGCCGATGATATTGCCCTCCCGGTCGTAGGCCACGAATTTCCGCACGTCCTCTTCGCTCTCCAGCACCGGACGCCTCGCGTAGATCCAGATTTCCCGGTCGTTGAGAATCTTCGATCCCATCCACTTCGACGAAATGGCGTGGATCTTGCCCTGATCCACGTCTTCGATCCTTTCCTCCCGGATTGTAACGCCTTCGCGCTTCGCTTCGTTGCGGGCGCGCTTGATCATGTCCAGCTCCTTCCAGTTGCCCTTGCTGTTATAGGTCTGGATGGAGATCTCAGGCTCGGGTCCGATGCAGTTCACCTTAAAACCCATATCCCGCAGCGTCTCCGCGCAATATTCCGAGATGACCACGAACACCGACCTCGGGTTCCCATCGAGGAATTTCCCGAGCAGGTCGCGCAGCTTGTCCCGGGAGCAGACAGGATCGGAAAGCACGATCCGCTTCTCCTTGCGGGCGAAGACCGGGTGCGTCACCGTGGTGAAAGCCAGATAACCCAGCTCATCGTCGATGAAATACTCCATGCCATCCTGGACGGTCGCGTAGGAAAGCGCCTCGCGCCCGTGCTCGCGCAGGAATGGTGAGAGAGCTTCCCACTTCTCCTTGCGCGGCCAGGCCTTCGCCTCGTTACCCAACACCAGTTTTGTTGCCATGTCTCTTGGGGAGATATTCCGATCGGCCCCGGGGGGGAAGCGCTATGTTTCTCCGGGGGGAGAACTTTCCAGAAAATCGGCAATGATCCTGTTCACCAACTCCGGCTTTTCGACCGGCAGATAATGACTTGCTCCGGGAATCACGCAAAGCTGGCCGAGCGGCAGCGCCTGGAAAAGATCGACACTGTGTTGCGCTTTCACGATGTCATGATCTCCGGCCATCACCAGAACCGGGCACGTCACTTTCCGCAGTTCCGACTCCGGATAGTTTGGCTGGGTCAGCCACATGTTCTTGAGCTTGCCCAGGATGACCGGCCAATGCCCCGGACCGTCGGGGGAAAGCGCCTTGTAGGTGTCCGCCAGGATGGCGGGAAAATCGTCCGGCTCCACGCTGGCGAAGTAGCCCCTCACCTCATCGGTCAACCCGTCCACCCGGAAATTCGAACCGATGGCGACCAGCTTGTTCACCAGACCGGGACGCTTCATCGCCAGTTCCAGCCCGATCACGCCACCATCGCTCCAGCCGACCACGGCCACCGAGGAAATTCCGAGATGATCGAGCAGACCCGCATAATCGGAGGCCAGCAGGGAAAAATCGAGCGGCGTTTCCGAATCCGCCGTCCTCCCGTGACCCCGGCTGTCGGCGGCGATCACCCGGTAACGCTCCATGAGCCGTGGGATTTGGCACGACCAGCTTTCGAGAGAGGCGCTCCCGCCGTGGATGAGCAGCAAGGGCTCCCCCTCGCCGAAAATTTCGTAATACATTTCGATCCCGTTTACCGGAGCGCGGCGGCCGGCGGGACGATCGGGGATTTCCTGAAGCTGTATCGAGCACATCGCAATCGTGGAAACTAAGGGAATCGGGAAATCCGGGTCACCCGGAGGGGCGCCGGCCGAACCGAAGAAAAAACGTGAAGCCGGGCCATTCCCACCCGTGGCTGCGGGGCTTTGACGCGCGGCGTGCCTCTTCCAGCACCATAGGAAAACGAAATTCCCAAGGATCCCGGGGGCGCGGGGGAGAAAGACGGCGGCATTTGAAAAAGACTACTTGTTTATCAAGAAAGTTTGATAATCTTCTTTTCTTCCGCTGTCAGTCCCAAAAATCAAAAAACGGCCTCGCGATCCGGTTTTCCCTCAAAAACAATGCTTTCTGCCGTAGAGACGGCATGATTTTCTCCGGCTGCCAGCCTGCTTTCCCGCAGAGAACCGAATATGGAACGGGCGTGGAGCGGCAACCAGTCCGCTCCACGCCCGTATCACTACCCCCAAAGTGCCACTCACGTTCTGAGATCCCACCGGTTTCCCCCCGGATTCGGCGGGCGATATCGGAGCCGTGCGCGGCGTTGTGTGTGTTTGTGTCAAAGGCTTCCTTCCAAGCGAACCGGGATATCGGCCTTCGTTGGAGGTAATATAGTATCGAAAATCAGCGAATCAGAAGCATTTTCAGCCCCCAAAACCGGCCACCTGTTCCCAAAACCGGACATTATTCCAACCGACGGTCCCTTTCCGCATCGTGCCGGCGCTGGAAATCGGTCGGGCTGACCTCGTAAAAGGCTTGGAACTCCCGGCCGAAATCCTTGGTGGACGGGAAGCCAAGTTCAGCCGCCGCTTCCTTGATCGGCAACCCCTCCAGCAATAGCTGGCGGGCCTCCACCATCCGCTCGCGGCGCATCCAGTCCTTCGGGCTGATGCCAAGGGAGTCCGTGAAAACCCGGTGAAGCTGGCGGTCGGAAACCTGGAAATGGTCACACAGATTCTTGACCTTGAAACTCAGCTCGCGGATCAGAGGACGCAGAAGAACCGGCTCCGGCTCGCGGGGCCGCAGCGCGACCACCCGGCCGTTCCGGTAAACGATCTGGAGTTCGGGACGCTTCATGCGTTGGCAAACAAATCACCGGCCCGGCGCTTCCCGGCGGGAGAGAACCAAGCTGCGGCACGCGCCATGCTATGATGCAAAGCCACGATTAGAGAAGTCTCAAAGCGATGGAAATGAGCAAAATCGCCGTCGGCGCGGATCAGGGCGTGAGTGTCGATCCGGCGACCGGCCTCTGGGCGGCCGCGCATGATGCGCGAATACCGGCTGGATCTTCTTCCCGCCGGGCCGGAGCAAACGATCCGAACCGCGCCCGCGTCCATCCGGCCGGTGGCGGGCGATCAGCGCGCACATCGCCACCTGCTGCTACGGGACGGCACAGTCTCCATCACCCACGAATACAACATGCCGTGGGCACGCGGCGGCGCGACACCCGGCTGGTTCAGCCGAAAAGCTCCCGCGCGGTGTACGCCATGCCGATGGCGGCGGCGGCATCTCCGCCGATGGCCCATTCGAACCGCGTGGTCTGGTGGGAGGGATCGAGCGGGCTATGACGGTAAGCCGGCCAGGCGCGGTCAATGAAACCTTCCTCGATCCACCCCATGTACTGGTCGCGGAAGGTCGTTTCGGCAAGACCGCCGCCGATGACGACGAGACCAGGGTCGAACACCCGCACCAGATCGGCGATGGCGTAACCGAGGATGAATCCCTGCTGCTTGAAGATCCGCACGGCGAGTTCATCCTCCTTTTCCGCGAATTCGCGCAAACGGAAGGCTTTTTCTTCGATTGAGTGGCCGCCGGCATTGAGCGGGTGGTTTTCCCACTGCGGTTTGGACAGCTCCAAGTCCACCCGGCGGCGGAGCGCCACCAGGGAAACCCACGCTTCCACGCAGCCCTTGAGACCGCAGGAGCATTGCGGAAGTTCGCCGTCGTCTTCCAGGAAGGGGACACTAATGTGGCCGACTTCAAGCGAGAGACCGTTCGCTCCTTCGTAGCTGCGTCCCCCGGGAAGCACGAGCCCGCCGCCAAGACCGGTGCCGGGCGCTATCAGCATCAGGCTGCCGAGATGCTTCCGCCGCAAGGAATATTCGCCCAAGGCGGCGGCGTTGCCGTCATTGGTCATGAAAACCGGGATGCCGGAGCGCCCGGAGAATTTGCCGCGGATGTCCGTGCCCACCCAATCTTCGCCGAGGTTGGCGCGTCCCCAGATGACTCCGTCGCTGCTCGGCGCGGGCACATCGAGCCCGATGCCGCCGATGTCGGCCCGCGTGATGCCGGCGCCTGCGGCGAGTTGATCCAGCGCCTGATCGAGCTGCCTGAATGTCGCCTCGTAGCCGTCTTTGACATGGCTGCGGACCTCGACAAGAGGACCGGCTTGTTCCGCCTGATCGTCGATGATCACGGACTTGATCGTGGTGCCGCCGATATCGAGGCCTGCGAAGTAGGATGGTTTTGCCATGGGTTGGGTTGTTTATGAGGCGGGAAGCTGCGGGACGGTGGTCAAGCCGCCGGAATCCTGTCAAGCAATGGGCCCGACACCGACCGGCCCGGCGCTGCCCCGCGGAGGAACGCCAAGCTGCACCAAGGACCACGATCCATGGCTCGTCAGAGAAGTCCCAATGCGGAGGAAATGAGCAGGTCGTCGTCGAAGAGCCAGCGGGCGACATCCGAGCCCGGCGCGGAGTCCGAATCGGCCGCTCCGGGGCGGATTTCCACGACCAGGGTTTGGTCGCCCCGCACGCGCTTCGCCGTGCCGCCCGCATCGTAAACCCCCATCAGCGCCGCGAGCACCGGGATCGCCTCTTCTCCGCCGCCGCCCTGCACGCCGAACAACCCTGCCAGCCAGGCGGGAAAGGGATCGGCGGCGGCGCTCAGGCGGAAGCCCTCGCCTTCCGGCGACAGTTCCGCACCGGTTGCCTTGGCGAAAGCGGCGGCGCGCTCCGCGAGCGAGCTTCCGGAGAAACCGCTTCGCAGCGTCTCTTCGAGCTTCGCGGCGAGCTGGACCTGCCCGTCATGGACTTTCTTCCAGGACGCGACACCGGCATCCATCGGTCCGCTGCGTCCGCCCGCGGCGGCGCCAAAGGCCCCGAGGCGGACAAAGGAAGCCACAGCCTCCGCCGCACGCTTCGACGGCAGCGCCGCGGCCACCGGAGCCAGCGCGAAGGACGCCAGCCGGGAGGAATAGAGCACGTTGCCCAGCGCCTGGAGCTTCGCCCGCATCAGGTTGCCCAGTTCGCTTTTGACGATGAAGAACTCCATCGCGCGGCGCAGTGTGACTTCGAACTCCGTCACCTCCCACGGCTTGGTGATGTAGCGGTAGATGCCGCCCCTGTTCACCGAGCCGATGGCCGCATCGAGATCCGAGTACGCGGTGGAGAGAATTTTCACCACATCGGGATACTGGTCGGAGATCTTCGAGAGGAAGCCGACGCCGGTTTCGTTCGGCATCCGCTGGTCGGTGACGATGATGCCGATTTCGTCCGCATGCTCGCGGAAGACCTTGAGCGCCTCGACACCGTCGGACGCCTCGAGGATCCGGAAGGTCTCGCCGTAGAGGCGGCGGAAGTACTTGCGCGTCTTCTCCTCGTCGTCGACGAAGAGAATGGCATACTGCTGGTAGTCGTAGCTGAGGTCGCTCATGGTTGGGGATCGCTGGTATCGTTGGGATCGTCTTCGGGGGCATCCTCGCCGGGCGGCGGGAAGAAGAGGGTGAAACAGGTGTGACCGGGGCGGGTGTCCACTTCGATGTGGGCCCGGTGCCGCTCGATGATCTGGTGGGTAATGCTCAGGCCGAGGCCCATGCCTTTGCCCACGTCCTTGGAAGTGAAAAAGGGATCGTAGATCTTGTTGACGATCTCGCGGGGGATGCCGGTGCCGTTGTCCGTCACCGTGACCTCCCAGCCGCCGGCGGCGGAACGCACGGCCACTTCGATCTTGCCGGGGTCGCCGCCCTGATCGGCGAGACGCTGGTTCACCGCCTCGATCGCATTCTGGAAAAGGTTCACGAAGACCTGCACAAGCTGGTTGGTGTTCCCGGTGATGGTCGCTTTATCCGGCGCCTTGACCCCGAAGGCCACGCCGTCGCCGAGCTGGTGGCTCACCAGGCGGCGCGAGCGCTCCACCACATCGACCAGATCCGCCTCGCCGCCGATCCGGTTGTCGTCGCGGGTGAACTGGCGCAGGTCCGCGACGATCTGCGCGACCCGCTCCACACCCTCGCGGATGTCGCCGACGATCTCGTTGTATTCGTCGAGATCTTCCTTCGGCAGCGAGCGGGCGAAGGAGCCGAGCGTATGCAGCCCGGCGCGGGCGTAGTTGAGAGGGTTGTTGATCTCGTGGATGATTCCCGCGCTCATCTGGCCCAGGCCGGAGAGCTTCTCGTTGCGGATCAGGAGCACCTCGTTTTCCTTGAGCTTCTCCATCGCCGCCGCCAGTTCGCGGTTCAGGTCGGCAAGCTCGCGGCGGATGCGCGCCATCATCAGTTGATTGCGCAGACGGAGCACCAGTTCGGTGCTGGAAAAGGGCTTGGTCAGGAAATCGCTCGCCCCCGCATCCAGCGCGTTGAGCTTGGTCTGCTCATCGGCGCGGGCGGTGAGCATGATGACCGGCATCTCGCGGGTCAGGTGATTTTCCCGGATGGCGCGGCAGACCTCGACGCCGTCCATCTCCGGCATCATGTGGTCGATCAGCGCGAGCACCGGCTGGTGCTGCTTGGCCAGCGCCAGCGCTTCGGCCCCGTCGCGCGCCTCGATCACCTCGGCATCCTCCAGTTGCATCACCAAATAGCGACGCATGTCTGGCTCGTCGTCCGCCACCAGCACCAGCGGCTTGTCGGTGGTAACGCGGCCGATTTCCCGCGGAGCGACCGCGGTGGCGACCTGATCGGCCGGCCTCGCCACCGAGAGAGCCGCCTTGCGGTGCATCTCTTCGATGTGGCGGCCCGAATCCGCGCTCTCCTCCACATCCAGCGCGGCGAGTTCGTCAGCGCCCGCCGTCTCCACCGGCAGTTTCACCGTGAAACGCGTGCCCACGCCCACTTCGCTCTTCGCGTCGATCGTTCCGTCCATCGACTCCGCCAAGCCGTTCACCAGCGCGAGGCCGATGCCCGCGCCCTGGAATTTGCGGGTCGACGACGAATCGACCTGCCAGAAACGCTCGAAAATGCGCGGCAGAATGTCGTTGGAAATGCCCACCCCGGTATCGGCCACGGAAAGCGCGAGTTTTCCGTCCGCGAACTCCGCCTCGACGTCGATCCGCCCGCCGGCAGGAGTGAACTTGATCGCGTTGATCGTCAGGTTGAGCAGGATTTTCTCGATCTTGTCGCGGTCGAGCATGAGCGGCCCGGGCAGGCCGCGTGTCCGCCATTCCAAGGCGACACCGTCCTGGTCCGCGAGATGCCGCATCGACTGCATCAGGCCGTCGAGCAGGTTTCCCAGATCCGTGGGACGGCAAATCACGTCGGCATGCCCCGTGTCGAAGCGCACGAGATCGAGCAGATCGTCGATCAGCTTGAGCAGGCGCAGGCCGTTGTGCTCCGACATCGCGAGCATATCGGTAACCTCTTTGTCCGGGGAGCCCTTGAAGCGCTCCGCGAGCCTCTCGTTCAGACCGATCATCACCGTCAGCGGCGTGCGGAGCTCGTGGCTAATATTGGCGAAGAAGCGGGTCTTCGCCTCGTCGAGTTCGCTGAGCTGACGATTCTGCGATTCCAGTTGCTCCCGCGCATCCTCGACCTCCTTGCGCAGCGCGAACTCGCGGAAGCGCAACCGCTCGTAGAAATAACTCCCCGCCAGCACGAAGACGCTGGTGACGACCAGGAAGTAGGAATTGTTGAAAAGCCAGCGGCGATCCGGGTGTTGTTTCGAAAGCCGGACGCTGCCGAAATAACAGCTCAGGCAGAGAAGGATCATCACGACCGAATCCTTGAACGAGCTGCGCAGCAAAAGCGACAGGCCGAGCAGCACGAGATTGAGCCCGGCGTAATACGGCGACTCCCCGCCTCCGGTCACGGCGATCATCCAGCAGATGCTGACCGTGGGCAGCATGAAAAGGCCAAGCGCGATCAGACGCCGGGACCGTTCGCTGGAAAAGTGGCCGAGCATCCAGAAGACCACGTAGAGCAGCAGCGCGACGACGAAGCGGATCAGGAAAAATTGCCACGCCTGCTCCGGAAAGACCATCCAGTCGAGCGCCGTGCCCGCGAGCATGAAAAGCGCGGAGAGCAGGGCCGTGCGACGGGCATTGGCCACGAACACGTCGTTTTCATAGCGCTTGAAGGCGTCGTTCAGCCCGGCTCCTTCGGCCACCATGTAGGGAACTGTGGCGGCGTCAGCCATCGGCTAGTTCGATTTCCAGGAAGAGATTCACCCCGGTCGCGTCCGCTTTCACTTCCACGCGCTTGGCGGGAAGACCGGCCGGGACCAGGTCCAGCATTTCCTCCCGGCTGCGGTAAACCAGGTTCCAATCCATCAGGTATTCCATCCAGGCCTTGCGTGGATTGGAATCCGCGACGTTGGTGACGACGACGAGACCGCCCGGGTTGGCGATTGAGCAGAAAAACTCGACCAGGCGCTTGCCGACGCGCTCGGACAGGTAATCGTACAAGCCGGCGCAATAGACCACGTCGTAGCCTGCGAGTTCCGGGTCGCCGCCGGGTTGCGCCGCGGCCTTCAGGATCTGGTGGACGGAGCGCGGGATGTAGCGGATCTGCGTGTTGCGCGCCATGCCCATCCGTGCCTTGTCGAGGCGCTCGCGGGTGTAGTCGAGGGTCTCCGGATTGAAGTCCAGCAGGTCGAACTCCATCAGGTCGCTGGAGTCGTGTTCGCGCAGGAAGCGCAGCACTTCCTCCGCCGGACCGCAGCCCAGGTTGAAGGCGCGCGTGCGGCCCTTTCCGAAGCGCCGGTTCGATTCCCGGTCCAGCATGTCCACCAAATAGTCGATGCGGTTGCGGTGGGCCACCACCGGCTCGGTGTTGAGAATCGCGTAATTGAGCATCTTTGCGAATGACGACGCTCCCTCATAGGGATCGCGCATCATCATATTCACCATCTCATAGTCACCCGCATAGCCGAGCGGCTTCGCGTAGGTGCGATAGACAAAGGGCGAACAAAGCACGATCGGGTGCATCCCGCGGCGGATGTACGATTTGTGCGAGGGCACCTCATCCTCTCCGATCCGGTTCGCCACCTCCTCGAAATTATCCATTGAGGGGATCATCTCCTCCAGGATCTTTTCCTGAACGCTGCTGAAGATCTCGCGCTCCATTTCGTCGCGCCGGCGGGTGGCGGTGGAGCGGATGCCCACGTCGATGCCGCCCATCCAGTGCTGCACGCCGGTGAGGGCGCTGGCCATGTCCGCCACGGCGACCTTGAAAGGATCCTGCACGTGGTTGGCGGCTCTCCACCCCGACATGAACGAGGTGAACTGCGAGCCGAGATCGGCCACGCCATTGACGGCGGACAGGAAGTCCACCTCCTGCCAGCCGTCCTCCAGACCCGCCTCGCAGACCAGCACCAGGCCGGTGTTGAGAATGTTGCTGACCACCGCCTTGCCGCGATAGATCAGCCGCTTGTTCGCCAGGATGCGAAAATCGGAAAGAACCTCCGACAGCTGGAGGATGCTGTATGGATTATAAACTTCGAAAACGACGGAATAACGGGTCAGGCGCAGCAGGTTGGCCTGCACCTCCAGTCCCTGGCTGTTCCGGCATTTGATGACGCTCTGCGACTGGTCGGGGAGTATCTCCATCAGAGTGGGGTGCTTTACTTGAAAACGAACGAATGCGAATTCCCGCCATCGGGCAAGCCCTGGTACCATCCATGCCGTACTTTCATGGATTCAGAGTTCGATCCCGAAGAAATCCTTCATGACCTGGCGGTATACGTCACGTTTGAAACCCGGCAGCCAATCGAGGTCGAACTCCTCCGGCATGATCCAGCGATAGGCCGAGAACTCCCTGGGGCGCTGGTTGACATCCACCTCCGGCGCCGCCGGATCGAGGATACAATGAAAATACGTCTGCTCCTGCCCGTGGCAGCCGTGCTTGCGCATCTTTTTCAGCCGCACCTCCTCCGGATAAAGATAGCGGTAGCCGTCACGCCGATCGATCACCCGGTAGTGGCGCGGCAGCAGGCCGACCTCCTCGTGCACCTCGCGGAACAGCGCTTCCATCTCTTCCTCGCCCGGATCCACGCCGCCCTGCGGAAACTGCCAGGCACCCGGAATGGTCCATCGCTCGCAGACCAGCAACTGGCCCTGCGGCTTTACCATCAGCGCGGCGACATTGGGCCTGAACTTGACCACGGCGCGAAAGCTAAAACGAAGATCGCACCGGCTCAATCCTTAACTTTCCTGAACTACCGATCCTATTGCTGGCCAAGCCTCCCCGCCCCGTGACAAAGTCGCGTCATGAAAGGAATCAAAGCTTTCTCGCTCCTGCTGCTCGCTCTCTCCACCCTCGTCCTCGACGCCCAGGACACCAACCAGCAGGACGGCGATCCACAGAACCAGCAGCAAAACCGGCAGCAACCGCAACCGTCGCAGAACGCCACCGAAGAAGAAGGCCCGCGCAATTTCTGGCAGGTCAGCCTGCCTGGCGGCCACTACATGGTCGGCCTCAACCGCATCGCCTCCGTCAGCATGCATGAATACCTGCTCGACGGCACCTTGGTGGTCAACGAAGTCACCGTCGACGCCGGCGGGCGGGGGCTTGCCCGTTTCTATCACATCACCCCGACCACCGGGACCTCCCAGCCCGCCGCCGTGCGGCTCCTGGATCGCGGCAAGGAATTCATCGACCGCGCCGCGCGCCGCGGCGGTCTCGAAACGCACAACATGGCGCAGAAAAACTACCCGGCCACCACCCACGCCGGCACGGTCGAATACCGCGTCCACGATCTCCGCGACCTCGACGCCCTCTACAACAGCCTCCAGCAAGCCTGGGAAAGCGGCAGCGGCCGCAAGCTGACGATCCGGTGAATCGGATCACATGCTGCCCATCTCGTTGATGATTTGAATCAACGGCAGGAACGCCGCCCATATCGTGACCGGGAGCGCGAGAATAAGGACGAGCAAACCTATCCCCGCCATCCACGCCGCAACCTTTCCCCGCGACCAGATGAAGAACAGCGTGGCGATCGCAAGCACCGGCAGTCCCGCCTGGAATATCGGCTGAAAGCGGAAGACCACGCTGGCAAGGAACGGAACCGCGTCCCCTCCAATCTCGGCGAGCATCATCTGCGACTTTCGCACAAACCAGGTCCCGATCTGCCCTCCGGCAGTGGCGGCGACCGCCGCCACCGAGGCGAGAACCCTTGCCAAGAACAATGCCTGCGCCGCCTGATGCCGCGCGGCTTCCATCCCGATTTCGAAGGGCTCGTCATTCATCGTCCTTTTTCTCCTCCTTGCCCCTCAGCACGTCAAACAACCCCTTCACCTCCCGCACCACCCCCTCGGCCTCGCGGATCACTTCCTTGCCCTGCTCGATCGCCTGCATCCCCTCGCCGACCACCTTTCCGGCCAGATCCTCGCCAACCACCTCGCGGGTGAACTTCAACACCTTCACCCCCGTCTCCGGCAACAGCTCGAACATCCGCTCCCCCGCCGCCGCGATCAGGCGCGGGGTCAGATCCTCCTCGATCTTGTCGAGCGTCCCGCCGATCCGCAGCGTCGTCCACAAAAAGCCCCGCTCTCCCGGCAAAAAGACATGCGTCTCCGCCCCGGGCAGATGTGCCAGGATACCGGGCACCAGACCGAGCCGGAAGATCCCGTCCAGCCGTTTGTCCCGGTCCACTTTCAAAGACCCTTCCAACCGCACCAGCCCCTCGCTGAAAAGCGTCAGTTGAGTGAGCGACAAATCCCCGTCCCGCCACTCGAAGCGCGTGCCGCACTCCTGCAACGCCAGCCGCCGGAAACGCGTCGTGTTCGCATAAGCCGACAATGAATCGAGCAGCGGCAGCGCAGTGAGCACCCCGTCGGCCAGGTCGATCCTCCCGCGCACCCGCGGCCCGCCGTCCGCATCCTCGACCGTGAAGTCCGCGCCGATGCGCCCCTCCAGCCGCTTCTTCCAATCGCCCGGCAACACCTCGTCGCACCAAACGTCGGTCAAGCGTCCGTTGAAGGAATAGCCGTCGCCCCTCGTGGACATCTCGCCGGACAAATCCAGCCGCCCGTTCCGGTAAACGCCGAAGCCCGCATCCGTCAGAAACACCGTATCGTCGCCATAGCTCAGTCGCGCACGCCCCAGTGCCAGCGGCGGCAGATCCTTCCACGGCAGCGTCAGGATTCCTCCCTCGCCCTCGGCGCGATAGCTGCCCTTGCCCTGCCCCGGCTCCACACGCCACGAAGTCCCGCCCAGCGAAACCTCCCCGCTGGAAGTCGCCACCTTCAGCGACGAAGCCGCGACTTCGATGCCGCCCACCTCCACCCGGTTCGGCAGCAGCGCGTCGTACCACTTCGATTTCTTCGGCGCCTTCGCCTCCTCCGGCCCCTTTGTCTCCGGCTGCGGGTCTCCGCCGGCCGCTGTCGCGTCCAGCTCGATGTCGATACTCTTCGCCCGCGCCAGATCGATCTGCAGGGTCCGCCGCCACGCGGCGCCCAGCCCCAGCTCCACCTCCAGTCCACGGGCATCCACCTTCGCCACCAGCTTTTCGCCCTCCGCAGAAAACGACGCTGTCTCCATCCGCGTGCCGCTCCAGCGGAAAGCGTCGAACTCCGCCTCCGCCTCGATCGCCTTGCCCGCCTCTTTCGCCAGCATCCGCCGAAAATCCTCCCCATGCAACCAGGCGCGCAACCAGAACCATCCCCCGCCGGCCGCCAGGACGACACAAGCCAGCAACCCGATCACGATGCGGACGAACCATCCCGTCCGCCTCGCGCCCGCGCGTTTCCGCCGCCGTCTGCTCATATGGAAACGAAGCTGCCGCTTTTCGCCGCCGCCCGCAAGCTGCTTGCACCAGCCGCCGCCCGCGCTTGCACCCGCCCGCCCGGCGCCTACACTGCCGCCATGCACGAGGAAATCTCCCTCACCCGCGAAGTCGACGCCATCCAGATTCCCAGCGGCGACAGCATCACCCTGCCCGCCGGCACGCCCGTCTTCATCACCCAGCGCCTTGGCGGCACCTACACCGTCGCCACCTCCGCCGGCCTCGCCCGCATTTCCTCGAAGGATGCCGACGCCCTCGGCGTGGACCTCGAAAAAGAAAAGGAAAAGCACGCCGAAGCCGAACGCCTCAAGGACGCCCCGCTCGAAGAACAGGTCTGGGCCCGGCTCAAATCCGTGTACGACCCGGAAATCCCCGTGGACATCGTCAATCTCGGCCTCGTTTACGACTGCACCATCGAGGAAAGGGACGCGAAGCGCGTGGTGAACGTGAAGATGACCCTCACCGCCCCCGGCTGCGGCATGGGCCCCGTCATCGCCGCCGACGCCCAGGCCAAAATCATGACCATCGAGGGCATCGACGACGCCCATGTCGAGCTCGTCTGGGACCCCGCCTGGAATCAGGACATGATCTCCGAGGAAGGGAAGATGAAGCTCGGGATGATCTGAGTCCGCGGCAAAGCGGCTGCGCTGGTGTATGTAGTCCCGCCTTCAGGCGGAGCGGACAGACCGGAAAAGCCGGCCCGTCGGCGAGGCGGTCGTTGCCTGAAGCGGGGACTACGTACGATGTTGCCCGGTCCTCACCCCCCCGTCGCCCGGAGCGAGACGAGATATTCGATCAGCGAGGTGAACTCATCCACCGTCAGGGCACCGGCCAGGCCCGCAGGCATCATCGACTGCGGCATGTGCGTTTGTTCCTCCACATCGTCGCGCTTGATCCGGCTGACCTGGCCGGCGATGTCGCGCACCTCGACCACCCCATCCGCCTCGGCGGTCACGAAGCCCATCCTCGCGGTGCCGTCCTTCAATTTGAACATCGAGGTCTGGAAACCCTGCGCGACGACCTTGTTCGGTTCGAGGATCGAGTCGATCAGGTAGTCGCGGGTGAATTTCGCGCCCGCCGCGCCGAGATACGGCCCCTTCTGCTCCGCCTTCGGATCGACCGAGTGGCAGGCGATGCAGCCCTGCGAGGTATAAAGTCGTTCGCCCACGGCGAGGTCACCCTTGCCTTCCATCGCGGCCTTCGCCGCCTCGGCGAGGGCAAGTTCGGAGACGCGCTTGCCGCCCGGCCCGGCGGCGGCGACGGCTTCCTTCGCGGCTTTCGCGGCATTGATGAGTTCGTCGTTGTCCCAGTTCATGCCGGCCTCGATCTGCTTGTCGAAGCCGGGCATTTTCAGATCGGCGATGGCGAGGAAGAAGCCGACTTCGCGCGGAGTCTTGTCCACTTCCTCCTGCACGCGCTTCTTCACCTCGGGCTTGGCGAGCGGGCTTTTCAAGACGGTGAGCATGGCCTTCCAGGCGATGCGGCTGGCGGCGTTGCTCTGCCGGGCGGCGATCTCGCGGAGCTGGCGGATCTGATTGCCGCGGTCGGGCGCGTTGACGAAATCGACGATATGCTGCGCCACCTCCGCGGGGGCGTTCCTTTCCCGGCTCCATTCGGCGAGCACGGCGAGGCGGTGGGCGATGGATTCATCCTCGCCGGCCTTGGAAAGCGCTTTGTACGCCTCCACCCTCTGGGCGAAGGGGCGCTTGGTGTCCTTCGCCGCATGCACCAGCAGCATGAGCTGGGTATCGTTCAGCTCCTTCGCGGCAAGCGCGGCGATCACCGGGTCCACGCCGGCGAGTTTCAGTTCGGCGACGGGCAGGCGGTTCTTGCCGAGCACATCGAGCAAAGCGTCCTGCCGATCGGGCGAGACCATGCCGAAGCCCTTTTCGATGGCGGCGCGGATCTTCGCAGTGAGATCCCAGGCCACGGGTTCGAAATAGGGGCCGCGGTCGTCCGGGCGGGTGCCCCACCAGGCTTTGAAGTCCCATTCCTTCTCGACATGGCTCAGGCGGGCCAACGCGCCCAGCGCGTCGAAGCGCAGTTCGAGATCGCTGGTTTCGTTCGCCAGGCGGATCAGGCCGTCGACCACTTCCGGCTTGTGGAGGCGCTGCAAGGCGCGCAGGGCGATCTTGCGGGTGGCGGTGTCGCCTGCAGCGTCGAAACAGGCCGGGATGTTTTGCAGCGAGGCGAGCGCGGCGATGGCGGTGTGTTCGAGCCGTGGCGAAACGCCTTCCTCCCGCCAGCCGGCGGAAGCGGAGAAAATCGCCGGCGCGGCTTCCTTCGCCCCGAGACGCTCCAGGCCGATCAGCGCCTGAAGGACGATGCGCGGATTCTTGTCCGTCAACGCGTCGACATAGAGTTTCACTGGCACGCCTTCGAGCTCGTCCCTGCGGTCGGTCATGGCGCGCAGGGCCTGCTCGCGCACGGCCTCATCCTCGACCAGCTCGGCGAGATACTTGGTCGCACCCTTGCCGTAGAGCTGCTTGAAGGTCCAGATCGCGGCGGTGCGGACGGCGATCGTCTCGGAGCGGTCCTTGGCGAGCGCGAAGACGCCTTCGGCGAAGACCGGTTTTTTGCCGCGTTTGATGATTTCCCGCTGGGTTTCCAGCCGCTGCACGGCGCTGGCGGAGGCGAGCAGCTTGACCAGATCCGTTTCGCCCGCCTTGGTCACGTCGGTGTATTTCGCGGGCGTTTCGCCGGGGTAGGTTACCAGATGAATGCGGCCCACCGGCTTGCCCGGGCCGGAAAAAGTATAGCCGCCGTCGCGCCAATCGGCGAGATAGAGGCGGGAGTTGCCGTCCACGTCGATGTCCGTGGCGCGGGGAAGCTGCTGGAAGACCTTTTGCTCGATCTCGAAGCTCGCCCCGGCGCGCTTCCACGGATGATAGTGGATATTACCGGTGGTCCAGTCGCAGGAAAAGAGCGCGTCCTGAAACTCCTTCGGGAAGCCGGGCTCGCTAAGCCACAGTGCGCCGGTGCCGGAGCCGCCGCCGTAGTCGGCGAGGTGCTGGATCTGCTCGTCGGCAAAATTTTGATAGAGCCGCGGGTATCCATGATCGCCGAGCGCCGTGTAGTGGTGGAAGCGGGTATTCCAGCCCTTGCCGTCGTTCGTGTTGTCGCGGCTGAAAAGATCGAGCTCCGGGGAAATCGCGGTGTCGCAGATGTTGCGGACCATCACCGCGTAGGGTTCGACCTGCGAGCCGTCCGGCCGCACGCGGATGACGCCGCCGCCGTAGAGCGTGTAGCTGGAGCCGTCGGTCCCCTTCGCCGGCGTGGTCCCGAAGTCGCCGACCGAGATATAAAGCCAGCCGTCGATGCCCATGCGGACACCGTTCGTCGTATGATCGGCGCCGCGCGGGTGTTCGATGCCGCCGCCGAGACCGGTGACGAGAACTTTCTTCTCCTCGGCCACCCCGTCGCCATTCGTGTCGCGGAAACTGCTCAGGAAGGGCGGATGGATGAGGTAGAGCGTATCGCCGACGAAATGCCCGCCGCGCGGACTGTCCACCTTCGGCACGAAATGGACGAACTCATCCGCCTTGCCGTCGCCGTCGGTATCACGGCAGCGGATGATGCGGCCCATGTTCTTGTCCTTGCCCAACGATCCGTTCTGATCGGAGGAAACGTACACGTCGCCATTCGGCGCCGCGGTGATGGCGGCGGGGTAGTCGGCATTCGGAGGCGCGGCGAATTCACGCATTTCGAAGCCTTCCGGAAGGGCGGAAAGGCCGGTTAAAGTGGCAATAAATGCCAGAAATGGACTGGAATGATGCATCGGCTGGATCATTACGAACCAAATCCCCGGATTTCTCAACCCCTCATATGGGTTGCTCCGGTCACGGACGGGAGAACGGGACCGGAAATCCCTTGCCGCCGCCCTCCAAACCCCGGAAATCCCCCCGCGTGATCCGCAAGGCATTCCTTCCCGGCGCCGGTCTCGGCACGCGGCTGCGTCCGCTGACCGACCTGCTGCCAAAGCCCCTGGTGCCGCTTTTCCACCGCCCGCTTATCGAATGGTCGCTGGAAGCGTGCCGCGCGGCGGGGATCGAAGCACTTGCGGTGAATACGCACCATTTGCCCGAGAAGTGGACGATTGCGGATTGGGAGGAAGCGGAGCTTTGTGGCGGGAACGGGCAGCCGACGAAAAAGGGAAGCTGGCAGGGCCTGCCTCTGCACCTCTTCCACGAACCCGAACTGCTCGAAACCGGCGGCGGCGTGAAGAATGTGGAACGCTGGATCGCCGGGGAAAACGTGCTGGTCCACAATGGCGACATCTTCTCCTCGCTGCCGCTCGACCGCTTGCTCACCGCGCACGAGGCGTCGGGAAATCCCGTCACGCTGGCACTCCGTTCGCAAGGCGTGGCGAAGCACGTCGCGCTCGATGGAGAGCGGGCCATCGACATCCGCGGCATGCTCGGTCGCGCCGAAGGAACGCATGTCTTTTCCGGCATCTACTGCTTCACCCCGGAACTTCTCGAACTGATTCCCGCCGGCGAAAAAATCTCGGTGATCCCCGCCTTTCTCGAACTCGCGAAACAGGGACGGCTCGGTGCCATCGTGCTCGACGAAGGCGACTGGCGCGACCTCGGCGATTCCGCCAGCTACCTCGCCGCCCACCGGGAATTGAATCTCGCGCCTCCCGTCCATCCCGAAGCGGTCATCGACTCCACCGCCACCGTGGAGCGTAGCGTTGTCGGCCCTGGGGCGAGCATCGGCGCGGGAGCGGTGGTGCGGGATTCCGTGGTGTGGCCGGGGGCGGTGGTGGGTGCGAGGGAGTCCGTTGTTTCAGAGGTCATCCCTTGGCGGTCTTGACAAACGGCAAAGCGTTCGTTGAAGCAGCTCATATGGACAGGGAAGCCTTCGTTCTCGAAAACGGCGACTCGTTCTTCGCGTGGACCATCGACTTCGATGGATGGGAGCGGCACGAGGAAACTCGCCCTATCACCTTTCACGAACAGGACGGCACGGTCCGGAAAGGAAAAATCACCTTCACCGTCGAAAGCGCGAATATCCGGTTCTCGGCCTCCATGGGATCGTTGAAGGAGGGCCAGACAGGCCAGTTGTCCTGGAATGACGACCGCTTTTTTGAAGTCACGATATCGGCAGTGAAGCAGGCTCAGGATCGCCTTGAGGTATCGGGCCGGGCCGTGAGACAGTTCGACCCCCGCACGGAATACCCTGATGAATAGGGTCTATTCCCCTTGAATCCGCAAGGATGCGTATTACCGTCTTACCCATGCAGACCCTGAGCTTCAAGGTAAGCGAAGATGAGGCTCGCGCAATCCGCGGACTGGCCAAAGCCGCGGGCCTGACTGTTTCGGAATTCCTGCGCCGCCGCGCCATAGGAACGGAATCCGGCGATCCGGTGGGCAAGGTTCACTGCGAATTCACCGGAGCCGAAATCTTCGCTCCCCTGCCCGGCGGGGAACCGCTCACCGGAGCCGCCGTCAGGAAGATGCTCGCCGATTTCCCGTGAACTACCTGCTCGATGTCAATGTGCTCGTCGCGTGGGGCTGGGCGGACCATGCCGATCATCGCCGCACCGCCTCATGGATCGCCGCCATGAAGCGCAAACGAGGAACCCTGCTTCTGACCTCGGCCATTCCCGAACTGGGTTTCATCCGGGTGTCCGTACAGCGGGCCGCGGGACGTCTGGATGTGACAGAAGCGGCCCGCACGCTGGTGTCGATGCTCGGGTCTCTCGGGACTCACCACGAATTCCTGCCCGACGGACGATCCTCCACCACAGGTTTTCCGGCATGGTGCGCCACGGCCTCCCGCACCACCGATGCCCATCTGCTGGCTCTGGCCATCAGTCGCGGCGCGAAGCTTGCGACGCTCGACCTCGGAATTCCCGGAGCGTTCGTCATTCCCGCCCTCTGAAAAATCCGCAATCGCATTTCCCCTTGTCCCGCCGGGTATCTTCCTGACACTCCGGGCCGCCGATGCCGACCGACGCCATCCTTCACGCCACCCGACAATTCCTCGGGGTTGATCCGACCGTCCCCATCACGCTCGTCCCCATCAAACGCGGCGCCTCGGGCCGGACCATCGTGCGGGTGAAGAGCCCGGAGCGCGAACCCTTCATCGGCATCCACTGGACCGACGAACGCCCCGACAACGACAACTTCCTGCCGGTTGCGAAATTCCTCAAGGACACCAAGCTGAACGTGCCGGAGATCTTCCACGAAATCCCGCACCGCCGCGTGGCCCTCGTCGAAGACCTCGGCGACACCGACCTCTTCTCGCTGAAAGACGCGCCTTTCGCCGAACGCGAGCCCTACTACCGCTCCGCTCTCCAGCAACTCGACAAACTCTTCTACTCGAAAGGCCCGAAGGACTTCGAACTCATGCCTCCCTTCGACGAAGCCCTCTATCGCTGGGAGCAGGAATATTTCTTCGACCACCTCGTCGAAGGCATGCTCGGTCTCGACGCCGCCGATCTGCGCGGAAACGACGTCCTCGCCGGTCTGGCCCGCCGCCTCGGCGGCAGCGCGAAGCACCTCGTGCACCGCGATTTCCAGTCCCAGAACCTTCTCCTCAAAGACGGCAAGGCCTGGTGGATCGACTTCCAGGGCATGCGCCGCGGGCGGCAGGAATACGACCTCGCCTCGCTGGTGTTCGATCCCTACATGAACCACCCCGCCGAGGAACGGGAAGCCATCCTGTCCATCTGGGAAGACCTCTCCGAAGACCGGCCGGAGGACACCATTTTCCGCGAATGCGCCGCCCAGCGGTTGATGCAGGCCCTCGGCGCCTACGGCAACATCCTCAAAAACCGCGGCGACGAATGGTACCGCCCGCACATCCCCGTCGCCGCCCGGCTGCTGGCGGAAGTGACCGCGGATACCCCGCTCGAAACCCCACTCGCGCCGGTGCTGGAAAAAGCGCAGGCCCTCTGAGCCGGGGGCTCCCGAACGCTTTCCATTCAAAATTCGATGTTCGATGTTCGGCGTTCGATGTTCGAATTTCTCCCCCGACCGTGAGTCTGTCCGCCCAGCCCCGCCTGACCTGCACCGTTGCCGCCCTCGGCGCGGGACTGCTGCTGCTCGGGCTGACGCCGCAGATTGCCCCGCTGGAAAGGCTCGATCACACCCTGTCCGCCCGCCTCACCGCCACCGAACCGGCGGCGGAGCTCCACGGCAGCGGCACCTTCGAGCATCCGCGCTACCGGGTGAAACTGGAGCCGCCGCCGGCGGAGGAGGAAAACGCACCGCTGCAAATGCTGATCGTCGATGACGACCCCGACGGCATTTTCGAGGCAAAGCCGCCCTCGCCCGCCGACCAGGCAGTAATCCTGGCGAACCTCCTGAAACGTGGCGCACGCCATCTGGCCGTGACCTTTCCCTTCGGCTGGGAGGATGCCGATCCGATTTCGCTGACGGCACTGCGCGTCCAGCTCGACCGCTTTGACAGCGCCACGCTCGGCTTTCCGCTGGCCTATGGCAGCGGTTCCGATCCGGTCGCTTCGCCCTTCCTGCGCATGTCGCTGCCGGAAGAAAAAGCGCAGGGAAGCGTCGCCCGCCTGCCGGTGGTCAACCGCATCGCCACGCCCGCCGCGGAAACGGGCGGCGACAAGGCGCTGGCCGGCTTCACCCGCCTGCTCAACGAAGAGGAAACCGCCGGCTCCACCCCGCTGCTCGCCCGCTGGAACCAGCGCATCGTCTTCGCCCTGCCGCTCGCCGCCGAAATCGCCCGCCGGGGAATCGATCCCGCCAGCCTGCGTATCGAGCCCGGCAAAACCATCGTTCTCGGCGAAAACGGACCGTGGATTCCCATCGACGAAACCGGCCGGCTGAAACCCGCCGCCACCGGCGCTCCCACGGTCGAAGTCCCCGCAAGCGCCCTGATCGGCGGAGAAGTGCCGGAAGACTTCGCCACAGGCGGCGAAAGCGTCTTCCTGCGCGACCGCCGCACCCTGGTTCCCGAAATCGAAATCCGATGGGCGGACCAACTGCCTGCGATTCTCCAGGAAATCCGGCTCTCGCCGCTACCCTCCGCCCCGCAAATCTTCTCCCGGCCGGATGCCCTGCTGGAACTGGCCGCCATGGCCGCCCTCGCGTCGCTCTGCGGCCTGCTCGCGGGGAGCTGCCGCCGTTTTCTCGCACCCATCGTAGTCATCGCCCTTGCGGTTGCGGTCTGGTTCGCGCTCCAGACGCTGGTCCGTGACAACGCCCTGCTGCCCCTGCCCTTCGCCTTCCTCGCCGCCCCTCTCGGCGCGGGCCTGACCCGGCTTTTCCTGCCGGGGAAAAAAACCGCCGTCCCGGCCTCCCCCGCAACCGCGGTCGAAACCCCGCCCCCGGTCACTGAACCTCCCGCTCCACCCGCCAGGAAAGCCGCGAAAAAAGCGGCGGCTCCCGCCAAAAAAGCCGCGAAGAAATCCCCCAAAAAGAAAAAGCGCTGACTCCCCGGGAGCGCGGAGCCCCAGCTCCGCACGAACCGCCGACGATCCCCGCTGCCCGTAGCGGGTTCGCATTGTTCGGTCGGGCCGCCCCCGGGCTTCTGCGGAGCCGGGGCTCCGCGCTCCCGGAGAATTTGGAACTTGGAATTTGGCACTTAGAACTTCGAATTCCCCGCATGGCCCTCCAGCATCCCATCGCGAAAGCCGAAGCCCTGATCGAAGCGCTTCCCTATCTCCAGGCCTTCCGCGGCAAGACCTTCCTCATCAAGATGGGCGGCTCCGCGATGGAGGACCCCGACCTCGTCGCCAAAGTCATGCGCGATATCGTCTTCCTCGAAGTCGCCGGCATCAACCCCATCGTCGTCCACGGCGGCGGCAAGGCCATCTCGGCCGCGATGAAGGAAGCCGGCCTCGACGCCGAATTCGTCGGCGGCTTCCGCGTTACCTCCGACGAAGCGATTTCCATCGTCGAAAAAGTCCTCTCCAACGAGCTCAACCCCGGTCTCGTCCGCATGATCCGCGACTTCGGCGGCAAAGCGGTGGGCATCGCCGGCACCGACGTTTTCCTCGGCGAAAAAATGCACGCCACCGGCCCGGACGGCTCCCGAGTCGACCTCGGCCGCGTCGGCGAAGTCGTCGGCTGCCAGCTCGGCCAGATGGATGCCGCGCACCGGGCCGGCATCGTCCCCGTGATCTCCCCGCTCGCCGCCGAACTCGCCACCGGCCGCCCGCTCAACATCAACGCCGACCTCGCCGCCGCCGCGCTGGCCAAGGAGCTGCGCGTGGCCAAGCTCGTCTATCTCTCCGACGTGCCCGGCCTGATGCGCGACCCGTCGAACCCCGACACCCTCATCAAATCCGTCAGCCGCGCCGAAGCCGACGACCTGATGGCCGACGGCACCATCTCCGGCGGCATGATTCCCAAGATCAGGAGCGCCGTCGATGCCCTCAACGCCGGCGTGCGCAAGGTCCACTTCATCGACGGCCGCCTGCCCCACGCCTTGCTGCTGGAAATCTTCACCGACGGCGGCATCGGCACCGAGGTCACGAGGTGACCCCTTGCCTTTCTCACCGGCAACGCGGGTTTGACACCCGGCCCCGGGCGGCGACCATGGTTTTCATGCGTAGAATGCTCGCCACCGCCGCCGTTTCCGCCGCCCTTGCCACCCTGGCCGCCGCCGAGGGCGAGTTCCGCCACGTCGTGCTTTTCAAATTCAAGCCCGAGGCCACCGCCGACAAGGTGCGGGAGATCGAAAAAGCCTTCGCCGAACTGCCTCAGAAGATCGACACCATCACCGGCTTCGAATGGGGGCCGAGCGAGAGTGTCGAGGGCCTCAACGACGGCTTCACCCACTGCTTCCTCGTCACCTTCAAGGACAAGGCAGGTCTCGAAGTCTACATCCCGCACGAAGCCCACCAGGAATTCGTCGCCAAGCTCAAGCCGCTGCTCGAAAAGGCTCTCGTCTTCGACTATACCGCGAAGAAGGACTGAGGAAAATCCCGCCGCGAAGCGGCGTCAGACCTCAAGCTGCCGGAGCTGGGCATGGATCGAAGCGGCCTCGCCCTTCGGCAGCCCGGCTTCCGCGGCGAATTCCGGCCAGCGCGCCGCGGCATCCCGCACCTCCGCGATCGCTTCTCCGATGCGCCTCACGTCCTGCCCTTCGCCCAGGCGGATCAGGTCGTCGCGGGTGACGTTCATCGATTTCCCCATGACCCGGCCCGCCCGGGCTCCCGAACTCAGCGGATTGGTGGCGAACGTGAGGTCGAAGGCCGGCGAAAGCCGCCACGTCCCGTCGTCCGCCATCAGAAAGGCGTGATTGCGCCCATGGTCGTCGTCGTTCCCGGCCATCACGTTGAAGACCGTGCGGCGGAACACCTGCTCCACCGCGCGATGGTCCCCGGTGAGCCCGCGGGCAAGGTCCATCAGGTCGTCATAGTCGAGCCCGTCGCGCACCGGCGTGTGGGTCAGGCCGGAGAACGAATGGAAATGAATCCGCTCTCCCCCGCTTCCGCGGTCGAAGCGCCGGACGAGCAAATGGCAGCCGCCCCCCGCTTCGACGAGACGCGTCTCCGGCACCTCGATCCCGGCCGCCGCGGCCATGCTCATGTAGGCCCGCTCGATCCGGCCCTCGTGCCGGTCGGGATCGACGTCGAACTTCACCAGCCATGCCTCGCGGCCCGGTCCTTCTTCGAGGTGAAGTTCCCTGCCGTCGCCCGACAGCCACAGCAGCGCCTTGGGACGGGCGCCGCCGGGGGAAATGCCGGAGCGGACGAGCTGGTCCAGCACCTCGCCGCCCTCGCCCCGGATCGCCGCGCGCGCCGCTTCGACCAGCGCGCCGAGCTCCACCAGCAGGCTGTCCGCGAAACTCGACTCCTCCATCAACGGCGTGAACACCAGCGCCCCCATCTTGCGGTCGCCCTGGCACGCAAGCTTGTGCAAAGCGGTGACCTTGTTCCATGGGATGCCCGCCTCCTCGAAACGCTGCCGCATCATCTGCTCCCCCCACCAGTCGGGCAGAGCATCCTGGAAAAGTCCGAACAAGGGACCGAATCCCGGCGTCGGCGAACTCACCGCGCCCGTCGTCGAATTGGGCAGGTAAAGCGGCGACAGTTCGCGCGCGCCGCTCCGCCAATCCGCATCGTATTCGAAAAGCACCCGGCCGCGCCCGTCCTGATAAAGACGGCCGACCGCTTCGCCATGGTATCCGACTTCAAGCTCCATGACCGTCCTTCTTTCTCCTCGGCGCGCGGCGCCGCTCGGTGCGCTTCGCCGCTTCGATCGACTCCGCCGCGGCGGCAGGCCGGGCGAAGAGTTCGCGCAGGTCGCCATCCAGCCCCAGCACCACCGCCACCCGCGCCAGCCGCTGGAGCGATCCCTGCCCCTTGGCCTCCAGCAGCTTCAATGTGGAAAGCGCCACCCCGGCCCGCTCCGCCACCTCCTCCTGCGTCCAGCCCCGCGCCAGCCGCGCTTCGCGCAGACGCCCGCCAATGAGCCGGATCAGCTGAACCGGATTGCGGAATTTAATAGCTGTTATTTTGTCCATATAGTGATTATTGGCGATTAGCAGACAAAATTCCATCTTTAATTGGAGCTCTCCGAAGAATTTCCGACGATTTCAGGCAGGCGGCCTGAAGGGATTTTAGCACGAGCGGTCCCACCGCGTTTTCCGCATCGACCCTTCGTCCTTTTCCTTTCACCATCCCGCTCCGATGAAAGCCATTCTCCTTCCCTTCGTCCTCGCGCTCCCCTTTGCCGCCTCCTCTGCCGAGCCGGTGGTGACGCTTGCGGGCATCCAGGCGGTGTTCGACGACGGCGGCGAAGACTTCGACGGTTTCAGGACCTTCAACGCAGAGAAGGGCCGCAAGGTCGCGCTCATCGTCCGCAGCGGAGACAAGGAGATGGTGGGCATCGATGAAGACAAAGTTTCGCTCACCATCGGCGGCGTGAAGGCGGAGTCCCGCTTTTTCGGCAATACGGCGTTCTCGAAGGACCGCCGCGCCCTGCGGCTGGAATTCGACACCAAGGAGGAAGTGAAGATCGCCGCGGACGGCACGGTGAAAATCGCCGGAGAGATCCCCGTCAGCTTCGCCGCCGGCAAGGAGGAGATCCGCAGCGAACCCTTTGCCACCAGCGAGGGGGTGGAAATCAAATTTCCCGCGGACAAGAAGGACATGCCGGCCCTGAAGGTGAAATCCTCCGGCAAGCCGGACTTCGGCGACGATCCCTTTGAGATCGCCTTATCGACTAACCGCAAGATGGACAATTTCGCAGGCATCCGGTTTTACACCAAGGACGGCGAGCCGGTGGAATCCGGCCGGCGGGGATCGAGCTGGATGAGTTTCGGCGGCCGGGGATCGGGAGAAGTCGTGTTCTCGTTCGAAGAGGCGCACACCGAACTCATCGTGGCGTTGGAAATCTGGACCGGCCTGGAAGAAAAGACCCTCAAGGTCGATCTCGATGCCGGTCTCGCGGCGGGAAAATGAGGTGCAGCCGCTCCTTGCAGGCGGGAAGATCATTCATCGGGACTTTTTCCGTCGCTGCTGACGCAGCTCGCCGGTTTCGCTGATGAAACCCGGCTTCATTCCGCGTAGCTTCCGCCCATGAGTTCGATGGATACTACCCGCCGCGGCTTCGTCGGCGCCGCCTTGGCCGGTATGGCCGCGCTTGGAACCCGCGCCTCCGCGCAATCGCCCGCTTCCGCTGCGCCCGGCCGCAATCCCTACATTTACCGCTTCCGCATCGGCGAGGCGGAGGCTTTTTCCATCAGCGATTGCAACCTCGGCTTCCGCGAGGGCTTGGACCTGATGTGGCCCGTGGAGGAGCGCCCGAAGATGAAGGAGGAAATGATCCGCCACGGCGAACGCCTCGATACCATCCCGCTCTACGTCAATATTCTCGTCGTCCGCTCCGGCAAGGAGGTCGCCCTCTTCGACGCCGGTTTCGGCAGGGGCAACAACCCGGAAATGGGCTGGCTCATGGACGGTCTCGCCTCCATCGGCATCACGGCGGAGGATGTCACCGCCACCTTCCTCAGCCACTCCCACGCCGACCACCTCAACGGCTTCGTCCACCAGGGCAAACCCGTCTTTCCGAACGCCCCTCTCTATCTCATCGAAGACGAGCTGAGCTTCTGGCGCGGGGAAAATCCCGACTTCTCCAAGTCGAAGCGCGACAAGAACCAGATCCCCGGCATGATCCGCGAGGTCCGCGGCCATTTCGACGCGCTCCAGAATCTGCTCCGCCCCGTGAAAGGCGGCACCGAAGTGCTCGACGGGCTCGTCACCATCGAGGCCGCGCCCGGCCACACCAACGGCCACGCCTGCTTCCGCATCCGCTCCGGCGGCGAGGAGCTGCTTCACGTCATGGACCTCGCGCATCATCACCTGCTGATGTTCGCCGATCCGGAGTGGAACATCGCTTTCGACCACGATCCCGAACTCGCCGTGGTCACCCGGAAAAAGTACTGGGCCGAAGCGGCCGAAAAGCGCCTCCGCTGCTACGCCTTCCATCTTCCCTGGCCGGGCCTCGGACACATCGTGTCCGAAGGCGGCGGCTACCGCTGGTGGCAGGAGCGCTGGAGCTGGGGGCGTTGAGCCGGCCGATGGGTCTTCCTTCCTACATCACGCATTACTTCGAGAGGGACTACGGCCCTTTTCTCAACGTCTGCGATTTGTCGGAATCCTCTCTCGCCGCTCTCATCGAGCAGGAAAAGGACGCTCTCACGGAATTCAACCGCTTTGCGATAGGTCCCGATTTCTTCGCGTTCCGCCGGAGCGCCGACGATCTGCTCATGCGGTTGTACGAAGAGAAATTCGGGCGGAAGCCGGAAGGGCGCCCGTATTACGCGACACTCGGAACCTTCGACCGGACGCTGAACATGTTCCGCGACGGGACGAAGATCGAACTCCCCCTCTCCGCTTTCGGACCCGGCGAGATCACTTTCATGTACCCCGATCACGCCCATCTGGTCTCCCTGTTCGACGCTCCCGTGACGCGGTACGGGTATCAGTTGCCGGCCGATTACCGGAGCAAGGGATTCTTCGGACGTGTGTTCACGCATCAGGAACTGGTCACGGAGCACGAGGGCCTCGCCATTCCGGAAGAAATCGAGCGTTGCCGTACCCAAGGCCGGTGGGTGGGATCGTACGTCGAAGCCCATATTTGGAAGCGCAATATCGGAAATGAAGTGTTCTTTTGAACATTTTATTTGATCGTCGTGTCCTGACCGGCGACGCTCCTTCCATGCACCCGCATCGCGGTCGCGGCGCCCGGGAAAATCCCGCCAATCGTTTCGAGGCGCTGCGCGTCGAGACGGACGAGGACGCGTGGATCGACGACGATCCGCGGCCCTTGCGGACGGTCTTCCTGCGCGACGATTCGCAGTCCATCCTCAGCCCGAACAAGGCGGAGGATCTTTCCTTCGACTTCGGCCTGAATCCCTATCGCGGCTGCGAACACGGCTGTTCCTACTGCTATGCCCGTACTTACCACGAGTATCTCGGCTTTTCCGCCGGCCTGGATTTTGAATCGAAGATCGTGGTGAAGGAGGACGCGCCGCGCCTGCTCGAAGCCGCATTGGCAAAGCCATCCTACCGCCCGGGCAAGATCGCGATGAGCGGCGTGACCGACTGCTACCAGCCGGCCGAGCGCAAGCTCGGGATCACCCGCGGCTGTCTGGAGGTGATGGCGCGCTTCCGCCAGCCGGTCGCCATCATCACCAAAAACGCGCTGATCGCCCGCGACATCGACCATCTCGCCGAACTCGCGCGGCACCGGGCGGTGTGCGTTTATCTTTCGGTCACCACGCTCGATCCGAAGCTGGCGCGCATTCTGGAACCACGCGCCTCGTCGCCGCGGGCGCGGCTGGAGGCGATGCGCGCGCTGGCCGATGCCGGGGTGCCCGTCGGTCCCAGCGCCGCGCCGATGATTCCGGGCCTGAACGACAGCGAGCTGCCTGCCATCCTCGCCGCCGCGAAGGAGGCCGGCGCGAGTTTCGCGGCCTACACGATGGTCCGTCTGCCGGGTGCGGTGGCGGAGGTGTTTTCGTCGTGGCTCGACCGGAATTTTCCCGACCGGAAAGAGAAGATCCTCGACCGCATCCGCGCCGCTCGGGGCGGCCGACTGAACGGCACGGCGCCCGGCCGCCGGATGCGGGGCGAGGGGGAGGCGGCGGGGCAGTTGAACGCGCTGTTTCACGCGGTCTGCCGGAAGCTCGGCTTGGCGACGCGGCCGCCGGAATTGAGCGCGGATGCCTTCCGCCGGGCGCTGCCGGGGCAGGGGGAGTTGTTTTGAAAAAGGGAGGAAATATATGGAACAGGAAACGAATACAGGAAACCTCAGGAACGCCAAGCCCAGCTTGGCGCGGATGGGAGCAGGGCCGAGCTGGGGTTCGGCACTCCCGGCAGACCCGTCGGCTGGTATTCCCGCGGTTATCTTCCCCACCTGAATACGCCGGGCATTCTCCAATCGGTCACCTTCCGCCTCGCCGATGCGCTTCCGCAAGCGAAACTAGCTTTACTGGAAGATGAGCTTTCCCGGATGGAGCCATCCCGTGCATCCGTCGAAAAACGGAAACGGATCGAAGCGTGGCTGAACCCCGGCATGGGCTGCCGGGCTCTGGCCCATCCGCAGGTGGCGGCGGTCGTGCAGGAGACGATGCTGAAATGGGACGGCGACCGCTACCGCCTGATCGCATGGTGTGTGATGCCGAATCATGTGCATGCCGTGCTGGAGCCAAAGGCGTCGTTGTCGGTCATCCTGCAATCCTGGAAATCCTTCACCGGGAGATGGGCGCTGGCGAGAAATGCCGAGCTGGGGCTCGGCGTTCCCGGGAGGCGATTCTGGATGCGCGAGACGTGGGATCGCTACATCCGCGATGAACGTCACTTCGCGAGCGTCGTCGCCTACATCGAGGCCAATCCCGTCACTGCCGGGTTATGCGGACGGCCGGAGGATTGGCGATGGTCGAGCGCATCGTCGAGGGCTGGCAATACCGGTTACGGGACCACCTCTACTCTCACGAATCCCCGACCTTCCGACGGTACGGGTAGTACGTGGGATGTCGTAGTTTCCGCGGACGCCTCGATGACGAGATCCTGCCCGCCGTCCTGCAATGGAGCCCATGAGCCGAGATCGTCGGAAAGCAGCAGGCGGTAGCGCTTGCCGGGCACGCTCGACCAGACGATTTCCCAGCCTTCCCCGGAGACATTGCCGGCGAGGACGCGGAAGACGGAGTTGGGATCGTTCGCGGCAGTGCCGGCGAGGTATTCGGCATGGTTGCTCTGGCCGTCGCCGTCCAGATCGCCGTCGGGGCCGTTGATGCCGTTAGGGTCGCCCGGGTCGAGGCCGTTGGCGATTTCCCAGGGATCGCGCAGGCCGTCGCCGTCGCTGTCGGGACCGGGATCGACACCGAGTTCCAGGGTGTCGAGGATGTCGATGTAGGAGCCGTCGGCATTGAAGCCGTGGATGTCCATGCGCAGGTAGTTTTCCCGCACGGTGAACTCGGCGTAGTGGTGGAAGATGCCGCCCTTGATCGGTTCGGGCGGACCGAGCACGCCGGGCGAGCTTTGCTTGCGATACATGCCGGGCACGTCGATGTGGCCGCCGAGGTGACCCCAGTTGGCGACGAGCGGTTCATTGGCGTCGAGGTAGCTGCCGCCGCCGGCGATGACGTAGTTCACACCGTTGTGGAGACCACGTTCGTAGCCGTGCATGTGGCCGCTCAGGCAAAGATCGACGCCGTATTGCTCCAGGCGAGGCGCGAGATGGGCGCGCAGGCCTGCATTGCCGTCGATCCAGCGTTCGCAATAGGTCGGCACGTGGATGGCGACGATGCGGAAGCGGGCGTTCTGCGCCGCGGGCGAGGCGAGCTGGACGTCGAGCCAGCCGTTGGTGACGTCATTGTTGGCCGCGTTGTTGATGTAGCTGTGGGTGCCGGTGAAGACGCTGAAGTGCTCCAGGCAGACGAAGAAGACGCCGGCGTGGACGAAGCTGAAGCTGCCGAAGCCGCTGGTGTGGGTGGAGAAGGTGTCGGTGCGGTGGCGGCTCGGCATGTCGGCGGAGAGGCGCAGCGGATGGGTGGGGCTGTTGCCGTCGTGATTGCCCCAGGCGATGTAGAAGGGGACGCGGGTGCCGAGCACACGGGCGGTGCGGTTGAGGTGGGAGTTTTTCGTGGCGGTGTAGCTGTTGCCGTCCTGCGCGTGGTCGCCGAGGCCGAGGCCGAAGGAGACGCCGCGGTCGGCCATGTGCTGGAGCATGATTTTCGCCGGCTCCCACGGGTCGGCGGTCCAGAAGCCGCCGTTGGTGGTCTGGATGTCGCCGAGCGCGCCGAAGGTAAAGTCCTTCCACGCCACAGGCGCGGTGCGGAAGGTCGCGTCTTCGGTCACCGGCTCGCCTTCGACGGAGGCGAGGCGGTAATGGTAGAGGGTATCGGGTTCCAAACCGGAGAGCGCCGCGCGGATAAACCAAGTGCCGCCGCCGCTGGCGACGGCTTCGAATGCGGCGCTCGCGCCGTAGTCCGTGGTGGTGCCGTACTGCAGGGTCAGCGGGATGTTATCCTCCACCTCGGCCATCACCGTCATGCCGGTGGGGCTCATGTTCTGGAGGTAGGGGGGGGTGGAGAAGGCGACGATGGGCGGGCCGGTGACGGTCACGCTCTGGACCTCGACCCAGGGCGAAACGGAGCCCTGCGCGTCCCGGGCCCGGGCCTTGATCGTGAAGACGCCGGGCGCGGACCATGCATAGGAGAGCGCGACCGGGGAGCCCGCCGCGGCGAGCCCGCTCCAAGGGGAAAGCGTGCCGTCGCCCCAGTCGGCCTGGATTTGCACGGGGTCGCCGTCTTCGTCGTCGGCGGTGAAGGTGTATGCTTCCGAGGTTCCGGTGGTCGCGGTAGCGGGGCCGGCTTCCTGCAAGATCATGGCGGGCGGATTGTTGCTGGGGTTCGGGAGGATCGCGAGACCCGGACCGCCGAGGGCGGAGATTTCGGCGGCATCGAGCGCCTTGTCGTAAATGGCCGCCAGACCGATGCGCAGCGGGTGGTTTTCGTTGTCGTTGTCGCCGAAGAGGATGACCTGGGAGGGGTTAAGCGAGTACTCGCCGTTGAAGCCCGGTTTGGTATGGCTGTGGAAAAGTTCGCCGTCGAGATAGGTGCGAAAGAAGCCGCCGCTGGTGAGGTCCACGGAGATGGCCAGACGGTACCAGCGGTTGGTCTGGAGGGTTTGCGGGGAGTAACCGATGGTGCTGCGGCCGAGGGCATTGTCGCTGTTGCGGACGAAGTACTCGGCGTCGTTGTTGTTGGCGAGGTTCGCTTGGTAGAAGGTCCGCCACTGGCCGGTGCCGGGGATGAGCACGTCGAAGAGCAGGGTGTACTGGTTGGTATCCGTGCCGCCGCCGTTCGGGCCGATGCCGTGGGGAACGCGCAGGTGATTGGCCGTGCCCTGGATGGTGGTGATGACGCCGTTGAGTGTCGCGGGATTGGCCTGCCCGTCGGTCACGCTGGCGGCGTACGCGGGCGTGGAGCCGACGATGACGAGGTCCGAGCCAAGGGTCGCCTTGCCGAGCTGGGCGGCATCGTCGAATTCGTAGAGAGCGACCGGGGTGGCGGCGCCGAGCGTGCCGCAAACGGCAAGCGCGGCGAGGAAGCGGGATTGCATGAAGGCAAGGAATTACGCGTGACGTTTCCGCAGCACAATGGCCGGATGGAAAGGATATCTGGCTGTTTGCCAATTTACTGTTCGGACCGGGATGGATAGGATGGGAGGAAGCCCGTTTTTGAGACGAATTGATCGCGCCGTTTTAGGCAAACAGCCAGCAATATTAGTCATATGACAATGGGCGCGGACCGGGGTTTTCTGGAGTCTTTACGCGGAAACAAACCTGATCCAAGCGATGACGAAGCGCACTTTCATTTACCTCGCCCTCCTTTCGTGGCAGCCGCTGCATGCGAATCTGGTGGGGCTATGGACATTCGACGACCCGGAGCAACCCGCCGCCGCCGCGCTCGGCGATGATCTGACGATTTCGGGCGTGATCGGCCATAGCAGCGGCGCAGCAGAGTTCCCGAAAGGCGCGTTCATGCAAGTGGCCAATCCCATCGGCGCGAACGGCTCGACAGGCGATCCCACGCGGACGAACCACTACACGATCGTGCTCGATTTCATGGTGCCGGACTTCACCGACGGCGGGGCGGACAACGGCGCCTTCACCGCTTTATTCGATTTCGACATGGGCGCGGGCGACGCCGATTTCTTCATCCGCAAGCAGGCGAGTGCGACTGAGCTGGGGGTAAGCACCCAGTGGCCCTATGTCGGCACCGGCCCCACCGCCACGGGAAGCGGGACCACCGGCACGGTCCGTGCTGGCACCTGGTACCGCCTGATTCTCTCCGCGAATGTCGGGACAGCCCGCGCGATCTATCTGGATGGGAATCTGATAGGCAACTACGGAGCCGGCACCGTCAATGCGGGCCGCCAAACCCTTGGCGATGTCTTCCGCGTGCTGTGGGACGAGGACGGAGAGCAATCCCGGGTCATCGTCGATAATCTCGCCTTGTTCGACCGGGCATTGAGCGCGGAGGAAGCGACGGCGCTGGGCACCGCGGGCGATGCCATTCCGGTGCCGGAAAATCTTTCGCCGCGGGTGGTGGTTCAGCCGGCCGGCGCTTCGCCCGTGGCCGCGGGAGCGACGGCGGAATACACCTTCGAAGCGGTGGATCCGGACAGCGCCACGGTGCAGTTCGAGATCGAGTGGGGTGACGGGTCGATGGATGCCTTCGGCCCCCTGACGCCGGTCGGCACGCCTTATGCCGTCAGTCACACCTATGTGATGCCGGGCACCTACCGCATCCGCGCGAGGGTCAGGGATGCGGAGGGCAACACTTCGGCCATCACCAGCATTCAGGCTGTCCAGGCGGAGGGAAGCACCATCGTCTGGACCGGCGCGCTCAATTCCACCTGGAGCACCGCCACGCTCGCCAGCCCGAAGAATTGGGTGCAGGAAGGAAGCTCCACACCGACGGATTTCACCAATGGGAACTTCGTTCTCTTCGACGCTTCGGCTGTCCTCAAGTCCGTCTCCATCGACGGCGAGGACGTGATTGCCGCCGGGGTGGAGTTCAACGCCTCAGGGGAAAACTACACCCTGCAGGGCAGCCACGGAATCGCCGGGGCGACCGGGTTGATCAAGGACGGCACGGGCACGCTCACGATCTCGAATCCAAACACTTTCACCGGCGGCACGTCGGTATCGCTCGGCGAGCTGGTGATCGATCATGAGGAGGCGCTGCGGCACAGCGTGCTCACTACGTTCTTTCCATCCGGCGTGGCGAGCTTCGGCAGCCCTGCGGCGGCGACGGTGGGCGGGCTGGGCGGCGACGGCGACATCGCTCTCGTCAATGCCTCGGCGCAACCGGTGGCCTTGACGCTGGACGTCGCTTCCGGCGTCACCGCCGTCCACGGAGGAGAGCTTTCGGGGCCGGGATCGCTGGTGAAGACGGGCGCGGGCACGCAGTCGATGGGTTTCCCGGGCTCCTATTCGGGCGGCACCACGATCGCCGGCGGGATTTTGCGGCTTCAGGATGGGGAGGCGCTTGGTACGGGAGACATCGTACACGCGGGCGGGGAACTGCGCTTCGGCTCGGCCGGCGAACTGGTGGTGGTCAATGACATCGTGCTGCCATCGACGGGGCGGCAGACCTTCATGATCGTGGCGCCGGGCGGCGGCGCTCCGACGGCGGGAGCGACCGCTGTGCTGGAAGGGAAAATCAGCGGCGGCGGCGAGGGCGAAATTTTCCGCCTCGTGGATAGCGGCACCGGCCTGAACCACAACAACACGCTGGTCCTGACCAATGATGCGAACGATTTCCAGGGCACCATCGAGATGTGGCGCGGTACACTTGCGATCGCTTCCGATGCCGCGCTGGGCGATCCCGAAAACGACATCACGCACTATACCGAGAATCTCGCGGGTTCGCTGAGATTCGACAGCGACGGCATCGTGCTCGGCGCGGGCCGGACGATCCACATGCCGGGCGCCAACAATTCGCGTCCCTTCAACACCCTGGATTTCACCGCGACCATCATCGGTCCGGTGACAGGGACGGGAAGCCTGGTCAAGCAGGGCACGGGCACGCTGATCATTGCAGGCGATGCCAAGACCTACACGGGCACGACTACCGTTGCCGATGGCACGCTGCGGCTGGATGCGGGGCTCGAAGCGGCGGCGAATCCCGTGAATGTCGCAGCGAACGGCACGCTTGCCGGCACCGGTGGGGTGGCGCGCGTGGTGAATGTGAACGGCGGCACGCTCGCGCCGGGCGCTTCGGTGGGGACGCTGCCGGTGGCGGGGGCGCTGAGCTTCGGCCCCGATTCGCGCTACGAATGGGAGATCGGCGATTGGAACGGTTCCGCGGGAGCAGGCTACGATACGGTGACGGCGGCCTCGCTGGCGATCGCTGCCACGGCGGAAAATCCGGTGATCATCGTCGTTTCTCCGCTCTCGCTGGCGAATTTCAGTGATGTGGAGAAAACCTTCACGCTGGTGTCCGCGGGTGGGGCCATCACCGGCTTCGATCCGGCGGCTTTCACGGTGGATGCCAGCGCGCTGCCCGGTGCCACGGCCCACGCCTGGTCGGTGCAGGCACAGGGAAACAGGCTGGCACTTGTCTATGGCGAAGTGGTTGGGACGCCCTTCGATTTGTGGGCGGCGTCGAGAGGGCTGTCCGGAGCGGATGCGGCTTTCGACGCCGATCCGGACGGCGACGGCATCAAGAACGGTCTGGAATTCGTGCTCGGCGGCGAGCCGAATCCGGCGAATCCCGGCGCGGCATCGACGGCGATCCTGCCTAAGGTTTCGTCCGAGGAGGACTATCTGGTCTTCATCTTCCGCCGCGCGATCGCGGCAAAGGATCTGGCCTCGGTCGAATACAACGGCGATCTGGGCGGAACCTGGACCACCGCCGGAGTGGAAACGATGACGGCGGTTCCCGACGGGGAGGGCTTCGAGCACGTCGAGGTTCGCATCCCGAAGGGTTCCGGCAGCCGGCTATTCGCCCGTTTGAGGGCGGAGCCGTGATGGATTTTCATGGGTAAATGAAACGAGGTGGCGCGGCCGTTCCGGAGGGGGCGGCCGCGCTTTTTTCGAGGGCAGCTGCCTCCACCCCAAGCCTTTCCGCTCCAACTCCCGGTGGAGCGCATCCAGATTCCACTCAAAGAGTTCGCCGCCGGCTGTCAGGGCGATGAGGTGCGCGCCGTGGAACCGGATCTGCTGAAGCCGGATCTCCGCAAGGCCCAGCAACGGAACGATCCGCTCGCCCGAAGGAACCCGCCGGAGAGTGATGGTCCCGTCAAGGCTTGCCGTGAGCCAGCATCCCGCCCCGGCCCTGCTCCGGCGCATGATCCGGCGCATCCTTGTCATCCCCGGCGGAACACGCTTGAATCCCATCATGTGCCCTGCCCACAACTTCCCGAAACTCCGCCGGGCGATCCCCGCCGCGCTCGCCGGTGCGGGTCTGCTTTCCTCCGCATTGGCCGAACCGGCCGCCCATCTCTCACGGGCGGTCGAGGTCACGGAGTCAATCCAAAAACACTTCTGGGACCGCAAATCGGGCCTCTACGCCGGAAAGTCGGACGGCAAGGACCCGGACATGATCTGGGGCTGCGGCGTGATGTTCTCCGCCCTCGTCGGCGCCTCCCGCCACGACAAGAACTACCGCCCCGTGATGCGGAAGTTCTTCGACGCCATGGAAGCCTACTGGGACATCGAGGCGAAAATCCCCGGCTACGAACCGGCCCGCACCCGCGGCGGCAACGACAAATACTACGACGACAACGCCTGGATGGTCCTGACCTTCCTCGAAGCCTACGAGCTCACCGGCGAATCCCGCTACCTCAAGCGCGCCGAAGAAACGCTCGAATTCGTCGTCAGCGGCTGGGACGAGGAAGCCGGCGGCGGCATCTGGTGGCACGAGCAGCACAAAAACGGCGACAAAAACACCTGCGTCAACGCCCCCGCCGCCCTCGGCTGCTTCCGCCTCGCCCGCCTCCTTCGCGAACCCGACGCCACCCGCTGGAATGAAACGGGCGAAAAAATCATGGTCTGGACCGTGAAGACCCTCCAGGCCCCCAACGGCCTTTTCTCCGACGCGATCAAGGTCGCCACCGGCGAAATCAACCGCGCCCAGCTCACCTACAACGCCGGCCTGCCGCTCCGCGCCTTCCTCTCCCTCCATGCGCGGACCGGCGAGCGCTTCTACATGGACGAGGCATTGCGCATGGGCAAAGCCGCCGACGCCCTGGTCGGCCACGACACCGGCGCCTACCGCGACCCGGCGAAATGGGCGCACCTGATGGTCGAAGCCGACCTCGAACTCTACCGCTGGACCAGGGACGACCACTACCTGAAACGCGCCGTCCGCACCACCGACCACCACTACGAAGAGTGGAAAAAATCCCCGCCCCCCGACCTCATCACCCAGGCCTCCCTCGCCCGCGAACTGTGGCTGCTGGTCGATCATCAAACCCCGGTAGGCCGGAAGTTCTGGGAAGAAGCCGACAAATTCCCGGCCCAGCCGGCCAAATGAGCCGGCCTGCCCAGCCGTAGTGGAATGGCTGCGCCATTCCACACCCCATGCACCAATCCGTGCTTCCCACCCCCCGCTCCCGTTTCGCTCAATACCCGTCATGGAACAGAACCGGCGCCATTTCATGAAGGCCACCGCCACCACGGCGATGGCGACCGCCTTCGCCCCGCGGCTCTTCGCGCAGGAGTCCGGGAAGAAAACCTACCGCACCGTCCTCATCGGCACCGGCTGGTGGGGCAAGAACATCCTCAACGAAGCCATCCGCTCAGGCCGCTGTGACATCGTCGCCCTGTGCGATGTGGACCGCGCCCAGCTCGATCCCGCCCTCGCCGGCGTGGCCGAAAAAACCGGGAAAAAACCCACCGGCTATCATGACCACCGCGAACTGCTCGAAAAGGAAAAGCCCGATATCGTCATCATCGCCACGCCCGACCACTGGCATCCCCTGCAGATGATCGATGCCGTCAAGGCCGGCGCCCACGTCTACGTCGAGAAACCCATCAGCCACACCATCCGCGAAGGCCGGGCGATGGTGAACGCCGCCCGCGCCGCCAACCGCGTCGTGCAGGTCGGCACGCACCGCCGGATCTCCCCCCACAATGTCGCCGGCATGGAATTCCTGAAATCCGGCAAGGTCGGAACCATCGGCCTGGTCAACTGCTTCATCCGCTACCGCGGCGGCCGGGAAGAACCGCGCGAGAACGAGGAACCGCCCGAAGGGCTCGACTGGGACCGCTGGTGCGGGCCGGGGCCGCTGCGCCCCTTCAACCGCAAGATCCACCCGGGCGGCTACCGCAATTTCCTCGATTACAGCAACGGCACCATCGCCGACTGGGGAATCCACTGGTTCGACCAGGTACTGTGGTGGACCGATGAAAAATGGCCGAAGCGCATTCACTCCGCCGGCGGCCGGCCGGTCCGCGGCCCGGCGGTGAACGACGGCCGCGCGCAGACCACCGACGCCCCGGACCATCAGGTCGCCACCTTCGAATTCGAAGGCTTCACCTGCACCTGGGACAACCGCGAATTCGCCGGCAACGGCAGCACCCGCCACGAGGAAGTCGGCGCGATTTTCTATGGCAGCAACGGCGCCTTCCACATGGGCTGGCGCGGCGGCTGGACCTTCTACCCCGCCGACGGCTCCGAACCGCAGCACATGGAGCCGCAGCTCCACGAACCGGACCACCAGAACATCCGCGAACACTGGGCGAACTTCATCGACGCCATCGAAACCGGCCGCCGGCCGATCAGCGACATTGAACTCGCCTACCTCTCGACCAACATGAGCCTGCTCGCCGTGATCAGCCGCAAGCTCGGCCGCAGCATCGAATGGGACGGCGCAAAGGAAATCTTCCCCGGCGACGACGAAGCCAACGCCCTCCTCCAGCGCGAATACCGGGAAGGCTACACCTATCCATCGTAGAACAATGGCCGCGCCATTCCCACCCGTCTGGCGCGAATTCCCCGCCCCGGGCCGCCGGGCATAAATCTCCGGCTCCACAATCCCTCTCGGAACGGCGCAGCCGTTCCGCTACCCTGCGGGCGTGCCTACCTTGCTCCGCGTCTTTTCGCGCACCCGGCGCTATCCGCTGCGCACCGCCCTGTCCTTTGCCATGGCCGCGCTCTGCACCGTGCTGGTGCTCGTGCTGCCCACCGTCACCCAGCGCTTCATCGACGTGGTGATCGGGCAAAAGCGCGGCGACCTGCTCATCCCCACCGCGGCGCTCGGCATCGGCGCCATCGCCTGCCGGCAGGTGCTTTTCACGCTGCGAACCTTCTTCAACAATGCTCTCGAACAACGTCTCACCCACGACCTGCGCGTCGAACTCTACGACAAACTCCAGCGCCTGCCGGTGAAGTGGTTCGACACGAACTCCTCCGGCGAAATCATGTCGCGCGTGGCCGACGACGTGCCGGCCATGGACCGGGTGATCGTCGACGGCATCGACCAGGCTCTCGGCGCCGTCCTCCAGTTCCTCGTCATCGTCGGCTGGATGGCGTGGCACTCGTGGGAACTCACCCTCATCACCCTCGCGCCGCTGCCCGTCATCGCGGCGCTCACCGCCTGGTATTCGAAATTCTCCGAGCCGCGCTGGCGCGAATCCGCCGAAGCCTCCTCCGCGCTCAATTCCCTGCTCCACGACAACCTCGCCGGCATCCGCCAGATCAAGGCCTACACCGTAGAGCCCGAAGCTCTCGAACGCTTCGACAGCGCCAGCCGCCGCGTAGGCGAAAAGCACATGCGCGTGATGAAAGGCCAGGCGCTCGTCTGGCCGGGCGTGTCACTGCTCGCCGAGGCGGGCATCATCCTCATGGTCGGCTTCGGCGCGTGGTGGACGCTTCAGGGGAAGATGGAAGCCGGCACGCCCATCGCCTTCCTCGTCGCGTGGGGGTTTCTCTTCGATCCCATCTCGCGCATCCATCCGCTCACGCAGACCTTCATGCGCGGCCTCGTCGCCGCGAAGCGCGTCCACGCCATCCTCGACACCCCGGACGAAGCGAGCCTGACCGCAGGCGAGCGCCCCGCGGAATTCAGGGGCCGGGTCCGTTTCGAAAACGTCAGCTTCTCCCACGCCCCCGACGCGCCGACAGTGCGGGACATCGATCTGAGCGCCGAACCCGGCATGACCATCGCCCTCGTCGGCCCGACCGGCGCGGGAAAATCGACCCTGCTCAACCTCCTCACCCGCTTCTACGAAGCCGACAGCGGACGCATCCTGTTAGATGGGCGCGACATCAGGACGCTCTCGAAGGAATGGCTGCGCGACCACACCGGCTACGTCACCCAGGAAAGCTTCCTCTTCAACGCCACCCTGCGGGACAATCTCCTTCTCGCGAAGCGGGATGCCCTCGACGACGAAATCTGGGCCGCGCTCGAAGCCGCGAACGCCGCCGCCTTCGTCCGCGAACTCCCTGAGGGTCTCGACACCATCGCCGGCGAACGCGGCGTGCGCTTCTCCGGCGGCGAAAAGCAGCGTCTGTCCATCGCCCGCGCCCTGCTGAAAAACCCGCCGCTGCTCCTGTTAGACGAAGCCACCTCCGCACTCGACAACGAAACCGAACGGCTCGTGCAGCAGGCGCTCGACACCCTGCGCGCCGACCGCACCAGCTTCGTCATCGCGCACCGCCTTTCCACCGTGCATAAAGCAGATATCATCTGCGTGCTGAAAGATGGCAAGCTGATTGAGCAGGGAACGCATCAGGAACTTCTTGCCCGCGGCGGTCTCTACGCCAGACTCCGCGCCGCCCCGCCGCGCGATGCCTGAATCTTTCCGGCTCTTTCCGGCGGATCATCTCGAAAGCGCCCGAATGGAAACCGTTCTGCAACTGCCCGAATCCGAAGATCCCTGTACCATCCGCGAAGTCGTCGAAGCGCTGCGGAAGGAAAAGCTCTCCCCCCGCCACGAAGCGAAGAACTGGGGGGACTGGATTCATCTCGAAGGATACGGCACGGTCATCAGCATCGAGTCGATGCGCGGCCTGACCTCCTCCGCCACCATCGAGCACGGCGAGGGCGAGGATGAAGAGCCTGCAGACGCGATCCTGCGCGCCTTCGGCACCCTCGGCTGGGTCGGCATCGGCGAAGACGGCGAGTATCCGCTGGTCTGATCGCCCTCCGGGAGCGCGGAGCCCCAGCTCCGCAGAAGCAGGGGGAGAGCCGTCATTCTCCATTACGGCGTGGACGGGTATCGAATCCCTGCTCTTCCTTCTGCGGAGCTGGGGCTCCGCGCTCCCGGCTCTCCGTATGGATCAAACCATCTTCCGGAAATACTCGATCGTCCGCTCGAGCCCTTCGTCGAGCGGCACTTTCGGCTCCCAGCCGAGTTCCGCGCGGGCCAGCGAAATGTCCGGCTGGCGCTGCTTCGGATCATCGCCGGGGAGCGGGTGGAAGGAAATCTTCGAAGCCCCGCCGACTTTCGCGAGCACCTTTTCGGCAAGTTCGAGCATGGTGAATTCACCCGGGTTGCCGATATTCACCGGCCCCGTCAGGGTTGGGTGATTCATCAGCCGGACGAAACCATCGATCAGATCGTCCACGTAACAAAACGAACGCGTCTGCGTGCCGTCGCCGTAGATGGTCAGATCCTGCCCCTTAAGCGCCTGGACGATGAAATTCGAAACCACCCGCCCATCGTCGGCCAGCATGCGGGGGCCGTAGGTGTTGAAGATGCGGACCACGCGGATATCGACGCCGTTCTGCCGGTGATAGTCGAAGAAGAGCGTCTCGGCGCAGCGCTTGCCCTCGTCGTAGCAGGCGCGGATGCCGATGGGGTTCACGCTGCCTTTGTAGGACTCCGGCTGGGGGTGGACCTCCGGGTCGCCGTAGACTTCCGAAGTGGATGCCTGGAAAACCCGCGCGCCGACGCGTTTCGCGTTGCCCAGACAATGCATGGCGCCGAGCACGGAGGTCTTGGTCGTCTTGATCGGGTTGTGCTGGTAGTGAGGCGGCGAGGCGGGGCAGGCGAGATTGTAGATCTGGTCCACCTCGAACTTGAACGGATCGCAGACATCGTGGCGGATCAGCTCGAAATGCGGGTCGCCGATCAGGTGGCGGACGTTTTCCTTCCGGCCGGTGAAAAAGTTGTCGAGGCACAGGATGTCGTGCCCTTCGCCGAGGAGGCGTTCGCAGAGATGGGAGCCGAGGAATCCGGCGCCGCCGGTGATGAGGATTCGCATGATGAAAAAGGGAAGTGGAAGGTCGCGCGGGCTTCCTAGCGGGCCGGTCCCGGAGTGCCAAGGACGCTGTGCGGATTTCGCATGGAAACCCGGCGGCGATCGGGGATAAACCTTTTCCGGAAATCCGCCATTTGCCGGTGATGAACGACGAAAACCCGGACCACGAGTTCATCCGGCAGCTCACGCTGCACCAGGGATCCGTGCTCGCTTACATTCGCTCCCTGCTGGGCGGCGCGCCCGGTTCGCAGGACGTGCTCCAGCAGACGAATCTCAAACTGTGGGAACTGAAGTCGGATTTCGTCCCTGGCACGAATTTCAAAAGCTGGGCCTTCGCCGTCGCCCGCTACGAGGTGATGGCCCAGCGCAAGCGCATCCAGCGCGGCGGCTGGCTGGTCTTCGGCGAAAAGGCCGCGGAAATCCTCGCCGAAGAGCTGGAGGACGACCGCACCGATTGGGAGGAAGCGCTCCAGGCGCTGGAGGGCTGCCTGGCCAAGCTCCGTCCGCACGACCGCGAACTGGTGCAAATGCGCTACGCCAGCGGCTGCGGGCTGGATCAATACGCCCGCTCGCTGAACCGCAGCGCGGGCACCCTGAAAGCCCGCCTCTTCAAAATCCGTGCGGCGCTGCGCCGCTGCATCGAAGGGACCATTTCGGAACCGGCCGTCCAACCATGAAACTGCGCGACGACGAAGCCTGCATCCAGCGACTGCTCGACGGGAAACTCGGCGAGGCGGAGTTCCAGCGCGTCGAGGACCGGCTTTGCACAGACGCCGCATTCCGCCGCCTCTATCTCAGCTACGTCAAATCGCACCATCTGCTGATCGAAAAATTCGAATCCTCCCGCGTGGAACTCTCGCATCTGCCCGCCGGGCCGGTGTTGCTGCGCCGCCGCCGCGCGTTTTTCGCCCTGGCCGCGGCCGTGGCGGCGATGCTTACAGCACTCGTCTTCGTAAGAATGGCGGTTCCCGAACCGCGGGCCGAACTGGTCTATGGCCCCGAGTCGAGAGGTCGTCTCGACCATCCCGCCGGCAGAGTGGGCGGCGGGAGCATGTGGATCGGCTCCGTGCTGGATCTGGAGCGCGGCTCGGTCTCGATCACCCTGCCCAGCGGCGTGCGCGGCTACATCGAGGGACCGGGAAAGCTGGAGTTGCAGGAGGCGAACAGGCTCCACCTGCACGCCGGCCGCGCATGGTTCGAAGTCCCGCAAGGCGCCGAGGGATTCGTCTGCGCCACCAATGCGTTCTTCGTGAAAGACCTCGGCACCGAGTTCGGCATCATCGCCGATCCCGGCCAACCGGAGGAGGTCCATGTGCTCAAGGGCAAGGTGCGGTTGCATCCCATCGAGCGCCCCGGCGAGGAGCGCGAACTGGAGACCGGCCAAGGCACCGCATGGAAGGACAACGAACTCGCCGAGCCGATACGGCCCGGCGCTTTCTCGACCGCTTTCCCGGAAAAGATCGTGGTCTTTCACGAGGATTTCAGCGAAGCCGACGGCACGCCTCTGCATGGCAGGAAGCCCAATATCGGCTCGGGGGCCTGGGAAGTCCTTCACGGCAAAATGGAAATCCGCGGCGGCTGCGTCGATACCCGCGGGCAGCACCGCAACGCGGCCTTCGCCCCGCTCGGTTCGCCCCGGCTTGACGACCTTACACACATCCTGCTGCTCACCGTCGAAGCGGAAGGTCCCGGCGATGTCGGCTGGGCCGGCGTCAGCCTCTACACGGGCAATCAGGAGCGGATTTTCGTAGGCGATCCCTGCGGGCCGGACGGCGACTGGGCGCTCCACCCCGTCGGCTGGCAGGCCATCAATGCCTGTCCGCTGCTCGCCGGTAAAAGCAAGGTGACGCTGCGCTACAACTACCGCACCGGCCTTGCGGAGCTTTTCGAGGGCGAGGAAACCACCGGCATGCCGCTGGCCTCGCAGTGGATCGCCCCGGGGCTTGCCTTCGATCGCATCCGTCTGGCCAATGGCAGCCAGCGCGACGCCATCCATGATACCGGGGTCAGGGAAGAGGATGTGATCATGCCCGAAGATGTCGACGTGCGCAGCAACATCACCGTGCGCAAGATTCGTGTCACCGTGCTTTCGGCGGTGAACACCGTGCGTCAGCCGGGCTGACGAACATCGAACGCCGAACTTCGAATCGACCAGCCGCTGCCGCTTCGGCCTGTCTTTCCTCATTCGACGTTCGGCCTTCGCCTTCCCTCCAGAGACCCGCAAAAAACCGGACGATCCCGGTAAACCTCCGCCACCTTTCCTCCATATGCACATGTGACGGTATCGGCACCAAGGCCGCTCCGGCACGGTGCAACCCATCGAAAACCCATGAAGAATCCCGCCGATCGCCGGGTATGTGGCCGGTTCATCAAACCGGCAGTCGCTTGCCTGATCCTCGCGGCGAATCCCGCAGCCCATGCCGCCCTTTCCGCCGCCGATTCCTTTCCCGCCGACGGCCCGCCCGGCTATGACCCCGGCAACCTGGTAGGCCAGGGGCCCGCCGCGCAAGGCTTCACCGGCAACTGGCTCGCCGCGTACGGCGGCGCTCAGTCGCCCGCCGTCATCGCCGGCGGCCTGAACTATTCGGACGGAACCAACGACCTCACCGTCTCGGGCGGCGCCATCCAGTACTTGGGTGGCGGGAACGGCCGTGCCGGCCGCCTGCTGGGCGCCCCCTACACCAATACCACCGAGGAGACGGTCTATTTCTCCTTCCTCATTCAGCTCGACGGCGTGGCGGAACACAAGTACCGCGGCTTCGAACTCCACCAAGGTGGCTTCGACGACGGTGCGAACCGCAGGCTCCAGATCGTGACCGGCGAAGGAACGGCGAATCCCGCGGGTAGCGACCGCTTCACCGTCCGGCTATTCAACAACAATGACAACGGCTTCGCCGGCGATCTGGGCCCGGCGGATACCGAAGTGAACCTCTTCATCGGCAAGATCACCTTCTCGGCGGAGAACAACGGCGATGCCATCCAGATCTGGCGAAATCCGTCCGACCTCTCCAGCGAGACGCTTTCCGGTCCGCCGGTCTTTGCGAAAAGCGGCTTCAACCTGCAGGTGGATCGCGTTTCGGTCGCCCGTTTCAACGACAGCAACGGTCTCATCATCGACGAAATCCGCTTCGGCGCCCTATGGTCCGACGTGACCACAGTGGCCAGCGCCATCGATACCGACGGCGACAGCCTGCCGGACGAGTGGGAAATCGCCTATGGGCTCGATCCAGAAGACGACGGCTCCGTCGACCCGGACAACGGCGCCTCCGGCGATCCGGACGAAGACGGGCTGACCAATCTGGATGAATATATCAACCACACCCACCCGAAAAACCCCGACAGCGATTCCGACGGCCTCAGCGACGGTGCCGAAGTCCATGTCCATGGCACCGATCCCCTGAACCCCGACACCGACGGCGACCTGCTGAGCGACGGCGACGAGATCCACATCCATGGTACCAACCCCCTCGAAAAGGACAGCGACGGCGACCACGTCAACGACGCGACCGAGATCGCATCGGGCAGCGATCCGAATTCCGACGGGAGCCTCCCCGCGAACGAGCGGCCCGATGTCATCGGCATCGAGCACTTCGACTACGTGAACGGCTCGATCGCCGGACGGGCGGGCGGGGAACTTTTCGACTATGACAACCGCGAAGAGAACGATCCCTACACCGGCCACACCGGCGCGAGCAGCATCTGGTCGGCCGCCTTCGGCGAACCGTCGGTCTTCCATGGCCGCCTGTCCACCCATGGCAGCGGTGCGATCCGCCCCTTCAACGGAGCGGCCACGGGCGGCGAGAGCATCGGTCTCTTCGACGAACACGCCGCCAATACGACCCTCTACGCGAAAGTGAAGCTCACCCGCCGGCCGGGCGCGACGTGGAGCGGCCTCAGTTTTCTGGTCGACGGCGAGGAAGAGCTGTTCTTCGGCGTCGTCGGCGCCCTCGACGAAGGCGAGCGGAAATTCGGCATCGATGAGCCGGGAGTTTCCGGCGCCACCTTTTCTTCCTTGGTTCCGGCCGATGGGCAGACCTACGAACTGGTGGCCAAGATCGACAGTTACCAAGGCATCGTCTGGCTGTGGATCGATCCCGATCTTTCCCAACCCGAACCGGTTGCGGCCATCGAGGTTTTCACGAACTTCCCCACCAGTGCCCGCGCTTCCGCGGTGCGCCTCGCTTCGGGCGGCGCCGGTCCTGTGCGCTGGGACGATCTGGTGCTCGGCCTGACCTGGGAATCCCTCCGCAGCACGGGCACCGACGGCGATTCGAACGATCTTCGGGATTCATGGGAAGAAGTTCACTCGGGCATCACACCCGTGGCCAATGGAGACGACGACGGCGACGGTCTCGACAATGCCGCGGAGCAGGCGGCCGGCACCGATCCGCTCAGCCCCGATAGCGACGGCGACGGCCTCTCCGACAGCGACGAGATCGCGCTGGGCACCGATCCCCGCGAGTTCGACACCGACAATGACGGCCTCTCCGACGGCGACGAAGTGAATGTCCATGAAACCGACCCGCTGAATCCCGATACCGATGACGATGGCGAAGACGACGGCACCGAAGTCGCGCAGGGCACCGACCCGCTCGATCCGGAGAGCAACTCCACGACAGCCGGCCTCATCATTCTCGACGGCGCCCGCGACGCGCTCTACGGCGAACCGCTCGCGATCCAGACGGTCAACACCGGGTTCGGCGACAACTTCAGCGAATGGAACGCCGCCTACGCCTATGTCCGGAACGGCAGGCTCCACCTCATGCTCACCGGGAATCTGGAGGCGAATTACAACAAGCTGGAAATCTTCATCGACTCCACCAACGCCGTCGCCACGAATGTCCTCGAAACGGCGGGCAACGACGAATCCGGCGTCATGAACGGGCTCGTCTTCGACGCCGGTTTCAGCCCGGACTATCATCTCATCGCGCGCCGCGGGAGCGGCAACCGCTTCGATCTCGACATCGCGAACCTCGCGACGAAGGCATTCAGTTACCACGGAGACGTCTTCGGCGGTTCGATGGAAGGCAGCGCGATGACCGGCAGCGGCGCGGGCAACGCCAGCCCCATCGGCATCGCCTACGACAACGGCAATACCGCCGGAGTGACCGGCGGCGACACCGCCGCCGACACCGAAGCCGCCGCCGCGGTGACCACGGGGCTGGAACTGAGCATCGCCCTCTCCGACCTCGGCAATCCTTCGGGCAGCATCCGGCTCGCCGTGATGCAGAATTCGTCGAGCCACAACTACCTCTCCAACCAGATCCTCGGCGGCCTGCCCGCGCCGCAGGGCAACCTCGGCGGCGACGGCGCGGGGAACTTCACCGGCAGCCTCGCCGGCATCGACTTCAACAACTTCGCCGGCGAGCAGTTCTTCACCGTCGCGGTGCCCGTGGAAGCCGATCTGAAGATCACCTCCGTGCAGTTGATCAACGGCGGCACACAGATCCGGCTCACCGTCGAGGGGCTGGAAGCCGGCAAGAACTACATGGTCCGCGACTCCACGACGCTGCAAGGCTTCACCGACGTGCCGGGCAGCCAGTTCACCGCGACCGGCAGCTCGGCAACCGTCACCCTGCCCGTGAATCTCTCCGGCGAACCGAAGCGCTTTTTCCAAGTCGTGGACGTGCCGTGACCGGAAAAACCCAAAAAAGGAATACACCAACCCCAATGATGAATCGCATGAAGAACAAACTGACCGTCCTCGGGGCGTTGCTGGCGCCTCTGGCCGCAAACGCCGCCACTATCGGCACCTGGAACCCCGCCGCCAGTCCCGGGGACGACGGCTGGACCGTCAATGTCGTCGGAAACGCCGGCAGCTTCTACCCCGGCAACCCCGCCAGCAATGGCGGCAGCAGCAATCCCTCTCCTCTGCCGGACTCTTCCTGGGGATTCTGGTCCAGCGGCGGGTCCGTCACAGCCACCTGGGAGATGGTCGGCGGAGCGCTGGCGGTCGGGCAGTCGGTCACCATTGGCTTCGACAACGGCTGGATTCCGGACGGCAGCGTCGTTTCGCTCGCCTTCGGCAGCGGCGGAAACGCCGGGATCACCTGGAGCTTCACCGGCGGACAGGCCAACTATCAGGTGGCCGACGCTTCCGGGGTCACGACCACCGACCAGGGATGGACCGACTTCGGAATGTACCTGACCCTGACGCTGACCGGGGCGGGCACCTACTCTTTCGAGGCCGCCGGTGATACTGTGAACTATTCCACCACGGGGACCTTCGCCAACAGCCTCGCCTCCATCGATCAATTGGTGTTCTTCACGAACAACTCCGAAGGCGGAAACCAACGCGATGTCTTTCTCGGCGACATCACGGTCGTTCCCGAACCCTCCTCATCCGCTCTGTTGGGAGGGCTTTTACTGCTCGGCCTGCTGAGGCGCCGGCGTTGATTCCGCCGCATTCCTGCGATCGCCCGGCCCGCCGCGAATCCGGTGGCGGACCGGTCTTTCGTTTTCCCGAAGCCATGACATTCCGGACGTTTTCCCGCTCGTCCATGCCGGTGCGTCCGGCATTGCGTTTTCTTTCCACCCTTGCGCTTGTCCTGGGTTCTCCCGCCGCGGAATGGGCGGAGGATGCGGTGTGGTATCAGATTTTCCCCGAGCGTTTCCGCAACGGAGATCCCTCCAACGATCCCACACGCGATTCCCTCGAACTCCCGCTGCGGCCCTCGGGAAAATGGCACATCTCGCCATGGACGGGGGACTGGTACGAGCGCGCGGATTGGGAGAAGGAACTGGGTCCGGACTTCTATGGAGACGGTGTGTTCGAACGCCGCTATGGCGGGGACTTGCAGGGCATCCTGGGCAAGCTCGATTATCTCTCCGATCTCGGCATCAATGCGATCTATCTGAATCCCGTCTTCAAAGCCCGGTCGCTGCATCGCTACGACGGGGACGGCTTCCACCACATCGACCCCCACCTCGGTCCCGACCCGGCGGGCGATGCGACGATCATCGCGAAGGAGAATCCTGCAGATCCCTCGACCTGGCGGTGGACCGCCGCAGACAGACTGTTCCTGCGCCTGCTCGGCGAAGCACGGAAACGCGGCATCCGCGTCATCATCGACGGCGTATGGAATCACACCGGCCGCGATTTCTTCGCCTTCGCCGACATCCGGCGGAATCAGGCGGCATCCCCTTTCAAGGATTGGTATGCCGTCGAATCCTTCGACGATCCGGCGACGGAGAAGAACGAGTTCCGCTACAAGGGCTGGTGGGGCTACGAGCGGCTGCCGGTTTTCAAGGCATCCGATGACGGAACCGACATGGCTCCCGGACCGAAGGCCTACGTCTTCGCCGTCACGCAACGCTGGATGGACCCGGATGGCGACGGCGATCCGGGCGACGGCGTGGACGGCTGGCGCCTCGATGTCGCGGGCGAGCTGCCGGTGAAATTCTGGGCCGACTGGCACGCCCATGTGCGCAAGCTCAACCCCGGCGCCTACACCAGTTGCGAGGAATGGGGCGACCCGCGCGTCCTGCTGGAGCGGGGAGGCTTCGATGCCGCGATGAACTACCATGGTTTCGCCGCCCCGGTCCGCGCCTTTCTCGCCGCCAACTCGATCCGGGCCTCCGAATTCTCCCGGCTGCTTGACGAGCGCCGCGCCGCGTTGCCCGCTCGATCCCTCCATCGGATGCAGAACCTCACGGGCTCCCACGACACCGAGCGCATCGCTTCGATGATCGTCAATGCCGCGCTCAAGCCTCCCTTCAACCCGCGCGACGCCTTCACCGGCCCGTCCAGCGCCCGGAACTCGGCGGACTATCAGGTCCGCAAGCCTGATGCCAGCGAACGAGCGATCCAGCGGATGATCGTGCTCTTTCAGGCAACCTACGTCGGCGCGCCGATGTTCTACTACGGCGACGAAGCCGGCATGTGGGGCGGCAACGATCCCGACGACCGGATGCCGATGCTGTGGGACGACCTGATCTACCGGCCGCAGGCCGCCGACCCCCGCGGCAGGGCGCGGAAGCCGGATGCGGTCGCCTTCGACCGGGAGCTGTTCCGCTTCCACAAGGAGGCGATCTCCCTGCGGAAAAATCACGCCGTCCTGCGCGGAGGCGGCTACCGCGCCGTGGGGACTTTCGACGACGAGCAATCCTTCGCCTTCGTCCGCCGGGACGAATCGGAAATCCTGCTGGCCGTCTTCAATCGCAGCGGGCAGGAGCGCACCCTCCGCATCGAACTACCGGAGGAGGAAATGGCCCGCTTCGCCCGGGGCCGGCAAATTTCCCCGCCCGACCAAGACGGAGCGGTTTCCAAAGTCCGGAAGGCGGAAAATGCCCTGCTGGTCACGCTTCCGCCTCTCTCCGCGGCCATCGTCAGCCCGTGAAATGATGAAAGCCGGGGTCTCAATGAGACCACGTTTTTGAAATTTTTTCAGAGAACCTCTGCAATTTTTGCATGATCCTGGCGGCTCGATTGATCAGGAAAAAAGAAGAAAACTTCCAAATGGTTAATTTTCAATGATTCCTCTGCGTCCGTGACAGGCTGGCACGCGCATTGCCATATAGCATTTGTTCTCTGGGGGGAGAACATGGGACGCAAGTCCCGCCATCCCGTAATATCCGCCCCGTTTCCGAACTTCGGTTCGGTCGACTAGGGGTAGGATGTGACGACATTCCACCGGATCAAGGTTGCGTCTCTTGGGGGGAAGCGCCCTGATCCGGTGGATTTTTTTGGTCCGCCGGGGGCAGATGCTTGGATTTCATCCCTCCAGAAGCCGGATGCCCTCGAACTGCTTCGTCGCAGTGATCCGCACGGTTTCGATGAACTCCTTCATGAATGCCTGGCACGCCGCCTCGCGTGTCGTCGCGGCGTGGAGCGAGGCGCGCAGACCCTTCGCGCCGATCGGGCGTTCGGCGACGTAGTCTTTTTCGAGGTAGGGTTGCACCGCCCAGCGCGGCAGGGCGGCGATGCCGCGGCGGCTCTTGACAAGTTGCAGGATGGCGACGGTCAGCTCCGTGGTGCGCCGCTCGCGCGGCTCGATCCCTGCGGGGCCTAGCACCTGGCGGAAAAGATCCATGCGGTCGTCCGGGATCGGGTACGTAATCAGCGTCTCCAGCGCGAAGTCGCGCGGATTCAAGTACGGCTTTTCCAGTAGCGGATGGCCGTGGGCGAGCAGGGCGGGCATGTCGTATTCGAAAAGCGGGTGGTGAACGATGCCCTTGCGGCGCTTCGCGTTGGAGACGATGACGAGATCGGCGCGGTTTTCGTCGAGCAGGCCCACCGGGTCGGGATGGAAGCCGGAGACGAGGTCCATTTCGACATCCGGCCAGCCTTCGCGCAGCGCATCCATCGCGGGCATCAGCCAGTCGAAGCAGGAATGGCATTCCACGGCGATGCGCAGACTGCCGGCGGTTCCCTGGCCGATGCGCGCCAGATCGCGCTCCGCGTCGCGGACCATGCGCTTGATTTCGTAGGCGAGCACCAACAGGCGCTCGCCGGCGCGGGTCCAGCGCAGCGGGCTGGTTTTCCGTTCGAAGAGTTCGAAGCCGTAGTGCTCCTCCAGCGCGCGCATCTGGTGGGACAGCGCGCTCTGGCTCAGCGAGACCTTTTCGCCGGCGCGGGTGAGGTTGCCGGTTTCAGCCAGGGCGATCAGGGATTCGAGGTGGCGGAGTTCGAGCATGCGGGGGAATGGTGCCTTGAAATTATCATGCATGCAATGGTGGGTCATGATGAAAATCATGCGTTTGGTTCATGAGGAACAGGGAGCCAAGATCGTCGGCGATGAACGCATCCCTGACCACCCACGTTTCCGGCTACCCGCGCATCGGCGCAAAGCGCGAGCTGAAGCAGGCGCTCGAAGCCTTCTGGCAAGGCCGGCTGGACGCCGCCGCGCTGGATGAAACGGCGCGCGATCTCCGCCTGCGCCATTGGCGCGAGCAAGCGGACTTGTCCTTCGTGGCGACGAACGATTTCAGCCTTTACGACGGCATGCTCGATCTGGCCTGCACCTTCGGCGCGGTGCCGGAGCGTTTCGGCCGGGCGGACGCGCCGGTGACGCTGGAGCGCTATTTCCGCATGGCCCGCGGGCGGAGCCGCGAAGGCGGCGCGCCCGACGTCGCGCCGCTGGAGCTGACGAAGTGGTTCGACACGAACTATCACTATCTGGTGCCCGAGCTTGGCGCCGGGCAGGAGTTCCGACTGGCGTGGGACAAGGCGGTGGAGGAGACGAAGGAAGCGGTCGCGGCGGGCTTCCGGCCGAAGCCGGTACTCATCGGGCCGGTGACTTTCCTCGCGCTGTCGAAGGCGGAGGGCGTGGAGCCGCTTTCGCTGCTGCCGCGTTTGTTGCCGGCATACGGCGATCTTCTCGCCGCGCTGGCGGATGCGGGGGCGGAGTGGGTGGAAATCACCGAACCGATCCTCGCCTGCCGCCGGGACGAAAAGACGCTCGCCGCGCTGGAAGAAGCATGGACGGCGTTCCGGGCCGGAAAGTCGCCGAAGTTGCTGCTGGCCGTGCCTTTCGGGCGTCTGGGAGAAGCCCTGCCGCGGGTCGCCGGGTTGCCTTGCGACGGCTTCCATGTGGACGCCACCCGGGCGGCCGCCGATCTGCCATGGCTGACCCGCCATTTTCCGCAGGACAAGGTTCTGTCCCTGGGGATCGTCGACGGGAGGAATATCTGGCGCGCCGATATCGAGGTGCTGCGCGCGCTGGTGGATTCCTACCGGAAGTCCCGCCCCGCGGAGCGGTTGTGGCTGGGGACTTCGTGCAGCCTCCAGCATGTGCCGCATTCGCTGGAGCACGAAAGCGGGCTCGATGCCGGGCTGCGCTCGTGGCTCGCCTTCGCCAGGGAGAAGCTGGCCGAACTGCGCGCCATCGCCGCGGAGGAGGCGCCGGTCGATCTCAGCGCTTCGGCTCGTGCGGCCCTCGCGGCGCGCCGCGCTCACCCGGCGGTGAAGCGGCCGGATGTCCGCAGGGAAGTCGCCGCGCTCGACGATGCCGCCGCCCGGCGCGGAAAGCCGTTGGCGGAGCGCCTGGAGCTTCAGCGCGAAGCGCTCGGCCTGCCGCTGCTGCCGACGACGACCATCGGTTCCTTCCCGCAAACCGCGGAGATCCGGCGCCTGCGCGCGCGGCACCGGAAGGGGGAAATTTCCGCGGCCGATTACGAAACCGGCTTGGATGCCGCCATGCGCGAGACGATCCGCTTGCAGGAGAAACTCGGACTCGACGTGCTGGTCCACGGCGAATTCGAGCGGACCGACATGGTGGAATTCTTCGGCGAAAAGCTCGAAGGCGTGGCCGTGACGACGAACGGCTGGGTGCAGAGCTACGGCTCGCGCTGCGTGAAGCCGCCAGTGATCTGGGGCGACATCGTGCGGCCGGAGCCAATGACCGTCGGGGTGAGCGCGAGGGCGCAGGCGCTGACGGAGCGGCCGGTGAAGGGCATGCTCACCGGGCCGGTGACGATCCTGCAGTGGAGTTTCGTCCGCGACGATCTGCCTCGCGCCCTGGTCGCTCTGCAGCTCGCGCTGGCGATCCGGCGGGAAGTCGTCGATCTCGAAGCCGCCGGCCTGCGGGTGATCCAGGTGGACGAGCCGGGCCTGCGCGAAGGGCTGCCGCTCGATCCGGCGGAGCGGAAAGATTATCTCGATGCCGCCGTGCGGGCGTTCCGGGTGGCTGTCGCCGGTGTGCGCGACGCGACGCAGATCCACACGCACATGTGCTATGCGGAGTTCGACGATGTGGCGGAGGAAATCGCCGCGCTGGAGGCGGACGTGATTTCGCTGGAAGCCTCGCGCAGCCGCATGGAAGCGCTGGAAGCGGTCAAGTCGGGAGGCATCGGCTCGGATGTCGGGCCGGGCGTGTGGGATATCCATTCGCCGCGCGTGCCAAGTCCGGAGGAAATCGTGGCTCTATTGCACCGGGCGATGGAGGTGCTGCCGCCGGAGCGCTTGTGGGTGAATCCCGACTGCGGGCTGAAAACCCGCGGCTGGGCGGAGACCAAGGCGTCGCTGAAGAACATGGCCGCCGCTGCCTCGGCGCTGCGGGAGGAAATGGCGGCGCTTTCTTTGCATGGCTGACACCGTTCGCGACAGATCATTTGTGCGGCGGTTCGAGCCGCACTCCATAAAATCCGAGAGCTCTCACAAAGCGAGGCGATCTTGAAGCCCCGGGCGTTTCGGGTTGAAGCGGGGAGGAATTTGGCATTGGTGATGGGCCGGTTTGAAGAAGGCTCTTTTCGGGATCTTAGGAATCGCGGCGCCGCCGCTTTTGGCGCAGTCGGAGGATTTGCTGCCGGAGTTGACGGTGCTGTCGCAGCGACGGGACGGGACGGGGAGCGTGTTGCGGGAGTGGGAGAGCCGGGAGATCGCGCTGGCAGCGCCGCGGACGCTGGATGAGTTGCTGGCGGAGGAGCCATCGTTTTCGTTGTACCGGAGGCAGAGCGCGCTGTTCGGGAATCCGACTTCCGCGGGGGTGAGTTTGCGAAATACGGGAGCGACAGCGGCTTCGCGGACGCTGGTACTGCTGGACGGGATTCCGCAGAATGACCCCTTCGGCGGGTGGGTGTATTGGGGGCGCTACGATGCAGGAGCGATCGACTCGATCCGCATCGTGCCGTCGGCGCGGGCGGCGGTGTGGGGGAACCAGAGCCCGGCGGGGGTGGTGCAGCTCGATTCGGGGGACGCTTTCGGGGAACGGCACCTTTTACGGGTGGGTGGAGGGAGCCATGAATCGTACGGGGCTTCGACGCATCATCGGTTCGTGTCGGATGATGGGACGGCGGCAGCGGGGTTTTCGGCGTTCGGATTCCGGTCGGACGGGTTTTTCGGAGTGGCGGAGGGCCAGCGGGGGAGCGTCGACCGCAGGCTGGAGCTGGATTTCCGCGGGATGGACTTGAAGTTTGCCTGGCGGCCGCGGGCTGGGCTGACGGTGGAACCGATGATTTCATGGTACGAGGAGGAGCGGGGGAACGGGACGCCGCTGGCGAAGAATGCGACGGAGGCGCTGGATGTGGCGCTGCGGGTGACGGGGGAAAGGGAGGCGCTGGCGTGGCAGGCGCTGGCGTATTGGCAGCGGCGGGATTTCGAGTCAGTTTTCAGTTCGGTGAATGCGGCGCGGACGGCGGAGACGCCTTCGCTGGATCAGTTCGATGTGCCGGGGGAAGGGCTGGGCGGGGCGTTGACGCTGCGGGGGGAGCCGGTAGAGCGCTGGACGCTGACGGGCGGGGTGGATGTGCGGCATTTGCGCGGGGAGACGAATGAGGATGCGACCTTCACAGGCGGGCAGTTCACGCGACGGCGGCGGGCGGGAGGGGAGCAGACGACGGCGGGGGTGTTTCTGACGTCGGGGTATGAGGTGGATGCAAAGACGCGGGTGGATGGGAGTTTGCGCGGGGATTTCTGGTCGCTGGACGAGGGGGTGCGGCGGGAGCGTTCGCTGGTGACGGGGGTCTTGTTACGGGATGAACGGCAGCCGGACCGCAGCGGCTGGGAGCCTTCGGCGGCGCTGGCGGTGACGCGGGAGCTGACGGAGGGCTTAAAGGTGGAACTGTCGGTGGGGACGAGTTTCCGGCTGCCGACCTTGAACGAGCTGCACCGGCCGTTCCGGGTGCGGAACGATATTGTGGAGGCGAATCCGGGGCTCGATCCGGAGCGGTTTTATAGTGTGGAGACCGGGCTGGAGTGGGAGCCATGCGACGAGTGGAAGCTGGGCGTTTCGGTGTTCCATCACACGATCCGGGATGCGGTCGCCAATGTGCCGGTGACGGACCCGGCGGAGATTGCGGCGATTTTCGGGACGATTCCGCCCGGGGGCTCGGGTTCGCAGCGGCGGAATGTGGAGGAGGCGCGGGTGACGGGAGTGCAGGGAGGGATCGAATGGCGGCCGCGGGAGGAGGTTTCGCTGCGCTTGGATGCGATCTGGACAGAGACGGAGTTCAGCGATTCGAAGGGGCAGCCGTTGCTGGAGGGGCGGGCTTTCCCGCAGGCGCCGGAGTTGCGGGTGATGCTGGGCGGCGAGTGGCGGGCGACGGAGACTCTGGGGCTTTTCGCCGGAGTGGAGTACGGGTCGGCGCAGTTCGACGATGCACTGGGACAGCGACGGATTCCGGACTACTGGGCGGCGAGGATCGGCGGGAACTGGCGGGTGGCGGAAGGGGTAACGGTGTTCGCGCGGATGGAGAATCTTTTCGACGAGGAAATCGCGACGGGACGGAGCAGCGATGGCATTCGCTCGACCGGCACGCCGCGCTCGTTGTGGGCAGGGGTGGAGTGGGAGTTTTAGCGCGCAGCTCCTTTTTCACCATCCCAGGCGTTGGATGCCGTCGATATAGTCGAAGCGCCGGTCCAGGGAGAGGATCGGAAGCGCGTGCTGCCGCGCAAGGGATGCGGTCCAAATGTCGTTGTGGGGAATGGCGCGGCCCTTGCGTTTCAAGTGTTCGGCGATCCATGCGTAGTGCCGGATGGTGCCGGCGTCCGGGAAGAGTACGGGCAGGGCGCCTTCCAGACGCCGGATCAGTTCGATGCCTGCGCCGGGGCGGGAGGAGCCGAGGAGGCCATAGTAGAATTCGGCCACGGTTGCGAAAGAAAGCGCGAGTGCGTCGGCCCCGCCGACGATTTTCAGCAGAGCCGGATGGCGGTCGGCCATGGCCGAGACGGCATTGGTGTCCAGGATCACGGGCGGTCGCCCTGAAGCTCCAGATCCGCGGCATCCGCCTGGGCGACGCGACGTTCGACGGTTTTGAGCACGCTTTTGGGAACCCGGGGAAGCTCTTCCAGCAGCGCCACCCAGGGCTTGACCGGGGTGCCGGTAGCGGGGTTGGCGAGGCGGTTCTCGACCGCTTCGGTGATGAAGCGTTTGAGGGAAATTCCCCGCTCCGCCGCCGTCGCCTTGGCCTTCCGGAAAACAGCGTCGGGAAGATCGACCGTGGTTTTCATGGAGGAACTTTCCCGCTTTTCCGTTTTTCCGTCAAGGGTTCCCGGCGCTGGAAATGGCTGGAAGGATGCCGGACGTGAAGGGAATTTGCAGGCCCGGACGTTTCTCGTAAGACACATCCCATGAAGCGCCTCCTTTTTCTGTCGCCCGCCCTCGTTTGCCCGCTGCTCGCCGAGGAGCAGCCCGATTTTTCGAAAATGAAGGCCGACCAGCTTTTCGCACATCTTTGCGCGAGCTGTCACGGAGCCGATCTGAGCGGCGGGCAGGGAGGCTCGCTGACCGACGGCGAGTGGAAGCACGGCGACAGCGATCTGGACCTCATGAAGTCCATCAAGGTGGGCAATCCGGAACTTGGCATGACGCCCTTCGGCGCGGTGCTCAACGACCGGCAGATCCGTTCGCTGGTGATTTTCATCCGCGAGAAGGAAAAGGAGGCGAAGGAACGCGGCGTGCAATATCCGAGACCGGAGCCGGGCAAAGTCACCGAGACCCAGCATGAAAATTACAAGATCGAGATGGTCGTCGAAAGCGGGTTGAAAGACCCATGGGCCATCGCTTTCCTGCCCGACGGGCGCAAGCTGGTCACCGAAAAAGCCGGGCGCTTGCGGATCGTCGATGCGGACGGGAAACTCCTCCCCGAGCCGGTAAAAGGCACGCCGCCCGTGATCGAGCACGGTCAGGGCGGCCTGATGGAAGTCGCCCTCCATCCCGACTACGAAAAGAACGGCTGGATCTACCTCGGCTTCGCCGACGGCACCCGCGAGGGGCGCGAGGTGAAAACGATCACCGCCTATGTCCGCGGCAGGATCAAAGACGGCGAGTGGACCGACCAGGAATGGATCTGGAAGGCCGAGCGGAAATTCTACACCGGCGCCGGAGTCCACTTCGGCACGCGGATCGTTTTCGACAAGGGCTACATCTACTTCCCTGTCGGCGAGCGGGGCGGCTGGCACGAGGCGCAGGATCCCGCGAATCCGAAAGGCAAAATCCTCCGCCTGCACGACGACGGACGCATCCCCGACGACAATCCGAAATTCGACAAGGAAGACGCGCTCCCCGGCTTGTGGAGCACCGGCCACCGCAATCCGCAGGGCCTCGACATCGACCCGCGCGACGATTCGATCTGGAGCACCGAGCACGGCCCGCGCGGCGGCGACGAACTGAACCTCATCCTGCCCGGCCGCAACTACGGCTGGCCGGTCATCACCTACGGAATGAACTACGATGGCACGCCGATCAGCGGCAAGACCCACGAGGAAGGCATGGAGCAGCCGGTGATCTACTGGCAGCCCAGCATCGCGGCCTGCGGGCTTTCCTTTTACCGCGGCGACAGGTTCCCGGGGTGGAAGAACGATCTTTTCGCCGGCGCGCTCGCGCAGCAGGAAATCCGCCGCCTGCGGATACAGGACAAGAAAGTGGTCGAGCAGGAAATCGTGCTCAAAAGCATCGGCCGTATCCGCGACGTGACCGACGCGCCGGACGGCTACCTCTACGTGATCCTCAACGGCCCCGATCGGGTGATCCGGCTGGTCCCGGCAAGGTGAATCGCGGGGAGTGGGCGGAGCCCGCGCCCCGCCCACTTCCGAAAAATCACTCTCCCTTCACCGCCAGCACGTAGGTCAGCACCGCCCTTTCATCCTCCGAGGCCAGACCGGCATGGCGGATCATCTTTGGCATCGCGTCCTCCCACTCGTCCACGTCCAGATCCTTGGGGATCATGTAGACGTGGCACTCGCCGCATTTCAGCATGTAGATCTCGTGACCCTTTTGCAGGGTCGCCAGAGGCCGGCCGCTTTTCGTCGCCATCGCCGGAGACGGGTTCGGGACTTCGGAAATGCCTCCCTCCGCCGGTTCCGGCCCGGTTTCGATGTTGCCGTCGGCGGAAATGCTCCCGCCCCCCGCACAGCCTGCCAGCAACGCCGCGGCTCCGACACAACCGATCCATCTGCGCATGCGCGGGACACTAGGCCACGGCACGCCCCCTGCTCAACCCGCAAAACGCCAATACCGGGTTCCTTCGATCCTCTTTTGACATTTTCCCCCCGCTTCCTACCCTCCCCGCGCCCGGCGCGATTCTTCCGTTTTTCAAATTAGTGCGTAATCATTAGTCATTTCCCATTCATGGACACTCTCCGCACCTTCACCACCGGCTCCGGAGCCGAAGGCAAGTTCTACTCCCTGCCCGCCCTCGCCGAGCAAGGTTTCCTGAATCTTTCGCGCCTGCCGGTGTCCATCCGCATCGTGCTCGAGTCCGTCCTCCGCTGCGTCGACGGCCGCAAAGTCACCGAAAAAGACGTCGCCAACCTCGCCAACTACAACGCCAAGGCCCCCGGCGACTATGAAATCCCTTTCACCGTCGCCCGCATCGTCCTCCAAGACTTCACCGGGGTGCCCCTGCTCGTCGATGTCGCCGCCATGCGCGATGCCGCCGTGAAACGCGGCGCCGCCCCGGAAAAAATCGAGCCTCTCGTTCCCGTCGATCTCGTTGTCGATCATTCCGTCCAGGTCGACTTTGCCGGCTCCCAGCTCGCGCTCGACCGGAACATGGCCATCGAATTCATCCGCAACCGCGAACGCTACGAATTCCTCAAGTGGGGCCAGCAGGCCTTCGAAACCTTCTCCGTCGTCCCGCCCGGCATCGGCATCGTCCACCAGGTGAACCTCGAATTCCTCGCCAAAGGCGTCCTCGAGAAAAACGGCGTTTACTACCCCGATACCCTTGTCGGCACCGACTCCCACACCACCATGATCAACGGCCTCGGCGTCGTCGGCTGGGGCGTCGGCGGCATCGAGGCGGAGGCCGGCATGCTCGGCCAGCCCGTCACCTTCCTCGTCCCCGAAGTTGTCGGGGTTTACCTCCACGGCAGTCTCGCCGAAGGCGTCACCGCCACCGACCTCACCCTGCGCATCACCCAGATGCTCCGCAAACACGGTGTTGTCGGCAAATTCGTCGAATTCCATGGTCCCGGCGCCCAGGCGCTCTCGCTGCCCGACCGCGCCACCATCGCCAATATGGCCCCCGAATACGGCGCCACCATGGGCTTCTTCCCCGTCGACAAGGAAACCATCGCCTACCTCCGCGGCACCGGCCGCTCCGCGGAGCTCTGCGCCACCGTCGAAAACTACTACCAGGCCCAGGGCCTCTTCGGCATTCCCGGCAAGGGCGAGATCGACTACACCGACCTGCTCGAACTCGACCTCTCCACCATCGTCCCCTCCGTCGCCGGGCCCAAGCGCCCGCAGGACCGCATCGACGTCCCCGCCCTGCGCGAAACCTTCGATGCCCTCTTCACCGCTCCCGTCTCCGCCGGCGGTTTCGGCCTCGATGCCGGCCAGCGCGAACGCCGCGTCGCCCTCACCATGCGCGAAAAGGCCGGCGTCTCCGTCGATTCGCTCCTCTCCACCGACACCAAGCACGGCTCCTTCGAAGGCGCGCCGCGCAACGAAGTCGAAATGGTCGCCAACCGCCCGACCCCAGACATCACTGACCCCGACCTCTTCGCCGACGGCCCGCTCGACCTCGAACTCGCCCACGGCTCCGTGCTCATCGCCGCCATCACCTCCTGCACCAACACCAGCAACCCCAGCGTCATGATCGCCGCCGGCCTGGTGGCGAAAAAAGCCAACGCCCTCGGCCTCACCGTCGCCCCCTACGTCAAAACCTCGCTCGCCCCCGGCTCCCGTGTCGTCACCGACTACTTCGAGGCCACCGGCCTGCAAAAGGAACTCGACCATCTCGGCTTCCAGACCGTCGGCTACGGCTGCACCACCTGCATCGGCAACTCCGGACCGCTTCATCCCGCCATCGAGGGCGCGATCAAGGAAGGCGATCTCGTCTGCGCCTCCGTCCTCTCGGGCAACCGCAACTTCGAGGCCCGCGTCCACGGCTCCATCAAGGCCAACTTCCTCATGAGCCCGCCGCTCGTCGTCGCCTACGCCCTCGCCGGCCGCGTCGATCTCGACCTCACCACCGAGCCCCTCGGCAACGACAAGGACGGCAACCCCGTCTTCCTCAAGGACCTCTGGCCCACCCACGAGGAAGTAAAGGAACAGCTCGCCGTCGCCCTCAAACCCGAAGTCTATCAGAAACTCTACGGTGCCCTCGACTCCGCCAACCCCAAGTGGGCCGAAATCTCCGGCAGCACCGGCGCCACCTACGCCTGGGACGAAAAATCCACCTACATCCAGTCCCCGCCCTTCTTCGATGGCGGCGCGACCGTCGTGGGCGACATCCTCAACGCTCGCCCGCTCGGGATCTTCGGCGACTCCGTGACCACCGACCACATCTCCCCGGCCGGTGCGATCAAACCGACCTCGCCCGCCGGCAAGTACCTCCTCGAAAACGGCGTCGAAAAAGCCGAGTTCAACTCCTACGGCGCGCGCCGCGGCAACGACCGCATCATGACCCGCGGCACCTTCGCCAACGTCCGCATCAAGAACCTCATGTGCCCCGGCGTCGAAGGCGGCTACACCCAGTACTTCGGTGAGCGCGAAGTCTCCGCCCCCGACCAGGAGATCGCTCCCGTCGATGGCGCCAAGCCCACCTTCATCTACGACGCCTCCATGGCCTACCAGGCCGACGGCACGAATCTCATCATCATCGGCGGCGAAGACTACGGCATGGGCAGCAGCCGCGACTGGGCGGCGAAAGGCACCCGCCTGCTCGGCGTCTCGGCGGTCGTCACCAAATCCTTCGAGCGCATCCACCGTTCCAACCTCATCGGCATGGGCGTGCTGCCACTGAACTTCATCCACAAGGACGACTACGACAAGGTGAAGAGTCTTGCTGCCGCCCGTTTCGACATCACCGGCATCTCCGGCGAGTTGAAGCCCATGCAGGACGCCCTGCTCATCGCGCATCTTCCGGATCACTCCCGCATCGAGATCTCGCTCAAGGTCCGCCTCGATACCCCGGCGGAAGTCGATTACTACCTCGCCGGCGGCATTCTCCCCTACGTCCTCGACCAGATTCTCGCGTGACGTAGAGTCTGTGTGGCGATTCCGGTCGGTGAAGACGACACAAACCTTGGGAGACCGTTCGGCAAGATGCATGTGCTCCCCGCAAGAGAGGTTCTGAGGTTGGTGTAAAGGAGCGGCGACACTCCTGTCGCCCGTCGTCGCTACCAGACTGCTTTCCCCAAAGCGTTGGTATCAGACAGAAGGGCGTTTTCCGCATCGGTTTCAACGCCCCGATCCCGGAAGCGGATTCCCTGCAGGCGGAAAAAGGTTCTTGCCGCCGGTGGACCGACTTGTATAACAGCCCACCGTGCGAGACTTGCAATCTGAACGATCCCGAGTCTCGAAACACCCAAAAACCTGTCCAAACCCATGAACGCTTTCCTCACTGCCGCTGTCGCCTTGTCATTCGCCGCCCAGGCCGGAGCGGCGACCCTGCACATCGACAATACGACCACCACTCCCCCCGGAACCGGAAACTTCGGCAGAACGGCCGGCGCATACGTTTTATTCTCCAGCACCGGACTCGACTCCACGGCCAATCTGAACTGGGGAAGCGCCCCGCCACAGGACGGCCAACCCTACTCCATCGACTCGGTCTCCTTCGTGAAAAACAACGTGGGTCCAGCCACATCGCCCGAGAATCTCTGGGTAGGCGTTTATACCGGCTACGCAGGCGGAACTTTGACCGGATTCCTCGGAGCGTCCAATGCAAGCGTGGCGTGGGCGGCGGCAACTTCCGGCAGCACGCAAACCTGGTCGTTCGACGGCATTTCGGTAACCGCAAACTCCGGCGTGCAGTTGTATTTCATGTTCCAGACCTCCGCGGAAGCCCGGACAACGCAACTCGGCCTGTCGGCGGAGAACGACATCTCGACCCGGCGGCTGACGGACAATGGAACAACGAACGGAGGCGCTCACACATACGCCGCACAGGGAGCCGGCATTATCCAGGACAACGGAGATGTCCGGGATACTCGTATTCCCTTCATCACCTTGCAGACAACCTTGATTCCCGAACCATCCTCGGCAGCCCTGTTCGGTCTCGGGGCTCTTGCCTTGCTCCGGCGGCGGCGTTGATGCCTGCCGGTCCGGTGGATGAACACATCGGCGATGCTCATCGGGATTCCCCGATTGCGCGGGGCGGCATGGCTCCGGTCCGCGATGCGGGCGCGCTATATCACCCGCGCGTCATCGGGACTCGTCGCCACGCCGTTGAAGTCATGAATGCCGCAGCCCGGCACCGGCGCGGGCGGTTTCCCGTGATCATGGATTGCGGCAGGCGGGGTTCAGGGCAGACCGCCTCCTTCGTCCGGCTCGAATCGACGCGCCATCAGAATCATCTTGGGGCTCGTGTAGAATCCGATCCTGGCATAGAAGGCTTCCGACATATCGCCGCGGGCGGTCAGAAGGTAGATTCTCCTGGTATCGCGCTTGCGGAGTTCGGCAGCGAGAAAGCTCATGAGCTGCGTTCCGATACCCTGCCTTTGATGAGCGTGATGAATGCACATTTCCTTCAGGTAGAAATGGGTGCCTTCGTGCCATGGCTCCGAAAATCCGAGGGCAAAGCCGTTGATGGTCGTGTCGCCGGCCACGACGCCGAAGGAGAAAGGAGTTTTGAGAATCTGATCGAGGCGTTCTCTCACGACGTTGGGATTCCACTCCTCGTTCCAGGGAGGTCGCGCAAAGGTGGACACGAAAATTTCAACGCACGGGTCGAGGTCGGATTCCTGAAATCGGCGGAACATGAGGCTATCGGCAATGCTCGAAGTGAACTGCGGGACGCAGCGGGCTGCTTTCCGCCGTTTTCGGATTTTATCGGATCCGGTCAAGGCATCCATCTGTATCGTCTCTTAGTGCGTGATCCCCGTTGATAGTGGGGATCGTGGCTTGGCACGGCGACCTCCCCGACAAATTCCGCTCCCAGTTTCTCGATCGTGCGCTTGGATGCGAAGTTGTCGGGGTCACAGGTGATGGTCACCGCCTCATAAACCGAGCGGACAAAGGGGGCAATGGCATGACACGCCTGCAAGGCATAGCTGCGCCCCCGAAAAGGCTCCGCAATCCCAAACCCGATATGGCCGGCGCAAACGCGAATGTGCTCGGTATCTCCGATCCGGAAATTGATGTGCCCAACGTCCGAACCCTCGGGGGAGAAGATCCGGAAATGAAAATACGGAACGAATTCCCGGGACGGATCTCCAGGCACGATTTGGCCGAGCCTCAACACGACTTCGCCGGAAGACAGGGACTCAGGAGGAACAGGAAGCGGCTCTTCTGCGGATGGCGCGGTCATGGTCGATGCTTGCCCCTGCCATTTGGCTTTCGATCAACGGCAACGTCCAAAAGCCAAGGGAAGGTTGCAGGGTCCCTACATTCGAAGAAAACAGGGGGCAAGGGTTCTGTATGGAGCGGGATGGATAGGATGGATGGAATATTTCGAGGCTTCCGGATGCGGTTTCTTCCATACCTTCATCCTACCCGTCCCATCCATCCTGATCCCAAAACCCATGCTTCAGGGAACTGCAGCTTGATCCCGGCGGGTTGAGGGTTTCCCCTGGGGGGGTGTTTCACATCGTCCTCGTCGCTCCGGAGATCCCGCACAATGCCGGCGCCGCCGGCCGTCTGGCGTTGGCGACGGGGGCGCGGCTGCATTTGGTGAAGCCGCTGGGCTTTTCGCTCGACGACAAGCATGTGCGCCGCACGGGGCTGGATTACTGGAAGGATGTCGATCTGCGGGTGTGGGAGAGTCTCGACGAGCTGCAGGCCGCAGCGGACCCGGCGGCGGGTTTCTGGTTCCTCAGCACGAAGGCGGCGCGGTCGCACTGGGAGGCGGATTTTCAGCCCGGAGATCATCTGGTATTCGGCTGCGAGACGCGAGGTTTGCCCGGGAGGATGGTGACGGGAGCCGGGGAGCGAGCGATCCGGATTCCGATGAAGGACGGCGGGACGCGGAGTTTGAATCTTTCGACGGCGGTGGCGATCGTGTTGTACGAGGCGGAGAGGCAGGTAAATTCGGTCTTGCCGGATTCTGGCTTTGCATGGCAAAGCAGGGCGCATGACAACCCATGAGGAAGCGGCGGAGCAGTTGCGGGTGATCCGCACGATGATGGAGCGGGCGACGATTTTCCGTGCTTTGTCGGGGGAAGCTGCGCTGGTGGGCGGCGCGATGTCGGTGGCGGCGGGCTGGCTTTCGGAGGGGAAAAGCCGGATGGCCTGGGGCGGGGTGTGGCTGGCGGGGCTGGCGGTGGTGCTGGTGTTCGCGGTGTGGCAGCTCATGCGGACGGCGCACGCGCACAACCGGCCTTTTCTCTCCCATGGATTGAGGGTGGCGCTGCGGGGTGGATTGCCCTCGCTGGTGGCTGGCGGGTTTTTGGGGTTGTTCTTTTTGAAGTACGGGTACCCGGCGCCGGAGCTGTTCGCGGCCGCGTTCTGGATTTTGCACTACGGTCTGGCGCTGCTGGCGATCCGTGAGTTCGCACCGAAGTCGATGGTGTGGCTGGGCGTCGCCTTCGTGGTCGCCGGGCTGGGCTGTTTCTGCGCCCTGAGCTTTATCCATACCGCCCGGCCGCTGCTGGGGCGGATGGGACCGTCGGGGGTGATGGCCGCGACGTTCGGAGGCTTCCATTTGCTTTATGGAGCGCTCATCGTCACCACCACCCGCCGGGAGCAGCCGTGATCGATTTTTCCAAGCTCGACAAGACGATCCACGAGAAGGCGCGGCTGGGAATCATGACGCTGCTCGCTTCCCGGGTGCCGCCGTGGCCCTTTCAGGATTTGAAGGCGGAGCTGGAGATGAGCGACGGGAATCTGATCACCCACCTCCGCACGCTGGAGCAGGCGGGCTATGTGTCGTCCGAGAAGCTGACCGGCGACGGCCGGCCGCAGACGCTCTATACGCTGACCAAGGCGGGGCGGCGGGCCTTCGAGGAGTATCTGGCGATTCTGGAGCAGATTTTGAGGCTGGGGAAATAAACTGAACCGACTGACTGACTACTGCACTGACTCTTATGAAACTTCTCCATTTCATCGATGTCTTTCCCCGGCTCGGGCCGGGAGGGGGGCTGTTAGGAATTTGTTTGTTGGGGGTGCGGTCTGAAACACCTGTTGGCCGGGCGAAAGGGAGGGAGAAAGGGGCGTGGAACGACGCCTGAAGATGAAACGAGCCATGAACCCGCCGCAGTTGCTCCGTTCTCGCCTGTTCTGGCTCGGATTGCCGGGGTTCGCGTTCCTGCTGTGGGTTTGGTTGTTGTTGCCCAATACCTTTCAATGTCTATCGCTTGAAATGGCCGAAACGCAATTGATCGCCGGAATGACGAACCGTCAAATATCACTGCACAAACGCTCATTCCGCGGGCATGTGTTAGCGCCGCAGATGCGTGGCTTGAAGATTCGGAATGGTTTGCTGTCGTCGTGGTCCCGGAAAGAGAACCCTTTCTTTCCCAAGGCTTGTTCGTGGAAGCGGGGCGAACACGGGGATTTCAGATTCTTCCTCGCCTCTTGGTTGATCGTTTCGATCTACCTGATTCTTTGGGTCGCTTTGTCGGGCTGCTGGCAGCTCCGCAAATCCCGTTTGCTGAAACGTCACACCTACCTCTAAACCCGCCATGATCCGGCCTCTTTACCGTTCCCGGCTGTTCTGGCGGAGTATATTACTGCACTGACTCTTATGAAACTTCCCCATTTCATCGATGTCTTTCCCCGGCTCGGGCCGGGAGGGGGGCTGCTAGGAATTTGCTTTTTTGGGGGTGCGCCCTGAAACACCCATTGGCCGGGAGTATGGTTCTCCGCCCCGCCGTGCCAAGATTGAAATCAGGCAGCGGGTGAATCGAATCGGAATGGCCGCCGGCAGGCTGCCAGTGCTCCTAAGAATCGATCAGGGGTCGAGAATCAGGACGCGACCGTCGCCGAGGAGGACTTCCGGCGCGCCATGCGGGACGCTGGTCGAAATCCCGGGGCCGGGGCCGGTTGAACCAGTCCAGACCGGGTGGTGACTTTGCGGCTTCGGGGAGCGCACGCTTCCAGCGTGCTCCGTTCCGCATCCCTGCGGAACGGTCTTCGGGGCGTCCTTCCAAGCCCGCATGGTCGGGAACGCTCCCACACGGTTTTCCGCAAGATGCGGAAAACGGCACGCAGGATGCGTGCGCTCCCCGACTTGAAAAAATCCGGCTTGCCAATTTCACTTTGCATTACAAAGTAAGTGCCGTTTTGATTTTTCAGAGCTTTTTGAGCCTTTAACTTTGCATTACAAAGCTATGATCGCGGAAGCAATCGTGAGTTCCTCCCCGGCCGTCGTGGAGTTGGCCGGAGCAGCAGGGATGGGAGTGGAATTGAGATCAGTGCTGGAGCAGTTGGAGAAGCGGCTGGTCCGCGGGGCATTGACGGTGGCTGGGCGGCTGGGGCCGAACGAGGCGCTGTGCGGGCATTTCCGGGAGTTGGGGCTGCGGGAGGTGGAGGCGGACGCTTATCGGGCCGGCACGAGCGGAGTGGTGGTGCCGCCGGCGGGTCTGCCGCGTTCCTGGAAAAAACGCTGGCAGGAGGCGGGGCACGAATTGATCGACTTGTCGCTGCCCTCGCTGCGGCGGGCGCAGACGGCGCTGGCATTGCTGGCGGCGGAGGGCTGCCGGCCGGTGGTGGCGGGGATGAAGGGATCGGCCGGAGTGCTCGCTCTGGCGGGGGATTTCCCTGCGGCGGCGCTGGCGGAGAATGCGGACGATGCGGCGCGGCTGGCCTTTTCGCCGCGCTTCGGGGTGGTGGCGCCGCCGGATTATCCGCCGCGGCGGGCGCGGCTGGTGGCGGAGGCGCTGAGGCAGCGGCACCGGGACAGCCGGGTGACTTTTCTGGAGACGGGCTCCCCTGAGACGTTGGAGCGGGAGCGGTCGCTGGAGGCGCTCAGCCGCCGGGCGGATCTTGTCGTGGTGCTCGGCGAGGCGCAGGATGCCCCGGCCGCGGCCCTCGTCGAGACGTCCCGGCGGCTGGGTTTGCCGGTGGTGGCGGCGGAATCGGGCGGTTCGCCCGAACTGGCGCAGGCGGCAGGCTTCCGGAGGATCGTGCTGACGGCAGGCGGTTTCGTGCCGGATGGGGAGATTGGGGCGGCGAAAAGGGCGCTGGAGGGGAAAAATTTGAAATAAAACGCGCGATTTCGGTTATCCGGTGCAAAACCTTGCAGGGGTTGCGGCGTTTTATTACGGATCAGCTCAAGCCCAAATCCGCATGTACCGTCACCTTCTTCTGGCCGCCGCTCTCCTGCCGATCGCGCCTGTTTCCGCCGATGCGTTGAAAGACGCCGACCGGGAGGCGCTGCTCGAGCAGCTCGAAAAACTGCGCGAGGCCGCCGAAGCGAAGGTGGATGCGCGTTTCCGGGTGGCGGTGGCCGCCTATCGCAGCGCGCTTTCGAGCGATACGGCGACGATGGAGCTTTACCTGAAGTGCATCGAGAAGGTGCAGTTCCAGGATCAGTACCGTAAAAACCAGGATTTCCGCGAGTGGCGCCGCCGGCATGCCGAAGAGATCGACAACCCGGGCCGGCGGCTCGCCCTGCGGCACCAGCTCAACTGGCTGATGCTGACGCTGGAGGCCGCCTCGACGAAGGGGAGCCTGTCGTCCCTCATCCCGCGGGCGGAGTCCGCTCTCGACGCGATATTTAACGATGTCGAAAAGCTGAAGGGGGGGCAGGAAGTACTGCTCGAATCCGCCACGGGTTCGGTTTTCGCACGCGCTTACGACATCGGCGGGCTGGAGGTCAAAAGATGGCCGATGGCTCCGGGCTCGGTTCCGGAGATTTTCGACACGCTGCTGATGCCCCCGCATCGCAAGGCCGATTCGATCGTCAAACTGCGCACGCTGTGGCTGAAGCGGATCAAGTTCGAGACGCTCGCCAGCGAACACTGGGGCGCCGAGCGCGACAATAACCGGGTCGGGACCCGCGAAGCGATGCGCACGGCCGATCACACGAAGTTCCTCGCCGAGACGCTGCCCGATTTGCAGTGGCAGATGGAGGTGGATCTTTTCAAAGCCGGCGACCAACAGGGCGCCGCGGCGCGCATGCTGGCCCACATCGAGAAAAACGTGACGCACAGGAAGGCTTCCGATTGGGCGGACGGCTTCCGCAAGCTGATCGATCCTGCGAAGGAGGAGAAGGAAGCTCCCGGGGCGGGCGAACCGAGCCCGGCGACCGCGGCTAGGCGGGGGGAGTGACGGAAGCACGGAAATTCAGAATCCGCGCATGAAGGATTCTTCCGGCGGAGGCGGGGCTTCCGTGGCGTGCTCGACTTCCAGCAAAGGGATGTAACCCATGCCCTCGTCGGGATAGCGCATGGTGCCGGAGAGTTTCATCCAGGTATTTTCCTCGACGGCGGGCGCTTCGCCCTTGAAGCGGACGACGATCGGGATGGCGCGGCTGTCGGCGGCGCAGCAGGTGATGAAGAGGCGGTAGAGGCGGCGCTGATTGGCGGGGCCATCGGGATCGTTGACGAGGCGGCCTTCGGTGACGACCGGCATGCCCTCGACCAGTTCGCGCATTTCGGGGTCGCCGCTGCTGAAGAAAAGCTCCATCAGCGGGAAAGGGTGGTAGCCGTCGGCGTTCATCGGATGCTGCTGCTCGATCACTTCGCGGGTGAGCTTCGGCAGCATGGAGCTCATGAAGAGCGAACCGGCTTCCGAGGGCGCGTCGAAGAGTCCTTTGCGAGACAGGGCACTGGTGGAGTAGGTGTCCTTGGTCCATGCGACGCCCAGCACCAGTGGCACGACGAGGACAAGGAAGGCGGCGAGGGGATGGACGTCGAGGCTTTCGTGGTCATGGGAGTCGTCCGGGCCGTGGTCGTGGCCACAGGCGGCGCGCTGACCGGCGGTGAGGAGATTGAAAAGCCCCACCACCAGCAGGCCCAGGCCGCCGGCCAGGGCGAACATGCGGAAGTCCGGGGCAAGGTATTTGACGATCCGCCCGCTGGCGTAGAAGTAGACCAGCACCCCGCCCCAGGTGAGGAGGGCGGTGGAGAAGAGAGTTCTCTGGATCGGTGCGGTCATTGCGGGGCGAGGGAGGAGATGCCGGCCTGCCAGGCAATGGCCGCGACGCCGGTGGCGATGAAGAGGCCCAGAGCAAGCAGCAGGATGAAGCGGCGGCGAAGCACGGTCTGATAGAGAAAGAGCAGCTTCACGTCCATCATCGGACCGTAGGTGAGGAAGGCGAGCTTCGCGCCGTAGGTGAATTTGTCGAGGGTGGCGGCGATGAACGCATCCGAGGTGCTGCACAGGCTGAGGATGAAGGCCAGCGCCATGAGCGCCGCGGGGGCGGCGATGTCGTTTGCCGCCAGCCCATCAAGCCATTCCGCGCCGGGGGCGATGCCGGTGTTGAAGAGAGCGGTGATGGCGACGCCGATGGTGAAGTAGACGCCCACGTCCACGAAGTCGCGCATGGCCGAGCGGAAGGCGGCGACCAGACGGTTGTCGTCGCCGTGGTTGTGGTCGTGGTGATGATGGTGATCGCAGCAGGAGTGCTCGTGATCGTCGTGATCGTGGTGGTGATGATCGTGGCCGCAGCAGGAATGGTCGTGGTCGTGATGGTGCGTGTGCTTTTCCGCGTCTTCTTTCGCCAGGCTGTCGACCAAGCGCTGGCGCAGGAGCTTCACCAGCGGGATTTTCGCGACGATCAGGCCCACGGCCACGGCGAGCAGGAAGCCGAGGCCGAGCCGCGAGACGGTCATCACGAGGCTGGCGGTGAATTCGCTCCCTTCGCCGAAGGGAATGACCGGGCCGCGGAAGGCCTTCCAGGTGCTCAGTGCGGTGACCGGGTTCACGATCGGCGCGGCGAGCATGTAGGTGAGCGCGCAGGAGACGGGCAGGCCCTTTTTCACGAGGCGGCGGATCACCGGGACGACGGCGCATTCGCAGACAGGCAGAATGGCGCCGAGCAGGCCGGAGACGAGGATGGCGGGGAAGCGCCGCTTCGGCAACAGGCGGTCCATGGTTCCCGCCGGCAGGTAGATGTCGATGAGACCGCTGATGAGCGTGCCGAGCAGGATGAAGGGCGCGCCCTCGAACAGGATGCTCAGGAAGGCGAAGGAGAAATCTTGTCGGTCATCCGGCGACACGCCGCAGGAAAGGCCGCTGCGCCCGGCCTGTCAAACCCGCTCGCCGTCCAGCAGGCGCTCCCGCACCGCTTCGGAAGGCAGGCCGCAGGATTGCCGCCCGCCGGTCAGGCGGTGTCGCCGGGCGGCAATGAAATCGTAGGCGGCATCCCGCAGGCCACGCGGAACTAGTCCTGCCAGACGTGCCAGCAATCCCCAGCGGCCGCCGAGTTCGCGCAGCACGAGCAGCACGCCGGAGGATTTCGTCAGTATGGGGCCGCCGGTACCGGGGTCGACCACCATGGTGCTCAGGCCGCTCACCCCGGAGCGGCGCTCCATGTCGCGGCCCAGCGGGCTTTGCAGTTTCACGAAACGGAGGCGATTCCGGCGGTCCCGCTCGGCGAGGAAGCGGATGCCGCCGCTGCACATCAGGCAATCGCCGTCGAAGGCCACCACGATGAAGTCTCCGTCCGCCATGGCACGAGGTGGATTTCAGTTCGTCCAGGGATTGTCCGGGGCTTCGGCGAGGATGCGGTGGTAGGGAGACATGGTGCGCAGGATGTCGGCCCAGAGGGCGCGATCATGGGGCTGGCCGAGGATGGTGGAGGCCGGACGAGTGGCGATCCAAGCGTTGCGGCGGAGTTCGCCTTCGAGCTGGCCGGCGGTCCAGCCCGAGTAGCCGACGAAGGCGCGGACCAGCGTGCCCGGCTGGCGGCTGCGGCGGATAGCCTGGTCGGCCGGGATGCGCACGTGCCACTTCAGGCTGCCTTCCTTGCCCCACCAGAAGGCGGAGAAGGTGAGGTGCTCGCGGGAGACCGGCCCGCCGAAGTGGACGGCGATGTTTTTCAGTGGTTCGAAGTCGTCGCCCTTGAGAAAGTCGCCGACGCTGTGGCCGGTCGGGTGGTTGAGAATGAGCCCGAAGGCGCCTTCATCTGAGGAGTGGTTGGCGAGGAGCACCACGGAGCGGTCGAAGATCCCGTCGCGCAAGGAGGGGTCGGCCAGCAGGAGGTGGCCTTGGAGGTCGATGGGAGAGTCAGCGCTCACTGCGGGGGAAGCATACGCCCGGGGGATGCGATGCGCCACTGGGATTCGCAGGAAGGGGTGGAAGTGGTCAGCGGCCACCACTTTTCCGGGGAGCCGGGTTGAAATGCCGAATCCGGCCCGCTAGCCAATCGGGCGCAGCCGATGTCGAAGCCCGGAGCGAGTGTGGAGGCGAGTCAGCGGGCGATTCCGGAGGTGGCTCTCGGCGGACGCCTGGCCGGCCTGTCGTTGCCACGGCAGGTGGCGGTGCTGGCGGTGTGGCCCCTGCTGGAGCAGGTGCTGGCGTTCTGCGTCGGCTTTGTGGACTTGCTGATCGCCGGGCGGATCGCGGTGGCTGAGGATCGGATGGCCGAGGAGCGCGCGGCGATCCTGGATGCGATGGGGCTGGGAGGTTATGTCGGCTGGTTTTTCAACATCCTGCAAGGGGCGGTGGCGACGGGGGTGATGGCGCTGGTTTCGCGGGCGACGGGAGCGGGAGATCATGGTTTGGCGAAGCGCGGGCTGGGGCAGGGTTTGTGGCTGGGGATCACGGCGGGGATGTTTTCGCTGCTGGCGTTGCAAGCGGGCATCCCGGCATTGATCCGGGGGATCGGGCTGAGCCCGGCGGCAGCGGTGCATGCGGAGGATTTCCTGAGGATCCTGGCGATTTCGGGACCTTTCAGCGGGGCGATGTTCGCGATCAATGCGGCTTTACGCGGAGCCGGGGACACGCGGACGCCCTTTGTCGGGATGTGCGTGGTGAATGTGGTGAACATGGTGGTGAGCGGTCTGCTCGCGCTGGGGCCGGAGCCGCTCGGCGGCCATGGGGTGACAGGGATCGCAATCGGGACGGTATGCGGCTGGGCGTCCGGGCTGGCGACGGTCTCGCTGCTGCTGGTGCGGCGGAAGGGGCTGCTGTCGTGGAGCTGGGCGGGGCTGCGTTTTCACGGAGAGACGATGGGGCGGATCGTGCGGGTCGGCGCGCCGCAGTCGCTGGAGATCGGTTTCATGTGGAGCATCCACGCGTACGGCATTCATGTGATCGCGACGCTGCCGGGGGAAGGGAATCTCGGCGCGCACATCCTGGCGATCCGGGTGGAGTCGATGAGCTTCCTGCCCGGCTGGGCGATCGCGACGGCGGGTGCGGCGCTGGTTGGACAATATCTGGGCGCGGGGTCAAAGGAGATGGCGGTGCGCTCGGTGCGGCTGTGCTGGAAGGCAGCGGTAGGGCTGATGGGGGCGATGGGGCTGATTTTCGTTTTCGGCCGCGACGGATTGATCGCGCTGATGGCGCCTGACAGCGAGCTGCACCAGAACATCGCATCGCCGCTGGTGCTGATCTGCGCGCTGGCACAGCCGTTTTTCGCGACCTGCATCATTTTGAAAACTTCGATGCGCGGCGCGGGGGCGACGGGGGTGGTGATGCGCTGGTCCTTCGGCAGCATGATCTTTTACCGGATCGTGATGCTGGCGTGCTTCAAGGACGCGGCGTGGTTCGACCTGCGGGTAGTGTGGGTCATTTTCTCGCTCGATCTGCTGACCCAGGCGCTGATTTTCTCGTGGGTCCATTTCCGCGGGAAATGGCTGGAGGCGCGGGTGTAGTCACTCCGCCAGCGCCGCTTTCGGGATCTTTTTCTTCTGTTCGCGCAGGGCGCGGATGATGACGGGAGCGGCGGTCGCCCGCAGGCGGATGCGGTCGCCTGGGTCGCGGGACCATTCGAAGAGAAGATCGGTGCTGCGGCCCCTCACTTCGACGGGAAAGACGGCGCGGCGTTCGTCGTAGGGCGGGTGGAGATCGATGCGTTGCAGGAGCGAAAGCATCTGCTTGTCGCCGAAGCCAGCGTCCACCACTTCGCGGACGCTTTCGAAGACGAAAGGAAGGTATTCCGTGTGGGTGCGGATGAGAATGCTGCGGCGCGGCGCGTAGGCATTGGCAAGTTCGGCGAGCATTTCCTCGGAGGTGGATTCGCCGAGCCGTTCGTAGCGCCGCGCCCAATGCCGCTTGAGCAGCCAGCCCGCGACAAGAGCGAGCGGCCACACGGCGATCACCATCCAGATGATCATTTTCGGAATGGCTTCAGGCATGATCCACCGGCGAGCATAACCGATGCCGGAGGAAAGGGAAGACGGCAAAGTTCCGAAGCGCGGATCGATCCCGCATGATTCGCGGGGCGGATCAGCCGCCCGTAACGGGCGCGATGGACAGTTGATAACCGCCGCCGAGCTTCCGCATCGCTTCGTTCACGCCGGAAAACACCGCTGGCGATCCATAGAAAGGCCCCGCGCCTGCCCCGCCGGTGGTGTGTGTCTCGATCAGCACCAGCTCCCCGCCCACGAGCAGGAATGCCGGGCTGCCCGAATCGCCGGAGACGAGATCCTTCGTCAACAGCGTGATGCCGCGATCCGGCGAAGGATGACGGAAGGAAACGCTCTTTTCGCGCACCCCGGCGATTTCGTGGACGAAGGCCATCCGCCACTGGTCGGTGACCACCACCAGACATCCCGTCAGAGGTCCCGCATACGAAGATGATGGCGGCAGCACCCGGTAAAAGGCCACCGGCACGGGCGAATCGAGACGAACGACGGCGACATCCAAGCCCGGCACGCGCTCGATCGCCGTGATGGTGCGGGCATGCGGCTGACCCTTGCGGTCGTGGAAAACCACCCTTGCCCCCACGGGGCGCGTGTAATGCGCGGCCATGACCGCATGGATAGGGGAGACGAGCGTCGCGGTGCGGGATTCGTCCCACGCCACGCCGGTGAAATCGAGGCGGCGGGTGAAATTCGCTGCCAACTGCGCCGGCCCGTTGGCGGAGTACTGGCTGAAAATCGGCGACGCCGCGCCTGCCCCGCCAAGCAGGACGGCGAAGCGCGCGTCCGAGTCCGCACGGATCGCCGCTGGGGGAAGCGCGGACGACGGAGCGGGCGGCATTTTCGGCACCCCATCGCCAGGCGAGCAGGCGAAGAGGCATAGGGCGAGCGGAACGGACAGGATCGCGGACAAGCCTTTCATGCGGCCCCAGCATGCAGTGCGGTGCCCGCCTCCGTAAAGCCTGGGAAAAGCAGCCCTGCACGAGCACCAGCGTCTTCGCCGATGTCACTCACCAGCATTTTCCCCTGATTTTCAACACCTCTCCCCGGTGATTGACCCCCCCGGGGCGCGTTGCTAGCGTCCGCGCCCGCCGATGAGCACCGATTCGCACTACAAAGACACGCTGCTGCTGCCGCAGACCACGTTCCCCATGCGCGGGGACCTTGTGGAAAACGAGCCGAAGCGGCTGGCGATTTGGGAGCAAAACGGCCTCTACCAGCGCATCCTCGCCCGTCGCCGCACGCAGAACGCCCCGACATTCCTGCTGCACGACGGCCCGCCTTTCGCCAACGGCGACGTGCACATGGGCACCGCGCTCAACAAGGTGCTCAAGGACCTCGTGGTGAAATCGAAGACGATGGCCGGATGTACGGCGCCCTTCGTACCTGGCTGGGACTGCCACGGCCTGCCGATCGAGTTCAAAGTCGTCAAGCAGACCGCCGGCCTCGAACCCGCCGAGATCCGCCGCCGCTGCACCGAGTTCGCGGAAAAATTCATCGACATCCAGCGCGCCTCCTTCCGCCGCCTCGGCGTCTTCGGCGACTGGGAGAATCCCTACCTGACCATGGCTCCGGGCTACGAAGCGGAGATCCTGCGCGTCTTCGCCAAACTCGTCGAAAGCGGCGTGGTCTATCAGTCGAAGAAACCCGTCCAGTGGTCCTACGGCGCCCACACCGCGCTGGCCGAGGCCGAGGTGGAGTATCAGGACAAGGAAAGCCCCGCGATCTTCGTCAAATTCCCGCTCACTCCGGAATCCGCCGCCAAACTCGGCATCGGCAACGCCGCCATCGCGATCTGGACCACCACCCCGTGGACCCTCCCCGCGAACCTCGGCGTGGCCGTGCACCCCGACTTCACCTACGAAGTCGGCCAGTTCGAGGGCAACGGCCGCCGCGAAATCCTCATCGTCGTCCGCGAACTCGTCGCGGCGCTGGAGGAAAAGTCCGGCATGCGCCGTACTTCCGTGCTCAAGGAACTCAAGGGCCGCGAACTGGAACACCTCGAAGCCCGCCACCCATTCCTCGACCGCTCCTCCAAGCTCATCCTCGGCCAGTTCGTCACCACCGAAACCGGCACCGGCGCCGTCCACATCGCCCCCGGCCACGGCGCGGACGACTATGTGGCCGGCCAGCAATACGGCCTCGACGTGCTTTCCCCGGTTGATGACGACGGCAACTTCACCGCCGAATGCGGCCTGCCCGATCTGGTCGGCAAGCATGTCTTCAAATCGAACGAGCCCATCGTCGAATTGCTCGAAAGCAGGGGCATGCTGCTCGCCCGCGAAGTCTATAAGCACAGCTATCCCCATTGCTGGCGCTCGAAGACGCCGATCATCTTCCGCGCGGTCGAGCAGTTCTTCATCTCGCTCGAAACCCTGCGCGGCAAAGCGCTCGAAGCCATCGACCAGGTGGAATGGCTGCCCTCCTGGGGCCGCAACCGTATCCATGGGACCGTCGAAGCCCGGCCCGACTGGTGCATCTCGCGCCAACGCACCTGGGGTGTGCCGCTTCCCGTCTTCTTCGACGCCGAAGGCAAGGCCATCCTCTCCGCCGACATCGCCCGCAAGGTCGCCGACCTCGTCGAAAAGGAAGGCACCAACCTCTGGTTCGAGAAATCCGACGCCGAACTCGCCGCGCTGCTCGGCCTGCCCGCGGACATGAAGAAGTGCCGCGACACCCTCGACGTCTGGATCGACTCCGGCTGCTCCCACGTCGCCGTGCTCGAAAAGCATCCCGAACTCCACGCCCCCTGTGACCTCTATCTCGAAGCCACCGACCAGCACCGCGGCTGGTTCCAGAGTTCGCTGATGATGAGCGTCGCCTGGCGCGGCGCGGCCCCGTACAAATCCGTGCTCACCCACGGCTTCGTCGTCGACAAGGACAAAAAGAAGCTCTCGAAGTCCGAGGCGGAAAAGGCCGGCAAGCCGATCGACGCCGCGCATTTCTACAACAAATACGGCGCCGACATCGTGCGCCTGTGGGTCTCCTCCGTCGATTGGCAGAACGAAGTGCCCTTCGGCGAAGATCTCTTCAAGCAGGTCGCCGAGCCCTACCGCCGCCTGCGCAACACCCTGCGCATCCTCCTCGGCAACCTCGACGGCTTCGACCCGGAAATGGACCGCGTGGCCCCCAGCCACCTGCCGCTGCTCGACCAATGGATCCTCGAAAGGCTCCACGCCGTCGTCGCCGAATGCCGCAAGGCGTATGAGCAATACGAATTCCGCAAGGTCTTCAACGCCATCAACCAATTCTGCACCGCCGAACTCTCCGCCATCTACATCGACGCGACGAAGGACCGGATGTACTGCGATGCCCGTAGTTCCGTCCGCCGCCGCGCCAGTCAGACGGCGATGTACGATGTCTTCAACGCCCTCTGCCGCCTGCTCGCCCCCATCCTCGCCTACACCGCGGACGAAGCATGGGAGCATGCCCCCTTCACCGAGGGCAGCGTGCATGAGCAGGATTTCCCCGAGCCCGATCCCGCCTTCGCCTCCGGCGAGGCCGCGGCGAAGGTCAGCCGCCTGCTGGAAATCCGCCACACGGTGCAGACCGCCATCGAGGAACAGATCAAGACGAAAACTTTTACCAAGAACAACGAAGCCGCCGTCACGCTGGTCGTTCCCGCCGGCGAGCCGGTTTACCAGCTTCTGCGCGACCGGCAGTTCGCGACCGAGTTCTTCATTGTTGCCGGACTGGATGTCAGCGCCGGCGCCGAATTGAAGGCGGGCGCCGCGAAGACGGAATACCAGATGTGCCCACGCTGCCGCCGCTACGAGCCGCTCGGCGGTGCGGGCCTGTGCCAACGCTGCGAAAGCGTGCTCCAAACCGTCTCGCACGCATGAGCTTCCTCCGCTTGTTCCTCGGCATCACCCTGCCGCTCTACACCCTCGACCAGATCACCAAGTTCTGGATCGTGGCGCGTTTTGCCGAGCCGCCGCCGGGCTCTTCTTCGTCCAGCGAGCAAATTCCGGTGATCGAAGGTTTCTTCAACATCGTCCGCGTTCACAACCAAGGCGTCGCCTTCGGCTTCGGCAACGGCACCGATTGGGCGCCCATCGTCTTCCTGATCGTGCCTTTCATCGCGATCACGCTCATCACCATCGGCTGGCGGACGAATTTCTTCGAGGGCAGGATGGGGAAAATCGCCGTCGCCCTGCTGCTGTGCGGCATCCTCGGCAATCTCACCGACCGGCTGATCCAGGGCTCACGGCTGAGTTACATGCAGGGCGAACCTCTGTGGGAGCGGTTGAAAGCCGGGTACGTGGTCGATTTCCTCGACTTCACCATCCCGGTCATCAACTATCGCTGGCCTTCCTTCAATGTCGCGGACTCCTGCATCTGCATCGCGGCCGTGTTGCTTTTCGTCAGTGGGTTGAGGGCCGATCTCAAAAAGAAGAAGGAAGAGCCTGTGGGCTGAATCCGAGAGGCCGCCGGGAGCGCGGAGCCCCAGCCTCCGCAGAAGCGGGGGAAGAGCCGTCATTCCCCATTGCGGTCTGAACGGGCATGCAATCCCTGCCCTTCCTTCTGCGGAGCTGGGGCTCCGCGCTCCCGGCGGACCACCCGAACATCGCCTACGTCGATGAATCCCCCTGCCGTTTCGATTTCCCCGATCCGGCGGAATCTGCTGGAGTTCTCCCGATGGACCCCTTGCGCTTTTCCCTGATGGCCGGGTGGGTGGGCTTTCTCGGCGGCGTGCTGAGCGGCGCAGTCATGGGGCTGCTCTTTCACCGCGAAGACTGGCTCGGCGGCTACGGCAGCCGGGAGCGGCGGATGGTCCGGCTGGGGCATATCTCGTTTTTCGGCATCGGGCTGATCAATCTGTTCTACGCGCTCTCGCTGGAGCCGCTCGGCGTGCCGGAGGCGGCAGCCCGCGCCGGCTCGCTGTTCCTTCTGGTTTCACTCGTCGCCATGCCGCTGAATTGTTTTCTCTGCGCCTGGCGAAAACCCTTCCGCCATCTGTTCTTCATCCCCGTCCTGTCCGCCGCGGCGGGCATCGCCATCGTTCTTTTCGCCCGCTCATGAATATCGGCTACATCGCGATGAGCGGCCTGCGGCTGGCCGATGCGGAACTGCTCGCGCTCGGCCTGAGCTTCCCCGCCGTGGCCCGCCGGGCGCGGGAAATCGAGGCGCTGCCCTCGCTCGGGCTGCTGACGCTCGCCGGAATGTCGCCGCCCCACATCGGCGCGGAGTATCTGGAAGTGCGGGACATTTCGGAGGTGCCCGACCGCTTCGACGCGATCGCTCTCTCCACCCTCAGCGCGACCTCGAAGGAAGCCTACGCGCTGGCCGGGAAATTCCGGGAAAAAGGCATCCCGGTCATCCTCGGAGGACTGCACGCCACGCTCGCGCCGGAGGAGGCCGCGCGCCATGTCGATGCGGTGGTCATCGGCGAGGGCGAAGCCGTGTGGCCCGAGGTGCTGCGCGATCTGGAGCGCGGCGGGCTGAAACCGGTCTACGATGCGCGTCGTAGAGGTCCTTTCGATTTCCGGCAAGCACCGATGCCGCGCTTCGATCTGCTGTCACCGGACCGTTACCCGCGCTTCACCGTGCAGACCCAGCGCGGCTGTCCCTATGCCTGCGAATTCTGCGCGGCGTCGATGCGGCTGTCGCCGTCGTTCCGGACGAAGCCGGTGGACAAAATCATCGCCGAAATGCGCCGCCTGAAAGAGCTTTTCGGCCGGCCCTTCGTCGAGTTCGCCGACGACAATACCTTCGCCGACAAGCGCCACGGTCGAGCCCTGATGAACGCGTTGGGAAAGGAGGGTCTGCGCTGGTTCACCGAAACCGACGTGTCGGTGGCCGACGACGAGGATCTGCTGCGCATGATGCGCGATGCGGGCTGTCATCAGGTGCTGATCGGTTTCGAAAGCCCGCGTTTTTCCTCGCTCGACGGCGTGGAGCAGAAATCGAACTGGAAGGCCCGCCGCACCGAGCGCTACCTGCGCGCCGTCGAGACGATCCAGCGCCACGGCATCACGGTGAACGGCTGCTTCATCCTCGGTCTCGACGGCGACGGGCCGGAGAGCTTCGAGCATGTCTTCCGCTTCGTCGAAGAGAGCGGGCTCTACGATGTGCAGATCACCTATCTCACGCCCTTCCCCGGGACGCCCTTGTGGCGGCGCTTGTCGGAAGAGGGACGACTGCTTTCCGAGGAGGCGACGGAGCGCTGCACGCTCTTCGACATCAATTTCCGCCCGACGGATCTGAGTATCGGGGAATTGGAAGACGGTTTCCGCGATCTGGTCCGGCGTCTCTATGCGCCGGAGTTCGTGGAGCGGCGCAATCAAGGTTTCCGGAAGCATCTGCGGGCGAGGGTGAGAGAGAGAATCGCGCCGCACTCCCAAAATGCATCGCTCGATGAGCTTGCGGTGCGGCGCGCCGGGAACTGAAATGGGGATCATGCGTCCCCTGGATCTTCTGCTGTTTCTCTTCGGCAACCGCGGCGCCATCGAGCGGATCGCGGCGACGCGCCATGTCTGGCTGGTGGGCGCGATCCTGGTGCTCTCGGCGGGTATCGCGCGGAATTACGATCACCTCGACCTGCTGAGAAATCCCGAGTGGATCATCGGTCCCTTTGTCGCGTCGCTTTTCACAAGCTGGTTCATCTTTGCGTGGATCTCCGGGCCGCTGCGGTTGATGAAAGCAGGTCCCTACTGGCGGCAGCAGGGCGTCTTTCTTTCGCTGGTCTGGATGACGGCACCTTGCGCATGGCTTTACGGGATTCCGGTGGAGGCGTTCACGGACATCGTCACCGCGACGAAATGGAACATCGCTTTCCTGGCCATCGTTTCCTTCTGGCGGGTCGCGATCATGGTTCGTGCGGTGTCGGTGCTGACGGAGGTGTCATGGAAGCGGGTGCTGCCCCTGTTGCTCGCGCCCGCGGCGCTGGAAATGATGGTGGGGTCCTGGTTCCGGGGCATGTCGCTGATCGGGATCATGGGCGGCGTCCGTCTGTCTCCCCAAAACGCCCTACTGAAGAGCGCGGCGGATTTTACCGCTGCGGCGGCGTTTGGGGTAATCATCGTTTGCCTCGTCTGCTCCTTTATCATCAAGGGCGTCGCGAAGCGCCCGCTGGACCGGAAGAATCCGTCCGCCCCCGGACGGTCGCTGGGAATCGCGGCATTCTGCCTGCTCCTGTGGGCTCTGGCATCGCTGTCCATCCAGCCGAAGGTCGCCAATCGCCACCGCTTGCAGGTTCTGATCAACGGCAGGGATTACCCCGGAGCGGCGGCCTTTGCTGTGGAGAAAGGGAAGGACGGTTTTCCGGGGCATCACTATCTGCCGCCCGCCCCGGAGCAGCGGTTTCCCCTGGAGTTGCTGGATGCTCTTCCTCCCGATGCGCCGGATTGGTTGCGCGAGGAATGGGAGGGGAATGCGGTGGAGTCTTTCCTGTCGCCCATGCACTTCACCGAGGCCCGCTGGAATGAGATGAAGACGCGGTACCCCCGCGTGGCCGAAGCCCTCGAAGAGCACGCGGACCGGCTCCGCGGTCGTGACGATCTGAGCAGCGCGGACAAATGGTGGCTCGACCGCTTCGATCGGGCGACAAAACCGGCGGAACCGGCTACACCTCCGCCCAGGCCCGCCGTACCTCCTCCCCGATGATCGCGATGCCGCGCTTCACCACGGTTTCATCCATGGTGAAGGTCATGCGCAGGCATTCGTGGCGGTGGCGCCAGCTTTCGTCGTCGTGGCCGAAGAAGAAGTAGTGGCCGGAGATGATGAGCACACCGCGCCTTTTCAGACGCTCGTAGAGTTCGCGCGACGTGATCGGCAGGCCGGGGAACCAGAGCCAAAGGAAAAGCGCGCCTTCGCTACGATGGATGTAGTAGTCGAAGTCGTCGCAGAAGCTTTCGCGCACCCATTCCTGCGCAAGGCGGGATTTCTCGACATAGAAGGGCCGCACCACTTCGCGGGAGAGGGCGAGGATTTCGCCGCCTTCGATCAGCGGTGTCATGATCGCCTGGCCGATGTTCGGATTGGCGAGACCGACCACGGCGCTCATCGAGGCGACGGCCGCGGCGATCCTCGGATGAGCGACGACGATGCCGGTGCGGGTGCCGGGCAGACCGATTTTCGACAGGCTGAGGGTGAGGATGATGTGCTCGTCCCACACCGGTTTCGCTTCGGTGAAGATGATGCCGGGAAAGGGCGTGCCGTAGGCGTTGTCGATGATGAGCGGGATGCCGTGCTCCTTCGCGATGGCGGAGAGGCGGGCGATCTCCTCGCCGGTGAGCACGTTGCCGGTCGGATTGGTCGGGCGGGAAACGCAGATGGCGGCGATGTCGTCCGTGACTTCCAGCGCGTCGAAATCCACGCGGTATTTGAACTCGTGCGGGCCGGTCTTTTCGATCTTCGGCGGCACGGCGCGAAAAAGGTCGCCACCCGCGCCCTGGTTGGCGTAGCCGATGTATTCGGGGATGAGCGGGAGCAGGATTTTTTTCCGGCGGCCATCGGGTATTTCGCCGGCGAGGAGGTTGAAGAGGAAGAAGAACGCGGTCTGGCCGCCGGCGGTCACGGCGAGATTTTCCGGGCCGAGCTGCCAGCCGAATTCGCGGTGGAACAGCCCGGCCAGCGCGGCGAGGAAGCGGGGATTGCCGCGCGGCGGGTCGTAGTTCGCCAGGGTACGCTCGCAGGCGCCGGGTTCGGCGAGGATTTCCTCCATGCGGCGGCGCCAGATGGCGTTCATTTCGGGGATGTGGGCGGGCTGGCCGCCGCCGAGCATGCAGATGTCGGGACCACCAGTGGCGAGGGCATGGCCGAGGTCGTCCATCAGTTCGCCGATGCCGGAGCCCCCGCCGAGGCGCAGGCCAATGTTGGAGAATTCGAAGTCCATGGGTGCAGGGCCGTTGACCGGCAGCGGCGACAGCCTATAGTGGCGTCTCATTCCCGAACAACCCCGCAACCTCATGGCTCTTCAAATCGGCGACAAAGCTCCGGATTTCACCCTCGTCACCAAGACCGCGGACGGCCCGCAACTCGTGAAGCTGTCGGAAGTCATCGGCCAGTCGAACCTCGTGCTGCTTTTCGTGCCGATGGCCTTCACGGGTGTCTGTACCGACGAGTTGTGCGATGTTTCCGGCGGCATCGCGGAGTATGAATCGCTCGACGCGAAGGTCTTCGGCATTTCCGGCGACAATCCCTTCGCGCAGGAGGCGTGGGCGCAGAAGTCGGGGATCACGATCCCGTTGCTCAGCGACTACGAGCATACGGCGGCGAAGGCTTATGGCGTGGCCTACGAGCAGTTCCTGCCCGACGCGAACCTGATCATGGGCGGCGTGGCGAAGCGCTCGGCCTTCGTGATCGATAAAGAGGGCATCGTGCGCTATGCCGAGGTGAAGGAGCATCCGAAGGATCTGCCGGACTTCGCCGCGGTGAAGGCGGCGCTCCAGGCGCTGGGGTGAGAAGAATGCGGAAGGCAGAACTCGTGCCGGTCTTCTTCGTCCTTCCGATCTGTTTGGGGACCGGGATGGATAGGATGAATGGGATATTTGAATCCTCCCATCGTCGTTTCTGAGCATTTTCATCCGATCCATCCCATCCATCCTGCCCCAAAAAGAACCGGAGACTCCGCTTTTCTCAGTGGCGGAACGGGCGGTGACCGCCGTTTGACAAGTTCCCTCCAGTCTGCCTAGTTTTTCCCCGTCATGATCAACGTCCGCATCCGCACCGCACCGGCCGACCTTTTCGGCGGCGGGGCCATTGCGTGACGGATCGGAATTGCGACCCGCGCCTGTCCCCGCCCGCTTGGATGCCCGAGCGGGCTTTTCGTTTTCCACGTTTTCTCCGATTTTCATGACGTCTTCTTCCATACTCTCCGAGAGCCGCAGCACCATCCGGCTCGCCATTCCGCTCATCATCGGCCAGCTCGGGCAAATGCTCATCAGCCTGTCCGACACGCTCATGCTCGGCTGGCTGGGAGTGACGCCGCTGGCGGCCTGCTCGTTCGCGAACACCTTGATCTACCTGCCGATGATGTTCGGCATCGGGATGTCGATGGCGGTGTCGATTCGCGTCTCGCAGGCCCGCGGAGCGAATGATCCGCCCGCCGCCCGCGCAGCGCTGCGGCACGGGCTTTACATCGCGCTGGCGCTCGGTGCGCTGGCGCTCGCCGGCGCGTTCGCAATGCTGCCGTTCCTTGGGTTTTTCAAGCAGGACCCTAACGTGGTCGAAGCCGTGCCGGCATATTTCGTGATCGTCGCTGCGTCGATGATCCCGGCGATGGCTTCGATGGCGGTGAAAAGCCACGCCGACGCGATGAACCGGCCCTGGCCGGTGTTCTGGATCACGATAGGCGGGGTGGTTTTGAACATCGTGTTGAACTGGGTCATGATCTTCGGCAAGCTCGGCTTCCCGGCACTCGGCTTGGAAGGAGCGGCAGTGGCGACGCTGATCGCGCGGACGGCCATTCTCGCCGGAATGATCGCATGGTCGCGCAGCGACAGGGAGCTAAAGCAATGGGTACCCGCCCGCTGGCTGCGCGCGCCGGATGGGGCGGCGGTGAGGGATCTGCTGCGCACCGGCTTTCCCGCCAGCATGCATTTGCTCGCGGAGGTCAGCGCTTTCGTGATGGCTACCCTGATCATCGGCAACATGGGCGAGGCGGCGCTGGCATCGCATCAGGTGGCGATCCAGTGTGCGGCGACGATTTTCATGGTGCCGCTGGGGATTTCGATGGCGCTCACGGTACGCGTCGGGGAGGCCTTTGGTGCGAAGAATTTCGCCTCCATGCGGCCGATCCTCGTGAGCGGCTGGCTCATGGGCATCGCTTTCACCGTATTGAGCGCGACGAGTTTCGTGTTTCTCAACGAAACGATTGCGGATTGGTTCACCGACGATCCCGAGGTGCTGGAGGTGGCCGCCTCACTGCTCATCGTGGCCGCGGCGTTCCAGTTCTGCGACGCGATGCAGATCATCGCCGCCGGCGCGCTGCGCGGGCTCGACGATGTAAGGATGCCGGCGTGGATCGCTTTCGGCGCGTACTGGGTGATTTCGATTCCGCTCGGGTGGGTTCTGGCCTATCCTGCGCGGTTCGGGGTGACCGGGATGTGGTGGGGCATCACCGTGGGGCTCACGATCACCGCGATTTTGCTGGGCCGGAGGATTTGGAGGAGGACGGGGTGATTCGCATTTCTCACAGGATAGGTCCGTCCGCGTCCTGCTGAAGCCGGGGACCACATGCCCCGCGCGCCGCGGAATCGTCAGCGTTCCACCATTGGGTCGGCCCAGATCGCCCAGGAATTGTGATTGTGGCCTTCGCCCCCCTGGGTTTGCAGTTCGAGTTGGCGGACGCCGGAAATGTCAAGGCGGAGGGTTTCCTTCCGGCCGGGCCGGAGAGTTTTGGAGCGGTAGAGTTCCTTGCCATCGCCGACGACCCTGAAGATGGCGGAGCCCTGGTTGGCCGCCCCGTCACGAAGACCGATGGCTCCGGTGAATGTCTTCCAGCGGCCTCCCAGCGGAAAGATGAATGCGGAGTTCGAGTGGGCGTAGAGACCTTTTTCGAAGACTTCACCGTCGATTTTGAGGAATACTCCCTCCCACCGGCCTTGCTGGAACCAGAAGCGGTTGCGGGCAATCTCTCCCCAACCGACCGCCGCCCGTGTCCACCGGGCGTCGGAAAGCCAAGCGCGGGGGTCATCCGTCCGGGTGAGGTCGACAGGTTCCGTTTCCGGCTCGCCGAGGGCGCGGAGGATCCGCAGGCGGCGGCGGGCTTCATCGGTGGGAGCGGTTGCGATGGCGTCGTCGGTCAGGAGTTCCCGCGCCTTCCCAGGGTCGCGCATGAATGCCTGTTCCGCGTTGTCGATGGTCCAGTTATCGATGAGACCGGCGGCGTCCGGAATGCCCTCGCTGTCACAGCGGAGGGAGAGTCGCGCGACGGATTCCGCTCCATTCACGAGCAGGCCGCCCAAGGTCAGGTGCCACGCCGGGGCATTCAGGCCGGTCAGTTGGAGTGCGAAGTTTCCTTCGTCATCGACGGCGGAGCAGAAAGTCATCGCGCCATGATCGGTCCTGGCCGTGGTCGGCCATGCGGAGGCGATGACCGCGCAGGGCGGGACGGATGCGCGCACCCGTCCGGTCAGGCGGAGGGTGCCTTTTCCGGCCGTGGCGGCGAGATTTTCGAAGGCGGCGGCGGCCTGCTGCCAGCGGGCTTTGTCGGATTGCGTGACCAGCGGATGCGCGGCGAAGCGAAGCGCCGTGGCGAGGGAGAGATATGACGGTCGTCTCCCGCCCCAGAGGTCTTCGCGGTAGTGGAGGTTGCCGCCTCCCATGAGTGCGACGCCGGGCGCTTCGCCGGGCCCGCCGTTGTCGTGCGGGAATCCGAGGCCGTGGCCGAGTTCGTGTGCGATGCCGCCGAGGTACCACGAGTTGAATTTGGCGACGGTCATTTCCATCCGCTCGTAGTAGTGCTCCTTGAAAACGATCGACTGGTCCTTGTCCGTGAGCAATGCGGGATCGAGCAGATCGCAATCGGCGGCGTGGCAGAGACCGCGACGATGATCACTCCAGCCGGCCCCGTAATAGGGAGCGGCGAAGACGAAGCGCCCGCCCGGTTCGCGCTCGCAGAGCCCGTAGAGAACGAGGACGTGCTCGCGTTCGGGGTCCATCTTTCCCGCAAGGGCCTCGCGGACTTCGGCCCATGTTTCATTGCCGGATTCGTGCCGGTAATGTGCCGCGGGGCGGCGGCCCCGGACCGGATGGATGACGAGCTTCCCGTCTTCGCGTTCGAGCGGGAGGCCGGCGGTTTCGACGGAGAAACGGCGTTCCATTTCTTCGCGGTAAAAGCCGCCGATATCCGTCATGACGCGGTCGAGACGGGCGGCGTGATCGGGCAATGGCTCGCGGTCCGCGGCGTGGAAGTAGACAACGCGAACGAATGCGTCGTTCGGCTTTTCTCCGGCATGAAAGGCGGCGATACGTTTTTGCGCGGAGTCCATGACCGGGTTGGTCTCTCCAAGGAGCGAACCGGGGATCAGCAGGAGCCCCGGGAGCAAGATTCGGAACCAGGGCACGGATGCGGAGAGAGCGGTCAAGCAATGGCGGAAACGACGTCTGGTTCCCTGGAAGTCTGCCGGTAGGAGAACACGGCGGACCTGGGATCGCGGATGCTGGCAATGCCGGATCGTCATGCTCCAGTGGGTTATATTCCGGCGGCGGCTCCGGCAACGCCGGATTTGTATTGAATCGCCATATCGAAAGATTAATCAGCAGCATGATTTCCGGCTCACATTTGGCTTTGATGGTGCTTGCTATCTCGGGCATCGCGCCTGCCCTTCATGCGGCGGTCAGCACGGTCAGATATCAGGTGACGCCCATTGCGCTTCCCGCGGATCTCATCTCCGCCAGTGCCGGGGGGATCAACAACGAAGGTACGGTTCTGATTTCGGGAACAAGCGGGGATACGATCCGCTTTCGCACCTATACATACAGCGCTGGAGAGGGGCTCGTGCAGATATCGCCAGGCGAGTCGATTTCCGCTTCGGGGTTGAATGATGTGGGGCAAATCGTGGGAAATTCTTTCAGCGGCGGGATTGAAAGCTACATCTACAGCCAGGGGACGGGACTCCGTGAGATTCGGTCGATCGGGGCACCGTATGGAGCCAATCCGGCGGGTGTGAACAATTCGGGTTTGGTCATCGGAGCGTCGACACTCCCGGGGGAAGACAAGCTTCGGGCCTTCATCTGGGACTCCGTTTCGGATGCCATCAGCATTCTGGATCCTTCGCTGACCTACTACTCCATGGGAGCGGGCATCAACAACGCCGGATGGGCCGTGGGCGAAGCCTGGATCGGGCCGACGGTTCCCGTGACCAAGCATGCGTTCCGCTATAGTCCCACGGAGGGATTCTCGCTGCTCCCCGGGCTCGGAGGAAGCTACGCGGCCGCATCGGCGATCAACGATGCGAATGTCGCTGCCGGGGTTGCGATCGCCGCCGGCAGTTCGCAGTTGCAGGCGGTGATGTGGGATGCCTCCGGAACACTCATCCAGCTTGGCGCTCTCGGCGGCGGGGATGGCTCCGCGCTTGGCATCAACAACCTGGGCCAGATCGTCGGTACCTCGAACAACCGGGCGTTCATCTACGAAGACGGAGAGATGCGGGATTTGAATCCGTTGCTTGAAGACGCGGGCGGAATCCTGTTGCGGCAGGCGGTCGGCATCAACGACCGGGGCCAGATTCTGGCGACCTATGGAACTCGCGGAATCGTCCTTCTGACGCCGGTCCCGGAGCCCGGAGCGTTCCTGCTAACATTGACGGGTTTCATCATGTTGTTGTCAGGCCGGAGGCGTGCGCCGCGCTGAATTCTGCGGTCAGTCCTATGGAAAACCCGAAGCATGCCGCCGGATCATCCTGCCCTCCTCCGCCGGCATACTGATGCATTTTGAGTTCCGCGCCGTGCTGCGGCTCAGTCCTCCTGCTCTTCTTCATCTTCCCGCTCTTCGTCTTCATCGAAGCCGCCGCCGTAGCCGAAGATTTCGACGGTGATGATGGAGTCGGGTTCTTCGACGATGGGGGCTGCGTCTTCGGTGGTGGCTGTGGTCGTAGATTGTGTCTGGTCGCCAGGGGCGGCGGCGGGGGTGGTCGGGGGTGGGGTGACGGCAGCGACGCTCGGGGCCGAGGGGGCGGCGGGAGTTCCGGCGCTGGCACCGCCGACGGCGATGTTGCCGGCGTTGAGGACCTGGTTGGCGGCGATGTTGAGGTTGCCGGAAACGCGGATGCCGGCATCGCCCGCATCGACGGTGCCCTCTGGGGCGATGAGGTCGACGTCGCCGAGGGGGACGCCGGCGACGGTGGCCAGTGCGCCGATGCCACCGCCGGTGGCGAGGCCGGCGAGGTCGGTCTGGACGGCGGCGCTCTGCGGGTCGATCAGGACGCGGGTGGGCGGTGCGGAGGTGACCGTCTTCGACGAGGAGCCGGCGGCGATGTCGCCGGTGGTGGACCAGATGACCTGGTTCCCGCCGCGCAGGGTGAAAATGCGGCCGATGCCGATGCTGACGTCCTGATGGGCGAAGGTGAAGATGTTGCCGCCGCTTTCGGTGATGATGCCGGGAGGGGAGAGGGGATTGCCGATGGCGGTGTTGGCGAGTTCGAGGCCGCCGCCGGGCATGAGGAGGTGGATGGCACCGCCATTGGCGGTGCGGATGCTGCGGCCGCGGGTGAGGATGTCGCCGGGGGGCGGAAGTTCGTCTTCCTCCAGTTCGCCGAAGAGGACGGCGATGGCGTCGTGGGCGCGGTCGTAGTTGCCGACGAGGGGGTAGTCGCGGCCGGTGTCGCGGAGGATGAGCTGGAAGACGCCAAGGGCAAGGCGCGCCTGCTCTTCGGCGCTCAGGGCGGCAAAGGCCGCGAGGTCAAGGCCGGGGATGAGTTCGTCGAGGTAGTCCTCGCCTTCGGAGGTGGTGACATATCGGGCGATGAAGGAGGGAAGGTCGAGCGAGCTGCCGGCGAGGGAGATGGAGTCGGCGATGCCGGCACCGACGACGAGGTTGGCGCCGCCGAAGGGGAGGGAGGGGTTGCGGGCGTTGCCGATGCTGGTGATGCCGGCGCCGGTGCCGTCGGCAAAGTCGCGGCCGGTGCCAAGGTCAAGGTTGCGGCCGGCGAGAACCTGGAGCGTGCCGGGCCCGGAGATCTGGAGGTCGCCCGCGAGGACGGGGCTGTCGTTGTTGACGATGTTGCCGGGGGCGGTGGCGGCGAGGCGGAGGAGGGAGTTGGCGGTGGAGGGAATGATGTCGCGGCCGGCGGCGATGACGCTGGTGTCGGCGGCGCGGAGGTTCTGGAGGTAGAAGGCGACGTCGGCGATGTCGCGGCCGGCGTAGATGAGGGCGGCCTTCGGCGAGAAAAGGGTAATGCCGGAGATGTCGCCGGTGCCGGCGTAGAGGCGCAGGGGGCTGGGATCGTTGCGATGGAGAAGGCCGGCGGCGTGGAGGGCCTGCTTTCTTTCGAGCACGGCGTCGGCACCGAGGGTGGCGCCGGTTTCGCGGAAGAGCAGGTTGACGAAATCGAGGAAACCGGCGCGGGTCTGGCGGGCCTGGGTCTGCACGTCGCCGACGAGGGTTTTGTAGGCGAAGGGGGTGGCGATGCCGGGGATGGCGGCGGGGTCGGCGTCGGAGAGATTGATGCGGGCGGCGCCCCAGGCGGAGGTGGCGGCGCCGGCGACGGTAACGCTGCCGTTGCGCTGGAGGCCGTGGAGGGCGCCGGCGGCGAGGAGTTCGAGGTTGCCGGTGGGGGACGGGGAGAGGGTGAGGTTGCCGGCGAGATTGATGTCGCCGCCGAAGGAGGTGGCGGCGAGGGTGCCGGGCAGCAGGGAGACGGTGGTGCGGAAGGGCTCGACGTTGTTTTCGGCGAGGCGCAGCCAGGGCTGGAACCAGGCGGCGGTGGAGGATTGGTTGAGGACGAGAAGCTGCTGGCGGGCGATCCAGGCGTGGAGCAGCGGGGTGACGGAGCCCGCGCCGGAGGAGGGAAGGGTGGCGCCCTGGCGAAGCGTGATGTCGCCGCCGATGGAGGAGACGTTGACGTAGCTGTCGGGCGCGTAGGTGGAGAAGTAGGTTTTGTACCAGAAAGTGTTGTTGATGCCCTGAGGGAGAAGGAAGGGGTTGGCGACGGGGCCGAGGAGGATGTCGCCGAGGGCGGTGACGTCGAAGCCGCCCTTGCCGAGAAAAAGGGTAGTGGGCAGCCAGGTGGCGGAGTCGAGGATGGCGGAGGAGCCGGTCTGGTGGGTGAGGGAGGGAGAGCGGGTGGAATTAGTGACGATGGAGCCGCCGACATCGAGGACGCCGCGACCGCGCTCGACGTAGTAGACGCCGGCGTCGAGGTTGTTGCCGGCGCGGACGAGGAGGTCGCCGCCGCCGAGTTCGATGAGATTGGCGGCGTTGGGCGCGCCCTTGGGGAGGCGGGCGTTGGTGGGGATGACGGCGTCGACGTTGGCGACGTTGTTGCCGGCGGAGAGGGTGACGTTGCCGCCGCCGAGGGCGCCGATGCCTTGGAAGAAGTTGCTGAAGTCGATCCACCAGGTGGTGGTGGCGGTGTCGCCGAAGCGGGCGGCGCCGAATTGGGCGGTGGCGGGGTTGATGTAGCCGCGGCGGTACAGCCAGTTGTTGGGAAGCTGTCGCTGGGAGTCGGCGACGAGCTGGTTCTGGTTGTTGCGGGTGAGATGCTCGATGTTATGTCCGGCGAAGATGGAGACGTTGCCCCCGGCGAGGGTGTATTGCGCGGCGTAGGAGGGAGATTGCTGGTTGGCGCCGAGGGTGATGTTGCCGCCGTCCTGGTTGAGGATGGGGAGGTCGAAGGCGCCGCCAAGGGTGGGGTCGGCGAGCTTGGTGCCGGCGGTGTAGATGGTGGCGAAATGGTTGAGAAGCTGGACGCTGCGGCCGGCGTGGATGTCGATGTCGCCGCTGCCGGTGCGGATGACCTGGAAGCGGTTGGTGAGAGCGGTGGCGGTGGAGGCGTTGTTGCCGGGCGCGTTGGTTGAGCCGTTGCTGTTGGAGAGGTTGGTGCCGTTGTTTTTGCCGAGGAGGAGGGAGCCGGTGTTGGCGGCGAGATCGGGGAGGGCGAGGGTTTTGGCGAAGTCGGCGGCGCTGTGGTCGGCGCCGGAGACGAGGCGATAGGACCAGGACTGGGTGTTGAGGGGGAGGAGGGGATTTTGTTCGAGGAGGAGGGCGTTGTGGGCGCTGGAAGCGAAGCCGTCGCTGAGGGCGTTGAAGAAGACGAGGTTGCCGGAGGAGCGGAGGGTGAGGACGCCGGGGGCGCTCTTCTCACCGAAGCGGAAGGGGGCGAGGTTCCAGTCGGCGGTGTTGGTGGAGTTGGAGTTTCCGAGGGTGAGGTCGCCGGAGAGGTTGAGGATTTCCGCGCCGGGGGCGAGGACGAGGATGGGGGCGAGGCCGGGATTGTTGGCGAGGAGGCGGGCGGTGATGGAGGTGGCGGAGGAGGAGGCGCTGCCGGCGACTCCGAGGAAGGTTTCGCCGTCGGTCCGGATCTGGTTCTGGAGGGCGGAGGTGATGAGGCCGTTGGTGCCGGTGAGGTCGTAGAGTTTGTAGCCTTCGACGAGGATGGAGGAGGCGCCGGTGATCGAGCCATCGAGGGCGGAGAGGGCGATGTCGTCGTCGATGCGGGGGCCGCGGAGGTGGAGTTTGCCGCCGAGTTTTCCGAAGGCGGCGCTGGAGGTATTCTGCGCGGCGACCGAGAGGTCGAGGGTGGAGCCGCCGCGGATGTCGAGGAAGCCGGGGCCGGCGATGCCTTCGCGCGGCGCGCCGGCTTCGAGAGTGATGGAGCCTCCCTTGCCGGCATTGTCGAAGTCGGCTCCGGCGACGGTGAGGCGAGAACCGCTTTCGAGGATGAGGTCGCCGTGCGCGGCGAGGCGGATGCTTCCGCCAGTCGGGCCGGAGGCGTCGACGGTGCCGGTGACGGTGATGGAACCCTGGTCGGCGGAGAGAGTGAAGTCGCGGGCGAAGGCAAGGCCGTCGAGGGTGATGTCGCCGGTGCGGACGCGGATGTCCTGGCTGCCGGTGAAGTGGTTGAGGCGAAGTTGTCCGGAGAGGGCGGCGAGGGAGGGGAGGGAATGGGTATCGAGAGAGAAGCCGGCATTTTGGCCGCCGTTGCCGCCCTGACCGAGGAGGGTTCCGGCGAGGGTGAATGCGCCGGAGGGAGTGGAGATGGAGAGAGTGCCGGCGTTGCCGCCGCCGGTGTGGGCGGCAAGATTGAGTGTGGCACCGGAGGCGACGGTGACGTCGCCGGTGGAGGAGGAAAGGAGGATGCTGCCGGCGGAGGTGTATTTGGCCGCGCCGCCGAAGCCGGCGCGGGTGCCGGAGACGTCGAGGTGGCCGGAGACGGTGAGGTCGCCGCTGGCGGCGTGCAGGGAGAGGGCTCCGCTGCGGAGGTGGATGTCGCTTTCGGCGGAGATGGAGGCGCCGGTGAGGGAGAGGGTGGAGCCGAGACCGCCCGATACGAGATTCGTAGTCGTACCGAAGGTGTCGGTGAGGCGGAGTTCTCCGCCGGAGGCGATGGTGCGCACGGCGCCATCCGCGCCGGTGAGGCGGGAAGTATCGAGGGTAAGGGCGCCCTGGGCGGTGATGCCGCCGGTGCCTTCGCCGGTGATGCCGCGGCTGGCGGCGAGAAGGACGGCGGCGTATTGGTTGAGGGCGACGGTGTTGGCGCCGAGGCGGATGGTTTCGGCGGAGAGTTCGAGTGCGCCGGTAGCCGCTCCGGGGGTGGCGGAGGAGGAGGCGTTCGGATTCTGGAGGAGGATGTCACGGGCGACGATGCGGGCGGTGCCAGCGCCCTGGTCGATGCCGCGGATGCCGCCGGCGCTGAGGGTGAGGTTGGCGAGGGCGGCATCGCCGAATTGACCGCTGCCGAAGAGGTCGATGGTGGAGTAGCTGAGGAAGTTGAGGCTGTCGGCGCTCCGGAGGTCCTGGAGGAAACCGTTGGTGAGGACGAGGCTGCCGGGAACGGGGGTGGAGGAGGTTTCCGAGAGAAGGACGCTGATGTGGCCGGAGCCGAAGGTGTAGGCACCGGCGATGAGGGAGGCGGCAGGGTCGAGAGAGAGGGCGGAGGTGGAGTCGAGGACGATGCCGCCGCCGGTGATTTGCGCGCCGGCGCCGATGGTGAGGAGAGGCGCGGTGGAGGCGGTGGCGCCGTCGCGCAGGACGGGGGCGGAGGGGTTGGCGGAGACGCGGATGAGGGAGCCGTCGCCGGTGAGTTTCAGCGTGTCGGCAGGGGTGTCGGCGGAGCCGATGGAGGCGAGTTCGGCGCCTGGAGCGAGAGTGAGGTCTTCGCGGGCGGCGAGGATGAGGTCGGAGGCGGCAAGCGGGGAACCCTCATTGTCGACGGTGATTTTTCCGCTGCGGACCTGGATGGTGGAGGTGTCGCCGGTGCGGGTGCGGGTGCCGCCGATGAGCAGGCTTTCGGCATCGAAGGCATTGAGGGCGGCGGCATCGAGCGTGATGGTGCCGGGGCCGCCGGTGGTGAGACCGTTGGAGATGTAGGTATCGAGCTGGGTGCTGATGTCGATAGCCGCGCCGCGTCCCTCGCCGATGGAGCGGGAGGCGACGGAGCCGAGGAGATCCATGGATTGGGTCGCCTGGAAGCGGAGGTAGCCGGAGTCGGCGGGGAGGATGGGCGCGGGGGCGTTGAGGGAGGCTGCGCTTTCCTTGATGAAGGTGTTGGCGAGGAAGTCGAAGTATTGGGCGCGGGTGCGGACGACTTCGGAGGAGGCGAGTTCGAAGCGGGTGGTGGCGACGGGCAGGGTGCGGTCGCTGTTGAGCGAGTTGTAGCGGAAGCCGGAGACGATGCTGGCGCCACCGGGGATTTTGAGGGCGCCGTAACCGCCCGCGGAGGAGGGGGTGACGAGGACGGCGCCGGGAAGGAGGGCGTAGCGGGCAGGGAGCAGGGTGTAGTAGCCGGCGGGAAGAGTGGCGCTGGCTTCGAGCCAGATGCGGTCGCCGGCTTTGAGGGTGGCGTTGGTGTAGGAGGGGGCACCGGCGATGAGGTTGTTGACGTGGGTGGAGGTGTTGTAGGAGGCGTGGGGGGCGATGTCCGCGCCATAGCCGGGGATGATGGCGAAGCTACCCGTCGAAAGGAGGATGTCGACGGGGCCGCCGAGGCCGGAGACCCAGCGGTCGGCGTAAAGGTCGCCGCCGCCGCGGAGGTCGATGGTGGAGCCGGCTTCCTGGGTGAGATTCCGGGCGGCGAGGATGATTTCCTTTTCGGGCAGGCCGCCGGCGGTGATGTCGACGCCGCGGGGGTCGATCCAGACGGTGCCGTCGGGGCTGTAGCCGTAGGGCAGGACGAGGGCCTTGCCGGTGAGGGGATCGACAGCGGAGACGGAGGTGACGCTGCCGTCCGCCAAGGTGAGATCGGAGGTGACGGGGAAGGGACGGGAGGTGCCGGTGAACCAGTCGCGCGGGGCGGTGCCGGTGCCGTCCCAGCCGAGGTTGATGACGCCGAAGGGGGCGCGGAGGGTGCCGGCGTGGTGAATGGTGGAGGCGTAGATGCCGAGCGTGCCGCCGGCGGAGAAGGGAAGGTTGCGGGAGCCGGATGCCTGGATGGTGATGGAGCCGCGCTGCGAGCCGTCCGCATTCTGGTAGTCGTAGGCGATGAGGTTGAATTCGGAGGCGGAGGTCGGGTAGATCTGCCCGGCGCGGAGGGTAAGATCGCCGGCGATGATGAAGGTGCCGTTGCCGCGGATGTCGCCATGGTCGGCGGCGAGGGTGGCGTTGCCGGTGCCTTGAAGAGAAAGACCGCCGACGTCGATGTGCTTGGCGGCGATGTCGAGGGTGCCGGCACCGTGGAGGGCGGGGATGAGGAAGGGCTGGTTGTTGTAGAGGATGGGGCTGGTTTCCTCCTCCGGCAGCAGGGGGTTGCGGAAAGGCAGGCCGATGGAGACGTAACCCGCGCTGATGGAGAGGGCGGAGGTGTTGTAGAGGATGCCGCGGTCGGCGAGGCGGACTTCGCCGCGAGCGTCGATGGATACAGGGCCGTTGAAGTCGATGACGCCGCCGAGCGAGAGGGAGTCGAAGCCGCCGTTCTGGAACGTGTCGATGGCGAAGAAGCCTCGGCCGGAGCCGAGCGCGCCTTGCACGGCCTGGCCGATGGGGCTGGAGACGGGTTGATTGGCGAGAACCGGGCCGCTCTGGGTGACGGTGAGGGTGATGTCGGACGGCACGGCATTGACGCCCTGCGGGTAGAAGCGGCCGGAGGAGACGGAAAGGGAGCCGCCGAGCGCAGAGGAGCCGCCGGCGTTGCCGAGCAGGGTGGCGTCGGAGAGGAGGAACTGGCCGCCGCTGAGGGTGATGGAGCCCGCATTGCTGTCGATGCGGACGGGGACGAATTGGTTGACCCGCGGGGTCTGGGTGAGGCCGGTGGTGGGTTGGACGGGTGTGGGGATGCCGGCGTAGGCGGGATCGATGTCGAGGATGCCGCTGGTGCCGGAAACGTCGATGAGCGATCCGGCCGAGGCGGCGATGTTGCCGGTGACGGTGACGCTGCCGCCGCCGAGGATTTCGCCGATGCGGCGGCCGTAGGGATCGGGGGTGAGGACGACGGCGCCGGGGGCGGAGAGAATGCTGTTGGGACCGAGATAGGTGGTGGCGAGGGCCTGGGTGAGATTGCCGAAGATGGAGGTCGAGTCGTTTCCGCCGCCGACGCGGATGGAGCCGGCGGGGGCGTAAATGGAGCCGAGAACGGTCGCGGTGTTTCCGGTGACGGAGACCGAGCCTTTCGGATCCACGCGGATGACGGCGCCTTCGCCGACGACGGCTTGGCCTACGATGGCGAGACTGCCCGAAAGGGCGTCGCGGACGCCGGGGGCGGAGAGGGCAAGGCTGACGGCGCGGCGTTCGGAGATTTCGGGAGCGCGGCCGTGGATTTCCTCGAAGTCACCCAGCAGGAGCGGGCCGCCGCCGGAGGGGTTGGCGACGACGGCGAGGGACTTGGCAATCGGTTCGAGGAGGGTGCCGGGAGCGACGCTCACCGCGGGAGCGCCGGCCTGGCCGAGACCGGTGAGGTTGAACTGGGTGAAACCGCCCTGGTTGAAGAAGCCGGGCTGGAGCAGCAGGGCGTTCGGATTCGAGGTGGAGCCGCCGATCTGGATGACCGGGGCCTGGAGCGAAAGCGTGCCGCCTCTGGCGCCGGAGAGGCCGAGTAGGGTGGAGCCGAGGGAGAGGCGGCCGCCGAGGACAGAGGAGACCCGCGGGTCCTGGCCGGCGGCGATTTCGATGGTGCCGGCGTTGCCGAAGCGGCCGGAACCGCTGGCGGCCATTGCATAGCCGCCGGAGACGTCGATCATGCTGCCGGCGGCGAGGTTGGCGGTGTGGGCGTCGATAAGGACGGAGCCGCCATCGGGAATGGCGGGAACGGTGCCGTAGGAGGGGAAGCGGTCGTCGGTGACGAGGCCGGCGGTGTTCAGCGTGGCGCCCGCGGCGAGCGTGAAGATACCGCGACCCGGCTGGAGGGTGGGGACCTGCGGGACGGGCTGATTGCCGAGCACGGCGGTGTCGAAGGGCGAGACGTTGAGGGCGGTGAAGGAGATGGAGCCACCCGGGGCGGTGACGTTGCCGCGGATGTCGATGTTGGAGGCGGTGAAGGAAATGGAACCGCCGGCGACAGTGGAGAGGTGGTTGCCTTCGGCGAGGAGAATGGTGCCTTCCTCGTTGTTGAGGGTGAGGTGGCCGAAGCCGCTTTCGATCAGGAGATCGGGGGAGAGATGGACTTTCGATTTTCGCGCATCCGCGAGAGGAAGGGGGTTGCCGTTTTCGTCGAGGGTGAAGTCGGCCACGTCTTCGCGCTCGAAGTCGCGGGTGATGACGATGTCGAGGGGGTCGGGGTAGTTGGTGTAGACGACGGAGGAAAGGAGGGTCTGGCCGCGGAAGTTGAGCGTGAGGGCAGCCGCGGCGGGCAGGCTGCTGGTGCCGGTGGCGTTGCGGATCTGGTTCGCGCCGGCGACGGTGTTGCCGAGCAGGGTGCCATCGAGCGCGATGGAAGGGGCGGAGATGGTGACGCTGCCGGCGGCGGCTCCCTGGGTGTAGCCCGCCTGGTAGCGGGCGCCGGATGGGGCGAGGGCGCGGAAGAAGCTCTCGGTGACGCCCCATTTGGAGTGAACGATTTCGGAGTTCGCGGAGTAGATGCCGGAGTAGATCTGGTCGGGGGTGGCCTGGGAGATGTCGACGACCTGGCCGTTGCTGACGACGCGGGTGGTGGCGACGGTGCCGCCGGCGAAGTTCGTCCAGCCGCCGGAGACGTCGATGATGGAGCCTTCGCGGATGACGGCGGAGTCGCCGGCGGAAATGGTGAGGTTGCCGCCGGCGGTGGTGAGCTGGGCGGCGTCGCGCTCGATGAGGCCGAGGTAGCCGATGAGGTCGGCCAACGGCGTGCCGACCCATTCGCGGCCTTCGTAGGTGCCGGTGATGCCGAGGTCGACGATGATGGTCTGGCCGCGCAGCTCGCCGTCGCGCTGGACGGGGGCTGGGGCGAGTTCGGAGCCGCGGAGTTCGAGTTCGACGAGATTCTGGGTGACGGAGGCGCTGGCGTCGGTGGTGCCGGCGAGGTTGATGACGGCGCCGGTGTCGAGATAGACCTGACCGCCGGTGGAGACGAAGGTGGACGAGGGAAGGGTGGCGGAGGGGATGTAGTGCCATGCTCCGGCCCGGACGGTGACATCCGCATTCGGCGCGAGGAGGATGGAGCCGGAGGCGAAGTGGACGGTTTTTCCCTGGATGTTCGCCTGGGAACGGAGCGGGAGTTCGGTGCCGATGGTTTTGGCGTCGCTGCCGGTTTCCGGCAGGATGCGGGTGACGCTGTTTTCGCCGAGGGTGACGCTGCCGGTGGAACGGTAGAGGAAGGGCAGGCCGGTGTTGGGATTGGAGGGATTGAAGGCGGGATTACCAGCGGCATCGTAGTTGGCGAGGAGGTCGATGCGGCCGTTGAGGGCGACGGAGGTGGTGCTGTCGATGACGCCGAGCTGGTTGACGTTCTTCCCGGTGAGGATGGCGCTGGCGCGGGCGATTTCGATGATGCCGGAGTTGGTGGCGGTGCCGGCGTAGGGGTCGAGGGCGGAAGCGGGATCGACCACGGCGCCGACGTAGATGTCGAGGCCGCGCAGGGATGGGTCGGCATTGTCGTGGGCGACCGCGCCGATCTGGAGGCCGGCGGCGAGGATGACCTGCCCGGCGGGTGAGGTGAGGGTGCCGGCATTGTGGACGTTCGCGCCGGCGAGGAAGATGCGGCCGCCGTTACCGTCGGCGCTGACGGGGGTGGCGATGCGAGCTCCGGCCTGCACGGTGACATCGCCAATGTCGCCTTTGCCGAGGCCGTCGAAGAGGAATTGCTGGTCGGGATTGTTGAGCAGGCCGGAGGCGATGAGGCTGTCGTTGATGGGCAGGGAGGAGGCGGTCAGCGTGTGGACGTTGATCTGGCTGTTCGCGCCGAAGATGATGCCGTTTTGGTTAAGGATGTAGACCTGGCCGGGCGCCTTGATCTGGCCGAGGATCTGGGTGGGGTTGCCGGTGGGGTCGGTGACTTTGTTGAAGGCGATCCACTGGCTCGCGTTCCCGGCGGCGGCGCTCTGATCGAAGGTGAGGGTAGTGTCGCGGCCGATGTTGAAGGTTTCCCAGTGCAGCAGCGCCTGCTGGGCGGTTTGCTTGATGGTGACTTCGGTTTTGCCGCCGTCGGTGGTTTGGGTGGGAGCTTCCGCGCCGGTCCACCAGTTGGGGTCGGTGGCGACGCGGGGATCGACCTGCAGGCCGCCGGGGGCGAGGCCGTTGGGGACGTCGGGGAGGGGCTGGCCGGTATGCGGGTGGAGGCCGGCGTTGTTGGCGCCGGCACCAGCAGCGCGCGCGGCTTCCTGCATGGCGCGCACGGAGTTGAGGGCCTGGGTGGTGCGGACAAGGATGTCGCGGGCGTTGGTGCGGGCCTGCTCGGTGGCGGCGGGCGGCGCGCCGCCGGAGGGGATGCCGCCGGCAGGCGGCTGCGCGGGGTTTTGATTGCCGCCACGGAGGATGTCGGCGCGGGAGGATGCGGGGGCCATGACGACAGACATCCCCAACGCCATGCGGAAGGCGGTGTTCAGGAGGGAGGTGCGGATGGGGTCGCGGGTCATGGCTGGGGTGGGTTCGGGGAAGGAACCACGGATTTTACGGATTACACGGATTACACGGATTTTTTGATATGTGCTTCGATGTTTGCGGATTGAGACTTATATTTATCAATCGGTGTAATCTGTGGTTTTCCATCGGCCGCTGTTCAGGGCTTTCGAGGGGACAGCAATTTCGTAAGTTCGATTTCGTTGATGGCGAGGGGGTGGTCTTTGAGGAGTTTTGCGAGGTATTCCTGGCGGTTGAGGCGGGCGCGCTCCGCGCGGAGCTGGACGACGAGTTGGTCGCGGATCTGGTCGAGAGGCGGGGTGTGGGCTTCCCTGGTGTCGAGCAGCTTCAGGATGTGCCAGCCATCCTCGAGACGGATGGGCTCGGAGATAGCGCCGACGGCGAGCTTCGGCAGGCGCTCGCGGATGCCGGGCTGGATCTGGTTTTCGGCGATCCAGCCGATCTCCCCTCCCCTCGCCTTGCTGGCGGCTTCGTCGCTTTCGGCGGAGGCGATGGCGGAGAAATCGGCGGCCCTTTCCTTAAGCTTGGCGGTGATAGTGCCAAGTTTGGCTTTGGCCTGATCGGAAGTGGTTTTGTCCGCGTCCTTGGGCAGGGCGATGAAGATCTGGGCGAGGTGGTAGGTTTGGGGGACGAGCAGGGAAGGCTTAGCAGCGTCGTAGGCGGCCTGGAGTTCGCTTTCGGAGGGGAAGCCGGCGGGGACTTGCGAGACGGACTCGAGGTAGCTCTCTGTAAGGGCGGATTCGCGGGCGCGAACGAGCTTGGCGACGACTTCGGGTTGCTGATCCCACTTTTGAGCGAGGGCTTCCTGGAGGACGAGACGCTGGATGAGCAGGGCGCGGACGTATTGGCCGAGGGCGGCGGGGTCGTTGGCGAGCACGGCGTCCTGACCGGCCTGGAGACCGGCGATGGCTTCGCGGATCTCGTCGGTCTTGATTTCGAGATCGCCGATTTTGCCGAGGGTAGAGTCGGCGCGGGCCGCGAGGGTGGCGGCGAGGAAGAGGATGAGGCGGAGTTTCATAAGAATGATTTATGTGCCGGATGATCGGCGATCAGTGGAAGATGTCAGGGTTTGGCGGGGGCGTTGAGGCGGTTGTCGAGGATCTTGTTGCGGTAGCCCTGGACGAGGTTTTCGATGCGGACGCGGGCGTTGCCGATGAAGGGCTCCCTGGCGGCGATGGTGCGGCCGAGGGCGTGGTTTTCGTAGCGGTCGAGGATTTCCTGAGCGGTGTTGAAGAGGGCGATATTCTTCCGCTCGCGGTCGGCGATGGTACGGCGGAGGGCGACGATTTCACTGGCGAGTTTTTCGCGCTCGGCGTCGTTTTTGCGGGCGGCTTCGGCGGCGGTCTGGTAGCCGGCCTTCCATTTGTCGAGGGCGGCGATGTAATCGGCGAGACGCTTTTCGCGTTCGGCGAGGCGGTTGTTGAGGCCGGCGATGGTTTTTTCGGAAGCGGCTTTGTCGTCGTTGGCCTGCTGGACGAGGGCGGCATTGCGTTTTTCGAGATCGGCGACCTTGGTTTCGAGGGCTGCGGCCTTTTGCCCGGCGGCGATGGCCGCGGCCTGGGCGTCGGCGGTTTCGGCCTGGGCGCTGCGAAGCTGGAGGGTGACGTTACGGAGCGCTTCGCGGAGGCGGGCGGTGTCGTCCTGGGCGCCGGCAAAAGTGGCGAGTGCGAAGTGGAAAGTGAGAAGAAGAAACGCTTTCATAGGCGGTCAGAACCTGGCGTTGATGTCGAATTGCAGCGTGTCGGTGCTGAGGGGCGGGCCGGCGATTTCGTCGGAACTCATCCACCGCAGACCGACGCGGACACGGGGTGAGACGGCCATGACGCCGCCGAGGGTGAAGCCTTTGACGTTGGTGCCGCCGCCGCCGAATTCGGAGTCGGTGAAACCATCGACGACGGCGTCGGATTCGACGTAGCGGTAGCCGAGGCTGACGGCCCAGTCGCCGGGGTTTTCGAGGGCGGTGCGGCCGAAACGGATGCCGACGTTCCAGGCGGTGTCGCCGCCGTCGAAACGGCCGAGGCCGGTGCCGGAACGGTTGTTGACAGCCTTGGAGTTGATGCGCGAGGAATCGAAGGCGAGATTCTTGGCGTATTCGCCGATGAGGGAAATCTGATAGGGATCGTAGGCGGAGTAGTCGAGACGGCCGGTGGCGGTGAGGACGCGGAAGGGGGTGGCGAGGCCGAAGTACTGGTATTGGTACTTGGTGCCGAAGTCGTTGGCGGCGGTGGGGATGATGTTGCGCAGGGCCATGTAGGTGTTCCCCCGCTGGGCGAAGGCGGGGCGGGTGGCATCGGTGTCGCCGGCGTCGGTGGGAAGCAGCGGAACGAGGGGGGAGGAGAGACGGCCCTCGATATTACGGAAGTCGTAGTAGGAGGCGCCGAATTTTGCAGTCAGATCCTCGTTGATCTTCCATTCGAGACCGATTTGTCCGCCGTAGAGCCATTTGTCGTCGCTCTCGAATTTGTCGGGCTGATGGGTGGCGAAGTTGAAGTCGGTGTTGTAGACCGGGAAGACGCCGGCGGCGAAGAAGGTGGAGAGGTTGTCGTTGATCCGGAATTTCCCGCGGGCGGCGAGGCCGTCGAAGCCGAGATCTTCATCCCACACGACATCGGTGGAGAAGAAGGGGTTGTCGAAGCGGCCGAGGAGTAAGGAGAGTTCCTGGTCCTCGTTGGAGATGGCGTCGTAGGCGAGGAAGGCGCGGTCGAGCCAGAGGTGGTATTTCGAAAAGTTGCCGCCGGAGGCGCCGAGGAACTGGTTGGGCGAGACAGGAGAGTTGTTGTTGCCTGTGGCGACGCGGAGGCCGCCGGTGAAGCCATCACCGAGGAGGATGTCGGCGCCGAAGCGGGCGCGGATGGCCGCGCGGTTGCGGTCCTGATCGACGTTGTGTTGCGGGGAGAAGAGGGTGCCGGAAACGTCGAAGGGAGAGCCGGTGTTGATGGCGTGGAAGTTGGGGAAGGCGCCGGTATTGTCGTTGCCGTCGCCGAAGAAGATGCCTTCGTAACGGCCGCGGAAGTCGCCGAAGGGACGGAAACGGGAGGTCCACTCGGGCGCGGAAGAGGCGCCCCAGTTCTGGTCGCGGGCTTCGGCGAGGAGTTCCTGTTTGATTTCGTCGCGGATGCTGTTGCGGACGGTCTGGGGGACGTAGGTGACGCGGACGTCGTTTTCGGCGACCGGCGGAGGAGGGGCGGCCTGCGCTTGTGCGGCGGCCCTCGCCTGGTCCTCGGCCTGCTGGATGAGGGCGAGGCCTTCCTCCTGGGTGAGTTGGCCCTTTTTGACGAGGAGGACGATGAGATTGATGGCGACGTTTTGGGACGGGTCCGGCAGGGCTTGCGGGGCGGGCTGCTGGGCGTGACCCTGTGGGTCGAGCATTTCCGAAAGGGGAACCGGATCGGGAGGAACGGGGATGGGCGGCAGTTCGGGGGCGTCCTCCGCGCGAACGAAGGAGGCGCCGGCGAGGATGGCGGCGAGGAGGGGGTGGCGGGCGTGCAGGGTGTGCATGGCTTTCGGAAAGGGATCAGGGGATGGGACGGCGGCCGGAGAGACGGATGCGGATCGGCATGGGCATGCCGGAGACGTCGGGGAGGCGGAGGCCGGTGAGTTCGTTGCGGATGGCCTGGTCGACGGCGGGATTGCCCGTAGAGCCGTCGAGGCTCACGCGGGTGACGAGGCCGCTGGGATCGGCCCAGACAGCGATTTGCCCGGAGAAAGAGGCTTTGCGGGTGACGCTGTTGCGTTTGAGGGCGGTGGCGAGGGTGCTCTGTATGGCGAGGGCTTGGCGGTCGAAGCGTCCGCCGGCGCGACGTCCCGTGCCGCCGAAGCGTCCGCCGCCGCCATCGCCGCGGTTGCTGAGGCCGAAGGTGCCGGGGCCGTCGCCGGTGATACCGGTGCCGAGTTCGATGGGCGGTTCGTCGGGCGCGGGGATGTCGTCAGGCTCTTCTTCGACGATGGCTTCCTGTTCGATCATTTCCTCCTTCTCGGGTTCCGGAGGAGGTGGTGGTGGCGGGGGCGGGGGTGGTGGCGGAGGAGGAGGGGGCAGCGTGATGTTGATGATGTCCGGAGCTTTCGGTTTCGGCGGAGTCGGTTTGCGCTCGACGAAGAAGAAGGAAGCAACGCCACCGAGGATGACGACAGCGATCAAGCCGCCGATGATCCGGCGCTTGAGGCGTCCTGCGGTGGCGAAGTCTTCGACGGGCATGGTAAAAAAGTGAAAAGTGGGAAGTGATCAGTGAAGCGAGAGGGGCACTACTTGGCGGGTTGGGTGGCGAGGCCGATCTTGGTGATCTGCAGGCGGCCAAGGACGTCGAGCACATCCATGATCCCCTGATACTGCGTCTGACGGTCACCACGCACCACCACGGGAACATCCGGCGTCGACGCCTTGATCGCACCAAGCTTGCTCTCCAGCTCCGCAAGGGTCACCGGAACCGTGTTCAACGCGATCCGACCCTCG
>JBBCJF010000023.1:0-95443 GCA_037190465.1 Haloferula sp. | reverse complement strand
GGCCGGGGAAAAGGATGCTTCCTCCCCGGGAGTCCGGTGGGCAACCCTGGCGGCGCTCTTCGTTCTGCTCGCCGTCGCCGCGAGGGTCTTTTTCTTCTCCAGGCGGAGCGCATGAACCGAAGCCGCCCGAACGTCTGATGCGCAGCGGCGTAGACGAGGACGATATCGGCTTGATCCTCAAGCCGGGCATGGCGGCGGTCGCGTGCCCGTCGCGCAGCAAGCGGTAGCGGGGCGGCTGCGCCGTTCCGCCGGCCATCGATTTCGGGACGAAAAACCCGGGCAAAGGCGAATCCCGGGAGCGGCCGGTCTTTGATTGCACGGCACTTGCCACCTGGCCTCTCTTCTGCTTTGACTCCGCCCGAGGAGCTTGTTTAAGCTTTCTTAACCTTTCGAAAGCTGTCCCAGCGTTCACCCGTAGCTTTTGCACAGGAAACATGCTGATTCGACCCTTCACTGCTCTGGGTTTGTGCCTGCTGGTCTCCAGCCAGGCGCTGCGGGCGACCGCCCCGGGAGAGATCACCATGGCGAGCTGGCCGGATCTTTCGCCGGACGGCAAAACCCTCGTCTTCGAATGGCGCGACGACCTCTGGCGCGTGGACAGCAAGGGCGGCCGGGCCGAACGGCTGACCGCCCACCCGGCGCGCGACAGCTTCCCGCAATACTCGCCGGACGGCGGAACGCTCTACTTCTGCTCCAGCCGCTCGGGCTTCCTGCAGCTCTTCTCGATGCCCGCCACCGGCGGCCCGGCGACTCAGCACACCTTCCATTCGGAGGGCGCCAGTCTGGAGGATATTTCGCCGGACGGCACCCGCGCCCTCGTCCGCGGCCTGCGCGACGAACCGGGCTTCCGCCCCGAGCGCCTCATCGAGATCGACCTGCGCCGCGAAGCGCCGGAACGCTATCTCTTCAACGAAAAAGGCAACTCCGCCAGCTACAGCCCCGACGGCTCGAAAGTCCTCTTCTGCCGCGAAGGCGAGCAGCTCTACCGCAAGGGCTACCGCGGCCCCCGCGCCGCCGCCATCTGGCAGTACGAAATCGCGACCAGGACCTTCACCCCGCTCGTCAAGGAGGAGACCGAGGCCCGCTCCCCGCTGTGGAAGCCGGACGGCGCGGGCTTCTACTACGTCTCCGAACGCGACGGCGCCTTCAATCTCTGGAGCCGCGATTTCGCCACCGGCGAAGACACCCGGCTCACCCGCTTCAAGGGCGACGGCATCGTCCGCCCGGCCATCTCGGCCGATGGTTCCACGATCGTCTTCCGCCGCGGCTTCGACCTCTGGCGCTACCTCCCGCTCGAAGGCGGGGAACCGGAAAAAATCCGCATCTATCAGGAGGAAGACCTCCCCGACACCACCCGTGAAGTCCGCAACGTCACCGGCGCCTCGGATGCCGATTTCTCCCCCAGCGGGCTGGAAATCGTCTTCTGCGCCGAGGGCGAACTGTGGACCATGGACACCGTCCTGCGCGAGCCGAACCGCGTGACCCACACCGAAGCCCGCGAGAGCAACGCCCTTTTCGCGCACGATGGCCAGAGCGTCTACTACCTCCGCGACGACGGCGTGGACTGCAACATCTGGCGCGTCCGGCGGAAGGGCGCCGAGGATTTCTGGTGGCGCGCCGAATCCTTCGAACACGAGCAGATCACCCGCGGCCCCGAGCCGAAACGCCGCTTCACCCTCAGCCCGGACGGCACCCGCCTCGCCTACATCGCCGGCACCGACCTCGTCGTCGCCAATGCCGACGGCTCCTCGCCGAAAGTCCTCTTCCCCTGCTGGGACGCGCCCACCTTCGACTGGTCGCCGGACTCCGGCTGGCTCGTCTTCGCCGCCCAGGACCAGAACTTCAACCGCGACATCTACATCGTCCCCGCGGACGGCTCGAAGGAGCCCTTCAACCTCTCCCGCCACCCCGACTTCGAAGGCTCTCCCTGCTGGTCGCCCGACGGCCGCCGCATCGCCTTCCTCGGCCGCCGGCTCAACAACGAAATGGGCCTCTTCTACGTGGACCTGAAAATCCGCGAAGCCGTCCGCAGCCCGCGCGACCGCCGCGAAATCGAAGCCGAGTCCGCAATGCGCGACGATCCGCTCTACCGCAACGACACCGAGCGCGACGACGACAACGAAACCGGTGACGACCGGCCGCCCGCCGACGGCGAGGCGCTGGCGCCCGACGAAATACCCGACCTTGTCGAGAAGCCGAGACGCAAGCGCATGAGCATCGACTTCGACGGCCTCACCGACCGGATCGTCCGCCTGAACTCCCGCGGCATCGAGCCCGAGCGCCTCGTCTGGTCCCACGACTCCAGCCACATCCTTTTCCAGAGCCGCAACAGCAGCAACGACACCCTCTACCGCATCGAAGCCCGCCCCGGAGCGTCCATGGAAACCGTCATCGGCCACCGCGGCCTGCCCCTCCGCATGACGGGCGACGGCTCCTTCTACTGGATCGTCAACCGCGCGCCCGCCGTCCTCGCCAAGGGCAAGCTCAAGCGCTTTCCCATCCCCTCCACCCGGCTCGTCCGCGACCGCATCGGCCATCAGCGCCTCTGCTTCCGCCTCACGTGGCGCACCCTGCGGGACCGCTTCTACGACCCCTCCATGAACGGCCGCGACTGGCCGAAGATCCTCGCCAAATACGAGGAAGCCGCCGCCCACGCGCCGGATTCCGCCACCTTCGACGGCATCGTCGGCATGATGCTCGGCGAGCTGAACGCCTCCCACCTCACCTTCATCTCCTCCGCCTGGCCGAAGCCCTGGGCGGACGAGGGCGCGGAATTCCAGACCACCCGCCACCTCGGCATCCGTTTCGGCCGCCGCGGGCCGGGCGATCCCCTCACCGTCGCCAGCGTCATCCCCGGCAGCCCGGCCGCCACCTGCTCGCCGCCGGTCCAGCCCGGCGACACCATCGTCACGATCAACGGCCGCCGCGTGGACGGCTCCATGCCCGTCCACAGCTTCATGAACGGCCGCATGGACCGCAAGATCGAGCTTGTCGTCCGCGATGCCCAGGGCAGGCGGCATCGCCACTCGCTCCAGCCCATCAGCTACACCCGCGCCCGCGACCTCGCGGAAACCGGGAAAATCCTCGAGAACCGCCGCCGGGTCGAGGAATGGTCCGGCGGGCGCGTCGGCTACATCCACATCGCACGGATGTTCTGGGACGAGTTCGAGGAATTCGAGCGCCAGATCTACACCGCAGGTCACGGCAAGGAGGGCCTCATCATCGACGTCCGGGAGAACAGCGGCGGCTTCATCACCGACCACCTGCTCACCGTCCTCTGCCAGCCGCGCCACGCCGTGACCATCCCGCGCGGCGGCGGCCCCGGCTACCCGCAGGACCGCAAGGTCTACGCCTCCTGGCACAAGCCGCTGGTCGTCCTCTGCGATCAGAACACCTTCTCCAACGGCGAAATCTTCGCCCACGCCATCAAGACCCTCGAGCGCGGCACCGTGATCGGCGTGCCCACCGCCGGCGGTGTCATCTCCGCCGTCCGCAGCCGGATCCTCGACGCCGGCACTCTGCGCGTCCCCTTCCGCGGCTGGTTCTTGCCCGACAGCGGCGCCGACATGGAAATGAACGGCGCCCAGCCCGACATCGTCATCTGGCCCGACCCCGCCGACCTCGTCGCCGGCAAGGACAAGCAACTGGAAAAAGCCGTCGAAACGCTCCTGAAGGATGTCGAAGCCATTGAGGACGCGCCGTTCATCCCCAAATACCGCAGCGGCTTCTCGCCGGATGCCGGTGAAGCGGTGAGTCAGGAGAACTGAGTGACTGAGTGCCAGGAATTTGCTTTTTGGCGTACGGCCCCGAAACACTCGTTGCACGGGCCGGAGGGAAGAAGGGGGAGGACCCTGAAATGACGGGGAAATACTCTTGCGATGGGATCGGGCGGGGGGAAGCTTCATTCATGGAGATGAGGGTCGAACATGGCAGGTTGGTGGCCATGGTCCGTGAATCCCAAGCCCGGAGACTTGGGGAACGTCCGGCGTCCAAAGCGGCCTGGCGGTTAGTCATCGGCACGTCCCCAGGCGACGAACCGGACCGCGAAGCCGAGCGCCCGGGTGAAATCTGGCGACGGGGTGAAGGCAGTGAAGAAGAATTCGGAGACTGATGCTTCCCGTCCTCGATACGAATCACCTGCGGGAACTGCGGGAGGACACGCCGCCCGGCAGAAAACCGGCATCCCGTATCGAAGGGCGGCAGGCCGAGCCCCTCACCTGCGTCGTTGTCGCCGAAGAAATCCTGCACCGCGCGTTCCTGAACTCGCGCCGTACCTGAAGCACGCCATGGCCAGGTCCACCGCCTTTGCCCGCATCCGCGCCGAAGTGATCCGGTTGGTGGGCTTGATCCCGGAAGGGAAATTCACCACCTACGGCTCCATCGCAGTCCACATGAACTGCAACCCGCGCCACGTGGCCCAGTCCCTGAGCCGCTTGACGGACGAGGAAGCCGCCGCCCTGCCGTGGCACCGCGTGGTCGCCGCCGACGCGCGGATCAGCCGGTCGATGGACCCGGAACTTGCCGCCCGGCAGCAAGCTCTGCTGGAAGCCGAGGGCATGGCGGTGGACGCAAAAGGCTACATCGTCGATGCCGACGAGCATTTCCATGTGGTCGGGCTGCGGCGGGAAATCCGGTGGGATCGTAAATGAACGCACCCGGCTTGCCATGCCAAAGCTCACCAAAGACGAATACCCGGGGATGAAGGATTTCTTCATCGCCTGGATGAACCGTTTTCCACCTCCCGCCGATCTGCCTCCAAAGCTTCATCCGGTTGCGATCCTGCTCTGGAGCGGGTGGAAAGGGAACCGGGTATCGCCAAAGCCTGGCCCGGGCTGGAAACTGCCATTCATAACATCATCGAGAGTGCCGTCGATCTCAAGCCCCGGAGATCGCGGCAATCGACCGGGACTTTGCCTCACAAGGGATTGCCACGCTTTCAGACGCGATCCTGAAGCGGGGAAAGATCAGAGACGAAACGGAGTAATACCTGATCGCCGGTGTTCTTGCCTCGGATCTTTCGCACCTCGACCCCAAGGAAATCGAGGAACTCGGAACCTTGCTCACCCGCTACGAAACTGACTGACTGCCAGCTTATTTGCCGGACCGGCCTTGCCCCGCATTCTCCAGAGCGGAAACTCTCTTCTCCAACTCGGCAATGCGCTCGACAAGTTCGTTAATTCCGGGACCTCCGGGCAAGGAGGCGGGAGGCGGTGTTGGTTCGGGTGCAACCGGAGAGCCGTCGCTTGCCTTTTCACCCAAGGACGGTTCGATGATCCTCAGGGAATAGCTTCCCGGATGGTCGCGGGAGGGCTTGACCTGGATCTGGTATTTTCCTGCCGGCAGTTTGAAGTTCGCCACTTGGGTGGCTTCGATCTTCTGGCCGACGACCGATGCGCCACTGACATATCCCTTGCGGCCAACGGGGATAATCCTGATGGGTTTTCGTTGCCCGAAAGGAAAGACGGTGACCTGGAGTTGCCCCGCTTCGGTCAGGAGTTCGAAGTGGAGGTCGCTGTTGTCCTCGGTGACTTCGAAGATCCAGGTGTCCGCTTCATTCTTTCCGGCAAGGTTGCCCTTGTTCGCTTCGTTCGACTCGATCCTGGCCTGGCCCATCAGGGGCAAGGCGAGGGCGGAGAACGCAAGGAAAGCGATGCCTGAAAAACGCAGGAATGGAGCGGGTCTCACGGGTTTCATGGAACCTGATGTTCTGAGAAGTGTTCAAGGAACAAATCGCGGTTCATGCTGCCGTCGAACACTTCGGTGTCCCGGGAGCTGAAGAAGATCGCTCCGGGTTCGGAACGGGTGATCGTCACTTTGAAGCCTTTGCGGCGCATGTGGTCGTTGGAAAGGAGCTTGCCGTTTTTCCCTTTGATCTGCCGCGGAGCCAAGTCTTTCTTCAGCCACGCGCCCATTCCCGCGGCCGGCCAGCTCGCCGCGGGGACGAGCGGTGGCGGGGGCCTGGAATCTTGGGTTTCCGGTGGGCCGGGAGCTGGCGATGCCTGGTCTTTTTCCGCAGGTAGAGTTTCCGGATCCGGACCGGAGGGCTGGGCTCCGCCGGATTTTGGCGGCAGAGGTTCTTGCTGCTGGGAAGGAGGGACTTGTGGGTGCTCCGGTCTGCCTTCCTCCCGTGTTGGCGGCGGCTCTCCGGGGGACTTGTCCTCCGGGACGGGCCCGGGTGCGTCTTGATTCGCTTTCTCTGTTTCGCCCGCAGCGCCCGCTTCCGCGTTTTTGTCGGAGCCGTTTCGTGATTCTTTTGGGGGCGCAGGAAACAACCCGCCCAAATAGCCGGCTTGATGGATCTGCGAGAGATTCGCACAAATACCGACGATCACACCTATGGCGGTGATGATGGCCACCGCAGCCTTGCACCATAAACTTTGCTTTATCGACTTAACGCATCGACTCAACAACTCTGGAATTCGGAAGATCATGCTTGGAGGAAACGCAATGACACGTAGATTTCACGGGTAGCCGCAGGGAATGGCGGATCGGCACGCTGCTATGATTTTCCGAATTTACCGGAAGTCACTCCAGGCTGTCGAGATCAACTTAACGACGCTGACTCGGGGTGGATGTTGGCGCGGAAGCTCTCTACTACTAAGAATTTGCTTTTAGAGCATTTTAAATAATTTAATGACCTTATCGAAGGAATCTGCCATGACCGGCGCATGGCAGCACTCTCCATGGATCTCAGACAGCGCATCCTCAAAGCCTATGATCGGGGGGATGCTACCCGAGAGCAGGTTGCCCGCCGTTTTGAGGTCTCACTGAGCATGGTCAAAAAGCTCCTGCGGCAGCGCCGCCACACCGGCGACATCGCCCCGCGCCATCATCTGGCCGGTCGCAAGCCAATCATCCTCGACTCCCACCGCCGCCAAATGCGCGATCTTCTCAAGCTCCAATCCGATTTGACCCTTGAGGAAATCCGTTCCCGCCTGGGACTTGCCTGCACCATCCAGGCCATCCACTACGTGTTGGCCGGCATGGGGCTGACCTATAAAAAAAGACGCTCCGGGCCGCGGAACAATCCCGCCCCGATGTTGCCCGCACCCGCCGCAACTGGCGCAAAATCCAGCAAGGACTCGAACCCACGCGTCTCGTCTTCCTCGACGAATCGGCGGCCAAAACGAACATGACCCGCCTGCGGGGGCGCAGTCCCCGGGGAAAGCGGCTGCATGCCGCAGCTCCTTGCGGGCGCTGGCGTTTCCACGACGATGATCGGCTCGATCCGCCAGGACGGAAGCACCGCCTGCATGACGGTGAAAGGAGCGGTCAATTCGGAGATTTTCCGGACCTATGTGCGTGAAGTCCTTCTACCGGAGATGCGTTCCGGCGACGTCCTGATCATGGACAATCTTGGCGCTCACAAGGACAGGCAGGCGCTCGCTTTGCTCAAGGGGTGCGGGGGTGACGGTGAGGTTCCTGCCAGCCTATTCGCCTGACTACAACCCGATCGAGCTGATGTGGAGCAAGGTGAAGTCTCTGCTGCGCAAGGCCGAGGCCCGGACGCCTGGAGCGCTCTTGGGAGCAATCGGCGACGTCTTGTCACGGGTAACGAAAAAGGACGCCACCCGTTGGTTCGCTCATTGCGGATATAAATTTATTTAAAATGCTCTAACCCGGCGAGCCGGCATCGACCCAACCCGCCGGGAAATGAAATAGGAACCGCGTAAAGATCGAGCCTCAGGTTCTCAAGCCTGCTTGCGACGGGAACGTTGCACCAGCCCCAGGCTCAACAGACCGCCCAATGCGAAAAACGAACCCGGCTCGGGAATGGGCGACGGCGGTGGGGGCGTGCCGTCGGCAGTACCGGTTAGCAAGATATAGGACCCGCCAAAGCGCAGCCCGTAGATGTCGGTGGCGTCCGAGGAGATGCCGCGAAACGCGAATTCATTGAAGCCGCCCGGCGTGGAGATCGGCGCGAGCGCTGAGAGATCATAGGAAGCGAAGGGATTACCGTCGACATCAAGCGCCTCGATCACCGGCGGATTGGTGCTGCCAGGAAGATAGTTCATGAAAAAACCGAGCTGGCTGACGGGGCTGCTCAAAACGAGCTGGGCATAGCCGCTACCCGAGTCGACGCCGATATAGATCGCGTCGCCGCCGAAGGAGCCGTTGCCTCCCAGGCCGTAGTTGCCTTGCCCCACGACCGAGCCTTGGCCGGAATTACCGCCGCCGCCCGGGGCAGCGGTAAAGATGTAGGTATCAACATTGATCGGACCGAAGGTGAAGTTATACTGACCATTCGCGAAGGCGCTGAGGTCCAGGCCGGGACCGGCATAGCCGGATTCGCTGGTCAGCAGGGTCGTCGCGGCCGAAGCCGGAAGCGCGGCGAAGGCAAGTGCCGCCGCCGAAGCGAGAAGTCCAATTTTCATTTTCGGGAGACGAATGGCGTTCATAATTTGAATAAACTGCCCGAGAGCGTGGCTTCCTGCTTCGCCGGAACAAGAATTATTTCCGGCAGTGCGGCACAGGGCGATCAAGCTAGGTGTACAGTCCCGTAGAGAGCTTGGATTCGATTCTCCAACCGCAGATGAACGGGATTGAATGCAGATGAGCGATGAAATCGGCCCGATTCCGTGAGCGAATTACCGGAAACTGTGCTTCTCAAAAAGCAAGAGGAACCAAGGATTCAACAGATTCCCCGTCAATCGCCCGAACGCAGCACCCGCAGACGATAGAAACGCCGGCCGCCGACCGGCTCGGGGTCCCCGATTTCAAGCCAGCCATCGGAGCCCGGCGACAGGACCGAAGCGGAGGAATCGAAGAGAACCGCCGCCTCCGACCAATCGCTCAGGTCATCGCTGGCCTCGACCCGATAAACCAGATCGAAGCGCGCCGGATCGTAGCGGAAGCGGAATGCCGCCACCCCATCGGCGACCTCGAAACGCGGCAGCAGCGGAGGCTCCCCGCCATCCGCGCCCAGCGCGTAGCGGAGGAGATTCGGGATGCCATCGCCGAAAGGCCTGGCGTCCTCCCCTGAAATCGCGGGATCGGCAAGCTCCGCCGGCGAAAAGACACCCGCCTGCCACGCCGCGAAATGCGTCGGAACGCCATCGAGCCGCACTTCGAGAATCCCGCCGTTCACCGGCCCGTCGGCGAAGTTCGCCGTGACCGGCACCCGGGTCAGGCGAGCGTTTTCCGCCAGTGACCAGGCACGTCCGTCGAAGGCATGCGCTCCCGCCACATCGGGTACGAACACCCGCGGCTCCGCATCGATCAACACGGCCCGCCAATCGCTGCCGGACGGCAGCAGGAATCCGCCGCGGAATCGGTCGCCGGGCTGCGGAACTGGAGTGTCGAGATAGAGATCCAAACCGCCCGGCGGACCGGCCAACGCTCCGGCAACCAGCGTGCCATTGCCGGCTGCGGCGGGCTCCGAAAAATCGGGCGAACCGGCATTCGACAAAACGAAGCACCCCTGCAACCCGGCGAAGGAAGCGGCGCGCAGTACCGTGCCGTGCAGCGACAAAACGCCGCTTCCCGTCAGATCGCCGATGCGGCCATAACCCTTCAACACGGCCGCAGCGGCGAGATTCACGGGACTGCCAAGATCGCCGGCAAGATCGAGCATGCCATTGTCCACCTGCACCGGAGCCTCATAGCCCGCGCTGTTCCCGGAAAGCCGGAGCGTGCCGCCGCCGGACTTGCTCCACCCCGCATCGCCCGAAAGCGGCCCGGAAAGTTCGAGCAGATTGTCCCCGCCATCGACATGCAGACCGCTCGGACCGAGCAGGACGACGGGATTCGTCACCACCGCACCGTTCGCCCCACCGCCCGGATCGTAGCGCAGCGCCCCGAGCACGCCGAAGCCGGAGCCGTCGGGCAGGTCCCGGCCCGTGCTGTTCAGGAGCAGAGGACCGCCGAAAGTGTATACCCGGGGCTCCGCGAGCGGCCCGCCGGAATTCAGCCGCAACTGCGCCCCCGGCTCCACCGTCACCGAGGAACTTTGCCCCATCGCGGAAGGCTGCGTGACCTGCAGCACGCCCTGGCTGACCAAAGTCGGCCCGCTGTAATTCTTGTCCTCGCCGGTCAGCGAAGCGAGCCCCGGCCCGGTCTTCGTCAGGCCGCCGGGACCGCTCCAGCGGGTGCGCAGCCGCAGCGCGCCGAATTCGGGATTTCCGGTCACGTTGTTCACCTCGACCACCAGCGGCGAAGCCAGCACGCATTCGGAGGCCAGCTCGAACTCCACGAAACCCGTGCCGCTTCCATTGACACGGATCAGGGCGTCTCCCTGCGCGGCCTCGAAGCGCAGCGGATTCGCCGCGTTCTGCGCACGCACCCGGTTGCGGAAAGGCGTGTCTCCCTGCTCGAAAACGATCTCGCCGACGGTCACCGGTCCCACCAGATCGATATTCCGGTCGGCCGCGGCCGGCGCGGGGATGATCGCACGGGCTCCGGGCGCATTGGGGAAGGGCGGATGCGTCCAGTTCGCGTCCGCATTCCAGTTCCCCGTGCCGCCCGGGATGAACTCGGCGACGGAATCCTCGAACTGGAAATCCGCCTCCAGCAACGCGCTCCACGTCCCGTCCCCGAGCCGGGCGCGGGCCTTCACCCACGAAGCCCCCTCCAGCGCGAAGGGACCGCTGTAAACCACGCTGCCCGCTGCGGGATTGCCGGTGGCGGGATCGCGCGGATCGCTGCCGTCTGTCGTGTAGTAGATCGTCCCGATCGGCGCGCCGATCGAGAGCGTCTGTCCGGGAAGCAGGATGCCGCCATGCTGGCTGAAGACCGGCGCATCGTGCGGCGGGTACAGATTGTTCGCCCGCAGCTCCTGGATCAGCCCTCGGCTGTCGGTCGTGCTGTGGATGATCGGGATGTGGTTGTTCACCACGTTGTCCCGCTCGATCAGCCACGAATCCTCGCGGGTGAAATAAATGCCGCCGGGATCGCCGGCATGCGGGGCGGGCGGGTAGGCATCGTGATGCACATTGTCGAGCGGCACCGGCTGCTGGATGGTGCTGCCATACGGCGTCTTGGCGGAAGTGTCCCCCCAGCGCGCCGACTCCGCGACGATCGCCTTGTCGATCTGCGCGGCAATGCCGAGATAGCGGGCGGTGCTGCCTTCCAGGCTCAGCGCGCCGCCGTCGAAGAAATGCCGCTTCACCCGGTCCGCGAACAACAGGCGGAACTCCGGATTGAGCCGCAACCGCTGGAACAGCCTGCCCGGCGAGTTGTTGCCGGGATTGGTGTTGTAGCGGTTCCACGAAAACTTATCGAGCACGATCTCCTGATCCCATACCGAGAAGCGGAATTTCCCGTCGCCGCTGACCGCGTTCACCGCTGCGTAACCGTTGTGATGCGGCCAATCTTCCGCATCGCCATAGAAATGCAGCAGCATGTAGTCGGCGAAATTCTCCACATCGAGGTAATCCCGGATCGCCGCATATCCTGCCGGGCCGGAGATGGCGGAAGCATTCGCGATTGCCATCATCTGGCTCCAGCGCGGCGAACCGGTGGAGAAGTCGGCATTGACCTCCCAATCCTCCACCTCCCCGCCGAGATGCTCGGCGTAGAAATCGTCCTCCAGCCGCTCGGTGAGATCGTGGAGACCGAAGTAAAGCCCGTTCACGTAAAGATGCACGAAGCGTCCGTAGCTGCTCGGCTGCCCCATGTCCCCGAAGCTGCGCTTCATCCACACATCGCGGATGTACTGCGAATCGTTCGGCCGATAGCGCGGGGCGTCCCAGCTCACCAGCCCCCAGCTGTCGGTGAAGCAGGCGCGCAGCACCAGCTTGTTGAATCTCGTCACCGGAGCATCGGGAAACAGGGGATAGTTGAGCCTCGCCGGGCCGAGCGCGGAAGTGAAGGTCAGCCGCAGCGAGTGCTTCTGCATGCGGAAGGGCCGCCGGCTGGAGTTGCCGTGCACCTCCACCTTGCAGTCCGCCTGAAAACCCGGCGTGCCGTCCGGCAGCAGGTATTCCACCGAGCATTCCTTCTCCACCCGGCTCAGCGGGCTCGCGTAGATGCCGGCAGGGGGCACGATGAAATCCTCCATCGGCAGATTGATCGACACGCTCGGAATATCCAGCAGTGCCTCGCGGACGCTGTATCCGGGCAGGGTGCTGTCGACCACGCGGGGATCCATCTCGTAGTCGGCGGGCACGATTCCCCCGACTTCCGAATCGAAGCCCCAATTCGCTGGCCAGCCGGGCGGACTGGCCGGCTGCTGCGCCACATGATCGACAAAGATATAACTGTGCGTCTGCACCGGTCGCGACAACCACCCGTCCCGCCACGCGATGGCCCGCAGCTTGCCGGTGGTCGTCACGGGCACTCCGCCGCCATCGTATAATGCGCCCGAGGCGGGCGAAGGCTTCGAACCGTCCGCCGTGTAGCGGATCTGCGCCTGCGGCGTCGCGCAGCTCAGGAAGACCGTCACCGGCTCGTCGTAAAAGCCGCGCCCGATGGAAAAAACCGGCGACTCCACCACCCCCTCGTAGCCCGCACCGTTCGCCGCACCGGGACTCGGCGGCGAAAAATAACGCAAGCTTCCATCGACCGGATGGCGCCCGTAAGACACATCGGGAAACTGCGGCGGAAATCCGGGCGCGAACTGATCGTCGGTCGTGCCGTCCGGCCGGATCAGCGCAAGGTACTCCCCGCCCGCCGCCAGACTGAAATTCGCGTGGGGATTTCCTTCCGGGTCCGGCGCGTCGTTCCCCGAAGCGAAAACGACCAGATACCCCCGCGCCGGAATCGTGATCGCGGGAAAGATCCACTTGGCAGGCGCGGACGGATTGTCGGTGAGGCGGTAGCCTTCCAGGTTCACCGCTTCCCGGTTCGGGTTGTGGATCTCCACCCAATCCTCGCGCGACCCGTGCCCATCCCGCAGCCCGGTGTCGTTGCTGGCCAGAAATTCGTTGATGCGCAGCGGCAGCAGGAAGGACGGATAATCGTCCTCGTCGTTAGGATCGGTGCCCTCGGAAATCTCGACCGCATCGGAGTAGCCGTCGCCGTCCGAATCGGCGAGCAGCGGATTCGTGTGATACAGGTTGACCTCGTCGCCGTCGCTCAGGCCATCCCCATCGGTGTCGGGATTGAGCGGATCGGTGAAATGGATCTTCACCTCGTCGCCGTCGCTCACCCCGTCCCCGTCGGTATCGGGATTCACCGGCGAAGTTCCGGCGACGAATTCCTCCGCGTTCGTCAGGCCGTCGGTATCGGGATCGCCGGCCGCGGTTTCGTCCAGACTTTTGAAATGCAGCAGCTCCCAGGCATCGTCGAGATCGTCGCCATCGGAATCGTCGAGCACCGTGAGCACGAAAACCTTCTCCACCCAGCCGCCCGCGGCATCCGTGGACCGGATGCGGATCGAGAGCGCGTTACCCGTCTCGTACTCCCCCAAATACCGGTCCACCACCAGCGCGTCTCCCTGGATCGAGAAATCGGCGTTGGAATCCGAGCCCGCTCCCTCCGCCAGCGTGTAGGTAAATGTATCGTCCGGCGTCGGGTCCGTGGTTGCGAAATGGCCGATCGCCGTCCCCTCCACCGCCGTGCGCGAAACCGTGGCGCTGGAAAAGTCGATGTCCGTGGGGGCCGTGGGCGGCGTGGTCGCCCTCAGCTCGATGCCGTTCACGCCGAAAATCTGGACATGGACACCGTCGGAACTGGAGTACGGCGTATATCGTACTAAAACGTCCTGCCCCTGCTCCGCCGCGAAGTCGAAATCGACCGTGGAAGGCAGCGTCGCCGGGTCCTGGTTGCCGCTGCCGGTGTAGGTCTGCGCGGAAGGAGGAGTGCCGCCCGGCGTGCTGTCCGTCATCCGGAACGATCCCGGCACCGGCGTGTAGCTCGCCCCCCCGTCCGTGGAAATCTCTATCCCGAACGGCGTGTGAACATTCTCCGTGTCGTGATGATAGGAGCGGTAGGCATAAGTCCCCGCCGGCAGCCCGACGAAGCGGAACACCATGCGCGTGGGCAGGCCGTTCACCCCGTCGTAATTTCCCCTCCCCCCTTCCGCCGTGCGGGTGTCGATCCCGATGAAATCCGTCAGCAGATTCAACTTCTGGCCGTTCCAGTTCGCGTCGTTGCCCGCAGGCCGGTCGATCATCTGCTGCACCCGGTTGTTCGTCGTGTCCGGCCACGTGACCTGGAGCGAAACCGTCGTCCCGAAAGCGCTGTAACTGCGCGCCGCCAGAAAATCCGCTGCGACCTCGTGGCCCGCATTGAATGGCTGGTAGCCGGTCTGATTGTGAGGCCCGCCGTCCTGATTGGTGGAATTGAAGTCGATCAACAAATCCTCCGCCGCCACGGAAAGCGGCGCGAACAGGGCCAAAAGCACCGGCCGCAGATCCGCCATGCGCCGAACGAACATCATCGGAGATTCAGGTTGGGTTTCCCGCGCCGCGTCCCACCGGAGCACGCGGCCATACAAGTGGCACTCAAAGGCTTTCCCTACCATCCCGCAAGCCGGAATCTGTCAGACAACATTTGCAACGGATCGGTTGGAGCATGGGCGGTCTGCGATTTCCCCCACCGGGGGCAGCGGGCATCGCCGCATTCGCTAGGTCGGCCGGAAACACGCTTCCCGCTTGGAAAGGCGATTCCCGCACATCAAAGATTCGTCATGAAAGCATGGGCATCCATGGTCGCCGCGGCGGGCGGGCTCCTGCTCGGCCATGCTTCGGCGGGCGAAGCCCCCGACTTCATCGGGACGGCGACCGAAGCCGAATTCCGCGCTTTTGCCGTCGACCTGCCGCCCCATCAGCTCAACGTCGCGGTGATCGATGCGTCCCCCCTTCCTCCCTGGGGAGTCATCGTGAGCGACGTCACTCCCGGCAGCCAGGCGGAAAAAGCCGGCCTGGCGCCGGGATCGGTCATCCACACTTTCAACGGCCGTCCCTACTGGCATCACCGGCTCGGCCTCCAGACGGTCCCCCGCAAATTGGAGGTCGTGTCGCCCGAAGGCGTCGCCCAACGCTTCGAGTTCGGCGGAGGCAGGCTCGGCATCCGGACGACCAATCATCACCATCCCGGGAAATACCTCCTCGAAGAACTCCCCCGCGGCTCCTGGGATCGCGACATGCTCATCGCCATGCTGGCCTGGGAGCGGGGACGCTACGCCGTCGCGGAGCATGCCCTCGCGCAGGCGCGGGAGAAAGGCATGCCGGAGAACACATTTTCGGCCTACTATGGAGCGATGCTTGCCATGGGCCGGAGCGATCATGCCGCGGCCCGACGCCTATTCGACCGGCTGAAGGAAGATCTGAAGAAACACGAACGGCCTCCCCGTTTCTTCCTGAGCGGCCTCGCGACGCTCGCCTTCCAGTACCATGACTTCGCCCTCCTGCGACGGGTCATGGCAGAAGACGCCGGCTTGCCCGAAAAAATCCGTCCCGAAGCCGCCGACATCTGGAGCTCGGTCAAAATCGATCCGGGCAAGCCGCTGTTGCCCTTCGCCCGGGCGAACGCCGGGCCCGACGTGATTTCCGAAGTGCGGGTCCTCCGCGACGGCTGGGCGAAAGACGGCGACATCCAGAACCCCGAACCCCTGCGCGGCGGGCGCTACCTGAAATTCGGAGAACCCAACAGGAATTTCAGGCTGTACTTCGGCCCCGGGCTTCCTTTGCGGAACGTCCTGTGGGAAATGCGGCTAGTCTTCGGCCACTCTGAACCTCCTTCCCGTCTGGCCGCGAATTCCATCGAATTCTCGCTCATGGACCGGGGAATCCCCCGCGAACTTTCGTCCCCCGAAGCCACCGGGGAAACCGGACCGCGCGCCATCGCCAAGGTGGTCGCCCTTGAGCGTCACACCGGAGAACGCTGGACCGGCTTCGGCGGCGGCTCCGTCCGCGGGACCCTTTTCACCCAGAGAGCGTTCCCCTTCCTCGACGGAGCCGGTGTCAGGGAACTCAGACAGCGGGAACGGGCCGGGGAGGCGACACCGATACCTCCCGGCATCAGAGTCATCCATCTGGCGCTCGTCCGGCTCGGAAACGAGGTCGAAATCTCGGCCGACGGCGAGATCCTGCTCCGCCTGCCCATCGACCCGGAAGTCGGCGATCTCGGGTGCTTCATCCGCATTGTGGGCACAGCGGTCGCGATCGAGGATATGACCTTGCGCCATGTCCGCATCGACTGAGCGGATGCTGGATCTCTTCCGCCCACCCTGCGATCTGCCTGCATCCGGGCTTGCCCGCCGACGCCGACGCCCGGAAGCTCCTTCCCGATGATCGAAGCCCGCAACCTGCACCGCAGCTACCGCATCGGAAAAACGCCGATCGAAGTGCTCCACGGCATCGACCTCTCCATCGCCCGAGGAGAAAAGATCTTCCTCTGCGGCCCCAGCGGCGCCGGCAAATCCACTCTGCTCTACACTCTCGCCGGTCTCGAACGCCCGGAGCAGGGCAGCGTCTGCATCGACGGCGCCGACCTTTACGCCCTCCCGCCGAAGCGCCAGGCCGCCTTCCGCAACGCCAAGATCGGCTACATTTTCCAGAACTACCTCCTTCTCCCCGAACTCACCGCCCTCGAAAACGTCCTCGTCCCCGGCGCCATCGGCGGCCGCGATGTGGAAAAGGACGCCCGCGCCGCCCTCGACCGCGTCGGCCTCGCCAAGCGCGCCGAACACCTCCCCGCCGAACTCTCCGGCGGCGAGCAACAGCGCGTCGCGATCGCCCGCGCCCTCGTCAACCGCCCGCCCGTCCTCTTCGCCGACGAACCCACCGGCAACCTCGACTCCCGCAACAGCACCGAAGTCATGGACCTGCTCCTCGGCCTCGCCGGCGAAAGCGGCACCACCCTCGTCGTCGTCACTCACGACGAACACCTCGCCAGCCGCGGCGACCGCAAACTCATCATCAAGGACGGAAACATCACCGACGCCGCCCATTCCCCCGGCGAAGCCGCAAACCAGGTTTAATCATTAGTGCTTAGCAATGAGTCATTCCATGATCTTCATCCGCAGCGCCCGCATCGTCTCCGAAGATTCTCCGGACTTCCGCGAAGCCGATATCCTCGTCGAAGACGGCGTGATCCGCTCCATCGGCCCCTCCCTTCCCCCCCCGGAGAACGCCCGCATCATCGACGCCCGAGGCCGCCTTCTCATGCCGGCCATGTTCGACGCCCACGTCCACTTCCGCGAACCCGGCTTCGAGGCCAAGGAAGACATCGCCAGCGGCACCGAAGCCGCGATCAACGGCGGCATCACCGGCGTCGTCATGATGCCGAACACCTCCCCCGCCATCGACTCCCCCGCCGTCGTCAAGATGGTCCTCGACAAAGCCAGGGCCGTCGCCCGCATCCCCGTCCACACCTCCGGCTGCATCACCAAGGGCCGCGCCGGCAAGGAACTCGCCGCCATCGACGGCATGCGAGCCCTCGGCGTCCGCATGCTCACCGACGACGGCGACGGCGTCCCCGACCCCGCCGTGCTCTACCGTGCGATGCAGTACGCCTCCGAATTCGGCATGTTCTTCGCCAGCCACTGCGAAGTTCCCGAGCTCGCCGGCCCCCGCGCCCTCAACGACGGCCCCATGGCCTACCGCCTCGGTATCAAGGGCAGCCCCGCCTGCGCCGAGGAAATCATGATCGACCGCGACATCCGCCTCGCCCATGCCGCCGGCGCCCACATCCACATCCAGCACGTCTCCACCAGGCTCGGCATGGAGACCATCCGCTGGTGGAAGGAGCGCGGCGATGTGAAAGTCACCGCCGAAGTCGCGCCCCACCACCTCATGTTCCGCGACGAGGACATCGGCGACTACGACACCCACTACAAAATGAACCCGCCCCTGCGCACCGCCGAGGACAACGCCGCGCTGCTGGAGGGTCTCAAAACCGGCGTCTTCGACCTCATCGCCACCGACCACGCTCCACACACCCCCTTCGAAAAATCCCAGGACTTCACCACCGCGCCCAACGGCATCACCGGCCTCGAAACCGCCCTCGTCTCTCTCCACGACCGCTTCATCTCCCGCGGCGAACTCGACTGGCCCACCGTCATCAAACGCTACTCCGCCGAACCCCGCCGCCTCATGGGCCTCGACCCCGTTCCCGTCGAGGAAGGCAGGCCCGCCGATTTCATCCTCTTCGACCCCGAGGGCAGCACCACCTTCAGCGTTGCCTTCATGAAATCGAAAAGCCGCAACACCCCCTTCCTCGACCAAACGCTCAAGGGCAGCATCGATCTCGTCGTCCTCGGTTCCGGCATTCTGCTCGAACGATAAAGCGACGCCCCTTACATCTGAACCACGCGTCATTCGGGTCGGTTCCGCGATGTAGTTTCGCGAGAACCGAACCCATTCGCGGTCTGAAATTCCTCATCAAGTCTATCTTCGCTCCGGTGCGAAACTCACCAGCGTCGTGATCTTGCCATCGGGCTCCACCATTCGCACCCGCGGCGGCCAGTCCTCGTGATCCTCCGAGTTGGGGTTGATGTGCTCCAAAACGTAGAGGGCATCGCCATGCAGGGCGACTCCGCAGGGAGCCCACGGACTCTCGGCCTTCAAGACGGTCGTGACCTTCGTGTCGGATGCGATCTTGATGACGCAACGGCAACCTGTGGCGGCGGCATAGACCGCACCATGCGCATCCACCACCAATCCTCGCAGTCCCGGCGCATCCTGAATCGTCGGTGGATGCTTGTCACAGTCAGGCGCCACGACCGGATTGAGCAGCATGGTGAATGTGCCGTCGCGTGCGACCCGGAGCACTGCCCTGGGGTAACTGAGAAAGAATGAGCTGTCCGGACCGACGGCCAAGCCTTTGATGCCGCCCATTTCATCCGAGATACGACGCAATTCCGGGTTCAGCAGCGACTCCTTGCCGTCGGGTGTCAGCCGCGCAAGTTGCAAACCGCCTGGAATCATCTGCTCGTCGTTGCACACATAGTAAAGATTTCCATCCGAAGCCACGACCAATGGGGAACCGCCGTCCGTGATGAGCGCCGGTCGCTCACCATCCGGCGAGCGACGCTTGAACCATCGGGGCCAGTGGGAGGATTTCTGAAATTCGACCCGGGAAAAACTTCCGGCGGTGTCCAAAGCCAGCCAGTGGCCGCCTTCTTTGGAAACCGTCGTGACTTTGCCCTGAGGGTCCACTTTGAGCAGCCCGCGGCTCAAATCGGAAAAGAAAACATTCCCCTGCCGGTCAACGACGATACCCGAGCTGGGATGGCCCGACGCGGTGAACATCGCCAGGCCCGATACAGCGGCAACAAGCAAAGCGAGTGAAGCGAGAGGTTTCATACATTGCGATTGTATCACGATGCGAAATCGGAACTTCGTAAATCGTGTGTAAAATCGTATGCTGCCAAACCTTGGCCCTTGAGAACCACCGTCCCTCAATCCACCTTAGCAAATCCACAGGCATCACAAATTTGTGATGCCATGAAAATCGCCACCCTCCGCGATCTCCGCTACGACTTCGCCAAGATTGAAGCGTGACTGGCCAGCGGCGAGGAATTACTCGTCACCAAGCACCCCAAGCCCACCGGTCGCATCACTCCCGAGCCCAAAAAATCCGGGGAGACCGCGTTTTCACCCAGGAAGAAGTGGATGAAATGCAGGCCTTCGAAACCGGCGAGTCCCGGAATACCACAGCCTTCTGACATCCTCCTCGAACGCTGATGCGCTGGAAGCAATTTGCACGATCCCCGATCCGACCTTGCATCGGCCACCCCGATATTCCATAGGCAATGGTCCTATGGCCAATGCGCTGGAAACACCGACAGGCTATCTCGAACCGGATGCCTCCCCTGCCAAGGCCCCGGATCAAAAGCCGCCCCTGCGGGTGCTGGTCGTGGACGACGGCCGCAATGCCGCCGACATCCTCGCCATGTTCTTCGAGATCGAAGGACACGCGGTGAAAGTCGCCTACGACGGACACTCGGCGATCGCGCTGGCGAAGAGCTTCAAGCCCCAATTCATCCTGATGGACATTTCCATGCCGGAAATGGACGGCCTGGAAGCCACCCGCCGCATCCGGTCGATGGACGAGGGAAAGAGCGCCGTCATCATCGCTCTCAGCGGGTTCGACGATGATAGCGACCGTCTGCGGAGCATCGAAGCCGGTTTCGACCGGCATGTCTCCAAGCCCGTCTCCGCGCAGGAACTGCGCGTCATCGTCACCGAATTCGAGACGCGTTTCTTCTAGTCGTGCGCAGTCCGGGTTTCAGCCGGGCGACTCGATCCTGCCGGAGCCGCCGGGGCTAAGTACCACCACAGCCCGCTCCAGTTTCCTTGCTTTCCAGGCCGGGTCGGGAATCCTTCTTCGATCCCCGAATTCCGCCATGAACCGCATTGTCGATTCCGGACACGATTACCGCAGCTACCGCGGTCTGCCGCCGCTCGCCGGCCTGGTCGGCCGCTTTTCGGAAGCGATCGAAAACACCGGCCTCACCGTCGAGGAAACCGTCTCCCGGCTCAAGCGGCTGCATTTCGCGCTGAAGCGGCTGCACGGGATCTTCAACGCCCACCTGCCTTCCGAACCGGTCTACGAGCTGAAAATGGCCTTCGCGCTGCACTCGCATCTCTGTGCCGAACACGTCGCCGCGCTTCGCAAGCGGGTGTCGGAAATGCGCGAGCCGCCGCTCGGCCTGGACAAGATCCCCCACCCGGCGCTGGAGCGCTTTTTCGACGAAATCCTCAAGGCGCCCTCCACCGCGCACCGCCTCGCGGCCATCTACGAACTCGCCCTGCCCGCGCTGATCCGGGGATTCGAGCGCCATCGGGAGCAGGCCCACCCGCTGGCCGATCACCCGACACTGCGGGTCGGCCGCTTCGCGCTGCTGGAACTGCGGGACATGGCCGCCTACGGCGCCGAAGCGGTGGCCTGCCTCGTGGACGAAGCGGCCCGGCGGGAAATGAGCGGCTGGCTTACCTGGCTCGGCAAGCTGCTCGACCAGGCGGGCGATCTGGACGGCTCCCAACCCGCGGCGGAGGCCGCCCCGCCGCCCGCCGAAACGTACGGAACGCGCCCCTGGAGCATGGATGTCGTCGTGCGCCGCGACGAACGCTTCTCCGACCCCTACAACATGGGCGTCAATGCCGAGGTCTATCTGCACGAGCCCTCCTTCGACGACGCCTCGAAAGTCATCATGATGTTCTACAAGCGGCTGCGGGAAATCGACGTGCCGGAAATGATGGCGACCATCATCGGCGAGACTCCCGGCAAGCCGTGGGGCTACTACCGCGACATGACCCGCCAGCTCTGGGACGAGGCCCGCCATGCGATGATGGGCGAAATCGGTTTCGTCAGCCTGGGAATCGACTGGCAGGACGTGCCGGTCAACTTCACCTGGTCGCTCGGCCTCAACACCCAGCTCACCGCGATCGAGCGGCACGCCGTGCTCTACTTCATCGAGCAGGGCCTGATGCCGAAATCCGGCAAGCGGCACGAATGGGAAGTGGGTGTCGCCAGCCGGCATCCGCTGGCCGCACTGTTCCAGGATTTCGACTGGGCGGACGAGGTGCTGCACGCCCACATCGGCCGCACTTGGTACGTCGGCGCCATTGGCGACGCGAAAGAGGCGCTCGCCTACGGCGACGAATGCTGGTCCAAGGTGCTGCTCGACTGGAGCGCTTGGCAGCGCGAGGGAAAAACGGAACACCGCAACTGGTGGCCCGACATCTACCGCGCCGCCTGCGCCAGGGCAGGCCTGGTCCCGCGTCCCGATCAACTCGCCTACAACACCAGCTACCAAAACACCCGCGCCGATCTGAAGGCGCTCGCCGCGGAATAGCCGGCTCCCGCCGATCTTGCAGGACTGCCGGGAACCGTGGAGCATCCCGCCCGGCACCATGACACTCTCCGCGCTCGACCTTTTCACCATCGGTGTCGGCCCTTCGTCCTCCCACACCGTGGGACCGATGCGCGCCGCCTGCCGCTTCGTCCGCCGTCTGATCGACGAGGGTCTCGCCCCGCGCGTCTGCCGCCTGCGCTGCGACCTCTACGGCTCCCTGGCCGCCACGGGAAAGGGCCACGGCACCGATTCCGCCATTCTGTTGGGCTTTCTCGGCGAGGAACCGGAAACCGTTGTCATCGACTCCATTCCGGAAAAGCTCGCCGCCATCCGCTCCGGCAAACTCCTCACCCCGTGGGGCACCGCACTCGATTTCGACGAAAAGCGCGATCTCGACTTCAAGCGCCTCAAACCCCTGCCGCTGCATCCGAACGGCATGCACTTCACCGCTCTCGACGCGAACGGTGAGCCGCTGGCCGATGCCGTCATCTACTCGCTCGGCGGCGGCTTCATCGCCGGCGAGGAGGAAATGCAGGCCCCGCCCGCGGACGACGTGGCGCAGCCCTTCCCCTTCAACAGCTCCGCCGGGCTCATGGCCCACTGCGAGCAGAGCAGCCTGTCCATCGCCGGCCTGCTCCTCGCCAACGAAAACGTCCTCCGTCCCGAAACCGAAACCCGCGCCCGCCTCGACGCCATCTGGCAAGCCATGCAGGACTGCGTGAAGCGCGGCTGCTCGCAGGAAGGCACCCTGCCCGGAGGTCTCAAAGTCAGGCGCCGCGCCAAGGCGATCTACGAGAACCTTCGTGGCAAACCCGAAGCCGCTCTCTCCGACCCCCTCTCCATCCTCGACTGGGTGAATCTCTACGCCCTCGCCGTGAACGAGGAAAACGCCGCCGGCGGCCGCGTCGTCACCGCGCCGACCAACGGCGCGGCCGGGATCATCCCCGCCGTGCTGCACTACGCCGTGCGCTTCCGCCACTCTGCCCACACCGATGGCGTCCACCGCTTCCTGCTCACCGCCGCCGCCATCGGCATGCTCTACAAACGCAACGCCTCCATTTCCGGAGCCGAAGCCGGCTGCCAGGGCGAAGTCGGCGTCGCCTGCTCGATGGCCGCCGCCGGGCTCGTCGAATACCTCGGCGGCACGCCGAAACAGGTCGAGAACGCCGCCGAGATCGGCATGGAGCACAACCTCGGCCTCACCTGCGACCCCGTCGGCGGCTTGGTTCAGATTCCCTGCATCGAGCGCAACGCCATGGCCTCCGTGAAGGCCATCAATGCCGCCCGCCTCGCCATGGCCGGCGACGGCTCGCATTTCGTTTCCCTCGACAAGGTCATCAAGACCATGCGCGACACCGGCCGCGACATGAAATCGAAGTACAAGGAAACCTCCCGCGGCGGCCTTGCGGTGAACGTGGTGGAATGCTGATGCGGCGGCGGAACGCCCCGTCGTGCATTGGTTTGGCGTCGCAGGAGACGTAGGGGCGGCTTTACCGGAAGGGAATGGAAGGCATCGTGGCCGGCTATTTGTCTTCCGGTTCACTCCGCCCGGTTCCGAGCCGTCCGGCAAGGAAGAGGATTCTCATCCCGTACGTCCTTTCGGCCGGATCGTGCGGCCATCCACCGGGCCTTTCGGAAAAAGGCCTATGCCCCCTGCGAGCCCGTTTCTCGGACCCGGCCTATCTGTCGTCGTTCATCCCCCTACCGTCGATCGCTGGCATGAATTTGATTGCAAAACGTTCATCTGCGAAGCGCCGGACGATCCTGCCGGAAAGGGCATGCGATCCTCGCCGGCGAAGCTCGAATCCTCGAACGGATATGATACGCGGAGAAAGGCGGGTTTTTTTGCATGAATAAAAATACCTCCATCACCACGACGGAAATACCTTCCAGTGACGATAAATCAATCACTTCCACTCATTCCCAGCGCCTCCGTGGCGGCATGCCGTTCATACGACAAGGCAACCCGCTTCCGTGTCCGGAAAAACCCTTTCATGTCATTATTTCCGTCCATCTATCATTTCCCATTGTCATGGCAGGAAAGACATACTAACGAGTCGCCGCGCGGAACGAACGATGACGCGGGAGGCATTCGACACTCTGGTAAACCGGTTGGAGGTCGCATCAAGCGACCGCCCCGATGACTTGATGTTGCGGGCCGTCGGGTTGATCGTTCTGGGTTATCTCATCCTCGGCCTGGCGATTCTCTTCGGCCTGTCGCTCGCCGGGGCGGGGGTATGGTTGATGCTTTCCTCTCCCTGGACCCCTCAGGCGTGGCTGGCGATTCTTTTCGTCCCGGCAGGCCTCGGTGTCGCGTTTCTGATACTGAGCTGCTTGTGGGTTCCGCTCGAAGAACCGAAAGGCGTTCGTCTCGACCCCGGCGAGTTGCCGGAGCTGTTCCGGTTCATCTCGGATATCGGTCCCAAAACGCGGAAAATCCACCGGGTGATCCTCGATGGCGAGCTGAACGCGTCGGTCGTGCAACTCCCGCGCTTCGGCCTTTGTGGCTGGCACCGCACCTGGCTGGTCATCGGGATGCCCCTGATGCAAGCGCTGCCGCCGGACGAATTCCGGGCGGTGCTGGCCCACGAATTCGCCCACCTCGATGGCTGCCACAGCGGGATTTCCCGCTGGCTCCACCGCACCCGCATGACGTGGGAACGGGTTCTGGACCGCTTGGAAGACAGTTCGTGGTGTCCCCTTCTCGGCCGGCTGCTGGCGTGGTTCTGGCCGCGCTTCAACGCGCCGGCCTTCATCCTCTCCCGGATGCAGGAATTCGAGTGCGACCGCGTGGCCGCCCACCGGGAGGGAGTCCGACCGCTCGCCGATGGCTTGATGCGCCTCGCCATCCAGAGCCAGCGGCTGGAGGAAAATTTCTGGCAGCCTCTCCATGCCGGCATCCGCCACCACGAATCGCCGCCCGGCGACATCATGCGGCAGATGTCCGCTTTCCTGCGGAAACCGATGGATCCGGAAAGCGCCGCCCGGCGGCTCTCGCAGGCGCTGCGGATGGAAACGGACAACCGCGACAGCCACCCCGGCCTGTCCGAACGGCTGGAAAAACTGGGAATCCTGGAAGAAGAAAGCCGCACGAACTTCGAACACCCGCCCGCCGTGCCGGCGGTCGATCTCCTGCTGCCCGCCTCTTTCCGGGAACAGGCCGAGTCGGCCCTCAGCCGGCTTTGGCAGGACGGCGCGACGAAACGCTGGCGGGAAAAGCACCGGGAAGCCCTCGACCTGAAAAAGACCAGCCGGAGCAAATCTCCCGGCATCCGCGAGTCCTGGGAACGCATCGCCGCCCTGTCCCGGCTGGACGGGCTGGGAAGGATGCAGCCCGAGATCCTCGCCCTGCTCGACCGCAAGCCCGACCATGCGGGGGCGCTCTATCTCCGCGGCTGCCATCTGGCCCAGAGGGAGGATCCCCAGGCGATCAGCTTCCTGGAGCGGGCGGCCAACGATCCCACGATCGCGGTGCAGGCTTTCGACACCCTGGCCGACTTCCACCGGCGCTGCGGCCGGGTCGAGGAAATCCTGCAACTCAAACGGCGCGCGAACCGGCACGAACAGGAACTCCGCGCCGCGCTTGTCGAGCGGAACAAGCTCGACCGCCACGATTCGTTCGCTTCCCACGAACTGGACCCAACCTGCGTCGAATCGCTGCGCGAAGTGCTCAAGGATCATCCCGCGGTGAAACGCGCCTGGCTGGTGGCAAAGCACGTCCGCCACTTCCCCCACTGGCGTCATTTCGTTCTGATTCTCGACACGCGCTGGTCGGCTCTCAGGTCGATCAGCGACACCACCCAGCAACAGCTTCTCTCCCGGATTCTCAAGGAATGGGAAGTGGACGGCTATGTCCTGGCGGTCCGGGACGACGGGGAGCATCGGCCGGTCGCACGAACCATCCGCAGACTGGTGCCGGATTGCGAGGTGTACCGGCAGTCATGATGGGAATGGGATCAAAGCCGTAGCACCGACTTCCGGCTTCCGGCGGATGGCGGGTGGTGTTTGAATGGATGCGTCCGCCTTGAAACGCCTTCTGCTCTTCATTCTCTGCCTGGCCCCCCTTTCCGCGGCGCTCTGGCATTATCAGACCACCGTGACCGGCTGGGTGGGAGGCATCCGCAATGCTCACTCCCTGCAGGCGCCTCCTTCCCCCGACCGTCCGCGCTATGAAATGCTGAGCGCCGAGATCGAACGCTGGCGGGTCGATCTGGCGGGGAAATACGGCGGATGCCGCACCGAAGAAGAGCGCCGGGCCGTACTCGACGAGGCCCGCGGACTGCTGGAGCGGGTGCTGCCGGAGATGATGCGCTGCTGGCTGGGCACGCCCTGGGATTTCCACGGCACCGCGGAATTCCCCGGCGAAGGCAAGATCGCTTGCGGCTACTTCGTCTCCACCGTCCTCCGCGACGCCGGTTTCCGCCTGGATCGCTACAAACTCGCCCGCCAGCCTTCGCAGAATATTCTCCGCAGCTTCCTGCCCCGGGAAGCGCTCCAGCTCCGCGTCGGAGTACCCTACGAAAACTTCGCCGCCGAGCTTGCTTCCGCCGAACCCGGGATCCGCATCGTCGGGCTGGACAGCCATGTCGCCTTCCTCGTCACCGGGGGCGACGGTTTCCGCTTCATTCACTCTTCCGGCTCCGCTCCCTGGTGCGTGGTGGACGAAGGGGAAACCGACGCCGAAGTCCTGCGGCGCTCGAACTACCGCGTCCATGGCCTGCTCACCGCCGACCGCGATCTTCTCCGCCGCTGGTTGAGAGGGGAAAGGATTCAGGTCAGAGAACGATGACCATCGCCTACGCGCCCAAATACGCCTCCTGCACCCTGGGATCCGCCTTCAGTCCGGCGGAGGGGCCTTCGAGCAGGATCGAGCCGGTTTCGAGCACATAGCCGTAGCTGGAAACGTCGAGCGCCAGATTGGCGTTCTGCTCGACCAGCAGGATCGTCAGCCCCTGCTCGCGGTTGATTTCCACGATGCGCTCGAAGATCGCCTTCACCAGCAGCGGCGCGATGCCGAGCGAGGGTTCGTCGAGCATCAGGAACTTCGGCCTGCCGAGCAGCGCGCGGCCGATGGCCAGCATCTGTTGCTCCCCGCCGGAAAGCGTTCCCGCCGCCTGGCTTTCACGCTCCTTCAAACGGGGGAAGAGATGGAAGACGTATTCCGTTTGCTGCGCGATCCATGCCTTGTCCCGTTGGAGGAAGGCGCCCATCGCAAGGTTTTCATGCACCGTGAGATTGCCGAAGACCATGCGCCCCTCCGGCACGTGGCATAATCCCCGGGAGACGATCTTGTGGGCACGCAGTCCGGTAATGTCCTGCCCATCGTAGCGGATGCGACCCGAAGCGGTTTTCACGAGACCGGACAAGGCGCGAAGCGTCGTCGATTTCCCGGCTCCGTTCGCTCCGATCAACGTCACAATACTGCCGGCCGGCACGTTCAGGGAAACGCCGTGAAGCGCCTTGATGGCGCCGTAGGAGACATGGAGGTTTTCAACGGTCAGCATGGGTCGGGAAAAGTGAAGGCATGATGAATCGCTGGCGGCTGCACCGCATTGCTCGACTCGATTAGCTCATCCAAATGGTGCACCGTCAAATCGGGCGGACGAAGGTTTCCGGGAAATGCCTCATCGTCATTCTGAACCCAAATCGCACCGCAGCCGATCGCTTTCGCGGCGTCCACGTCTCTCATCGGATGATCACCGACAAAAAGAACTTTGGAGGGAGGCACACGAAAATAGTCGAGTGCCTGCCGAAACAGTTTCACCGACGGTTTGATCGCTCCATGATCCGACGACCACACGCAAAGCTCGAAACACTCGTACACGCCGGCATTCTTCAGATTCTCTTCGAATCGCTTTTTCGGCCCCCAAACATTCGAAACGATTCCCAGCCGATGCGATCGCGCCAGTATCCTCAATGCGTTGATATGACGTTCCGAAATGGCGCCCAGTTCATGCAGGGCAAAAAGATCCGCGATGCGCTCCGCATCGTCAGGATCTTCGAACGGCCACGCGTCGGTTTCGCGCAGTGCGATGGGAATAGAGGGAAATGAATCGTAGTACGATGGAGACCGTTCCAGCCTCAGCAAATAATCGTACAGTTGGCCGATCACCATTCGCAATGCAACCGGTGAAAGGCATCGTCCGCCAAGATTCTCGTATGTTGAAAAACAATCGTCGCTCTCTTCAAAGCGATCATTGTCGAACATGAATGTGCGGCCTTGATCCAGGAGGATGACCTCAAATTGATCGAGGAACCGATTGATTTTCATTATCCCATTCCGCTTTCAATTCGCCGTCGTTCCCAAATACGCCTCGATCACCTTCGGATCGCACTGGATCTCCTTCGGCGTGCCTTCGGCGATCTTGATGCCGTATTCGATCACGGCGATGCGTTGGCAGATGCCCATGACGACCTTCATGTCGTGCTCGACGAGAAGCACGGAGAGGTTGTAGCGCTCTTTCACGAAGCGGATCAGGTTCATGAGGCCGTCCTTCTCGGCCGGGTTCATGCCGGCCGCGGGCTCGTCGAGGAGCAGCAGCTTCGGCTGGGTGGCGAGGGCGCGGACGATTTCGAGGCGGCGCTGGTCGCCGTAGTTGAGGCTCTTGGCGTCCTTGTCACAGGCCGCCTTGAGGCCGAAGATGTCGAGCAGTTCGAGCGCCCGGTCTTCGATTTCATCTTCCTCCGCCTGGAAGGCGGGACCGCGGGTCAGGGAGTGGATCACACCGTGCTTCAGGTGCATCATCATCGCCGCCCGCACGTTGTCGAAGACCGACAGGGAGTGGAAGAGGCGGATGTTCTGAAAAGTCCGCGCGATCCCCATGCGGGTGATCTGATGCGGCCTGCGGCCGGGCACGGACACGCCTTCGAAATGGATGGTTCCGCCGGTGGGCGCGTAAACGCCGGTGATGAGATTGAAAACCGTGGTTTTGCCCGCGCCGTTCGGGCCGATGAGTCCGATGAGTTCGCCGGGTGCCACGGAAAAATCCAACCCGCTGACGGCTTTCAGGCCGCCGAATTGGATCGAGACATCCTTGAGTTCGAGGCTCATGCTTTCCTTCGATTGATGAAGGGCAGGGAAGGCAGCAGGCCCTGCGGGCGGACGTTCATCATGACGATGAGCAGCAGCGCATAGACGATCATGCGGTATTCCTCGAAGTCGCGCAGGAACTCGTTGAGCACGGTAAGCAGGATGGCGGCGAGGACGACGCCAGCGGTGCTGCCCATGCCGCCGAGGATGACGATGACCATGATGTCGAAGGATTTCAGGAAGTTGAATCCTTCCGGCGCGATGGTGGTACGCAGGTGGGCGTAGAGGCCGCCCGCGATGCCGGCGAAGAAAGCCCCCGTGACGAAAGCGGAGACCTTGTAGCGCGTGGTGTCGATGCCCATGGCTCCCGCGGCCACTTCGTCGTCGCGCACGGCCAGGAAGCCGCGGCCGTAGGTCGAGTTGACCATCGAGGCGACGGCATAGACGCAAATCGCGGCGAAGCCGAAGACCCAGAAAAAGGTGGTGTGCATCGGGATGCCTTTCAAACCCAGCGGTCCGCCGAAGATGCCGTCGCCGCTGGTGTTCTGCAGGATGACGCGGACGATTTCATTGAAACCGAGAGTGACAATGGCCAGGTAGTCGCCCCGCAGGCGCAGCGAAGGCATGCCGATCAGCCAGCCGCAGGCCGCGGCGCAGAGGCCGCCGAGGACCAGCGCGAGGAGGAAGGCCGTGCCGACGGCGAACGCGCTCGGGCCGCCGAGCAGGGGGATCAGCCTGCCGCTCGCTTCGAGCGTGAAAATGGAGGCGGCATAGGCCCCCACGGCCATAAAGGCGGCATGACCGAGCGAGAACTGGCCGGTGTGGCCGTTCACCAGGTTGAGGCTGACGGCGAGGATGATGTTGATCCCGACATTGAGTGCGATGTCGAGATAGTAGTCGTCGATGTGCCCGGAAAACAGCGAGACACCCAGGCTGACGGCGAGGGCGATGAAGAGTGCGATCTGGGAAGAATACCGCTTCATGCCGGGTTCAGACTTTTTCCCGCTCCACCTTGCCGAGCAGGCCGGAGGGCTTGAAGACGAGGATCAGGATGAGGATGACGAAGGCAACGCCTTCCGAGTAGCCGGAAGAGATGCCGATGGCCGGGCTGTAACCCTTCACCAGCGTTTCCGTGACACCGATGATGAGGCCGCCGAGCGCCGCGCCGGGGATGTTGCCGATGCCGCCGAGCACGGCCGCGACGAAGGCTTTCAGGCCGGGCTGGATGCCCATGAAGGGATCGATGCTCGGATAGAGCGAGGCATAAAGAATGCCGCCCGCCGCCGCGAGCGCGGAGCCGAGGCCGAAGGTGAAGGAGATGACCACGCTGTTGTTCACCCCCATGAGGGTGGCGGCCGTCGGGTTGAGCGACAGCGCGCGCATCGCCAGGCCGATCCGCGTTTTCATGACCACGATCCGCAGGCCGACGAGCAGCAGGACGGTGGTGACGAGCACGATGACCTGGGTGAGCGTGACGGTGATTCCCCCGGTGCTGCCGTAGGTGGTGCGGGGAATCAGTTCCGGGAAAGGCCGCTGGGTGGCGCCGAAGAGAAGCTGGCTGATATATTCCAGAAACAGCGAAACGCCGATGGCGGTGATCAGGACATTCAGCCGCGGACCGTTGCGCAGGCGGCGGTAGGCGAGCAGCTCGATGAGGATGCCGAGCGCGGCGCAGAGCGCCATCGAGGCGATCATGATGACGACCAGGGCGATCGGCCAGGACATCGTGGCGACCGCCGGCCCGAGCAGATTGGAAAGGCCGAGCGCCGCGAAGGCGCCGAGCATGAAGACATCGCCGTGGGCGAAATTGATGAAGCGCAGGATGCCGTAGACCATCGTATAGCCCAGCGCGATGAGGGCGTAGATGGAGCCTTGGAACAGGCCGTTGAGGAGTTGCTGAAGGAACTGCTCCAAGGGTGATCGGGAGGGGTTGGGGTTTTACGGACGGGCCTCGGTTCAGGGGGCGATCGTTTCCGTGTAAACCACCTTGCCGTCCTTGATGGTGAGGATGACCGCCGGTTTGTTCGCGTTGCGTTTTTCGTCCAGCGTGATGTTGCCGGTGATGCCGGGGAAATCCTTGGTCGCGGCAATGGCATCGCGCAGAGCCGGGCCATCGACGGTGCCCGCGCGCTTGATCGCGTCGGCGAGGATCATGGCGGAGTCGTAGCCGAGGGCGGCCATGGCGTCGGGCTTGGCGCCGTGCTTGACTTCGTATTTTTTCACGAACTCCTGGATTTTCGGGGACTCATCCTCATTGGAGAAGTGGTTGGAGAAGAAGCAGCCTTCCATCGCCTTGCCGCCGACTCCAATCAGCGAGGGGGAATCCCATCCATCACCGCCGAGCAGGGGGACGGTGATGCCGAGTTCGCGGGCCTGCACGGCGATCAGGGCGACTTCGTTGTAGTAGCCGGAAGCGAAAATCGCATCGGGCGCGCCGGCGCGGATCGCGGTGAGCTGGGCCTTGAAGTCCTTGTCGCCGGAGCCGTAGTTCTGTTCGCCGGTGACGGTGCCGCCGTTTTCGGTGAAGTGCTTCTTGAAGGCCTGGGTGAGGCCGACGCTGTAGTCCTGCTTGGTGTCGGTGAGGATGGCGACCTTCTTCCAGCCTTTGGAGAGGGCGAATTTGGACATCACCGTGCCCTGGAAGGGGTCGATGAAGCAGACGCGGAAGATGTAGTCGCCGGCCTCGGTCACTTTCTCGTTGGTGGAAGCGGGAGAAATCATCGGCACGCCGGCGGCCTGGGCGATGGGGGCCATTTCCAGCGAGCGGCCGGAGGCGACCTCGCCGAGCAGGGCGCTGACCTTCGAGCGGGAAATCAGCTTTTTGGCGACGATGCCGGCTTCGCCCTGCTTGGACTGGTCGTCTTCGGTGATGAGCTTGATCTGCTTCCCGAGCAGGCCGCCGGCGGCGTTGATCTCATCCACGGCCATCTGGGTGCCGTTGTGGGACGATTGGCCGAAGGTGGCGGTGCCGCCGGTCAGGGCCGCGACTTCGCCGATGTTGATGGTGCTGTCGTCGGTCTTGTTGCAGCCGGAGAGGCCGAGGACAACGGATGCGGCGAGGGCGGGCAGGGCGAAATGGCGCATTTTCATCGGAAAGTCGGTTGTAAAGCCGGAGCGGAGGCTAGGAAGCCGGCCGGAAGAGCGCAACCGTAAAGCAGACGGCGTGCCTTGGGAGAGTGGAGCCCCTGCTCCGCAGAAGTATAGGGACGATGCGATTCAGCGTTGCGGTTTCAAATAGGTAAGCGAGGTTTGCCGGTGATTCGTGCGGAGCAGGGGCCCCGCGCTCCCGGGGCCTTGGCTTGCGGAGCACCTGGGCGGCTGCTAGGATGAAGCCGTGATTCCGGAAAATCATGTCTGGCTGAACCCGCGCATTCACGAAAGCTGGCTTTTCACGGCGGATAAGATCGAGCGTCAGCCGGAATTGCTGAAAATCCCTCTGAAAAACATCGAGCGCTGGATCGCGATGGGCCGCCTGGGCGATGTCCGTCCGCTGATCCGCTGGCGGGAAATGATCGAAGACGCCCGTTCCCGCCCCGAAGCCTTCCGCTCCCTGCTCGCCTTCCTGCGCGACGATGGGGAGGATGCCCGTTACATGAAAAGCTGCTCACCGTTCCCGGGAGTCCTGAACAAAGAAGAGCGCCGCCAATTTTCATGTGCCTGGACTCATTGAAGCATTTGGTCCGGGTCGCGGAAAGTCTCGTTGAGCCCGAAAGAATTGTCGTTTTCGGTTCGGCATCTTTACTTCCGACGTTTCCCGAATTGGGGGACGACCATGCCGGTCCGCTGTCGAAGACCTTCGATGCGGACTTTATTCCCGAGCCTTGGAACGAAGAGACCGGGCAACTGCTCCACGACACATTGGGAAGAAACGAGCCCTTTCACATCCGCTTCGGCTACTATGCGGATATTGTCCGTCCGATCGCCACTGAAATGTTTCCGCAAGGTTGGGAGGAGCGCCTTGTCCCCTTGCCCGGGACCGAAAAGGCATTCTGCCTCGAACCCCACGACATGGCCGCCGCGAAATGCCAGGCTGGACGGCCAAAGGATATCGAGTTGCTGGCTCTGTTGATTTCCACCAACCGGCTGGACTCGGCTCTCGTCACGAAGCGGCTTTTCGACGTCCCTATGCGCGAAGCCCTGATCGTCACTTCCCACCGCGCCCTCGACGCCGCGGTGGCCAGAGCCGCGGAACTCTCCGGAAAAGCGACTGAGCCGGATTGAGAAAGCTCCCGACATCTTCCGTATTATCTCCCATGCCCGCCCTCTGCCGGATCGCCTTCCTTTTCGCCCTCCTCTGCCGGATCGGGTTTGCCTTTCCCCCAGACCACCTCGCCGCCATCGACGACGCGATTTCCCAGGCAGTCACCGACGCGAAGGCTCCCGGCGCCGTGTTCCACTTCGAGCACGCGGGGAAGCTCTACCAAAAAGCCTACGGCTGCCGCGCCATCCTGCCCGCACTGGAGCCGATGACCGCGGACACGATCTTCGACGCCGCCTCCCTGACCAAAGTCGTCGCCACCACCTCCGCGGTCATGAAACTCATCGAGGACGGCAAGCTCGACCTTGATTCTCCAGTCGCCCGCCATCTGCAGGACTTCGCTGCTCACGGGAAAGAAGGCATCACCGTCCGCCACCTGCTCACCCACAGCTCCGGCCTGCGGCCCGGCATCTCCAACCAGGGCCTGCAGGGCAGCGCCGCCGCCATCGAAAGGGCCTGCGCCGAAAAACCAAACGCTGGCCCCGGCACCGCCTACCGCTACAGCGACATCAATTTCATCCTGCTCGGCGCGCTGGTGGAGATCGTCTCGGGCGAACGCCTCGATGCCTTCTGCGCCCGCACCCTCTTCCAACCCCTCGGCATGAAAGACAGCGGCTTCCGCCCCATCGGAGCCTCCACCAATGATCTTTCCCGGATCGCCCCGACCACTCTGCAACCGGATGGGACATCCCTGCGCGGCATCGTCCACGATCCGACCGCCCGCAACATGGGTGGAGTCGCCGGCCACGCCGGGCTCTTCACCACCGCCTCCGATCTCGCCCGCTTCGCCCGCATGCTGCTCGCCGGCGGTGAACTCGACGGCGTCCGGATTCTGAAAGAGGAAACCGTCCGCCTGATGACCACCGTGCAATCCCCGCCCGACCTGCCGCGGCGCGGACTCGGCTGGGACATCGATTCCCCCTATGCCGGTCCCCGCGGCGAAATCTTCCCCGTCGGCAGCTATGGCCACACCGGCTGGACCGGCACCAGCCTGTGGGTCGACCCGTTTTCGAAAAGCGCCGTCATTCTCCTCTCCAACCGCAACCATCCCGACGAACGCGGCAGCGTGCTCGCCCTCCAGCGCCGGCTCGGCAACCTCGCCGCTCAGGCGATCCCGGGCTTCGACTTCGCGCAAGTCCCCGGTGCCCTCCCCCGCTCCCGCCCCGCCGCACCGCCAAAACACGACACCCCAGCCGGTCCCACGCTCAACGGCATCGACGTCCTCAAGCGCGACGATTTCCGGCAGCTTCGCGGCCGCAGGATCGGCCTCATCACCAACCATACCGGCATCGACCGCGAGCGGAACCCCGCCATCGACCTTCTCCATGCTGCGCCGGACGTGAAACTCGCCGCCCTCTTCAGTCCGGAGCACGGCATCCGCGGCAACCTCGATCATAGCAAGATCACCGACAGCACCGACGAAAAAACCGGCCTGCCCATTTACAGCCTCTACGGCGAACGCCGCACCCCCTCGGCGGAGCAGCTCGCCGGTCTCGACGCCCTCGTCTTCGACATCCAGGACATCGGCTGCCGCTTCTATACCTACATTTCAACCATGGCGAACTGCATGGAAGCGGCCGCCGCGGCGAATCTCCGCTTCATCGTTCTCGATCGCGTCAATCCCATCGGTCCGCTCGTCGAAGGCCCGGTCCTCACCGAAAAGCGCAGCTTCACCGCCGCCCACGAAATCCCCCTGCGCCACGGCATGACCGTCGGGGAACTCGCCCGCCTCATCAATGCCGAACGGGAATTCGGCGCCGACCTGGGCGTGATCCGCTGCGAAGGCGGCTCTCCCCTCCGCTGGTTCGACGGGAGCGGCCTGCCCTGGCAAAACCCCTCCCCCAACATGCGCGGCCCCACGGCCGCAACCCTCTACCCGGGTGTCGGCCTGCTGGAATTCTGCAAACTCAGCGTCGGCCGCGGCACCGACACCCCTTTCGAAATACTGGGAGCCCCGTACTTTGACGACCTCTCCCTCGCCGCCGAACTGAACTCGGCCGGACTCCCCGGCGTGCGCTTCGTTCCCGTCCGCTTCACGCCCGCCTCCAGCGTCTTCGCCGGCGAGGAATGCCGGGGCGTGCGCCTGCTCCTCACCGACCGCGACGCCTTCCGCGCCGCCGACCTCGGTATCGTCCTCGCCACCACCCTCCAGCGCCTCCACCCCGACAAACTGGAACTCGGCCGGATGCCCCCGCTGCTCGGCGATACCGCCACCCTGGAAGCGATCCGCGCCGGCAAATCCCTCGCCGAAATCAAAGCTCTCTGGGAACCCGGCCTCGCGGAATTCTCGAAAAGGCGCACCCGCTACCTCCTCTATCCGCGCTGACCGATTCCCCCCTGGGAGCGCGGAGCCCCAGCTCCGCAAGAAGCTGGAGAGCGGCCCGGTTCTGACAATGCGGGTTCGCATGGGTAAGCGAGATTTGCCGGTGGTTCGTGCGGAGCTGGGGCTCCGCGCTCCCGGAAATGCTTGAAAAACCCGCCACCCGCAGCCATCGGAAGACATGGCGAGCGGCCTCCGATCCCTGCACGATCTCGGTTTCACCGGGATGGAACAGGCCTTGACCGCCGACGGCATCCCCGCCCACCACGCCAAAGCCCTGTGGCGCGCCGTGCAGCGCGAGGGCGAACTCGACCTCCACGCCCGCGAAGACTTCTCCCCTCCCCTGCGCCGCTGGATTCATGAATCCGTCGGCGAAGATAAAGCCTGGTTCCTCGACGCTCCCGAAATCGCCGAAGAAACCCGCAGCAGCGATGGGCTCACCCGCAAATTCCTTCTCCGCCTGCGCGACGGCCAGACCATCGAAACCGTGCTCATGGGCTACGACGGCCGCCACACCGTCTGCGTCAGCACCCAGGCCGGCTGCGCGATGGGCTGCGTCTTTTGCGCCACCGGCCAGATGGGCTTCGTCCGCCACCTGCGCCCCGGAGAAATCGTCGCGCAAGTCCTCCACGCCCGCCGTGCCCTCGAGGCCGAAATGCCCGGCCGCCGCCTGCGCAACATGGTCATGATGGGCATGGGCGAGCCGCTCCACAATTACGATGCCGTCATGCAGGCCCTCGACGCCATTTCCGACGTCCGCGGCATCGGCCTGGGACCGGCAAGAATCTCCGTCAGCACCGTCGGCGTCATCCCCGGCATCCTGCGCATGGCGGAGGAAGGGCGGCCCTACCGGCTGGCGGTGAGCCTCCACGGTGCGACCGAGGAGGAGCGCACCACCCTCGTCCCCGCCGGCCGCAAATGGCCGCTGCCCGATCTCATCGAAGCCTGCCGGGCCTATGGACAAATCACCAGCAAGCGGATTTTCTTCGGCTGGACCCTCATCGCCGGGAAAAACGACTCCCCCGCCCAGGCCCGCGCACTCGCCGCCCTCCTTCGCGGCATCGACGGCCACGTCAATCTCATCCCCCTGAACCCCACCCAGGGCTTCGACGGCGCCGCCACGGCTTCCCAGGCCGCCTTCGAGTTCCAGCGCATCCTGCGCGAGGCCGGCTTCCCCTGCACCTTCCGTCAGCGCCGGGGCATCGACGTCGCCGCCGGCTGCGGGCAGTTGAAGGCCACCAGGCGCAAAGCCGCGAGCAGAGCCTGATCCATCGGCCCCGGCCGATCCCCCCATCCTATCCGGTCTTTTCCCTTTCCGGATAAAAAGATTTGCCGATATTTTTAAAATTTATTAAATATCTGGCGCTGTTCCCCGACATCCCATGAAAAACCAGCCCCCGAGGTCCGCGGGCCGCTGTGCGGCCATGCTGTTGCTCGGCCTGTTACTTCCAACGGCGGTGGCAGGCGCCGAAATTGCCCAATCCACCAACCCGATCAGCCGTGTGGCTCGGCTTTTCAACCGCAAACTGGTGGAAGTGGAAGATCGCCTGACCTGGCTTCAGCGGCGCTTGAACACCCTCGCCGCCCGTACCGAAAAACCCCTGAAGGAACAACTCGGCTGGCGCTGCGGCCGCGATGAGGCCGGCACCGAAGATCCATGGGTCGTGCTCGACCTCCCCGCCGCGGCACCGCTGGACGACATCTTTCTGGTTCCGGCACAGACCCAGCCGGGCGAGGGCCTGGATCTCTTTCCCAAGCGCTTCACCGTCGAAGCGGCGCTCTGCAGAAATTTCTCCGACGCGCGGGTGATCCACACTTCCGGCGATGCCCGCCAACCCTCGCCGAGAGGTTACCCCATCCACATCGCCGGCGATGGCGCCCCTGCCCGGCACCTGCGCTTCATTTGGCACGAAGGCCACCAGCGCGGCATGAACGATGCCTGCGCTCTCTCGGAAATCTTCGTCTTCTCGGGAGAAGATCCCGTCTCCCTGAATGCCGGCGTCCGCGCCGGACAATCGGTCGATGTCCCGGGCATGTGGAGCGCCGGCTATCTCGTCGACGGCCGCACCCCGATCGGCATGTGGGAAGGCGGCATGTGGTCAGCCTCCCGCGGCGACTGCCTCGAAGTTCCCGTCGATACGCCCACCGTGGAATGGCTCGTCGATCTGGAATGGTGCGGGGAGATCGACCGCATTGTGCTTTTCCCCTACGCCCTGCCCGAACTCTCCGGCCCCGGTGTCATGCCGCCCCGGCTGCGCGTCGAAACCTGCGCCACCCCCGGCTTCGAAAACGCCACGGTCATCGCCACCAACGGAGAGGGCGATCTGCCGGTGGATATGAGCACCCCGCTCGTCCTGCCCATCGGCGGGAAAACCGGCCGCTATCTCCGCATCGTCTCGGAAAGAGCATGGCGCCTGGGTAACCGCCACCTCCAGGCCATGGGCGAAATCGAAGTCTGGTCCGGCGGGCGGAACCTCGCCGCAGGCCGGCAGGTCAGCATCCGCCACAGCGGCTTCGAACACACTACCCTGGAACTCACCGACGGCTCCAGCCACGGCCTCCAGATCCTCCCGATCCACACCTGGCTCTCCGAACTCGTGGATCGCTCCGCCATCGAAAAGGAACTGGCAACCCTGCGCCCCGCCGGCATCGCCATGGCCCAGGAAAGCGAACTCAACACCACCTGGGGCGCCGCCATCGCCATCGGCCTCACCTTCCTGATCCCCGTGGCCATCATCGAGCGTCGCCGCCTCGTCTCCAGATCCCACCTCGAACAACTCCGCAAGCGCATCGCCTCCGACCTCCACGACGACATCGGCAGCAACCTCGGCAGCATCTCGCTCATCGCCCGCTCGGTCAAACGTGACCTCCAGCGCCTCCACGGCCCCGACGAAATCGCCGAAGACCTCAAGGAAATGGAACTCATCGCGCGTGAAAGCTCGCTCGCCATGCGCGACATCGTCTGGCTCCTGGAACGTCGCCAGGATACCATCGGCGACCTCGTCAAGCGCATGCGCGACACCGCCGGCCGCCTGCTCCGCGACATCGAGTACACCGTCGTCTGCCGCTCCTCGCGGACCGCCGCCAAGCTCAGCCTCGACGCCAAGCGCCATCTCTTCCTCTTCTACAAGGAGGCCCTCCACAACATCGTCAAACACTCCGACGCGACCCAGGTCACCATCCGCCTCTATGACGCGCGCGACCGCCTCGTCATGGAAGTCGGCGACAACGGCAAGGGCCTGCCGACCGACGACGACGGCCAACCCCGCGGAGTCGCCAAAATCAATGACCGCGCCCGCGTGCTGGAAGGCTCCCTGCACATCGAATCCATCCCCGGCGCGGGGACAACCTTGCGCCTCACCGTAAAAAGGAGCAATCTCATCGCCAGAAAGGTCGCCGCCCTATGAATGACAAAACCCCTTCCGCCCCCATGCGGATCTGGATCCTCGAAGATCACCCGCATTTCGCCAAACAGATCTCCCGCCTGCTGTCCGCCGAGGACGACATGAACTGCGAGAAAACCTTCGCCCATCCGGATGAACTCATGAGCGAGCTGAACTACTGCTCCGCTCCGCCCGACCTGTTGCTTCTCGACCTCGGCCTGCCCGGCCGCGACGGTCTCGAAGTCCTCGCCGACGTGAAGGCCAAGGTGCCGGACCAGAAAATCGTCATCCTCACCTCCTTCGACGACCGCGAGCGCGTCTATCGCGCCATCTGCAACGGCGCCTCCGGCTACCTGCTCAAGACGGCCGATCCCGACGACATCGTCGAAGGGGTCCGCGACGTCATGAAAGGCGCCGGCGCGCTCAGCTCGGCGATCGCGGGCATGATCCTCGACGGCTTCGCCAAGCATGGCCCGGTGGAGGAGAGCGATCCCCTCACCGCCCGGGAAGAGGAAGTCATGACCCTCCTCGTCAAAGGCTACATCAAAAAGGAAATCGCCAGCGCCCTCGACATCTCCCAGCACACCGTGGACATGCACCTGCGTTCCGTTTACCGGAAACTGCAAGTCCGCACCCAGACCGAAGCCGTGGCCCTCGTATTGAGAAAGGGCCTCGTCTGACCCTCGCGTGGGAGCGGAACGGCCGCCCCGTTCCGCCGAACTGTCCCACCTCACCCGCCCTGGGAGGCAATTCCCATGAAATCCGTTGCGATCATCGCCACCGCCGCCGCACCGATCACGATGCGGTACCAGCCGAACACTCCGAGCCCCCGGCGGTTCAGGTAGGCGACCATCCATTTCACCGCCACCGCCGCGGAAACCGTGGCCGCCGCCACACCGATCAGCAGCGGCATCAGGCCGTAGCTGTCCCACATCAGCAGCGCCCCGCCGAAAGTCGCGTCGTACTTGTCCGCCAGCCCCCCGATCGGCCACACCGCCTTCTTCGCCGTCGCGGCGCTCAACGTCACCAGACCGAGCAAAAACGAAAACTCCACCGCCGCCGCCAGGCGCAGCCCGACAAGCACTCCGCCAAGGATCGTCATCAGACTGCGCGATGTACCCGGCCACATCGCCACACACTGCGCGAAACCGATGACCAGCGCCATCTTGACGGTGATCTCCGCAAGATCCACTCCCCGGCCGCCGCCTCCTTTTTTCATCCAGCGGTCCACCACAAGGATACCGACCCCGCCGACCAGCCAGGCGAGAGCGATCCATTTGAAATGAAAGAGCTTCTCCTCAATCCAGTCGTTGGCGAGGATACCGATCACCGCGGCCGGCAAAAACCCGGCAACGATGGCGAAAACGAGATTCAGCCCCGCTCTGTCCTTCCCGAGCACCCCGCGGACGATCTGGCGGATGCGCGGCCAATAAAGCCATAGCACCGCCGCGATGGCTCCGCCCTGGATGCAGATCGCAAAACAATCCGCCGCCGCCTTCTCCTCCGGGCCCGTGCCGATCCCCATCATGCGCTGCGCCACAATGAGATGCCCGGTGGAGCTGACGGGCAGGTACTCGGTGAGACCTTCGACGATACCGAGGATGAAAGCTTGCCACCAATTCATGAGCGCGCGGAGCTTGGAGGCGGTATTTCCCGGCGACAAGGGATTTGCGGTTGAATCGACGGCACAGCGGAGAGAAGATCAAGGCCTGCCCCGTAGGGAGTCTCAAGTCGGATGAAGCGCAAGTATCTATGGATCGTGAGGCGGGCCTACCGGGCTCTCCGGCATCCTCGTTTGCGCCACCACGGCTGGTGGAAGCGGATGACCAAGCCGCTGATGGATAAAAGCCTGTGGAAACCATGCCGCGACACCGTGGCGAAGGGCCTGGCGATCGGGATGTTCCTCGCCGTCATGCCCGTGCCCTTGCAGGCCATCTTCGCCGGCCTCGCGGCCGTGCGTCTCCATGGGAATGTGCCGATCGCGATGGCGGCGTCCTGGCTGAGCAATCCGCTGACGACCCCGCCGATCGTTCTCGGCCAGTTCTGGTTGGGAACGAAGATGGCCTCCGCCATGGGCCTGCAACTGCCCGACATCCCCTGGTTCAAGCGTTTCCTGCTGTGGCTGGGTGAATCGGAATGGTTCAAAATACCGATTCCGGAATCGATCCTCAACGGCAACACCGGCGACTTCTTCCTCGGCACCCTCGCCTCCGGCATCCTGCTGGCGGCCCTGGCCTACTCCTTGGTGCATCTGTTCGCCACGCTCATGCCGCACCACCTGCCCCGCCGCTACAAGCCCGGCTCCGTCAGGACCGGAAGCTCCGCGAGCTGATCCTCCCGCCGCCATACGGCGCGCCGAGGCGCTGGCCGACCGCGCCCCGCGGGAAAACGTAGCGCCGCGCCGCCTTGGAATCCGAGCGCCGGAGAAAAGCGAGAGCCACCATCGCCACCAGCCCGCAGCCGGCCAGCAGCCCGACGCCCAGCACGACGGTGCGCATCTTGTTCCGCGGCTCCGGCTCGTTGCGGCGGGCTTCCAGCACCGCACCGATCTCCTCGGAAAGCCCCATTGCCAGCGCCTCGGCGCGCGCCTGGCGGTCGGCGATGGGCAGAACCTTCTCGGCCACCCGGGCGAGCACTCCGGTGAGTTCCACCTGGGAAAGATCGGCAGGCCCCATCACCGGCAACTCCGCTCCGGTGTCGATGGTTTCGGATTTCCGGGCCGGCCGCCCGACCGAAAAACGGCCGCTGTCGGTCTCGATCACCGCCACCAGTCCGCTTTCCTTCCCGATCCACGCATCCTGCAGACGCTGCGCCTGCTCGGTAGTATTGGTGCCGATCAGCGAATCGTGAATCGCGACATACAGCGGGAAGTCGTATCGCTCGCGCAAATCCCGCAAACGCCCGGCGATCGCCCGTAGGCGATCGGGCTCGAGCTGGAAGATCCGCGCCTCGTCGATCACCTGAAAAGCCGGCTTCGGTGGCACGGGATACACCTCCGCCCCCGGAATGTCCTGGCACCGCGCGATTCCGATCGCCGCGACGACAAATAGCAGGCATTTCCACATGACGGCACATCATCGCCGCCCGCCGGGCGCTGGCAAGTCCATCTCCGCGACCGCCGCTCTCCCATTTCCTTCCGGCAAAGGCGCTCCTGGCGCCATCGGCATAGCGTTCCTGCATTGGGGAAAAAGCAGGAGCCGAGAAAACCCATCGTGGCTCGAAAACGACAGGAACCCTGCCACCCGGCGCCGCTTCATTCCGCCGCGGCTTCGTGGAAGGCGCGGCGGACATCGGAGGCGTCGGAATTCGGGAAATTCGCGCGCTGGACCAGGAGCAGATGGACGCGCTTCTTCACCGGGTCGATCCACGCCTGGGTGCCGTATGCGCCACCGTGGCCGAAAGTTCCGGCCGACAGCGTGGCGGTGACACCCTGCGGCTCGCGCACCACACACCAGCCGAGGCCCCAGCCGTTGCCCGGGGTGAAGCCGGTGGCCAGATCGCCGCTTTGCACGGTGGTCATTTGCCGGACCGCGCCTTCGGAAAGATAGCGGCGGCCGTCCAGCTCGCCGCCGCGCAGGATCATGCGGGCGAATTTCGCGTAGTCCGGCGCGGTGGAAAAGAGACCGCCGTTGGCGAGCGGATAGCGGTTGCGGTCGGTCAGCGCCTTGTCGCCGAGAAAACGGATGCCGGCTTTCCTCAGATCGCCCTCCGGCGTTCTTTCGTAGGAGGAGGCGATGCGGGGACCCTGCTCCTCCACCGGGTAGAAGGTGGTGTCCTTCATGCCGAGCGGACCGAAGAAGCGCTTCTCCAGGAAATCCGGAAAGCTCTCGCCGGAGACGACTTCGACGATGCGGGCGGCGGTGTTGATGCTGCTCTGGCAGTACTCCCACTTCGAGCCGGGCTTGAATTTCACCGGCTTCGCGGCGACGAGCGGGATCACTTCCGCGAGCGTGGTCTTGTCGGCCGTTTCCTGGCCGGAGACTTCGGCGAGACCCGAGCTGTGGGTGAGGCACTGGGCGATGGTCACGGTGACCTCGTTGCCGTCGGCGTCCTTCAGATCCTTGAACTCGGGGAGGTAGATGGCAATCGAGTCGTCGACCGAGAGTTTGCCTTCGTCCTGCATCATCAGGACCGCGGCGCCGGTGACCGGCTTGGTCATGGAGGCGATCCAGAAGATCGCATCGGTGGCCATCGGCCGCTTTTCCTCAATCTCGGCGAGCCCGGTGGCGTCGAGGTGAAGCACCTTGTCCGCATCGGCGACGAGAGTGACGGCGCCGGCGATTTCCTTCTTCCCGATGAATTCCTCCATCTTCGCCACGACGGTGCGGTTGGATTCCTGCGCCCAGGCAGGGGCACAGAGGACGAAAACGGCGAAGGCGGACAAGGGTTTCATGATCGGCAGAGCATGCGGTTTTCCTCGTCCGGGGCAATGAGGAAGGCGGCCCGCATTTCCGGAAAAACGAGAAGAAGGCAAAAAAGAGCCCGGCGCGGAACAAACCACGCCGGACCGGGTGCCGAGGACGCCTTCAGATCGACTTGGCCAGTTCCTCCAACTCGCGTTTGGCTTCCTCGCGGGTCTTACCGACACTGCGCTGGATGAGTCCGGCGATTTCGTCGAGATTGCCTTCGGTGCGGGTGAGTTCGTCGTCTGTAAGCTGTCCGTATGCCTGCTTGATGCGGCCTTTGAGAATGTTCCAGTTCCCTTTGACTTGATCGGTATTCATAAGCGTTTCGGATTGGTTTGTGATGGAGGATTTTCCGGGATGAAAAATCCTCATACAGCTTTCATCGCAGATGAGGTGCCGGCTTTCCGAAATCGCCCATTATGAATTCTACATCAATGATTTATCAATTCTTCCGGCACAGGAAATCGGTCACTTTTCGTCCCATCGGGCGGGCATCCTGCATTCAGGCGTGGTATCCTGCAATGCCCCGGGGAGGATCAGGCGCCGCATTTTTCGGCAAGCCCGGCGATCGCCCTCGACCATGCCTCCGAAAAGGTCGGGTGGTAGTGCGGCAGCGCTAAGTAGTCCGTGCAAGTGAGCCCGCGCGCGATCGCAAACTGGAGCAGATGGCCGCTTTCCACGACCTGAGGACCGGCGGCGGTCGCTCCGAGAAGACGGCCGGAGGCACGGTCGGCGACAACTTTGACAAAACCGTGCCGCTCGCCGGCGATGAGTCCCTTGCCGTGGTCCGCGTAATCCTGACGACCGCAGACAGGGGCGTACCCGCGGCTGCGGGCTTCGGTCTCGTCGATACCGACGCGCATCACCTGCGGTTCGGTGAAAAGCGCAAACATCGCGTGATCCGCGCCCCAGGAGGCGACTCCCTGGCGGTCTCCGCGGATGAGGTTCGCCGCATTGCAGGCGGCCGCTTCGCCCTGGAGCACCGCCAGATGCACCACGGGCACCGGACTGGCGCAGTCGCCTGCGGCAAAAATATGGGGCAGCGACGCGGCCGCATGATCGTCGATCAGGACCCGTCCCTCTTCCATCGCGATCCCGATTTCCTCGAGTCCCAGGCCCGCCGTGCAGGGGCGCCGCCCCGCGGCGGCCAGGAACGCGTCGCATTCCAGCCCGCCGCCATCTTCGAAATGCAGGCTGAAGATCGTCCCATCGTGATCGACCCGGGACAGCGATGTCCCGAACAGAAAAGCGATGCCCCGTTCCCGGCTCGCGGATTCAAGGGCGGCGCGGACGTCAGGGTCGAAACCGCCGAGGATGCGGTCGGAGCGCAGGATCACCGTGACCTCGCTTCCCAGACCTTCGAAAAGATGGGCGCACTCCATGCCGATGGCCCCGCCGCCGAGGATGGCGATGCGGGCGGGAAGCCTCTCCATGCGGATCACGTCGTCGCTGGTCCAGCAAGGGGTGCCGGCAAGACCGGGGATGTCAGGCAGCACGGGAGAGGAACCGGTGGCGATGACGAAGGCGGCGGCCTCCATCACCCGCGTCTCTCCGTCCGCCTTCGTCACTTCGACTTGGTGTTCCGAAAGCATGCGGCAGCGGCCGCGGATCAGTTCGTAGGCGCCGGATTCCATTTCCTCCACCCGGCTTTTCCGGAAATCCTCCACCAGATCTCTCACCCGCCGGCGCAGGGCCGGCAGATCGAGGGAAGACGAGGGCACTTCGATTCCGAACCGGCTGGCCCGGCGGATGTCCCGCAGCCGGTTGGCCGTTTCGATGAGAGCCTTGGACGGCATGCAGCCGCGGAGGATGCAGAGGCCGCCAAGCTCAGCGGCGGATTCGATCAGAGCGCAGCGGAGTCCCAGACCGGCGCCGGTCGCTGCTGCGGCATGACCGGCGCTGCCACCGCCGATCACGATGAGTTCATACTGCGCGTTCACGGGAATGAAAGTTGGGGCGGCTTCGGAAACCGGCCGCCTCACGGACCGCGATTCCGGGCCTTTTGTCTGCTCGTCTGATAGAGACGGCCATTGGCCGACACTGGCCCTGGCCTTTCCCATTTGCGAACGTCTTTTTGGAGGAACGCGGAACTTACATTGCATCCCACCCGGAGATGGGAACCGGGCGGCCCTTCGGCAAGCCGGTGACATGCGGCCCGCTTTTCCCGCTTCCGCGCCGGACCGGATGCCGTTTCACTGCCGCCCGCATGACGCCCGCCGCCCTTGGATTCGCGATGCCGCCCGAATGGTCCCCGCAGGAAGCCGTCTGGCTTTCCTGGCCGGTCGATGACCCGCGCCATTGGGGCGGTTCGAAACGCGATCTCATTTGGGCGAAATTCGCCGAAATCGCCGCCGCGATCAGCCGCCACGAAACCGTCCGCATCAATGCGCCCGGCGACGAACATCCCGCCATCCACGCCATCTGCAACAAAGCCAAAGCCGTGCCCGAGCGTATCGAACTTTTCGACCACCCGCACGACGATGTCTGGTGCCGCGACCACGGCCCGATCTTCCTCAAGCACCGCGAGACCGGCGAAATCGCCGTGAGCGACTGGGGCTTCAATGCCTGGGGCGGCAAATTCCCGCCTTACGACCGGGACGACGCCATCCCGCGCCGCATCGCGGAAAGCCTTGATCTGAAACGATTCGATGGCGGCATGATCCTCGAAGGCGGCGCCATCGAAATCAATGGCCTCGGCCAGCTTCTCACCACCGAGGCCGTGCTGCTCAATCCGAACCGTAACCCGCATCTCTCCCGCGGGGAGATCGAACGGAAGCTCCGCGACACCCTCGGCGTGCGTGACATCCTGTGGCTTCGGCAGGGCATCGAAGGCGACGACACCGACGGCCATATCGACGACCTCGCCCGCTTCGCCGCCGACGACCTGATCGTCGCCTGCACCGAGAAAGACCGCAACACGCCGAACCGCGCCGCGCTCGACGACAATCTCGCCCGCCTGAAATCCTTCACCCGCCCGGATGGCCGGCCTTTCGAGATCGTGCCGATACCTCTCCCGGAAGCCTGCGAAGTTCCCGGCTGGCGGCTTCCCATACTACCTGCGTCGTATGTCAATTTCCTGATCGTGAACGGCGGCGTGCTCGTCCCCACCTTCCGCCAGCGCCGCGGCGACGACAGGGCGCTCGGCCTGCTGCGCGAGCTTTTCCCCGGCCGGGAAATCACCGGCATCGACTGCCTCGATCTGGTCGAGGAAGGCGGCACGCTGCACTGCATCTCGCAGCAACAGCCGGCGTGAATGCCCTTATGCACGGGGACACGGAGATAGCCACGCTTCGGATTGGACGTCCGGCGGGTCGCGTTCATGCTCACGCGCATGCCGAAAGTGCATGTCGATCTGGCCGGGCGTTCCTATGACGTGCTGGTGGAACCCGGGCTTCTGGAAAAAGCCGGTGAAGCGATCCTCGCCGCGGGCCTGAGCGGCCGGGCGGCGGTCATCACCGACAGCAAAGTCCGGGCCTTCCACAGCGCCGCCCTGCTCGCCGCTCTCGAACGGACCGGCATCCCGGCGACCCTCCATGAAATTCCCCCAGGCGAAGCCTCGAAATCCATGGCGCGGGCGGAGGAGCTATGCAGCGCCATGGCCGCAGCCGGGCACGACCGCCGTTCCCATGTCATCGCCCTCGGCGGCGGTGTCGTCGGCGATCTGGCGGGCTTCGCGGCGGCAGTTTTCTACCGCGGCATCCCTTTCGTGCAGATTCCCACAACCATCGTCGCCCAGGTGGATTCTTCGGTCGGCGGGAAAACCGGAGTGAATCTGCCGGAAGGCAAGAACCTGCTCGGCGCCTTCCACCAGCCGGCGCTGGTTCTCGTCGACCCCCGCACCCTCGAAACCCTGCCGGACCGCGAATACCGCGAAGGCTTCGCCGAAGTCATCAAGCACGCCGCGATCCGCGACGCGGCGATGCTCGACGATATCGCCGCTCTCGATCCCGCCTCCCGTTCCGTGCCCGCCGATCTGATCGCCCGCAATATCGCGATCAAGGCAAGGATCGTCGAGGAGGACGAATACGAAACCAAAGAAATCCGGGCGCTGCTCAACTTCGGCCATACCATCGGCCACGGCATCGAGGCCGCCGTCCCCTACGGCGAAATGCTCCACGGCGAAGCCATCTCTCTGGGTCTGCGGGCCGCCCTGCATCTTTCGGAAAAACACGCCGGTCTTTCATCCGCGGAGTCCCAGCGCATCCTCGAACTTCTCGACCGCTTCGACCTGCCGCTCGAATTGCCCGCCCATATCTCCGGCGAACGCATTCTCGAAAAACTCGGCCGCGACAAAAAATTTCAGGCCGGTCAAATCCGCTTCGTCCTCATCCGCCGCCCGGGCGATGCTTTTGTCTCCAAACAAATCGCCCCGGACGATCTCTCCGGGGCGGTCGACGAACTGCGGAAGCCGCGGCGGAGGTAAAAACTCCAAACTTCAATTTCCAAATTTCGCTCAAGAACCCGCCTTGGCCGTCGCGAATGCCGTGATCTTGTCGAAGCACTTCCTGGCATTCCGGTACCAGGCTTTGTCGCTTTTCAGAACCTCTTCGCGATTTCTCTCATTCAGCGTTTCGACGCCATGGGATGTCACAACCAGATTGGGATTCTTTTCGAACAGCGGGTGCCAGGATCGCACGGTCAGCGTGCTCTTCCCCCGCGTGAGCGTGATGGCGACGAATCCGGAATCCGGTCCATACAGATACCTCCGGTCTTGCGGAAACGCCCTGGCCGCTTCTTCCCACAGATTCAGAATTTCCTTCCGGGTCGCTTCGTCTTCCGCCCGAACCGACGCCAGTTCTTTCGATTCGCCGGACGAAGCGTACTCGATCACGGAGATCGCAAGCTCCTCGCCTCGTGCTGCATACGAGTGCAAACAGAAGAAGGCCAGACAAACCCAAGCCAAGGTTTTCATGGCTGACGGGGTGGAGCTTGGAATTTGAGATTTTGAAACCTCACATGCCCGGCAACTCCACCGAGCGGGCGTAGTGGAAGGATTCCTGGGCGAGAATCTTCTCGCGAACATCCTGCCGGAGCCCCGGAGTCGCCAGCCGGGTCAGCGCCGAGTCGGAAAGCACCGTGATCCCCACTTCCACACCGGTGAGGCGGCCGGCCTTGAGTTCGTCGCTCGATACCGAGGGGCGGAGGGAACTGGTGTTGGCGTCGGTTTCGAGACCGTTGCCGCGCACCCGGAGCTCGGTGCCCGCCGCATTATCGCCGAGCGTCACCCGCACCGGAACGATGGTGGTGCCGCTCGAACTGCGCTGCGTCACCTCGACCTCGAAAGTCAGCGTGAACTGATAGACATTCTCGCAAACGAAATTCTCCACTTCCTTGACCTTCGACTCGAAACTCGAAAACGCCGTTTGCAGATTGTCGCTGCCGAGGAGTCTTTCGAATGTTTCGTCCGGGTTCACCAGCAGGCGGTAGAAGACGAAGGTGGAGGTGTTCTCCTCCTCCTGCCCCTTCACCGGATCCTGGTATTCCAGGCGGTAGGAGACGCAGGAAACGTCACCGCCCTTGTCATCCGCGCCGCCGATTTCGCCGAGATAGCGGTCTGTGGCGGCGGTGAAAAAGGTCAACTCGGCGGCGTTCGAGCTTTGGTTGGCGCTCGGTCCCGGCAGGTCGCTCAGCACCCTGGTGTACAGCCACTCGAAATTGTTGCCGCGGCGTGAAACGAAGGATTCGAAATCCTTCGCCATGGTATCGAGCATCGCCTTGGCCTGGCGCGACGCGCGGATCTCGGAACGCCCGCGCTGCCAGGCGTCGATGGCGATGCCGGTGATGGAGACGAGCACAGTGACAATGATCGTGGTGATGGTCATGGCCACCATCAGCTCGATCAGCGTGAAACCGCCGCGGCGGCTGGAACGGGAACGGGTTTTCATGAGCGGAGCGGGTTAGCGGCGGACGGCGAGGTTGCGGGTGAAGATCGGCTTGGTGAGCCGCTCGGGATCGAACTTGCCGCCGGGCTGCACGAATTGAGGCGAGCTGTTCGGCACGATGTGGAATTCCGCGGCGAAGGCGATCACCGCTTCGGGATAGCCGTCGGAACCGCTGCCGCCCGGGCTGTCGCCATCGTCAGGGGTCGGATCGACGATCTGGCCTTCCGAGCCTTTGGTGAGCTGGCCGCCTTCGAAGACCAACTGGGTAAGCTTCACGGTGTAAATCCGTCCCTCCAGGGCCTCCAGATCATCCATCAGCAGCGAATCATCACGCTGGCGGACCATCGGCTGGACCACATAATCCTTTCCGGCCACGCCGCCGCCCTGGGTGAAGGGCTCCATGGTGCCGTCTTCGCGGATTTCGTTCGGACTGCCGCGATACTGGTAGAGCAGGATCGCCTTGTCCGCCTGCGGCGCCGACTCGATCCACTGGTAAGCTTTGTCGAAACCCGTGGTGAAGCCCGCGCCGCTGGCGCCGGGCCGGACGGTCACCAACTCGCGCTCCAGAGAAGCGGCCAGGCGGTCGGCTTCCTGCACGCTGATTGCCTTGCGCAGCCCGGTAGTGGCCGGGCCGAAGACAGCGAGGAACGCGGTAAGCAGCAGCGCCAGCACACCGATGGCGATCACGGTCTCCATCAGGGTGAAGCCGCGGGAAAAACGAAAACGTCGGATTTTCATAAAGCTCGGATTCAGAAAGTGGTCACATCGGTGGGGAGCTCCATTTGGCTCGGATCGCGGAAGACCGAGGTGCGGCCGCTGCGCCAGATCACGAAGCCGCCGAAGTCGCGCTTGCCATCGCCGGTCACGCGGGGCTCCTGGCCCTGGTTGCGGGCGCCCGTGCCCATGATGAAACTGGCGCCCGGGCTCGTGCAGATGCCTTCGGAATTGAATTCGTAATACAGATAGCGTCCGTCGAAGTTCGTCCGGCCGATCGAGAGACTCATTTCCCTCAGATCGCCTCCGCCTCCCTCATGATCGAGGCGGCTGTATTCCTGGCTGAAAAAGACCTTTTCCGGCAGCAGGGTGGCCCGGCTCGCAAGCTCCCACTCCTCGGTTGGCTGTCCGTCGGAATCGAGCTTCTGGTAGGCCACCAGGATCCGCCGCAGGTAGTTTTCGGTGTCCTGCGAATCGTTGATGTCGATCAGCACCCGGGCTTTCGTGCCCTTGCCGACGGCAATGGAGCGCGCCTCGTCGAAAAGCGCTTCGGAGGTCGCGACGGCGGTGGAAATACCCTTGCCGCCCGCGATTCCCTTGAGCCCCACGGCACCGAGAGTGAGCAGCATGGAGATGATCAGGATCACCACCATCAGCTCAATCAGGCTGAAGCCTCTGGATTGGAAAGTTGCGTTACGAATCATGATGGGTTTGGTTTTGAGAATCTGTGCCTTCGCTTCGGGGAGAATGCAAGCAGGAATGTGTTTACATCGCGATTACTTGGAAACGAGCATTTTGGATTGGAAGCGCCCTCCCCTCGGGCCGTCGATCCAAGCCCAGGCCGAGCGGACCATATCGCGGACGTCGCGGTGGGCCGCCACCCAGCCGAGAACCTCGGCGGCGTGGGTCGGATCGGCGAGAAGCTGCGGAGGATCGCCCTCCCGGCGGGGACCGTAGCGCACCGGCACAGTCCTGCCGGTGACTTCCTCCACGGCGGCGATGATTTCTTTCACGGAGACTCCCACGCCGGTACCCAGATTGCAGCGGATCGAGCCGCCTCCCCCGGCGAGATGGTCCAACGCCTTCGCATGAGCGTCGGCCAGATCGGCGACATGGATGTAATCGCGGATGCAGGTGCCGTCGGGCGTGGGATAATCGGTGCCGAAAACCTCGACATGGGGGATTTCCCCCACGACGGCCATCAGCACCCGCGGAATGAGATGGGTTTCGGGATCGTGATCCTCGCCGATCAGCCCGTCCTCCGACGAGCCGCTGGCATTGAAATAGCGCAGGCAGGCGCTCCGCAGCCCCCAGGCCGTTTCGCAATCCGCCAAGATCCATTCGAGCATCAGCTTGCTCCGGCCGTAGGGATTGATCGGATTCTGCGGATTGCTCTCCACGATCGGAATCGATTCGGGGATGCCGTAGGTGGCGCAGGTCGAGGAAAAGACGAAATTCCTGCAGCCGAACTCCTGCATGACCCCCAGCAGTTTGATCGGCTCGGCGGTATTGTTCCAATAGTATTTCAGGGGATCGGTCACCGATTCGCCCACGTAGGCGTAGGCCGCGAAATGGACCACCGCGCCGAAATCGTGCCGCCGGAAAAGGTCGCGCAGCAGCTCCCTGTCGCCCACATCGCCGATGACCAGCTCCACCCCCTCGTCCACGATCGCTTCGCGATGGCCGAAAACGAGATTGTCCAGAACCACGACCTTGCAGCCCTGCGATGCGAGCAGGCGGACCGTGTGGGAACCGATATAACCGGCTCCTCCGGTGACCAGAACAGGACGACTCATGGGATTTTCCAGACTTTTGCGGCGGATGACGCGGCGAGAAAAGGCCCTCGCGGCCAGCCTGTCAACCCGGGGGGCTGGACTTCTGCCAGGAAAGGTCGAATAAGTGTGGCGTAAACCCGTTTCACCACCATGAGCATTCGTTCCCGTTTCATCCGGACCGTCCTCGCCGCCTGCACTCTGGTTTTCGCCAGTTCCTGCTATTATGACGGCTACTACAGCAGCTACGGCGCGTACGACAGCTACGGCTATTCCGGCGGGGGAGTCTCCTTCGTCTACACCAGCAGCGACCGCTGGCTCTACGATCCGGTCGTCTACTGCTACTATGACCGCCACCGCCGCGCCTACTACGATCCCTATCTCTACGGCTACTATCCGGTCGGCTACGTCCCGCGGCCGATCTATGGCGTCCCGCATCCCCACGGCTGGCGGCCCGGCCGGGGCTACTGCCCGCCGCCGTCGAATTTCCGCGATCGCCGCCTCAGCAACTACCACAACCGCACTGATCTCCTGCGCTCCCGCCAATACTCCTGGGCCGGATCGGTGCGTGAGCGGAACGACGGCAACATGGCGGCCTGGCAATCCCGCCGCCTGCAGAACGCCGCACAATTCCCGTCCCGCCAGCAGGCCGCCGAGCGCCCTCGGGGCAACCGTCCCGCGCCCCAAGGCTCGCCCCGCGAAAATTCATGGGGTTCCCGCTCCGGCGGAGACGCGACACGCCCCGGATTCGGCACTCCGCGGAATCCTTCCGCCCGCCCGCCCGAAACCCGCGACTGGAACCGCTCCCAACGCGGCAACTGGCAGGAAAATAACCGGCAGCCTTCCCGGGACGATCGCGGCCGGGTTGCTCCCCGCCCGTCCTTCAACCAACCGGTCGATACCGGCACGGCGCGCCAGCGGCAGGCCGAAGGCCATCGTGCGCGCAGCCCGGAAGGTCGCCAGCACTCCTTCGAACCCCGCCCCGCTCCGGCTCCGCGCCAGGAAACCCGCCCGGCTCCTCCGCCCCCGCCCCGGGAGGAAGCCCGCCCCTCGTCCCGCGGCGGTGGCTCCGGCGGCTGGCAAAATCGCGGTGGTGGTGACGGGGAACGCGAACGCGGACGGCGTGGACGCTGAACATCACTTCACAAGGGGCTCGTCCGCGGATTCGCGGCGGGCCCTTTCCTTTTTCAGCGCGGCGAGCGTGACTCGCGGGCGCAGCAAATGCCTCGCCATCAGCCAGCCTGCCAGCGCCCCGCCGAAATGACAGGCATGCCCGATGCGCATCCCGCCATCCGGCAACCACGGCGCCGCGATGGCCAGCAGACCGGAGGCGATCAGCAGTCCGATCCCCAGATTCTTCGCCGACAGCGGCACCGGCCACATTTTCGACTGGGGCGACAGCGTGGTCAGCCACAGCGCCAAGGCTGAAATGCCGCCGGAAATGCCGACCAGCAGCGACTCCGGGCGTCCGTCCGGAATCAACAGATGAAACACCCCGCCAGCCGTAATCCCGGCCGCGAGCACCTTGACCAGCGCCGCGCTCCCGCCGATGCGCTCGACCCGCGAACCCGCCAGCACAAGCAACGCCGCATTGAGCGCCACATGCACCCATCCTCCATGCACGAGTGCGTGGCTTGCCAGCTGCCACAAACGCCCCTCCAGCATTCCCCCGCGGGATAGTCCGAAAGTCCGGTAAATCCACGCCGCGCGTTCCGTCCCGCCCGCCGCCTGGAGCAGGGCCTCCACAAGAATCAACCCTCCCGCCACACCCAGCGATAAGCGGGCGGATCGAAGATCCGCCAGGGCCCAAATCAGCCTCTGCCGTCGCCCATGCACGGGACGGAAACTGCATGGTCACGCCGGCCGAAGGAAATGCCAAATCACGCCCCGCATTCAGCGCACGATTTCCCATCCCGTTCTACAATTCGCTTTCAAAAAATCAAAGAATTGACGGATTCGGTCTTTGGTAATCAATTAATTAAAACAGTCGCTTGACATTGCACTGGGAAGTGGTGATTCCCGCCGTTATCAACAGATGAGGAGCTTAAAACCCCGTTTTTCTCCAAACGTCTTGCCAACTTTCAAAAAAGTCGCGCAGACCTTGTATTTTTCCCTCGTCTGGCTTGCCCCATCGCTCCTTCCGGCTGTCGCGCAGGATGTCCCTGCATCCCCCAGTCAGTTGTTCGATGACGCCGAAAAGGCGTTCACCGACAAAGATTACGAGACTGCCGCGCAGAAGCTCGAGGCCCTGCTCGAGATCACCGCCAACCAACAGGACGCGCCGATCGAAATGCTCCGCTTCAATTTGGGCGTCGCTTACCTGCTCGACGGGAACAATGCCAAGGCCGAAGAAGCGTTCACCGAATGCATCAGACAATTCCCCGACGGCGAGTATCTCAGCCGTTCCTACCTCGGCGTCGGCAAGGCCTGCATCCAACAGGGCGGGGATGAAAAGCAGCAGCGTGCCATCCAGGCTCTGCAGCGCGCCGCCTCCGACCCCCGCTACCGGGCGGAAGCAGCCCTGCTCCTCTGCGAGCTTCACAGCGAACGGAATGAAGACGAGGAGGCGCTCAAGATCATCCACAGCCTGACCGACTCCGAAGTCCGCACCCCCCAGCAAACTTCCGCGGCCACCGGCATGATCGGGCTGCTGGCCAACATGGACCGGCTCGACGAACTCGGCCCCTACCTCGCCCGCCTCATCCGCCAACCCGGGGTCCGCGACGCCATCGCATGGTATGCCAACGAAGCGATCGTCGAAGGCGACAAGCTCGCCGGCAGCGGCAAATACGAAGCCGCTCTGGCGGTTTACCGTTCCATCCCCGCACGCTCCGAAATCCTGAAAATCCAGGCCGCCACCCTGGAGGAAAACCGTAAAAAACTCGAAACCCTGAAAGCCCTCGCCGCCGAAGAAGGAAAGAAACCTCTCGGCAAGCGGACCAATCTTTCCGAACAAGTCGCCAATTTCGAAAGCCTGGTCGCACTGACCGAGGACGCTCAGAAAACCCTGCGCGATCTGTCCGGGCTGGACGCATCGATGCTGGTGCGCCGCGGTCGCTGTTTCTACTACCTGGACCGCTACGAGGAAGCCCGGCTCTGCTTCCGTCTCGTGCGCGAAAAATACTCCTCTTCCAACGAAGCCGAAGCCGCCGCCTACGCCGAAATCGTCATCAACAAACAACTCGGAGACACCGGCGAACTTCAATCCCTGGCCGAAGAATTTCTCAAGAAATTCCCCACCGCTGCCAACGCCGAACAGGTCGCCCTGCTTGTCGGCGAAAAACTGCTTGAAGACCGCCAGTGGGGCAAGGTGCTGAGCTACTACCGCGACCTCGAGACGAAATTCCCCTCTTCCGCCTCGCTCGACCGCTTCCGCTTCCTCCAGGGTGTTGCCCTGTTCGAAGACGGCAGCTTTCAGGAAGCCGTCGATCTTTTCGAGCAGTTCCTCGGCGCCTTTCCCGAAAGCACTCTCAGCGAAGACGCGATCTATCGCGCCGCACTCGGCTGCTTCCTCACCAACCAATACAAAAAAACCCTGGAGTGGTGCGAAAAATACCTCAACCGCTACCCCGAAGGCCGCTACGCCGGCGACATCCTTTACCGTCTCGCCTTCATCGACTCCAACGACAAGGAGGAGGACCACTCCGTCAAGATCATCGATACTCTCGGCGCCTTTCTTGAAAAGCATCCCGACGACCCCGCCGCCGGCTCGATGCATTGCCTGATCGGCGACACCCTGAAGAAGATGAAGGGGGAGAAAGAGGATCTGGAACTCAACCAGGACCGCGCTCTCTCATCCTACAAGAAAGCCGTCTGGGCCGGTGGTTCCGAAGAGGTCGTCCAGTACGCCCTCGACTCCGCCACGGCGATTCTCTCTTCAAAGAAAGACTGGCAGGGCATCGTGAACCTGCACGGGGAGTTCCTTGAAAAGCACCCCGAAAGCCAGACCGCTCTCGTTTCAGCCACCTGGGTTTCCAAGGGCATGCAGCGGCTCGGCAAGCCCGAAGAAGCCGCGACCCTTCTGGCGAAAACCCTGCGACGCGTCATCGCCGATCCTTCCAAAGAACAGACCGAACTGCTGATCGACGAAATCGTCGCGAATCTGGTGCCGAGAAAGCGCCCCGCCGATTTCGACGCCGAAGCCGTTTCCAAAAAGCTCGCCGACATCCTGACCGCAGCCATCGAAGACCAGGCGAACGGCACGACAGCCGCCCGCACCTTCTACGGCCGCGCGCGCATGGCCAGCGTCCTGCGCAACAGCGGCCTTGAGGAAGCCTACCTCAAATCGCTCGCCACCAATACCGAAATCAAACCCGCCGACCTCAGCCCCGTACTGCTCGCGGTGTGCGGCGATATCCTTCTCAAAACCGGCGATCTCGACCGCGCCGCGGAGATGTACGAGCGCCTTGCCGCGCGCTACCGGCAATCCGCCTACGCCGACGCCGGTCCCGTCGGACTGGGGCAAGTGGCCCTGGCCCGCAAACAGCCGGAACAGGCGTTGGAAATCTTCGACAAGGTGCTGACCGACTATCCCGGCATGTCCCGCTTCAAGGATGCCACGCTGGGCAGGCTCGAGGCACTGAAAGACCTCGGCCGCTTCGACGATGCGGAGAAACTCGCGCTCGAGATCGCCGGCGACCGTTCCTTCCGCGGCCCGGCCGTCCCACGCGCCTACCTTCTCCTGGGCGACGTGCTGCGGGAGAAAGCCCGCTCCCAATCGGGCGAAGAGAAGCACGACAGCCTGGCGAAAGCCCACGGCTACTACCAGCGGGTCTACACCGCCTACCAACGGGAGACCGAACTCTGCGCGCAGGGCTACTGGTCGGCCTACGAAGCCGCCGAAGAACTCGGCAACTCCGAACTGGCCCGGCGGACGCTCGAAGAACTGAGCAGGCATCCCAAACTGCAAAACACCGCGCTCTCCAAGAAAGCCAGGGAGAAACTCCAATGAAAGTCCGGTTTCCGAAATCCGCGGCCGCAGCCCTCCGGTGCTCCGCCGCCTGCCTCTTCGCCGCCCTGTTCTGCGCTCACTCCGCCCGGGGAGCGGAACCTTCCAGCCTGGTGCTCCGCAACGGCAGAAGCGTTCCCCTTTCCGCCCTCGCCGTCGAACGCGGGGCTTTTGTGGTCAAATCCGCGGCGGGTTCCTTCAACGCCGGGCAGTCGTTCCCGATCAGTGCGGCTTCGCACGTCTCGGAATGCCCGCCGGAAATCGACCAGGCCCTCGCCCTGCTGCTCATGGATCAGCCCGGCGAAGCGGTGAAACTCCTCGACCCGGTTCTCGCCCTTCACCAGATCACCGCCCCCGTGCCGGAAAATTTCTGGATCGACGCCGCGCGCGTGGCATGGGTGGCAAGCGCCCTGATGAACGACTCCGCCAAAACCGGGGAACTTGCCCGGGAAATCGCCACCATCGCCGGCGGAAGATACAAGAACGATCCCTACACCCGCCTCACGGAAACCCTCGCCCTACACGGCAAAACCTCCGGCGAGGACGAACGCATCGCCGCGCTCGGTTCGCTGATCTCCGACATCCTGCCGGATGACGTCAATGCCCTCGCCGCCTACTTCCGCGGAAAACTCCTCCAGGAAGCCAAGCACAACGAGCCCGCCCTCGCGGCCTACCTCACGGTCGGCTGCGTCTATCCCGCCGGCGGCCTGCCCATCGTCAGCGCGGCGGAGCTGAACGCCTCCGCCCTTCTCGCCGATCTTGACCGCCGCGAGGAAGCCGTTGCCCTGCTCACCTCCGCCTTTCGAGGCGACAAGGTCGGCCCGATCGGCTCCGAAGCCATCAAACGTCTCGAATCCCTCAAATAATCCACCCCCTGATCCGTTTCCGATAACATCCATTGCCGCTCAATGAAAAAGACCGCACTCACGCTTGCCGCCCTCGCTGCGCTCGCTCCACTCGCCGCATTCGGTGCCGAAACCGCCGCCGGCGTCGAAAAAAGGACTCTGCTCGATACCTACCACGAAGGCGGTTGGGTCATGCATATCCTTCTCGTTTGCTCGATCGCCATGGTCTGGCTGGTCATCGACATCTGGATCCGCACCACCCGCTCGAAGATGACGCCGCCTGAAGACGTCAGCATCGCGCAGAATTCCTTCCGGGCCGGCGACTACGTCGGAGCCTACCAGGCGATGAAGGCCGGTATCAGCCCCTTCGCCGAAGTCGTCCGCGCTTCGCTGGGCTCCGTCGGCCACGGCAAGGACGCCACCGAAGAGGCACTCTACGCCACCGTCGACAAAATCAACTCTACCCTGCAAACTCGCATCAACTACCTCTCCGTGATCGGTGTATGCGCGCCCATGATCGGTCTGCTCGGCACCGTCGGCGGCATGAAGGGTGCCTTCGGCAGCCTGGGCGAGGATGGCCTCTCCAGCGGCGTCGGCGAGCTGGCCGGCCACATCGGCGAGGTGCTCGTCGCCACGGCCACCGGCCTGCTCGTCGCCATCCCGGCCTTCATGGCCTTCTATTTCCTGCGCAACAAACTGCAGGGCGCCATCCACCACCTTCAGGACGAATCGGAGCGCCTCTTCCGCAACGCCCCGTACGAATACCTCCAGAACACCGACGTCGGTCAGGAGGAAACCTACGCCGCCCTGCCGAACTGGGTCGAATCCCCGCAGGGCTGATCGCCTCCTTCACCTTCAAAAAACCCCTCACCCAATCGAACCATGGCAGGCAGCGCCGGCGGCGGAGATGGAGAACCGGAGTTCCAGATCGCTCCGATGATCGATGTGTTGCTCGTGTTGTTGATTTTCTTCGTCACTATCACCTCCGCGGAGGTGCTCAAGGTGGACAAGAAACTCACCCTCCCGGTCTCGCCCCACGCGAAAAAGCGCGACCCCGAGATGTCGAAGCACGAAATGGCCGTCAACATCCGCTGGGACGAAACCCTCGACAAGGGTGTCCTCGTGGTGGACGACGCGATCGTGGAGAACTGGGACGATCTCATCCCCACTCTCCAGAACGGCGTGAAGCGCGACCCGCAATTCCGCGTCGTCGTCCGTGGCGACGCCAACCTGCCGGCCAGCGAAATCCAGCGCGTGATGAACCTGATCGGCGAAGGCGGCATCGCCGACATTGCCTTCGCCTCGTCCAACAAGTGAGGAAATCATGAGAAAGAGAAAACGCAGTCACCGGCGGCGGCATTCCTCGGAAGTCAATCTCGGTTTCCAGATCGCGCCGATGATCGACGTGGTGTTCGTCATCCTGCTCTTCTTCATGGTGAAGGCCGGCGACATCCAGGTCGAAAACTCCCACGTCACGAAACTTCCCGGCACCGTCGAAAGCGACACCCCCGCCGACATGCCCGACGAGATCGCGGTGATCGTGGAGGACGATGGACAGGTTTACCTCAACGACGATCCGCTCGACTCCCCGGAATCCTCCGCTCTTCCCGAATTCGCGAGCAGCCTGAACCAGTTGCGGGAAAGCGCCGATGCCACCAAATCCCAGGTTCTCGTCACCATCTACGCCAATGAGCTCGCGCGCTACCAGCGCGTGGTGGACGTTCTGGACGCCCTGACCCGGGCGCAGATCACCAATGTCACCTTCCAGGCGGGCATCCCGGAGTGATCCCCTTTTCGCCCTCGCCGACACGATGAGCGATTTCCCCGACAGCTTCGGCCCGGCCTACCCGCGCAAGCGCCTCAACTGGTGGCAGCGCATCGGCGGCGGCTCGCTGTCGATCGCCATCCTGATCCATGTCGTCATCCTCCTTTTGGGAGCCTTCTGGGTCATGCAAGTGATCCAGCAGAAACCGGAAAAAACCGTCGATTTCATGCCCACGGGCGGCGGTGGCGGCGATCCGGCCTCCCGGGAGCGCAGCCAGCAGAAGCAGCGGACCATGATGAGTCAGAACCTCTCGCGCGTCGCCGCGAAAGACGTGGTCGGCACCCTCACCCTTCCCGAGCCCGATCTATCCTCGCAGATGAGTTCCCTCGGCGCGCTCGGCGGCGGGGGCATGTCCGGCGGTCTCGGCGGCTCCGGCAGCGGCGGCGGACGCGGCTCCGGTCATGGCAAAGGATTCGGCTCGGGAACCGGGCCGGGCCTGGGCTTGGGAGGCGGGCTGGCCAATCCCTTCGGCATGATCGAGGCCACGCCAAGCGCACTGGAGGGAACCTTCTACGACCTCAAGCAGACCCCGAAGCGCGAACCCACGAACATGACCGACGACGAGATGCGCCTGAAGGTGCGCGAAATCGTCGACAAAGGTTTCAAGGAAAAGGAATTCAACGATTACTACCACGCCTCGCAGAAACTCTATCTGACCAAGCTGCACATGCCGTTCATGTCAGCGGATGCGGCCCCCGCCGCCTTTAACTGTGAGAAGGAAGTGCAGCCGCGCCGCTGGATCGTGGTCTACCGCGGTACCGTGAAAGCCCCGAAGACGGGCAAATTCCGCTTCGTGGGCGCCGGGGACGACCTGCTGGTGGTCCGCTTCAACAACCGCACCGTCTTCGACTATGGCTACACCCTCGGCTGCACCGGCACCCACATGTACGGCCGCGCTTCCGACGTGGATGGGACGAACGACGTTCCGGAGCTCGCCAAGGACATCCGCAGAATGGGCCCGATGCGTGTGCCGATCCAGTTCTACAAATACGACACCTCTCCGAGATACAACGAAAACATCGGTGGCATGGCCGTGGGGCCCGATTTCCAAGTCAAGGCGGGCAGCAGCTATCCGGTGGAAATCCTGATCGGCGAGATTCCGGGAGGTTTCTTCGGCGTCTCGCTGCTGATCGAGGAAATCGGCGCGACCTACGACAAAGCCTCCACCGGCGCGCCGATCCTGCCGCTCTTCCGCTTGGACAACTCTCTTCCGGATCCCTCCCGGCAAGGCGACCAACCGGAATATGCGAAGGATGGCCCGATCTGGAAGCAAAGCGGCACCGGCGGCCTGGTTCCGGGGATCTAGGCAGAACGAAACAGCAGGCACTCATCATCCCCTGACAACCGCACGATGAACGACTTTTCTGACAATTCCCACCCGGCCTATCCGCGCAAGCGCCTCAACTGGTGGCAGCGCATCGGCGGCGGCTCGCTGTCGATCGCCATCCTCATCCATGTCGTCATCCTTCTCCTGGGAGCCTTCTGGGTCATGCAGGTGATCCAGCAGAAACCGGAAAAAACCGTCGATTTCATGCCCACGAGCGGCGGCGGAGGGAACCCTGCCTCCCAGGAACGTAGCCAGCAGAAACAGCGGACCATGATGAGCCAGAACCTCTCGCGCATCGCCGCCAAAGACGTAGTTGGCACTCTGACCCTGCCCGAGCCCGACTTGTCTTCGCAGATGAGTTCCCTGGGGGCCTTGGGCGGAGGCGGCATGTCGGGCGGCCTGGGAGGTTCCGGCAGCGGTGGAGGGCGTGGCGACGGCCACGGCAAGGGCTTCGGCTCGGGAACCGGGCCGGGCCTGGGGCTCGGCAGCGGTCTGACCAATCCCTTCGGCATGATCGATCCCAATGCCAATGCGCTGGAAGGCGTCTTCTACGACCTCAAACAAGACCCCGACCGCAAGCCCTCGGAGCTGACCGACGATCAGGTTCGCGAAACCATCCGGGAATTCACCCAACACGGCTGGCGGGAGCGCTACCTCGACAAATTCTACAAGGCCAAACAAACCCTTTACCAGACCAAGATCTACATTCCCCTGATGCAGGCCGAAGGAGCTCCCGCCGCCTTCAACTGCGAAAAGGAAGTGGAGCCGAAACGCTGGGTCGTCGTTTACCGCGGCATGGTCAGTCCGCCGAAAAGCGGCAAATACCGCTTCGTCGGCGCCGGGGACGACGTGCTTCTGGTCCGCTTCAACAACAAGCTGGTCTTCGACCACGGCTTCACACTGGGAGCCACGGCGATTCATCTCCCCGGCAAGGCCCTCCGGGTGCTCAAGGAGGAAGAAGAGGACGACGAAATGCGCAAGACGCTCCGCCGGGAGCATCCGGTCAAACTTCCCGTCCGGTTCTATGAATACGACACCACCAGGAACTGGAACGGAGCGCTTGGAGGACTCGCCGTCGGCGCCGAGTTCGAGGCCCAGGCGGGCAAGGCCTACCCGATCGAAATCCTGATCAGCGAAATCCCGGGCGGCCTGTTCTGCGCCTCTCTCCTCATCGAAGAAATCGGGCAGGACTACCGAAAGGCCTCCAACGGCTCGCCGATCTTCCCTCTTTTCCGCCTCGATACCAGCCTGCCGCAGGCAAGCTCCGCCGACAATGCCCCCCCGTACGATCCCAACGGTCCCGTATGGAAACGGGTGCCGGGACGCGGCAAACTCGGAATCTGAGGAACCGCCCCTCCGTTTTCAACCCCACCGGCTCCGCTCGTCCGGAAGCTCACTCCACCACCCGCGCGCGCGGCTCGCGCTTCACCGCGTCGTCGGCCCCGGCGCAGGTCACGAATGGCCCGCCTTCCAGCGGCGCGATGCCCGTGAATGCCACGTCCGGCATCTCGCTCGGCCGGCCGGCCAGCGGGAAGTCCTTCCGCAAGGGATAAAACGGATATCCTTCCCACATCAGGATGCGCTTGAGGTTCGGGTGCCCGCTGAAACGGATGCCCATCATGTCGTACACCTCGCGCTCGTGCCAATCCGCCCCCACCCAGATGTCGGTGGCGGTCGGTACCTCCTCGTCCTCGGCGACCTTCGCCTTCACCCGCAGGTGCTTCGCATCGTCGACCGTGGCCAGCTCGTAGACTATTTCGAAGCGCGGGTCCTCGCCGAAGTGATCGAGACTCGAAATATCGATGACCATCTCGTAGCCGAAATCTTTCTTCGCCGTCGCCAGCACCTCGTGTAGCACACCGGGCGTCACCGAAATCGTGTGTTCTCCGCGGAACTCCTTCGTTCCCACGACATCCGCGCCGAATTTCGCGGACAGATTCTCGACATCCTGAGCGGCGGACATGGCAATAAATCAGGCGATCGCCTCGAAAAACTCCTTCTTCTGGTTCTCCAGCGCCTTCTCCCCCTCGATCTTCTGCTGAAGCTTCATCAGCCCATCGATCAACGCCTCGGGCCGCGGCGGGCAGCCGGAAATGTAAACGTCCACCGGAATCAGCCGGTCGATCCCCTGCAGCACCGCGTAGGAGCGGTACATCCCGCCGGACGAAGCGCAGGCGCCCATCGCGATGCACCACTTCGGCTCCGGCATCTGGTCCCAGATCCGCTTCACCGCCAGCGCCATCTTGTAGGTCACCGTGCCGGCCACGATCATCACATCCGCCTGGCGCGGCGAAAAGCGCATCACCTCCGCGCCGAAACGGCTCAGGTCGAAGCGGCTGCATGCGGCCGCCATCATCTCGATCGCGCAGCACGCCAGCCCCATCGGCATCGGCCACATCGAATTCTTGCGCATCCAGTTGATCGCCGCATCGACGCGCGTGAAAATCACGTTGCCCTCGATTTTCGAATCGTAGGCCGCGTGGGCGGTCTGGAGAGAGTCGCTGACCATTGCTCGTGCGGCGGGACGATGCCCCTCGTCCGCCCGCCTCTCAAGCCGTTTGTGAAAATTTTCACAAGCTGGGAGCGCGGAGCCCCTGCTCCGCAGAAGCTCGGAGGCGGCCCGATCTGGCGATGCGGGCTCGCATGAGCAGTGGAGAGGTTAGTGGTTCGTGCGGAGCAGGGGCTCCGCGCTCCCAGGCCGGCACACTTTTCATCCATGCCGCGTTTTCTTGTTTGGCGAATACCTTCGGATTATCCATTCCCTTGGCCCCGGGCCTCTCCGCCATGAAACGCTACCTCGACCTTCTGCGCGACGTGCTCGACCACGGCGAAAGCCGCTCCGATCGCACCGGCACCGGCGTCCTTTCCGTCTTCGGCCGCCAGGTCCGCTATGACCTGCGCGAAGGCTTCCCCTGCCTTACCACCAAAAAACTCCACCTGCGCTCGATCATCCACGAACTGCTGTGGTTCCTGAAAGGCGACACCAACATCGGCTACCTCACCTCCAATGGCGTCCACATCTGGGACGAATGGGCCGACCCGAGCGGTGAACTCGGCCCCGTCTACGGCCGCCAGTGGCGCTCCTTCCCCGCCCCCGACGGCCGCTGCGTCGATCAGATCGCCGAGCTGATCCACGGCCTGCGCGGCGACCCGCACTCCCGCCGCCACCTCGTCGTCGCGTGGAATCCCGGCGAAATCAACCGCATGGCTCTGCCGCCCTGCCACTGCCTGTTCCAGTTCTTCGTCCACGAACCCGACTCCGACCGCCCCGGCCTCTCCTGCCAGCTCTACCAGCGCTCCGCCGACCTCTTCCTCGGCGTGCCCTTCAACATCGCCTCCTACGCCCTGCTCACCCAGATGGTCGCCCAGGTCTGCGGCTACGAAGCCCGCGAATTCATCCACAGCTTCGGCGACCTCCACCTCTACAAAAACCACCTCGGCCAGGCGGAAGAGCAACTCGCCCGCACCCCGCGCCCGCTCCCGGTCATGTGGATCAACCCCGCCGTGAAGGAAATCGACGGCTTCACCTACGACGACTTCCGCCTCGAAAACTACGACCCGCATCCGCACATCAAGGCCGAGGTCTCCGTATGAAACTGACCGCCATCGTCGCCATGACCCCCGAACGGGTCATCGGCCGCAAAGGCTCCCTGCCCTGGCACCTCCCGGAAGACCTCGCGTTTTTCAAGCGCACCACCTCCGGCCACCCCGTTGTCATGGGCCGCAAGACCTTCGAGTCCATCGGCCGCCCCCTGCCGAAGCGCCGCAACATCGTCCTCACCCGCGACGAATCCTGGACCGTCCCCGGTGTCGAAACCATCCACTCTCCCGGCCACCTCGACGCACTCATCCCCTACGATGAAACCGTCTTCATCATCGGAGGCGCGGAAATCTATGCCGCCTTCCTCGACCGCCTCGACGAAATCCTCGTCTCATGGGTCTACGAAAACCACCCCGGCGACACTCTCTTTCCCGACTTCGCGGATCGCTTCCCGCACTACGAAATTCTCGAAAGCCACGAGGCCTTCGAGGTGAGGAGATACCTCGGAACCGCACACCCGTGCTGATCAAAGCCAGTAATTGGCCGCATACAATTCATTTCAATTTTTATTCCAGCGGCGAGAGTCGCTCAATAAGATCATCATCCACATCCTCCATCTCTGACTTTTGGTTTTTGATCGTTTCCGAGTCTAAATACCCATCAACAAGCGATCCCTCGACAGGAAAGGAATTAGACACGACAAAGCTGATCCCCTTGTCGTAATCAGCCACTTTAAGTTCAACACAGAGCAAAACCCTGTCTTCTTTCCCTAGGGTAATTTCCTGCCCGAGGTCCTTGTAACGGAACGAACCATGTCTTTTCTCAACATTGACCATCAATTCCCGCTTTATGCCAGGACCCAGCTCATAACCGGTGAAAAGACCATGCGGGAGTGACTTGTAATGCCTAATGTATCCTTCCGATCCCTCTTCCAGATCAAATGAAAAATAAGGTATTGCATGATAGAAATTGAAACTGTTGTTTTCAATTTCAACAAATATTCCATCACCTGAATCCATTCTGATTTTAACTTGCGGAAATTTATGTTCATTTTCTTGTCTTTCACGCAAAATGATCGAGCATATCAATACCAGTAAAAGAGCTACAATGCACCCTCCTAAAATCACGCCAAACTTTGCTTGATGATTCATTTGAATTGGTCGGTTTTGGGTTTATAGCAAACTTCTTTTATGATTGAAGCTGGTGGCTTTGCACCCTCCTCACCCCGTCCAGCGCCGCCTGGCTCACCGCCAGCTTGAAATCCTTCCGACTCCGCGGATGTAGCTGACGAATCGCTCTCGTCTCCCCGCCCCTCACCGCCCACGCCAGCCACACCGTCCCCACCGGCTTCTCCTCGCTGCCGCCGCTCGGCCCGGCGATGCCCGTGACCGCCACCGCCACATCCGCGCCGCTCACCCGCAGCGCCCCCTCCGCCATCGCCCGTGCCACCGGTTCGCTCACCGCGCCGTGCTCATCGAGCATCGACTGCGGCACGCCCAGCAAATCCCTCTTCGCCTCATTCGCATACGTCACGAAGCCATGCGTGAACACCTCGCTGCTTCCGGCCACATCCGTGATCCGGTTCGCGATCAGCCCGCCCGTACAGCTTTCCGCCGTCGCCAGCTTCCACCCGCGCGCCGCCAGCAGCCTCACCACCGTCGTCTCCAGATTCGCCCCATCCTCCGAAAACAAATACCGGGCAAACGCCTCCACCACGATCTCCCTCCCACAGCGCAGCGCCTCTGCATCCCCGATCAACCGCAAATCCACCTCCCCCACCCGCGCGCAATACCCCACCTCCAGCCCGGCCACCTCCGCCAGCCGCGCATCGATCCCCTGCTGCAAATCGCTCTCCCCCACCCCGGCAAAGCGCAATTCCAGCAAACCCGGCGGCCGCTCGACTCCCGACAGCGCCCGCAGACGCGGCACGACCTCCTCCCGGAACATCGGATAAAGCTCCCGCGGCGGCCCCGGCAGCAGAAACACCGCGCAATTCGCCGCTCCGTTCAACCGCGGCGGCACATAGATTCCCGGCGCCGTCCCGTTCGCGTTCGGCAGCACGTCCGCCCCCACCGGCACCTGTGCCTGCTTGCGGTTCGCCTCCGCCATCGGCCGCATCCTCGCAGAGAAAAACGCCTCCAGCGAGCGCAGCGCCGCCTCGTCCTCGATCAATTCCACCCCCAGAACCTCCGCCGCCGCCTCGCGGGTCACATCGTCGCTGGTCGGGCCCAGCCCGCCGGTCACGATCACCGCATCGGCCCGCGACACGCACTCACGCAAGGCTCCGGCGATCCCCTCGCCGTCCGGCACCGTCGTCAAGCGCTCCACCCGAAGGCCGAGCTTGAAAAGCTCCTGCCCGAACCATTGACCGTGGGTATTCAGGACACTTCCCAGCAACAACTCCGTGCCGGTGTTCAGAATCTCGATGCGCACGGGCAAGACAGAAGACTTGAAGGCGCAGGAAGCAAGCCCGCTTCACCGCCGCCTATGCTTTCCAATCGATCTCCTTGGCATCCGCCCACAAATCCTCCAGCCCGTAATACTCCCGCAGCTCGTCGTGCATCACATGCACCATCACATCGATGTAATCCAGCACCACCCAGCGGGTGTCCGCCTTGCCCTCTGCATTCACCGGCTTGGCCCCGTGCCACTCCTCCACCAGCCCGCGCACATCGCGCAGCACCGCCCGCAGATGCGGCATCGAACTCCCCGAACACACCACCATGTAGTCGGTCAGATTGGAAAGCCCGCGCAAGTCCCACACACGGATGTCCTCCGCCTTGGTCTCATCCGCCGCCTTCGCGCAAGCCTTCGCCAGTTCAAGTCCTTCGATCGCCATGTGGTTTCCCCGTCCGGGCCGGGATGTTAGCGCCGCCCCACGGCTTGGCCATCCAAAATCTTACCGTCACTCCCCAGGCTTCAACCAATACAGCACCGCCATCCTCACAGCGATGCCATTCTCCACCTGCCGGTTGATCAGGCTGCGCTCGTAATCCATCGCCGCATCGCAAAGCTCCACCCCGCGATTCACCGGCCCGGGGTGCATCAGCCACAGCCCCTCCCCCGCGATGCGCTCCAGCCGTTCCTCCGTCACCCCGTACACCCGGTGATACTCCCGCAGGCTCGGGAAATACTGCACATCCTGCCGCTCCATCTGCACCCGCAGCAAATACACCACATCCGGCTTCCACCGCATCGCCTCCTCATAGTCCGTAAAGCGCCGGATACCCTCCGGCCCCGCCTTCGGCACCAGCGAACCGGGCCCGAGATACGCCACCTCCACACCGAGCCGCTTGAGAATCGTGCTCGTCGAACGCGCCACCCGGCTGTGCAAGATGTCACCGACGATCAGCACCCTCTTCCCCGCCGGTTCGGGAAACACTTCCTTCAGCGTGAACGCATCCAACAGCCCCTGCGTCGGATGCGCATGTGCGCCGTCGCCGGCATTCACCACGCTCGCCCGCGTCTGCCGGGCGATGATTCCCGGCAACCCGCTGCGCCCGTGGCGGACCACGATGTAGTCCGTGCGCATCGCCTGCAAGGTCTCCACCGTTTCGCGGACCGACTCCCCCTTCACGATCGACGAATGCGGCACGTCGAAATTCGTCACATCCGCCGACAAGCGCTTCGCCGCCACCTCGAAGGAGGAATGCGTGCGCGTGCTCGGCTCGTAGAACAACATCAGCACCGACTTTCCCTTCAACGCCGGCACTTTTTTCACCGAACGGGTGAACAAATCCTTGAAAGGAACGGCCTGGTCGAGAAGCAGATCGATCTCTTCCCGGGTCAGCGAAGCGATGTCGAGGAGGTCCTTACGGGCCATGCGGAGTCGACAGGTGGTACATGATTCCGAAAGCGAGCACAAGCACGGTGAGGATCGTCACGAAACCGGCGTGGTGGCGGGAGCGCGGCTTTCTCCACGCGATCCAGCCGGAAACCGCCAGCGCGGCGGCGCAAAAAGCGATCATCAGAATCAGGCCCGCCTTCGGCAGCGCGGGGTGGCGGGAAAGATCCTCGATCCAGTCCATCGGGAAACTGCCCGGCGTCAGCCCCGGCATCCACTTCGCCAGCCAACCCGTCACGCCCCCGGCGATGCAGAGCGCATAGGCGGAGAAGGTCAGCAACTTCGGCGCGGCGAGATGCTGGATGTATTGGATCGACTGATCCGGCGGCGCCGCCGTCTGCATCCGCAGCGCGGTGAGTTCCCGGTCGTTGTGCTTCCGCACCGGAATCGGCGCGCCCGATGCCGCGGCGCGCACTGGAGCCTTCCGCTCTACAGGCTCGCGCTCCGACTTCCGGAGCGAGCGCACCGGCTTCGGCGGCGGCAGCGGCGGGAGTTCCTCCCCCTCCGGAACTTCGAACAGGGAAGATTGCTCCTGCGGGGCTTCCGGTTCCTCCCGCGCGCCGGGAACTCCCATCGACTCGCGCAGCTTCGCGATCTCTTCGGCGGACTTCCGGCGTTGGGGCAGCATGCTCAGGCAGGGTTTTCGACAATCTCGACCTTATCCTCTCCGTCGGTCGTTTCCAAGGAAACATACACGTGATCGTGCCGCGAAGTCTCCAGCCGGATGCCGGTGTAGTCGGGCTGGACCGGCATTTCGCGATGGCCCCGGTCGATCAGCACCGCCAGCTCGACCTTCGCCGGGCGGCCGTAGTCGGAAAGCGCGTCGAGCGCCGCCCGGATCGTGCGCCCCGTGAAAAGCACATCGTCCACCAGAATGATATGCGCCCCGTCCACCGTGAAAGGAATGTCGCTGGCCTGGAGCTTCGGATTTTCCCGCAGATGCTCGAAATCGTCGCGGTAGAGCGAAATGTCGAGCATCCCGAAGGCCAGCTCCCGGTCGTCGGTGGCGAGCAGATTGCAAAGCCGCTCCGCCACCTCGTCGCCTCGGCTGCGGATGCCCACCAGGGCGATCGGCCCGCCCGCGGTCTTCTCCCGGATCGCCTCGGCCAGCGCGGCGACCCCCTTTTCGATCTCTTCAGGTCCAAGAATGCGGCTCATCGGACGTCGAAATTCAGGATTCCAATATCACGGCGGCGCTGCATGCCGTCGAAAAACACCTTGTCGGCAGCCCCATGCGCGGCGGACACCGCCTCATGGCGGCTCGCTCCCCCGGCGACCACGGCAAGCACCCGCCCGCCGTTCGTCTCCCAACCGCCCGAGGCATTGCGACGGGTCCCTGCATGATAGACGCGGGCATTCCCCACATCATCGAGCCCGGAAATCGCATCGCCGCTGCGCGAACTCTCCGGATAGCCGGCCGAGGCGAGCACCACGCACACGCTCCACCCCTCGTCGAAGGAAATCAGCGACGGCTCCAGCCTCCCCTTCGCCCCCGCGAGGCAGAACGCGGCGAGGTCGCCCTTCACCAGCGGCATCACCGCTTGGCACTCGGGATCGCCGAAGCGGCAATTGTACTCGATCACCTTTGGCCCCGCCGGCGTGAGCATCAGCCCGAAATAAAGAAATCCGCGGTACGGCAACCCATCCTTGCGCAACCCCGCGACCGTCGGCGCCACGATCTCGCGTTCGATCTTCGCGAACAACTCGCCGGAAATCAGCCGCCGGCTCGCCACCGCGCCCATGCCGCCGGTGTTCGCCCCCTCGTCCCCCTCGCCGATCCGCTTGTAATCGCGAGCCGGGGTGAAAACCAGAAACCGCTCGTCGACGATCGCCGCGAAAATCGATACCTCCGGACCCGTCAGAAATTCCTCCACCAGTACTCGCCCCGGCCCAAAGCGCTGCTGCACGAATACCTCGTCGAGAAACGCTTCCCCCGCCGCCTCGTCCATGCACACCGCCACACCCTTCCCCGCGGCCAGCCCGTCGAACTTCAGCACGGTGGGATAAACCCCGCCGATCGATGCCCGGGCCTCCTCCAGCGATCCCGCCGCGGCGGCGGCCCCGGTCGGAATCCCGTGCCGTTTCAGGAACTCCTTCGCGAACTCCTTGCTCGCTTCGAGCTGCGCCGACTGGAAATGCGGCCCCCAGCACGGGATGCCGGCCTTCTCGCAAAGATTCGCCAGCCCTTCGCCCTTCACCAGATAGCTCTCCTCCCCCGCCAAGCACAGATCGACGGCATTTCCCCTCATCCACGCGACCAGAGACTCCAACCCATCCACCTCCACCGGCTCCGCGATTTCGAAAATCGCATCGCTTCCCGGATAACAAAACAACTCCGGGCGCGACGGCGATTCCGCCAGCGCCCTCACCAGCGCGTGCTCGCGCCCCCCCTTGCCAACCACGACGATCTTCATTTCCTGCCAGGGTTTTCCGCCATGCGCCTGCCTGAGACAATCCCCAATTGAGGGCTTCGTCCCCAAGCGTACATGTGGGTAGGGACAACCGGAGCGCAGCGGAGATAGTCCGGAGGACAACCGTTCTCGCTCGTCCGCGGAGCAAGGGTGGAGTCCGCTGTCAGAAGTCACTCACGCTCGGCCGAGGGCGTCCGCCCCTACCGCCTGCGGCGTTTCAAAATGAGGGAGCCCTGAATCCTCCGTTTGAGCCTTGGAACCGCAAGCCCGGTCTGGTAGGGGGAAGGACGGAACCCGCCACGCTCCATGAACCCGTCCCCGCCCCAACCGCTATCCCCGATTTCAGAAAGAGTCGGGGCGGAGAAATTCAGAACTCACAAACTTCCGATCCCTCTCACGGTCGCGCTCCCGCTCGTCCTCACCCTCTCCCTGCTCCCCGCTGCCGACTACGTATGGTGGGAAGGCGAAGCCGCTCAAGAGCACGGTTTCACCAACCAAGCCTTTCCCCCCGTCCACTATGGCGACAAGGCCCAGGGCCTGAGCGGCGGGGATTGGCTCAATACCGGCGGACGGCGCGACGATCCCGTGCGGGCGGTGTGGACGGTGGAGGTGCCCGATGACGGCTTCTGGTTCTTCCACGGCCGGATGTTCTGGAAACACGGCCCCTTCCGCTGGCGCTTCGACGACGCGGACTGGCAGACCTGCGGCGCCGACCGCGGCCTGCTCGACAACTACACCCTCGCCACCCACATCGGTGCCAATTGGGTGAATCTCGGCCGCGTCGAACTGAAACGGGGAGCCCGGCGCTTCGAAATCGAATTGCTGGAGCGGGACGGCGCCGCCTGTTTCGACTGCTTCGTTCTCACCAAAGCTCCCTTCGAACCCAAGGGCAAACTCAAGCCCGGCGAGAAATACGGCCTCGCCGCCGAGGGCTGGTGGTCCTTCGAGCCGGCGCCCGACATTTTCTCCGCCGACGCCCTGCTCGACCTGCGCCGTCTCAACGAACCCGTGGCGGGAGATAAAGGTTTCCTCCGGCAGCGCAGGGACGAGTTCATCGATGGCGCGGGCCGGCCCATCCGCTTCTGGGCGGTGAACACAGGCCACGCCCTGCTGGAACTGGACGAATCTTCCATCGACTACTTCGCCGCGCGCATGGCCAAGCTCGGCGTCAACATGGTGCGCCTGCATGGCGGCCTCTTCGACCGCGACGGCAATGATCCGAAGGCGATCAGGGAGCACCATCTCGCCAAGCTCCATTATGCGGTGCAGGCCCTCAAGCGACAGGGCATCTACACGCATCTCTCGTGCTTCTTCCCGCTGTGGATGAGCGTCAAGCCCAGCGACGGCATTCCCGGCTATGAAGACCGGCAGAAGCATCCCTTCGGACTGCTGTTCTTCGATCCGCGAATGCAGGAACTCTATAAAATCTGGACCAAGACCCTGCTCACCACCCGCGATCCCCGCAGCGGCCGCTCCCTGGCCGAGGAACCCGCGGTCGGCCTCTACGAGATCGTCAACGAGGACTCGCTCTTCTTCTGGACCTTCGCCGAGCGGAACGTGGGGCCGTCCCAATGGGCCGGTCTGGAACGGCGCTTCGCCGCCTGGGCCGCCGCCACTTATGGCTCGATGGAGCAGGCGCAGACGGCCTGGCAGGGCGAACGCCACGCCCGCGACGAAAAAGACCGCCTGGGGCTCTACGATCCCTGGGATCTCACCGCCGACGGCCGCCGCCAGGCCGGCCCCGGCAAACGCGCGCGGGCCATGGCCCAGGCCCGTTTTTACGCCGAAACCCAGCACGCCTTTTACGCCGATATGACCCGCTGGCTGCGCGAAGAGTGCGGCTTCAAGGCCCCCGTCTCCGCAAGCAACTGGACCACCTCCGACAATGGCTCGCTCGGCGCGCTGGAACGCTGGAGCTACACTGCGGCCGGCGTCATCGACCGCCACGGTTACTTCGGCGGCAAGCATGAGGGCGAAGGCTCCGGCTACTCGGTGCGCGCCGGCCACACCTACGAAGACCGCTGCGCCCTGCTCGATCCCGCCGACCTGCCCATCAAATTCAACCGGATCGCCGGCCATCCGCATCTCATCAGCGAAATCGCCTGGAACAAACCCAACCGGTTCATCGCCGACAATACCATGGTCCTCTCGGCCTATGCCGCTCTCCAGGGAATTGACGGCATCTTCCTCTTCGCCACCGGCAGCGGCTTGTGGGACTCCTCCGGCGACGGCAAATGGACCATCAACATGCCTGGCGAGGCCGGCCAGTTTCCGGCGGCGGCGCTTTCCTACCGCCTCGGTTTGATCGCCCCCGGCGACACCGTGTTCCGCCAGATCATGACTTCGGAACAACTTTGGAAGCTGGAGAACACCGGCCTGTCCGAAGGACGGAACAGCGACTTCCGCACCGCCGGCAGCGCCCAGAACGATGGCGGAGCCGGGGATCCCCTCGCCTTTTACGTGGGCCGTGTCGAACGCAGCTTCGATCCCGCCGCCGAGCCGGTGACCACCGACCTTTCGCGGTTCATCGACCGCGCCGGAAAAACCCTGCGCAGCACCACCGGCCAACTGCACTGGAACTGGGGCGACGGCCTGCTGAAAGTCGACGCTCCCGCCAGCCAGGGTGTCACCGGCTATCTCGCCCGCGCGGGTTCCATCGACCTGGGCGACGTGCGGATCGCCTCGCCCCTCGACTATGGCACGGTGTGGGTCGTGGCCCTCGATGGACAACCCGTGAAAACTTCGACACGGCTTCTCGTGCAGGCCTTCAGCGAAGAGCGCCACTATGGTTTCCGCACCGAGGGCAACCGCATCGTCGACATCGGCCAGGCGCCGATCAATGTACGCGATCTCGCCGGGACCGTCCGCATTTCCGGGCGTCTCACCGGCACCGTCCTCGACGAACACGGCTATCCACGCGGCCCGGCCGAGGTCCGCCACGAGGATGGCCACACCGTGCTAACCCTCCCGCGCGACAGCCTCTATACTGTTCTGACACGCTGAGCGGGCGCGGTCTTGGAATATTACATCTGCTAGATTCTGATGGCGTCCGATGGACGATCCGCCGTTCACTCGCCGGACACCGTGTGGGGATATCCACACTCCTCAACCCATCCTTGTCACTTCGTATCACGATGGTTTGACGGGCGCCATTCGCCCGCGGAACCATGATCCGGCTTTTGCACCGGAACCCCCGCCCCATTTGGCGGGGCGGCAGTTGGGATGCCGGCGGATACGCTCCGCCGTTCACCGCTGGGCATGAAGGTAACGGGCTTGGGAACCCCCGCGGGAGGTGGTCCGGCGCGCAGTGCGGCGAGAGCCAATTCCTGGATCTTCTCTTGCGTACTCATGGAGGGAACGAGATTTGAGTTTATCGACCTTTCGGATGCACTTTATATCCGAAATTTCTGACAAAAATTCCATTACGCGATCACGGAGGCGGGGCGGCATGCCTCCCGCAGCTACTCCATCACCTCCCGCCGGTAATCCCGCGGCGACCGACCGGTGTGATAGCGGAAAAGACGGCTGAAATAATAGGGATCCTCGTAACCGACGCGCGCGGCGATCTGCGCGACCGTCAGGCCGGATTCGTGCATCAGCGCGGAGGCCATCTGGAGGCGCTGGCGGATGACGAATTGCTTCGGCGGGCAACCGGCCTGCTTGCGGAACATCTCGCAGAAGTAAGGTTCCGACATGCCGGCTTCCGCGGCGAGTTCCCCGAGCGACCAATCGCGTGTCGGCTCCTCCTGCAGGCGACGGATGGCCTCCAGAATCCGATCCTCCGTGCGGTGCGTCCGCAGACCGCGCGGCCGGGAATAAATTTTCAACAGACCTATTAGCCGCGCGAGCCCGGTGGAGAGTCCGAGCAGACTGCTGTCGGTGAAACCGTGAAGGGTATGGCGGTACGCTTCCTCGAAAGCCTGTCGCAACGCGTTCGGTCGCGGCGCGTGGAGGATCGGATTCCCCTCCTCCAACTCCAGCGCGGCGGGGTAGTCCGCAGCCCTTTCGCCGGTGAAGTGAAACCAGAAGATCGTCCAAGGATCGCCGGGATCGGCATAGTAGGTGTGCGGCACCCCGGGAGGGAGGATCGCAACGTCTCCGGCGGCTGCCCGATGATGCTGGCCGCCCACCTCGCAGTGCCCCTCTCCGGCGAGACAGTAGATCAGGACAAACTCGCCCACACCCCGGGCTCGCTTCACAAAATGATTCTTCGCCGGGCCGAAATGACCGATGTGCGTGACCTGAAGATCGCGGATGAGCGGCAATCGGCGGGTCGCCTCCAGCCGCTCCCGCGGCACGATCACCAGCCTCTGTCCGGCAAATCCCTCGGCAATCCGTAGCGCGGGCGGGCGGGGAGAAATCGCTGGAACACGCTTGGCCACACCGCAAGGGGATACCCATAAAATCTGAAAATTGTCCATTATTTTCCTCGGATGATCCATTGCCCCCGCCATCCCGGCCATGATGGGATTCCCACGCTGGCGCCGGATTCAGGCGCGGCGAATTCGGAAACCCAAACCTGTGAAACCCCATGAAACCTATGTTCCTTAAACAAGACCAATGGATGAAAAGCCATCGCATCTCCGCCGCACTAGTGGCGCTCGCCGCGGCGACTTCCGGCCTCCATGCCGCGGTCGTCTTCTCGGAGCCCTTCGACTACACGCCCGGCATTGACGGGCTGAACGGTCAGGGTAGAGGAACCGGCCTGTCCGGGACCTGGACCAACGGAGGCTACGACATCGTCGCCCCCGGGTTGACCTACGCCGGCCTGATCACGGCTGGGAATGCTACCGCCCACAACGGTGGACAGACGTTCCGCCATCTGACCGGCCCGGCTCCGGCTTCCGGCTCGATCTACCTCTCGTTTCTGCTGAACCAGGAATCGGCGAATTTCGCCAACTTCACCTTGTTCGGCTCAGGCAGCGAGCTGCTTTCCTTCGGTGCGACATGGAGCGGGAGCGGGCCCTCTTCCACCTACTCCATGTACATTTCGGGCGTCACGGGGCCGGCGGCGGGATATCACGACTCGGGTGTCGGCGTAACCATCGGCACGACGCAATTTCTCGTCCTGGAACTCGATTACTCCACGCCGGACGAGACAGGGCTTCATTTTTATCTGAATCCCGCCGTCAGCGGCACCGCCCCGGATCAGGGCGATGCCATCCTCTCCCTGACCGCCACCCATACCGTGGTTTTCGACGAAATCCGCCTCGAACTCAACTCGGGGACCATCGACGAACTCCGCGGCGCCACCACCTATGCCGGGATCACGGGCGTCCCGGAACCCGGAGTGGCCATCACCTCGCTTCTCGGGGGGCTGTTCCTGCTCCGTCGCCGTTCACGCGAAACCTGAATCGCGAAGGCCCCACGGTGGGACTGGTTCCTCCACCGTGGGGCCGTTTGACCAAGGTTGAGATGCCTGCCGCCGCGCTGAATCCGGGCAGGGATTTCTTCCGCGTCGAGACGGAGTGAACAAAAACCCAATTCGCCACATCGATTCATGACTCCATCAAACGCGTCCGGCAGCGATGCCGAAAGCATCCCGCCCGACGAAAAACACGGCGCCTATCTCTGGCTGATCGCCCTCATCGCCGCGTTCGGTGGGCTGCTTTTCGGCTACGACTGGGTGGTCATCGGCGGTGCGGCTCCATTCTATGAGGGATACTTCCAGCTCACTGATGCCGCCGACCGCGGCTGGGCCCAAAGCAGTGCCCTGATCGGCTGCCTGCTCGGGGCGCTGATTTCGGGCGCCCTGAGCGACCGCTTCGGCCGCAAGAAACTGCTGATCCTCACGGCGGTGCTGTTCGGCGTCTCCTCGATCGGCGCGGGCGCGGCGAGCAGCTTCACCTCATTCGTCGTATGGCGGATCATCGGCGGCGTGGCGATCGGCCTGGCGTCGAATCTTTCGCCGATGTATATTGCCGAGATCTCTCCCGCCGCCAGCCGCGGGCGCCTGGTCTCTCTGAACCAGTTCACCATCGTCGCCGGCGTTCTACTGGCCCAGTTGACGAATCTCTGGATCGCCAGCCGCTTCCCCGGTCTCATGGGTTTCCTACCCGACGACAGCGACAGGGAAACCCTGCACGCATGGAATCAAACCAGCGGCTGGCGTTGGATGTTCGGCATCGAGATCATTCCCTCGATCGTCTTCCTCATCGGCATGCTGTTCGTGCCGGAAAGCCCGCGCTGGCTGGTGAAAAACGGCCGCCCGGAGGAAGCGGAGCGCATCCTCGCCCGGATCGGCGGGCCGCGCCACGCCCGGCGGGAACTCGATGCCATCGGTGAAACCGTGGAGCGGGATGCCGGCCATCGGGTGCATTTCGGCGCTCTGTTCGAGCCGAAGATGTTCCGAATCCTGCTGCTCGGCATCGGCCTCGCCGTCTTCCAGCAATGGTGCGGGATCAATGTCATCTTCAACTACGCGGGGGAGATCTTCCGCTCCGCCGGATACAGCATCGACGACATCCTGCAGAACATCGCCTGGACCGGCTCGGTGAATCTCGCCTTCACCCTCGTCGCCATGGCCGTGGTCGACAAACTCGGTCGCCGGCCTCTGCTGCTCGGCGGCGCGGCGGGGCTGGCGGTGATCTATCTGCTGATCGGCGCCTGCTATGCCAATGGCATCCTCGGCGGCCCCGTGCTCGGCCTGGTGCTCATGGCGATCGCCTGCTACGCGGCCACCCTGGCGCCGGTGGTCTGGGTAGTCATTTCCGAGATTTTCCCCAACCGCATCCGCGGCGCGGCGATGTCCACCGCGGTCTTCTTCCTGTGGCTCGCCTGCTTCATCCTGACCTACACCTTCCCGATCCTGAACGAAAAATTCGGCCCGGCGAAGACCTTCTGGACCTACGCCGTCATCTGCGCCGCCGGGTACTTGCTGGTGCTTCTCCGCCTGCCCGAAACCAAGGGCAAAAGTCTCGAACGGATCGAACACGAACTCATCGATTGAACCATGTCCGTCACCGCCATCCTCGAACCTCTCGCCATCCCCACCTATCCAGTCGGAGCACCGGAAAAGAATCCCGTGTTCTTCGAAAAGCGCGTCTATCAGGGCTCCAGCGGCAAGGTCTATCCGGTGCCTTTCATCGACAAGGTTTACGATCGCCCGGAGCCTGTCATCTACCGCTCCGCCCGCCTCGAAAACGAACTGGTGCGGCTGGTCATGCTGCCGGAAATTGGCGGGCGCATCTTCATCGGCCAGGACAAGGCGAATGCGGACTACGATTTCTTCTACCGCCAGGATGTCATCAAGCCGGCGCTCGTCGGGCTCGCCGGGCCGTGGATCTCCGGCGGGGTCGAGTTCAACTGGCCGCAGCACCACCGCCCCGGCACCTTCCTGCCCGCCGATGTCTCCATCGAGGAAGAGCCGGACGGCGCGCACACGGTCTGGTTCAGCGAGCACGATCCGATCCACCGGCTGAAGGGCGTGCACGGCATCCGCCTGCGTCCCGGCTCCTCACTGATCGAGCTTCGCGGCAGGCTCTACAACCGCACCGCGCTCACCCGCACCTTCCTCTGGTGGGCGAATGTCGCGGCGAAGGTTCACGACCGCTATCAATCCTTCTTCCCGCCGGATGTCCACTACGTCGCCGACCACGCCGTGCGGGCGATCTCCTTGTTCCCGGTCGCCGAACAGCACTACTACGGCGTGCCCTACCACGAGCGGCCCGGCGCCAACGACCTGACCTGGTACCTCAACATCCCGGTGCCGACCAGCTACATGGTGTGCCAGACGCGCTTCGACTTCTTCGGCGGCTACGACTTCGCGGCGGACGGCGGCTTCGTCCACGTCGCGGACCGCCGCATCGCCCCCGGCAAAAAGCAGTGGACCTGGGGCAACCATGAGTTCGGCTACGCCTGGGACCGTGAACTGACCGACGAAAACGGCCCCTACGTCGAACTCATGGCCGGCGTCTACACCGACAACCAGCCGGACTTCACCTACCTGCTGCCCTACGAAACCAAGACCTTCTCGCAATACTGGTGGCCGCTCCAGGGCATCGGTCCGGTCCAGAACGCGAATACCCGCGCCGCCCTGCGCCTCGTCGTGGACGAATCGCGCCGGATCGACTTCGGCATCGCCGTGCCTGAAGCCTTGCCCGGCGCGCGCGTGGTGCTCCGCGAAGGCGACCGCGTGACGCTCGATGAGACCGTGGACCTGCTCCCCGGTCCCGCGTGGAAAAAATCCGGCCTGGCGCTCGGCGGAAACAACGAAGGCACCCTCTCCGCCGCCCTCTACGACCGCGAAGGCAGGGAGATCCTCGCCTATCGCCCGGTGGACCGCGGAGCGTTGGTTCGCGGGCGCCAGGCCGCCACCGAGCCCGCCCCGCCGGAAGCCATCGGCAGCGCCGACGAGCTCTACTTCACCGGCGAACACCTGGAACAGTATCGCCACCCGACCCGCGCTCCCGAGCTCTACTGGAACGAAGCGCTGCGCCGCGACCCCGGCGACGCCCGCTGCCGGGTCGCCCTAGGCCGCCGCGCCCTGGAACGCGGAGAATACGACGCCGCCGCGGAACACTTCCGCACGGCCATCGTCCGGCTGACCTCCCGCCACCCGAACCCGGTCACCGGCGAAGCCCACTACCATTTCGGCCTCGTCCTGTGCCGTCTGGGCGACAACGAAGGCGCCCGCGACGCCCTGGCCAAGGCCACCTGGAATTTCGAATGGCGAGCCGCGGCGAACTATCAGCTCGCCACGCTCGACTGCCTCGACCGCGACTGGACGCGCGCTCTGGAACGCATCGAGGAAGCCCTCGACACCAACCGCCGCAATGCCAAGGCCATCGTCCTCAAAGCGCGGGTGCTGCGCGAACTCGGCCGGCACGCCGAAGCCGACACAATTCTCGACACCGCCCTGGCTCACGATCCGCTCGACCACTGGGCGCGCTGGGAAAGGGAGCCGGAAAGCGACCGCTTCGCCGAACTGACCCGCAACGACGGTCAGACCATTCTCGATCTCGCCTTCGACTACCTCGAAGCCGGCTTCCCCGACGGCGCAATCCGCCTGATCGAGTGGCATCACCGCCAGCCCGTGATCCCCGTCGCCGTGCCGAACCCGCTGGCCCGCACGCCGATGACCGCCTACCTGCTGGCCCGCCTGCAAAACAGTCTGGAAACCCTCGCACAGGCCCGCGCCCAATCCCCGGACCGCTTCTTCCCCTCCCGCCTCGACGAAATGGAAACGCTCCAATGGGCTCTGGCCCAGCCGGGCGACGACCCGGTCGCGGCCTACGCCCTCGGCAATTTCCTCTACGACCGCAAGAGACACACCGACGCGATCCGGGTATGGGAACGGGCGCTCGCCGCCGGAGCCGCCTTCGCCACCGTTCACCGCAACCTCGGCATCGCCTGGTGGAATGTGCGCCGCAACGGCCAAGCCGCCCGCGCCAGCTATGAAAAAGCCCTCGCCGCCGATCCGAACGACGCGCGGTTGCTGTCCGAATTCGACCAACTGCGCAAAAAACTCAACGAAACCCCCGCCGACCGTCTGGCCTTTCTGGAAAAGCACCGGCAACTCGCCCTCGAACGCGACGACTGCGCGGTGGAACTCGCCGCCCTCCTCAACCTCGCCGGGCAGCCGCAACGCTCCCTGGATCTCCTCACCACACGGCGCTTCCACCCGTGGGAAGGCGGCGAAGGCGCGGCGCTGAGGCAGTACACCGCCGCCCGGCTCGCCCTGGGCCGCCAGGCCCTTGCGGCCGGGGATGCCGCCGCGGCGCACCGCCATTTCTCCCAGGCGATGGACACTCCGGAAAACCTCGGCGAAGCCTACCATCCCCTCCAGGCTCAGGCCGATGTCAACTACTGGATTGGTCGTAGTTTGCGGGCGCTCGGGCGGGAGGACGAAGCGGTCCGCCATTTCGAGGCCAGCGCCGCCGAAGCCGGCGACTTCGCCGGCATGGCCGTGACCGCCCATAGTCCCCTGAGCTGGTTCCGCGGCCTTTCCCTGCGCGAACTCGGCCGCGAAGCCGAAGCGCGCGCCGTGTTCGAAAGCCTCCTCGCCTTCGCCGAAACGAAACTCGGCGAACGCGCGAAAATCGACTACTTCGCCACCTCCCTGCCGAACCTCCTCGTCTTCGACGAAGACCTGCAAGCCCGCTGCGACGCGGAGAACCACCTGCTCGCCGCCATCGCCTGCCACGAACTCGGCGAACGCGACGAAGCCCGCCGGCACCTCGACCGGACGCTCGCCTTCACCAACTCCGAGCTGCACGCCGCGGACCTCGCCGTCGAACTCTCACGGAGCGGCGGCGCAGACTCCGCCCCCCATTTGTACGCAGAAAAGGCGACATCCCTGACATGACCGCTTCTCGTCCGGACGCAGCGGATCGCCTACCACAATCACCATGACGAACCGAATCCTCGCCCCTTTGCTTCTCATCGCCGCCGCCGCCGCGGCCGATGCGGAGGTCATCCGCATCGCCACCCGGTCCATCGAACTCACCTACATGCCGGATGAAAACGGCGAACTCATCCAGATCCATTTCGGCCTCCGGGACCAGGCGCCGCAGTCGCCCGAACAACCGAAAGGCCCCGACAGCGCGGGTTACGGCGACCCGACAGCAGGCTCCGCCTACCCCGGCGGCGGATCGGTCTTCGTCGGCAAGCCCGCCGTCAGCGTCCGCCACGCAGACGGCAACACCTCCACCGTGCTGCACTACCTCCGCCACGAAACCACGCCGGAGGAAAGCGGCTCGCTGACCCGGATCGAACTGAAGGACGCCCACTACCCCTTCCATGTCGACCTCATGTTCCGCACCCGCGAGCAGGAGGACATCATCGAGCAATGGTCCGTCATCCGCAATGGATCGGACGGAGAAATCCTGCTGCGCGATTTCGCCTCCGCCAGTCTCACCTTCCAGGGCGACGAAAACTGGCTCACCCATTTCCACGGAAGCTGGGCGAATGAAATGAACATCGCGGAATCGCGCCTCACCGCCGGCACCAAGCTCATCGAGAACCGCTACGGCACCATGGGCAACCTCTACGTCGCGCCGCACTTCCTCCTCGGTCTCGGCGGTCCCGTGCGCGAAAACGAAGGCACCGTGCTGCTCGGCTCGCTCGCCTGGTCGGGCAACTTCGCGCTGAACTTCGAAGTCGGCCTGCCCGGGCGCCTGCGGGTGAACGCCGGCATCCACCCGGAATCCTCCGAGCGCCATCTGCCGCCCGGCGAAACCTTCACCACGCCGCGCTTCATCTACACCCTCAGCACCCGCGGCGCGGGCGAGGGCAGCCGCCGCTTCCACCGCTGGGCGCGGAAATACGGCACCCGTATCAACGGCAAGCCTCAGTTCGTCCTCAACAACAACTGGGAGGCCACCGGGTTCGACTTCGACGAGGCGAAGATCCTCGACATCATCCAGGCCTCCAAGGACCTCGGCGCGGAACTTTTCCTGCTCGACGACGGCTGGTTCGCCAACGGCGAAAACGCCCGCATCAACGACAAGGCCGGTCTCGGCGACTGGGAACCGAACCGCGAACGCCTGCCGAACGGGCTGAAGCCCCTCGTCGACGGCGCGAAGTCCACCGGCATCGAGTTCGGGATCTGGGTCGAGCCGGAAATGGTGAACGTCAAATCCGAGCTCTACACCAATCACCCCGACTGGATCGTCACCCAGCCGCACCGGCCGCTCAGCTTCCGCCGCAACCAGCTTGTGCTCGACATGTCCCGCCCCGAAGTCCGCGAGCATGCCTTCCGCTGCATTGACGAGACCCTGAAAAGCGCGCCGGGCACCGTCTACCTGAAGTGGGACAGCAACAGCTACATGACCCATCCCGGCTCCAGCCACCTCGGCCCGGACCGCCAGTCCCATCTCTACGTCGACTTCATCCACAACCTCTATCAGGTCATGGAGCGCGTCGCCGAAGCCTACCCGGACCTGACCGTGATGATCTGCTCCGGCGGCGGCGGCCGGGTCGACTACGGATCGCTCGCCTGGTTCCAGCAGTTCTGGCCGAGCGACAACACCGACCCGCTGCGCCGCATCCCGATGCAGCACGCCTATTCCTACTTCTTCCCCGCCGCCACGATCAGCTCGCACGTGACCCACGCCGGCCAACGGCCGCCGAAGTTCGCCTTCGACGTGGCGATGAGCGGGCGCCTGGGCATGGACCTCGACCCGCGCAAAATGCCGGAAGAAGAACTCGCGACCAGCAAACAGGGCATCGAGGTGTACAAAACCCACCTGCGCGACGTCGTCCAGTTCGGCGACCTCTACCGTCTCGAAGCCCCCGGCTCCGGCCCGCGCAGCTCGCTCAACTACGTCCTGGAAGACCGCAGCAAGGCTGCGCTCTTCGCCTGGCAGACGGCCGACGACGAAAGCGCCGCCGCCCGCACGGTCAAACCCGGCGGCCTCGACCCCGAACGCCGCTACCGGATCGAAGAAGTGAACGTGAAGCCCGGCGATACCTCGAAGCTCGAACTCCACGAGCAGTCCCGCAGCGGACGCGAACTCATGGAGGAAGGCATCAAGCTTCCCCTCGCCCGTCAGTTCGACAGCGCCGTGCTGCTTTTCACCGCCCACTGACATCATCCTAACGTAGCGGCACGGCTGCGCCGTTCAGCCGCTGCGAATCACAGCGCATTCTTCCTATACGTCCCACCCGCCGGAACGGCGCAGCCGTTCCGCTACCCCAATGCCCTCTCGCGCCCGCCACCACTCCACCGAACTCGACGGCCTTCGTCTTGTCGCGCTCGACAATGGACACCTCTCGCTCGGCGTCCTCCCCACACTCGGGGGGAAGGTGATCTCCCTGCGCAGCCGCGGCGGTAGGGAATGGCTGTGGCGGCCGGTCGGTTTCCGCGGCTACTTCCCCAGCCCTCCCGGCACCGCCTTCCAGGACGGCGCTCTCGGCGGCTGGGACGAATGCTTCCCCACTGTCGCCCCCTGCGAATGGGGAGGCCGCGAACTCCCCGACCACGGCAGCGTGTGGACCGCCGCCTGCGATCTCGACGAAGAAGCGCTGGAGCGCGGCGCCGTGGTCACCTCGCTCGACATCCCGCCCTTCCGCTTCGTCCGCAGTCTCGAACTGCACGGCGCCTCCGTCATCGCCCGCTATCACCTCGACAACACCGGCGACCGCGACGAGCGCTACCTGTGGGCCATGCACCCGCTCTTCGCCCTCCTGCCGGGCGATCGGCTGGAACTCGGCGAAGGCATCCGCTCCCAGCTTCCCGGCGACTCATGGGTGGACTCCCTCGACTTCGCAGACGGCGTCCCGCGCGCTTCGAAGGACTTCGCCGAAGTCCACGGCGACGCGGCAGCGGGCATCGTCAGCCCCGGCCGCGGCGAACGCCTTACGATCCACTGGAGCGCCGCGGAAAATCCCATCCTCGGCCTCTGGCTCACCCGCGGCGGCTGGCACGGCCACCACCACCTCGCCCTCGAACCTGCCAACGCCCGCCACGACCGCTTGAGCGATGCAGTCGCCCACGGCGGCGGCACCTCGATTCCAACGGGCGCCACCCACCAGTGGCAGATCGTGGTCTCTCTTTCCTGACCCGCAGGTAAGTGGCGCAAGCCGGAGGCTCGCACCACGTTCCCAGCCAAGCGGAGCCGGACCGGGCTTCTTGAACGCCGTTGGAGGCCAGTCATCGGGATGAAGCGCCGGCACGCTGGCACGGCACCTGCTTCCGCCCCTTTCGTCGTCGGAAACAATCCATGTCCGGCGGCTCAATCCATCCCGAAACCGAGCCGACATGAGCCTGAAAACAAGATTGGCACGCGGCGCCTGTGCGCTGGCTGCCGTAGCAATGATGGTCCTGACCCTGGCACCCAATGCCTATGCTCAGGAAGAAACCGCACCACCCCCCGCCGCAGAAGCCGCGACGCCCGCAGAGGCGGCGGAAGCCGCCGAGGAGGCTCTGGCCACAATCGATTCGGGGGACACCGCCTGGATGCTGACCTCCATGGTGCTTGTGCTCCTGATGACCCTACCCGGCCTCGCCCTCTTCTACGGCGGACTCGTGAGGGCGAAGAACGTGCTCAGCATCCTCGTGCAATGCCTTGTCATCGCGTCGGTCATGACGATCATCTGGATCGTCTATGGCTACGGCTTCGCGACATCGGGCGAAGGCAAGTTCTTCGGGGAATTTACGAACTTTTTCCTCAAAGATCTCACGGCGGACGCGGTCAGCGGCTCGATCCCCGAGAGCGTCTTCGTCACCTTCCAGGCGACCTTCATCATCATCACCCCGGCGCTTATCGTCGGCGCCTTCGCCGAGCGCATGAAGTTCTCGGCGGTGCTCATCTTCACCGCGATCTGGGCGACCTTCTCCTACATCCCGGTCTGGCACATGGCCTGGTCGGGTGTCGGTATTTTCTCCGAATGGGGCGTGCTCGACTTCGCGGGCGGCACCGTCGTCCACATCAACGCAGGGATCGCCGGTCTGGTCGCCTGCATCATGCTCGGCAAGCGCAAGGGCCTGGGCACCCCGGCCATCCACCCGCACAGCGTGCCCTTCACCGTGATCGGCGCCTGCCTCCTCTGGGTGGGCTGGTTCGGCTTCAACGCCGGCAGCGCCGCGGCCGCTAACGACTCCGCTGGCTTCGCCATGCTCACCACCCAGATCGCCACCGCCGCCGCCGTACTCGCCTGGCTGCTCGTCGAAGTGATCTTCACCAAGAAAGCCACCGCCGTCGGCGGCGCCACCGGTGCTGTTGCGGGTCTCGTCGCGATCACCCCGGCCGCCGGTTCGGCAACCGTGGTCGGCGCTCTTATCATCGGGCTCGCCTCCGGCGTCATCTGCTACTTCGGCGCGACCACGTTGAAACGCGCTCTCGGCTACGACGACAGCCTCGACGTCTTCGGCGTCCACGGCGTCGGTGGGATCGTCGGTGCCATCCTCACCGGCGTCTTCGTCCGCGAGGGCATCGACACCGTGGACGGCCAGGTGCTGCAACAGATCAAGAGCGTGCTTGTCACGATCGTCTGGAGCGGCGTGGTCTCGGTGGTTGCCCTGCTCATCGCCAAGTTCACCGTGGGCCTGCGGGTCTCCGAAGCCGAGGAAGACGCAGGTCTCGACACCACCTCCCACGGCGAGACGGCCTACACCGACTGATCTCCTCCCTCCTGACCTCGATACCACGGGCGGACCTTCACGGGTCCGCCCGTTTTTTTCCGGGAGCGCGGAGCCCCGGCTCCGCAGAAGTCAGGGGACGGCCCGGTCCGGCAATGCGGACTCGCCATGGGCGGCGGCATTTGCCGGCGATTCGTAGCGGAGCAGGGGCTCCGCGCTCCCGCCGTTTTGTTTTCCATTGTCCGGAAGCCGCCTCTCCCTCTATCACCTCCGCCCGTGAAGCGCCGGCTCGTGCTGCTCCTGATCTCCCTGCTGCTCTCCCTCGTCTTTCTGGGCTGGCAGTGGCTGCGGCCCTACGACTGGAACGCCGATCCGCAGGCCCGCTATCGCATCGTCCACGCCTCGCTGGAGCGGGATCACTCCTTCTACTGGCTGGGGCTGCGCCTGAAACGCGCGGACCGGGAAAGCCACGACCTCACCAAACCCGTTGCCCTCGTCACCGCCGCGGGCCGCCGGGTGGACCCGGCCGACATCACCATGGAAGGAGACGATGAAAGCGGCGTCACCGGCCTTTTTTTCCGATTCTGGCTGGAAAAGGACGACCTCGACGGCCCGCTGGAACTCCGCCTCAACGACGGCTCGCTCACCGTCCGCCAACGATCCGGCCCGCCCGCCGACAAGGGCGGCATCCGCTACTTCTCCACCAGCAGCTGGTAACACGATGCCCTGGCTCCTCATCGACAACTCGAACACCCGCACCAAATTCGCCCTCGGCGACGACGCCCGCCTCGGCGCATGGCATGCCTGGCTGCCGACGAACGACATTTCCCCCGAAACGCTCGATGCCACCCTATCCGGCATCGCCTTCGACGGTGTGCTGCTCTGCTCCGTGGTTCCCGAAAAGGCCCGCCTGCTCGCCGCCCATCTCGGCTCCCGCGCGCCGCTTCATTCCCTTTCCGCCGCCAGTCCGCTGGGCATCGGCATCGACTACCCCCAGCCGGAGCAGATCGGCGCCGACCGTTTGGCAAATGCGGTCGCTGTCGGTGCGCACCACGGTGCGCCGGCCATCGTCATCGACTTCGGCACCGCCGTGACCTTCGACGTGGTGGAAGCCGGCCCCACCTACTGCGGCGGGGTGATCGCCCCGGGCCTGGGCGCCATGCAAGATTATCTGGGCAGGCGCACCGCCCTGCTGCCGAAGATCGAGCTGGAGGAGCCCGCCGCCACCATCGGCAAATCCACCGTCGCCGCCATGCAATCCGGGGCCGTCTTCGGCTACCGCGGACTGGTGAAGGAAATCCTGCTCCAGCTCCGCAGGGAACTCTCCGCCCCGCCCCGCATCGTCGCCACCGGCGGCGACGCCGCGCTGATCGCCCGCGGGGTCCAGGAAATCGAATCGGTGGACCCGAATCTCACGCTGGAGGGCCTCCGCCTGGTCGCCCGGAAACATTTTTCCGAATGACTCGTAATAGTACGTGCCAAGGAGCCTCGAAGTAGCTACAAGGTATTTAACCCATGCCAGAAACCCCTCTCGCCATTGGTGTCGATTTCGGCGGAACCTCCGTCAAGTTCGGCGTTCTCTACCGCAGCAACATCATCGATCAGGCTCCGCCGATCTCCACACCGGACTTCGAAGGGCCGGACGATCTCATCGACGCCATGCTCCGCGTGATCGAGGATCTGCGCGATCGCCATCCCCGGATCGAGGCGATCGGGGTCGGCGTGCCGGGACTGGTCCATTTCGAAAAGGGCCTCGTCCACAACCTCACCAATGTTCCCGGCTGGGTTTCCATCCCGCTGAAAAAGCGGCTGGCCGACGCGACCGGTCTCAGCGTCGTGGTGGAGAACGACGCCAACTGCATGGTCTACGCCGAGTGGAAGCGCGGCGCCGGCCGCGGCCTGAACCACCTGATCGCCCTGACGCTGGGCACCGGCGTCGGCGGCGGCGTGGTCGCCAACGGGAAAATGGTCCGCGGCGCGCAATTCGGCGCCGGCGAAATCGGCCAGATGTCCATCGACTGGCAGGGCCGCCGCGGAGCCTACGGCAACCTCGGCGCGCTGGAAGATTACGTCGGCAACAACGAAATCGGGGCGGATGCCCGCCAGACCTACGCCGAGGCCGGCATCGACCGGCACCTCGGCGAATGCACCCCGGCCGCACTGGCGAAAGCCGCGCTGCTGGGCGATGAAGTCGCGCTGAAAATCTGGGATGGCATCGCGGCCAAGCTCGCCACCGCAATCATGAACTGCTGCTGGCTGCTCAACCCACAGGCCGTGATCATCGGGGGCGGTGTGGCCAAGGCGAGCGACCTGCTTTTCAATCCCCTCACCGCGCACCTCTACTCGCAGCTTTCCGCGCCCTTCAAGGAACACCTCATGATCCTGCCCGCCCGCTTCGGCAACGAAGCCGGCATGGTCGGCGCAGCCGCCCTGGCCATCGAGGAATCCGGCGTGGTGCTTCAGCCGTGAGCATCACAGGCCCATAACCTTCTCCCAGCGGGACGGAGAGAAGTCGGCCGGCGATCGTTCAGGGAGGATCCCGATAGAAATCGTCTCCGAAGGCGGCATGTGCCCTGCCGTTCCGCATCACCACCAAAAGTCGCATGGGAGCAGTGGCCGCATTTTGAGCCAGGGAACCGGCGGGGCCGAAATGGACATCGGAACCCCGCTGTGCCAGGGGTGGACCGAATTTCGATGTGAGAGAGGCAAGGTTGTCGGCCGGATCGACACGATCGACATTCCATTTTCGGACGCCCCCATGGTAGTCAATGGCCTGGATGGCGATAACAGGGGAAGCGATGGCATACGCCGGGGCGGCGAGCGCAAATGCCGGAAGGATGGCGGCGGGGTCCGAGGAGCGCGAGGACGGCTGAATCAACTCCGCCGCCAGCCGGTCGATGTCGTGAAGACGATCGGGCTGCCGCCCGAGCCGGGCGAGTCGCTTCCAGGGATCTTCACGGACCATCACATCCCAGGGAGTGCCGAGATGGTTCTCGCGCCGGGTGGGATGCGCAGGCGTCGGATAGACGGCCGATAGGCGGTCATTGGCGAAAACCAGATCGTAGGATCGTCCATCGCGTCCGATATGGAACCGCCGTCCCTCCCGGTGAGGCTGCCCGAACACCCGGAACTGGGGCGCGCCGGTGGCGCGGAGGGTTTTTTGCACCTGGGCGACCGTCATGCCGGCTTGAAGACGGCGGAGATCATGGGTGGAAGCCTTCGTGGACCAGCCGCCGGTTCCACAACCGATGAGAATCGAAGCAAGGAGGAGAAAGAGGCCTGCCTGGAGCAGGGGTTTCGTCATCCGGATTTTGTCTGCCCCTGGCCGCATGCTGCCCGCATATCCATGCTGCCGCGCCAGCGCAAGACGCGAAGAAGCCGCAACGATTGCCGGGCAGCGCCGGGCCATACCGTCGCGGCGTGGAAAAGCCGCGCTCCATCCGCAGGCCGGAGGCATGCGCCACGTTAGCGAACCGCCCTGAGACGGGCGAAGGCGCGAGGCGCTTCGGACAAAGATTTACTATATGTGTAGTACTGGATTTCGGTGGTCGCGTCGTTTTCGATCCGCTGGCCGAGGGGGACGACTGAGATGTCTCCATTGCCGAAGTTTTGCAGATCGACGGAAGCTTCGACGGAGAGGGTCACGCCCTGCGCATCCTTCGGCAGGACGACGGCGAAGATCAGGTAATTCTCCTCGGGAGAGAGCCCGGCATCGTGGAGGTCGTTGATGGCACCGCCGGTCATGACTTCGGACGATGGGAAAACGGACGGATGCGAAGGGACGGAGGCGGGGTGGGTGCCGTAGGCAAACTCGATCAGGTTCGGGATGCCATCCCCGTCCGGGTCGTCGCTTTCGCCGCGGAGGTTCTCCGGCACGCCGGCGGCGGCGAGATAGTCGCCGAAGGGATCGGAGAAAGCGGCGGACGAACCTTTCAGGCGGATGAGTCGCTGGGCCGCGGCGCCGTTGTAGGTGGTGAAGCTGCCGGCCGCCCAAATCGAACCATCGGCGGCGATGGCAAGATCCTCGAGCATGTTGTCGAAGCCGGAGCCGATGTGGAAATCGTCATCGCGGGTGCCGTCGGTGTTCAAGCGGACGAGCCGGTTGCGTGACGCACCGGCGATGGAAGCGAAGTTGCCGCCGAGCAGGATGCGGCCGTGCGCATCGCGGGCAAGGGCGGTGACAGTGCCATTCGGCGCACCTTGGTTCAAGAAGGTGTGATCGATGGTTCCCGCGCCAGTCAGGCGGTAGGTGGTGCCGGCGAAGCCGGAGCTGACGATGAACTCGCCGCCTCCCAGATCGAGTCCGTCACCGCCGAAGAAAGCGCCGACCGAATAGCTGGTGCCGTCCGGCGTGCCATCCGCATGAGTGCGGACGACGTAAGAGCTGCCGGTTCCGCCCCAGGAAGCGAACCAACCGATGAAGATCGCCTTGCCATCGGGCTGGGGAAAGACGCGATTCACGAAAGAGTTCGCACCGGAGACGAAGGAAGGGTCATAGACTCCACTCGCGCTCAGGCGCACGGCGAAGTCGGCGGCACTGTCACCATTGACATCGGTGAACTGTCCGGTGAGCAGGATGCTGCCGGAGCTTTCGCGGGCGACATCGGCTGCCAAGCCGGCGAATTGCCCGAAGGCGTCGCCGGCGTCGAAACCGGCGTCGAGGCTCAGGTCCGCGTTCAGGCGGGCGACGCGGCGGCGGAGCTGGCCGTTGATATTGTTGAAGTTTCCGGCGAGCAGGATTTTGCCGTCGCCGCCGTCGCGGATGGCATACACCGTGCCGTCCGCGGAGAGGCCGGGAACGGGATGGACGGAGCCGTCCGCGTTGATCACGGCCAGGCGGGCGCCGGAGGTATTCGTTCCGTCGTCGGCGCTGCTGAAGTCGCCGCCGATGAGGACTTTGCCCCCGGCCAGCGGGAAGATCTGGCGGACGGTGTTGTTGATGGATAGCGGGGTGAAGCCGGGCGAGATGGCGGCGGGGTTTTCCAGGACGGTCACGGCGACCGGGTCGCTGGTCACGTCGCCGAGGGAGTTGGAGACGGTGACGGTGTAGTTTCCGCCATGGGCGGTCGTGGCGGAGGAGATGGAGAGCTGGGGGCCGTCCGCCCCGGTGATGCCGGAGCCATTCTCCACGGAGACGCCGTTGCGTTTCCACTGGTAGGCGAGGGCGGGAGCGCCGATGGCATCGACGGAAAGCTGGATGGCATTGCCTTCAAGGATCGTAACCGGTTCGGAAAGTCCGAGGATAACGGGCGCGTCCAGCACGACGACGAGACCGGCCGCACTGGTTTCGGTGCCGTGCAGGTTGGAGACGACGCAGGTGTATTCGCCATCGGCGGCGGTGGTGACAGCGGAAAGGGTCAGCGCGGCGGTGGCGCTGCCGGAGATGCCGTCGCCGTCGCTCAGGGCATCGCCGTTCCTGAACCATTGGTAGGAGATGGCACTCATCCCGCTGGCCTGGATGGAGATTTCCACATCCTGACCGGGTTCCGCGATGGTGAGCGCTTTCGGCTGGCGGGTGATGCCGAGCGGCAGGGCATCGGCGTTGAGGAGGATGAGGCGGTTGACGGTGGCACCGTTGTAGGTGGCGAAGGCGCCGCCGATCCAGACCTTGCCGTCGGGACGTGCGGCGAAGCGGTTGACGATGCCGTTGGGTTGGGTGCCGACGACGAAGGCGGGATCCTGCGTGCCGTCGGGAAGCCAGCGCTGCAGGTTCCCTGAGCGCCCCAGCAAAACCTTTCCGTTCCACTGGGTCAGCACGTCGTAGGCCTGGATGCCGATCCAGGACGTGACCGTCGAGGCATCGGTGCTGACTTTGTGCAGGCCGCCATTGCCCGCGAAGAGGTAGTCGCCGTCCGCGGCGAGCGCCATGTTCTCCACCCGGGTGCGGCCGCTGCCGTAGACGAACGACGTGTCGTGGGTTAGGTCCGCGTTGAGGCGGCGGACCTTCACGGCGGAACCGCTGGCGTTGTAACTGACGAGGAATTTCCCGTCTTCGACCGCCAGGATGTCGATGATGTTGTTGCTGGCGTCGATGGCGTTGGTGGTGCCGAGGTAGGCTCCGGAGGGGGAGAGGCGCACGAGGCGGGTGTTCCCACCGATGCCCGCGCCGTTCCAGTTCCGGATGTCGCCGCCCACCAGGATGTTCCCGTCCGGCTCGACGAAGACCGCCCACAGTTCCCTGGTGGCGGCGACGCCCACGGCCGCCGAGAAGTCTTCATCCAGGGAGCCGTCCGTGTTCAACCGGATGATCCGGTCGCGGTAGACGTCGTCGACGGTGGTGAAGGAGCCGACGACGATGACCTGGCCGTTTTCCTGCACGGCGATCGCGTTGACTTGGCCGTTGGAGATGTTGGGCGGGGTGAAGCCCGTGTCGAGGCTGCCGTCGGGGTTGATCTTGGCGAGACGGTTGCGGCTGGAGTCGCCGCCGATGTTGGTGAAGAAGCCGCCGGCATAGACACCGCCGTCGGGAGCGGTGGCGAGGGCGAGGATGTTGTTGTTGCCGAAAATATTCGCGGCGGGCGGGGTAAAACCCTCGGCGAGGTGGGCGGGCGTGGGGATTATGGTCAGCCGCACGGGCTGGGAAAAGACGGCGTCGTAGTCGTTGGAGACGCGGACGGTGTAGAGACCTTCGTGGGCGGCGGAAGCGGAAGCGATCTGATAGGTTGCCGAGGTCGCTCCGGCGATGGCGACGCCGTCGAAGAACCACTGGTAGGAAAGCCCGCCCGGGCCGGCGGCGGCGACGGTGAAGGAAGCGGGCAACCCGGCGGCGGCGAGAATCGCGGCGGGCGCGGTGTCGATGCGCGGCATGGATTCATCGTCGCGCAGCGTGAGGGCCATGGCTCCGCCAATCGGGGAAAGGTTGACGCCATCGGACAGCGACAGGGTGAAGCTGCGGTCGCCGTCGGTGTCCCCGTTGTCCACGGGAACGATGAGGATTTCCTTCGGCGCGGAGTCGCCGGCCGCCCAGGAGACGGTCTGGTCGATGGCGGCGAAATGCCCCGGGCTGGCGGCGCTGCCATCGGTGGAAACCACGCGGACGGAAGCGGAACTACTGGAGCCGCCGTAGCGGACGATGCGGACGGCGAAGGGACCGCCGTTTTCGAGGACTTTGGCGGAGAATGCTGCGAAGCCGACTTCGTTCTGGGTGAGGATGAGACGGGCGATGCGGTTGCGAGCCTGGCCGTTCCAGGAAGTGAAGCCGCCGCGGATGACGATGCGCTCCTGGGCGTCGATGCCGAAGGCGGTGACATGCGTGTTGGCTCCGGTGTTCGGGCCGGTGCCGGCGGGGAAATTGTCGTCGAAGGTGCCATCGAGGGAGAAGCGGGCGAGGCCGGGGATGGGCTGGCCGTTGAAGGAGGTGGCACCGCCGACGACGATGCGCCCGCGCTGAAGGGCGATGGAGTTGATGCTGCCGGTCAGATTGCCGGCGAGCGCGAAGGAGGGGTCGAGCGTGCCGTCGGCATTGCGGATTTCGAGAATGGCGTTCCGGGCGACGATGAAGCGGCCGTCGGGCAGCGGGATGAAGTGGCGCGGCTCGGGAAAGAGGCTGCTGTCCCCGGCGAAGCCGGGGAAGGGAGCGCCGGTGGAAGTGAGCTTGGCAAGGCCGCGGGTGAGGCCGAACAAGGAGCCGGAAGTGTAGCCGATCAGGATGCTGCCGTCGGGCAGCTCTGTGAGGGCGAAGAGGTTGCCGTTGACGTTGCTGATGAGATTGGTGGAGAAGCTCGAGTCCGTTTCGCCGTTTTCGAGCAGGCGCACGAGGGCGCCGCCCTGACTGGAGGTCCGCCAGAAGATGTAGATGGCTCCGGAGGGTGTGACGACGGGGCCGCTGAAATTCGCCACGTTCACCAGCCCGGCGTCGAAGGATTCGTCGACCGTGCCATCGGCGTTCAGGCGGGCGAGGCGCTGGCGGGCGACGCCGTTGATGACGGTGAAGCTCCCGCTGGCGAGGAATTGCCCATTGGACAGCGGCGTGAGGGTGAGCGTGCCGCTGGTCGCATTCGTGGTGATGAGCGGCCAGGTGACGACGAGATCACCCGCGGCGTCGAATTTCTGGACGGTGTAGCCGGCGTTGAAGTTGCCGTTGACCGCGAGCAGCGAGCCGTCCGCGAGGAAAACGACGGGCGCGGTGTTTTCCGTGATGGCGGGGGTGTAGGCGGGATCGAGTGCGGTGGAGGGAGGAATGACGGTGAGGGTGGCGGGCAGGCTCGTCACCGGCGCGCCTCCCGCGGAGACGCTCACGGTGTAGTCCGCGGCGTCATCCGGCCCGACGTTCGGCAGGAACAGCGTGGCGGAGGTCATTCCCGGCATGAGCACGTCATTTTTGTACCACTGGAAGCTCGGCGGGACCGGACTGGAGACGGAAACGGAGAAGACGGCGGAGAAGCCGTCCTTCACGGAGATGGAAACGGGGTGGGAGAGGATGGTGGGCGGAGTTTCATCATCCAGAATCGTGATGGTGGAGGAGGAGCTTCCTGAAATCGACCCGCCGACGGGGGAGGAGAGATTGAGGGTGAAGGTCCTGTTTCCGTCCGCCCCGGTGTTGTCGGCGATGGGAATGGCGACATACTTCACCCCCGTCTCGCCCGCCGCCCAGGACAGGGAGCCGGAAGTGGCGGTGAAGTCCGTCCCGGCAACCGCGGTTCCGTTCGCCGTAGAAAAGGCGACGTTGCCCGCCGGGGCGGCCGGACCGCGGCGGACGACCCCGATGTGGATGAGACCGGCGTTTTCGGCGACGGTGGCCGAGACGAACTGGAAAACGAAGTCATCGGGCACTGGGTCTCCTTCGAAGGCGGCGATCTTCACGCTGCTCACGCCCTCCACTTCGTCGAAGAAACCGCCGGCGTAGATCTTTCCGTCGCTGGCGAGCGCGCTGGTGTTCCATCCTCCGGTCGCGGCAGGGGCCGGGGGGTTCAACCACTGGAGTGCGGCCTCGAAGGTGGGATCGAGCGAGCCGTCGGCATTCAGGCGGCGGAGGCGATTGCCGGGGTGGTCGTGGATAAGGCAGCGGCCGGCAGCGTCGAATTGCAGCGGACGGGAGGTGAAGGAGCCGAGACCGGGAGCGAGGGAGAAAGAGCCGTCGGTGGAGCCGTCGGGATTCAGCCGGACCATGACGGAAGGCAGGAAGTCGACCCGGCCGACCGCGGTGATCTTGCCGTCGGGGGTCAGGGCGACGCCGGTCCACAACGCATTAGGCAGGCCCGCGGGGGCGAAAGAGGTGTCGCGCTGGCCGTTGGGGAAAAGACGGGCGAACACCTTCGCCGATCCGCCGTTCCATTGCAGTTCGCCGGCGATGTAGTATTTCCCGGAGACATCGCGCACGGCCTGGTAGAATATGCCGCGGACCAGCGAGGCGCCGGCGGGAACGCCGAATTGGGTGGGATCGATGTGGAAGCCGGTGTCAAGCGAGCCGTCGGCATTCAACCGGGCGATCCCGTAGCGGGTGGTGATGACGAAGCTCTTGTCGCGCACGCCGCCGAAACCGCCGGTGAGCAGGATTTTGTCGTCGGGCTCGACGAAAAGGTCCTCGCAATAGTTGATATTGCCGGTGGGCCACGCGGCCAGGCCGGTGTTCTGGAAAGTGGGATCGGCGCTGCCGTCGGGATTGATGCGGACGAGGCTCTGGCCGGCGACGTTGTTGACACCGTCATTCATGCCGGTCATCACGCCGCCGGCGACGATTTTGCCGTCGGACTGGAGGCCGAGCGCCATGACTTCGGGCCAGCCCGACCCGATATATGCGATGCCGGTGCCGTCGCCGTTCGGGTTGGTGTCAGCGAAGAAGGTGTTGTCTACCGTGCCGTCCGGGTTGAAGCGGAGGAGCGGCACCTGGAGGCCGCCGAGCGTGGTGGCCATTTCGTTGGAGCCGGCCAGAATCTTGCCGTCGGGCTGGACGAAGATCGAGGCGACCGAGCCGTAATGCGGCGCTTCGTATACCTGCCCCGCGCTGGCGGCGAAGGCGGTGTCCACATCATCAGGCGCGGCGTGGCAGGGGAGGATCGCTGACAGGAAGAGCGCCGCGAACGGGCGCGACCAGACCTTGGAGGAAGGGATCGGTGTCATCGGGGATGGCTTATGGGGAGTCCGGAAGCATCCGGCCATGGGAATTCCCGCGGGAATTTCCCATCGGCGGAGCGGGAGGGAGTGTTAGGGTTACGCTTCTGGCATATCGGATTTTTCTCGCTGAGCAAGTCCGGGAGCGCGGAGCCCCGGCACCGCACGAACCGCCAGTAA
>JBBCJF010000022.1:0-373935 GCA_037190465.1 Haloferula sp. | reverse complement strand
AACCTCTCCACCAATTCCTCCCCCGCCTTCACCCGGTACACCCCCGGCACCGCCGACCCCTCGATCGCCAGCTCATCCCCCCGCCGCCCGCTCCGGATCGAAGCCTTCCTCGCCAAACCCCGCGGATCCAGCACCTCGAACTCCGCCGCCCGCGCCTCCGCCGGCAAAAATGCCGACGCCGGCACCGGCTGCGCCTGCCCGCCCGGCGACGTCCAGAAAAGCCTCACAAACGCCTCCCCGCCGTCCTCCTCATAATCCGCCTCGAACGCCACCGCCTTCCCCGCCTCCAGCCTTACCCTCCCCAGCTCGCCCCTCCCGCTTCCCATCTTCCACACCGCCCCATCCCCCACCTTCACCGCCAGCCGGTCATCCACCTCCGCCGAAAACACATACTCCCCCGTCACCGGCGCCACCAGCTTCCCCCGCCAGCTCACCGCAAAATTGTCCCGCGGCACCCGCCGGTGCGGTCTCTCGTCCATCCAGCGGAAATCGATCCCCGGATCGACCCGCTCCAACAAAACCCTCCCCCGCCGCTCATCCTTCCGCCGGTACCCCGCCGAAAGCCCCCCCGACCGGCTCCCCAGGAACACCGCCGGACTCCAAGCCGCCTCCACATTCAAATCCGCCCCTCCCCCGGCGCACCACGCCACCATTTCATGCACCAACGGCACGAAGCCCCGCCGCGCCGCCAGATTCCCCGCTCGCGCATCCAACGCGCACCCCACCAACAAAGTACGACCACTCCCGTAGCTCCGACCTGCCAGAAATACCTCCCCGTTCGCAAACGCCGCCCCCCGCACCGCACCTTCGTGCAACTCCTTCACCTTCCGCCACCGCCTCACCCGCGCCGTCAGCAAATCCGAATCCTTCTCCACCCACCCCAGCGCCTCGTGCGCAAACGTGCTCTCCGCCAGCGCCACCCCCTCGCCGTCCACGCCCTCCCCACCCAGCACCCCCGGCAGTATCGCCCCGTCCACCCCCGTCCACCCGTTGTAAAAATCCTCCTCCACCCGCGGCCCCGCCAACACCACCAAACCCGCCCCCGCCGCCACCCGGTCCGCCAGCCTCCCCGCCAGCGCCGACGGGAGACGCGGCACATCCGCCAGCACGATCACCGCCGCCTCCTCGAAATCCTCCGCCTCCAGCGCCGCAGCCGCCACCACCCGCGGGTCCATCAAATGCCGCTCCCCCGCCGCCTCCCCCCGGATCACCCCCGGCGCCGGAGCCAGAGCCAGCGCCGCATACCCCGCTGCCCGGTCAAAAAAAGACCCCGACGGATTCCCGTCCACCAGCAGCACCGGCAACGAACGCCGCACCGTCACCACCCGCTCCACTCCATCGTCCACCGGAAAATCGTCCCCGCTCCCAATCCGCAGCGCCACCACCCGCTGCCCCGCCGCCGCGAAGCGATGCCGGAACTCCACCGCCGCCTTCTGCCCCACCGCCAGCAACCCCACCGGCTTCTCCCCCGCCTTCACCCCATCCACCTCCAAACTCACCGGCCCCGGCGTCAACACCTTCTCCCCCGTATTCTCCACCACCGCCCGGATCACCACCTCGCGGTCCGTTCCCACCACCCGCCGCGACACTGAAAACTCCCCCAAAGCCACATTCCCGAACCCCGCCGGCGCGCCGAAATCCCTCACCATCAGCTTCGGCTTCGCCGCCAGCGCCCCCCATGCCTCCTCCAAGGCATCCCAGGCCCCCGGTTGATCGAACCTCCATCCTCCCCGCTGCGCGTCCGTGAACACCACGATCTCCTTCGCCGGGCTCGTCCCCTCCGCCAGCGCCAGCGTCGCCACCCCAAGCGCCTCGTGCGCCCGGAACCCGCCCCCCACCGGCTTCAGCGAATCCAACACCCCCAGCACATCCGCCCGGTGCGTCAGCGGCGCCGCCGTCACCGCCTCCGGCGCCGGCCCGCCCAGAATCACCGCAAACGCCGTCCCCCGCGGCGACTCCGCCACCAACCGCTTGGCCTCCTCCACCGCCCGCTCGAACACACTCGCCCCGCCCCTCTTCAATTCCATCGACGCCGACGCGTCGATCACCAGCGCCACATCCCGCCGCCCGCTCGCATCGAAGCGCCGCAAATTCAATTGCCGCTCGAACACCACCAGCACCGCCGCCACCCCCAACAACCCGATCCCCGCCAACCGCGTCCCCCACCGCCACCTCGCCGACGACGGCACGAACGACGCCCCCAGCAACGCAACCCCCGCCAACCCCGCCGGCAGCACAAAGGCCCACGGCACCCGCGAATCCGGCGGTAGGAACGGTCTCGCCACCGCCAGCGCCGCCAGCGCCAGCAACAGACACCGCGCCGCCATCAGCAACAACTCCTCCCACTCCATTCGCCGCCTGCGCTGTGCCACCGTATCCAACAAAAATCGCATCGCCCCCCAATCCACCGGCTTCGCCGCCGACCGCCTCGCCAAATGAATGATCACCGGCACCGCCACCACCCCCAGACCCGCCAGCAACCATGGATTCAGAAACAACATCCCGACGCCCCCTAAACTAACGGCCCTCCCTTATCCTTTCACGCCCGCAAAACCAAAAAATGCCATCAGCGGTGCTGCCCGCCGGGAGCGCGGAGCCCCAGCTCCGCAGAAGCAGGGGAAGAGCCGTCATTCTTCATGGCGGCGTGAACGGACATGGAATCCCCGCCCTTCCTTCTGCGGAGCTGGGGCTCCGCGCTCCCGGCCATCGCCCTGTTTTCAACACGCCCTCCAGCCGGAACGAACCGTCACCCGCGCCGCTCCCCCTATCGCGCCGGCGCCTCCTTGCGGGAAAACTCGGCCGTATCGCTCAGATACCAGATCGCCGCCCCCGAACCGAGCACGGCGAGGAGAACGAGAAGAGCGATGAGCAGGCCGAAACAGGATTTCATGAACGCGGAAAAGCTGGGCCGAGTCTCCCCTTTCCCGCCGATCCGGCAAGGACGGGTTTTCGAAACGGCTCACGCCAGGCGAAGCAGAGCCGCGAACGCCCCGTCCGTCCCATCCCGCTGGGGCAGGGCCTGCCGTGTCCCTTCCAGCCGCAATTCCGGATGCACGGCGAGAAAGGCGGCGACCAGATCCTCATTCTCCTCCGCCTCGACCGAGCAGGTGGAGTAAACCAGCCGCCCGCCCGGTTTCAGGCACGGCAGCGCGTTTTCCAGAATCTTGCGCTGAATGGCGGTCAGGGAGGCGATGTCCTGCGGCTGGAGCCGCCACCGCACATCCACCCGTCGGCGGAAAACGCCCGTATTCGAGCACGGCACATCGAGCAAAATGCCGTCGAATGCCCCGCGCCACTTCTCCGGCGCGGCCACGGTCCAATCATGGATGCCGACCTCCGCGTCGCCGCAATGCAGCCGCTTCAGATTCTCTCGCAGCCGCGGCAAACGTTTTTCGTTGGAGTCGGTGCAGACCAGATCCCTGCCGCCGCCCTGCGCCGCGGCGATCAGGAAAGCCTTGCCGCCGGGCGCGGCGCAGGCGTCGAGAATGCGCTCGCCGGGCTTCGGGTCCAGCAGCTCCACGCAATGCCGCGTCGCCGGGTCCTGAATGTAGATCGCGCCGCCGGCCAGCAAATGATTCGGCACCGGGCCGTCGATATGCAGAAAACCCTCCGGTAAATCCGGCGAGCCGCTCGGAACTTCCCCACCCGGCCCGGCCAGCGGATTGATCCGCGCGATCACCGGCGCGGGCCGGTTGTTGAAAGCCATCAGCGCAACCGCCGCCTCCCTGCCGAAAGCCTTCTTCCAGCGCTTGAAAAGCCAGTCGGGATGCGAATGCGCCACCGCCGGCGGGAGATCCTGCACATCGAGCAATCCGGCCTTCGAAGCGGCGGCGCGGCGCATCACCGCATTGATCAGGCCGCGCACCCCGCTTTTCCCGAGCTCCACCGTCTCGAACACCGCCGCATGATCGGGAAGCTCCAGAATGAGCAACTGGCAGAGCCCCACCCGCAGGATGTCGCGCGTCTCTCCATCCAGCCTGCCCTTCCGCAATTCGCCGATCCAGTGGTCGAGCAGCCGCCGATTCCGCAGCACACCGAGCACGATCGCATTGAGCAAAGCCCGGTCCGCCGACGACAGCCCGTTGCGTGACGCATGGCGCTCGATCAGATTCTCGGCGTAGGCATGACCCTTCGCCCAGGCCCGGAGGATCGAAACGGCGGCGCGGCGGGGTGATTTCATGGAGAAACCAGAGACCAGAGACCGGAAACCAGAGGCAAGAAATTAAAAACCCGGACCGGAATGCGGATCTCCGGCCTTCAACGTCTGGTCTCTGGTCTCTTGACTCCGGTCTCTCGCTTCAGCGCCCGATCGAAACATATTCAATCGCCGCGGCGCCGGCATCGGCGGGGTCGAGCAGATTGCGGCCGTCGAAGATCAGCGGCGTGCGCAGGCGTTGCTTCACCTCGGTCAGATCGGCGCCGGCGAATTGCGGCCACTCCGTGGCGATCACCAGCGCGTCGGCGCCGTCGAGCGCCGCGTACATGTCCGGCGCATACGAAATGTCGCCGTTCAATTCGCCGAAGCGCTTCGCCGTCTCGATCGCCTGCGGATCCCACGCCACCACGGAAGCGCCCTCGGCGATCATCCGGCGGGCGAGCCTGATCGCCACCGACTCGCGAACATCGTCGGTGTTCTGTTTGAAGGCCAGACCCCACAATGCGATCTTCTTTTCGCGGAAGACCCACAGCTTTTCGCGGATCTTGTTCAGGAAGCGGTCGAGCTGATCGGCGTTGATGCGCTCGACCTCTTTGAGCAGGCCGAAGGGCTGGCCGAGAGACTCCGAGATGGCGATGAAAGCCTTGATGTCCTTCGGGAAGCAGGAGCCGCCGTAACCGAGACCCGCGTTGAGGAAAGAACGGCCGATGCGCTTGTCCATGCCGATCCCCTCGGCGACCTTCTCCACGTCCGCGCCGGAGGCTTCGCAGATGGTCGCCACCGCATTGATGTAGGAAATCTTCAGCGCCAGGAAGGAATTGGCGGCGTGCTTGATGAGCTCGGCGGAATTGATGTCGGTGACCAGCACCGGCGCGACGAAAGGCTCGTAAACCTTTTGCATCAGCGCCAGCGCGCGCTCGTCGTTCGAGCCGATCACGATGCGGTCGGGGTGCAGCAGATCGTCCACCGCACAGCCTTCGCGGAGGAATTCGGGATTCGACACCACGCCGAAGTCCACGCCCTCCGGCGCGTAGCGGCGCACCGTCTGCTCGACCTTGTCGCCGGTCTTCACCGGCACGGTGGATTTGTCGACGATCGCCCGGTAACCCAGCTCGGGCGTCAGGCACTGCGCGATCTCGCGGGCGACCTTTTCGATGAAGGAAAGATCCACCGAACCGTCCGGCTGCGGCGGCGTCGGCACGGCGATGAAAATCACGTCGCTGTCGCGCACGCCCTCCTCCGTGGAAGTGGTGAATTTCAGCCGGCCCGCCGCCACGTTCTGGCGGACGAGTTCCTCCAGGCCCGGCTCGTAGATCGGGATGTGGCCGTCGAGCAGCGTCTGGATTTTCTCCGGATTGTTGTCCACGCATATGATCTGATGGCCCACTTCCGCGAAGCAGGTGCCGGTGGTGAGGCCAACGTATCCGGTGCCGATGATGCTGATTTTCATGAGTGATGGGAGTGAGGGGGCAGGGGTCTAGCAGCGCTCCTCCCCGGACACAAGCCCCGGTCCGGCAAATCGCGTGAAATCCGCATCCCCGGGACCTCGGCGACGCTTGCCGGGGAGCGACCCGGCGGCTAGAACCCCGGCCGTGGCAGCGAAGCCGGACATTCACGCCGTGGTCGGCACCGACGAGGGCCGGGTCAAGGAGGAGGCGCTGCGCCTCCACCGCGAACTGACGGGCGGCATCGACGACGGCTTCACGCACGAAACGATCGACGGCACCGCGGACAATTCCGACGGCGCCTTCCAGATCTGCCGCTCGGCGGTGGAGGCCCTGCAGACGTTCCCCTTCCTCGGCGGCGAAAAGGTGGTGTGGCTAAAGGGCGCGACCTTTCTGGCGGACGATGTGACGGGCCGTTCGGAGCGCACTCTGTCCGGCGTGGAAAACCTGCGCTCCTGCCTGGAGGCGGGCCTGCCCGTTGGCGTGACCTTTCTGCTCAGCGCCACCGGCATCGACAAACGGCGGGCTTTCTGGAAATTCCTCGAAAAGCGGGCGCGGGTCGCGGTGTTCGACAAAATCGACACATCGCGCGAAGGCTGGGAAGAAGAGGTCGCGGCGCTGGTGGAAAAACGGGCGGGCGAGCTGGGGCTGGCTTTCGAAAGCGAGGCGCTGCAACTCTTCGTGATGCTCGCCGGCGAAGCGACGCGGCAGATCGGCAACGAACTGGAAAAGCTCGACCTCTACCTCGGCCCCGGCCGCCGCGAAGTGACGGTCGATGACGTGCGTCGGATGGTCCCGATGAGCCGCGCCGGCGTGGTCTTCGAAATCGGCAACGCCCTGCAGCGCGGCGACGCGGTGCGGGCGCTGGAACTGATCGACCAGCAGCTCGAACGCGGCGAAAACGCGGTGGGCCTGATGCGCGCCTCGATCATCCCCACGGTGCGGAATCTCTTCATGGCAAAGGTGCTGGCCGACAAGGGCCTGCCCGCCGGGAACTACAAGTCCTTCACCGCGGCGATCGAGCGGCTGCCGGAAATCGAGCGCGTCTGGCTGCCGCAGAAAAAGACCGGCGGGGTGAACGCCTACCCGCTTTTCCTCTCGCTGCAAGGCGCGGGGGCCTTCTCGCTGGAAGGGTTGCGCGGCGCGATGGAGTCGGCCTTGAAAGCGGACCTGAGCCTGGTGACCAGCGGCCTGGACGAGCGGCTGGTACTGCACCGGCTGGTCGTGGAAATCACCGCGGCGGCGCGGAAAAAGTGAGCCGGCAAACCCTGGCCGCAGGCCGGTCGCGGCAGGAATGCCGCAACGCCATGCCATGGCGCTTGGAAAGCGCCATAACACGGCACGGCGGCTTTCCAGCCGCCGGTTTCCAAGTATGGCGGCAAGCTCAAGTAGCGGGCGCGAGTTTCTGAAGCAGGCGGCCCAGGATGAAGGCGAGAAGCGGCAACGTCAGCAGGAGGGCGGGAGGTGGACACCAGATTTCCGGCGTTCCCAAAAACGGATAAGCCGTTGCGGTAGCGGCGATGAGGGCGATGGCGATGAAATCGACCAGCGGAATGCCTGCAAGCAGCGCCGAGACATACCGGGAAACGGGTTTCCTGAACCGGGTGAAGCACAGGGAAAGCCAGATGGCGAACGGCAGCATGCCAAGAAGTCCGAAATAGGGGGAATAGGGCGCGAACCAGCATGACATGGCCGCAAACGGAAGAATGAGCATGACCAGGGAAAGGACTTTAGGGCCCGGAGGAGGATCAGGCATGCTTTCGTAGCGAGCGGAAAGGGAAAGACCGGCGATATACGATGCCAGTCCGATCGAGATGGTCGATACGATGGCGATTGATTGGAACACCACGGGCATGCCCATGGGAAGAGGGATACCGATAAGAAAAAGTTCGTCAGATACAGGCGACTGCCAGGGAGGCACCCAAAGCCTCATGGCTCCCATGACATACAATCCGGCCCGGCAAAACCCCATTGGAACCACGGCCCACAGCGTTCGCTTGTGAAGCCATGTATAAATGGCGATCAGGCAAACAATGACCAACGCACAGACTCCACATGCAAAGCGTTCGTAAAACGCGAGCGAGACACCGCCGGAGGCTGCCAGCAGCGCCGCAATCAGATAGCTCCCCGGCTTGAAGTGCCCTGAGGGGAGCGCCCTTTCGGGGCGCCGCTCCCTGTCCCAATGGCGGTCGAACCAATCGTTGGCGAGATTTCCCGAGAAATAGAGAAGAACCCCTGACAGGCACAGACGAACGAAACTCCAGATACCCGAATTCATCGTTTGAGGGCTTTCCCAAAAGCCCCACCAAAGGACAAACCCAACCATATACCCCAACAACACATTGCTCACCACGCTCGGCGCGTTCGCGATGCGCAACGTCGCCAGCAGGGCGTGGGTTTTCGATGGACGGCTCATGCGCGCGCCAGCACCCAGGCGTATTCTGCGGCGATCTGCTCCTCCACCGGCCGTTGCATCGCGGCGGGCAGCACGCCCCAGGTGTAGGTTTCGATTTCCCAATGGGAGCAGAGATCCGGCATCTCCTTCGCCAGCGCGAGGGCGTCCTCGGCATGGCCGCGGGTCGACTTCAGCGGCTCCGCCGGGAGGGCGTCGAGCGGGATGTGGAAATGCACCCGCCACTGTTCCGCGCCGTCGCCCTGCGATGCCAGGCCGTCCGGAAGATCGGTGTGGCGGCGGATCGAGCCGTCGGGATAACGCGCCAGCACCTGATGCAGATAGGTCGGCTCGTCGAAAGCCGCGGCCGCTTCCACCGCGCCCGGTTCCCGCGGATCGAGCGCCAGCGCGGCGGAAAGGTGGACCTTGGAGATCCGCAGCCCTTCGCCGTGCAGGGCGAGGAGCGAAGTACGGGCATCCTCGTACTGGAGCGCGAAGTGGCAGCAGTCGTAGTTGATCCCGATCCGCCGCTTGATCCGCTCGTGGTCCGGCGCGGCATCCAGCAGGCGGTCGAAGAAGCGCAGCGTTTCCTCCGTGTTTTCGAAATGGCCGCGCGGTTCCGGTTCCATGCCGAGGTGCAGGTCGCGGCCGGAGACTTCGCCGAGGGCGTCGAGAAAGACCGCCAGATCGATCAGATGGTCGCGGATCAGTTCCTCGTCGGCGCCGAATTCCTTGAAGGAGCCCGGCAGGGTGGACACCGAGCCCTCGATCCCCGCCGGGACCAGTTCCGAGACGATGGTGAAAAGCTCCTTGGTGTATTCCAGCCTCGCCGGGTCGGTCCAATCCGGCCGGAAGACGTTTTGCTTCACCCGCGTGCCGTGGAAATCGCCGTAAGGGAAGCCGTTGATCGTGAAAACGTAGGCGCTTTCCCTGGCGAGCCAGTCCTTGAAGCGGGCGAGGTTGTCGCCGGACAGCAGTTCCGTGGCCGCCTTCGCCGAAAGCCGGAGCCCCACGGCGAATCCATCGCCGCCTGTGCCCGTATGGGCCGCGACCAGATCCCGCACCCGCATGGTGTGCGTCGAAATCGCGCGGAAGGTGCTTTGCCAGTCCTCGGCGGGATGGATGTTCGTGCAGTAGGCGAGATGTCCGTGCGGGAAACGCATGGGCCGAGCATGGCGCATTCCCGCCGGGGGGCAAGGACGGCGGCGTCTCAGCGGCGGCGGCGCAGCAATACGAAGGCGCCCAGGCCCGCGAGCAGCGCCGTGGAGCTTTCCGGAATCACGGAGATGGTGCCGTTGCTCGCGAAGCTGGAAAAATCCCACTCCAGCCCCGCGCCCAGCGCGGCACCGGAAATGTCGAAGGAATAGCCGCTGTCGGTGAAGCTGTCGAAGCCGGCGATCTGGAAGCTGTCGCCAAAGGTCGGAGTGAAGCCGTCGATCAGCGAGAGCGCGATCACACCGCCTGCATCGAGGCCGCCGGTGGCGAGCAGTTGGTCGTATTCGCCCGATGCCGTCCCTCCGAGTTCCACTTCCCACAGCGAGCCGGATGTCAGCGTGATCGTACCATCGACATTCAGGGTGCCGGCCGAGGTGCCGGTGGCGACGATGCCCAGCGCGGTGAAATCGCCGATCACCGTGCCGCTGCCTGTCAGCGTCTGGTTCGTTCCGAGCGTCCAGCCACCGCTGACGGCTGCGACATTCAGGAAAGCCCCGGCCTGCACCTCGATGGTGGTGCTGGCGGCGATCGAACCGCTGCCGGAGAGCGCCAGCGTGCCGGTCTGGACGACGGTGGCGCCGGAGTAGGTGTTGACCGCCGTCAGTGTGATGGGATGGGCGCCGAGTTTCGTGATCCCGTGGCCGTTACCGCCATCGGAAATGACGCCCGAAATGGTGCCGCCTGGAGTGGTGCCGTTATCCTGCGAGCCGATGCCCGCATGGCCGGTCAGGGTGACGGCGCCGGCTTGCACCGAGCCGTGCTCCAACCGCAGCGCACCGAGGCGCGTCCCGTTGCTTTCATAGTAGCCCAAGCCGCCGATGGAGAGCTGATATTGATAGGTTCCGCCGGGATTGGCGTGGTACATCACCTGGCCGTTGCCGGAGGTGGTGATGGTGACCTGCGACTGGTCGCCGAAGGGCGAGGCGGTGTTCTGCGTCCGCAGCCGGGCGTCGGTCACGGTGATGTTGCCGGTGAAGCCGTCGTTCGAGGTGCTGATGATGTAGTCGTTGCTGCCGGTGTTGGTGGAGGAGCTATTCGCACGGAACTCGATGTCGCCGCCGCCGGTGATGCCGCCGCCCAGCGTATCGCCGCGGCGATCGTAATAGAAGCGAACGGAGGCTCCCGTTGCTACATCAAGCACACCGTTGCCGTGGGCCTTCCGGCGGACATTGCCGTCGCCGCCCGCACTCGCCTCGCCGTTTCCGAAATGGACCGCGCCCTGCGTGACCGTCATCGAGCCAAAGCCGCTGTCCCCGGGCGTATTATTGATGAGGGTGAGCGTCCCGCTGCCGGTTTTGACCAGATTCAGGGTGCCGCTTTGGTTGCGGATGAGTCCGTAGAAGGTGTCGTTGGTATTGGAGTCGATCGTCAGAGTCGATGTTCCACCGCCGCTGCTGTATCCCGGGGTGCCGCTTTCATCGTTCTGGATGATCGAAAGGTTATTGGTCGAGGCGCTGTTCAGGCCATAGATCGTCTGGTTGGTGCCGCGGAGTTGGAATTTCGCGTCCCTGCCAGTGCCCAGCCCATTGTTGAAATTCAATACGGATCCGTTTGCGAACTGGTTGCTGGCGGTGGGGATCAGGAAGACATTTCCACTGCTATTGCCGAGCGTCACATTGCCGGGCAGCGAGGGGCCGGATGCGTTGGAGGCGAAGAGCGCGCCGCCCGTCACCGTGGTTGTGCCGCTGTAGGTGTTTGCGCCGCTCAGGCGCAGCCAGCCCGCTCCGGCCTTGGTCAGACCCGCCGATCCCGCGAGGACGGAGGAGATGGTGTTGTCCGTGCTTGCCGCCGCCGTCACCTGACCGGAACCGGTCAGGGTCAGAGGGGAGCCGCCGATGTTGTAGCCGGAGGCATTGAAGGTCAGGCTGCCGGCCGAGATGCCGCCCCCGACGGTGATCGCTCCGGCGCCCGTGGAGCCGAAGATCGCGTCGTCGCCGTTGGTCCATGTGGCGGGAGATTCCCAGTTGGCGCTGGAGTCGTTCCAGAGGGAATCGCCGTCGCCGTTGGTCCAGGTGTTGTCGGCTCCATGACTCGCCGTGAGGCCGGAGAGCAAGGGGAGGGGATAGAGGAGGAGGGATGGGAGCTTGAGTTTCATTGGGGTTTTGGGTTATCGTGATGGCCGGACGCACGGCTTCACGGATGCTCCAGCCTTGATTGGAGGAAATGGTCCCGGCAAACACATTGGATTCCCGAATCCTGCCAATTTTTCCGCGTCCTTGCAGGCGATTGCCCGGGCACGGCGGACGTTTCAAGCGCCTCCGCAAATCCGTCTTGCACCCCCGCGACCTCTTCGATGGAGTGATTCAACTCCATGGTCTCTTTCCCCACCGGCGAATCCCCGGTCGCCTCGGAACTCCGCACCGTGCTCGTCCTCGGCGGGGGCAGCGCGGGTTTGCTCGCTGCGCTCACTCTCAAGCGGCTGCTGCCCGTGCTCCGGGTCACCTTGGTCCACAGCCCCGAAATCGGCATCATCGGCGTGGGAGAAGGGACGACCGGCGTGTTTCCCGACCACCTCTTCCGCATCCTCGGCATCCCGCAGGAGGAATTTTACCGCGGCGCGGAGCCGACGTGGAAGCAGGGGATCCGCTTCCTCTGGGGCCCGCGCGAGGAGTTCTTCTACGACTTCGAGTTCCAGTACGACCGGCAGTTCCCCGGCGTGCCGAAAGCCACCGGCTACTATGCGGAAGAAGACTGCCGCCATCTGTCGCAAGCCGGCGCGCTGATGCAGCACGGCAAGGCCTTCACCACCGGCCCGCTCGGCAAACCGCTGATCAAAGGCAACTACGCCTTCCACATCGAGAATCACAAGCTTGTCTCCTGTCTCGAAACCATCGCCCGCCGCTCCGGCGTCGAGTTTATCGAGGACACCCTCGACCGCGTCGAGGCGGCCGGGGGAAATGTCACCGCACTGCACTTCAAAAGCGGTGCCGTGCGCACGGCTGACCTCTACATCGACGCCTCCGGCTTTCGTGCTGAACTCATCGGCGAGGCGCTAGGCGAGCCCTTCAAGAGCTTCTCCAGCGGCCTGTTCTGCGACCGCGCCGTCATCGGCGGCTGGCAGCGCGGCGACGAACCGATCCAGCCCTTCACCACCGCCGAAACCATGAACCACGGCTGGTGCTGGCAGATCGAGCACGAGAATTTCATCAACCGCGGCTACGTCTACAGCTCCTCTTTCGCCGGCGACGAGGAGGCTCTGGCGGAGTTTCTCGAAAAAAATCCGAAAGTCTCCACCGGGCCCCGCGTGGTGAATTTCCGCAGCGGCCGCTATGAACGGAACTGGGTCGGCAATGTCGTCGCCGTGGGCAATGCCTCCGGTTTCGTCGAACCGCTCGAAGCCACCGCCCTCGCGCAGATCATCTACGAAGCGCGCTGGCTGGTCACCGCGCTGCAAACTACCGCGCTGCGCCCGGACGACACCGTGCGCGGCTTCTACAACCGCATCGTCGCCACAGCCTGGGACGAAATCCGCGATTTCCTCGCCTTCCACTACCGCTTCAACACCCGGCTCGACACGCCCTTCTGGCGGCACTGTCGCGCGGAAACGAAACTCGGCGACTACGACGACCTTTATCGTCTCTTCGCCGAAACCGGCCCCTCGCCGAAAATGCTCATCCAGACCGTGCCCAAGCGCCCGAACGTCTACGGTGTCGAGGGCTTCCTTGCCATGCTCGTCGGTATGCGCGTGCCCTACGACCGCAGGCACACCCCCGGCGACGCCGAACTCGAGCTCTGGCAGCGCCACCGCGGCGAACTCGCCGCCAAAGCGCGCGCCGGAGCCACCGTCCGCCAAACCCTCGACGCCATCCGCCGCCCCAACTGGACCTGGTCATGAATCCCGTCCGTTCCCTTCTCGTCGCCGGCTCCGGCATCGACGCGCTTTTCTCCGCCTTCGCCCTCCGCCGCCTGTGCCCGGAGCTTTCCGTCCGGCTGCTGCTCGCCGGACCGGCGGCAAACGATCCCGCCGGCGAAAGCGTGACGCCGCTCCTCATTCAGTTCCTCTGCCGCACCCTCGGCATCGGCGGGCAGGATCTCCACAGCATCGCCCGCCCCACCTGGACCCTCGGCGCGAAACTCCTCTGGGGAGGCCGCGGGTCCTTCTTCCGCTCCTACGACGCCGCTTGGGGCACCCGTCCCCAGGGACTGGCGGTGGACATAGGCTACCTGGCCGCGGAGGAGGGGTTGGACGCCGCTTCCCCCGCGACCGCTCTGATGGCCGCCGGCAAGCTCTTTCCCAAGGACGGCGCGCACGGCTTCAAACCCATCGAGCACGTCACCGGCCTGAACTTCCGTCCCGGCCCGTTCGCTGCCCTGCTGCGCCGCGCCGCCGAAGCCTCCGGCGTGGAAATCCTCGAAGGCGACATCGTCGGCCTGCGCCGCGGTGACGAGGGCCTGGAAGCGATCCTCCTCGCCGACGGCCGCGAGCTGACCGCCGATCTTTTCATCGACGCCACCGGGGCCGCCGCCCTGCTCACCGAGAACGAATGGATCTCCTTCGACGGCATCTGCACCCGCGCCGCCACCCTGCTGCGCCGCCGCGGCAGCGAGCCGATCCGCCCCTTCGCCACCATCGAAACCCACGACGCCGGCTGGCGCTGGCGGATCGAGCACGACGACAGCGTCGGCATGGGCATCGCCTGGCATCCCGATTTCATGGACGACGATGCCGCGAAAGCCCTGCTGCTCGCCAAGGCGCCCGATCCCCTCGAAGGCCCGCACTTCGCGGACTGGAAACCCGGCCGCCGCGATGCCTGGCACCGCGGGGTCTTCGCCGTCGGCGACGCCTGCGGTTTCGTCCAACCGCTCACCGCGATGCGGCTGCCGGGCATCTGCCTGCAGCTCCACCGGCTCAAGGAAACGCTGGACGAATGCGACCGGCTGCCCGGCCCGCAGGCCATCCGCGCCTGCAACCGCATGATCGCCGCCATGTGGGAGGAACTGCGCGACTTCGTCGCCGCGCATTATCGCTTCAACACCGCCTCCGATTCCCCCTTCTGGCGCATGACCCGCGGGAAAGCCGTCTTCGACGAAATGGAGGAACTGATCGCGCTCTACCGGAGTATCGGCCCGTCCATCCAGCTCGTGAACTCCCTGCGCCAATGGCCCGGCGCCGTCGGCATCGACGGCTGGATCGGGCTCCTGCTCGGCCTGGGCGTGCCATTCTCCACGCCGGAAATCGACCCCGAAAGCCGCCGCCGCTGGAAATCCCACGTCGAGCAGAACCGCCACCTCGCCCGCCAGGCCGTACCGCAGGAACTATGTCTCGCCGCCGCACGCCGCCAGCCGAAGTCCGCCTCCATCTGGGGTGCCGGGGTGTGAGCGCCCGTCCGGAATGGCGCGGGGATAACGCACCATTCCAAATCCTCAGAACTTGCAGCTCATGGTCTGCATCAATGCGATCGGCGTGGCCGATCCGCCCATCCGCGATGACGGCTTCGCTGGTCTCGGGATGGCTTGGATCGATGTTGGTGACGCGTCCGTTTTTTGAGAATGAGACGGGCTGTCGGTTTCATGGGAGTGATGGGTTCTTTTTACCGAGGCATGCCGGGGACGCATCGCCGCGCCCCGGCTTCGATGGCCGGTTATTTGCCCGCATTCTGGGCTGCCGCCGTGTAGCTCGTGATGAGGCAGCGGTAGGAGGGCAGGTGGTTGGAGAATAGCGCTCCCAATCCCTCGATGTCATTGCGCCAATCGCGGTGCAGTTCACAGGCGACGCCGAACCAGGTCATGAGCTGGCAGCCGGCCGCCTGCATGCGTGCCCAGGCTGCGTCGCGGGTCGTTTTGTTGAAGGTCCCGGAGGCGTCGGTGACGACGAACACTTCATAGCCTTCCTCCCGCGCGGAGAGGGCGGGGAACGCGACGCATACTTCGGTGACGATGCCCGCGATGAGCAATTGTTTCTTGCCCGTCGCTTTCACGGCGTTCACGAAATCCTCATTATCCCAGGCGTTGATATTGCCGGGGCGGGCGATGTAGGGGGCGTCCGGGAACAGTTCTTTCAACTCCGGCACAAGCGGCCCGTTCGGGCCATCTTCGAAGCTGGTGGTGAGAATGGTCGGCAGTTCGAAGTACTTGGCGGCGTCGGCCAGCGCGAGGACGTTGTTCTTGAAATCGTCCGGCGAGAAATCATGGACGAGATTGGTAAGACCGGACTGGTGGTCCACGAGGAGGACGGCGACGTCGTTTTTGTCGAGGCGGTTGTATTTGAAGGCACTCATTGCTGTGATTCGGTTTGGGATTCGATCGACCCTTTTCCGGAGAGGAAAAGAAGGCGACAAACCATAGCAATAGCAGCCGGGGAGACTTCCTGGAAATACTTTATACTTTGGCTCACCCTACCTTGCGGGTATGCTTGAAAACGGTATGGAGCTTCGACATTTGCGTTATTTCCTTTCGGCCGTCGAAGAGGAAAACATCACGTGAGGGCTGCTCGCCTACAGATTTCCCAGCCTCCCTTGAGCCGCCAGATCAGGGATTTGGAGGAAGAACTGGGTGTCGCCCTGTTCGAACACAGCACTCGCGCCATCAGGCTGACCGATGCCGGGGCGGACTTCCTCGACGAAGCGCGCACCATTCTGCGGCAAATCGATCTCTCCGTGGCACGCTTGACCGCAGAACATGGAGGAAGCGGGTGCATCTCCACGATATGACGACGGAAGAGATGCTCACTCTCCGACGGTCATCCAGAGCAAAAACACCCTGCTTGCCCATACTGTCGGCGTGGGAAAAACCTTCACGATGGACGAGGCCGCAGCCTTGAAACCGTTGCCAAAGGCGACGAACCGGACGAGCAGGAGGGGCCCACGCTCCTGCTTTCGAATTACTCCCTCCAATAGCCAGCGGTGAGGCATGGCTGGCAGCGAAAACTCCAGATGAACTTACTCAGCGATGCCACGATTGTCGAAGGTCTCTACCCACAAGGTGCCGTCGGGTTTCAGGATGCCGAATTCTAGCCACGTTGGCCGTGAGCTTCCATCCGAGTAGAACGGCCGGCTGAAGCAAAAGACGCCGGGGTTCTGCTGGCAGAAATCCTCCATGATGCGATAGCGCTTGCCTGATTCACTCCAGCCGCGGTTCAGCCGCCGGCACTGGGTGAAGACATTGAATTCGGCCCGGTCAACCGCACCGCCGATTGAATGGGCAATGAAGTGCCCTTTGTCGTAGCCCTTGCCGAAGTGCTTTTCGGTAGGCCCTACCCACCCCTTCAGGCGCTGGTCATCCTTCTTGCGAGTCACCGTCGCTGGAACTGAACAGCCAAAGGCAGCAACCAGCCGTGACTCTGAAACCCCGTCGTCCTCGAGCTGCCCTTTCACAACGAGCGCCGCGTGGTTGTCGTAAATGTATTGGAACTCCCCGGAAGCGAGACGGTACAGCTCGACCTCCCTTGTGGAATTCTCCGCATAGATCTCAACCCAATATGGCGGCAGCTCACGCGCCAAGAACGCCGCCCGTTCCTCAAATGGCAATTCGTCGATCGTGCGCTGCACTTCGGGATACTTCAGGCCCCACGCCACAATGGTCTCATTGTCAGCCATTCCTTTCCGGCAATGTCTCAGGGCCGGTCGTGCATGCCAAGTTTCCTGTTAGTTTCCCCCTGATCATTGAAGACGAGCTGGAGAACTCTGCCGACTATTTGACCGGCTGGGCTTCAACGCTCCGCCGGAAGGAAGCGACAAACTGGGCCGAAGGGCAGAAATCCACCGATTTCATTCTTGGGAGGGCGTAATGAAACTGGAAGAGATCCGCGCCAAGGTCGCTGAACTGTTTCCCCTAGCAACCCGCTTCGGTATCACCAATCCCGGCATGCGGCAGCCGGGTATGGAACGCACAGCCCTCAGCCCCAGAGAATTCGCCGAGATTGTCGGCAAAAGCCAAAACTGAGGCTATCGGCAAATCTACGCCGGGAAGATGAACGCCGTCACCGAGGTAGGTAGAAGTTCCAGCTGGACACACGGCTTTCTTCGCGTGTCCAGCAGACGGTTATTTTCGCCTTTCGGCAATGAGGGCTTTGATGAGTTGGCGGACGACTTCCCCGGGTATGGGGCGATCGGCGGGGAAACGAATGGTGCCTTTGCCGCTGAGATCGTAAGGCTTGAGATCCGCACGGTGGGCGGCGATGACGCTGCTGGTGATGGCGTAGAGCGCGCAGTGTCTGGTGGCAGCGCCGTAGAAGACCAGGAGCTTGCCGTTGTGGCGATAGGCAGGAAGGCCGTAGCTGATGCATTCTACGGCTTCCGGCGCGGCGTCCTGAATGGCTTGGCGAACAGTTTGCAGGGCGGCACGGTGGGCCTCGGGTAACAGGGCTAGATACTCGTCGTGGGTGAGAGGGGTTTGCTTGGCTAGGGACGGAGCGGGGTGTGATGCTTTGGATGGGGGTGTTTTCATGGCAGGGACGCGAGGGATCAGGTTTCGGGCGGCTCGCCTCCTTCGGAGCCCATGGTGTCCCAGCGCCGCTGCATTTCTTCGGGGGAAATTTTTTCGATCTCGTGCTGGATCATCCAGGCATGTCCTGCGGGGTCAGTGATCTTGGCGGTGCGGTGACCGTAGAATTCATTCTGCGGCGGCCGCACGCTGACTGCTCCGGCAGCCAGGGCGGCGGCATAGGTGGTGTCGGTGTCGTCCACCATGAGGACGATCTGGGCGGTACAACCGTCGCGAGTCTTAGGGCTGGAATTGAAACCGGGATATTCATCCGCGATCATGAAAAGCTGGCCGCGGATGGTGAGTTCGGCATGACCGATCTTACCGCTGGCTTTGTCGATCAGGCGGTAGCGCTCTTCAGCGCCGAACGCGGTCTTGTAGAAGTCGATCGCTTTGGCGGCGTCATCGGCTGCGAGATAGGGGGCGACAGGCGGGTATTCGAGATGGGTGCTCATGGTGCGGGGTATGGATGAGTAGATGGCGCGTTTATTTGAGGCGTTCCAGACGGCCTTTGCGCTTTGCGATGTTTTTGTAGTCCCATTGAATGTCTCTGGATTTCGCGATCCACCGTTTCAGGGCTTTGGTATCAATTTGCGCGACAGAGGTGTAACGGGCTTCGGCGGCTTTGAAGGTACCTTCTTTTTGCAGGCCCTCTTCGCCGAATGACTGCCCGCTCCAGAACAGCAGGCGGACGCAGTGCTTCAGTTTGCTGTAGCCGGCGACGGGGTTGCCGTCGAGAAACCAAACGGGGTGGGCGTGCCAGATTTTGTTTTCCGCCTCGGGCAGGCCGGCGCTGATTTCCGCGGCGAGCAGATCGCAGATGACTTTGTCGGAAGCGGATTGTTTGTCGTTGTAGGCCTGGATGTCGTGATGGATGGGGTTTGTTGGTTTCGTTGGCATGGCATCAGGACATGGAGTGGAGGCCGATGGTGTTGCCTTCGGTGTCGGTGAGGATGGTAATGAAGCCGTATTCGCCGATGGGGAATTTGGGCTTGAGGATTTTGCCGCCGGCCTGGGCGGCGCGGGCTTCTTCCACGGCGCAGTCGGCGCAGGAGAAGTAGATGAGGGTGCCGCCCGCGCCTGCAGAGCAGCCTTCCATTTTGCAGAGGGCGCCGGGGGCGCCGGGTTGGTCCATGTTTTCCATGTCCATGGGGAAGCTCCACATTTCGATGGCGGGGTCGGGCGTGGGCAGGAGGTCGAGTTTGACGGCAAAGGTGGCTTCGTAGAAGGCTTTGGCGCGGGGCATGTCAGCGACGTAGATTTCGAACCAGCCGACGGGATTTCGTTGTTTGTTCATGTTTTTCTCTGAGGGTCTGTCGTTTGACGCAGTCGGTGGCAGCAATTCTTTCTGCCGTGTCGTTGTCATTTTTTATGATTTTCTTAAAACTTTATCCATCTTCTTTCCTTTTGCCAGTTCGTCCACCAGCTTGTCCAAATACCTCACTTGTTTTGTTAGTTTGTTTTCAATTTCTTCTATCCGATAGCCGCAAATGACTCCTGTAATCAGGTGAGCATTTGGGTTCAATTTGGCATGCTTAAAAAATGTTTCAAAAGTCACTTGATCTTTAATCAGATCTTGCAGTTTTTTGTCATCAAAGCCTGTCAGCCACGCTATTGCCAAATGCAGTTCTTCTTTTGTTCTGCCTTTGCTCTCAATTTTTTTGAGATAGTGTGGATACACCGATGCAAATGACATTTTTGCGATTCTCGCATCGTGCTCGGGTGTTGTATTCATGCTTTCCAAGCTTTCTAATTGTCTTTTTTTACGTTACGGATTGTTTTGTCTTCTTCTTTGGTTCGTTCGCTATCAATTGTCTTGGCGGTCGGTGGGTTGGGTGGATCGTTGGGGGTTGGGGTGAGGATGGGTGTCCTGGGAGTTAGGATCTGATTTTTGGCTGGTTGAATGATTGGGGGTGGTGATTCGGGACGCTTATGGATTTCCAGCGGCGCAAGCACGTTCCAGCCGGTTCAGGTTCTGCTCGTTCGCGGGTTCGCAAATCGCGCGGAGGCGTCGCAGGAGGTCGGGGGTTTCGAAGCATTGGTTCCAGTTGAGGCGCGTTTGATCGCCGTGCGGTGTCAAGGTGACGGTGAGCAGGAACCTGGGGTTGACGACGTGATCGATGACGATCTTGGCGTTCGGGGTGATCTCGCGGAAAACGTTCTCGTTCGGGTAGTTGGCGCCGTCAGGCCCGTGCATGACGAAGACCCAGTGTCCCCCCGGTTTGAATTCGAACCTTTCGAAGGTGCTCGTGAAGCCGTCCGGTCCCCACCATTGGGCGAGTTTTTCGGGGTTCTGAAAGGCGGCGAAGATTTGCTCCGGAGAAAACGGCAGCAAACGCTCGGTGGTCAATGTGGCTTCCGGATTGTCGAAGCGGTTCATGGTTTTTGTTCGTGGTGACAGCATCCGCAGGAGGATGCTTTTTGTTCGTATTCGTCGTGCAGGCGGACCCGCCTCATGATGCCGTCGGATTCCACCTTCACCCCCAGCGGGGCGGGGCGCTGGCGGGCGAGTTGTTCATGGGCGCGGGTGAGCTTCTTTTCCTCGGCGAGCAGGGCTTGGCGGGCGACAAGCCATTCGTCCCGGGTGACGATCGGGGATATTCCGATGGGTGTGCTCATGGCGATGATGGGTGGCAGATGGGTGTTTTTACTTTGCGGCGGCCTCCAGCGCGGCGAGGTCGAGTTTTTTCATGCCGAGCATGACGCGGAAGGCCTTGGTGCGGGTGGCTTCGTCGGGGTGCTGGATGAGGGCGAGGAAAGGTTTGGGAATGATTTGCCAGGAGAGGCCGTATCTGTCCTTCACCCAGCCGCACTGCTGCGCCTCGGGATCGCCGCCGGCGCCGAGTTTTTCCCAATAGTAGTCGGTCTCGGCCTGATCCTCGCACATGATCTGGAAGGAGACGGCTTCGTTGAACCGGAAATGCGGACCGCCGTTCAGGGCGGTGTAGGGCTGGCCGCGCAAGGTGAAGGAGAGGGTGAGCACCTTGCCCTCGCGCCCCTGATGCGCGGGATGGTCGGAGGCGGGGTAGCGGGTGATGTCGGTGATCTTCGAGTCAGGGAAGATGCCGAGGTAGAAGTTGACGGCTTCCTCGGCGTTGTCGTCGAACCAGAGGCAGGGAATGATGGCGTTCATTGTGGTTTCAGATCGAGTGCTGCTTTGTCGGAGCCATCCATGTAAAAAGGCACTGACGTATGGTCATGTGCAATCTTCCAACCGTCCGGCCCCTTCCGTAAACATAAGGTTGCACGGAACCAAAGGTCTTGAGTCTTGCCGGATGTTGATCCTCTCATCCGATTGAGTGAAGAGAGGAATGCAATCGTCGGCGTTGATGTCAGGTCAATATTATGGACATCAAGCGTGATGGCTCCATCCCAAGTATCGAGCCATGCCTGAACCGTTTCTTTATTCATTCCTTTCCTTCCGAGCGGAGGGGCGAGGTCATAAACCACTGCATCATTCTCGTATAATGAAATGATGGCATCGGTATCGCGACGAACGTGAGCCTGTTTCAGGGAATCGATAAGATGGTGAATCTCGAATGTTTCTTGGGCAGTGCTCATATTAGGGGTGATTGCTTGTTTTCTGCCGAACAAGGAATTTATTTGGCGTCAGACGGGCGGGCAGGGATGGAATCCACGTAGTTTTCTTCCGGCACGGCCAGCGAGTGATGCTCGTGAAGCACCGTCCATTGTCCGTGGATTTTCCGCAGCCCGGCGGTCAGCCTGAGATCCAGCGGGCCCGCCGACGTGCCGTCGCAGTGAATCAAGCAAGAGGCGAAGGCGACGTCACCGCCCGCCACGACTTTGAGTTCGCTTGGCGAAAACTCGATGGGCCCCCTTTGATGGGCGTAGAAATAATCCCAGGTGCGGTCGTAAGCTTGGAGGCCGTGCTCGACGCGCGGGAAGTCATACATGAGCACCTCCGGAGAATGATGAGCCAGAATGCCGGCGCGGTCTCCTGAGCGGATCGCCTTCGTCCAGTTCTCGATCAGTGCTCGAACTTGCTCTTCATGGCGGGAGTCCGGGCTGGCGGTCCTGGCGGGCGGGGCTGAATGGGGTGGTGCGGGATGATGTTGCCGGTCTGCAAGATCCAAGGTGGCGGCGAGTTCAGCGAGCTGATCGGCGGCTTTGCCCCAGCCTTCGTGGAAGCCCATCGCTTCGTGGGCTTTTTTGTCCTCCTCGTTCCAATGGCGGGCGATGGCGGTGTAGCGGGTGCGTCCGTCGCCGAGGTCCTCGAAGGTGACGATGGCGGTCATGAAGGCTTTTTCCGAAGGTTCCCAGGCGCTGGTGTAGGCATCGGTGGTGACGATTTTTCGGTTCGGCACGACTTCGAGGTAAATGCCGGGGCAGGGAATCTCCGCGCCTTCCGGGGAGCGCATGACGATGTTCGATGAGCCGCCGGGACGGACATCCAGCTCGACATACGAGACGGTGTAAGGCTTGGGGCAGAACCATTGCCTGAGCAGCTCCGGCTCGGTCCAGCAGCGGTAGAGTTTCTCCGGCGGAGAGTCGATGACGCGGCTGAGGGTGAGTTCGTGTCGGGTGGACATGGCGCGAAAGTTTTCCGTTTTCAGTGCTCGGTTTTCGGCAAACGCAGGCGCTCAGGCGGAGACGAAGGTCTGGAAGCCGCCCATCGCCATTTTGGAGCAGTCGAAGGGCATGACGGCGTCGGGATTCTTGTCGGGGCAGCATTCCTGGATGCGTGGATCGGCCATGACTTTGGCGTTCACTTCGTCGCGATGGGCGCGGGATTTGTAGACGATGAAGGCGAAGACCACGGTCTCGTCTTCCTTCACCCCGGTCAGGTCGAGGAAGGAATAAACTCCCTCGATCCGGGCGTCTTCGATGACGCATTCCTTGTAGTCGAGGGCGCCGTGCTCTTTCCAGACGGCCGCCGCGGCGGAGGCCATTTTTTTGTAGGCGTCGAGGTTGGCTTTGGGCACGGGGACGACGAAGCCGTCGACGTAGGTTTCGGTGTTTGTGTTCATGGGTATGGTGGTTGGTTCGGGATGTGGTGGTGCGGTTTGCGGGAGTCAGGAAACAGGGGCGAGCAGCGCGCCGGGCGGCGCGGGCTGAATGCCGAAGAAGCTGTCGATCCATTCGCGGGCCATGCGGAGGTTGGCGCGGAACATGGGGGCGGATTGAACGGATTTGGCGACGACGATGGAGCCCTGCCAGAGGGAATTGACGAACCAGGCGACGCGTTCGGGATCGAAGTCGACGACGGGCGGATGCTTCTCTTTGGCGGCGGCGAGCAGTTTTTTGACGCCTTCCGTCCAGGCGGTGAAGTGAACGGCGGCGGCAGATCGGAAGCCCGGATGCACCAGGGCCATTTCCTGCGAGAGCATGCCGACGACGCAGGCGCAGAGGCGCCCGGAGTCGCGGGTGAAGCCTTCGAGCGCGTCGAAGAACGCGTGAAGCTGCTCCAGCGGGTCGGGGTCCGCACCCTGCAAGGCTTCGGTGTAAACCGCGGTGACGTGGTCGAACCATCCCTGCGCGGCAGCGAGGCCGATGGCGTCCTTGTTTTCGAAATGATGGAAGAAGCTGCCCTTCGTGACACTGGCCTCGGCGCAGATCTGATCCACCGACGTGGCTGGAAACCCTTGGCGCAGAATCAAGCGCACGGCGGCGGAGACGAGGCGTTCGCGGGTCGCGGCAGCGTTGCGCTTGGCGGTGACAGGCTTGTTTTTCATTCCGACTGGTTGGTATTTATCACAAAATGAAAGAAACAACAACCTTTTCTGGAAAAGCAGGGAGTGCGGATTTCTGCCCTGATCCTCACCGAGATCGAGAAAATCCTTGGGACCGCCGCTCCTTAGATCGTTTGCCAAAAGTAATTACCGCTATTTCGTCGAAGAGTCAGCGCAGGCAGGCGGGTTGATCAGATGGAATCGGCAAAATTTTTGGCAAACAGGTCTACTCTCCCAAGAAGAAGGCGCCGCAGCGCGGGAGGGAGCAGCCGGATTTGCGTGAGTTGATGCGCCGCGCCCGCGTCATCATCACCAAGAGAAAGGAGGGCACGAAATTGCGCCACATCTCCAAGGGGGCAACTACCCGGCTTGCCGCTCTCAAAAAGCCACGCTGATCTACCTCCGGCCTCTCAAGCGCAATTGGGGGTTCAAAATAGCCCGCTCATCTACCGGCTCCCTCATTGCTGCCAGGAGGCCACTAATTCATTGGAAATCAATGAGTGGCGGAGAGAGTGGGATTCGAACCCACGGTAGGTTTAACCCTACGCACGATTTCGAGTCGTGTGCCTTAAACCAGACTCAGCCATCTCTCCTATGGCGGGGCGCGGAAATTAGCAAGGGAGGCCGACTTGTAAAGCCCCCTCTCCTCTTTCTCAGTCGGGGAAAACGATCGCCCGGTTGCCGTCGATGATCGTGCGGTCATGGACATGGTAGCGAATGCCATTCGCCAGCGCGATCCGTTCGCAGTTGCGGCCGAGGCGGACAAGATCACTCGGCGTGTGGAAATGCTGCACGCGCTCGACTTCTTGCTCGATGATCGGTCCGGCGTCGAGATCGGTAGTGACGTAGTGGCAGGTCGCGCCGATCAGTTTCACTCCGCGCTCATAGGCTTGGCGGTAGGGATTCGCGCCGACGAAGGCAGGAAGGAAGCTGTGGTGGATATTGATCAAACGTCCGGCGTAGTCGCAGCAAAAGGAATCCGGCAGGATCTGCATGAACCGCGCAAGCACGGCCAACTCGACTTTTTCCTCGTCCAAAATGGTGCGGATGCGGTCGAAACCCGCTTCCTTCGCTCCGTCCATTTCCACCAGGTGGAACGGAATGCCTGCGCGATCCGCAATGCTTCGGCAGATGTCGCGATTGCCGATGATCGAGGTGATTTCGACCGGCAGTTCCCCAATCTCCGCACGCCAGAGGATCTCGTTGAGGCAGTGATCGGTCTTGGTGACCAGCACGGCGGTGCGCATCTTGTAGGGCAGACGGCGGAAATGCCACTCGGCCCGCAGCGAACGGCCCAATGTGCCAAAACCCTCCATGAAATCCTCCGTGTCCACATCCAACCCGCCGGTTTCGATCTCCAGCCGGGAAAAAAAACGTCCCGCCAGCTTGTCGGTGAATTGCGAGAACTCGACCAGATTCCCCCGATGCCCCGCGACGTAGCCGGCGATCTTCGCGACGATGCCCGCCTGGTCGGGACAACTCAATTTCAGGATCAATCCGGGACGGGCCATGCGCGGCCATTCACGGGAATGCCCCGCGTCAATGCAAGACGCCAGCGGGGCAGCGGCGCGTCAACGAACCTCCTTCGCATGCGTAGCCGAGACCAGCGCAGGCGGGGCAGCGGCCGGTTCGGCAACATGGACCGGTTGCGCGGTCATCGGCCGGATCCTCGGACCGGCGGCGGCATTCCGCGAACCGACGAAATCGAACAGAGCGCCGGAAAAGAGCAGCGCGGCGACCGCCACGCCCACGCCCATCATCCACCATAAATCCGAGGCTTTGCCGCGGGAAACGCCATAGGCGGCCTCCATGTCGGTGACTTCGGCCGGTTGCGGCGGGGCCGCACGGCGGGATTCCTCAAGCAAGGGTGCGAAAGCGGGATGAATCTTCGGCCGGCACGGCGGTGCAGGATCCTCTTCATTCACCGGAACGAATACCGATGGCGGCACTCTCACATCCGCCCGGCCGGCGAAACAATCGAGATCCTCCGCGGGCAGCCCTTCCACCGGCAGGGCGCCGTTCGTGCCGAGGAGCACCCTTGTCACATCCTGTTCGCTCACAAACTCGCCGGGGGCCATCCGGACTTCTCCGTCGGATTCTTCGCAATGCGGCAGCACCGGCAGCGGGGCCAAAACCTGGGAAAAATTCATGGCTGGAAAAGTTTCCGTAGAAATAGCCTTGATGATCGGCAATGGTCAATAATCAATTTTTCTTAAAAAATTCACTTCTTCGAAAAAACCTGACGCCGTGTCGAGGAAGGTGCTTCATGGAGACGCTATGCACGCATCCGTGGTCATGACCGTCCTCGCCGCCGACCGTCCCGGTCTGGTGAACCTGCTTTCCGAAACCATCGCCGCCCACGGGGGCAACTGGCTGGAAAGCCGCATGGCTCACCTCGCGGGTCAGTTCGCCGGCATCCTGCGGGTCGAGTGTGCGGAGGAAAAAGTCGACGCCCTTCTCGCCGCCCTGACCGCCTTGGAAAGCCAGGGCATCGCCGTGCAGTCCCGCCGGGAAAGCGCGGCGGAGGAGGAAGCGCGCGAGACGCTGCGTCTCGATGTCGTCGGCAACGACCGCCCCGGTATCGTCCGCGAGCTGTCCGCCGCCATCGCCGCCGCGGGTGCGAATGTCGAAGACCTGCACACCGCCCTGGAAAGCGCGCCGATGGCCGGTCACCCGATCTTTCATGCGAAAGGCCTGGTTTCGCTGCCGGCGGGAGGAGATACGAGGGACCTGATCGCGGGAATCGAAAAGCTCGGACCAGATCTCTCGGTGTCGATCGAGCGTTGAAGCGAGATAGAAGGCAGCGGAACGAAAGGGACAACGAAAAGACCGAAAGGGGAGGATCCGGGATCTTCCGGGCTTTCTTCGCGGGGTTTCGAGCGCTTCGCGTCGCTCATCCGGATCTCGTTTCCGGCGCGCCTTTTCCCGCAATCATATCACAGCCGCCGTCAGACTTGTTTCAGTCATCTTAACAAGTAAAGCTCGGCGCGATGACTCTCCCGGCGGAATTCCTCCACGATCTTGAAAACCGCATCCGCGCCGAAAAACGGCACGGCCTTGAAAAGCTCGAAAAGCAATGGTCCCTGCCCCTGGCCGAGCGGGTCAGGAAGCGCCGGGCGATCGGGCCGCTGCAGCTGCTCTCTTCCGAACGCGACGGATCTCAATATCTTCATCATTTCAATCCATCGAAAAGCGATATCGCCGACTTCCGGGAAGGTTCCCACGTCAGGATCAGCCGCGATTCCCCGGCAGACCCCGGCTTTCTCACCGCCGAATTCCTGGGACTCACCGCCAAGGGCCTCACCATCGCTCTCGGGCAGGATCTCGGCCCGGATACTCATGGCTGGACCATCGACGAGGACTTTGTGGACCTGTCCGGCTACTATCTCTCAGGTATTGAGGAACTCTCCGCCACCGATCATGGACTCCAGCAGGTCTTGCCCGTTCTTATGGGAGAGGAGCCCGAACAAGCCCACGATGAGCACACCTCTTCGCAAGCCGCCGATGCGGTGGAAAAGGACGGCGCGGAGGATTCCCAGATCGATGCCGTCTCCGCCTGCATCGGAGCCGAACGCTATCATCTGGTCCAGGGACCTCCGGGCACCGGCAAAACGCGGGTTCTCGCCTGGATTGTCCGGGAACTCGTGAAAAGCGGGAACCGCGTGCTCGTCACCGCTTTCACTCATCGCGCCATTCATCACGCCCTTCGCCAGATTTCCCCGCTCGTCTCCTGCCCGGTGTTCAAAGTTTCCGACCTCTTCCCCCACGACAGGGAGGGAATCGAGTTCCGCCGGGATTTCGCCTCCACCGACCTCCTCGATCACCCCGGGCCATACGTTCTGGGCATCACTCCCGTTTCCCTTTTCACGTCCCGGGCAAAAGAGGCCTCGTTCGATGTCGCCGTCATCGACGAGGCCAGCCAGATGCGCACCGAAGCCGCCATCCTTCCCATGCTTCGTGCGAAGCGCTGGTTTTTCTTCGGCGATCAGCAGCAGCTCCCTCCCGTGGTGGCGCGCCCCGGTGCCGATCCGAAAGGCGACTCCATCTTCGCCACGCTCGCCGCCGGCCGCTACCGCACCATGCTGCGCACCACCTACCGGATGAACGACGAGCTCACCCGCTGGCCTTCGGAAAATTTCTACCACGGCGAACTGACCGCCTCCCCCTTCTCCGCGGACAAGCGCCTCCGTCTCGAAAGTCCGGCCGGAAGCCTCTATCTCACTCCGGAGCCCTCTCTGATCCGCATCGAAATCGACCATCGGGATTGCGAGGCCATCTCCCATGAGGAAGTGGATGTCGCTTCCGGGCTTGTCGAAGACATGCTCCGCGGCGGTCTGCAGCCGGATGAGATCGGCATCGTCGTCCCGTTCCGCGCACAGGCCGCCGGCATCCGGGATCAATTCCGGTTCAAGCGTTTCGCGCGGTTTCCCGGCATCGAATCCCTCGCCGTCGATACCGTCGAGCGCTTCCAGGGCCAGGAACGCAAGGCGATGATCGTCAGCTTCACCGTTTCCGATGCCGCCTTCATCGGGAACCTGTCCGGCTTCCTCACCTATCCCCAGCGCCTCAACGTCGCCGTCACCCGGGCACGGACGAAAGTGATCCTGCTGCACTCCGCCGCCTTCCACATCTGGCTTCAGAAACAGGCTCCGTTCGACGAAAGCGCCGCGCTGGCCCTCTCGCTTCTCCAATCCGCCGCCGCCCTTCCGCCTCCTTGAAGACCGTCATGGCCGAACTGATTCCCAAATCCCTTCCCGGCGGCGAACCCCAGGGCCTCCGCGAGTTCTGGCGGACACTCAGAAAACTTTCCGACATCCGCGCATGGTGCTCCATGAACCATCGGACGGATTCCGGAAAACCGCGGATTCTCCTCCTGTGGCGGCAGCGATACGCCTTCCTCATCCAGGTCGCCGAGACCACCCAACAACTCGCCGAGCGGGCGCTCCACGGAGATTTGTTCGATCCCGATTCCTGCAACCCCGACTCCCTGGCCCGCGCCGAGGAGGAAATCCTCTCCGGATTCGCCCGCATCGCCGGCCGGGATTTCGGCGAACTGCCTGTCCGCAAGCTCGTGGTCTTCCCCAATGTCGCCGCGCGGACCATCGACGAAATCGTTCTCCGGAAAAGCGAGGACACCGATATCCTCTACCTCGGCATGCATCAGGAGCCCGTGGAACGCTTCGGCATGAGGCTCGAAGCGCTCGCCGTGAGCGCCGTTTCTCCTCCGGGACTGATCCACCTGCGCGGGCTCCTCACGCCGGAATCGGCCGTTCCTCCCACCTTCAACGCCAGAGCGATACCGGAGCGCAACACCGCCGCCGGTCTGCTGCCCTCCTTTCTCGACATCGATCAGGAGTGGTGCGTCAAAAACGATCTCGAACTTCCCCCCGAGCAGCAGCGGGCCGCCGCCGCCGCGGATACCCGCCTCGTCACCGGCGTCGCCGGCAGCGGCAAGTCGCTCGTCCTCCTGTATCGCTCCATCCTTTTCGCCAGGACAAATCCCGGCGCCCGGATCCTCGTCATCACCCACAACAAGCCTCTCCGCTTCGAGCTGGAACGCCGCGCGGAGGCGTTGGAAGGCGGCGGGACGCGGTTCGAATGCCATACGTTCTTTCAATGGGCGCACTCCGTCGTCGGGACATTCCCGGGCAAGGTGCTCCGGAACGATCAAATCCGGGAAACCCTTCACCAACTTCGTGAAGGCCACGCCAACCTCGCGGGCGTCTCCACCGATTACCTCGTCGATGAAATCGGCTGGATCAAAGATCACGGCTTCCTCCGGCGGGAGCAATACCTCGCCGCCGAGCGAAAAGGACGGGGCCTGGCGCTCAAACCGGAGCAGAAATCCAATCTCTGGAACATCTTTCAGACCTATCAACATCACCTCGATCACACGGGATCCTGCGATTGGCATAATATCGCCCTCCGTTTCCACCGCGCGGCATACCACGGCCAGATCGGTTTCCCCCGCTATGACGCCATCTTCGTCGATGAAGCCCAGTTTTTCGCCCGGATCTGGTTCGAGACCGTCCGCGCCGCGCTCAAACCCGGGGGGCATCTTTTTCTCTCCGCCGATCCCACCCAGGGGTTCCTCCGCCGCAGCCAGTCCTGGCTTTCCGCCGGCATCGAAGTCCGCGGCAAGACCACCCGCCTCTCCACCGCCTACCGGAACACCCGCGCCATTCTCCGTTTCGCGCGGGACTTTTACCGCTCCCGGCACACCGCGGACGACGAGCTCGAACTCAACGTTCCCGACGACGACATGCTCGCCGCCATGACCGAGACGGGAGAAGCTCCCGAAATCGTCCATCTCTCCAGTTCCCAGGATGAGATCGCCCGGGCCGTCAACGAGATCGCCGCCATGCGGGAAAGCGGCTTTCCTCCCGGACTTCTTCTCGTCCTCCACACCAGCACCTCGATGGCCGCGAATCTGGCCCGCCAGCTGGGGCAAAAAATCGGCGAGGACCAGGTGCATCCCGCCGATCAGGGCAAGCGTCCCGAGGGAGCTTTCTGCTCCGTCTCCGGGCTCAACGCCGCCACCGGTCTCGAAGCGCCTGTCGTCTTCCTGCTCGGCATGGATCGCCTGCTGGAAGAGGAAGCCGACCCGCGACTTTCCCCCGAAGAACGCGCCGAACGGATCCGGGACAACACCCGCAAGCTCTACATGGGATTCACCCGCGCCGGCCAGCGGCTTGTGGTCTTCCGCACCCGCACCCTGGAGCCCTCTCGGGGAACCGCAGGCCATTGATCTGCGCGAGCCTTTGTGGGGAGGAACCGCTGCAAGGAGCGCGGACGGCACGTCGGCAAACTCCTCAACGCCCGCCTTTGTCACCCCGTTTCGAGAGGGTCAGTGAAACCCGAGGAAATTCTCCAGAATCCTCTTTCCCTCCTGGGTCAAAATCGACTCGGGATGAAACTGCACGCCGTGGACCGGATGCTCCTTGTGGCGCAAGCCCATGATCTCACCTTCGGCGGTCCAGGCGGTGATCTCCAGACAATCCGGCAGCGTCTCCCGCTTCACGATCAGCGAATGATAGCGCGTGGCCTCGAAGGGGCTCGGCAATCCGGCGAAAACGCTCTTTCCCTCGTGCAGGATCGGCGAGGTCTTGCCGTGCATCAGCCGGTCGGCGCGGACGACATCGCCGCCGTACACCTGCCCGATCGACTGGTGGCCGAGACACACGCCCAGAATCGGCGTGGTCGCGCCCATTTCCCGAATGAGCTCGCAGGAGATTCCCGCCTCGTTCGGGGTGCAGGGACCGGGGGAAATGCAGATCCGCTCCGGCTGGAGCGCTTTCACCTCGTCCACCGTGAGCGTGTCGTTGCGCACGACTTTCATCCCTGTCCCGAGCTCGCCGAAGTACTGGACGAGGTTGTAGGTGAAGGAATCGTAGTTGTCGATGATGAGGAGCATGGGGAAATGCCAGGTAAGAAGTTCCAGGTGCCAAGGAAAGGCATTCAATCCTCCAGCGTTTTTGCCAGGGCGATGGCGCGGAGCGTCCCCTTGGCCTTGTTCACGGTTTCGTTGTACTCGTAGGTCGGATCGGAGTCCGCCACCACGCCGGCGCCGGCCTGGACGTAGGCTTTGCCGTCCTTGATGAGGCAGGTGCGCAGGGTGATGCAGGAATCGTGGGCGCCGTCGAAGCCGAAGTAGCCGACCGCGCCGGCGTAGGCGCAGCGTTTGCTTTTCTCCAGTTCGTTGATGATCTGCATGGCGCGGATCTTCGGCGCGCCGCTGACGGTGCCCGCCGGGAAGGTCGCGCGCAGCACGTCGTAGGCGCTGTGGCTGCCGTCGAGCCTGCCCGTCACGTTGGAGACGATGTGCATGACGTGACTGTATCGCTCCACGATCATGAAATCATCCACCTTCACACTGCCGTGCTCGGCGATGCGGCCGACGTCGTTGCGGGCGAGATCGACGAGCATCAGATGCTCGGCCCGCTCCTTCGGGTCGGCCAGCAGGTCGGCGGCCAGGGCATCGTCCTCCTCCGGCGTTTTCCCTCTCCAGCGCGTGCCGGCGATGGGTCGGATGTCGATGCGCCCGCCGATGGCGCGGACGTGGACTTCCGGCGAGGAACCGACCAGCGAGAAATCGCCGAGTTCCAGAATGAACATGTACGGCGAAGGATTCACATGGCGCAGCGCACGGTAGAGATCGACCGGCGAACGGCGGAAGTCAGTGACGAAGCGCTGGCTCGGCACGAATTGGAACACATCGCCCGCGGCGATGTACTCCTTGCCGCGGCGCACCATGTCCTCGTACTCGGCCTGCGTGGTGTTGCTTTCCGCCGGCGCGGGCTCGACCGGCGCGAGGCCGTTGAGGGCGGGGACGTGGAGCGGGCGTTCGAGCATTTCCACCAGCACCGCGACTTTCGCCCGGGCGGCGGCGTAGGCCTCCTCCAGCGTCGCGTGTTCGGCGGTGAAGGCGTTGGCAATGATCTGCAAACGGCGCAGACGCTGGTCGAAAACGATGAGTGTGTCGGCGAGCAGGAAGACGGCATCGGGAATGCCGAGTTCGTCCTTCGGCGGCGGCGGCACGGTCGGCTCGAACTGGCGCACGGCGTCGTAGGCCAGATAGCCGACCAGCCCGCCGCAGAAGGGCGGAAGGTTTCCGTGAAGCACCGGCTTGTAGTCCGCCATGTGTCGCTGGAGCGCGGCGAGCACGTCGTCCTCGGCGGTGAAGGTTTCCACCGAGGCTCCCTCGCGGATCGTGATCTCCTTGCCGCGGGCTTCGATGATCCGGCGCGGGTTGGTCCCGATGATCGACCATCGCCCGCTCTTGTCCGTGCTTTCGGCGCTTTCGAGCAGGAAGGAATGACGCGCGTCGCGCACCTTGAGGTACGCCGACAGCGGCGTCTCGAAGTCCGCGGCAAGCTGGGTGTACACAGGGACCACATTGCCCTGTTGCGCCAGCCTGGCGAAGACCTCGAACGACGGTTCGACCGGAATGGGATTCACGACGCGCGGGAGCATGGCGGGCGGGCGGAGGCGCGCAAGCCCTCAAAGTGGCGCATGCCTCCGGCTTGGGCCACGCTACTCCGCCGGAAGCCTCGTCCGGGCCGCGGTGTGACCGGGAGCCGCGGCGGTGATTTCCCATGCGCCGCCGGGCTGGCTGCCGGCGGCATGCAAAGCCAGCTTCAATTTGCCCCGGTCACTGCCCCGGACCTCGGTAATCCCTTCGGCGAGACTCAAAATGGCATCGACGATGCTTCCCCCTTCGTCGTCGGAAACCGCGACCTGCGGGGGCATCGGCACTTCGCCCCAGACGCCGCCGCCGCCGGTTTTCAGCTTCTCCATGAGGTAGATTGCGGCGTCGGAGCGGTCGCGGTATTTCACCGCGACATCGAGATAGGCCGGACCGACGGAGGCGTTGTCCACCTGATGGCAGGCGAAACACTGCTTGGCGACGACGAGCTTGCCGATTTCGGTCGGGAATTGCGGCCCGCCCGCATCGTGCCCGGTCGGCGGGATGTAGCGGACGCGGACGACGAGCTTGGAGGCGTCCGCCGCGCCTTCCACGGTAAAGTCCAGCTCGTCGCCGAAGCCCAGGCGCTCCGGCTTCTGTGCGAATTTCAGTTCCAGCGCGGGCAATGCTTTCTCCTCGATCAGGGGAATCCTGGCGATGGCGACGGCTCCGGTCGCATCGGTCGCCACGGCGCGCAGTTCCGAGCCGCCCCCGGAGTGGAGGATGACGGGGCCGCTGCCCAGTTTGCGCTCGTCCGCGTCCTCGGTAAGCCACCAATCGACGAATACTTCATCGCCGTCGGGATCGGAGACGGCTGCGGTGTAGGCGCCGCTTTCCGAGGCTACTGAAATCACCGGCGGACTCCCGCTGCCGCCGGGACGCAGGCGGCGGATGCGGCCGTCCCGGTTGAAGTACCAATCGGTGCCGTACTCGAGCAGCCACAGGGTGCCGTCTTCGGCCATTTCGAGGTCCATTGGGTGCTTCAGATCGCCGATGAAAGGTTCCAGCTTTTCGAGCTTCTCGTCTTCGCCGAGCTTGGCTTTCCAGATTCTCCCGCGAATCCAGTCGTAGATCAGCAGCGTGTGATCGTCCTTTTCCTCCAGCAGGTTGTATTTTCTACTAGAATCGTAGTAGAAAACCGGACCGGCCATGGCATTGCGCCCGCCGGTGCCCATCTCGGGAAATTCTTCGCTCGCCGCGTAGGGATACCAGATGAAGGCCGGTTGCGCAGGCGGCAAATCGGCAAGGCCGGTATTGTGCTTGCCTGGATTCTTCGGCGCGGCGGGATCGGTCATTTCGCCCGCCTGGCCGTTGGCGAAATCGACGATGGCGTAGGGTTTGTTGTCGGCGATCACGAAGGGCCAGCCGAAATTGCCCGCCTTTTTCGCCTGGTTCACCTCGTCATGGCCGCGCGGCCCCTTCGGGCCAGGATTGCCGGCGTCGGGACCGACTTCGCCCCAGTAGAGGATGTTCTTTTTCGGATCGATGGAGATGCGGAAGGGGTTGCGGCAGCCCATCACGTAGATCTCCGGCCGGGTCTTCGGCGTGCCGGGCGGGAACAGGTTGCCTTCCGGGATTTCGTAGCCGTCTTCGGCCAGACGGATGCGCAGGATCTTGCCGCGGAGGTCGTTGGTGTTGCCCGCCGTGCGCATCGCATTGGCATGGTCGTGGCCGTCGCGATCGTCGATCGGAGCATAACCATCGCTTTCGAAGGGATTCGTATTGTCGCCGGTGCTGAGGTAAAGCAGGCCGTCGGGGCCGAAGGCGATCGAGCCGCCGTGATGGCAGACCCGGTCGCGGCGGTCGCCGGGCACGTCGAGGATCACCTTTTCCGACGCCGGATCGAGCCTGCCGTCCTTCAGTTCGAAACGCGACAGGCGGTTCAGCATTTTCTCCGGGTGGCTGTAGTAAAGGTAAAGGCGGCGGTTCTCCGCGAAGGCCGGATCGAGCGCGAGTCCCATCAGCCCATCCTCTCGCGCCCATGCCGAATCCTTGTCCTGCTGCCGGAGCGCGGTGACTTCCAGTTGGCCGATCTCGAAGACGCCGCCGGTCGAGGGACGCATCCGCAGCACCCGGCCCTCCCGCTCGACGACGTAGATGTCTCCATCCGGCGCGACGGCGAGTTCCATCGGATCGCGGAGCGTTTCGGCGAAGAAGGTACTTTCGATATCCGCGGCGGAGACGGAGGCGAGAAGGGTGAGGGAAATGGCGCTTCGCATGACCGGAGCCACTCTACGACACCGCGCGCAAGGTCGTTTCAAGGGCAATATCGGGATTCCGTGGCATGCCGGCGCGCCGCGGGGCGGAGCATGCCCCCGATCCGCCTCTCGAAGAAATGCAGTGGGTGCGGCCGGGATTTGAGAAACAGGCAATTTTCTGCAACTCGTAGCCTTTTCCATAAAAATCGGCACCTCGTGGCGAAAGTTTACAAGCCAACCTAATTTGATTCACCAAATACTCTCCGCGAACCCATGAACCTTCGAACCCTACTCCTCCCCGCCGGAGCCGCCTATCTGGTCGGCAACATCAATCGCTATTTCTCCAACTCCGCCCGCACCGATTCGCCTTATCATTACGGGATTTCCCCTCGATGGGGACCACCTGCAGCCGGACCGTTCGGACCGGAGCGAAGCGCAGACAGCCTGCGAAGAAATCCGAAATGATGCAGGCAAAACAGTCCCCCCTTTCCGGACAGATTCCAGACCATCTCTCTGAACCAGCTCCATGAAACCCATCCTGCTGCTTCTCCTCCTAGCCTTCTCCGCCCGCGCCGAGATCGCCCGCTGGGCGGATGCCGGCATCCCCGTCACCGGCGGGCTCGAACTCTGGCTCGACGCCACCCGCGAAAACGAGGCCCGCGAAGCCCACTACATGAACCGCCTGGCCCCGGGACAGGGCATGGAGATCTGGCACGACTCTTCCGGCCGCTCCCGCCACCTTGTCCAGTGGAGCCACACCGCCCGCCCCGCGTGGCAGCAGGGTGCCGTCGCCTTCGACGGCGACGACTACCTCGCCGCGCTCCTCCCCCGCGGCTTTCAGAGCAGGGAATACACCGTCTTCCTTGTCGCCGCCCCCGAACCTCCCCAGGGAGACTTCCCCGCCCTCATCACCATCGCCCGCCGCCACGAAAACGACTACACCAGCGGCCTCACCATCGACTTCGGCTCCGAAGCGGCCCGCGAAGGACTCGCCGGGCGTCTCAATGTCGAAGGCGCCGGCCAGAGCGGCGAGCGCAATCTGTTGGACAAACCCCTCGCCGCCCACCGGGGCCACCTCCTCACCGTCGTCAGCGCGCCCGGCGGCACCGAACTGCGCGCCAATGGCATCGCCCAGGGCCGTCGCGACCGCGGCGATGTCGCCCTGTCGATGGACCGCGTGGCCGTCGGTGCGCGCTTCGTCGAACCCGCCATGCGCCACTTCTACCGCGGCCGTCTCGCCGAAATCCTCTTCTTCAACCGCAAACTCCACCCCGACGAAATCGCCAGAACCGAAAGCTGGCTGGCCGAAAAACACGCCGCCTTTCTCAGATCCGCCGGGCCGCAGGAAACCCTCCTCGTCCCGGCGCAGGAGCCGCCCGTCGTCCAAATGCTCGTCCCCGGCTTCACCGTCGAAGAACTCCCCATCCGGACCACCAACCTCAACAACATCGAATACGCCCCCGACGGCCGGCTCTTCGCGGGCGGCTACGACGGCCGCTTCCACCTCCTGGGCGACACCGACGGCGACGGCCTCGAAGACCGCATCGACACCTTCTCCCCCGAAACCTCCGACAACTACCCCCTCGGCATGGTTGTCAAAGACGGCATGCCCCACGCCCTGCTCGCCGACGAAATCGTGCGCTTCCGCGACACCGACGGTGACGGCATCCCCGACAAACGCGAAACCGTCGCGCAGGGATGGGATCTCCCCGAACTCCGCAACGACCCGAACCTCATGCACCGCCGCGTGGACTCCGCGATGGGCCTCGCCGCCGGCCCCGACGGTTCCTGGTACCTCACGATGGGCAGCGCCAACCCGGGCAACCCCTATTGGCAACAGGCCCAGGGCGACGTCTGGTCCCCCGACACCCTGAAAACCGGCCCGCCCGCCTACTCGCCCGACAAGCGCCGCGGCTGCCTGCTGCATATCGCGCCCGACGGCACCGTCCAACAGCTCGCCAGCGGCCTGCGCTACATCATGTCGCTCCAGACCGACCGCCACGGCGAGCTCTTCGCCACCGATCAGGAAGGCGCGACCTGGCTGCCGAACGGCAATCCCTTCGACGAACTGCTCCACCTCCAGCCAGGCCGTCACTACGGTTTTCCCCCGCGCCACCCGAAACTGCTGCCCGGCGTCGTGGACGAACCGAGCACCTGGGACTACGCCCCGCAGCACCAGAGCGCCTGCGGCTTCCGCTTCAACGGCCCCGCCGAAAACCGCCCGCGCTTCGGCCCGGAATTCTGGGCGCACGATGCCATCGTCACCGGCCAATCCCGCGGCAAACTCTGGCGCACCACGCTGGCCAAAACCGAACACGGCTACGTGGCCGCCAACCAGCTCATTGCCCGCCTCGGCATGCTCGTCGTGGACTGCGCCATCTCGCCGCAAGGCGACCTCGTCGTCTGCTGCCATTCCGGCCCGCCGGACTGGGGCAGCGGTCCCTCGCACCAGGGCCGCCTTTTCAAAATCCGCTACACCGATTCCTCCGCTCCCCAGCCCGTCCTCGCCTGGGCGCCGGACGAAACGACCACCGTCATCCAGTTCGACCGCCCCCTCCCCGCCGGCGACTGGCGGGACCTCGCCGCCCGCATCCGCATCGAAAGCGGCCGCTTCGTCGACGCGGCAGACCGCTTCGAAGTCCTCCGCCCCGGCTACGCCATCGTCCGCGCGGAACTGGCCGAGCCCCGCTTCCGCCTGCCGGTGAAATCCGCCGCCCTCGGCGCAGACGGCCGCAGCATCGTCGTCGAAACCGCCCCGCGCACCCGGGCCGGCGGCTACGCCATCACCCTCGACACCCCGCGCCCCGGAAAAGGCATCCCGCAGGCCCCCTCCATCGACCTCGCCCACGAACTCGGCGGCCTCTCCGCCTCGTGGCACGGCGACGACGGCTCGCACTGGAGCGGCTGGCTGCCCCACCCCGATTTCTCCGTCTCCCGGACCCTCACCCGCGGCAGCGCCGCGCACGAAGCCCTCCGCCCCCTCCTCGCCAGGCCGGGCAGGCTGATATTACGAACCCAACTCGACCTCTCCCACATGCTCCAGCCCGCCGTCCAACCGGGCTCGAAACTCGACCACACTCCCGAGCCGGAAACCGTCACCGTCACGCTCAAAAGCGACGCCACCCTCGGCCTCCGCGCCCCGGGCAGCGTCGCCAAACCGAACGGCCGCGAAATCTCCTTCACCCGCAAAATCCTCCACGGCGAGTGGCAGGAACTCGAAATCGAACTCTCCACCCCCGCCACCTCGCTCGAAGCTACCTTCACCACCGCCATCGACTCCCGCCCTCGCCCGCTCGGCATCCGCCGTTTCCTGATGCCCTTCGCCACCCCGCCGAACCCGATGGCCCTGAAAACCTCCATCCCGGAAATCGCCGGCGGCAACTACGGGAACGGCCGTACTCTCTACCACGGCAAAGCCGCCTGCTTCACCTGCCACCAGTTCCACGGCGAAGGCCACGCCGTCGGCCCCGACCTCAGCAATACCATCCACCGCGACTACGCCAGCCTGCTGCGGGACATCGTGGACCCCAACGCCTCCATCAATCCCGACGCCGTCACCTACCAGGTCGAACTCCACGACGGCGGCATCGTCATGGGAGTCCGCGTCGGCGAAACCGAGGATGAACTCAGGTTCGCCGCGCCCGGCGGCCACATCACCGCCGTGAAAAAATCCGCCATCCGAAACACCACCGTCCTGCCCCTCTCCCTCATGCCTCCCAACCTCCTCGACGCACTCGGCGAACAGGAAAAGAAAGACCTCATGACTTTCCTCCTCACCTCCCCGCCGCGGGAGGAATAGCGTGGCGCAAGCTGGAGGCACGCGCCACTTTCCCGTCACCTGATAGGAAAATAGACCGAATACCGCTCAAGCCCGATTCTGTGAAAAGGCTTCAGCGGAATTTCCCCTGCCGTCGTCTTCAACAGGTAAGCGCCCTCGCCGGTTTTCACCGGAAGCTCCACGCCGCGTGCCACGGCGGGCGCCCTGGCAAGCTCCATCTCCTTGCGCCCGAGCTGGATGAAAGGCTCGCTGCCATCGGCATAAAAATCTCCCTTCTCCAACCCCTCCATCCCCAACGGCGCGGCAAGCAGGACGGGACCATGGAAAAAGGCCGCATATCCCCCTCCTATGCTGGTCTCCATCCGCAGCTCCGGCGGGAAATACGCCTGCAACACATCCCCGGTCCGCCACTCGCGTTCCACATCGAGGTAAGTCCCGGCTTCGGCTTTCCCATCGAGATCCTCGCCGTTGAGCCGCAGGCGGACCTTCGACGCATCCACCCAACCCGGGCAACGCAACGATAGCGTGAACCCGGCGGGCTTTGCCGCCTTGACCGACAGCGTGACCACCCCGTCCCTGGGGAACTCGGCGGTCTGCCGCAACTCGACGCCCTTCGCCTTCCATCTCGCCTGCGAAGGAATGAAAAGATTCACCATCAACCGCTCGTCCGATGCCGAATAAATGTAGGCCCCGTAGCGTCCGTGGTTCTCCATCCCGCTGCCGACGCAGCACCAGAAAGCGTCGAAATGCTGCGAGTAGCGCTTGTAATGACCGGGCCGGGTCGGCGTGTAGTAGGCGAACCCATGATCCGGCGCCGGACCGATCGATGTGAGAATGTGGTTGTACAGCGCGCGCTCCATATAGTCGGCGTAGCGGGCCTGCGGGCGCAGTTCGTGAAGCTGCTTCGTCAGCTTAAGCAAGTTGTAGGTATTGCAGGTCTCCGGCCCGCAGATGTCGGCGAGCTTCGCATCGAACTCGGCCGGGTCGATGAACGCCTCCCAGATGCTGTTGCCGCCGAACGCGAAGGTCTGCCGGGAAATCACCGCATCCCAGAAATTCGCCGACGCCCTATGCCATCGCTCCTCGCCGGTCGCCTCGTAAATCCTCTGATACCCCACGAACAACGGGATCTCCGTATTCGCATGGCGTCCGTGCAGGATCGGCGCATCGTTGTTCTCCAGAGCGGCGACCACCGGCTCCTTGCGAAAGCGCTTGGCCAGTTCGAGATACTCCTCCTTCCCCGTCAGCGCGAAAAGATCGGCGAAGACCTCGTTCGGCGCGCCGAATTCCTTCGATGTCAGATCGGCCCACTGCCGGTCGGTGAGCTTCGAGGTGATCTCCACGCACCAATCGGCGTAGCGCAGCAGCACCTCCTTCGCCTGCCCGTTGCCTCCCGTCAGCCAGGCATCGCGCACGCCGGCGAGCGTCTTGTGGCCGACATACCAGGGCACCACGTTGCTCAGGCGAAGCTCGCCACGACCCAGCGCGGCATACCAGCGGTCCGCCTCCCACGGCGAGGCGTAGAGCCCTCCCTCTCCGCGGTTCTTCTGATACTCCCCCATCTCGGCGACGATGTAGTCCATCCGCCGCTTCACCCGCTCGTCGCCGGTCGCGGCATACATCCAGGCGCAGGCGCTGAGATAGTGTCCGATCATGCCCGAGCCGTTCTTCTCCCAACCGCCATAGAGCGGCCCCTTCGGCTTCAGCCGGGCCGCCGTGCGCATGCCGGAAAGCAGCCGGTCCGGGTCGAGGCGGAGAAGGTAGTCCAGGTCGCTTTTCTGAGCCTCCAGGAAAGGACTGTCCAAAAGCCGCACATCGCCCACCGGAATCCCCTTCACCGCCAGTTCCGGCACCTCCGCCCCGGCCGTAGCCAGCATGACGGAAGCGACCGCATTCCAAACCTGTTTCACGGAAGAAACCTTCTCCAACGGATCCGCAGGTGCAAGGGCAGGGAGGATCATATTGCCGGGTCCGAAACAGAGGCAACATTCGTCCCGGGGGCGGCAGGGATGAACCGGCCTGGAATCGAACGACCGCCCCCCCGAAGAATCGCCCCCAGCCCTGTCCGGTTGAAGCCGGGACCGCGTGCGCGGTATGACGGTGTTTCCAGACAGACCGTTCTTTTTCCCGCGGTAGTCCACGGAGATGCGTCGATTCCCGATCTTGCTCGCGACCGCGCTGGCGTTTCCGCTGGCAGCCCAGGAAGACATGGCGAAAGGAGGCCCGCCCGGGGAGGCGGTGGAGAGGATGAAAGTGCCGGCAGGCTTCGCCGTGGACCTGGTGACGGCGGAGCCGGAGGTGGTGCAGCCGATCGCGATGTGCTTCGACGCCCGCGGGCGGATCTGGGTCGCGGAAGGGCTGACGTATCCCCAGCGGGCTCCCGAGGGCGAAGGCAAGGACCGCATCGTGATCTTCGAGGATGCCGACGGGGACGGGAGCTTCGAAACGCGGAAGGTTTTCACGGAAGGACTGAATCTGGTGAGCGGGCTGGAAACCGGTTTCGGCGGGGTATTCGTCGGGGCGGCGCCTTACCTGCTTTTCATCCCCGATGCGAACGGCGACGACAAGCCGGACGGCGAGCCGGAGGTGTTGCTGGACGGCTGGGGTTACCAGGACACGCACGAGACGCTGAATTCCTTCATCTGGGCGCCGGACGGCTGGCTGTGGGGCTGCCACGGAGTGTTCACGCATTCGCGGGTGGGCAAGCCGGGAACGGCGGACGGCGAACGGGTGCCGATCAACGCGGGAATCTGGCGCTATCATCCGGTGACGCGGGACTTCGAAATCGTCGCCCACGGCACCTCGAATCCGTGGGGGCTGGACTTCAACGATTGGGGCGAGGCATTCATCGAAGCCTGCGTGATCCCGCACCTGTGGCACATCATCCCGGGCGGCTACTATCAGCGGCAGGCGGGATCGCATTTCAATCCGCACATCTACGATCCGATCGAGACGATCGCCGACCACCGGCATTGGGCGGGCGATATCGGGGAACACGCGCACTGGGGGCATGAAAACGCGATTTCGCAGGCGGTGTCGGATGCGGGCGGCGGGCACGCGCATTGCGGCTTCGCGATCTGCCTGAGCGACTCCTTTCCGAAGGAGTTCCGCAACAGCGCGCTGTTCTTCAACATCCACGGGCACCGGATGAACCGTGACGTGCTCGAACGCAACGGCTCGGGCTGGGTCGGCAAACACGCGCCGGATGTGCTGCTGGCGCAGGACGAGTGGTTCCTGGGCATCACCATCGAACCGGGGCCGGATGGCGCTCTGTACTTCTCCGACTGGCACGATCCGACAAGCTGCCACCGTACCGACCCGCTGCGTTGGGACCGGACGAACGGGCGGATCTACCGGCTGCGCCACGGCGATTTGAAGCCGTGGAAAGGCGATCTGACGAAACTGAGCGACCTGGAACTGGCCAAGCTGCAAGCGGGCCGCGACGAATGGCAACTGCGCATGGCGCGGCGCATCCTGCACGAGCGGACGGCGAAAAGCGGACGGCTCGATGCGGAGGTCCGGAAACTCCTGCTCGAAACGCTGCATGGCCACGCCGATGAGACGCGGCGGCTGCGCGCCCTGTGGTGTCTGGCGGCATGCGGCGGTTTGGAAGATGCCACGGCGCTTTTCGGCGATGCGAACGAATGGGTCCGCGCTTGGGCCGTGCGTCTGGCCGCGGGGGACAAGACGCAGGCCTGGCACAAACTGGCGGAGAAAGAGACCGCTCCAGTGGTGCTGCTTTCCCTCACCTCCTCCCTGCAGCGGCTGCCGCGGGAGCTGGCGGTGGAGGTCGCGGCGCGCATCGCCCCGAAGATGACCGCGGAAGACCCCAATCTGGCGCGGATGTTCTGGTTCGGCTTCGAAGCGCTGGTGCCGCTCGACGAGGCGCGGGCGCTGGAGATCGCGCTTTCCTGCCCGGACGGGCGGATGCTCGGCTGGACGGCCCGCCGCCTGTCCTCGCCGGACGCGCTGCTGGCGGCCTGCACGAAGCCGGGCGCGAGGGCGGCGGCCCTGCTCGACGCGCTGGCGGGACGTCTGGACACCCGGCCGGAGGAACGGCTTGCCGCCGGGCATCTTGAAATTCTCGGCAAATTGCGTGCCGGAAGCGATCCGGACGTGAAGGCGAAGGCGGAAGCGCTCGCCTCGCGCAGCGGCGACCGTGAAGCCGTGGCGAAGCTGTGGTCGCAGGTCGAGGACCGGAAGGCCGCCGCGCCGGAACGGCTGGAAGCGCTGCGCCTGCTGGCGCCTTCGCTGGAGAACCGGGACACGCAACGGCTCGCGGGGCTGATGGACGACCCGGCACTGCGCCTGCTGGCGCTGCTGGCGCATCCGCCGTTGCTCGACACGCCGGCGACGGCCGACCGGGTCGCGGGGTTCACGCCGGAGGAGAAGGCGACGGTGAGCCGCCTGGCAGCCCGGACGGGAAAGGCCGGAAAAGTGCTCGAATGGCTGAGGGAGAAAAAACTTTCGGAAAAAGACGTGCCTGCCGATGCGGTGGCCCGGCTGCGCGAGACGCCGGACGAGTCGCTGAAGCGGGAAATCGCGAAGCTCTGGGGCGAACCGCCGGCGGGAGAAGCGGCGCGGCGCGAACTGATCGCGGCATGGCGGGACAAGCTGACGCCCGACGTGTTGGAGAAGGCGAATCTCGTGAACGGCCGGGCATTGTATGACCGCACCTGCGCGGCCTGCCACAAGCTCTTCGGCGAAGGCGGCGACCTCGGACCGGAACTGACGGGCGGCGAGCGCGGCAGCCTGGAGCATTGGCTGGACAACATTCTCGATCCGAACGCGCTGATCGGCCAGGGCTACGAACTCCACCAGATCGAGAGGAAAGACGGTTCGGTGGCGGTCGGCATGCTGGCGGCGGAAAACGACAACGAACTGATCCTCCGCATGGTGGGCGACGAAACCCGGGTGACGAAAAAGGATGTGAAGCACAACAAGCCGCTGGGCATGTCGCTGATGCCCGAGGGCCTGCTGGCCGGGATGTCCGATCAGGAAGTGCGGGATCTGATGGGCTACCTGATGGCGCCGGCGCAGGTGGGAGGAAAGTGAGACGCCAAGCCAGGGTTCTTACTCCCCCGTCAGCACGTTTTCAGCAGTCGGAATATCTCCGGCCGGCACCTCGTCGGCCGGTTTTTCGATCAGCTTCAATTCGGCGGGCAGTTTGCTGATCCTGTTTCTGCAATTTCTCGCATAAAGGGAAACCTCCATCGGCGTGAACTCATCGACTTCCGCCATGGACTCCGAATCGTCCACGAAGGTGCATTCCTCGAACACGCAATCCAGGGTCTGGAGAAGCACGCTGGAGGGCAGCGAGCATCTCACGAAGCGGCAGTTCACGAACTTGAACCAACGTTCGTTGACGAACTTCGCCGGCTGATGCTTCTCGTATTTCACCTCGCCGAATTTGACACCCACGAATACGCAGCGGTCCGCGCGGATGCCGTAATCCTCCACCTTCATCCGCGGGCCCATGAAGCCTTTGCTGAAGAGGCAATTTTCAAAATAGAACTTCGCCGGATGGAGCCCGCCCCACCAGATGCCGCCGCGATGAAAGAGGCAGTCGTCGAACTGCGACTGGAGGAAATACGACTCGCACGCGTGATCCGACTCGAAGCGGAATTTCTCGAAACTGCTTTTCCTCGCCACCATCCGGCCGAAGGAAATGAAAGTCTTCCCCGAGCCGGAGCCGCTCCACGAGCTCCCTGCCGGAATGAGGATCAGCGGCCTTTTGTGTTTCCCCCGGTCGCCGATGGAAACGGCTTCGCGGAACCGGTGCCTTCCTACGGGGATCGTCATCGACTCCATCCACTCCTTTGATCCGAATGGCTTCTCGGCGACAGGCGGCTCTTCCGTCGGAACATCGATCAGCGGCAGATTGTGACGGGGCTCGTCGGCTGCCGATACGCCGCCGAACAACAACGGCATCGCGACCAGCGCCGCCGCCATCCGCCGCGCGGCCGGGAACTCCAGGCCAGGGGGCTTTGCCTTGGGATTCATAGCCCTATCCCCTATCCGCCGCGTCCCGCATTGTCAAAAGGGAAGGGTATCATGAAAGGCTCCCGAACTCCCCCATTGCCCTCCTCCCCCGGGATGCTTGAATGCCGCGGATGACCAAAGACGACCGGGACTTCCTCTTCCGCCTGCTGGAAACTCCCAGCCCCACCGGCTTCGAAATGCCCGGCCAGCGCGTCTGGGCGGAGAGAATGAAGACCCTCGCCGACGAAGTCCGCTGCGACGCCTACGGCTCCACCTGGGCGCGCCTCGCCGGAAAAACCGAACGCCAGATCATGCTCGCCGCCCATGCCGACGAAATCGGCTTCATGATCAAAACGATCCAGCCCGACGGCTTCATTCGCCTCGACCGTATCGGCGGCAGCGACACCGCCACCGCCCGCGGGCGACGCCTGCGCTTCCTCGGCGACAAGGGCGAAGTGCCTGGCATCATCGGCAACACCGCCATCCACCTGCGCCGCGACAACGGCGGCGACGAGAAGGCCCCCGCCGTCCACGACCTCTGGGTCGATGTCGGCGCCTCCAGCGGCAAAGAAGTCGCCGCGCTCGGCCTGCGCGTCGGCCATCCCGCCGTCTATGTCGACGGCCCCGCGGAGCTCGCCCACAAGCGCCTCATCTCCCGCGCCCTCGACAACCGCATCGGCGGCTACATCATCGCCAAGGTCATGGAGAAAATCGTCCGCGGCAAGAAGAAGCCCGCCTTCTCCCTGATCTGCGCGAACATGGTCCAGGAGGAAATCGGCGGCCACGGCGCGATGATGGCCACCTATCGCCTCAATCCCGATCTCTGCGTCTGCCTCGACGTCACCCACGCCACCGACACCCCGGGCATCGACCAGGCCAGGCACGGCTCCGTGAAACTCGGCGGCGGCCCCGCCCTCACCCACGGCACCGCCAACCACCCGCTCGTCGCCTCCCGCCTGATGGATGTCGCCGCGAAAGCGAAAATCCCCCTCCAGCACGAAGCCAGCAGCCGCACCACCGGCACCGACACCGACAAGATCTTCCACATGCGCGAAGGTGTCCCCAGCGCCCTCGTCTCCCTGCCGCTGCGCTGCATGCACTCCATCGTCGAAACCGCCCACCTCGACGACATCGCCCGCACCATCGACCTCCTTGCCGGCTTCGTCCTTTCCCTCGGCCCGAAGGATCGCTTCGTGCACGAGCTTTGAACCGGAAAACGACACGATTCTGCCGGGCCAAAACCATGATTACGCGCCTCGATCACATCCAACTGGCCATGCCGCCCGATGGAGAAGATGACGCCCGCGCATTCTTCGCGGGAATCCTGTCCATGGTGGAAGAGACCAAGCCGGAACCCCTGGCAGGCAGAGGCGGATGCTGGTTCAAGGCCGGATCGGCCATCCTGCATCTCGGTGTCGAGAAAGATTTCTCGCCCCAGCGCAAGGCGCACCCCGCCTTTTGCGTGTCCGGCATCGATTCCCTCGCCGCCGCTTTGCAGGAGCACGGCAAAGAAATTCTATGGGATGACGCTCTCCCGGACCGCAAGCGCTTCTACACGATCGACCCCTTCGGAAACCGCATCGAATTCATTCAATCCGGCGACGGATTCACCGAAAAATGATCATCGCCCCGAACAATCCCGTCCAAGCCCCCTCGCATTTCTCCGTTCCTCATCTTCATTCCATACATTCCATGGTTCCCATTCCTGCATCGGTTTGAAACTCGCTTCCATCCTCCTCGCGCTGCTCTTCTGCAGCACCACCCTGGCCTCCTCCGGTCCGGCCGGTCCCGCCGTCGAGTGGCTGCGCGCCGTGGCCGCAGGCAGGACGGACCCCGCCGATGGCACCGCGCTTTCCAAGGACCTCACCCACCAGCGCCGCGAAGCCATCCGCCAGCAACTCACCCGCCTGAGAGCCCGCCTGCGCCCCGATGACCTCAAGGCCCTCGAAGACAAGCAGGACGGCGATCTCGCCGGCGTGATCGTTTCTCAAGTCACCGGCTACGATGCGGCGACCGTGCAGGTCCACGCCGTCGCCATGGTCCGCCGCGAAGGCAAATGGCTCCCCGCCCCCAGCCCGGCCTCTTTCGATGGCGTCGGCTTGCTCTTCCACCCCGAACTCCGTCAGCGCGCCCGCGCCCTGGAGGAATGGATGATCCGCACCCGCGGCGAACAATTCGCCCACCTGCGCGAAAACATCTTCTCCACCCTCGTCGACGAAATGAGGGAGACCATGGACCCTGACCTCCTCCGCAACGGGGAACCGGAAAAGATGGCGCAAGCCTTCGTCGACGCCTGCCAAAAGCGCAGCGTTCCCGCCATCCTCGCCCTCGCCGGGGGGCTGGAGCAGCCGCTTCCCGGCGATTGGCCGGATACCGTCCAGACCGTGACCCGCGCGCTCGGCGGCGGCGTCAAACACCCCGGCTGGCGCCTGCTCGCCGCGCCGGAAGTCCTCCGCGCCGTCGTCCACTCCGAACAAACCAAGCGGGAAAGCATGGTCAGCCTCGTCTGCCTCGATCCCGGCGTCACCCCGCTGCGCCCGCGCGCCATCCACCTCTCCTTGGAAAAAGGCGAATCCCAGCGCTGGCGCATCCGCCTGTCGGAGACATTGGACCTTTCCTCGCTCGACCCCCGGGACGCCGCAACCATGGCCCGCGAAGACGCCGCGATCGACGCCGACCTGATCCGTCGCTTTCCCGAAAAACTCCGCACTCTCATCCCAGCCCGCCCCCTCTCCGAATCCCGTGCCGCCCTCGACCGCTTCCTCGCCGCGCTCCGCGGGCCCTCGCTGGAAGCCGTCGTTCCGTACCTCGACTTTTCCGGCGATCCCGAGGAGGCCATCGACACCCTCGTCCACTGCGCCCAGCAATGGCGCGAACTCCACCAACCCCACGACCTGCGCCTGCCGCTGACGCTCGACTTCCGCGAATCCGGCCCCGAAGCCTGCGCGATCGTCCACCGTTTCTCCGCCGTCACACCGCTCGCCGCCAACCTTTCCACCTTCTTCTTCCGCCGCGACGACCACGGCTGGCTGGCCGATGCCGACCTCACCGGCGCTTCCCGCGGCCCGCAACGCGACGACGAAACCCTCTCGATCTGGCTCAAGGAGACCCTCGCCCGCTTCGAGGACGCCTGGGCCTCGGGCCTGATGCTTCCCCTCGAAGAAATCGCGCCCGGCTCCGCCCCCGCCGAAGACGCTGCCCGCGAAACCGCCGCCGCCTGGCGCAGGGCCATCGCCGCCGGCGATCCCGCCGCCATGCTCGCCCTCTCCGCCTTCCTGCCGGAGCATCACGGCATGGACCGCGCCCTGCGCAACACCGGCCACGAACTGATCTCCCGTGTCGAAGGCGAGATCCTCGCCGTCCGGCGCGCCGGACACTGGGCAGGTGTCAGCGTGCGTTCGGAGAATGCCCTCGGCGAAATCTCCCACCCCTTCCACCTCGTCGTCGCCACCCCGGCCGGCCCGCGGATTCTCCCGGAATTCGAGCTTTTCGCTCCCCTCACCCGCTCCCGGGAGCATCTCAATTCCTGGGCCTTCAAGCGCGTCGCCGAACTCCTGCCCGCCGAAGCCTCCGCCGAATTGAAGTCCCTCTTCGACCACCACCGCGAACTCGCCGCCGCCGACCGCGCCGCAAGCCCCGACCCGATTTCCGAATGAGCGATCCCGCCTCCGCCTTCCCCATTGCCCGCCGCCTCGAAGACTCCGTCCGCAGCGTCGTCCGCGGTCAGGACAGCGCTGTGCGCACCATCCTCGCCTGCCTCGCCGCCGGCGGCCACGCGCTCGTCGAGGATGTCCCCGGCACCGGCAAGACCACCCTCGCCAAGGCCATCGCCCGCTCCATCGACGGCGCGGCTTTCAAGCGCGTGCAATTCACCCCCGACCTGCTGCCCACCGACATCCTCGGCGTCTCGGTTTTCGACCCCCGCAGCCAGGAATTCCGCTTCCGCCCCGGCCCCGTCTTCACCGACATCCTGCTCGCCGACGAAATCAACCGCGCCTCCCCCCGCACCCAGAGCGCCCTGCTCGAAGCCATGGCCGAGCGCCAGGCCACCATCGACGGCGAGCGCCATGACCTCGACGGCGTCTTTTTCGTCATCGCCACCCAGAACCCGGTCGAATTCCGCGGCACCTACCCGCTGCCGGAGGCGCAGATGGACCGCTTCATGATCCGCAGCCGCCTCGGTTACGTCTCCGCCGAGGAAGAGCGCGCCATCCTCGCCGACCAGATCGAAAGGCATCCCGTCGATGCTCTCGAGCCCGTCATCTCGCGCGACGACCTGCTCGCCCTGATCGCCGCCACCCGCGCCGTGCGCATCAGCGAGGAACTCCGCGGCTACATCGTCGAAATCGTCTCCGCCACCCGCAGCCGCCGCGACGTGCAACTCGCCGCCAGCCCCCGCGCCTCCCTCGCCCTCATGAAAATGGCGCAGGCCCTCTCCCTCTTCGAGGAGCGCCCCTTCGTCCTCCCCGAAACCATCCAGGCCGTTGCCGCCGACATCATCGCCCACCGTCTCGTCGTCGAGTCTGAAGCCCGCCTTTCGGGAACCGACGGCCGCCAGATCGTCGCCGCGATCCTCGAAGAAATACCCGTTCCGGCCTGAGCGGAAGTCGCCGGGAAAAGACATTCAGCCCAGGAAAATGCTCCGCGGCATCATCTTCGACCTGGATCGGACCTTACTGGACCGGGACTCATCCATACTGTCGTTCGCATCTTCGCAATTCGACCTTTTCCGATCCCGCATGGAAGGCATCGATCGGGACACCTACGTGAATGCCTTTGTCCGGCTCGATGCCAGAGGATCGCTCTGGAAGGACGAGGTGTACCAGCGCCTCACCTCGGAACTCATGATTCATTCCGTATCGTGGGACGAGTTGTTTGCCGATTTCGATTCCCGCGTTGCTGATTACTATGTTCCCTTTCCGAACCTGCACAGCACTCTCGAAGAACTCTCGCGTGAATATCGCCTTGGACTGATCACCAATGGAAAGACGAACTTTCAGAACCGCACGATCGAAGTGCTGAAGATTGCTCCATTCTTTACGATCATCTTGATTTCCGAATCCGAAGGGGTGAGGAAGCCCGACGCCGAGATTTTCCATCGGGCCCTGAGACGAATGGAGCTTGCGCCACGTGAAGCCGCATACATAGGAGACCATCCGGTGACGGACATGCGGGCAGCGCGAGATGTCGGAATGCTGTCATTCTGGAAGCGCAATCCTGATTTTTCCGATGTATCGTGCGATGCTTCCTTTGACGATTTGAGCGAGTTGCCGGCGATACTCCGCAACCACCAAAACGATGGCTGAGCGGTGAAAGCAACTCCGCTGCGCTCCATGTCTCACCTTTGGCGTATCACATGAACCCCACTCCCATTCTTCGCCCGGTCTCCCCGGAACTTCGGACCAAGCGCTTGTTGCTTCGCTGTCCGCGGGAAGGAGACGGAGCCGCGGTGCATGAGGCCGTCGTCGAAAGCCTTTCCCATCTTCGGGCCTGGCCCGCATCTCTCCCATGGGCTGTGGCTGAACCGTCGGTCGACACCTCCGAGGCATTCTGCCGCCAGAGTGCCGCGGCCTTCATCAAGCGCACATCGCTGGTGTACCTCGTCTTCGACCACTCCGGATCGTTCGTCGCCAGCACGAGCTTTCCTCGCATCAACTGGTCCGTCCCCAGGCTCGAAGTCGGGTTCTGGTGCCGTGCGAGCCGGCAGCGTCAGGGTTTCGCGACGGAAGCCGTTTCGGAACTGCTTCGCTACGCGTTCGCGGAGCTTGGCGCCAAAAGGGTCGATGCCTTCACGGATGAAGAGAATATTGCATGCCGGGCCGTATGCGAGGCCGCAGGGATGCAGTTGGAGGGCATACTTCGGAACGAGACCATTACCCCCGCCGGGAAACTATGCAGCACCTGCGTCTACGCCGCCGTGCGTGGTGAAGCCTGACCCCTCGCTGAAGCCATGGTACCCGTCCCGGCTCATTCGGCCGGTAGGGCCTCTTCCGCCAACCATCCCCAGCGAGTCCTCCATCGACCGGCCCGCTTGGCGAAAATGCCTTTGACACCGCCTTTCCTCCATCCTTCACTCCCGCGGCTGAGACAGATTCTCAATAGCGAACGGTGACCTCCTTCCTCTACGCCCTGAACATCGGCACCCTGGCCGCTTGGCTGACGGTGACGGGGGCGAGTACCGTGGCGCAGGTGATCCGGGTTCCCGAGCGCCTGCCCAAGCTGAAGGAGCATGAGGACAAGGACATCGAACTCCTCATCCTGCCCATGGCCATGGGCTCCGCGCCTCCCTCTTCCTCACAGGACGATTCCACGGCGGAAGACGATTTTTCCCAGGAGGCGCCCTTGGAACCGGAGGAAGCCCCGGAGCTCCCCGAAATCCCGGAATTGCCCGAGGTTCCGGAAGCACCCGAACTTCCCGAATTGGCGGATCTGGATCCCCTGCCGGAAATCCCTTCCCTGCCGGACGGCGCATTGAAGCCCAAACCGCGGCCGGCGACCGCCTCGAACTCCGGCCAGCCCAAGCAGCAGGCCCGCACCACCGCCCGGCGGACCTCCAATGCCAGCGGCCGGGGCACGGGCACCGGCGATGGGACCGCCCGCGGCTCGGGCAACAGCCCCGTCGGCTCCGATCGCTGGGCCGGCGGCCGCATGCCGAAGCCGATCTACCCGCCCTCCTCCCGCCGCAACGGTGAGCAGGGCCGCGTGGTCGTCGCCTTCACCGTCGACGAACGCGGCTACGTCGTCAGCGCCCGGATCATCAGCCCCAGCTCCCACAGCGCTCTCAACGAAGCGGCGCTCAACTCCGTCCGCCGCTGGAAATTCAGACCCGGTCCCCGTGCCAGCGCCTCGCGGCCGATCATCTTCCGTCTGCACTGATTCATGCTTACCGCGAACATCGTCCTCAAAACCTTCCATGAGGGAGGCTGGGTCATGTGGCCCATCACCGCCACGCTCTTCCTCGCCGTCTGCGTCCTGCTCGAGCGCACCATCTGGTGGATCGCTCTGAAAAAATCCCTCCGCCCCGCCGCCCAGGAACAGGCCCGCGAAGCCCTCGGCACCGGCGACTTCGGCACCGCCTGGCAGCTCGGCCAGAAGACGCCCGACCCCTTCCTCGCCAACCTGAACGAAGGCATCGCCCACGCCCACACCTCCATGCTCGCCGCGATGCATCTCCACGCGACCCGCTGGATCGAAAAATCCGACGCCCGCATGTGGGTGCTCAGCACCATCATCACCCTCGCCCCCCTGCTCGGCCTGCTCGGCACCGTGGTGGGCCTCATGGGCTCCTTCGCCTCGCTCGGCGACGAGGAACTCGCCGCCACGAGGGTCACCGGCGGTATCGCCGAGGCCCTCATCGCGACCGCCGCCGGCCTGGCCATCGCGATCACCTGCCTGCTTCCCTACAACTATTTCCGCAAGCGCGTCTCCGCCCTCCGCCAGGCCTTCGAGCGTTGGATCAATCACGCCGAGCTGCTCGCCGAGTCCGCCAAGGCTCACGGTCACGACCTCGAAGCCTTCTCCACCGCCCGCCACACCCAGCGCTGAGCCCCCATGCCGGTCAAACTCCAGGGTGGCGGCGAAGACCACGAGGAAGAAGCGCGGATCGAAGTCATCCCGCTGATCGACATCATGTTCTTCCTGCTGGCCAGCTTCATGCTGGCGAGTCTGGCCATGACCCAGATCCACCGGGTCAAGGTGAACCTGCCGACGGCTTCGACCTCGGCGCGCGAGAACAGGATTCCGCCCATCCACCTCGCCATCGACGCCCACGGCGTGGTCACCTGGGACACGAACATCGTCACCCCCTCGGAAATCACCAACCGGCTCCAGGCCCTGTCACCGGATGAAGACACACGCGTGCTGATCGCCGCCGACGGCGATGCCCGGCACTCCCAGGTGCTCTCCGTTTACGACGCCGTGCTCGCCGCCGGGATCGACAAGGTCAGCCTCGAAACCAGGAACCCCGCCCCGTGATCCCCGCCCGCCTGCTGCCCTTCCTGAATGCCGCCGGCTGCGTGATCCTCGTCGGCTTCATCATCGTGCAATGGTTTGACGGCAAGTCGATGAACCGCCAACTGCACGAAGCCCGCAGCCAGACGATTCACGAGAAAAACGCCCGGCTCGAGACGGAGAAAACGGTCCGCCAGCTCCAATCCGATGTCGATGGCCTGAAGGCGTCCATCGACTCGATCCAGCAGGCCGCCGAAATCGTCGAAAAGGATCTGGCCGCGAGGACCGAGGAAGCGCAGGCGCTGGCCAAAGCCCTCGAAGAAGCCGGCGAACAGCTCAAGACCTGGGAAGAAGCCGTCAAACTCCGCGACGAGGCGCTCGCCAAGCGCGACGAGCTGATCAAGGAACGCGACGAGAAGCTGAAATCGCTCAACGCCACCCTGGTCTCGACCCGCAAGCGTCTCGACGAAGCCGTCGCCCGGCTGCGGCAGGCGGGGCAATAAGGAGCGGGGATACTCGTGTCCCCAGGCGACGGCAGTGTCTCCCCTCCTCCTCAGAGCCACTCCGCCGCGCGCTTCGCGTAGTAGGTGAGGATCATGTCCGCCCCCGCCCGCTTGATGCCCGTCAAGCTCTCCAGCGCCACCGCCCTGCCGTCCACCCAGCCGGCCGCGGCGGCGCTTTCGATCATCAGGTATTCGCCGCTGACCTGATAAGCGGCTACGGGAAGCGTCGTACTTTCCCTCACCCGGGCGATGATGTCGAGATAGGGGCCGGCGGGCTTCACCATCACCATGTCCGCGCCTTCCGCCTCGTCGAGCAGGACTTCGCGGATCGCCTCGCGGGCGTTCGCCGGGTCCATCTGGTAGGTCTTCTTGTCGCCCTCCTTCGGCGCGGAATCCAGCGCCCCGCGGAAGGGACCGTAGAAAGCCGAGGCATACTTCGCCGAGTAGCTGAGGATCGACACCTGATCGGAGCCCTCCGCATCCAGCGCGGCACGCAGCGCGGCCACGCGGCCGTCCATCATGTCGCTGGGCGAAACGATGTCCGCCCCGGCGCGGGCATGGCACAGCGCCTGTCGGCACAGGATTTCCACCGTCTCGTCGTTGAGGATATGCAGCTCCCCGCGCCCGTCCCGGCGGACCACACCGTCGTGGCCGTCGGAGTTGTAGGGATCGAGCGCCACGTCGGTGATCACGCAGAGCGTGGGATGCGCGGTCTTCAAGGCGCGGATGGCCCGCGGGATCAGACCGTCGTCGTTGTGGCATTCCTCGGCGAGCGGGGATTTGAGATTTTCTTCGATTTTCGGAAACAGGACCACCGCCGGCACGCCGAGCGCATGGGCTTCACCCGCCTCCTTCACCAGACCCTCCAGCGACCAGCGCGTCACGCCGGGCATCGAGGCGATGGAAGCATTTTCCGAGTCTTCATGCAGGAACAGCGGCAGGATGAAATCCGCGGGTGTCAGCGCGGTCTCGCGGACCAGCGAGCGGATCGCCGGCGTGCGGCGGTTGCGGCGGGGACGGATGTGCATCGGAGCGGGATCATCGGGGCATGATCGCCATCCGGCAAGCGGGGACGTGGCGCAAGCCGGAGGCGCGCCGCTTTCCTACACAGGAGTCAGTTCATAACCTTCCTTGCCATCCTTCACCGCCCAGCCTTTTTCCGCGAGCTGGCCGCGCATGGTGTCGGCCTTGGTCCAATCCTTCGCCGCGCGGGCGGCCCAGCGTTCTTCGGCGAGGGCGAGGATGTCGGCGGGGATTTCGGCTTCGGGCTCGTCTTCGGGAAGCGAAAGGCCCAACGCGCGCAGCACGCGGTTGAAGGCGGCAAGGGCCTTGGCCGCATCTTCGCCATCGAGCTTCGCGGCTTCGCGCAGGCCGGTGAAAAGGCCGCCGAGGCAGCCGGGGGTATTGAGGTCGTCGTTGAGCGCGTCCCAGGCGGCCTGGAAGGGACCGAAACCGACCGCATCGAAGCGGGCTTCCGCCGGGGCCTTCGCAGCGAGGGCGCGGGCGCCTTTCGCCAGCTTCGCCATGGCCTCCTGCGCGGCGTGGAGGGAGTCGAGGGTGAAGTTCAGCGGCTTGCGGTAGTGGCCGCCGATCAACACATAGCGGACCTCCATCGCGCTGAAACCTTTCGCGGCGAGGTCTTCGAGGGTGTAGAGATTGCCGAGCGATTTCGACATCTTCCCGCCATCGACGAGCAGGTGGGTGATGTGAAACCAGTGCGCCGCGAAATGCCCGCCGCAGGCGCACCGGCTCTGGGCGATTTCGTTTTCGTGATGCGGGAAGACGAGGTCGATGCCGCCGGAGTGCAGGTCGAAGTCCGCGCCGAGATACTCGCGGATCATCGCCGAGCATTCGAGGTGCCAGCCGGGCCTGCCGTCGCCCCAGGGAGAGGGCCAGAAGTTGTCGCCGTCCTCCGGTTTGCGCGCCTTCCACAGCACGAAGTCGGAGAGGCTGTCCTTTTCGTATTCGTCGGAGTTGGCGCGGGCGTTCTGCGTTTTGCCGAGCTCCAGTTCGCGCTGGTCGAGGCGCGAGAGCTTTCCGTAGGCGGGGAAGGAGGCGATGTTGAAATACACCGAGCCGTCGTCGGAGGCGTAGGCGTGGTCCTTTTCGATCAGCGCGGCGATCATGTCGATCTGCTGCGGGATGTGCTCGACGGCGCCGGGCTCGACATGGGGCGGCAGCAGGGCGAGGGCTTCGCAGTCGGCGTGGAATTTTGCGGTCCAGAAGGCGGTGAAGTCCCGCAGCGATTGCCCGGCGGCCTGGCAGTCGCGGATCGTCTTGTCGTCCACGTCGGTGATGTTGCGGACGTGGAAGGTCCGCGTGCCGCCGGTTTCGAGGGTGCGGCGGAAGACGTCCTGAAGGACGAAGGTGCGGAAATTCCCGATATGCGCGGGACCGTACACGGTGGGCCCGCAGCAGTAGAATCGGAAAGCGGAGCCGTCGAGGGGCCGGAGTTCCCGGGACTCGCGCGCCATCGTGTCGTAAAGCCGCATCGCCGGGGTCTAGCGGAGCGGCGCGGGGATTTCAACCGTCGCGGGAATCTTCACCTCCAGCCGGCGCGGAGGCTGTCCGGCCTCGACGATCTCCACGGGGATGGTCAAAGCGACTTCATCTCCGGCCGGCCGGGATGCCTCCGACTCCCCGGGCGAGGCCATGTGACGCAACGCGAGCGTCAGCACGGCGCCAAAGGCGATGAGCGCGATCCATCTGAGGCGGCTTTCGGACATGGGGCGGGAGGAAAATGGTAAAGTTTTAAAAAATATCAAGAATTTTAAAAAATCAACCGATCCCGGATGGTGCGGGGCAAAGGGATCTGGAGGCGGTGGTCATAGAAAACGGCAGGAAAAACATTTCTCTGACCGCCGGCCCCTTAAGCCCGGTCCCTTGTCTTTTCCCAAGCCGCCGCCCGAATTTCCCGTTCGCATCGTTCGCCGTGCCGTGATTCCTTCCGGACGTGAAGACGCGCGATCCGAGGGTGCGGCAGGTGGCGGTGGGGCTTTCGATCCTCGCCGTGGGCTCGTTGCTTTTTCTCGGCTTTCAGTTCGGGCGCCTGCTGCCCGGGCTGGCGGGGGAATGGTTTGCGGTGCTGGGAAGTCTCCTGACGACGCCGTTCCTCATGGAGTTTTCCGTGGCGGTGCTGGGTCTGGTGCTTGTGCTGACGATCAACCACTGGCGGCAGAAGCGCGAAGGGGATGAATTCGTCTATCTGGAGGAAGTCCAGGATGCGCCCGCCGGGATGCCGGAACAGGCCCGCTGGGCGGTTTACCGGGAAAAACCGCTGGATGCGGCACCGCTGTCGGCGAAGGACCGGCTCGAAGGCGCGCTGGAGATCGGCGATGCCGACGGGGCGCTCGAAATTCTCGCTGCGATGAGCGATGAGGAGCGCAAAAGACCGGAGATTCTGCGCCTGCGCATCCGGCTGGCCCGGGAGAGCGACAGGGAGGAGCTGGCGAGGCGCCTCGAAGGGGAGCTGGCGGGCCCGGAAGGAAAAGAGGGTTGAGAATTTGCTCCCCGCCTCAGGAACGGGAAATTTCGGATTTCCGAAAGGCCGGGCATTGGCTTGAATTGCGGCACGTTGATTTTCCCTCCGCTCGATCATCCGGTCTGGTTCGTGCCCGCTTTTCTTGTCGGCGCGTGCATCGGTTCCTTCCTGAACGTGGTGATCTACCGCGTGCCGCTGGGGCTTTCGGTGAACGAGCCGAAGCGCTCCTTCTGCCCGAAATGCCGGAAGGAGATTCCGATGCGGCTGAACATCCCGCTGGTGAGCTGGCTGGCGCTGCGCGGAAAGTGTGCGAATTGCAGGGCGCCGATCGCATTCCGTTACTTCGCGGTCGAGCTGCTGACGGCAGCGTTATTCGCGGCGATCTGGGGGTGGTTGCGGGCGGTACTGGGGCTCGGTTCATTTCTGGAGGTGGAGATGGCGGCGCTGCTGCCGCTGTGGATCGTGGCGGCGCTTTTCGTGGCGATCTCCTTCATCGACGCCGAACACATGATCATTCCGCTGCCGCTGACCTGGGCGGGCTCGGCGGCGGGGATCGTCGCGGCGGCGCTGTGGCCGCGGCTGCCGGATCTGGCGGGCTGGGCATCCGCCGCGCCTCTCTTGAAGGATGGCCTAGTCCAGTCCGCCGCCGGGTGGACGATCGGCTTCTGCGGATTGTGGGTGGTGGTGCGGCTCGGCAAGATGGCCTTCGGCCGGAAGAAGATGGAGTTTCCCGAGCCGGTGGCGTGGAAACTGGAGGAAGGGAAAACCGATGACGAGCCGATCTGGTTCGAGATGGGGGGCGAGCGGATCGGATGGTGGGATATGTTTTTCCGCAAGACCGACCGCCTGCTCGTCGAGTGCGCGACGTTGCGGGTGAATGGAGATGAGGTGCCGGCGGGAACCTTGACGATCCGCGAGGACGGGATCGAGCTGCCCGACGGCCGGAAGATGAAGATCGAGGAAGTCCACGCGCTGGAAGGGACCGCCGCCCGGGCGGTGATCCCGCGGGAGGCGATGGGCATGGGCGACGTGCACCTGATGGGCACGATCGGCGCGTTCTTCGGCTGGACGGGAGTGTTTTTCTCGCTCTTCGCCGCCTCGCTCTACGCGATCGCGGCGGCAGCGCTGGGGCGGGTGGGCTTCGGCGTGCGGCTGCCTTTCGGGCCGTTCCTGATTCTCGGGGCCTTTACGTGGGTCTTCGGCGGGTGGAAGCTGGCGGAATGGTACTTCGCGGGGTTGTTGGGGGGATTTTAGGGAATGCTTCCACCTCGGAGGCCTATTTCCGACGAAGGCCGAAGCCTGGGTGTCGCTTGTCGTGCCTCAACACAAGGAACCGGATGGCTCTTTCGTTTTCTTCGTAAAGGAAATGGTATGGGAACGATTCCAGGGAAATGCGCCTCAGTCCTTCGGCGATGAAATGATGGCCTTGGGGGTTGGCGATGGCTTTCACAGCGGCCTGCTCCGCTTCGGCGAAAAAACGGTCACCAAGCTTGGGGCCGCCTTCATTGTCATAGAAGCCGAGCGCCGAACGGAGGTCTCTCTGAATCCGGGGATGGTAAACGATCTTCACCGGCTATCGTCCCAGCGCCCGCTTGATGTCCTCCCATGAGCATCCCATCGAAGGATTTTCGTCCAGTTCTTTGGAGCGCCGACGCGCCTCCCTGACGCCATCGTCTTCATCGACCAGAATGGCTGGGAGTGAGATCAGCAATTCGGCCGCCAGGGTCGCCCGGTCCGAGTCCGCCAGCTCCATGGCATGCTTCTGAACTTCTTCGAGCTTCATAGCGGTGATTTTACGCTTCCGGCAGTCCGGGCGCGACGCATTTTTCCGAGGCTCCGGCACAGATCGCGGCGAATTCAATCCTTCGGCACGATCTGCCAGACTTCGCAGATCTGGTTGCGCTCGGGGAAGCGGGAGCCGAAGCGGTCGGTCTGGCCCATGTAGGCGGCCTGGACGCGCTGGCCGGGCTTTTTCGCGGCGTCGAGCACGCGGGCGACGGCGGTGGCGCGGTCGGAAGAGAGCGCCCGGTTGTGATCGACGTCGCCGGTTTCGGAGGCGTAGCCGATTACGAAGAGCAGGGCGTTGCCGGGAGCCTGTTCGACGAAGGAGCGGATTTTTTCCAGATCGCCGGCATGCACTTCGGAGGAGCCGGTTTCGAAGTCGAGCTTGTCGAGGACGGTGGCGCCGAGGTTGGCGCCGTACTGGCTGTAGGCACGGGCGATTTCGGAGTCGGGCTTGTTCTCCAGTTCGCGCAGACTGCGGAAGAGTTCCACGGCTTCCTTGAAGAGTTCGGCTTCCGTGCCGGCGAAGAGGGATGCCTGGGAGAGCTGGGCTTCCAGTTCGCGGATGCGGGCTTCCAGCGCGGCTTTTTCGTTGATGGCGATGCGGCCGCCGGCGGCTTCTTCGTTCAGGCGGCGGACTTCCTCGCCCAGCGAGACGAGCCGCTGGTTGGCGGCTTCGAGCTGGGAGCGCAAGGTCGAGGCGTCGGAGCCGTCGATCAGGGCGCGGTTGAGTTCCTTTTTCACCTGGGCCAGCTCGTCGCGCAGGATGTTCTGGAGCTTCACGGCCTCGGTGGTTTCCTTGGTGCGGGCGGCGATCTCGGCGTCCTTGTCGATGATGATTTTTTGGACGCCTTTGGAGAGGGCGACGAGGGTCGCGGCGTCATCGGTGATGCGGGCGGCGACGGCTTCGGCGGATTCGATGGTTTCGTCGCCGTAGAGCGGGCTGAGCCCGAGTCTGGCGCGCTCGGCATTGAGGTTTTGCTGCTGAAGCTGGATGCGGGCCTTGAGTTCGCGGACGCCTTCGTCGTCGCCGCCGGATGGATCGCGGCTGCCGCCCATGGAGATGGCGATGAGCACGCCGAGCAGGGCAACGGCGGCGAAGCCGAGCAGGATCACGCTGGTCGGCGGACTGGCGCTTGAAGGAGCGGCGGGGGGAGCGGCGGGGTTTTGCTTTTCGTCGGTCGGCGCGGCTTGTTCCTCGGACATGGCGGCGGGAGCGTTGGCAAGGACGGGAGGCTTGTCGATCAATCAATTACTAATGCCTAAGCACTAACGACTAAACGGGAGTGCGGCTGCGCCGTTCCGGTTTTTGAAATCCCCGGCGCCGCCGCTGTTTCGTTTAGTCATTAGTGATCGGTCCTTTCCCCACGAGCGTCAGGAGTTCGTGCGGAGCGTGAACCAGATGATCGGGCTCGGCGCGGGAGAGCGCTTCGGGCGAATTGAAACCCCAGGTGACGCCGGCGACGGGGATGCCGGCTTTTTTCGCGGCCTTGATGTCGCGGATTTCATCGCCGATGTAGAGCATTTCGCCGGGGCGCAGCGAGAAGGTCTTTTGGATGGCGCGGAGGTGCTTCGCCTTGCCGGTGAGTTTCGAAGTGGAGGAGATGAAATTGAAGTGATCGCGGATGCCGTGGGCATCGAGGAAGAGTTCGACGTTGGCAGTCGCGTTCGAGGTGAGGATGCCGAAGGATTTCGAGAAGTCGCGGAGGGTGGGAAGGATGTCGCCGATGCCGGGAATGAGGGACAGACGGGCGATGTTGCCGCGCATGAGGGCGGTGCCGCGGGAAAGCAGGGAGGGAATGCGGCGCTTGGGAATGTCGAGGTGGTCGAGGAGTTCGAGCAGCGAGAAGTGGCGCAGACCGGGCAGCTCGGCGGCACTCACTTCGCGCAGGCCGTAGCCGGCGGCGAGGTGGTTGTAGATCCGGCGGGTTTCCTCCAGGGTGTCGGCGAGGGTGCCGTCGAAGTCGAAGATCAGGGTGCGGTAGGCCATCGATGGATATGCGCGGCTTCGGTGGAGGCCGCGCTTGCGTGAATCTATCCCGGATTGCAGACGGGAACCAGCGGCAAGTTGGGGTCGATGCCGGTGTCGAGGGGGGAGGATTTGCCTTCGAAGGTGTGGAGGAGCGCGGCGAAGCCGATCATGGCGGCGTTGTCGGTGCAGAGACCGGCGGGGGCGAGGGCGAGGGCGATGCCTTCGCGGTGGCAGGCGCTTTCGAAGGCGGTGCGGAGGGTTTTGTTCAGGCTGACGCCGCCGGAGAGGGCGATGGTGCGGCGTCCGGCGTGACGGGCGGCGCGGAGGGTTTTGGCGAGGAGGACGTCGATGACGGCCTGCTGGAAGGAGGCGCAAAGGTCGGGCAGGTCGGCCGGGAGCGGCGTGCCGTCGGCGGGGTTGCGGGCGGAGAGAGTGTAGAGGACGGCGGTTTTGAGGCCGGAGAAGGAGAAGTCAAAGCCGGGCTCTTTCATCATGGAGCGGGGGAAGGAGAAGGCGGCGCGGTCGCCGCCGAGGGCGGTTTTTTCGATTTCGGGGCCGCCGGGATAGGGAAGGCCGAGCATTTTGGCGACCTTGTCGAAGGCTTCGCCGGCGGCGTCGTCGCGAGTGCCGCCGAGTTTGGCGTAGCGGCCGGGGCCGGCGACATCGAGCAACAGGGTGTGGCCGCCGGAGACGATGAGCGCGACATGCGGAGGGACGGCGCCAGTTTCGACGAAGGGGGAGAGGAGGTGGCCTTCGAGGTGGTTGACGGCGAGAAAGGGTTTTCCGGCGGCGGCGGCCATGGCCTTGGCGGCGGTAGCGCCGATGAGGAGCGAAGAGGCAAGGCCGGGGCCGGAAGTGGCGGCGAAGGCGGCGATGTCGCGGATGGAGACGCCGGCCCGTTCGAGCACCCGGGTGACGAGGGGGCGCAGGTGGAGAGAGTGGTTGCGCGAGGCGAGTTCGGGGACGACGCCGCCGTACGCGCGATGGAGATCGATCTGGGAGGCGATTTCGGAAGAGAGAATGCGTGCGGGCTGACCGGAGGAGCCGGAGAGGATGGCGACGGCGGTTTCGTCGCAGGAAGATTCGAGGGCGAGGAGAAGCATGGGTAAAATGCCAAGTGTCAAATAGTATGGAGGTCTTCAGGGAAGCATCAGCACCCTTGAAATGTCATGTCCAAATTCAGATCTTCAAAGAGCCTCTGAACGCTCTGACGCCATAGTAGGATTGCGCTCCATTATGATATACGAAGACGTGGCCAAAGCGGCGATCGCAAAACAGAGCTCCACCGAGCTTTCTGATGTCGTCGGGTGTTTTCACCCAGCTTGACGTCTTGGTATCGAACTCTCCGAGTTTTTGCAGATCCTGGTACTGCTCTTTCGTCAGCATCTCCACCCCCATGGCTGCCGCCATGTCCATGGCATTATTTTTTGGTTTATGTTCCTTTCTGGATTCCAGACCTTCGCGGTCGTAACAAATGCTTGTTCGACCTTTGGGAGTTTCCTTGGAGCAATCGAAAAAGATGTATTCCCCTGTCTCCTGATCCCGGCCGACCACATCAGGCTCGCCGCCGGTTCTTTCCATTTCGTTGAGCGACCAGAGCTTCTTTGGGTTGGTTTTCAGTTTCGCTTCCACCTCGACCCATTCAAGATTTTCATGGCGGTTCATGTTTTTTTCGAAGCGGGTCTTCAATATACCGAGAAGTTCTTCGCGTTGTTCCGGCGGCAATTCATCTTTTGTTTCAGCGCGTTTCATACATGTTTCCCTTTGCGATGACGGCTTGTTGTTGGAACTTTTCATCTGAAACTTTGAAGCGCGGCTTGGAGGACCGGATCGGTCCAGTTTTCGAGTTCCTTGGTTTCTTCCGGAGTGAGGGTGTCGCGGCGGAAGGAGAGAGCGGTTTTTTCTCGGTCGGCGTCGGTGGTTTCGATGGCCATGTCGGGTTTGATGCCGGTCTGGTGCGGCGTTTTTTCCGAGGGGGTATGGTAGGTGGCGACGGTCAGGCGCAGGGCGGTGCCGCCGCCCATGGGGATGATATTTTGCACGGAACCTTTGCCGTAGCTGGTCTCGCCGACGATGACGGCGCGCTTGAGGTCCTGGAGGGCTCCGGCGGTAAGTTCGGAAGCGGAGGCGGAGGCGCGGTCGATCAGGACATGGACCGGATAGTCACGTTTGCGGCGCTGGCGTGCGGGGGTGAGGAGCGGTTCACCCTGGATTTCGCCGCCGCGTCCGCGGGTGGTGACGACGACGGTTTCCGGCGGAACGAAGAAGCCGAGGATGAGAACTGTCTGGTGCAGGTCGCCGCCGGGATTGCCGCGGAGGTCGAGGACGAGGCGTTTCATGCCCTTGTCCTCGAGTTCGTCGAGGGCGGCTTCCATTTCGCGGGCGCAGCTGCCCATGAAGGAGGCGAGGCGGATGTAGCCGGCGCCGTCTTCGCCGTCGAGCAAGCGGGCGTCGGTGACGGCGCGCTCGGGAACGGCGATGTGGACGAGTTCGGCGGCGAGGGGTTTGGGTTCGGCGGGGGATTTGAGTTTCAGCCGGGTTTTTTCTCCGGGGGCTTTGTGGAGGGAGGAAAGAAGGACGGGGAGGGGTGGTGGCGGGGAGCCGTCGATTTCGAGGATGGCGGAGCCGGGGAGAAGGCCGGCGCGGGAGGCGGGGGTGCCGGGCAGGACATTGGCGAGGTAGAGGCCATCGTCGCGGAGACCGAGGGTGAGGCCGAGCGAAGGGAGGTGGGGGTCGAGCTGCGGATCGGCTTCCAGCGCGCTGGCCATTTCCGGGTGGATGAAGCTGGAGAAGGGATCGAGGCTGGCGAGCATGCCTTCGAGCGCGTGGTTGACAAGGCGGTCGTAGGCGACGCTGCCGGCGTCGGGGTGGCGCTGGCGGACTTGTTCGAGGACTTTGACGAAGCGCTCGATCGCGGGGTAGGCCGCTTCGTCCGGGTCGGGCGGGACGGCGGGTTCCGCGAAGGTGAGGGCGGGGATGAAGAGCAGCGGGAGAACGCGCATGCGGTCAGGCTAAGGGGTGGCCGGGACTTTTGAAACCGGGAACTTGATCGGCGGAAATGAAGTTTCCCGGCGCGCGGCGGCGTAGCTAGGCTGACGCCATGCCGAATGGGGAACGGGAGATTGCTTATTGCCATGCCTGCGGAACGCCGATGGACGTGAGCGCGGTGGCCCCGTTTTCGAATGTGGAGTGCCCGTCCTGCCTCAAGCATACGCGGGTGAAGCGGGAGTTCGGACCCTACACGCTGCTGCAACGACATGCGGTGGGGGGGATGAGCGTGGTGTTCATCGCCCACGATAACACGCTGGATCGTGAGGTGATCGTGAAGATTCTCAACGAGGAGTACGGCAGCGACGACAAGCGGATCGCGGCTTTCGAGGAGGAGGCGCGGATCACGGCGTCGATCAGCCATCCACATGTGGTGCGGGTGTTCACGACGGGGCGGGCGTTCGGGCGGTTTTACATCGCGATGGAGCTGGTGGGCGGCGGGCATTTCGAGCATCACATCCGCAAGCGGGGATCGATCCCGGAGCGCGAGGTGCTGCCGCTGGCGATCCAGGTGGCGGCGGGCTTGAAGGCCGCGCAGGCGGCGGGGTTGATCCACCGCGACGTGAAGCCGGGGAACATCCTGCTCGATGCCGCGGGGAATGCGAAGATCGTGGATTTCGGTCTGGCGCTGGTGACGAAGGGCGGCAAGGCGCAGGCCGCGGAAATCTGGGCCACGCCTTACTACGTGCCGCCGGAGACGATCGAGGGGCTGCCGGAGGATTTTCGCTCGGATATCTATGCCTTCGGCGCGTCCTTTTACCACGCGCTGGCCGGCAAGCCGCCGTGCAACGAGGAGTCGATGAACACCGACAGGCTGCGCGAGGCGAAACGGAAGATCATGCCGCTGGCGAAAGCCGCGCCATGGGTGAGCGCGGAGACCTGCGCGGCGATCGACCGGGCGATGGCGCACCATCCCGGGGATCGTTTCCGTTCCTACAACGATCTGCTGGCGGCATTGAATGCGGCCCTCCAGCGGCTGGGCGAAGGGGGAGAGGAAAGGGAGAAGGGCGGCGGAGGGACATCGCGGGCGGGCGACAGGGTGGTGCTCGCCGCGGCGGCGGTGCTGGCGCTCGGTGCGCTGGCTTTCAGCGCGTGGTGGATGACCCGGAAGGATCCCGTGCCGCCCGTGGCGGAATCGGAAGTGGAGCCGGTCGTCATCCCCGCCGGCGGGGATGACGATGGCGGGGATGCGCTCCGGGCCGGGGGTGTCTACCGGGAGGCGGGCGATACCCTGCGGGCCGGGGACTACGAGAAAGCTCGTACTTTATTCGCCGCGGTGCGGGACGATGGCGGCGCGATGGAGCCGACGGCTTCCTGGGCGGCTTGCGAGGCGGTGATTTGCGCGTATTTCGACGGCCGCCCAGGTGAGGCGCGAAAGGAAGCCACGACCGCGGTCTCGCATATCGAGGCGGCCGATGGGATCGACGGGGAAATTCGCGCCGCGCTGGCCGGGGCTCTGCACCGCACCCACGACCTGAAGCCGGTGGATGCGCCTGCGGACGATGCCGTGCCGACGGGGCCGGGTCTGATCGCGGCGTTGATCGGGGGCTTGAAGAATTGGGAACACGGCATGCCCGCCGCGGCAGTGCCGCATTTCGAGGCGGTAATGCGGGTGGACGCGAAAGGCGCGGACACCTGGGCGGAGCCCTATCGACAAATCGTGGCGGGGTATCTAGCGGATTACGAAAAATTGGCCGCCGCGGAACCGCAATCGCTGCCGGATAATGCCGCCGATTGCCGGGCGCTGGTGGACGAATATCACGCATTGCATGCCGGGTTGAGGACGAAAGGCCGCGCGCGCTTCAATGTCCGGGCTTGGCAACTGGAACTGGAAAAGCACGCGCGGGCGCTGGAGGTTGCCAGGGAGAAGAAGGAAGAAAGCCCGTCGGCTCCGCCCGAGCCGCCGGTCGACTTTTTGGCGGAGGCGCGCAAGGCGGCGGAGAATTGCGATTTCGTAGCGGCGGTGAAGTTGCTGAAATCGGCGGACGAAAGCGAAAAGCGGGATGCGTTGTTGGAGCTGACCGAGGCGGCGGCGGCCTTTCTCGGCGATCTTGAGAAGCGGCTGCAGGCGGATGGGGCGGTAGTTCTCAAGACCCGCGATGGCGAGAAAATCCCGAAGGTGGTGGGTTCGCGGAACGGGGGTGTCCGGGCGGCGGATGTCTCGGGGGAGGAACGAGATTTCGCCTGGGCGGAGCTTTCGCCGGATAGCTTGATCGAGCTTCATCGCGTGCTGGTGCGGAGCGAGAGCAACGAACTGGAACGCCAGCGCCGCCATGAGCAGGCGATCGCCTATGATCTGCTGGCGGGAAATCCGGAACGGGCGAAGGAGGCGGCGGCAGCGCTGGCGGCAGGCTCGCCGGCTTTCAAGCGGCGCTGGGGGAAAGTGCTGTCGGCGCTCGAGTGAGCTTCCGTGGACTGCGGCACGATGCTTGCCAGAAGGGGCGGGATTTTCCACGCTTCGCGCCAGCAATCCCATGGCCGCCGAATACACCGAAGCCGACATCAAATCCCTCGATTGGCGCGAACATATCCGGCTGCGGCCGGGGATGTACATCGGAAAACTCGGCGACGGCTCCTCGCCGGACGATGGCATCTACATCCTGCTCAAGGAGGCCATCGACAACTCGATCGACGAGCACATCATGGGCTTCGGCAAGGAGATCCGGGTGGAGATCGACGAAGAGGGTCGCGTCGAAGTGCGCGATTTCGGCCGCGGCATCCCGCTCGGCAAGCTCTACGACTGCGCCGCGCAGATTAACACGGGCGCGAAGTACGACAGCGAGGCGTTCAAGAAATCCGTGGGCCTCAACGGCGTCGGCATCAAGGCGGTGAACGCGCTTTCGGATTTCTTCGAGATCCAGGCTTGGCGCGAGGGGCAGACGAAGGCCATCGAGTTCTCGAAAGGGCTGGTGGTCGAGGAAATGAAGACGCCGCGCCGGGAGGAAGCACCCGCCGGCACGCGGCTCGCCTTCGAGATCGACCGCTCGATTTTCCCGCAGAAGACGAAATTCAAGGAAGCGACCGTCGAAAAGATGTGCCGCTATTACTCTTACCTGAATCCGGGGCTGACGATCGTCTTCAACGGCAAGAAGTTCAAATCCAAGGACGGGCTGCTCGACCTGCTGCGCGAGGAGATGGAGGCGGAGGCGCTTTACGATCCGATCCATCTCACGGGAAAGGACATCGAGATCGCCTTCACCCACACGGCCGAGAGCGGAGAGGAATACTACTCCTTCGTCAACGGCCAGAACACGACGCAGGGCGGCACGCATTTGCAGGCTTTCCGCGAGGGCCTCGTGAACGCCATCCGGGGTTTTTACAAAAAGCAGTACGATCCCGCCGATATCCGCGCGGGCATCGAGGCGGCGATCTGCGTGAGGATCGAGGAGCCGGTCTTCGAATCGCAGACGAAGACGAAACTCGGCTCGGCGACGATTTCGCCGAACGGCGAGTCGATCCGCACTTTTATCGGGAATTTCCTCAAACAGCACCTCGACAACTACCTGCACAAGCACCCGAAGGTGGCGGAAGCGATCCAGAAGCGCATCCAGGCCGCCGAGCGGGAGCGCAAGGACATGAAGGGCATCCAGAAGATGGCCCGCGAGCGCGCCAAGCAGGCGAAGGTGCACAACAAGAAGCTGCGCGACTGCCGCGCCCATCTCGACTCGAAGCACAAGCAGCGCTTGGAGAGCACGCTCTTCATCACCGAGGGTGATTCGGCTTCCGGCTCGATCACCAAGAGCCGCGACGTGGAAACACAGGCTGTCTTCTCCCTGCGCGGCAAGCCGCTCAATACCTTCGGGCTTGCGAAAAAGATCGTCTACGAGAACGAGGAGTTCGCCCTGCTCCAGGCCGCTCTCGGCATCGAAGACGGCATCGAGGATCTGCGCTACAACAGAATCGTCATCGCCACCGATGCCGACGTGGACGGCATGCACATCCGGCTGCTGCTCCTGACCTTCTTCCTCCAGTTCTTCCCCGAGATCATCCGCGAGGGCCATCTGTTCATTCTCCAGACGCCGCTCTTCCGCGTGCGGAACAAAAAGGAGACGATCTACTGCTACGACGAGGAGGCGAAGGAGAAGGCGCTGGCGAAGCTGGGCAAGTCGTCCGAGATCACCCGCTTCAAGGGTCTCGGCGAGATCTCGCCGGACGAGTTCAAATTCATGATCGGCCCCGACATGCGGCTCGATCCGGTGGAGTTCGAGGAAGGGAAGGGAACCAAAGAACTGCTCGCCTTCTATATGGGCAAGAACACGCCGGACCGGCAGGAGTTCATCATCGAGCACCTGCGGATCGACGTCGACCGGCAGGTGGCGTGAGATGGGACCGGGCATCGGTTGATGCCGTTCCGCGGGCCGGACCATTCCCCGGAAGAGTGGGTGCCCGCGGCGGCGCGGAGAGCCCCATTCCAAAATTCCCTCCATTTTCTCCCATAGAAAATCCCTCCCCGACGGGTTTAACTCCCCCGGAATGCAAACGCTGACCCTCTTCGTGAGCTCCCCCGGCGACGTGCGCGACGAACGCCAGGCCGTCGGCCGCATCGTCGAGCGCCTTCAGGCCCGCTACTGGAACTTCATCCGCCTCGAACCCGTCCTCTGGGAAAAAGAACCCCTGCGCGCCACCGCCCACTTCAACGAGGAACTCATCCGCCCCTCCGACTGCGACCTCTTCGTCTGCATCCTCTGGTCCCGCCTCGGCTCCCCCCTTCCCTCCCAATTCAACCGCAAGGACGGCTCCCGTTTCGACTCCGGCACCGAGTGGGAACTCGAAGAAGCCACCGAAGCCTACGAGGAACGCGCCGCCACCGATGGCGAAAAAGCCCACCCCGACATCCTCGTCTACCGCCGCATGAGCGAGCCGCCCGCCGGCGACCCCGACCAGGTCAACGCCCGCGCCGTCCAGCGCAAGCTCCTCGATACCTTCTGCCAGCGCTTCTTCTTCAATGAAGACGGCACCATCCGCCGCGCCTTCTCCCCGTACGAAACCGTCGAGGAATTCACCACTCTCTTCGAACAGCACCTCGAAAAACTCCTCCTCCGCCACATCCGCCTCCAGCGCGGTCTCGCCGAAAGCGCCGTCCGCCCCCTCCCTCTCGAGGGCTCCCCCTTCAAGGGTCTCGGCGCCTTCGACTTCGAGGACGCCCCCCTCTTCTTCGGCCGCAACCGCGCCATCACCGAAGCCCTCGACCAGCTCAAGCGCAACCACGAGGCCGGCCACGCCTTCCTCCTCATCTACGGCGGCTCCGGCTACGGCAAATCCTCCCTCATGCGCGCCGGCATCGCCCCCCGCCTCACCGCCGAGGGCTACCTGCCCGACACCGGCGCCTGGCGCCGCGCCACCCTCCTCCCCGTCATCGGCGACACTCCTGCCGTCGAAACTCTCGCCCGCACTCTCGTCGCCGCCCTGCCCGAACTCGAAAAACTCCCCGACCCCTGGGACAGCGCCCGCCTCGCCCGTCAACTCTCCACCCCCGGCGAACTCCCCCTTGCCATCGCCGCCATCGTCGCCGCCCTCGATCACGTCTCCGCCGCGCACCCCTCCCCGCTGCTCCTCATGATCGACCAGTTGGAGGAAATCTTCACCGCCGCCTCCATCCACCCCGTCGACCGCGACGCCTTCTTCAACGCCCTGGCGGCCCTCGCCATGTCGCCGCGCATCTGGATCCTCGCCACCATGCGCAGCGAATTCTTCCCGCGCATCCCTGAGCATCAGGACCTCTTCCAACTCGTCCGCCACGGCGGCGGCTACATCCTCGGCCCGCCCCAGCTCCCCGAGCTTCACCAGATCATCCGCTACCCCGCCCTCGCCGCCGGTCTCCAATTCGAGCGCCATCCCGAAACCGGCCGCGACCTCTCCGAACAAATCTACCAGGACGCCGCCCACGCCCAGGACGCCCTCCCCCTCCTCGAATTCACCCTCGAAGAACTCTACCAGCGCCGCCGCGAAAATCTCCTCACCTGGTCCTCCTACGAAGACCTCGGCGGCCTCGCCGGCGCCATCGCCCGCCGCGCCCAGGAAACCTTCGACGCCCTCCCCTCCGAAACCCGCCGCGAAGCCGCCCGCCACCTCTTCGGCGAACTCGTCACCCTCGACACCGCCCACGAAAGCCCCGCCACCCGCCGCCGCGCCCTGCGCGACACCCTCCACGACGCCCACCCCGGCGCCCCCGCCTTCCTCGAAGCCTTCATCGACGCCAAGCTCCTCGTCACCGGCTCCGAAAACGCCGCCGCCACCGTCACCCTCGCCCACGAAGCCCTCATCACCCACTGGCCCGTCCTCAAGGACTGGATCGACGACCACCGCGACCTCCTCCTCGCCCGCCGCCGCCTCGAAGACGCCGCCCGCCTCTGGACCGCCGGCCACCGCTCCCCCAAATATCTTCTAACAGAAGGCCGCCTCGCCGAAGCCCAGCGCGTCGAAGAAAGCCGCGTCTTCCGCCTCAGCCCCGACGAAACCGAACTCATCCGCCTCTCCCGCCACCGCGCCCGCCGCAAACTCCGCTTCTTCCAAGCCGCCACCGCCCTCTTCGCCCTCCTTGCCGTCGCCGCCGGCATCCTCGGCCTCGTCGCCCGCCAGCGCCAGCAACAGGCCCTCGCCGCCGAACAAAAAGCCCTCCTTTCCGAACGCCAAGCCCACGACTCCGCCGCCGAAACCCGCCGCACCCTCGCCGCCGCCGACTTCGACGCCGGTGCCGCCCGCATCGCCGACGGCGCGCCCGACGAAGCCCTCCCCCACCTCCTCGCCGCCCTCGAAAGCGATCCCCAAAACCTCGACGCCCAGGCCCTCCTCCTCGAAACCCTCCGCCGCACCGCCTGGCACTTCCCCGACATCCAGATAAAGAGCCCCCTCCCCATCCGCGCCCTCTCCTTCGGCGCCGACCCCGACACCCTTTTCGTCGCCACCGACTCCAGCTCCAGCGGCGAAGGCTTCAACACCACCCTTCGCTGGAACCTCCAAGACCTCTCCATCGAATCCCTCCTCGCCCCCCGTTACGGCCAGATCACCCAAACCCTCTCCATCTCACCTAGCGCCAAGCACGCCCTCATCCAGCGCGACTACAAGTGGATCGGCCCCACCTACCTCTGCGACGCCCAGACCCTTCGCATCATCGCCTCCCTCCCCGTCTCCCTCACCCACAAAGTCCCCTCAACCTGCTTCGCCTGGTCGCCCGACGGCCTCCTCCTCGCCTACCCTGCCAAGGTCGAAAACAGCGGCCCCGCCCGCTCCCCCTTCACCTGGCGCATCATCGACGCCGCCACCAGCCACACCGTCCGCGAATCCGATCCCTTCCCCGCCGACGCCGCCCCCTGGCTCGCCGCCCACCTCGACCGCACCCGCCTGCGCGCCATTGCCGCCGACGGTTCCCTCTTCGAAATCCCCCTCCATCCCGAAGCCCCCATCCTCACCGGCCCCATCACCGGAAACCAGGCCCGTCCCTTCGACTTCGCCCTCTTCAGCCCCGACGGCAACCAACTCCTCTCCCTCGCCTCCGCCGACGAATACGATCCCGCCCACTACGTCGCCCTTCAAATCGTCCTCCGGGAAGGTGAAAACTCCCTCTCCGCCAACTACATCGACCTCTCCGAAACCGCTTCCTGGACCAACGCCCGCTCCCTCGCCGAACGCTTTCCCTGGACGAATTGGGAATCCCCCGCCTGGAAACGCATGCTCGGCCTCGCCCCCGGGCTCCCCGCCGTCTTCCAAGCCCGCGGCTCCCGCCTCGCCCCCGCCTTCGGCGACTCCACCCGTCGCGATCCAGTCGCGCCCGTCCATGCCGACTCCCAGATCGAATCCGCCGCCCTCTCCGGCAATCGCCTCGTCGTCGGCAGCGCCTCCGGCCTCCTCCACATCCGCGAAATCCTCCCTCCCATCGGTCACAACCTTTCCGGCCAAACGGAACCAACCGGCGAAGACGACACCGAAACTGACAACCACGGCTGGGCTACGGTACACACCGTAGATCGAGCCACCCTCCAGCACCGCGGCCGCGACTGGCGCCTCCTCCACCGCCAGGACAAGCGCACGGTTCCCCTCCAGCCCCACATCAACTGGAACCTCACCGCCGATATCGCCCTCTCCACCGATGCCTCCCTCGTCGTCCTCGCCGGCTACTCCTCCGGCTCCGGCGGCTACTCCTCCGCCGGCATGATCCTCTGCGACCCCGCCACCGGCGCCCACCTCACCGACATCGAACCCGTCACCGAAATCCGCGGCGTCTGCTTCCTCGGCGACACTCACCGCCTCGCAGCCATCGGCTCCACCGAAATCCTCATCGCCGATGTTGCCCCCGACGGCTTCCGGCGCGTCGCCGCCATCCCCGCCGTCGATGCTCTCTCCATCCACTACCTCTCCTCCCGCAACCTCCTCGCCATCGCCACTGCCAGGGAAGTCGCCATCCTCGACACCCGCGACTTCTCCCGCATCGCCGAACTTCCCCTCGAACCCCTCCCCTCCGGCCGGGACGGCGGTTGGGAAAAAACCGCCCACACCTGGCTCTTCGACGACACCCGCAACTGGCTCGCCTACCGCCACGACGGCAAACTCCATCTCTGGTCCCTCGCCTCCCGCCGCCCCCTCATCTCCGCCCTTCCCGTCCCCTCCGGCCCCATGACCTTCGCGGAAGCGAACGGCTTCATCGGTCTCCAATGGAACTCGGAACTCGGAACTCGGAACTCGGAATCCACGCAAGAGGGGCACGGGCGGCCCGCCCGTGAATCAACCCACCAACCCGCCCCGCAAAATCCGGAATCATTCCGAGTTCCGGGTTCCGAGTTCCTCGTTCTTGCGAAGCAGGGTCTCACCGAGCCCAAGCTCATCGCCCTCCGCTCCCTCTCCGAAACCCTCTCCGGCGCCCGCTTCGCCCCCGGCACCCGCTCCCTCGTCACCCTCCCCGCCGCCGAACGCCGCGGGCTCGCCGCCTCCATCGACCCCGCCACTCTCGACTCTCTCCTCCCCGGCACCCGCCCGGCCCTCGACCGCATCGCCGCCCTCGCCCCGCGCGAAGCCGAACCCGCCGCCTGGCTCCCCGTCTGGGAGCGCCTCGCCGCCGGCTCCGGCGGGGCCGACCCCTCCATCGCCCGCTGGGCCTCCTCCCTCGGCCCCGATCACCCCTGGTTCCAAACCTGCCTCCGCGGCCTCATCGCCCGCTCCGACCGCACCCTCTACCGCCTCCTCCACGAAAAACGCTTCCCCGACGACGAGCCTCTCCCCTCCGACCCCGACATCGCCCACCTCCATCGCCTCGCCGGCGACTCCGCCGACCTCGGCCGCCTCAAACAAGCCGCCTGGCTCGCCTTCCGCACCGACCCCGACATCGCCGGCAAAGCCCTCGCCGGCGAAATGACCGCCGAAGACTTCCCCGAAATCGACCTTCCCTCCGTCGCCAAACTCGAACTCGCCGCCCTCGACGCCCTCCGCGAAGCCCTCACCGCCGCCGAGCAAAGCGACTGGCGCCTCATCCTCCTCGACGAACTCCGCCAACGCCCCGCCGCCCTCGAACTCCTCGACGCCCACATCGTCGCCACCGAAAAAAGCCACCCCCTCGCCCACGCCGAAGCCCTCGCCCTCCGCGGTCGCCTCGCCGACGCCGAAGCCTTCCTCAAGGACAAACTCCCCGCCGACACCTCTCTCACCCTCGCCCAGGCCCACTTCCTCCTCGCTTCCGGCATCGCCCACCTCGCTCCCGAAGCCATCGACCGCGCCCTCGATGCGCACCGCTCTCCCTGGCTCTGGTCCGCCTGGCTCGACCACGCCATTCCCGAAACCCTCCCCGCCCGGGTCGAACGTACGATGAACGCCGTAGAAGGCCGCGGCCCCGCCGCCATCGCCGCCCTCGACCTCGCCCTGCGCGACGAAAACGCCCCCGCCATCGACTCCGCGCTGAAACTCGCCAAAGACCTCCCCTCCCCCGTCCGCGACTACGCCGCCGCCCGCATCCTCTGGCTCGAAGGCCGCAAGCCCGAAGTCTTCGCCCTCTGGCCCGGCGACTTCCCCAATTACCTCGAGCTCTCCGAATCCTCCGACATGCTCGGCTGGGAAGGCATCCTCCTCGGCGCCCACGCCGACGCCTTCCTCGACCTTTTGCGCGCCGAACTCTCCGCCCTCTTCCTCAAACCCGACGCCACCCTCGAAGAAACCCGCGCCCACGCCGCCCGCCTCCTCGACCCCGTCACCGCCGCCACCTTCGGTGCCAAGCGCCTCCACGGTCCGTCCCTCCAAACCGCCCTCGCCCTCTCCCGCGACGCCGACTCCGCCGGCCTCGTCGCCCAGCTCGTCGAGCGCGCCCGCCTCACCGGCGCTCCACCGGCCGACTGCCTCCGCGCCGAAGCTCTCTCCCTCATGGCCCAGGGAGAATTCACCGCTGCCTACGCCCGCTGGCTCCAGCTCGTCGATACCGACTCCGCCCAACTTCAGCCCGCCGACTATCTCGAAGCCTCCCGCTGCCTCCTCGAAGACCTCCAGAACGAACCCGCCATCCAGCTCCTTCTCCGCGGCAAAGACCACTTCCCCGCGGATGGCGCTTACGCCCTCGAAGCCGCCTGGCTCCTCCTCTACTCGGAACACCCCGAAGAAGCCGGCGTTTTGCTGGAGCACGGCTTCGCCATCCCCTTCGCCTCCGATCATCAACAAACCGCCACCGCCCTGCTCGTCTGCGCCGCCGAACTCACCGGCCGCACCGATCGCGCCGACCAGGCGTTCCAGAACCTCCTCACCCTCTCCCCCGACTGGTCCGACGAAGAAGCCCTGCAAAACCTCGACTGGCCCGAAACCCTGAAAACCGCTCTCCTCGCCGTCGCCGGGCGGAACCAGTAACCCAAAAGTGGCGTATGCCGCCGGCTTGCAACAAGTATGCCCATTCTCCGGCGAGCCCGGCAGAGCCGGGCAATCCGCTTACAAACCTAATTGGCGCCCGCTTCCTGCCGAAACCGCCAACCCGTCCGCAAACCAACGGAACGGCGATCCAAGGGGGCGGGTCTTGAATTTTGAACCCGTTGGACCGCCGCGTGGAAAGGGACGGACAAAATCTTCACCGCCGGGAAGACAATGGGGAAACGCAGACCGCGAGTTGATCCAACGAAGTCAGGATCAGATCCGCGCCGCAGTTTTCCGCGGACGTTCCCCGCCATCGCAGCGAACGAGCGTCGCCGGCGAAGAGGGCGGTGCGGAAGCCGCAGGCGCGGGCCGGAGCGATGTCGTTGCGGACATCATTGCCGATGTAGAGCGTTTCTTCGGGGCGGATGCCGCGGTCCTCCAGAGTTTCGCGGACGCTTGCGAAGAGCATGGAGTCCGGCTTCGCGCGGCCTTCCCGCCAGGAATAACGGCATAGGGCGGGATCGAACCCAAGGCCGGAAAGAGAGTCGCCGAGCAGATTTTCCAGCAGGAACGGGGTGAAGCGCTGGGCGTTGGAGACCAGGCCGAGTTGCAGACCGCTTTCCTTCAACGTCGTCAGTATCGCCCGCGCGGAGGGCATCGGCCAGACGGGGTTGAGCGCGCAATCCGCGGCGAGGGCGAAGGTTTCCGCGTTCTCCAGCCCGGGGATCAGCTCCGCCCACAGGGCCACGATGTCGATTTCCGGAAACGGATGGGGCGAACGGGCGTGTTCGCGGCGGATCGCTTCACGCAGGGCGGGGAGCAGGGGGCGAACCGGCAGGGGAAAACCGGGTCCGCGGAGGGCCGTTTCATCATCGTCCGGCAGCACCTCGCCGGCGGCGGAGATGAGAAGCGTGCCGTAGATGTCGAAAAGCGCGGCGCGGACTTCCGGCAGCTCGCGCAGGCGGGCTTCGATGCCTGTCGGGATCGGGGCGAGCGGTTGCAGCCGGGCGAGAATGTCCGCACGCTTCACGAGCAGAGGAAGTGGAAGGAGCCCGGTTTCAGGAACTGCGCCAGCACCTTGTGCTTCGGCACGTAGTCCGGGGCGGAGGGTTCGGCGGCGGCGAGCGTGCGGTAGAGGTGTTCCAGGCGCTCGCGGTAGGTCGCCGGCGAATAGGGGGCCAAGTCGGAGCGCTGGATGGTTGGCTCGGTGAGTTTCAGGACACGGCGCAGCCATGCCTGCGCGGGATGGGTTTCGGCGCGGATTTCCACCAGCACGGCGTCGTTTTCACCGCCGGCCAGCAGGCGGTGGATGACCTGGCGCTGGAGGTCTTCCGGCAGGTTGCCGAAGTCGAGATGGCCCTTGTGGAGCATCGCCTGGAAGGAGCGTTCGAGGTGCTGGTTGGACATCGCCTGGCCGTAGCTTTCGAGCGTGGCGCGCAGGCTGCGGACGAGGCGCTGGCGCAGCATCTCCATGCCGACCCAGGAGACGGGGATGAGCAGCCGGTCATAGAGGCGCCCGGGAGTGATGCCCATCTCGGCGAAGTCGGTGGTGACGGCGGGCAGGTTGCGGCCGAGCAGCGGCTTGCCGAGAGCGGAGGGCTCCAGAAAACCGAGGCCGAAGCCTTCCGCGACGGAGGTGGTGATGAAGTGCGTCGAGTGCCGCACCCAGCTCGCGAAACCGCGCGGAGTCTTCGGCGCGGGGGAAAGCCTGCCGACGACATCGAGCAGCACGGGCAGGCCGGTATCGCGGGCGAAGGCGCACCATTCCTCGTGGTACGGCATCCATCGTGAATTGTCGGGGCCGAGCGAGACGGCGAAGCGCGCGCCTTTCGGCGCCAGCGCGGCGAGCAGGAAAAGCTCGCCGAGGTTTTTCCGCCGGATGCCGCGCACGGGGTAGAGGATCAGCGGAGCGGCGGGCTTTCCCGCCAGAGGTTTGACGCGGGCGGGCGGGGTGATCGCATTCGGCAGTAGGATGGCACGATCTTTCGGCAATCCGGCGGCGGCGAGGTGGCGCAGGTCGCGGGAGTTGATGAAGGCGTGGCGGATCTGCGGCGCGTGCGGATAGAGGGCCTCGGCACCAGCCAGCACGGGGTAGTTCTGCGGGCGGCCGTCTTCGGCAAAGTCGTGATGCTGGAGCACCAATGGATCGCCGGCTTCGGCCAGCAGGCGCACGACATCGGCCAGCAGGCGGTTGCGGCCGAGCGCCGGGTTGTGGAAATGCCAGATGATGGGGCCGGGGCCGAGCACGGAGCCGGCGGCGGAGCGCATCGCCTTGAGGAGTCGCGCCGGGCTTTCGCCGCCGGGTTCAGGGCCGTAGCGCAGGCCCTCGACGATCTGCACGGGCAGCTTCGAGCCGCTTTCGTCCGGCTCGCCGCTGAGGATGGTAAAGGGGATGTCGGCTTCTTTCAGGCAGTGCGCCGCGGTGTGGATCACGCGGGTCACTCCGCCGCGGTGAAGGTGGTAGTGGACGATGGCGACGGAGAAGGGATGGGACATGGCGAGCGGGAATTTTCAGCGTCCGGCACCGGTCCAGTCGCCGAGGGGTTTCACGAAGTGAAAGCCCCAGATTTCAAAGCCGAGGCGATGGTAGAGACGGTGCGAGGCGTAATTGGAGGTGTAACTGTCGAGCACGATGAGTTTGCAACCGCGCTGTTCGGCCATCTTTTGGAGATATGCCATCAGCGCGGTGCCGAGACCGGCGGAGCGGTGCAGCGGGTGGACGACGAGGTTGTCGATTTCCAGATAGCGACCGCACCAGATTTTGGTGGCGATCCACGCGCCGGCCAGTGCGGCGAGCTTGCCGTCGATGAAAGCGCCCACGGCTTCGTAGTGGGGATGCTCGCGGACGATGGTTTCGAAGCGTTCGCGCAGCACCGCGGTCGGGGTGTCGGGATTGAGGTGCGCCAGCAGGCCGGTGGCGGCCAGATGGTCGTCGGGTCCGAGGGCGCGGATTTCCGGGCTCACGCCGGTTTCTTAGCGCGTCCGCGCGCCTCGGGGAAGCGTTCCGCATAGTCCGGCAGGGAAATCGCCGGCGGGCGTTCGCCGGTGGCTTCCGAGGGCGAGGGGAAGCGGGCGAAAAAGGCGTCGAGAATTTCCGACGACATGCGCCCGAGCTGCGCGAGGGAGCGGTTGCGGTGGATGCGTTCGTCGAGGTCGGTTTGGGCGATCGCGCCGATGCCGTATCCGCGCCAGACGTCGATCAGGTGCGCCGTTTCCACGCCGTAGCCGGTGGGAAAGGGGATGCTTTCCAGGATTTCGCGGCGGGCCGCGTATTCGCCGGCGAGCGGCTGGTGGAGCGCGGCGAGTTCGGGGCAGAAGCGCTCGAACAGAGGGCGGACGAGGATTTCCGTGACCCGCCCGCCGCCGCGCGGGTCGACGCCTTCCGACGCGAGCAGCGGACGTTCGTAGAAGCCTTTCACGTAGCCGAGTTCCGGGTGGCGGATCAGGGGGCCGACAGTGCCATAGACGAAGCGCGGATGGATGTTCCCGATGTCGCCGTCCACGAAGCAGAGGATGTCGCCGCGCAGGTGGTGGACGGCTTTCCAGAGGTTTTCGCCCTTGCCCTGGCGGTGGCCCTGGAAGGGCAGGATGTCGCCGGCGAAAACGACCTCCGCCCCGGCGGTCGCGGCGAGTTCGCGGGTGCGGTCGGTGGAGCCGGAGTCGATCACCACGATTTCGTCGAGCAGCGGGCAGCGGTCCAGCAGGGCGGTTTTCAGAACCTCCACGATCCGGGCGATGGTGCCGGCTTCGTTGAGGGTGGGGATGCACAGCGAGACGCTCAGGCCCGAACGTCTCTTTTCCTCCGCGAGCGCGTCGAGATCGGAGAAATCGAGATGGTGGAAGCTGCGCGGGCCGGGCATGGGGCCATGGTGCATAGGCGGCGGCTTTCGGGAAACGGGAAATTGGAGGAGCGGAGCGGCTGCGCCGTTCCGCTCGGGGGTGGCTTGCATCGCAAAGAAAATAGCGGGGAAGGATTCACGCCGGCGGAATGGCGCAGCCATCCCGCTACGATGTATCCATTTTTGCCGCTTGCACGGCGCGGCGGGACCTCCCAATCTCCCGGCGACCTATTTCGGCGGCTTGGCGGAATTGGTAGACGCGCTCGACTCAAAATCGAGTTCTAACGAGTGTGGGTTCGAGTCCCACAGCCGCTACTTTCGAGCGATTCATGGGGGAGACACGGACCATCGGCATCATTGCGGGCAACGGCGTTTATCCCGAGACTTTCGCCCGCGCGGCCCGTTCCAAGTGCCCCGAGGTGAAGCTGGTCGCCGCCGCTTTCCACGACGAGACCGATCCGGGATTCGCGGATCTCGTTGATGCCATCGGGTGGTTCCGGGTCGGGCAGCTCGGCAAGCTGATCAAGTTCTTCCGCTCGCGGGGCGCGACCGAGGCGATCATGGTCGGTCAGATCGCGCCGAAGAATCTCTTCGACCTCCGGCCCGACCTGCGCACGCTGATGCTGCTCGCCCGGCTCAAGGAGCGGAACGCGGAATCGCTTTTCGGCGGAATCGCGGACGAACTGGCGAAGGACGGCATCCCCTTGCTTCCGGCGACCACGTTTCTTGAAGACCTCCTGCCTGCGTCCGGGCATGTCTGCGGTCCAGCTTTGAAAAAGCGGCAACTCCATGATGCGGCCTTCGGCTTTCGCATCGCCAAGGAATCCAGCCGGCTCGATATCGGCCAGACGGTGGTCGTCCGCCACGGGACGGTGCTCGCCGTCGAGGCTTTCGAAGGCACCAATGCCTGCATCCGCCGCGGCGGCGAACTTGGCCGGGGCAGGGACGTGATGCTGGTGAAGGTTTCCAAGCCCGACCAGGATTTCCGCTTCGACGTGCCCGTGGTCGGACCGGTGACCATCGAAACCTGCCGCGAAGCCGGTGTCGGCGCGATCGCGGTGGAAGCCGGCCGTACCCTGCTGCTGGAGCGCGACACCGTTTTTCGTCTCTGCAACGAGCACGGCATCAGCCTCCATGCGCTGGAGGAATGAGAATGCGGGAGCCGGAGGCTTGAAATCCGCATTCGTCATCCACCGGCCGCCTGCTACATCCGGCGCGTGAACGAAGAACGCGAGCACGGCACGCAACCGCTGGATGCCCTGATGACTTCCTGGGGCCTGGGCAATCACGATCTGGTGGATGCCTCGATCGAACAGCTTACCCACAAGCAGGTCCAGCGCGCCCGGAGCGGCCGCAGGCTCACCCTGAAAATGATGATGAAGGTGGCCAGGGCGCTCAATGTGGCGATCTGGAACCGTCTGCCGGGCGACCGGAAGGAACGGTTCGTCGAGTATCTTCACAGGGATCTCTTCAGTTATTCGAAAGGATACGATTCCGCGAAAGACGACCCGAACCGCGAAATCCTGCCGGAGCCCGGCAAGGGCTGAGAAACCGTCTTCATGCCATTCTCCCGATCGAAGCAGGCATGCGCCACGTTCAGGCGCGACCCACTTCGATGATCTTCGCGCCGCGTTCGCCGTCGCGGATTCCGAATTTCACCGGCAGGAACTTTTCGATCACGGCGATGTTCGTGGGGACGTGGATGTCGGGCGACATGGTGACGATGCGGCCTTTTCCGGCGAGAGCCATCGGTAGCAACAGTTGATCCGCGAGACAGCGCCCGACGGGAGCGCCGGAGCCGATGAAATCGCGCATCAGCTTTGCGGCTCGCTGGCCGACGCGTTCGGCGGCGACACCCTGCTCACCGAAGCTACTGGTGAGTTCGCGGGTCGTGCCGAAGCTGCATTCGACCAGGCAGCAGATGCCGGCGCCGGGGCCGGGCTCGCGTGTTTCGACGGCGGCGTCCTTGCAGGGGAGGATCTCCAGGGCGGCATCGAGCATCCGCCCGGCGATGGAGAGCGGTAGATGGCGGGTGATTACGCGGATGCGGGTTTCGTCCTGTTCGGCACGGGCGCTCAGATCGAGGGGGGAGAATTCCGCGCAGGGCTCGATCCGGCACTCGATCGCGCCGCCGCCCGCCGGGGCGAAACCAGTGCCAGCGAGCGTGATGGATGCCTCCGCGCCCATCGCGCTCAGCGCGGGGAGGAAGACGCAGTCGAGGAATTCGAAGGGCGGGGCGAGCGGGTTGTGCGTGCCGCCTTCGAGCCGCAGCTCGCTCGGGCCATCCACACGCCACAGCGCGGGTAACAGGGTCTGGAGGAGCAGGCCGGTGCTGCCCGCGGTGCCGATGGCGAATTGGTACGATCCGGATCGTATTTTTCCGGCGCGGAAGACGATTTCGGTGGAGCCGGGTTCCGCACCGTCGGCCGTGCCGCCAGAGATTTCGCAGGCGGCTTTCACGCAGGTCAGGTGTTGGCGCATCAGGCCGGGGCGCGGGCGTTTGCCTCGAATGTTGGTCATGCGGAAGGGCGTGCCGGTGATCATCGCCAGGGAGAGGGCGGTGCGGAGCATCTGCCCGCCGCCGGTGGAGCCGTCGAGTTGGAGGGGTTTCATGGACTTGGGGATAGGTCATATAGGCCCTATATGACCTATTTTGTTAATCGTCCGCCGCCGCGCCGTCCTTGATGACGAAGCGGGCCTGGAGTTTTGCGACCGTTTCGGCGAGCCCGGCGGATTCGACACTGCGGAGCACTTCGGGAAAGCTTTTGTAGGCATCGGGGGCTTCGTCGATGGGATATTGGCGGCAGTTTGTCAGGATGTCGGAGCTGTCGAAGTCAGAATCGACCGCTTTCTGGTCGAGCGTGCGCGCCGCGTGCTTGCGGCCCATGCGACGGCCCGCGCCGTGGTTGACGGACCAAGCGGCGCGCTCGGCCCCGCCTTTGGCGACCATGACGACGGAGCCGTCACGCGGATTGCCGGGCAGCAGGATCGGGTGGCCACTGTCCTGGAAGGGCGTGCCCGCCAGCGAAAAGTGGCCGCCGGGGATCGCGCGGGTGGCGCCCTTGCGGTGGACCCATGCCTTTTTGCCATCGACGATTTCCTCCCGCGCGATGTTGTGGGAGATGAAATAGACGAGGCTGCCCTGCGCGCCGGGCATGATTTCCTGGAAGGCTTCGAGCACGAGCGCGTTGATGAGCAGGTGGTTCACGGTGGCGAAGTTCGCGCCGAGCGCCATGTCGTCGAGGTAGGCGTCGGCTTCGGGGGTGCCGAGCGGGGCGTAGACGAGCTGGCGGTCGCCGGAGGGGAAGGGCGTGTGCCATTGGCGGAATTTGTTTTCCAAATCCTTGAACTGGCCCTGGGCGAGCAGGTTGCCGAAGCCGCGCGAGCCGCAGTGGCTGAGGAAGGAGACGTGGCCGTCGCGCAGACCGAAGGTGTCGGCGGTGGCGCGCATCGAGGGGCGATCGGCGATGCGGGTGATCTCGCATTCGCCGAAGTGATTGCCGCCGCCGTAGGAGCCGAGCTGGCCGATCTTGTCCGCGAAGTTCTTCACGCGGCCGCTTTCGAGGATGAAGTCGAGCCTGGTACGGAGCGCATCGTAGGTGCCGTCGTGGCCATGGTGAGTGGAATCCTCGCAGCGGGCGGCCCATTCGGGCGGGATGCCGAGCGCTTCGCACACGCGCGCGGTGGCGCCTTCGGTCACGGCGAGCGTGCCGAGTTCGCGGTCCACGGGGCGGGCCTTTTTCACCGAACGCTGGCCGCGGCCCGCGCCGGTGGGCGTGCGCTCGACAATAGCGTTGATAAGGGCCCGGCGGGTGATTTTGTCGGCGATGGCGTCTTCAGGGATGTTGAGCTGAAGCAGGGACATCGAGCACTTGATGTCCACGCCGACGGGGCCGGGGTAGATGTGCGTGGGCGAGACCATCACGCAGCCGACCGGCGCGCCGTAGCCGGCGTGGGCGTCGGGGTTGAGGATCACTTCGGTGACACCGGGAGCCAGGCGCGAGTTCACGGCCTGCTTGAGACAGGTTTCGTCGAAGTGGTCGCGGATCGCATCGGTGCCGATGACGGTGATGGGCTTGCCGTTGTCGTCGGGGAGCGGAAGGAAGCCGAGGGCTTCGTCGGTTTTGTGGATGATCATGGGGTGGGATAGTGGGTGGAGAAAAGGGAGAAAGGTCAGAGTGCCGCCAATTTGATATAGGGTGGAACGTAGGCGTCCCAGCCTCTCTTGAGACCCTTGCGTGCATAGGGTTCTTGATCGTCATTTCCCCAGACGGCGAAGAGCTGAAGGAAGGCGGCCACGGCTTGTTTTTGTTCGAGTTCGAGCAGACTGAAGGAATCGCTTCGATAAGAATTACGGAAACCGTCATCCAGCGACCATAGCACGCCGCAGATTTCGGCGGCACCGATGTCTGGGTAAGACGTCACAAGCGCGTGTCTCAAGAAAGCTGGCAGATAGAAGCGGAAGCCGAGGTGGTCCAGGAAGCAAAGCGACTCATGGAATTGGGATAGCTTCCCGGCGGGGATGTCCTGCCAACGGATTTCTGGATCCTTGTTCTCGGCCTCCTTCATGAACTTTTCCAATATCGGCCAGCCTCCGTCCACCAGATCCATTTGATGGAGCGTGGTTCCGCCACCGCGGGTAACGTTGTGAAATGACCGTTCGATTTCAGCAATGATGCGCTCGCAGAGCATATCGAATGACAGCCAATGGGGAGAACGCGCTTCCTCGGGAAGCGGTGCGCGAGCGGCGTTTTTGAATCGGGTTTCGCAGACTCCTTCGGCCAGGAAATGGCGCTGGCCCTGAACCAGCGAAACCTCGTTGGAGCCATTGAAGGGAACATGGCCGGGCGCGTCTTCCCAAAAGCACACCGGGCAGAGCTGCATCGTACCGCCCGCGGGAAGCGGGTAGGTGCGATAGCCGCAGCAGGGACAGGGATGGCGGATCACTGGGCTCATGGGTCTGGAGAATTTGTTCGCAAAGGGATCATCGTGACAAGATGGGCGAAGGCGTGTCGTTGAGTGCGTCTGATTCCGCCACGGGTGCGAGACCCGGCGGGATTGGTTACCCGCAAACCCGGTTAGGGTCGCTGTAGGATGTAGTCTGCGCTGCATTCACGATGAAAGGGGTGGCGACAAGGGATTGGTGAAACGTTCCTGCTCTACCGCTGAGCTACCGGGCCGTCGAGGTGGCCCGGGCCGGACTCGAACCGGCGACCTGGTCGTCCGTAGCGATGTAGTTCCACCGGCATTCGCCGTTTGATTGAAGAGGAGTTCGCGACAAGGGATCGGAAAGACATTCCACTGCTCTACCTGGCTGAGCTACCCGACGGGCGGGGCCGGATTTGAACCGGCGACCAATGGCTTCCATGTAGTCTTTCCTGCATTCGCGGAGAGGGGTTTGCCGGTGCGGCGGCGAGGGATGGCGAGACTGTTGGATTCGTGGTACAAACGATGTAGTCCCACCGGCATCCGCCGCGCCGGCAAAGGTTTTTCATGCGATGTTCATACGTTGGTTCAGCGGTTGGCGTTCGATTTCGCGGATCCAGTGGCCTTCGCCGTCGGGCCCGGCCGCGAAGGCGGCGATGAGGTCGAAGACGGTGTCACTGAAGCCGCCGATGTTGAGGATGTCCCTCCGGTCCGGGGCTTGCGCGGTGGTGTTGGGCACCAGGTCGATGCAGACGAGCCGGGCGGCGGGGTTGCGTTGCCGGAGCTTTTCCCATTGGGCCATTATGGCGGTGCCGCGATGCGCCTTGGGATCGGCCCAGGATTCATTGTCGGAAACGAAGACCACCAGGTCGGGGGCCGTCTTTTCCTTGTTGAGCCGGGCGAGCGGGGCGGAGCAGTTGGTTCCGCCGCCGCCGATTTTGGCGAGCTTGGCCGCGTTGGTCATGACGGAGTCGCGGGGGTTGAGCCGGAGATCGACGACGTTCACCTCGAAAGGCAGCACGCGGGCCTTGCGGTTCTTCCGCAGGAAGGCGGCGGCGACGAGCGCGGCGACATCAATGCAGCGGACCTTCGAGCTGGCGCCCTTGCGGTAGCCGGTGACGGACATCTGCATGGAGCCCGAGACATCGGGACAGATGACGATTTCACCGGGAACCTCCGGGACGTTGCCGACGGCGGTTTCCATCGCCTCCTGGAGTGCGTCGCGGAGGTCTTCCGGCACCTCCGCAGCGGCATTGAGGAAGGCGGCGAGGAGCTGATAGGGGAAGACTTTCGCGCGGCGCACCTGGTCGGGGCCGGCCAGCCGCCGCGCGATGAGCCGGACCATTTCCCGGGAGGCGAAGACGCCGTGGCGGGCGAAGGTGTTGAGGTTCATGCGGGTGGTCTGCCAGGAGGCGTTTTTCGCGATGGCGGTCCATTCGTCGCGACCGAGGTCGAGCGCGGTGAGCATCTGGAAGGGCACGTCGGGCACTTCGCCTTTGTGGGAAAGCTTCCACGCTTCGAAGGCGCGGAGGGTTTCCGGCAGGGCATCGGCCTCGTACGGCTTGCCGATCAGCCAGGCGTAGAAGGCTTCCCGCGAGGCGTCGGCCGGGCGCGGGTGGACCATCTTGACGATGTCGGCCAGGGAGGGGTCGTTGCCGATGGCGGCCTGGACGAGTTGCCGTTCGCTGGCGCGTTCGAGCCACTGGCGGACCAGCCGTTTGGGCGCGGAGCCGAGGGACTTCCGCCCGGTGGCGCCGGAGCGGAGGATCTGGACGAAATTCCGCAGCATTTTCCCGTTGTCGATGACCTGCGGGAAGATTTCGGCGAGCCGGTCGAGGTCGCGGGTGGCGAGCACGGCGCAGAGCAGGGCCGGCATGTCCTTCATAAAACCCCGCCGCCGGGCGTAGAGCGCGGTTTGGGCGAGGAAGTCGGTGTCCACCCGGCGGGCGAGGTCGAGCACGCGGTCGAGCTGCGTTTCGGCGGTGGCGTAGAAGGTCCGGCTAAGGCAGCCGGTGGCGGCGAGGCGGGCGAGCGCGGCCTTCGGCGAGAGTTCGTAGGCCGGGGCTCCCGCGTCGTTGCGGACGGTCGCCGCGGGAGTCAGGGCGCCGCGGAGGGTCTGGAAGAGGTTCTTGTTGGCCATTTGCTTGCATCCGGTGGTTGTGGCGGACTGGGGAGGAATGGCATGGGGCGTGCCAGGCAGAAACGGGGATGGTGGATGACAGATTTAAAATATTGATGGTGAATGAGATGAAATCTTTGAGAAATTTTCCCAACGACTGATGGGAGCAGTAGTTTTCCAGAATAATTTGAATAATAGAGAGTGATTTATTGAAATGGATAGGATTGAATCCGAACCGTGAAGCGGGTGGCGATCGGTTTGCTGGGGACGAAGCTGGACGGCGGTTTCGATCCGCGGCGCTGGGACGGGTGGCGGCCGAGCGTGTCGCTGTTCCAGCATGAGGAATTGTTGTTCGACCGCTTCGAATTGCTGGCGGAGCCGCAGTTCGGGAAATTGCACGAGCGGGTGGCGGAGGATGTCCGGCTGGTTTCGCCGGAGACGGAGGTGCGCAGGCATCTCGTCGATTTCGGGAAAGATCCCTGGGATCTGGAGCGGGTGTACGGGGCGCTGCACGATTGGGCGCGGGAGTACGATTTCGATCCCGAGGGGGAGGAATACTGGGTGCACATCACGACCGGGACGCACATCGCGCAGATCTCTTGGTTCCTGCTGGTGGAGGCGGGTTACGTGCCGGCGAAGCTGATCCAGACTTCGCCGCGGGCCGGCGGGAGGAAACCCGATCCGGCAGGGCGCTATGCGGTGATCGATCTCGATCTTTCGAAGTACGATGCGCTCAGTACGAGATTCGCCCGCGACGCGGTGGAGACGACGGATTTTCTGAAAAGCGGCATCGCGACGCGGAACGGGGAGTTCAACCGGCTGATCGAGAGGATCGAGCAGGTGACGCTGCGTTCGCGGGCGCCGATGCTGCTCACGGGGCCGACGGGGGCGGGCAAGTCGCATCTGGCCCGGCGGATTTTTGAGCTGCGCCGTCAGCGCGGCGGGTTGCGGGGGAGTTTCGTCGAGACGAATTGCGCGACGCTGCGCGGCGACATGGCGGCTTCGGCGTTGTTCGGCCATGTGCGGGGGGCGTTCACCGGAGCGCAGAAGGACAGGCCGGGTTTGTTGCGCGAGGCAGATGGCGGATTGTTGTTTCTCGACGAGATCGGGGAGCTCGGGGCGGACGAGCAGGCCATGCTGCTGCGGGCGCTGGAGGACAGGACTTTCCTGCCCGTGGGGTCGGACAAGCCTGTGGGCAGCGATTTCCAGCTCATCGCGGGGACGAACCGGGATCTGCTCGAAGCGGTGGCGGCGGGGCGGTTCCGGGAAGATCTGCTGGCCCGCATTCATTTATGGACCTTCGAGCTGCCGGCGCTGTGCCGGCGGCGGGAGGACATCGCGCCGAATCTGGATTTCGAACTGGAGCGCTTCGGACGCGAGCAGGGACGGCGGGTGAGTTTCAACAAGGAAGCACGGCAGGCTTTTCTGAGATTCGCCGAGGCGACGGATACGGCGTGGAGCGGGAATTTCCGCGATCTCAATGCGGCGGTGACGCGCATGGCCACGCTGGCGCCGCGCGGACGCATCCGGGTGGAGGAGGTGGAGGAGGAGATCGGACGCTTGAGGGAGAGCTGGCGGAGGCCGGGAGGCATGATGGATGCCATGGAGGGCGTGGCCCTCAATGGTTTGTTAGATGAAGAGATCGATCCTTTCGACCGGGTACAGCTCGCCCATGTGGTGGCGGTGTGCCGGAGGTCGAAGAGTCTGTCCGAGGCGGGGCGCGAGCTCTTCGCCGTGTCACGGCGGAAGCGAGCGGTCACGAACGATGCGGACCGCTTGAAGAAGTATCTGGCGAAATTCGGGTTGGATTTCGCGAAGTGCCAGTGAGGGCTTCAGCGGCTGTCGGCGGTGGCCTTGATGTCGCTGAGGGCGGCGATGAAGTCGCCGAGGATTTCCGCCGGCACCATGATGGTGTCGCGGTTCCCTCCGACATCTTCAGTGATCTTCACCACCATCCCGCGGGCGTTCTCTTTGAGATCGAGAAAGAATGTTTTTCGATCGGCGAGTATCTTCTCCGTGTGCAGCAAGTCGTTATGCACCTTTCCTCCTTTGCTTGATTTCCGCGAGCTTCCGCGCCGATCTTTGAATGTCAAGGCGGGAGCTTTTGAAACACGGAATGGGGGATTGGAGTCAGCGGCGTTTGCCGCGGGTGCCACCCCATTCCCAGAGTTCGGTGAGGAGCAGGCGTTCGCAGGAGGAAACGACGGAAGAAGCGGTGGTGGCACATTTCGCTTCGGCGAGTTCAGCGCGTTTCGTTTTCAGGCGATCGACAAGCTGGCGGTAGAGGCCGGCGCGGCGTTTATGTTCGAAGAGCGGGATCATGGCCAGGCACCAGGCGGCGATGGCGGGAAGAATCATGGGGAAGAATTTGAGCAGCACGGCGTCGATGGAGTTGGGAACGGCCCAGCCGAAGAGGGCTTTGAGGATGGCAGCGGCGCCGAGGATCATGGCGCCGAAGGAAGCGATGCGGAAAACAGCCTGGAAGACGCGCAGGCGTTTGGCGGCGAGTTCGCCTTTGGAGGAAAGGTAGGAGATCTGGCCGTCGAGGCGGCAGCGGAGGTAGCGGTCTCTTTCCTCGGACCAGGATTGGCGGGAAGGGATCAGGCGCCAGGCGGCGCTGCGCAGGAAGGGGGCATCGGCGAGGAAGAGGTCGGCGGCGATGGGGCGCAGTGGCGGCGCGAAGGCGTGGGAGGCGAGCAAAGAGCGCAGCAACTCGGCCCGCAGCCGGTCTTCCACCCATTTTTCGTGGATGCGGATGCGGGCGCCGACCCACGGAAGAATGGCCGCGATGGTGACGATGACGAAACGCACGGCCGGGGCCGCCTGGACGCCGAGGCCGAAGGCGATGAGCACCCCGTAGATGATGGTGGCGAGCTGATTGAGAGAGATCGAACCGGCGGCGAACCAGCGCGAACGCGGCGCGCCGCTGACGGCCCGGCGGTCGAGGGTCTCGAAGAGGTTTTCGACAGAGGAAGTCGCGGGGAGGGCGGTGAAGATGCCATCTTTCCATGGCAGCGGGCGGCCTTGAGCGAGCGGTTCCGCGACGGCTGTTTCGGAGGAGATGATCCGGTGGGGCAGACCGCGCTCGCGGGCTTCGCCGACGCTTTCGGCGGTGCCGCCGATGCCGCGGGCGGGTTGGCCGTCCCAGAGGAATAGCATGGCATCGCTGACATCGAGGATTTCGCGGGCCGCGAGGTGGTAGGCTTCCGGCGCGTCCTGGTGGCCGGGAGCGATTTCGACGTTGGCAGCGCCGGCGATGAGGGCTTCGGCTTTTTGCCACTCCGCGGGGTCATCGAAGTCTTCGCGGAAGCGCTCGACCGGGAAGGGCAGTACGATACTGTAAGAGAGGCCGAGCTCGCGACAGACTTCGAGGAAAAGCAGGTCCGCGCCGGCTGCGGCGCTTGCGCGTCCGACGACTTCGCCTTCCATGCCATCGCGGAATTCGCGCAGGGCGGATAAGATGGCCGATTTCGCCGCGACGAAGTCGGGGATGCGGCGGTGGCCGGCGAACCCGACGATCCAGAGGCGGGGGAAAGAGGCCGTTGTGTTCGACATTCGCGATGTTGAGCGTTCGATATTCGACATTCAGTCCCAATGCTCCAGCTTCACCGTGCGCCTAGCGTATTCGGCACCCATTTCGCCGAGGAAGTCCATGAGTTCGATGTTGTCGAGGGTAAAGCCGCGGCGGCTGACTTTCATGGCTGCCTGGAGATCCTCGTCGTCGATGTTCCGGTCGTAGCGGGCGTAGAGAAAGGCGGCGTGAGGATTGCCGCGGATCAGGTCGCCGAGTTCGCTGTCGAGCGGGTCGCCATAGCGACATTCGCCGTGCTGGCGGCAGAGGAGATCCTGCATCCATTGGGCGGAGCCAATGAGGGCGGCGGGGATGGCTTTGGCCTGGCCGAGCAGGTGCTCGTCGAGGCGGTTGCCGCGGCCCGTTTTCACGCGGCCGGTGCCGATGGAGACGAGACTCATGCGGTCCCTCCCCTGCGGCCAGCCGAGGCGGTATTCGGGCAGGGTGGCCATGGTGTAGAGGAGATAGGCGGGGTTGTTGAAGGGGGTGACGCCGCCGTCTTCGAAGGCGAAGGCATGCTTCTTTTTCACGCCGCTGGCGAGATCGGTGATTTCAATGACCTCGGGGGGGAAGAAGGTGGGCGCGGCGGTGCTGGCGCGGACGATCTGCCAGAGGGGGAGGTCGAGGTTGCAGCCGGGCTGGGTGCGGTCGTTATAGAGGGCGTGAGGGTTGTTGGAGAGGGGCCAGGGGGAGCCGGTGGAAGCGTTGCGGGTAACGACGAGCAGGAGGGTGTGGAGTTTCGAGGTCCCCAAGGTGGCGGGTGATCCGTCGTCCTCGACGAAGAAGTTTTTCAGGAACTCCGAAATCGGGCGGCCGGCGAAGCGGTGCTTGTGCAGGCGGCTGAAGCCCGCCTTGGTGAACATCACGCGGGCGTTTTTGCGATAAAGGCGAATGACTTCCCCGACCGGCAGGCCCCAGGAGAGGAAGGTGGCGATGATCGCGCCGGTGCTGGTGCCGCCGATGTAATGGAAGTGGTCGGCGAGCACGAGATCGGGACGGTTGTGCTTTTCGCGCAGGAGGGTTTCGATCCGTCGCGCGATCTCCAGCGAGAACAGGCCGCGGATACCGCCGCCGTCGAAGGCAAGCAGCCGGGCGCGAGGGGAAGGAGCCAAATCCATGACGAGCTTTCTCTAACGACTGGCGGTCCGGCGGGCCAGCGGCAAGTGGTCTGCATACGGAGTGCAGGGACGCCGCCATGAGTGAAGACCGGAATTTCCGGCGTTTCAGACTGCCATGCATGGCGTTTAAAAGAACGCTTTTCCCCACCTGACTCTTGGGCTCTTTTCAGTGAAAATAAATTTTGTCATAGATGACTTATTTTTAATAAATAATGATTTTTCTTTAGATTTAAACCAGCAATTGGACGGCTTTACAATCGACAATTGGACGTTAATGTAACCGGCAAATGGACGATGGATTTCTGCGCTACCCGAGGCTGCTGGACAAGGCTGTGCGGAAAGCCCTGGAGGACACGCCGGTGGTGTGCCTGCTAGGGCCGCGGCAATGCGGAAAGACCACGCTCGCGATGGCGCTCGAACCGGAGCGTGCCTACGTCACCCTCGATGACGAAAACTACCTCCAAACGGCGCTGACAGACCCCGGGGGATTTGTGGACCGTCTGCCGGGAAGGGTCACTCTGGATGAAGTCCAGCGTGCGCCCGGGTTGCTGCGGGCAATCAAGAGGGTCGTGGACCGCGACCGAAGGCCGGGGCGTTTTCTGCTGACCGGCTCGGCGAATCTGCTGCTGCTGCCGGGGGTGAGCGAATCGCTGGCCGGGCGGATGGAAATCCTGAACCTGCAGCCTCTGGCCGAAGCGGAGAAAAGCTACCATGCCGGGGATTTTCTGCGGACCTTTCTCGATGGGGAATTGGGGCTGCTGCCGATGTTTCTCCGGGAAGGCGACGAGATGCTGCCGGACATCGCGCATAAACTGGTCGCCGGAGGCTATCCGGAGCCGCTCCACCGCCCGCCGGAACGGGCGCGGCAGTGGCACCGGAACTACGTGAAGTCGATCATCGAGCGCGACGTGCAGGACATCGCACGGGTGAAGGACGGACGTGAACTGGGACGCCTGCTGGAACTGCTCGCGCTGCGCACCGGCACGCTGCTGAATGCCAGCGGGTTGTCAAAGGACCTCGGTCTGCATCGGGAAACGGTGGAGCATTACCTTGCAATCCTGGAGCGGTTGTTTCTCGTCCGCAGCCTGCCCGGTTGGCACCGGAATTCGGCCAAGCGGCTGATCAAAGCGCCCAAGATTCATCTGGTGGACAGCGGGCTGGCGGCCACGCTGGCGGATTTGTCCGCCCGCGATTGGCTGGCCCGGCGCAATGACATGGGACGTTTGCTGGAATCCTTCGCCATCCAACAAATCCACGCCCAGGCTGGGTGGACGGACCCGGATCTGCGCTTCTGGCACTACCGGGACAAGGATCAAGTGGAAGTCGATCTGGTCATCACCCGCGGCGACAAGGTGTGGGGGATCGAGGTGAAAGCCAGCCGCAGCATCGGCGGGCAGGATGGCAGAGGGCTGGCACGGCTGGCGAAGGAAAGCGGGAAGGATTTCCGGGGAGGCTGCGTGTTGTACGACGGCTGGGATGTGCTGAAGATCCCTGGAAGCTCCTTTTTCGCGGTGCCGCTGGCGAAACTTTGGGAAATGTGAGCTGACTCCCTGGAAATCCCTTCCGGAGCAGCCTACTCGTGCAGCACCCGCAGGCGCATGAAGGCGGAGGGTGCATCCTCGATCGCAACTTCGTAGTACCAGGTAAAGATCTCGAACTCCCCGTCATCGACCGGCGGGCCGGCTTGTCGGACGCGCGCCGCGGATTCCGGCGTGCCGAAATCCGCCGGGGTGGCAGCGGCTTCCGGAGTCAATGTGGCGCCGGGCCGGTCCTTGCGCAGGCGGGCTCGGAAGCCGAGGTAGGTTTTCCCATCATCCAACCCTATTGCCTCGGCTCCGAAGAGCTCCGCCGGCGGCGCCCCGCCGCTGGCTCCATCGAGTGGATCGGTGCCGAGAAGCCACTCGATCACGTTGGCCAGTCCGTCGCCATCGGCATCGGTTTCCGGCAGATCCTCGCCTTCGGCGAAGGGAAGAGCGGATGCCCATGAGGCATAGCCTGCGACGGGCGGCACCGTCGCCGCCGGGGGCGGTACGATCAGCGCCTTCACTTCCGCGGCGTCGAGCGCACGACCGATGATGCGGAAATCGTCGATGGCTCCTCTGAAATAGGGATCGGACCACTGGCTCTTGCCGAGGTAGTTGAGTGTCGGTGCGACGTTGGCGGGATCGATCGTGATACTGCCCGTGGCAGCGGCCACGCCATTCACGTAGAGCGTGCCGGTATTGCCCTCCAGCACGACAGCTACGTGGGTCCACTCGCCCACGGGCGGAGGCACGGTTTCGATAAACTGCTGCGAGGCGTTTCCTCCCACCGTGATGCCGAAACGCATCGTGCCCGTGCCGGAATTCGGCGTGAGGAAAAGCCACTGCGTCGTATTGTTGCCGAAATCGAAGATCCGCTGCCACGCCCCGCCGCCATCCCAGCGGAAACGCACCGCGAAGGTCGCATCCGTCAGGCCGGAGACGGCGGCAGCGGGAAGCTGGATGTAGTCGTCGTTGCCGTCGAGATTCACGGCCCGGTCGAAGAAACCCGCGGCGTAACCCGGCGAGCCGTGGGCCGTCGCATGGAATGTGCCGGCGGAGTCGTTCACCGTGCCGTCCAGTTCGTAGTGGGCGCGCAGATCGCCGGGCGCCTGCACCGGCACGCGCACTTCGAAATCCGTGACGAGCAGCGGCGAAGCGGAGGAAGTCGCACGCACGCGGAAAAGCGCGTTGCCGCTGTCGTTGCCGGCCGGAGTGCCGGAGACGCGACCGTCCCCCTCCACCACGAGCCATGAGGGGCCGCTCACCTTCGAGTATGTTACATTGCCCGCAGGGACGCCTGCATTCCCCTCCACGCTCGCCACGTACGGCGTGTCGGGCATCGCCGCAGGAAGCGTGAGCGGATTGGCGGAGACCGCGGGCACGGCGCCGGTACGCAGCGTATTGATCTCCGCGGCGCTGAGCACGCGGTGGAAGATGTGAAACTCGTCGATCCTCCCATTGAAATACGGATCGGAATACTGGCTGCGGCCGAGATAGTTCGTCGCGGGCCGGAAGTCGGAGGGCTTGATCGTTATGCTTTGTTCAGGCTGCGCGAGGCTGCCATTGACGTAAAGCCTTCCGATCCCGGCACCCAGAGTGACCGCCACATGCGTCCACACGCCGGGGGTGATCTGCGCGGTATTGATCTGCTGCTCGGAGCCGCCGTTCTTGATGGCGAAGCGCAGGGTGTTCGCTCCCGAGCGCGGGGTGAGGAAAACGTTGCTCTCCGTGCCGTTGCCGAAATCGAAGATGCGCTGCCATTGTCCGCCGCCGTTCCAGTAAACCCAGGTGGCCACGGTGATTTCATCCGCCGTGGCGATGCCCGCAGGCAGCACGGCGTGATCGTCCGTGCCGTCCAGATTGAGGGCCTGCCCGCGCTGGCCCGTGGCGTAGCCCGGCCCGCCGGCGAGCGTGGCGTGGGCGATGCCTGCCGCAGCGAGCGGGCTGCCGTCGAAGGCCAGACGCGTCACGGGATCGGCGGTCACCACCGGAATCGGGATGTCGGCTTCGCTCTCCGTCCAGCCGTCGGCCGCCGTGGCGCGGACCCGAAGCAGGCTCATTCCGAGGTCCCCGATCCCGGGAACTCCGGAGAGCGTGCCGTCGGGAAGGACGGCGAGCCATGGAGGACCGCTGACCTTGGAGAAGACAACTCCATCTCCTCCGGAAACGATCTGCGAGGAAAGGTCCGCGGTGAAAGCCAGGCCGACGTAAGCGCTGCCGGCCGACGGAGATGCGGCAAACTCCGGCACCGCGGATTCCTCCGACGCCGCCAGCGCGGCCACCTGCGCGTCGCTCAAGCCAATGTTGAAAAAGCGCACGTCATCGAGCAGGCCGCTGAAGAGCGGATCGGTGGACCATTGGCTCTTGCCGAGGTAGTTGGTCTCCGTGCCGACCTGGTGGGGCCGGAGCGTTACGCCGGTGTTCGTGTTCACCGCGCTGCCGTTCAAGAAGAGCTTGGCGGTGTTGCCGTTGAGGGTAACGGCCACATGAGTCCACACGCCGGGAGTCAGGGCTGGGGCGTTGAGTTGATGCTGCGTACCGCCCACCCGGAGCCCGAAGCGGATCGTGTTCACATCCGATTTGGGGGTCAGGTAGAGATAGTTGTTCGTGCCGTTGCCCAGGTCGAAGATGCGCTGCCAGTCGTTGCCGCCGTTCCAATTCACCCAAGCGGCGAAGGAGAAATCGCTGCTGTCACCGAGGCGGCCGGGCAGGGCGAGATAGTCGTCGGTGCCGTCGAAGGAAAGCGCCTCGCCGTGCTTGCCGGGCACGAATTTCGGCGTGCCGTAGACGAGCGGATTGTTCCCGCTCCGGGTGTCGCGCAGGTGTCCATCGAAGCGGTAGAGCGCGTTGCCCGAGGAGCCGGAATTCGGCACTTCCTGGAGATAGGCCATAGGCGCGACGTGGTCGCGGTACATCTGGCCCATCGGCGTGATGCCGCCATCGTCGTAGTGCGTCTGGCGGAACCACTCGACCCGACTGTAGATCGCATAGCGCTCGATCCACGGGGTGTTGTCCATCATCTGGATCATCGCCCGGATGACATCGCGGTTCTGTGTCACGGTCGGATCGTGTGCGTCATTGGTCCAGTTCGCGCCGTTGTTGAATTCCGTCACCCAGATCGGGCGTTGGGCCACGTCGTAGATGCTCTTGAGGAAGTTGTACATCTGGGTGGCCGCCCCGCTCGGACTGTTGCCCGCATGGCTGCGGTAGTAGTGGACCGGGACGTAATCGACACGGTGGCCGGCGGCATCCGCCTGGTTGATGAAATTGACGATCCAATTGTAGCCGCCGTCGGTGACCGCCGGCGCTCCCACTCGCAGGCCGGTGCCGAGGAGCTCCGGCCAGCGGGCCACCGCATCCGACACCGAGCCGGGAGGGGTCAGGTTCTTGTAGGCGTCTTCGACCGAATTGTCGGGCTCGTTGAAGCCGAGCAGATGGTTCACGCCCCGCGTCTGCCAGTTCTGGTTGAGGCCCGGCCAGTGAGGTTGCTGCTTGATGGCCACGTATTCCCAATCCAGAGTGGAATTGAGGCTGATGTTCCAGTTGTAGTGCCATTTGGCGTTCAGGGAGCCGGCGCTCACGTCGCAGGAGCCTTTCTTGCTGACCCAGCGCCAGGGGAAGACGCGGACGAAACGGATCGTCCCATTGAAACCCTGGGGCAGGATGGAGATTTCGATGTCGCTGTCCTGGGCCACGTAATTGCGACTGAAGCCGGTGCCGTTCTCATTCTGCGCAAAGGTCGCCGTGTAGCCGCGCTTGAGCGTAAAGGAGCTTATGTTGCCGGCGAAGGTCCCGAGCGCCGCGTTTCCGTAGGCAGTGTATTGACTCAGCTTTGTCGAAGTTCCGGTGAGATGCGGACCGGAGAACACCGTGAGCGGCTGGTAATTCGACGGATGCGGGACGATCACGGAGCCGTTGACGTGCTGCACCACGCGCACGTTCGCGCCCGACACGGCCGCGGCGCCGTTCACGCGGATGCGGGAAAGCAGGTTCGAGACGACCGCCGAGGGCGTGACGTTGTGGAAGAAGATCCACGAGTCCTCCGAGTTCAGATGGATCGTGCAACCGGGGATGGGGTCTCCGCTGCCGGTGATGTGGAGCTCGGAATGCCCCGTCAGCGTTGCCGTAATGGAGGACAGCGTGGCGTGAGTTTCTTTTTCATGATCGAGCGTCAGCGCCCCGGCGATACCGGCGAGCAAGAGGAAAGCGGCCAGCGCGGGTCCGCGGGCGGATGAAGGGAATTGGGGCATGGGTTCGGCCTGGGTTTGCCGGGGGACGTGGAGGGAAATTCCCCCGATGCACCATTGCACGGGCAATGGCGCTTTCGCGATTTGTAATTCAAGCCGGTCTCCGTCGCTTGGATGTTTTTCCGGCTTTTGGCGGAAAGATACCCAACGGGATACGCGCCGCCGGTGTGTCTCGAAATCGAGGCCGGTGGTACGTCGTACGTAGTTCCTGCTTCGGCCGGGACTGTTTACGGCATGCCGCCCGCATCAGAAAGATGCGGCGGAAATCTGAAGAAATAGTCTGGTTTTCTCCGCCCATTCCCCCTGCGGCAAACGCAGCGTCACCGCTTCGTAGCCGGGGCTGGCCGGCAAAGCGGTGGCGGACTCTTCGAGGGGCACGATGTCATGCCAGCCGTCGAGATCTTCGCTGATCTGATAGAGATAGGACACACCAGCCGCCATGTGACCGGCAAGACGGCGGTGGGCGAAACGGAAGAGATCGGATTCCGGCTGTACGAGCAGCAGGGAGGTGGCGGCGACTTCCCTGTCGGCACGGGCAGGATCGGCGCCGAAGGCCCACTCACCGAAGTTGTCAAGGCCGTCGCCATCGGGATCCGCGGAGGGAGCGGTGAGCACACCGTCGAGCCCGGCACCGAGGGCACGCTCGATGGACAGGGCGGCGGAGACCGGCAGCCTGCGCACGGCGAAGTTGTCCATTTGCGCGTGGTTCGCGGCGCGGGCGCTGAGGGCGATGTGGTTCGCATTCGATTCGTTCCAGGTGAAGGTCCGATGCATCGACGGACCTGCCGGATCGAGGTCGACGCGTTCGCCGTCGAAGTAGGCGGAAACCGCGACGGTCGAGCCGGCGGCGAAGCTATCGCAGACGAAGGCAGCGGTAAGCGTGCCGCGGGTTTTCCCAACGGGGACGGTGGCGCGCAGGACGCCGACGGTCCAGAGCTTGACGTTGCCGTTCAGGTCGAGTTCGAGGAAGCAGTCGGCTGCTCCGGGGTTCGCGGCGTTGCCGCGGATCGGCTTCGGGTTGGCGGAGCCGATGTCGTTGCCGGCGGCGGCTTCCGCGGCGTTCAGACCGACTCCGAAGCCGACGAAGCGGTTGGCGAGGTCGGTGGGGTCGCTGTTGATGTCGAGGATGCGCAGGGAGACGGAGAAGCCGCCGGCATCGAGGATGTCCTGGCCGGTGAAGTTGTGGTTCAGGCCGTTCTCGCTCATGCCCGTGCCGGTGGCCATTTGGAGGATGCCATCGGCGATCTGGATAGAGCCTTCGCCGCTGCCCTGGAAACCTTCGAACCAAGTGACGCCTTCGCCGAGCGGCGGCACGCGGCTGCCGGACATGCCTTCGTTCGAGGTGTCGATGTCGGTGGCGTTCGGGCGGTTGAAGGTGTCGAGAAAGAGGTCGGCGGGGGTGGAGGCCGGGGTGACGTTTTCCGGCGGCGGGGCGATGAGCCGTCCGGCGGGCAGACCGACGCGCGTGGCCCAGGCGTTCCATTCGTCCACCAGCTCGACGACTTTCGCGGGATGCTGCGCGGCGATGTCAGTGCTTTCGCCGGGGTCGGCGTCCATGTCGTAGAGAAGTTTCTGGTGTGCGGTGAATTCGTTGTCGAAGGCGGTGAAGGCTTCAGTGACGAGCTTCCATTTTCCTTTCCGCGCCATGCGGTTGGATTCGTGCTCGACGAAGAGCGCCCGGTCGGGAACGGCGCCGTCGATCATGGAAATGAGGCTCGTCCCTTCGAGCGGGAGCACGGGATTGCCGTTGAAGGCGGCGGGGTAGGTTGCGCCGGTCGCATCGACGATGGAATCCATGACATCGATCAGATGCGCCGGCGTCTCTATCCAGTTACCTCTCGAGGAGAATCCCGCAGGCCAGTGCACGATGAGCGGGGCTCGGATGCCGCCTTCGTGGGTGAAGTGCTTGAAGAGTTTCAGCGGCGTGTTGCCGGCATTCGCCCAGCCGCCGCCGTAGTGGATGTTGTCGTTTTCCCCAGCCTGTCCCATATTGGCGAGGGCTGCGCCGGTCGCGGGGGCGGCGTTGTTGTTGCCGAAGACGCCTCCTTCGTGGTTGGCGCCGTTGTCGGAGAGAAAGAAGATGAGCGTGTTGTCGAGGCGGCCGGTTTGATCGAGTTTGGCGACGAGCTTGCCGACGTTGTCATCGATCTTTTGGACCATGGCAGCGAAGAGGGCCATGCGGCGGGCGAGGTCGGCGCAGCGGTCCGCACCGAGGGTGTTCCAAGAGGGGATGGCGACGATGGGTTCCGCCTGATGCGGGCCGGTACCGCCGCGCGAGGAGAGAGGGTAGCGGCTGTCGATCACGCCCATGGCGAGTTGCCGGTCGTAGCGCTGCTGGCGGATGATGTCCCAGCCCTGCGCGTATGTGGGGACGTACGCATCGGCCAGTGCGGCGGGCGCCTGGATGGGGAAATGGGGCGCTCCGAAGGCAAGGTACATGGCGAAGGATGCGCCGTCGTTCTTGGCAAGATGGTGGTCGATGAAATCGAGGGCGTAGTCGCCCATCGCGTCGGGCTGGTAGAAGGCCGCACCATAGTCCCGGAGGGCGATTTCGTTGTTCTGCGAGACGAGGGTGCAGGCGCTCTGGTTCCACTGGTCGGTGCTGTGAGCCTGGCCGTTGGCGAAGCGCCAGACGTGCTGGAAGCCGCGGTTCTCCGGCAGCCGTTCGCCGTTGCCGAGGTGCCATTTGCCGGCCATGTAGGTACGGTATCCCTCGTAGCCGAGGACTTCGGCGAAGGTGACGTTGTTGTCGGTGCGCAGGTCGGGCAGGGCGGCGGCGGGGTTGACCGCGCCCTGCTGCGGGTAGAGGCCGGTGAGCAGAGAGATGCGGGTGGGACTGCACCGTGTGCCCTGGTAGAATTGCCGGAAGCGCACGCCGTTCGCGGCGAGGGCGTCGAGGTGTGGCGTGGGGATTTCGCCACCGTAGCAGCCGAGGTCGGACCAGCCGAGATCATCGACGAGGATGACGACAACGTTCGGGCGAGTGGAGAGCGGCGGGATTTGCCTCACAGTAGCGGAGGAGGTAGCGATGACCGTTTCCCCGGCGGAAATTTCGAGAGTGAAAGTGGTGTCGCCGAGAGTGCCGTCCACCATCGCTTCAACGGTGTGGCCGCCGTTTGCCGCCGGGCCGGAGGCGTCGGCATTGGGAAAGGCGACGGCCTTGTCGGCGGTGATTTCGTAGGCGGCTCCGGCGGGCAGACCGGAGGCGTTCCAGGAGAGAGTGACGGTTTGCGCGGCGTTGTCGTGGGCGACGGTTTCCGGCGCGACGGCGAGGGTCGCCGAGGAGGCAAGGGTGCGGATGGTGAAGTTGTCGAGCAGGGGGCCGTTCGCGCTGCGTCCTTCGAGGCCGATGTGGTTTTCGTTGGAACCTTTCCAGACGAAGGAACCCGTGCCCCGCGGCATGTCGTTGAAGAGGATCTCGTAGTTCACGGTGTCGCCGGCGTCGAAGCTTTCCAGGGAAAAGTTCACGGTGATGTTGCCGGCGAGGTTGCTCCCGAGGCCGGTGATTCCGGAAATTCCCGTGGTGCCCGCGCCTCCACCCCAGGCGAGGGAGCCGTTGGAGCGCAGGACGATCCAGAAATCGGAGACGACGGCGGCGGGGATGACAGTTGCAGCATGGATCGCGGTGGCAAAACCCCCGGTCATGCGGGGATCGCCATCGTTGGCGTCGCCGGTGGTCATCGCTTCCGCCATCGGCATGCCGATGGCGAAGCCGCCGCCGTTGCCGTTGGAGTTTCCTTCCCGGGTATCGACATCGAGCGATACGGAGAAGCCGCCCGCGGCGAGGATGGCGGGGTTGGTGAAGTTGTGGTTGACGATGGCATTGGAGGTTCCGGGCTGTTCCGCGGCGAGGTTCAGGGTGTTGCCTGAGATCCGGGCAGCTCCGCCGTTCGCAGCAATCGTGTCCGGCACGGCGAAACCTCCGGCGAACCCGCTGGCCGGATCAATGTGACTGTGGAGATAGACAGGAGTTCCGGCGGGGTCGCCGCCCGCCTCGAAGGCGGTACCAGTATGGTTGGCAATGCCATCCAGGGATTGCTGGATGTTGCGGCTGTCGGCGCGGTCGAAGCTGTCCCGGAAGAGGATTCCCCCGGAGGCGGGAAACAGGCTCGCCAGCAGAAGGCAGAGGGTGAGGCGCATGGTAGTTCGCTGTGTCGAAAAGAAGCCGGGCGGCCCGGCTGTGAGCCGCCCGGAGGGGATTTCCATCGTTGTGGCAACGAAGGTCAGCGCCTGCGGCGCAACAGGAAGGTCCAGCCGAGGAGGCCCAGCAGTGCGGCCGAGGGCTCGGGGATGGTGTTGACGCTGAAATTGTCGAGCAGGGGACCTATACTGCTGCGTCCCTCGATGCCGATGTAGTTCTCGTTGGCGCCGCTCCAAATGAAGGAGCCCGTGCCTCGCGAGATATCGTTGAAGAAGACTTCGTAGTTCACGGTGCTGCCGGCATCGAAGTCATCCAAGAGGAAATTGACGGTGATGTTGCCGGCGAGATTGCTCCCCAGACTGGTGACTCCGAAGATTCCCGTCGTGCCCGCTCCCGCTCCCCATGTCAGGGAACCATTGGCGCGCAGGACGACCCAGAAGTCGGACGCCACGGCGGCGGGGATGATGGTGGCTCCGTTGATCGCGGTGCCGAAGCCCCCGGTCATGCGGGAGGCGCCATCGAAGGCGTCGCCGGTGGCCATCGCTTCAGCGAAGGACATGCCGACCGCGAAGCCGCCGCCATTGCCGTTGGCGTTGCCTCCTCCCGGGGCGGTATCGACGTCCAGCGACACGGAGAAGCCGCCCGCGGCGAGGATGGCAGCATTCACGAAGTTGTGGTTGACGATGGCATTGGAGGTTCCCGGTTGTTCGGCGGCGAGATTCAGCATGTTGCCGGAAATTCGGGCGGCTCCGCCGTTCGAAGCGACCGTATCCGGAGCGCCGAAGTTATTGGCAAAGGTGCTGAGAGGATCGATATGGCTGTGGAGATAGACAGGCGTTCCGGAGGGATCGCCGCCCGCCTCGAAAGCCGTGCCGGTGTTGTTGGTGATGCCGCTCACGGATTGCTGGATGTTGCGGCTGTCGGCGCGGTCGAAGGTGTCCGCGAAAATCACGGTACCCGTGGCAGTGGCATGCAGCATCGGCAGGCCGAGGAGCAGGGAAACAAGGGGTTTGTTCATGATGTTGTCGGTTTTTGGATGGGTGGGGAGATGCGTCAGGGGGCGGGAATTCCCTCGATGCGGTAGAACTGCCGCGAGCGGCCGGGCACGAGCGGGATCGTGGCCGAGCCTTCGCCGTCGCCATCGGTGGCGGCGGTGCCGAGGTCGATGTCGAAGGCTTCGAGGTCGAGCGAACCCCGGACCTGATAGGTCATGGAGGGAGCGCCGCGGAAGACGATGTGGAAGTCGCCGTCCGAGATCGCGGCGGAGACGATTTCCGGACCCTCCTGCGGCACGGCTTCCACGACGATCGTGACGAGCTGCGTCTGCTGGCCGGAGCCGGGGCTTTGGACGGTGATGGTGTAGGTGGTCGTCTCCGCGGGGCTGATGATGACGCTGGCGACGCCGTTGACCGGCATCACGGCTCCCACGCCGTTGTCGATGGTGATGGAGGTGACATCCGCGCCGACTTTCACGTGCAGAGTGGTGGAGCCGCCGGGGAGGATCGTTGCCGCGTCCGCGTGGAAGCCCAGCAGGCCGGTGGCGGCGCCGAGCCAGGCGGAGGCATGGGCGGGAACCCGGTTGTCGGAGAGGTTGCCATTGCCGTCCGGGTCATCGAGCAGGAAGTCGTAGACTGCGACTTCATCCATGTCGCCGAGCCAGAAGTTCTGGTTGGCCAGCTTTTGGGTGCCGATGCGCCAGGCGCCGGTGGCGGATTCGAGGGTGAAGTTCGGATCGAAGACGCTATTTTCGGGGTTGATCCCATCGGCGGTGGAGCCGATGAGTTCTCCATCGAGGTACCAGCGGATCTCGGGTGTAACCGTGTCGACGACCATGACGAGATGGGCCCAGACATTGGGCGGGAGCCTCACGTCGGCGTCCTTGCGCTGTGGGGGGCCGCCAGCGAGGAAGGTCTGAATGGTCCCGTCGCTATCCACCGCGAGGTGGCTGCGGCCGGTTCCGGTTCCATCGTTTTGCGAGACGATGGCCGCGTTCACAGGGCTGGCGGGGTAGCGCCGGACGATGGCTTCGATGGTGTAGCCGGGCATCGCGGCCGCCGGGTCGAGGATGAAGCCGGCGAGCACGCTGGCGTCTGCACCGAGGAAGCCCGCCGCGCCGTCCAGGGTTCCCGGGGAGTCCAGCAGGACACCGCCGATGAGAGTACCGTTGTGGGGGGTGGCGTTGTCAGCGGAATCGATGACAAGGGACGAGAAGAACGTCTCGTTGAACCGATACCAGGCTACCGGGCCATCGGCGCGCACTACGGTGGAGAAGCCGTTTTCCGCAGCGAGAAAGGTGTCGAGGAAATCATCGCCTGCGGCATTGGAAACGGTGAGAGTGAAGTCCGTCGCGCCCTGCGCGTCGACATCGGCGAAGCCCCGGGGGTCGGTAGAGGTGTGGAGGGTGGTGGAGCCGGCCTTGATGACGACGTCGAAGGGACCTCCCCCGATGTCCCAATGCAGGCGGGCGAAACCGCCGCCGAGCGTCGTGGCTTCGAAGGCGGTGATGAAGGGCGGGGCGATTTCCGGCTCGAAGAAATCGGTGGCGATCCTGAGATTGTCGAGGTTCACGCCGGAGCCGTTGCGCCCTTCGAGGCCGATGTAGTTCTCGTTGGTTCCACTCCAGGTGAAGGAACCCGTTCCCCGCAGGTCACCGTTGTAGAAGACTTCGTAGTTCACGGTGCCGCCGGCATCGAAGTCATCGAGAAGGAAGTTCACGGTGATGGTGCCGAAGGGGGTGTTGGGGATGCCCTGTCCGGCGGAAATACCGAAGATTCCCGTGGTGCCCGCCGCTCCGCCCCATGCCAGGGAGCCATTGGCGCGGAGGATGATCCAGAAGTCGGACGCGACTTCCACCGGGACGATGTTGCCGGCGCCAATGTTGGAGCCCAATCCCCCGGTCAGGCGGGGGTTCCCGCTGAAAGCATCGCCGGTGGCCAATGCTTCGGCCAAAGACATGCCGAGCGCGAAGCCGCCGCCGTTTCCGTTTGCGACGGTTCCTCTGGCACGGACATCCAGCGACACGGAGAAGCCGCCCGCGGCGAGGATGGAGGCGTTGGTGAAGTTGTGGTTGATGATGGCGTTGGAGGTGCCCTGCTGCTCGGCGGCGAGTTCCAGAGTGTTGTTGACGATGCGGGCGGAAGCGCCGTTGACGGGGTCCGTGTCGGGAGCGGCGAAGCCTCCCGCGAATCCGCTGGCCGGGTCGATGTGACCGTGGAGATAGACGGGGGTTCCTGAGGGATCGCCGCCCGGCTCGAAGGCCGTGCCGGTTTGGTTGTCGATGCCGTCGAGCACCTCCTGGATGTTCCGGGAATCCGCCCGGTCAAAGGTGTCTTCGAAGAGGGTCGAGGCCTGCGCCACGGCGAGCAGCGGGAGCAGGCCGGCCAGATATATGGATTTCATGGGTTTGGGTTGGGCGCTGCCATCGCTCCGGGAGGAGCGGCGGCTTTAAAAGGAGGGTGTCGCCACTCTTCGGGGCGTTCCCTCTCGGGCGAAAAATTTTTCAAGGGAGCGCGCGTGCCGTTCCCTCCGCCGCTTCATGGAATCCGGCTCATCCCGTCAATCGGGTCGCGCTGGCGCGTTCCGGGATTGAAAGATCGTTCCGCAGGATGCGGAACGGAGCCGGAGGCCAGATCCTGCCGGACACATCGGCGATGAAACCCATTGCATCGATCCGGTGCGCCGGCGCCTTCACTCAATGACCCGTTTGGGAGAATCCGGAAGGCCGGTGCGCGAGGAGTGGATAGCCATCCTCGTGACCGCCGGAAAAAACCAGGCGGCTCGGCGGGAGCCGCCCGGCGGGGATCTCGGGGATAGCGAAGACGAAAATCAGCGCCTGCGACACAGCAGGAAGAAGCAGCCGAAGAGTCCCAGCAGCGCGGCCGAGGGCTCGGGGATGATGCTGACGGTGAGGCTGTCGACGAACGCACCATTGGTCGCGCGGGCATCGAGACCGATGTAATTCTCGTTGTCGCCACTCCAGACGAAGGTTCCTGCCCCCCGCGACACACCGTTGAAGAAAACTTCGTAGTTCACGGTGCTGTCTTGATCGAAACTAGCGAAGAAGAAATTCACCGTAACGTTGCCGGTTGGCTGGGTTCCCAGGCCGGTGATTCCGGCGACCGTGCCGGAGGTGCCGCCGTTCCCTCCCCAAGCCAGGGTGCCATTGGTGCGGAGGACGATCCAGAAATCGGACAGGCTTTGCGTGGGCACCGTGGCGCCGATCGTGGTGCCGATGCCGCCGGTCATGCGGGGGTTGCCGGTAGCGGCATCGCCCGTGCCACCCGGCGCCCCGGCGGACGCAGGCAGACCGACCGCGAAGCCCACGCCATAATTGTGATCGTTGGCGAGGGTGTGATCGAATCCGGCGAAATCGGCCGATACGGAAAACCCGCCGGCGGTGGTGATGGCGGCATTCACGAAATTATGGTTGATCATCGCGTTGGCGGTGCCGGGCGCATAGGCGAGTTGGAGCCTGTTCGCGCTGATCTGGATGCCGCCGCCGTCTGTTGAGACAGCGTCGGCGCCATTGAAATTCGGGTACCGGTTGCCAGTGTCACGGTAACCGTGAATATAGACGGGAGTGCCGCCAACGGGATTGTCGCCCGGCACGAATGTCGTGCCGGTGTTGTTGGCGATGCCATCCAGGGAGGCTTCGATGTTGTTGCCGTCGGGGCGTTCGAAGGTGTCCGTGAAGAGCACGGCACCCATGGCGGCGGCGTGCAACATCGGCAGGCCGATGAGCAGGGAGACAAGGAGTTTCTTCATGGATGTATGGTGTCTTTGGGGATTGGATGAGGCCGGAACTTTTCCATGGCGTGTGACAGACGCTCCGGGTTTCAGGACTTCGGGTGGATCGAGATCAGGACGAAGAGGCGGTCCTTTTCCGCGACCTCCTCCGCGGGAAGCTCCAGTTCGACAGTCTCGTAGCCGGGGGCTTCCAGGATCGCCTGCGGCGGTGAAACGACCATCGCTTCCACGGGCTTCCAGCCCTCCAGATCCGTGGAAACCATCACCACGTATTCCACGTCGGCCGCGACACGGCCCGTCAGCTGCCTGGATTCGAACCGGAAACGGCTCTCTCCCGGCTCGATCGTGAGCAGCGTGAGCAGAGCCGCCCCGGCATCGGGAGCGCCGGGATCGGTGCCGATCGCCCATTCGAGGAAATTCGGCAGTCCATCGCCGTCGGGGTCCGCCCACGGGGCGCTGTCGTCTTCTCCAAGTCCGGCGTTCATCGCGTACCAGACCGCCAGGCTGTCGGCCAGCGGCAGCTTGCGCACGGCGAGGTTGTCGATGCTGGCGTATTCCGAAACCCGGGCGCTGAGCCCGATGTAGTTGGTGTCGTCGTGATCCCAGGAGAAGGTCCGGGTAGTCGAGTCCGGATCGGCACCGTTGAGATCGATTTCCCTGCCGTTGAAGAACATCGTGACTTCCACCGCGCTTGCCGTGGTGAAGCCATCGAGGGCGAATTTCGCGGTGATGGTACCCTGCGTGGCCCCCACCGGCACCGATTCCAGCAGCTGGCCCTTGCTCCAGGCTTTCAGATTGCCGTTCATGTCGAGTTCGACGAAGAAGTCCGCCTTCCCGATAGGATTGCCGACGCTTCCGCGGAAGCTGTTCGGGCCCGCGATATCGCCGCCCCCCGCGGCTTCCGCCTCGGTCAATCCGACTCCGAAGCCGAAGTAGCGGTCCTCCAGCCCCCCGGCGGTGTTGTTGAGCGCGGTGATGGTCGTCTCCACGCTGAATCCGCCCGCCTCCAAGATGTCCTGGCCGACGAAGTTGAGCATGATACCGTTTTCCGCCATGCCACCCTGCCCCACCGCCATTTGCAGGCGGCCGTCGAGGATCTGGATCGAATCCGGCAGGCCCGTTCCTTCGAAGCCTTCGTAGTAGGCCGCCCCGGCGCCGATGGGCGGCACCCTCGAGCCCCCCATCCCTAGCGACGATGCGTCGATGTCGGTCGAGTCCGGGCGGCCGAAGTGATCCGTGAAAAGGTCGCCGGGAGTCGCGGCCGGTATCGGGAGGGGAATTTCCAGCAGGCGGCTTGCCGGAACTCCCACGCGCGCTGCCCACGCGTTCCATGCCCCGACCATCATCCTGAGGCGTTGCGGCTCCACCAGGGCCAGGTTGGCCGACTCGATCGGATCGTCCGGCATCCAATAGAGTTCATAGGCGTTCGCGGGGGAACTCCCGTCGCTGGACGAAAAAGTCTTGGTCACCAGCTTCCAGTCGCCGTCCACCCAAGCTCGGGTCGATTCATGTTCGTATCCCACCTGCCGGGGGAACAACGCCTCGTTCCTGAACGCGGGCATCAGGCTTTCCCCCTCCGGCTGGACCACCGGATTTCCGTTGCGGGTGGCCGGAAAGGGGATGTCCGTTATTTCGAGGATCGTCTTCATCACGTCGATCAGGTGACCGTATTGGTCCGTCCAGCGTCCGGGCGCTTCGATGCCCGCGGGCCAGTGAACCACCAGCGGGGTGCGGATGCCGCCTTCATGCGAGTAGCGCTTGTAGTAGCGGAACGGGACGTTGCACACGTTCGCCCAGCCGCCGCCGAGCCAGAGGCCGTCGTTGGCGCCCCGCTGGCCCATGTTGGTCAGCTGGGCGCCGGTCAGCGGTGGGTGGTTGTTCTGGCCGAAGGTCCTGCCGAAGACGCCTCCCTCGGCGTTGCCTCCATTGTCGGACATCAGCATGATGATCGTGTTGTCGAGCTGGCCGGTGTGACTCAGCCGGTCGATCACCCGGCCGACGTTCTGGTCCACCTTGTCGATCATGGCGGCGTAGAGCGCCATGCGCCGCGTGAGGTCGGCGCGCCGGGCGGCATCGAGGGAAGTCCATGCGGGAACCGGCTGGATCGCGGGGTTGGTGTTGTAGGGCGTGTCGCCGAATGGCGTGCCGGCATGGGAGGCATCGATCACTCCGTTCGCGAGCATGCGGTCGTAGCGTTTCTGACGGACCACATTCCAGCCTTCCGCGTAGATGTCCATGTAGGTGTCGGCGAGCGCCGCCGGGGCCTGCAGGTCGAAGTGCGGGGGATTGAAGGGCAGATAGAGGAAGAACCTTTCGCCATCTCCCTTGCCGAAGTGATGATTGAGGAAGTCCACGCTATAGTCGCCGATGGCATCGCTCTGATAGAAGGTTCCCGCCGGATAGCTTCGCGCGAGAATCTCGTTGCCCGATGACACCAGGCTGTGTTCGCCCGCATTCCAGAAATTCACTCCCGACCCGCTGGCATGCGCGCCGAAGCCGAACACGTGCTGGAAGCCCCGGTCCGTCGTGCGCTTGCCCGGATCGGTGCCGAGGTGCCATTTCCCGGCCATGTAGGTGCGGTAGCCGTGATCGCGGAGCAGCTCCGGAAGAGTCACGTTGTTGTCGGTGCGCAGCTCGGGGAGGGAGGCGGCCGGGTTCTGTGCCACTTGATGGGTGTAAGCTCCGGTCAGCAGCGACATCCGGGTGGTGCTGCAACGGGAGGTGTTGTGGAAATTCCGGAATTTCAATCCCTGCTCGGCCATCGCGTCGATCCTCGGCGTGCGGGCCTCGCCGCCATAGCAGCCGAGATCGCTCCAGCCCATGTCATCGAGCAGGATCAGCACGATGTTCGGCCTGGGGTCGCGCCCCGTCGGCGCGACGAACTGGGTATCGAGCCCGTATTTCTGTTCGAGATGATAACCGACCGCATTGGCTTCGGCATCACCAAGCTCGCGATTGTAAAAGAGGATCTCGGCGATCCGGCCATCGAGGAATTCGTCAAGCATGCCATTGGCGCCGTTGAGGCCGGCGCCCACGTGGTAACCCTCATCGAACAGGCTGGGCGTGTGGTTCGGGTTGACTGATCCGCTCTGAATCGCCTCCCGGTTGTCGCTTCGAAACACCGCCTTCCCGTATGTGTCGCCAACCCCCATCCGGAACAGCCCGATCCGAGCCTTGCCGGCTTCGGACGGGGGGCCGAACAGGCGGTTGCCGTTGTTGAAGCGGAGGCCTGCCTGTGTAAGACCCACATCGCATTTCACCGATGCTCCCCAGGTGCCGTCGCCGTTCCCATCCTTGATGTCGCCGAACGATAAGCCCGACGAGAAAGTGCTCTTCTCGCTTGCTGCGACAATGAACACGGTGAAAGCCTGCGCGCCCGGAGCGGAGTCAAGACCGAGAGATCCGGCGAAACCGAGCGAGTCCCCGCCCGCGAACTGGACCGAAGGCCGCCCGCCGAAGAGCGGGTCCGAGGCGACAAATTTCGGCGCCCCGCTCCCATGACCGATCACCGCGTCCTGTCCTTCGTCCCCATCGATCAGGCCCACCGCAGAGTCCGCCCACAGGGTGACGGTTTCACCGTCGCCCACTCCTTCGATAGCCGCGGCATCGAGCCGGACTTTCAACCCTCCGGTGACGGGCGGCGCCTGCGCGGCCAGGGGACATGGAGCCAGTCCGAACAAAGCGAATGCGAACAAGATCCGCCGCAGGGTGCGGTCGTGAAGATCCTTCAAGGATGGGGATTGATTCATGGATTGGGTTTAAGAATCGCGACGCCCGCACCCCGCGCATGTTCCGGCCGAAGTGGCTGGATGCGGACGCAGGCATCCCCTATCAATCCATCCCGGCGCCGATTCGTTCGGGAAAATGCGATTAATTTTCCGCACCCCCGGCTCCCGTCCGGGCCAGCTCGCGGATCCGCTCTTCGTCCAGCGCAGCCTCGAACACATAAAACTCATCCATCAGCCCGACATATCCGCCATCCACTCCGGGGTGATCCGCCGAGCCGATCAACAATGGACGCGCCGCCGGGGAATCGGTGAGCGTATCGGGCATCCATCCCTCTTCCGCCTCCCTGGACGCCATCAAATCGATCTCCTCCGGCTCTCCATCCACGTAGAGGGTCACGATTTTTTCTCCCGGCCTCACCTGACTCCCCCGGAACACCGCCGCCACGTGATGCCATTTCCCGTCGGCCAGATTCGTCCGCCCGGTATAAAAGACGTGATTGAAGGCCAGGCGCAAAGTCGTCGGCCTCCCCTCGGCCGCCGAGAAAAGCATCAACTCGCACATCGCCGGACGTGCCGTGTTCCGTGTTCCCCATATGGCAAGCGAGCGGAGTTCCCGCGAGGAAGTCCCCGGCCCCGGCTTCACCCACATCGCGATCGTGCGCGGGGCTTCCCCCCTCACTCCCATCCACGTCGTCCGCACTGGCGTCGCCAGGCCGGGCAGGGAGACAGCTTGCCCGACCCGCCCTTCGGCCAAAGCCCCGCCCCGCGGATCCAATCGCGCCCTGGTTGTGACGACCGCCGGATGCGTGCCCCGCACCATCAGGTTGCCGACCGCATCGGTCTCGAACGGAATGTGCAGATACGGCAGATCGACCGGGAGCTCCGTGAGGAACTTTCCGGCATCGAGCTTCACGCCGGAAAATTTTCCGATCCCCGAAACCTCGACCGCCTCTCCGGTTCCGATCACCTCATTCTCCTGCAGCCCCTTCTGTGCCGACGCCGTCACTTTGCCTTCAAATACATGGATCTGCGGCGGGTGCTGACCGTCCGCCAAGATCCCGAATTCGGTCCCGAGATCGACCACTTCCACCAGCGGGGTCGCCACTTTGAACCCTCTGCCCTGGGGCTCGACCCGGAACCGTGCCGTCCCATAAGGCATCGCGATGGCAAGCGGCCCGTGGAGCGTGAGATCCGCCGGCCCGAGCACGACGCCCTCAACCCCCGCAGCGAAATCGAGCCGCATACTTCCCTGGCGGATTTTCACCCGCGAGCCGGGCTCCAGACGAAGGGCCTTTTCCCCTTCTCTTCCGTGGGGGTGCGCATGGGTCACGGTGAAATCGGTATTCGGTGCAAACTCCACCGTCAGGACCGGCGACGGCTCCGGAGCAAGGATCAGCCGCAGCGCCACCACGAGGGCGGCAAAGATCGCCGCGCTGATCAACAGCGTCGCCACCATTCCGCGCCTCCGCTCCCGCCGCAGGATCTCCCGCACCGGGATCACATTGACCGCCGGGCCGCCCGCAAGCTGTCCTGCCCCGAGTTCGATGCTCAGGCAGCGATCCAGCAGGACAGCACGGCGGAATTGCGTCCGCCGCTCGCGCGAAGCCAGCAACTCCGCTTCCAGAAGCCCGGCCTCATCGCGGGTCGCGTCGCCCTCGATCACGGACTGGATCAGGATTTCGAACTCGCGCTGATTCATGGCATCCCCGGGTTCGATTGCATTTCGCGTTCGACGCAGCGGCGCAGCGCGGCGCGCAGGCGGAACAGCATCCCGCGGATCGCCGCGGCGCTCCGCTCCGACGTATCCGCGAAGCGCTCGATCGCACCGTGCTTGCTGTACCTCTTCAGCAGCAGCAGCCTTTCGTCATCGGGCACCCGCTCCAAACACCTTCTCAACGCCGGCAGTCCGTCCGCCAGCAGCGGATCCTCCTCCTCGAACTCATCGGCTAGGGTCTCGATCAATTCGTTGCAGAACACGACCCGCCCGCTGCGCATGATTTTCGTCCGCAGGCGCATCGCGACGAAGCGGGCGAAAGTGTAAGCCCAGGCCCGGAAATTTGTGCCCAGTTCGAATTCGTCGCGCTTTTCCCACAACAGCATGTTGACTTCTTGCAGCACATCCTCCCTGGCGCTGCGATCCGGGACCAGATGGCTGATGAACGCCAGAAGCTGGTCCTGATGCTTGATCAGCAGGCTGACGAATTCGCCCTGATTCGGGCTGTTGTCGATGGATGATTCCGGGATCAAAGGAAAATGAAATCGGGAGGGTGTCCCCAAGGAGGATATTCCGCCGCCACCGGAAACGTTCGCCGTTTTTCCGTCACCGCCCGCAGCCGCGGCCAGTACTTGTCTACTCGCCGGAGCAAATCCGCAAGCCGCCGAATATCTAGGAATCGTCGCCGGTTTTGTAGATGTCGATGTCCGCGTCGTTGGCCTGTGGCGGGCCCGGCGTACTCCGGCCGTTGGCGACCTTTTCCTCCAGCAGATTCACCAGATGGGACACCAAGGCAGGGTGCTCAGCCTGCAAGTTGGCGGTTTCGCCGATGTCGTTGGCCAGGTCGTAGAGCTGTATGGGCGGCAGGCCCTGCTGAGCCGCCGCGTGATCTCGGGGCGCCCCCCAACCGCCGCTGCCCGGGCAGAGGGCGAGTTTCCAATTCCCTTCGCGGATCGCGAAGCGGCCGTCGATGGAATGGTGGATGATGGATTGGCGCGCAGACTCGCCGCCCTTGAGGACGGAAAGGAAGCTGATGCTGTCTTCCCCGGCGTTGGCAGGCAGGTTCGCGCCGGCGATTTCCGCACAGGTGGCCATGATGTCGTTGAGGGCGACGATGGCATCGCTGGTGGTTCCGGGGGCGACTCTGCCCGGCCAGCGGACGAGAAAAGGCACCCGGTGGCCGCCTTCCCAGATGTCGGCTTTGTAGCCACGGAAGGGGCCGCTGGGGAAATGCCCCTGACTCTCCAATGCCGCGGTGCCGGCAGCGGGTGCGAAGCCGTTGTCGCTGGTGAAGATCACCAGCGTCCTGTCCGCGATGCCGGCGGTATCCAGCGCGTCGAGCACCGCGCCCACGGCGGCGTCGGTCTGCATCACGAAGTCGCCGTAAGGGCCGAGGTCGCTGAGACCCTGCCATTCCGCTGCGGGGGCAATGGGAGTGTGGGGCGAGGTGAGAGGAAGATAGAGGAAAAAGGGTCGGGAATCCCCTGCCCTGCGCCCGATATAATCCAGGGCTTCGGCGGTGAAGGCGGGAAGCACGTCGACCGCCTCGAAGTCGGCCGCGGCAGGTCCGACACGGTCTGGGTAGAGCTCCTTCTGCGTGTCCAGCGGCGCGGTGAATCGGTCGTTGCGGATGAAGGCGTAGGGCGGCATGTCGAGCGAGGCGCTGATGCCGAAGAATTCGTGGAAGCCGCGGGTGACAGGCCCGTTCAGGATGGGGCCGGTCATGTAAGTGTCGCCGGGCATGTTCATGCCGAGATGCCACTTGCCGATGCAGGCGGTGTGATACCCCCGTTGCCTGAGAAGGGCGGGCAGGGTCAGCCGGCCGGGGGAGATGAGAGGCTGACCCATGCCACCCATCACGCCGCTTTGGAGACGCGTCCGCCAGCTATACCGGCCGGTCAGCAGGCTGTAGCGGCTGGGTGTGCAGACGGAAGAACTGCTGTGAGCGTCGGTGAAGACCATCCCCTCGGCGGCGATGCGGTCGAAGTGCGGCGTGTCGATCTTGCCGGCGGGATGCAGCGCCTTGATTTCGCCATAGCCCATGTCGTCGGCGAAGATGAGCACGATATTCGGCCGGGGGTCCTCGATGCGGTAAAAAGCGTGGCTCTGCCCCGCAACGAGGGCAACCATGGCCTCGCCCTGTCCGTCGGCATCGGTGGCGGCGGTGCCGTGGTCGATGCCGAAGGCCACGAGATCGGTCGAGCCGCGGACTTCGTAGGCGGTATCCGGTTCGCCGGTGAATCGGATGTGGAAATGATCCCCGTCGATGGCCGCGCTGGTGATGACCGGGCCGGCGATTTCCGGCTCTTCTCCCGGGCCGGTCGGCCCGGTGTCGGAGCCGGCGGCGATCCTCAGGTTGTCGAAGGTCACGCCGGTGCCGCGCGCGTCGAGACCGATGTGGTTCGCATTGTCTTCGCTCCAGGTGAAGGAGCCAGTTCCCCGCAATTCGCCATTGTAGAAGACCTGGTAGTCCACGGCGCTGCCGGTTTCGAAACTGTCGAGTGCGAAATTCACGGTAACGGTGCCGCTGGGATTGGCAGGGATGCCCTGTCCGGCGGAGACTCCGAAGATTCCCGTCGTGCCCGCTCCCCCGCCCCATGCCAGGGAGCCGTTGGCACGGAGGACGATCCAGAAGTCGGACACGACTCCTGACGAAACGGTATTGGCGGCGCTGATGCTGACGCCGAAACCTCCCGTCATGGGATGCGTGTCCGTATGCCAGGCGGTCCTTGCGGTTCCTTCAGCCGCCGAAGGTAGTCCGACCGCGAAGCCGCCGCCGTCTCCATTGCCGCTTCCCCCGGCATGGATGTCCAGCGAGACGGAAAAGCCGCCTTTTTCGAGAATGGCGGCGTTGGTGAAGTTGTGGTTGACGATCGCGCTGGAGGTCCCGGCCCCCAGGGCAAGCTCCAAAGTGTTGCCGAAAATGCGGGCGCCGGCGCCATTGGCGACATTTCCATCCGGCTCTCCGAAACCGGGAAATGCGCTGTTGGGATCGATCCAACCGTGGCGATAGACGGGCGCCCCGCCGGGATCGCCGCCCGGCTCGAAGTCCGTGTCGGTGTTGTTGCCGATGCCGTCCAAAGTTTCCTGGATGTTCCGCCCCGCGCTAAGAGGGGCTTCGCGATCGAAGCTGTCTTCGAAGAGGACGGCGGCATGGGTCACTCCGAGCAGCGGGAACAGGCTCGCGAAATGGATGAGTTTCATGGGCTTTGGGTTGGGCGCCACCGTCGTTTCGGGAGGGAACAAAGCAGGCGGATTTCGCAAGAAGGGTGTCGCCACTCCTGCGGGGCGTTCCCTGATGGAAAAGAATCTTTTGGGAAACGCGGTGCCGGGCCGGTATGTATAGCGTGAATTCCCCGCGCCCGGCTTTCCGGAATGAGGTCTGTGGCTTTTGTCCCGAATACCCGTTCAACGCCCCTGCGGGCGGTAAACCCGCGGATCATATGCGGCAATCCTCCGGGGCTTTCAACGGCCACCCATTCCTTTTATTTCATGAGTCGTGCGAATCATCACACGGACGGTTCCCGCACCAGACTCGATCGCATTGATACGGCAAAAAAGAGTTCCAGCATCCTCGGGCCATTCGGAATCGAAAACTGTGCTGGCAGCGGTGGTCGGGATCCACGCAAGGGTCAGTGCAAATCGAGTCATTTGCCCATCTCAACCCGAGAGACCATTTCCCCGCTCAAGGCGCGAACTCCACCCTCAGGCGCAGAGGCCTGCCTTCCGCCGGCACATCGGCTTCCAGCGGCGGCAGGATCGTCACTTCGGTGCGCCCGTCCTCAAGCAGACTTGTAAAGATCCGCCCGCTGCCCGTCCAGGGCGTGCCGCCCGTCTTCCGGGCGATCACCACCCGGCGGCCGGTATCGGTGAAGCACTCCACCACATAGGAAACATCCACCGGCGGGCGCGCCGGCAGGACGAAGGCGAGCACCGGCTCGGGCGGATCGCCCAAAAAGGCCAATTCGGGCAGCAACTCCCAATCCTCCGAACCCGCCAGAGGATCGAGGCCGAAGGCATAAGACATCAGGTTTGTGATCCCGTCGCCATCCAGATCCGCATCCGGCGCGCCGAACATGCCGACCAGGCCGTGGCTCTCCGCCCAGTCGAAATAATCCGCATACACCGGCACGTCCTCCACCTCCTCCGCCAGCAGCGGGGCAATGGCGGCGACCATGGCGAAAATGACGGACCGGAATTTCACGGGGCGCGGCAATCTAGGCGCCGCCTCCCCGCTCCGTCCAGCCCGGAGTTCCAACGATGGCCGCCGGAAAAGACACCATCAATACCACACGCTCTCCAGAAAAAGCCCGTCCGCCGGCGCGCAGAAAGGCGATTTTCCGAACGGCAAACCCGGCTTCTGATCGAGCAACTCCACGACCTGATCCAGCATCACCCGCCCCTGCGCCGCCTGCACCGCCGCGCCGGTCATCAGCCGCACCATCTTGTAAAGAAAACCGTCGCCGGAGAAACGCAGCCGCCAGCCGTCCGTCAGCGTCTCCAGCGTCGCGGCATGGATCGTGCGCCGGTAGTCCGTCTCCTCCGTCTCGTTCCCCCGTTTCGCCCCGAAAGCCTCGAAATCGTGCCTCCCCTCGAACAAGGCCAGCACCTCGCCCAGGACCTGCGGATCAAGCTGCCGCGGCAAGTGCAACGCCAGCCCGGCTTTGAAGGGTGGCAACACCGGCTCGGTGCACAAATCGTATCGATACACTTTCCCCTTCGCCGAAAAGCGTGCATGAAAATCCGGTCCTGCCTCTTCGCATGCCGTCACCCGGATCGAGGCCGGCAGCTTCGTGTTCAACGCGGGCACCCAATTGTAAGGATTCATCGTCAGTCCGTCCGGCGCGTCGAAATGCGCCACCTGGGCCAGTGCATGCACTCCCGCGTCCGTCCGGCCGGATCCGTGCAGCCGGATCTTTTCCTTTGCCGTCGCTTCGATCGCGGCCTCGACGAGATCCTGCACCGTATTTCCCTCCGGCTGGGACTGCCAGCCGGCATGGCTCCGGCCATCGTAGGAAAGGGTCAGCTTCAGGCGCACGGCCGGAAAGCTGACCGCTTCCTCCGCGGCGGGCAAGAGTCCCTCGCCCGCCGTGCCCTCTTCACGCCGGCAGCGCCTGCTTGCGCACCGCGGAAATCACCAACTTCCGCAGCCCGCCCGGCGCTTCCCACGCAACCGGATCGCCGCTGCGCCGGCCCAGCACCGCCAGGCTGATCGGCGCAAGCACTGAAATCCGGTCCGCATCCACATCCGCCTCCGTCGGCAGTACCACCTCGAACTCGATCCAATCCTCCGGATCGAGCGGCGAAATCAGCGTGATCCGGTCGTGCAGGCCCACCCGGTCATCCGCCTCCTCGATCCGCGCGGTGACCTTCGCCTGCGCCAGCAGCGCCGCCAGTGCTTCGCGCGCCTCGCCCGTCGGCCGGGGCATTCCCTCATTCAGCAAGTCAAGCAGGCGGGCATGATCCGCCTCCAACAACAATAGATTCGTTTTCATGGAAAAAATGGAAAAGTTGTCGCCCCGGGCAACACCCGAAGCGGGATTGGAAAAAGCGTCAACCCGAGCCGGCCGCGGGAAAGAATTCCCCTTCAAGGCGACCGCTCCCTCACGCTCGGAAAGCGGCCATGCGATGACCGCACCACCCCTGCATGCGCCCGGAGGGGCGCTTGCCGGCTGCTTGAGCTGAGGTGTGGGAAACCATGGACCCGACCACCCTACCCCATCCCGTCTTTGCATTCAACCTCAAATCTTCCCCGGGCCCCCTCCCCGGAGACCCGCTTCCAAATCCGCCGCCGTATTTCTCATTGCCCGGAACCGCCCGCCGCTTCTATACCTCCACCGAACCTCAAACAAACTGTCATGGGATTGATGGACTTTATCAAAGGCGAGCTGCTCGAGATCATCGAGTGGCAGGACGACTCGCGGGACACCATCGCCTGGCGCTTCCCTGACCAGGACAAGGCGATCAAGAACGGCGCGCAGCTCATCGTCCGCGAAAGCCAAACCGCGCAATTCGTCTACCTCGGCCAGTTCGGCGACACCTTCGGCCCCGGCAAGCATACCCTCACCACCGACAACATCCCCGTCCTCACCCGCATCAAGGGCTGGAAATACGGCTTCCAATCCCCCTTCAAGGCCGACGTCTATTTCGTCAACACCCGCCTTTTCACCGGCAACAAATGGGGCACCGCCAACCCCATCATGCTGCGCGACGCCGACCTCGGCGTCGTCCGCGCCCGCGCCTACGGCACCTACGACTTCCGGGTCGTCAACGTGCAGACCTTCCTCAAAGAAGTCGCCGGCTCCGACCACGACTTCCGCGTCGACGAATTCGCCGACGCCATGCGCTCCCGCATCGTCAGCGTCTTCACCGACGCCCTGGCGAACGCCAGCGTCCCCGTCTTCGACGTCGCCACCCGCTACATCGAGCTCGGCGAAGCCCTGCTGCCCCTCATCAACCCCGTCATCTCCGCCAAATACGGCATCGAAGTCGCCTCCTTCATCGTCGAAAACGTCAGCGTCCCGCCCGAAGTCGAGGAAGCCATCGACAAGCGCTCCGCCATGTCGGCCATCGGCAACCTCAACGACTACATCAAATACCAGATGGGCCAGGGCCTCGCCACCGGCGGCGGCGCGGGCGCAGCCGGCACCGCCTCCGAACTCGCCGTCGGCTTCGCCGTCGCCCAGGAACTCATGAAGCAGAGCAACCTCGCCGGCGGCGCGGCTCCCCCGCCCCTGCCCGGCTCCGCCCCGGCCGCGGTTTCTCCCGCTCCCGTTCCCGCCAGCCCCGACATCCTCGACCCCGCCACCGTCGCCCGCATGCTCGGCGTCTCCGAAAACGACGTCATGGCCGAAATCGAGTCCGGCAGCCTCGCCGCGAAAAAGATCGGCTCCAGCTACCGCATCACCCGCGCCGCGCTCGACGCCTTCCTCGCCCACTGACCCTGTGTGGCTGCCCCGACCCCGGGGCAGGCCGTGGCAACGGCGGCCCGCCGTCGCGTCCACCCAAGGCCATGTCAGACGAAATCGAGCCGCCTCCGATCCCGGATGACGACGGGGGGCAATCCCCGCCCCCTCTCGAACTCCCGCCCAAACGCATGCCTCCGCCCCTGCCCGACCTGCGTGGCACGGCCGCCGAAGTGCGCTCGCTGGAACGCCACGTCTGCCCCAAATGCGGCGGCAAAGGCGAGTGGGACCCCGGCAAAAAGGAACTCGTCTGCCCCTACTGCGGCAACCACTTCGAGCGCATCGGCCCGCCGCCGCCCAGCACCACCATCCTCGAGCACGATCTCGACGCGATGCTCGCCCGGCTCGGCGCCCAGGCCACCGCGGTCGATACCGCCGAGCGGCGCGTCCAGTGCACCCACTGCCACGCCGTCATCGTTCGCGCCGCCGGCACCGTCGCCCAGCACTGCGACTTCTGCGGCTCGCCCGAACTGCTCGACTACGACGACATCTCCAGCCCCATCCGGCCCGAGTCCCTGCTACCCGCAGGTACTTCGAAGGAGCAAGCCTATCACGCGCTGAAAAAATTCCTCGCCGAGCGCTGGTTTGCGCCGAGCGACCTCAAGCGCCGCAACCTGATCGACCGCATCCACCGCGTCTATCTTCCCTACTGGACCTTCGACGCCAATGCCGAGTGCCCCTGGACCGCCGACAGCGGCACCTACTATTACGTCACCGTCCGCGACCGCGACGCCAACGGCAACATGGTCACCCGCCAGGAGCGCCGCATCCGCTGGCGGCCCGCCCGCGGCCATGTCTCCACCTGGTTCGATGATATCATCGTTTCCGGCTCCCGCGGGATCGACATCAGCCTGCTCAACCGCATCGAGCCCTTTCCTACGAAGGATCTCGTACCTTACGAAACGCGCTACGTTTCGGGCTGGCAGGTGGAGCACTATCAAGTTCCGCTCATGGATGCCGCCCGCAACGGCTTCGGAGCCATGGAAGCCCTGCTGCGCGAAGCCTGCGCCCGTGAAGTCCCCGGCGACACCTACCGCAATCTGCGCATCTACCCGCAATTCTCCAACAAGACCTTCAAGCACATCCTCGCCCCCGTCTGGCTGCTCGCCTACCAGTATCGCGGCAAGACCTGGCAGGGCGCCGTCAATGCCGTCACCGGCAAGACCCACGCCCGCTTCCCGCTCAGCCCATGGAAGATCGCCTTCGTGACGATCCTCGTCATCCTCGCGCTGGTGCTGCTGTTCGGGCTGCTGGGCCGCTGATCGGACCGGCCCTCCGTTGGAATGTCCGGAGGATCGTGGATCGCAGCGGCAAAGGTCATGACCTAGATGCGGCAGGACAAAATGCGCACTCTCTTTGCGCTTCCCCGGCACCCGGCGGCCGCCAAGAATCCCCGGCGTGAATGGTTCTTCCCTCGGCATCGGTCTGGCCGGGCTGGGCACCGTCGGCTCCGGCGTCGTGCTCGCCCTCGAACGCAACGCCAAGCTGATCGCCGACCGCACCGGCGGCTCGGTGAAGCTGGAGGTGGCCCGGGTGCTCGTCCGCGACCCGGCGAAGCTCCGCCCGGTCGCCCTGCCGCCGGAAAAACTCGTCATCGATTGGCGGTCGCTGGTGGACGATCCGGCGGTGGACATCGTCGTCGAACTGATCGGCGGCATCACCGACGCCTTCGAAATCGTCGCCGCCGCGCTGAAGGCGGGCAAGCCGGTGGTCACCGGCAATAAGGCGCTGCTCGCCGAGCGCGGCGTCGAGCTTTTCGCCCTGTCCAAGGAGCACGATGCGCCGATCCACTTCGAGGCCGCGGTCGCCGGCGGCATCCCGATCATCAAGACGGTGCAGGAATCCTTCATCGGCAACCGCATCCACTCGATCTGCGGGATCATCAACGGCACCTCGAACTATATCCTGGAGCGGATGACCTCTGCCGGGCTGGACTTCAACGCCGCGCTGCTGGAAGCCCAGGCGCTGGGCTACGCCGAAGCCGACCCGGCGCTGGACGTGAACGGCTGGGACGCCGCGCACAAGGCGATCCTGCTCGCCACGCTGGCCTACGGCTTTCCCATCGACCCGGCGAAAGTTCACGTCGCGGGCATCGAGCAGGTGCGCCCCATCGATATCGAATTCGCCACCCGCCTCGGCTACGTCGTGAAACTGCTGGCCGTGGTGCGCGAGCATCCGGGCGGCGAAGTGGAGTTGCGCGTGCAGCCTTCCTTCGTCGCCAGGACGCATATCCTCGCCAGCGTCAGCGGCGTCTTCAATGCGGTGGCGGTCCACGGCGACGCCGCGGGCGAGTCGCTCTTCTACGGCCGCGGCGCGGGCCAGGACCCGACCGCCTCCTCGGTCGTCGCCGATCTGGTCGAGGCCGCGCGTTCGCTGAGCCTGCCGAACGGCCACCGCGGCTTCCTGCCCTATCGCGAAAACGGCGATCTACTGCCGGTGGAGGACACCGAAACGGCCTACTACGTGCGCTTCGACGTCACCGACCGCCCCGGCGTGATCGCCGAGGTGGCCCGCGCGCTGGCCGATGCCGGGATCGGCATTTCCGGCACCCACTCGCCGGTCGACCCCGACCAGCCCGACGCGGAATTCATCGACATGGTTTTCCTGCTCCATACCTGCCGCTTCGGCCTGCTCCAGGATACCCTGGCGAAAATCGAGACTCTGGACTGCATCAACAGCGCGCCGGTCGTTTTCCGGATCGAGAAGCTCTGACCCCGATGTTCAGTGAAGACATCCTCCGCGACTGGGATCCCGCGCCGTTCCGCGACGCGCTCGTCAGCGCCGGCTACACCCGGGAAAAGCTCGAAGCCGCCGGGCTCCACCGGCCGGGCGATCCCCTCGCCAGGATCAATCTCGCCATCAAAGTGCTGCCGGCCGGTTCCCCGGCCATGAGCGCCTGCCGCCTCTTCGACCACGGCGAAACGGTCGACGAAGGGGCCGCCGCGGCGCTCTTCGGCGAGGAACTGCCCGAGCTCCTGCAGATCGGTCTTTTGACCGCCGGGGACGATGGCCGCGTCCGCTCCGCGCTGAAGCTCGATGCCAACGAGCACGGCTGGTTCGCCTACGACCACCCCTCGTCGCTCGTCGCGGGCAAAACGGACTACGTGATGGGCGAGGCGAATTCCTCCCGCATGCTCGCCGGGCTGGCCACCGCCCGCAAAGGCGAGCGCGTGCTCGATCTCGGCGCCGGCGCGGGCTGGGGCGCCCTGAGGCTCGCCGAAAAAGGCTGCCGCGTGACCGCCGCGGACATCAGCGAACGCGCGCTCGGATTCGCCCGCTTCAATGCGAAGCTCGCCGGCATCGAGGGCATCGAGTTCGTGCAGGGAGACCGACTGGAACCTCTCGCCGGCCGCACCTTCGATGCGATCGCCAGCAATCCCCCCTTCGTCATTTCACCTTCCAACACCTTCGTCTTCCGCGACGGCGGCGTGCGGGGGGACGGCTTCTGCGAATCCCTCGCCCGCGCCTTCCCCGATCATCTGGAAGAAGGCGGCATCGCCGTGATGATCCTCAACTGGATCGACGAAGATCCCGCACGCTGGGACGAACGACCGCTGTCCTGGGCGGGCGGCAAAGGCTGCGACGTCTGGCTGTTCCGCAGCGATCGTCTCGACCCCGCCGACTATGCCTATCGCTGGCTGCGCGAAACCAGGCGCGGCCAGGCGCCCTCTGCGGCGGAGTTGCAGGAATGGATCCGCTACTACCGCGAACTCGGCGCCGATGGGATCAACATGGGCTTCCTGGCACTGCGCAAACGCGGGGGCGCCAACAACTGGACCCGCTCCGACTCGCGTTCGGAGGTGCGGATCCTCGCCACTGCGGGCGAAGAGGTCCGGCGGATTTTCGACAACCAGACCTGGTTGAACGAGCGGCCCCTCGATGACGCGGCCCTCCTCGCGGTCCCTTTCCGGGTTCCCGACGGCATCCGCGCCGAGACCGGCATGCTTCTCGACGAAGGCTGGAGCATGCGGACCATCCGGCTGAAAAGCTCCGGACAGCTCAGCTACGACGGCGAGGTGGACGAATTCATTCTGCGCCTGCTGGCCATCTGCCGCAGCGGCGGCCGGCCGGCCGATCTGCTGGCGGATATCCTGTCGAGCCCGGAACCCTCCGGCGCAACCGGCGTGGACGGCCAGATCGCCGCCCTGGTCCGCGAACTGGTCCGCCACGGCCTGCTGATTCCCATATGGTCGATGATCGGCGGAAAGTAGGATCGGACGCTCGACCGGCGGACGAACAGGGCGCTTGTTGCTACCGGTGATTTGACACGCCCGCCGGACTCGCTTTGCTGATCGGGATGAAATCTCTCTTTCTCTCCCTGCTCGCCGCCTGCTCCGCCTCCGCCGCCCTCGTCGAAAAAACCGTCGAATACGAGCACGACGGCGTCACACTCGAAGGCTTCCACGTCTATGACGACGCCAGCGCAGGCAAACGCCCCGCGGTGCTGGTCATCCATCAGTGGACCGGCCTCACCGACTACGAGAAACAACGTAGCCGCATGCTCGCCGAACTCGGCTACAACGTCCTGGCTGTCGACGTTTACGGCAAGGGCATCCGCCCCGTGCCGCCCGCCGCCGGCCAGGAAGCCGGAAAATACAAGGGCAACCGTGAGCTCTTCCGCGGCCGCCTGCTCGCCGGCTTCGAAGTCCTGAAAGCCGACGAGCGCACCGACACCGCGAAAATCGCCGCCATCGGCTACTGCTTCGGCGGCACCGGCGCGCTGGAACTCGCCCGCAGCGGCGCGGAACTCGCCGGTGTCGTTTCCTTCCATGGCAGCCTCGATGCCGCCGACGGCCTCGCCGCGCCGAACGACGGCGTGAAAGCCAAGGTGCTCGTCTGCCACGGCGCGATCGACCCCCATGTGCCCCCGGCGCAGGTCCAGGCTTTCGAAAAGGAAATGGCCGATGCCGGAGTCGACTGGCAGCTCATCTCCTACGGCGGTGCCGTGCATTCCTTCACCCAGAAAATGGCGGGCAACGACCCGTCAAAGGGCTCGGCCTACGACGAAAAGGCCGACCAGCGCTCATGGGAGGCAATGAAGGCGTTCTTCGCGGAAATCTTCGGTAGCTGAAAAGGTGGCGCGAGCCTCCGGCTTGCGAAGGGACCGGTCCCCCTCCGGAGTGCCAGACAGGCCGGAGAGCGCACAAGATACGCGCTCCCCCCGATTTTTCCGCTTGCGGACCGGCTCCGGCTTGTCACCTTCGCTGCTGATGAGATCCAATCGCAATAACATTCTCCGGAGCGCTCTCCTTTCGACCGCCCTTCTCCTTTCCGCCGCCTCCGCCGAAGAGGTGCTGAATGTCTACTCCCACCGCCACTACGGCATCGACCAGGAAGTCAACAAGCTCTTCACCGAAAAGACCGGCATCGAAGTCAAGGTCGTCAACGCCGAGGCCGACCAACTCATCGAGCGCCTGAAATCCGAGGGCGAAAACAGCCCGGCCGACGTGCTCGTCACCGTCGATGCCGGCCGCCTGCAGCGCGCCAAAACCGAGGGCCTGCTCCAACCGCTGAAATCCGAAGTCCTCGAAAACGCCACTCCCGAAGCCCTTCGCGACCCCGAAGGCTTCTGGTATCCCTACACCGTCCGCGCCCGCGTCATCATCGCCGCCAGGGATCGCGTGAAGCCGGACGAAATCAAGAACTACGAGGACCTCGCCAAGCCGGAGTGGAAGGGCCGCCTGCTCGCCCGCTCCTCTTCGAGCAGCTACAACCAATCCCTCGCCGCCTCCATCATCACCGCTCTCGGCGAGGAAAAAGCCGCCGAATGGGCCAAGGGTGTCGCCTCCAACCTCGCCCGCCCCCCGCAGGGCGGCGACCGCGACCAGATCAAGGCCTGCGCCGCCGGTCTGGCGGACATTTGCATCTCCAACACCTACTACTTCGGCCTGCTGCTCAATTCCCCCGACCCCGCCGAACGCGCCGCCGCGGAGAAAATGTACATCATTTTCCCCAACCAGGATAACCGCGGCACCCACGTGAACGTCGGCGCCATCGGCGTCACCAAACACGCGAAGAACGTGGATAACGCGAAGGCCTACATGGAATTCCTCGTTTCCCCGGAGGCCCAGAAACTCATCTCCAACGGCAGCTACGAATACCCGATCTCGATGGACCTTACCCTCAGCCCGACCCACGAGAAATGGGGTGAATTCAAGATCGACACCGAGACCTTCCCCAAAATGGGCGAAAGCCAGCAGAAGGCCGTCAAACTCTTCGACGCGGCCGGCTGGAAGTGAAGCGAAGGCGGAAAACACGGAAGGATTCCTCCCGTGTTTTTCCGTGGCCTTCAGTAGCGGACGTCGCAGCCCCGCAGGGCGTCTCGGATCGTCTCGACAGCTTTCCCGGAAATGTCGGTACCGCGGATGGACAGGACCTGCAGTGATTTCAGTTTCAGGACTGCCTCGACGGAAGCGTCGGAAATCCGGGTATTACCGATATGGAGTTCCCGCAAGCGGCCTTTCAGCGGTTCCAGCCGCGCGAAATGGGCATCGGCCAGCGAGGAGCCGTTGAGGTCGAGGATGGCCAGGCGTTTCATCCGGGCCAGCGCGTCCGCCGCAGATTCATCGAACGCGGATGCGCCCATGAGGCGCAGCTCGGTCAGCAAGCCGAGCCCGGCCAGACTCTCGATGCCGGGAGAACCAAGCTGTTTCGCATCGATCAACAAAGCTTCGAGCGCCGGGAATACGGCCGTGATGGCGGCAGCGCCGGCATCGGTCACGACCACTCCGTCGCGGTAAAGGTGAAGCCTCTTGACGCTCGGCATTGCTTTGAGGCCGGAAAAGTCTTCCGCTGAGATCGTGGTGTTCTCCAGCAGCAGTTCGGACAACCCTTTCATCCCCGCAAGTCCGCGAAGCGATTCCGCGGTGATGTCCGAACCGAACAGTTGCAGGATCTTCAGCGAGGGCATGGCCGAAAATTTTTCCATCGCCCCTTCCGGCAACTTGCATTCTCCCAGGTCAAGGTTCCGGACGAGCTTGAGGGATGGCAGGAACCCGAGGGTTTGATCCGAAAAATCGGTCGAGGACAGCGCCAGTTGGTTGAGAGCCGGCAACCCGGCGAGCACGGACAGCTCCGCATCACCCAGCTTGTTTCCATCCAGATGAAGGGAGCGGAGATTCCTGAGCTTGAGGAGGGACTGGAGACCGGCACCACCGAGACCGGCACGGTTCAGATTCAATACTTCGAGGTTCGGGCAGGTGGAGATGGTTTCGAAGACTTCCTTGTCGATGGGACCTTGGTGGAGCGAAATCTGGAGTCTCTTCAACCGTTTGCTGCCCGCCAACCCGCGCAGGGCGGCTGCCCCGATCCGGCATTCGTGGATTTCAAGGTTCTCCAGAGCGGGCAGGGACTCCAATGGCAGATCTTCCAATGTGGAACGCTGGATCCTGAGCCGGGTCAATTCCCTGCAACCGTTGAGCAGCGCGGCGTCTTCATCGGAGAAGGGCTGGCCGGCCGCATCCACGGATTTGAGGGAAAGTCGCCCCTTTGGCAGCTCTTCGGTTTTGCCGACGGACACCTGTCCGGAGCCGCGCCAGATTTCGACCGTTCCGCCTTTCGAAACGATCGACTCGGCCAGCTTGCGCTGGTGTTCGGGATCGTTCTGCTTGCCGAAGGAACTGGCGAACGCCACGGATTCCGCGTCCTCCGCCGATTCCGGCATCGCGGCGGCGAGTTTTTCCGCCTGGACGATGCTGTCGCCGGTGAGGTTCGAGAAGGGGATGGTGAACTCCTTGCCGTCCTTATGGATGACCACAGCCTGGCCGTCCAATCGGACGAAATCGCCACGGATGGTGACGCCGGCCGTATTCGTCCACGCGGGAGGCTCTTGCGCGGCGAGCGGGGAAGCGAGGGAAAGAGCAAAGACAAGGAGGGAAATGGGAAACATTTTCATGGGATAAAATGTTGCGGGAGGGAAAGGATGCGTCGATCGCCGGATCTTGCGAAATTAAACCGTTGGCACTCCGTGCATTTTGTCAATTTCGAATGGCGCCTGCCAAGGTGGTTCGGCGGGCTACATTACACGTTCCGAACTCCCTGCGCCCCATCCTCCATCCGCCACCCTGCTCCAAAAGCCGGACGAACCACCCGGTCACTGCGCCGCGACAACCCTCAGCCGCAGAAACCCCGCCGGATTCGCTTCGCCCACCGCGCCGTCCAGCCGGAACGAACGGTAGCTCCAGCCGTCGCCGGGGGCGGGCATTCCCTCCGCCATGGCGGAGGGAAGCTCCACCACCTGCCGGTCGAAGACCGCCAGCTCCCGGGAGCCTTCGACCAGATAGTTCATACCGTCGATGCTGGCGCTCTTTCCCGGCGATCCGGTGAAAACCGCACCCGCCCGCACCGGCAGCGTGAGCACCAGCGCCCTACCATCCGCCAGCTCCTCGATCCGGTGACGCAGCTTTCCGCCGGCCTCCCCGCCCGCCGGATTTCCATTCACCGCGAATTCGGTCAAATTGCTCAATCCATCTCCGTCCGGATCGCCTTCCCGCGACAGATCGGGATCCGCAAAGGCCGAAAAATCGAACCCGGAAATCCACTCGGAAAACGGATCGGCAGCGACGGCGGAAACCGTCACCGAGCCGAAAGGAGCTGCATCCGTGTGCCACACGTTCGGCCCCGTGGTCTGGAATCCATACTGCACATGCCTGCCGGGCGAGGGATTGGTGGACAGAGTGATGCGGAACACCCCCTCCTCCAGCGGCGCGCTGACCATGTTGAACGAGGAATAATCCGGGGCGAAATCCTTGATGAAGGCCACCGACGTGTGCGCGGCCGTCAGGTCGTTGGACAGAACCCTGCCGGTGAAGGTGACCTCCTTGCCGGAAAAATCGCCGGTCCGCTCCACGTACAGGTTCGCTTCCATGATCTTGGCGCCGGGACTCCCCGGGCCGCCGCCGCCGACGTACCAATAGGTCGAGGGATCGGCGATCGTGTTCGGAGCCAAGGTCAGCACCGGTCCCGAAAACGAGGAACGCAGTTCCTCCGTCGCCCACACGCTGCCGGAAAGATAGCCTCCGCCGTTCGCGGGCAGGTTCCAGACATTCATGTAGCCCAGCCACGGGGCTCCGGGATCGACCGTCACCTCCACGCCTTCCGGCGCATCCTCCTCCACCTCGAACAACACCGCGTCATCGAAACGGACGGACCCCGCCGCATTGCCCACCTGCCGGAAGACCAGCCGCTTGCGCAGCGTCGCCGTACCGGGCGGAGCCTCCAGGGCGGCATCCGTTTCCAGCACCCCGCCGGTGCCGGAGTCCACCCGCAGATTCACGGGAAATCTCCGCCAGAGATTCGCGGGACTAGCGGAAGTCATGGCGGCCGAACGGAAAAGCCCCAGCACTTCTCCCTCGGGATCGTGGAACGACACCTCGGCCCAGGCACTGTTCCCCCCGGCGATGCGGTCGTCGGCAGGGGTGAACAACCAGACATCCGCCCGGTAGATCGCCCCGGGCTCGGCGGCCGCCTCCTGATGCATGCCGGATTCGTTCGCGGCGCCGTTGAACTGCCCGAAGATCTTCGCCGAGCCCGTCCCACCGCGCACCACATCGCTTTCCGGATAGACGTTCCCGCCGGAAACCGTCCACTCCGCAAGCCCGGTCTCGAAGCCCGGATTGGCCAGCAGGTTCGCCTCCTGTCCGCCATCGCCATCCCGGGCATAGACGCGGACATAATCGACCAGCATCCGCTGGGGAAACTCCGTGCCGGCATCCGGACTGCCCGGCCAATTTCCTCCCACCGCCACATTGAGCAGCAGAAAATGCGCGTGGTGGAACACCCATTCCCTGCCGGGCGGCAGACCGGCGGGCGTGAGCGTGAAATACAGGTGCCCGTCGATAAACCAGCGGATGCGATTTTCCTCCCACTCCACCGCGAAGACCCGGAAATCGTCGGCCAGTGCGGCGCCTTCCAGCACATGGTGGCCGCTCACTCCGCCCGCGCCCGAGTAACCCGGACCGTGGACGGTGCCGTGGACCGTGGACGGTGCCGAACCGATGTTTTCCATGATGTCGATCTCGCCGCAATGCGGCCAGCCGATGGCATCGACGCTCGCGCCCAGCAGCCAGAACGCGGGCCAGATCCCCTGCCCGCGCGGCAGCCTGATCCGCGCCTCGAACCTGCCGTAGGTCCACGTGTGCCTGTCCTTCGTCAGCAGGCGCGCGGAGGTGTAATCCTTGCCTTCATATTCTTCCTCACGGGCTTCGATGACCAGGTGCCCGTCCTCGATCCGCACGTTCTCGGGCCGGGAAGTATAGTACTGCAACTCGTTGTTCCCCCAGCCGCCGCCGCCCGTATCGAAACCCCATTTTTCCGGGTCCGGAGGACTGCCGTCCGGCTGGTCGAACTCATCCGCCCACACCAGCGACCATCCGGTGGGGGCCTGAGCGGAGACGCCGCCGGTGAGGCAGACCGCGCTCAGGGCCACGCATTTCCAGAAGAGGCTCATGGGGGAATGCTCACGGAGCTTCCGGAACGCGCACCCGCAGGAAGCCCTTCGGACCGCGTGAGCCGGGACCATCGACCGCCCCCTTCAGCCGGAAGGTCCGGTAGTTCCAGCCGCCGCTGAGATCGGGCAGCCCCTCCGTCCGCGCGGGAACGACTTCAAGCACCTCCTGATTGAATTCCTCCAACCCGTTCGAGCCTTCGATGACGTAGGTCAGGCCCTCCACCATCGCCGCCTTCTCGGGAAAACCGTCGAAGAGGGGCGAGCCCCTCACCGGCAGCGTGAGCAACAGCGCTTTTTCCCCGTCCACCTCCCCGATCTCCGCGCGCACCTTGCCGCCGTCCGCGCCGCCGGCCGGGTTTCCGTCAAGGGCGAATTCCATCAGATTGTTCGTGCCGTCGCCGTCCGGATCGCCGCCCGCCGTCAGATCGGGATCGGAAAATCCGGAAAAATCGAATCCCGCGATCCAGTCCGCGAAGGGATCCTCCTGCGCGGAGGACACGATCAGCACCTCGCCGAAGAGGTAGGCATCCGTGATCCACACGTTCACCCCCACCACCTCGAAGCCGTACTGGATGTGGCGCTCGGGATCGGGAAGCGTCTCCAGGCTGATGCTGAAATCGCCCTCGTCCAGCGGCACTCTGACTTCGTTGAAAGAGGAATAATCCGGCGCGAAATCCTTGATGAAAGCCACCGCGGTGTGGGCTTCGGTCAGGGTGTTTGACAGCACATGGCCCCTGAAAGTGACGGTCTGCCCCGAGAGAGCGCCCGGCGGCGTTTCCACGTACGTGACGGCCTCCATGCTTTTCACGCCGTTCCAATACTCGTCGTAAAACTCGGGGTCATCCGGCCCCAGCTCCGTCTGGATGGAATTCGGCCCCAGAGTGAGCACCGGGCCGGAAAAGGACGCCGTTAGATCCGCCAGCGGCCAGGGCTCGCCCCTGACGAACTCCCCGTCGCCGTCCGGCGGAGGCAGTTGGTAAATGTTCAGAAACCCCTGCCAGGGGGCGAGGGGGGAAACGGTGACGTTCGGGCTTGGAGCAGCCACGGCCACTTTCACTTCTCCGAAGGGCTCCACATCGGTCTCCCACACATTCACCCCCACCATCTCGAAACCATACTGCACATGACGCCCCGGGTTGCCTTCGGTCGTCAGGGTGATCGAGAACGGCCCCGGCTCCAGCGGCACGCTGACCACATTGAACGAGGAATAATCGGGCGCGAAGTCCTTGATGAAGGCCACCACGGTATGAGCGGAGGTCAGCGTGTTTTCCAGCACTTCGCCGCTGAAGGTGACGGTCTGGTTCGCCAGGGTGCCCGCCGGGGGCTCCACATACATGCTGGCGGCCATGATTTTGTTGCCCGGATTCCCCGGAGCGCCCCCGCCGATGTACCAATATTCGTTGGGATCGCCGATCGTGTTCGGGGAGAGGGTGAGGACCGTGCCGGAAAAATTCGCCCGCAAATCCTCGACTCCCCAGGGCGAACCCCAGAGATAGGCGCCGCCGTTTGCCGGAAGCTCGAAGACATTCATGTAGCCCATCCAGGAAGAGGAAGGATCCACCTGGACGGGGGTGTCCGCCTTCGCGGGAACCGCGAAGGCGGAGAAGAGGGCGCACAACGAGAGGAGGGATATCTTGGAATCTTTCATGGGTTTGGTCTTTTTTGCCAGGATCTGATGCTCTTGCTCAAACGGAAACGTGCCTTCCCCGGCCCGGAAAAACCGATTGGAAAAGAGGGCGGCTCCCGGCCGAGCCGGAAAATTACCGCCGGCGGCGGACCGCCAGCCAGAGCACTCCCAGCGCGCCCAGAACGGCACTCCCGGGCTCCGGAATGGGGCCGACCCGCACCTGTCCGAAAGGCGCCGCATCGGTTTCCCAAACGTTTACGCCGATCATCTGGAAACCGTACTGCACATGGCGGCCCGGATCGTCGATCGTCGTCAATTGGATTTCGAAAGCGCCGCTTGCCGGCAACATGATGGTTTCGGCCACGAACGAACTGTAATCCGCACTGAAATCCTTGATGAAGGCCACCACGGTATGGGCCGATGTCAGGCTGTTCTCCAACACCATTCCCGAAAAGGTAATGGTCTGGCCCGCAGCCTCTCCCGGCAGGAACTCGACATACGTGTTGGCGTCCATGATCTTGTTGCCCGGATTCCCCGGAGCACCCCCGCCGATGTACCAATATGGGTCGGGATCGCTGATCGTGTTGGGAGCCAGGGTGAGGACATCGTCCGCAAAGCTCGCGCGCAGGTCCGCGACACCCCAGCCGCTCCCCCAAAGATAAGCTCCGCCGTTTGCGGGAAGCTCGGACACATGCATGAATCCCATCCATCCGGCACCCGGATCGACGGTAATACTGAGCGCTCCCTTGGCGAGGGAAGCCATGCCAAGGAGGGAACAAAGGACGAGTGCGTTGATGGTGGGTTTCATTGGATTTTTTCTGACGGGTTACAGAAGCAAAAAACTCCTTTCTCAAATCACCTTTTTTCCGCCCCGCCGTCGAGTGAAATTTTATGCAAATTGAATCGCCCCGCGACAAGCCGCGCGGTACCAAACCTTCTTCGAGCGGATTGTGGCGCCGCAATCGGCGGCGGCAGGCTTCCCGGCGAAGCGATGGGAGGCTTCGTCGAGCTCGCTCGTTTAGTCATTAGTGCTTAGTCATTAGCCATTTCCCCATTGACCCTTTCCCCGCCGCGGTTCGTGCTGTGCGCCGCACCGCCCGATGCCCGACTCATCCGCCCCTTCCGCCACCCACCGCCCCGCCCGGCTTCTGGTCTGGCTCCCGGCGCTGCTGGTGCTGCTGCCGGTGGCGGTCGTCGTCTGGCGGGCGCTCCAGCCGGCGGGGGAAGGCTGGACGCAGATCGTCGAGAACCGCCTGCCCGGCTACCTCTGGCAATCCGCCGTCCTCATCCTCGCCGTCACCGCGCTCGCCGTTCTCTTCGGCGTCCCGGCGGCGTGGCACGTCTCGGTCCACGATTTCCCCGGCCGGCGCTTCTTCGAATGGGCGCTGATGCTGCCGCTCGCCATGCCCGGCTTCGTCGCCGCCGTGGCCTACATCGACGTGCTGGAAAGCCTGATCCCCTTCTACGTCTGGGTCCGCAAGAACCACGGGGTCGACGCCTTCCTGCTGGTGCAACAAATCGCCCCCTGGATCTTCGCCACCGGCGTGCTCGCCGCGACGCTCTTTCCCTACGTCTTCCTCAGTTGCCGCGCCGTTTTCGCCCGCGAAGCCGCGGGTTCGCTGGAGGCCGCGCGCATGCTCGGCGCCGGGCAGTTCCGCACCTTCCTCACCGTCGCCCTGCCGATGGCCCGCCCGGCCGTCGCCGCCGGAGCCAGTCTCGTCGCCATGGAGGCGATCAACGACTTCGGCGTCGTCTCCGCCTTCGGCCTCAACACCCTCACCCCCGGCATCTTCCGCGCCTGGACCGAGGGCCACCCCGGCGCAGCCATGCGTCTCGCGCTGATCCTCATGTCGATGGCCCTCCTCTTCCTCGGCCTCGAACGCTGGCAGCGCGGACGCCGGAAATTCGCCGCCGATCCGGCCGAAACCCCGCTTGCCCGCCACAAGCTCGGCCCGCCCGGCATCCTGCTCGCCTGGACCGCCTGCCTCACACCGCTGCTCCTCGGCTTCCTGCTCCCCGGCTGGCGCATGGCGCGCTGGGCCTGGCAATCGCTCGATGGCATCGACTGGCCCGGCCACCTCGCCGCAGCGGGAAATTCCCTCGCTCTCGCCGCCGGATCGGCCCTGCTCATCACCCTCGGCGCGGTCATCCTTGTCGCCGGTCGCCGCGCCTTCGCCGGGCGCACCATGCTGCTCGCCCAGCGCATCGGCCTGCTCGGCTACGCCTTTCCCAGCGCACTGGTCGCCGTCGGCGTCGGCGCCGCGGTCTCGACGGTCTCCTCGTGGCCCGGCCTCGCCTCTCTCGCCCTGAGCGCCTCCACCTTCGGCCTGATGTTCGCCTACTTCGTCCGCTTCCTCGCCGTCGGCATCCAGCCCGCCGCCGCCGGTTTCGAGAGCGTTTCCGGCAGCCTGCACGAAGCCGCCCGCACCCTCGGCGCCAAACCCCTGCGCGCCCTGGCCGAAATCGACCTGCCGCTCGTCCGCCCCGCCCTCATCGCCGGGGCGACACTGGCGTTCATCGACGTCTTCAAGGAGCTCACCCTTACCCTCGTCCTGCGGCCCTTCGACTTCGAAACCCTCGCCACCCGCACCTACCGCCTCACTGGCGAATCCCGCATCCCCGAAGCCTCCGTGCCCGGACTTTTCATGGTGCTCGTCAGCCTCATCGGCTTGATTCCGCTCACCCGTCTGCTGCGCCGCAAATGATCCGCCTGCACGTCCAGAACCTCTCCAAAAGCTACCGCCGCGGCGGCGAGCCCGCGGTGAACGATGTCTCCTTCCAACTGCCGGAAGGAAAACTTCTCTCTCTCGTCGGTGAGAGCGGCAGCGGCAAAACCACCTTGCTGCGCCTCATCGCCGGCCTCGAAACGCCCGACCGTGGCTCCATCACCCTCGACGGCCAGGACATCTCCTCCCCCGCCTCCGTCACCCCGCCCGAACGGCGCGGCATCGGACTCGTCTTCCAGCACCACGCGCTTTTCCCCCACCTCACCGTCGAAAAAAACATCGCCTTCGGCCTGCGCCACCTGCCGCGCAGCGAACGCCACGCCATCGTCGCGCCGCTGCTCGAACTCGTCGGCCTCGCCAAATTCGGCGAACGCTACCCGCACGAACTCTCCGGCGGCGAACGCCAGCGCGTCGCCCTCGCCCGCGCCCTCGCGCCAAACCCGAAGCTGCTCCTGCTCGACGAACCCTTCAGCAGCCTCGACGCCCGCCTGCGCCACGCCGTGCGCGACGAAACCCGCGCCATCCTCAAGGAACGCGGCGCCACCGCCCTCTTCGTCACCCACGACACCGGCGACGCCCTCTCCATCGCCGACCGCATCGTCGTCCTGCGCCAGGGCCGCGTCCAACAGGAAGGCGCGCCGCCCGAAGTCTACCACGCCCCGGCCAACGCCTACGTCGCCTCCTTCTTCGGCACCTGCAATTTCCTCCCCATCCACAGCCTACCCCACCCCAGCGGCGCGCGCATCCTCTGCCACGTCGGCCCGCCGCGGCCCGAGGAAGCCGCCGGTTTCGGCATCTGGGTCCGCCCCGAAGACCTCGAACTCGTCCGCCCGGAAAACTCCGGTTCCCTCACCGGCATCGTCTCCAAGGTCGCCTTCCACGGTGCTTGGCTGGAAGTCACCTTGCACTGTGAAAACGGCGGCTCCGCGCCCTTCGACGTCACCGTTCATCACCACGCCCCTTTCATGGTCCACCTCGGTGAAACCTGGACCATCGCCCCCCGTCCGCGGCGGAAATGAACCGGCGGAAGTCTCCTCGTATCCGTTGCGCTCCGATCCGGTGGCATGCAGTCCCCGCCTTCATGCGGACCGGACAGGCCTCAAGGCGCCGGCCCACCATTGCACGTGCTTCATCCGGTTGAAGCCGGAGCTACGCATGGCCTGCCACCGGCTCCCGATCACGTTCTCGAAAGCCCGGCATTCCTCGGTCAATCCTCCACCGCCCTCAGGATCGCCCCGAACACATTCTCCGCGCAATCCACCGGCACCGGCGAACCGAGAATCAACGGCCTCTCGCCTTCATCCACCGCGTCGCGCCCATGAGAGCCCTTCACCAGCATGGCATCCAGCGGCACCACCTCCAGCAAACCGCGCAGACCGAGTTTCTTCTTTAAGAGGAATTTCCCCACCTCCCACTTCGGATGCGCGATCTTCGGATCGATGAACAACTCCGCCGGATCGTATCCCAGCTTGCGGTGAATATCCACGCAGCGCGCATAGTCGGGCGCCTTCGCATCGTCCTCCCAAAAATAATACGTGAACCACGCATCCGCCGCGGCAACCGCCACCAGATCCCCCGCCCGCTGCGCACCGATACCGTTTCCCCACATTTCCCCGGCGGTGCGAACCTCCTCGATTCCCTCCGTTTCCTCCAACGAAGTCCTCACCCGCCGCAGCAACGAACGATCGTTCACATAAACATGCGCCACCTGATGATCCGCCACCGCGAAAACCTTCGACCCGCCGGCATCGAGCGTCTCGCGTCCAAGCTCTTCCTTGATCTGAATCCATCCCCTCCCACGAAACAAACGGTTCAAATGAACCGGCCGCGAAACCTTCGAAATCCCGTATTCCGACACCACCAGTACCCGGACATCCCGCGATTCGAGGAAATCGATCAAATCCCCCGTCACCCGGTCGATGGCCGCCAGCTCCGCCGCCATTTCCGGCACGGCCGGCCCCCACTTCTGCAAGCCGTAGTCGAGATGCGGCAGATATACCAGATTCAGCGACGGCTTCTCCCTTTCCTCCGTCCACCTCGCCGCGGCGGCGATCCACTCCGAACACGCGATCCCCGCCCCCGGCCCCCAGAACGACGGAAAAGGAAACTCTCCGAGCGCCGCCTTCACCTTCTCCCGCAACCCCATCGGCTGCGTGTGGATGTCGAACACTTTGCGCCCGTCCGCCGGATACAAGGGCCGCGGCGTCATCGCTACATCCGCGCTGGAATACATGTTGTACCACCAGAAAAGCTTCGCGCAGGTGAACCCGGGATGACCGCGCCGCAACTGCTCCCACACCTTCTCCCCTCGGACGAGATGGTTGCTCTGCTTCCAGAACCGCACCTCGGCGCTCTCCCGGTCGTACCACCCGTTCGCCACGATCCCGTGCTCGCGCGGGCACGTCCCGGTCAGCATCGACGCCTGCGCCGTGCACGTCACCGCCGGAAAAGCCGGGCGGAATGCCTGCATCCCACGCTTCTCCGCGAATGCGCTCAGCCGCGGGGTATGCTCCCCCAGCAAAGACGGAGAAAGCCCCACCACATTGATCACCGCCACGCGCTGCATGGGAGAAGTGTTTCAGCCACTCCATCGGCTGGCAACCCGGGTATGAAAAGGAACGAACCGCGGAGGTGAACACGGGAGCAGGAAGCCGGAACCTCCAAAGCAAGGGACCAACCATGCCAAAGCCTTATCTTTTTCTGGCCACTGACCACCGGGCACTGATTACCCATCTCCCGCGTTCACCTCCGCGACCTTCGCGCCTCCGCGGTTCGTTCCCTCCCTCCTCTTTCCAAAGCCCTTCAATTCCTGCGCTTTCTCTCCAAAATTCTCTCAAAATCCCCCGCCGCCGCACCCGAAGCTTTCATTTCGTGCCAAATCCCCCACCATTCCGCGCATGAAGCTTTTCGGCACCGACGGCATCCGCGGCAAGGCCAACGAATTCCCCATCACCCCCGAAGTCGCCCTCCGCACCGGCAAGGCCGTCGCCCAGGTCCTCCGTTCCTCCGGCCACAACCGCAACCGGGTGGTCATCGGCAAGGACACCCGCATCTCCGGTTACATGCTGGAAACCGCCCTCACCTCCGGCCTCGTCTCCATGGGCATGGACGTCCTCCTCCCCGGCCCGCTGCCCACCCCCGCCATCGCCCACCTCACCAAGTCCATGGGCTGCGCCGCCGGCATCATGCTTACCGCCTCCCACAACCCCTACGAGGACAATGGCCTGAAAATCTTCGGCCCCGACGGGTACAAGCTCTCCGACGCGCTGGAGGAAATCATCGAGCGCCACATCCTCGGCGACGAGCCTGAGCCGCGCGCCATGTCCCCCGACCGCATCGGCAAAGCCTACCGCATCGACGACGCCCGCGGCCGCTACATCGAATTCGCCAAGCACACCGCCGACAACATCTCCCTCCACGGCCTCAAAATCGTCGTCGATTGCGGCCACGGCGCGGCCTGGTTCATCGCCCCCCTCATCTTCAAGGAACTCGGAGCCGAAGTCATCAAGCACGGCTGCGACCCCGACGGCATCAACATCAACGATCGCTGCGGCGCCCTCCACCCCGAAACCGCCGGCGAACTCGTCCGCCAGCACGGCGCCGATCTCGGCATCTCCTTCGACGGCGACGCCGACCGCGTGATCTTCACCGACGCCACCGGCTCCACCGTCTCCGGCGACCGTATCCTCGCTCTCGCCGCCCTCTCTCTGCATGAGCAGGGCAAGCTCCGCGGCAACCGCATCGCCTGCACCGTCATGAGCAACCTCGGCCTGCACGAAGCCATGCGCCGCGCCGGCATCGAAGTCATCATCACCCCCGTCGGCGACCGCCACGTCATCGAGGCTCTGCGCGAAAAGGACGGCTCCTTCGGCGGCGAAAACTCCGGCCACCTCATTTTCGCCGACCACGCCACCACCGGCGACGGCATCCTCAGCGCCCTGCAGATCCTGCGCGTCATGAAGGAAAAGCGCGCCACCCTCGCCGAACTCGCCGCCTGCATGCGCGAATTCCCCCAGGAACTCGTCAACCTCAAGGTCGCCGCCAAGCCCCCGCTGACCGAGCTTCCCGGCCTTCAGAAACTTATTGGGGAAGCCGACCAGACCTTCGGCAATGCCGGCCGCCACCTCATCCGCTACTCCGGCACCGAAAACAAAATCCGCATCCTCGTCGAACACCGCGACGCTGACACTGTGCATCATTGGATCGAAAAATTCACCCAGGCGGTGAAGGAAGACATCGGCGTGGCCGCCTGAAACGGATTGTTGGGAAAAAATGCAAATCGTACCGGCCTCCCCGTCCCATCTGGACTCGATTTGGGAAATTTTCCGCCAGGTGGTGGCGTCCGGCGACACCTACGTTTTTGACCCGTCAAGCTCCCGGGAAGACGCCCTATCCTACTGGACGGCAAATGGCACTCATACCTACGCGGCAATTTCCGGGACCGATGTGGCAGGAACCTACATTCTCAAACCGAACCATCCGGGACTGGGATCGCATGTCGCAAACGCCAGCTACATGGTATCGCCCTCAGCAAGAGGGCTTGGCATCGGCTCGGCCATGTGCGCCCATTCGATCGAAGAAGCGCGGCGCCTCGGGTTTCTGGCGATGCAATTCAATCTCGTCGTGAGCACCAATACCGCGGCCATCGCACTTTGGAAGAAATATGGTTTCGACATTGCGGGCACGCTTCCAAAAGTCTTCCGTCACAAGGAATTAGGCTATGTCGACGCCTTTGTAATGCATCGATTTCTTTAAAAAATCCGGACCCTGCTCGCCATGCCCCTCTTCACCACCCGCGCCATCGAGGATTTTCCCATCGGGAACATCCTGCTCCGCGACCACCACATCGCCTTCGGAATCGACGGCCTGCGCACCCATCCTCACGCCTGGCTCACCGCCGAGGATATTTCTCTGCTCTCCTCCGCCACCCCCACCCTCGTCGACGAACGCCGCACCCCTCTCGCCTGGTTCGGCGACTATCCCGATCCCTCGCAAGCCATCGTTGCCTCCCAATCCTTCCTCATCGTCCATCCCTGGGACCTCCTCCTCGCCAACGAACTTTATCTCGGCGCCCTGACCGGGCCGAAGATCGGAGGCGACGTCCATTCGCGCGCCGTCATCGAAGGCATTCTTCATCTCGGCCCCGGCTCGCGCATCCTTCCCGGCGTCTTCATCGAGGGCAACGTCATCATCGGCGCGGACTGCAAGATCGGCCCGAACTGCTACCTTCGCGGCTCCACCTCCATCGGCGACAGGTGCCATATCGGCAATGCGGTCGAAATCAAAAACTCCCTCATCCTCTCCGGCACCAACGTCGGCCATCTCAGCTACGTCGGCGATTCCGTGCTCGGCGAAAAGGTCAACTTCGGCGCCGGCACCATCACCTCGAACTTCCGCCACGACGGCAAAAACCACCGCACCGAAGTCGATGGCGTCCTCATCGACACCGGCCGCCGCAAATTCGGCTCCATCCTCGGCGACGGCGTGCATACCGGCATCAACACCTCCATTTACCCCGGCCGCAAACTCTGGCCCGGAACCACCACCCGCCCCGGCGAGATCGTCCAGCGCGATGTCACCGGCTCCTGATTTCCTCTCTTGGCACTTTTCACTTCTCACCTGGAACTTTGACTCACCATGTGCGGCATCGTCGGATACATCGGAAAAGCCTCCGCCCCCAGCGTCCTCATCAGCGGCCTGCGCCGGCTCGAATACCGCGGCTACGACTCCGCGGGCATGGCCATCCTTGAAGATGGCTCCATCGTCGTCAGCAAGGCTCCGGGCAAAGTCGCCGCGCTCCATGACAAGGCCCGCGCCGACTGGCCCGCCGAGCGCTTCGCGAAATCCTCCACCGGCATCGCCCACACCCGCTGGGCCACCCACGGCCCGCCGACCGAGGCCAACGCCCACCCGCACCTCGACCAATCCGGCGACATCGCCCTCGTCCACAACGGCATCATCGAAAACTACCGCGCCCTCCGCGCCCGGCTCGAAGGCAAAGGCCACCATTTCTACTCCGAGACCGACACCGAAGTCCTCGCCCACCTCATCGGCGACCGCTACCAGGGCGACCTCTTCCAGGCTGTCTGCGACGCCCTGAGCCAGGTCGAAGGCACCTTCGGCATCGCCGTCATCTCCGCCAAAGAGCCGGGCCGGATCATCACCGCCCGCCGTGGCAGTCCCATCGTCATCGGCGTCGGCGAAGGCGAGACCATCGTCGCCTCCGATGCCTCCGCCATCATCTCCCATACCCGCCAGGTCATCTACCTCGAAGACAACGACATCGCCATCGTCACCGCCGATAGCGTCGACATCCGCGACCTCAACCAGATCCCCGTCACCCGCGAGGTCAACGAACTCGGCTTCGACGCCGCCGCAGCGGAAAAGGGCGGCTTCGCCCACTTCATGCTCAAGGAAATCCACGAGCAGCCCGACTCCCTGCGCAACGCCATCCGCGGCCGGCTCGACTTCAACCTCGGCTCCTCCGTCCTCTCCGGCATGGGCACCTCGCCGCGCGACCTCGCGGAAATCGAGCGCGTCCTGCTCGTCGGCTGCGGCACCTCGCTGCACGCCGGCCTCGTCGGCGAATACGCTTTCGAGGACCTCGCCGGCATCCACGCCGAAGTCCAGCAGGCCGCCGAATTCCGCTACCGCAACCCCATCGTCGGCAGCCGCGACCTCGTCGTCGCCATCTCCCAATCCGGCGAAACCGCCGACACCCTCGCCGCCGTGCGCGAGGCGAACCAGAAAGGCGCCTTCGTCATGGGCCTCTGCAACGTCGTCGGCTCCACCATCGCCCGCGAAACCGGCCGCGGCGTCTATCTCCACGCCGGCCCGGAAATCTCCGTCGCCTCCACCAAGTCCTTCACCTGCCAGGTCGCCGTCCTGCTCATGATGGCCCTCAAGCTCGGCCGCGGCCGCCGCTTCTCGCGCGACGAGGGCATGAAATTCGCCCGCGCCATCGAGTCCATCCCCGAGCTCGTCGAAAAAGTCGTCGCCCAGAGCGACCGCATCGCCGCCATCGCCGCCCGCTACGCGCACCACGAACACGCCTTCTTCATCGGCCGCGGCTACCTCTATCCCGTCGCCCTCGAAGGCGCGCTCAAACTCAAGGAAATCTCGTACATCCACGCCGAGGGCTACCACGCCGCCGAGCTCAAGCACGGCCCCATCGCGCTCCTGCAGGAAGGCACCCCCGTCGTCGCCCTCGCCAACGACATCCCCGGCAAGGACAAAACCCTCGGCAACGTCGAGGAATGCCGGGCCCGCGGCGCGAAAATCCTCGGCATCGTCACCGAAGGCGACCGCGAAGCCGCCGAAGCGATGGATGACCTCATCGAAATCCCCGCCTGCCACCCTCTCGTCAGCGCCATCCCCTCCGTCGTCGCCCTGCAACTCCTCGCCTACCACATCGCCAACGAACGCGGCTGCGAAATCGACCAGCCTCGAAATCTGGCGAAAAGCGTGACCGTGGAATAACAGCCGTGGACTGCACCAGCCCGCTGCGTAGCGGAAGAATCTCTCCACGATCCCCCCGTACAGGAAAAGTCCCCGGACCCTGAAGGGGGAACTTCCAGGATCCGGGGGCCCTTTTGGGGGGCAGTGCTATCCCTTACGGGGAGCATCATGTCCGATTTTGGGCATGTTGCAACTACGCGATCGCGTGTATTCTGAAGTTTTCCAAATTTTCCTCCATGCCAAAGGAATGACGCTGAAGACTGGAAGACGTCAGACAGAAGACTTGAGAGGGTGCCGGACGAGCCGCCTCCGTAGCCTGCCTCCAGTCTTCTGTCTGACGTCTTCCAGTCTTCCGCTTCCCCGATTTTCCCCCTTGCGGCCGGGATGGGGCTCTCCTAGCCTCCGCGCCCTATGGATCGGGGCCTGCGCCATCACTGCGCCCGTGCCGGACGGCTCGCCTGCGCGCTGCTGTGGGGGCTCCATGCCTTTCCGGCCGCCGCCCAGCTCTCGTCCGACCAACCGCCGGTGCCCCCGGCTCCCGTCCAGTTCGACCCCGCCGAAGTCTTTTTACAGACGCGCTTCATGCTCGAAGAAGCGCGGAAACTCGCCGCCGAGAAAAAACACGAGGAAGCCTACGAAAAATTTCTGCGCGCCCAGCAGCAGCTCGACCGCATCAAAACCCACTTCCCCGACTGGCGCCAGGACATGCTCGACTGGCGGCGCGGGGAAACCAAAAAGGAGATCAACGCCCTGATCCCCGAAGTCATGAAGGACCGCAAGCGCCGGGAAAGCGCCATCGCGGAACTCGAAGGCCGCAGGACAACCGAAGGCATGATTCAGGGCGCTCCGCCCGCGCGGCTCGATTCGGGGCTGCCCCAAGCCCCGGTCGCTCCGGCCATCCCCGCGGAGACCCTCGCCAGCCGCCGGATCGCCGAGCTCGAAAACAAAGTCCACGATCTCCAAGGCCGGCTCGCCCGCGGCGCGGACCCGAACGCCGCCGCCCGCGACGCTTCCCGCGTGGGTGACATTTCCCGCCAGCGCGATCTCCTCCAGGCCGAACTCAAACAGGCCAACGACGAACTGCGGAGAATGCGCACGCGCTTCGCCCAGGAACCGATGCACCAGGAAATCGGCGCCCTTACCAACCGGATCGAGGCGCTGGAGCGCGAAAAGTCGGCCCTGAACGGCGCCTTGGACAAAAGCCAGCGGGAAACCCGCCAGGCCCGCGACAATGCCCAGGCCCTGCAAGCGCAGATCGATGCCCTCCAGGCCGAGCGCGGCCGCCTACTCCAGGAAAACTCCAACCTCCAGGAGAACCTGAAAATAGAACGCGCCAAGCAGAACGAAGTGATCGCAGGCCAGCAGCGGCAGCTGCGCCAGCTTCAGGAAGACCTGCGGGCAAAGAACGACGAACTCGCCCTCGCCAACCAGCGGATCACCGGCCTGGAAAACCAGCTTGCCGAGGTGCGCCAATCCTTCGAGGAACTCCAGACCGAGCATGACAGCCTGATCCGCGAGCGCAACCAGATGGCCGACCTGCTGAAACTCGGCGAAAACGGACACCTCCAGCAGATCATCGAACAAAACATCAAGCTCAACCACGAGCTGCGCGAAGCGAACGCCCGCAAGGACCGGCTGGCGGAGCAACTCGGCGCGACCCAGGACGAACTGGCGGAAGCCATCCGCGACATCGCCGTCGCCAAATACAGCTACAACCTCTTCAAACGCGAGAGCCTCGCCCAGCAGAAACGCATCGAGGAACTCGAAAACCGCCTTCGCCGCGAGGACCGCGCGCTCGCCTCCGGCGAAAACGCGAATCCCGAAGAAGTCGAAACCCTGCGCGGCATCATCCGGAAACAGCTCCGCATCGCGGAGCGCCAGCGCCAGACCCGCGAAGTGTTCATGGAAGCCCTCGGCGAAAAGGCCAAGGACGACCCCTCCATCGCCAGCGCCCTCGAACTCTTCAAAGGAGCCGAAATCGCGCTCACCCCCGAGGAACTCCGCCTGGTCGATGGCGTGAAGGTGGACAACGAATTCATCTCGCCCTTCGCCCGCGAGCGCGGCTCGGTCGATCTGGCCACCGGCGATCTGCAACGGCAGGTCGCGCCCATTGCCAACGCCGCCACCCGCGCCTACCTCAGCGAGCGCTATCACTCGTGCCGCGAACTCTTCGAAATGGTGCTGGAGCGCAACCCCGGCGACACCGCCACCCTCTGCCGCCTCGGCAACGTCCATCTGCGGCTGGGCGATGCGACAGCCGCCGCCGACGCCTTCCGCCGCGCTTCCGAACTCGATCCCCAAAACCCCTACGCCTTCCGCATGCTCGGCCACTCCCTCATGCAGCCGGGCGGCGTCCAGGACTACAACGAAGCCTTGCACGCCCTCCAGCGCAGCGTCGAACTCTCGCCGACCAATGCCGACGGGCGGATGCTCCTCGGCAACCTCCTCTTCGGCCTCGGCCAACTCGACCAAGCCGAGGAACAATTCAAAACCACCATCGCCTGCGACGATTCGATGGCCGAAGCCTACGTCAACCTCGCCATCGTCTACGCCGAAAAGGGCCGGAAAAGACAGGGACGCGAATCCTACCAAGAAGCCCTCCAACGCGGTGCCAGTCCCGACCCCGCCCTGGAAAAACGCCTCGCCAACCAGTAGTCTCGTAGCAGCGGGGTTGCGCCATTCCATCGTGGAAAGAGAGCCGCCTGTGTCCATTCATTCGCGAGATTGCTACTCCTCTATCGCTTTCTCCTTAATAACCTGAGCTTTCCGGACTTTTTATTTTTGACAAGGCCCGCCTCTCCCCCCACTTGGGCGGCATGACGCAGCCCCTCCCTGTCCGGATTTTCGACCATCGCGAAGATGCCTGTCGCGCCCTCGCCGCCGAAGTCGCCGGCCTGATCCGCGACGTCAACGCCCAAGGCCGCAACGCCGTGCTCGGACTGGCCACCGGACGCACCCCCCTGCCCTTCTATGCCGAACTCATCCGCCTCCACCGCGAGGAAGGACTCTCCTTCTCCCGGGTCGTCACCTTCAATCTCGACGAATACCTCGGCATCGGCCGCGAACACCCGGAAAGCTACTGGCAATTCATGCACCGCGAACTGTTCGACCGGCTCAACCTACCCGCGGCGAACATCCACATTCCGGACGGCACCGTAACCGACATCCCCGCCTACTGCGCCGCCTACGAGGAAGCCATCCGCGAGGCCGGCGGGCTCGACTTCCAGCTTCTGGGCATCGGCCGCACCGGCCACATCGGCTTCAACGAACCCGGCTCCCCCCGTGACAGCCGCACCCGCGAAGTCCACCTCGACGAAATCACCCGCCAGGATGCCGCCCCTGCCTTCGGCGGCCTGGAATACGTCCCGACCCACGCCATCACCATGGGTTGCGGCACCATCCTCGAAGCGCGCAAAATCGCCCTCCTCGCCTGGGGGGAAGCAAAGGCGGAAATCGTCCGCGAAGCCCTCCGCGGTCCGGTCACCGATCAAGTCAGCGCCTCCTTCCTCCAACAACACTCCGGCTCCACCTACTACCTCGACCATGGAGCTGCATCGCGCCTCTGAAAAAACCGTGGCTGCCGCGCCTGTCCTCCGTAGCCCTTCGTAGCTTCAACAAAGAAAGGCAAAGGAATGGGGGCCCGCTGGCAGGCCGTCGTTACTGGGGCTCGCAGCGACGTCTTTTTCATTCCAAATTCGCGGAATTTTCCCATCGCACGCAAATTTGGCGGCGTTAATCTGCTAGCCGTCATCATGCAAGCGAACCCGGACTCCGCCCGTCACTCGTGGACCCGCCACACCCGCCGCATCGCGAGGAAAGTCAACCTCGGCTGGTGGCTCGAAACCCTCTCCACCCCGCTCGTCATCGCCGGGCTGGCCGGTGCCTGCGCCCTGCTCCTCCTGCGCCGCCAAATGCCTGAAGCCACCCCCCTCACCCTCGGCGCCGCGACCGCCGGAGCGGTCCTCCTCATCGCCGTGGTCGCCTGGCTGATCGCCCGCCGCCGCTTCGAGACGCCCGAGCAGTCGATGGTCCGCATTGAAGCCTCCATGAAACTCCGCAATGGCCTCTCCGCCGCCCGCGCCGGCGTCGCCCCCTGGCCGGAGGCCCCGGCAAAAGTGGACGCCGGCATCGACTGGCGCTGGCAACGGGTGCTCGTCCCCCCGCTCGCCGCCCTCGGCTTCCTTGGCGCGGGCCTTTTCCTCCCCGTCTCCACCGGCGCCGCCGCCCAGACCGGCCGCGACGAGCCGCTCTCCTGGCAGAAGATCGAGGCCGACCTCGAACGCCTCGCCCAGGAAGACGTCATCGACGAAACCTACATCGAGGAAACCCGCAAGCGCCTCGAAGAACTCCGCAAACAGGAGGAAGAAGAATGGTTCAGCCATTCCTCTCTCGAAGCCACCGACTCCCTCAAAAAACAACACGCCTCCGAAATCCAGCGCCTCGAGCGCGAACTCGGCCGCGCCGACCAGGCCCTCGGCCAGCTTCAGAAAAACGCCGGCGGCATGCCCCAGGCGGAAAAGGAACGCCTCCTCAACCAATTCGACCAAGCCCTCCAGGGGCTTCAGAACGGCGCGCTCAAACCGAACCCCCAACTGCTGGAGCAACTCAAACAACTCGACCCCAACAACCTCGGCCAGCTCAACCCCGAACAACTCCAGCAACTCCGCGAAAACCTCCAGAAAGGAGGCAAAGCCTGCAAAGACTGCCAGGGCGGCGGCGATGGCGACGATTGGCTCGATGAACTCCTCGACGGCAACGGCCAGGATGGCAACGGCCAGGATGGCAACGACCGGGAAGGCGAAGGCCCCGGCAAAGGCGACGCCAACCGCGGCCCCGGCCACTCCCCCGGCGTCCTCGGCAAGGAAGGCCCAAAAGTCGATACCGGCGACCTCACCGGCCTCGAAGCCAAGGATCTCTCCCGCGCCCTGCCCGGAGACTTGCTTCAACTCCAGGATGGCGAGCACGAAGTGGACCGCACCGCCACCGGCCCGCAAGCCGGCGGCGGCGTCGATGCCACCGGCGCCGGCGGCGACCGCGTCTGGCGCGACTCGCTCGATCCTTCCGAACAAAAGGCGCTCAAGCGTTTCTTCGAGTGAGACCAGTTCGGCCGCTCGTCCTCCTGAATTTCGTTCGACAGGAATATGCGAACCTCACCTCCAGGAAAAAAACTGTTCGGCGGCATCGGCATCTCCATCGGTGTCCTGGCACTCGCTGCCGCCTTTCTTTCTCCATGGATTCAAGAGCGGATCGACCCACCAGCAAGACCCGTCGAAGAAGTCGCCGTGGATATGGCTTCCCGTCTTGCATCAGCCGCCAAGGCAAAAATTCGGGGAGAAACCTATGCTCCCGCATACACGCCGCCTCCCGAACCATCACGCTTTCTCTTCCCCGCGGTCATTGGAGCGGGCATGGCAGCCGTTGCCTTTGGGGCGCTGGGCGCTTTGCGGTCTGAAGACCGGTTCATTTCCGGCGGCGCGATCGCCATCGGCGCCGGTGCCGCAGCGGTCCAATGGTCACTGCTGCTGGCCGGTGCATTGATGTTCATCATGCTGGTACTGTGCGTCCTTTCCTTTTTAGGCGTGGGTCCCTGAAAGAGCCAAAAACAACACCACGCAAGGAGCCCCATTCCCATCACCATTTCCTTCCCGCCCATCCCGCCAAACCATCTCCATCAGACCCGATCAACCATGGACCACGCCTCCGAAACCGAAGTCGCCACCGCCGGCAAACACGTCCGCTCCCTTTCCACCGCCCTCAATCAGGTTCTCTTCGGTCAGGAGGAACTCATCGACCTGGTGCTCACCGGCATCCTCGCCCGCGGCCACATCCTGCTGGAAGGTCTCCCCGGCCTCGGCAAGACCGAACTCGTCAAGGGCCTCTCCCGCACCCTGCGCCTCGGCACCAAGCGCGTCCAGTTCACCCCCGACCTCCTCCCCGGCGACATCACCGGCAACCCCGTGCTCCAGGAAATCGACGGCCGCCGCCTCTTCGTCTTCCAGCCCGGCCCGCTCTTCACCAACATCGTCCTCGCCGACGAAATCAACCGCGCCTCGCCGAAAACCCAGTCCGCCCTGCTCGAAGCCATGCAGGAGCGCCGCGTCACCGTTCTCGGCGAGACCCACGAACTCCCCAAACCCTTCTTCGTCCTCGCCACCCAGAATCCCATCGAACTCGAAGGCACCTACCCCCTCCCCGAAGCCCAGCTCGACCGCTTCCTCTTCAAACTCGAAGTCACCCGCAACAGCGTCGAAACTCTCGAACGCATCGTCACCAACCGCGAACTCGGCGGCGAGCCCGAGGTCGATGCGATCATGGACGCCGCCACCCTCGACGAAGTTCTCGCTCTCGTCCGTCGCATCTACCTGCCCGATGTGGTCGCCAACTACATTGCCCGCCTCGTCGACGGCACCCACCCCGGCCAATCCGCCGCCGCCCGCGGCATCCGCTACGGTGCCAGCCCGCGCGCCGCGCTTTCCCTCGCGTCCGCCGCGCGCGCCCGCGCGCTCATGAACGAACGCACCCATGCTTCCTTCGAAGACGTCCGCTTCGTCGCCACCGCCGTCCTGCGCCACCGCATCGTCCTCGAATACAACGCCCGCGTCGAAGGCCTCACCAACAATGACGTCGTCCGCTCCCTGATCGAAGAAGTCCCCTTCCAGGGCAACGCCACCCCGAAGACCCTCAAAGCCACCGCCTCTGCCTGAACGCGGGAACGATGAAAATCCTCCTCGCCATACTGTCCTTCACCGCGCGGCACCTTCTGATCGTGGCTCTCGCCATCGTCGCGGGCTGCGTGCTGTGGACCTTCGCCTACCTTCTGCTGCTCGCGATCGCCGTCATCGGAGATCGGGGCCTGGGAGGTCCGCTGGCATACCCGGCGAGAATTTTCGCGATCTTTGCGGCCTGCATGCTCCTTGGTTGGGGAATCTTCACTCCGGCATCCGGGATCGGCGCCATTTTTTGCAGACTTTTGCACCTGCCTCTTCTGGCCGCCATTCCCGTGGTTACCGTCAGCGCATTTCTGCTTTTCTGCCTTCTGCATGGACTCTTCACCGAAAACTCCCTGCCTCCTGTGCAGATCATGTTGAAGAACTTCGTAATCTATCTCTCCCTGCCCTTGGGCGCTTACTGGTGGTTGACCGAAGGCCCCGGCGCGCTGCTCGATGCCATCAAACGCCGCCTCGGCGGCCGCCGAATCCTCGATCGAGCCGCGCCGACACAACCCTACGGGCAGAGATGAGCCATACTGACGCCCGCTCCCCACCGCATCTAAAAACCACCGCCTCCGCCTGACTTTCCCCATGCTCACCCGCCTCGCCCTCGCCGCCCTGCTTCTCCTCGCGCCGCTGACCGCCCAGGAAAACCTCTTCGTCCACGTCCCCGATCCCCGGAGCGACACCCGCGTCGAGGTCACTGCGCTCTTCAGCAGAGCCTCCCCCGGCGGTTACCTGCCCCTGCGCGTGACCGTCGTGAACAAAACCCGGAACGACGCCACCCTGCGCTTCTCCTGCAAATCCTCCGACTCCGGCTGGGGCAGCAACGGCAGCGAAACCTCCTCCTCCTTCACCCTCACCGCCGCCGCCGAAAAAACCACCATCCACGACCAGCTCGTTCCCCTGACCACGGCGCTCAACGACCACTACTGGAACCATGGCTCCCTCACCGTCAGAATGACCGGCAGCTTCGGCGAAGCTTCCGGATCGCTCTCCTCGAACGAGCCCGGCAACCAGCCCGCCATCCTCCTCAGCGAACCTCTCTTCACACCGAACGCCTCCGCCCTCGACGCCGCGATTTCCACCCGCTCCTCCAGCCACCATCGCGGCAGCGCCACCTTCGCCGGCAAATTCGACCCCCGCCAGATGCCCGAAGACTGGCGCGCCTATTCCGGTTACGACGCCCTTGCCATGACCGACACCGACTGGGGTCTCCTCACCCCCGGCGCCCGCAACGCCATCCTCCAATGGAACCGCCTCGGCGGCTATGTCGTCATCTACTCGACCAATCCCTCCGCCGACCTCGCCACCCTCGGCATCGCCGGCGGCGCCTCCGGCATCCGCAACGCCACGCGCACCTCGGGCCGCTTCGAGATCAACCCCATCGACGCCGGCATGAACCTCCCCGCCGCCGAAACCGTCGACCTCTTCACCTCCTCCGCCCCTCTTACCCCGCTCAATGCCGGTATCCGCGAAGACTTCAGCTCCCGCGGCTGGCCGCTCCAAAGCCACTTCGGCGGAAAAGCCTTCAACTACGCCCTCTTCATCATCGTCCTCATCGCCTTCGGTGTCCTCGTCGGTCCCGTCAACCTCTTCGTCTTCGCCAAATCCGGCCGCCGCCACCGCCTCTTCGTCACCACTCCCCTCATTGCCCTCGGTGCCAGCGCCCTGCTCATCGTCCTCATCATCCTCCAGGACGGCTTCGGCGGCCGCGGCGTGCGCGTCGCCCTCGTCGAAGTCCGTCCCGACAACAACGAAAACGCCGCCTACGTCATCCAGGAACAGATCAGCCGCACCGGCGTCCTCCTCGGCGGCCGTTTCGAAATCGCCGAATCCGCCGCCATCAGCCCGCTACCCCTCCTCGCTTCCCGCTGGGCCCGCCTCACCGACGGCAACGGCGGCGGCGGCATGATCTACGAAACCAACCTCGCCGACGGCAAAACCAGGCTCACCGGCGACTGGTTCCAGAGCCGTTCCGAGCAGGGCCAGCTTATCCGGGCCGTCGTTCCCACCCGCGGCCGCATCGAGGCCCTCAACCAGAGCGGCGCCCCCTCCTTCCTCTCCACCTTCGAATTCCCCCTCGAGACCCTCTGGTTCACCGACGAATCCGGCGGCGTCTGGAAAGCCGGGGACATCCAGCCCGGCAAATCCTTCACCTGCCAACAGGCCGACCCCGCGGACTTCGCCGCCTTCGTCGCCGCCGAGCGAGGCCGCCTCTCCGAGCGCCCCCGCAAATCCTTCTCCGCCCTCGCCCACCGCCCCGCCCACTTCATCGCCGTCGCCACCGCCGCCCCCGGTATCGACACCTTCAAGGCCATCGATTGGAAGGAAACCCACACCATCCTCACCGGCCCGATCACCCAACCCTGACGGGCTTAAACTCCAAATCCCAAATTCCAATGAAGACGCCGGCACCCGACCGCAACGGGAAAAGCTACGACCCAGAAAATCGCGCCTACGATTTCGCTCTTCGATGCCGCCTCTTCCTCAAAGAGCAGAACTGGCATTCCATCTCCTGGTCCGATGTCCGCCAGCCTCTTCGTTCCCCCGGCTCCGTCGCCGCGAACTTCGTCGAAGCCAAGGAACGACTCTCTCCTCGTCGGCGAAACCACCGAATTCGTCAAAATTTTCGCCGCCATTATTCGCAATCGTTCCTGATCTTCCCAAAAGCGGCACGCAACCCCGCCCGAACCGTCTTTCCCGCCAACCGACGACCTACAGCCTCCGCCCCAAAATGCCTTTCTTGGAATTTGGAATTTGAACCTTGGAGTTTCCATGAGTCCCGCCATCAAAGTTCATAACCTCTATCGTTACTTCGGCCAGCTCAAGGCCGTGAACGGGGTCAGCTTCGAGATCCCCCATGGATCGGTCTGCGGCTTCGTCGGCGCGAACGGTGCAGGCAAGACGACCACCATGCGCATCCTCGCATCGCTCGACTACCCGACCATGGGCACTGCCGAGATCTGCGGCATCAACGTCGTCCACCATCCCGACGAAGTCCGCAAGCTCATCGGCTGGATGCCCGACCACTTCGGCAACTACGAGCACATGACCGTGGTCGAATACCTCGACTTCTATGCCCGCGCCTTCGGCTTCACCGGCAAGGAACGCCGCACCCGCGTGCAGGAAGTCATGGAATTCACCGACCTCATCCCCCTCGCCGGCCGTTTCTCCAACAAACTCTCCAAGGGCATGACCCAGCGCCTCTGCCTCGGCCGCGCCCTGCTGCACGACCCGCAGGTCCTCATCATGGACGAACCCGCCGCCGGCCTCGACCCCAAGGCCCGCGTCGAACTCAAGCACCTCATCCGCGTCCTCGCCCAGGAAGGGAAAACCATCTTCATCTCCTCCCACATTCTCTCCGAGCTGGGCGAAATGTGCGACTCGCTCCTCTTCGTCAATGCCGGCCGCATCGTCCACCACGGCAGCGCCGAAGCCCTCAAGCACGGCACCGACACCAACGGCGGCCAGCTCTACGACGTTCAGGTCATCGGCGACCCGCAAGCCGTCTCCGACTGGTGCGTCATCCACCCCCACGTCGAGTTCGTCGAATCCCGCAAATACGGCGGCCGCATCCGCATCGACTCCACCGACCCCGAAAAAGCCGCCGAAATCCTCGCCCGAATGGTCAGAGACGGCCTCAAGATCATCGAATTCCACAAGGAGCAGCGCAACCTCGAAGACGCCTTCATCGACATGCTCGGCCGCATCGACCGCGGCGAAGTTGCCATGCCCGAGCAACCGCAACCGCAACTCCCCGCCTTCACCCCCGCCTCCAACTAGATGGCGGATGCCCGACCCCACCGCTTTCATTCCTCATGCACTTCCGTTTCGTCATCAGTGCTTAGTCATTAGTCATTTCGTCCCATGTCCGAAGCCGCCACGCCACCCGCCATGTCGGCGATCGTCCCTCCTCCGGCGCCGCCCGCTCCCGCCGGCCGCCTCGACGACTTCGACGACCGCCTCTCGCCGATGCTCGTCAAGGAACTGCGCCAGGGGCTCCGGGCCAAAACCTTCGTCAGCGTCTTCCTCGGCCTGCAGGCATTGCTCGCCTTCGTCCTCCTCATCGCCGCCGGAGCCGCCGCGCCGGAGCGGGCGGGCTCGGCGATCTCCTCGATCATCTTTTTCTTCTTCTCCCTCGCCGTCCTCGTCGTCCAGCCGCTGCGCGGCATCGGCGCTCTCCACACCGAGATCAAGGGCAACACCATCGACCTCATGGTCCTCACCCGCCTCAGCGCCTGGCGCATCGTCCTCGGCAAGTGGGTCGCCATCGTCAGCCAGTCGGGGCTGCTGCTCGTCGCCATCGCGCCCTATCTCATCCTCCGCTACTTCTTCGGCGGCATGAATCTCTTCGCCGAGCTGCTGCTGCTCGCGCTGATCTTCTTCACCTCCGCCGTATGTACGGCGGTCACCGTAGGCATTTCGGCCGTCTCCTCCATCCTCGTCCGCGGGCTGGCTCCGCTCGCCGGTGTCCTCTTCCTGCTCGGCACGATCCCCGCCATGGCCTTCGGCAACGACTTCCAGGATCTCGTCGCCGCCTGCTCGCTCGATACCCCGGTGTCCCGCTGGGGCGTCCTGACCTACCTTCTCGTCGGCTCCTACCTCGCCTGGAGCACTCTCGGCCTCGGCGCCTCGATGATCGCGCCCATGGCGGAAAACCACAGCACTCTGCGCCGGCTCATCGCGATGGGCATGGTCGTCCTCTGCGGGCTGATCGGCCGAATCGACAGTGTCGATGACGAACTGGTCGTGATCATGGTCGTTCTCGTCTGCATCCCCGCCATCTCCCTCGCCCTCACCGAACCTTTTTTCCTCCTCCCTCCCATCACCCGTCCCTTCGCCAAACGCGGAGCACCCGGCCTCGTGGCAGGCCGCTTCCTCTACCCCGGCTGGCCCTCGGGCGTGCTGTTCACCTTCGCGCTGACCGTCCTCGCCACCGCGGCGATCTGGCAGGCCGATTTACCTTACTTCGACGCCGACGAGATCGTCGCCCTGCTTTCGGTGCTCGGCTCCCTGATCTTTCCCGCCGTCGTCGTGACGTCTCTCGGCGATCGCGTGAAAAACCGCTTCTCGGCCTACCTCGTAGTCCTGACCTCCTCGGTCATTCTCGTCATCGTTCTAACCATCCTCGCCGAATCGATGCGCCAATGGAACTTCCTCTGGATCTTCAGTTGGCTGCCGCCGCTCCACATCCCCCTGGTGGCAAACCATCGCATCAGCGATTCGCTCGTTCTGACCGTCAGCAGCACCGTCTGCGCCATCTACGGCGGCATTCTCCTCCTTCAGGCCCTGCGCAAAATGCCCGAAATCTCCCACGCCGAGCGCGCCGCCCTCAAACCCGCCGCAGAAGAGCCGTGACGCCCGACGAACTCTCCCGCTGCCACGCCCGCGCCCTCGCCGCCGCGGGCCGCCTGCGCCTGCCGCTGCGCTCCCGCGTCTGGAAAGGCCAGGCTGGCGAATTCCAGGGTGCGGGCGTCGGCTCCTCGCTCGATTTCCAGGACCACCGCACCTACGTCCCCGGCGACGACCCGCGCCACATCAACTGGCAGGCCTACGCCCGCACCGGCCACTACACGATGAAGCTCTACCGCGAGGAAGTCCGCCCCGTCGTCGATGTGGTGCTCGACGCCTCCGCCTCCATGTTCTTTGACCCCGTGAAAGCCGCGCGCTCCGTCGAACTCTTCTACTTCGCCGTCGAATCCGCCCGCCGTTCCGGCGCGTCCGCCTCCGTCCACCTCATCCGCGGCAATGCCGCCCGCCCCCTCCCGCCCGAAGTCGTCTCCCTGCACCGCTGGTTCGACGACCTGAAAACCCTCCCAGCCGCCGACCCCGCCGCCCCGCCCGACCTTTCCCGCATCCCCTTCCGCGGCAACGCCATCCGCGTCCTCGTCTCCGACCTCCTTTTCCCCGGCGACCCCGACCCCTCGATCCGCCTCATGTCCGCCCGCCAGGGCAGCCCCATCCTCCTCGTCCCCTGGCTCCAAAGCGAGGCCGCGCCCGAATGGGCGGGCAACTACGAATTCATCGACGCGGAGCGCCAGTCGCATCACCAGCACCGCATCGAACCCTCCGTCCTCCGCCGCTACAAGGAAAGCTACGCCAACCACTTCGCCCTCTGGAAAACCGCCGCCCGCCGCCACCAATGCCGCCTCGCCCGCGTCGCCAGCGAACCGCCCTTCGACACCGCGCTCTTCGCCGAAGCGCTGCCCAGCGGAGCCCTCGAAACGACCGCGTAAAAATCCACATGACTTGTAAGCCGCACCATGAAAGCGCCTCTCATTTTCTTGCTCCTCGTTTCCTTGGCAGTCAGAGCCCATGCCTTCGACCCCGCGGGACCGCCACCCGAACGAACGATGGCTTGGACCATCCAGCGGCTTTCGGATACCGTCATCCCCAACGCGAACTTTGAAGGTGCCTCTCTCGCGGAGATCATCAAATTGCTGAATCAACCGGAGATTCCAAAAACCCACAAAGTAAGAATCGCCGGCGATGCGCTCGGTCCGAAGCTTGAGGAAAGAATCACGCTTAACGCCCGGAACATCACCCATCTGTCCCTAATTGGCAAAGTGGCCCATTTGGCGGAAGCCGATATCCGGATCGGGGCCGGCTACCTTTCCCTCCTTCCGAAAACGAGAAAGTCTGTGGCGGTCGTCCCTTCAACCGCTCCTCCGGCAGCCGGGATTAACGACGACAATATCAACCAGGAACTGGCCGGACTCTTCAACGCCCGCCACGTCGCCGCTTTGGTTCCCGCGAAGGAAAGCCGGATTGACGATATCGATCCTCTCTTCGGTGACCGAACCTTCGGCATGATCTTCAATCCTTCGGATGCCTTCGCTCTCGAAGAGGGCTCCTTCGAAACCGCTCTGGAATCGGCGAAGATCAAAGACTGGACCTTTGACACGAGAGCCCCGTGGTCGCCGGGCAAACAAATCCATTGGGTGGCTCTCGATTCCTTTGGCACTCCCTTTCTGTCGCTCCGGCTCATCGAAGACCAACCCGCCTTGGTCAAGATCAGCCAACTGATTGAGTTCTCCGAAGGCGCGGCAACCCTCGGTCGAGCGCATCACCGCTACTTTCGCTGCGAATTGAGCAGCAAAGACCTCGTTGCCTTCCTGCGAAAAACCGCGAAAGAGCGGGCGGCAATCCCATTTACCCCCACCGCTTTGAAACCGAACGACCATGCTCCGAGCGATCCATTCACCCCTGACGCCTCACGCTGACGCCTCCGAATCCACTCTCCGCGCCTCTCCCCTCCCGTCACACTTTCGTTTCGTCATTAGTGCTTAGTCATTAGTCATTTTGCTCACCCTTTCCAACCCCGCCGGCCTCTGGGCGCTCCTCGGCATTCCCGCGGTGCTCGCCATCCATTTCCTCCAGCGCCAGGCCGTTGTCCTGCCGATCTCCACGCTCTTCCTGTTGGAGAAAACCCAGCGCGAATCCGCCAGCGGCCGGAAGTTCGACCGCCTGATGAATTCCGTCCCGCTCTGGATGCAGCTCCTCGGCGTCCTCCTCCTCGCCTGGCTCCTCGCCGAGCCACGCTACGCCAAGGAAAAAAGTACCCAGCGCGTCGCCGTCGTCCTCGACTCCTCCGCCTCCATGAGCGTCTTCAAGGACTCGCTCATCGAAAAACTCGCCGCCTCCCTGCCCGACCTCCAGGGCCCCGCCACCGACCTCGAGCTCACCCTGCTCGAAAGCACTCCCGGCCGCGGACGCCTCTACTCCGGCGCTTCCACCGACGAATTCCTCGCCGCCCTCCGCGAATGGCACCCGCGCGACGGCATGGCAGATCCCTCCCACTCCCTGCGCCTCGCCCGCTCCCTCGTCTCGCGCGACGGTGTGGTCGTCTACGCCACCGACACCCCGCTCGACACCCCGCCCTTCGACGCCCGCCTGCTCTCCGTCGGCGAAAAAATCGACAACGCCGGCTTCACCGGCTGCACCATCGCCACCGAGGAAGGTGCGCTCGTCTTCCGAGCCACCGTCAAAAACTACTCCGAACGCCGTACTTCCCGCGCCTGGCATATCCAACTCCCCGACGGCTCCCGCACCGAGCCCCGCCCCCTCGAACTCGACCCAGGCGCCATCGTCACCATCCAGGCCTCCTTCCCCGCCGGAGCGAATCGCCTGATCCTCCACCTTGACCCCGACGCCTTTACCGCCGACGACAGCCTGCCCCTCGTCGCCCCGCGTCCCAAAGAACTCGCCCTCTTCACCGCCACCTCCGGCGCCTTCGAGGACCTCACCCAACGCCTGTTGCGCTCCCTCGAAGCCATTGAGCCCGTCAACGACGCCGCCTCCGCCGATCTCGCCTTGCTCGCCTACGATCCTCTCGACCCGGTGACCCCCACAGGAAACGCCGCCATCTTCGTTCGCGACGACACCCAGGGCGGCGCCTACCTGCGAGGCGGCATCGTCGCCGAAAAACACCCGCTCATCGACGCCCTCAACTGGCAATCCCTGCTCGTCCGAGAAACCATTCAGCTCGAACGCCGCTCCTCCGACACCGTGCTGCTCTGGCAAGGCCAGCGTCCCCTGATCTTCCTGCGCGACATCGAAGCCGCCGCCGACACCCCCGCCGCACAGCAACTCTGCTTCAATTTCGACCTCCGCCTCTCCAACGCCGCGACCCAGCCGGCCTTCATCGTCATGTTCCACCGCTTCGCCGCCGCCCTGCGCGAAGCGAAAGTCGCCGCCGCCGCCGAAAACCTCGAAACCGGCCAGCCTTTCGAACTCGCCGCCCGCTCCGGCGCGGGACCGCTCACCCTCGAAAGCCGCGACCTCGCCGGAAAAACCGCCCGCCGCGAACTCCCCGCCGCCGCCCGCTCCCGCATCGAAGCCCCGCGCGATCCCGGCTACCTGCGCATCCTCCAGGGCGGCGACGAACTCCTGGAAGCCGCCGTACACTTCGCCGACACCCGCGAAGCCGACTTCTCCGCCTGCGAACCCGCCGATACCCTCGGCGGAGCCCGCGGCGCCACCATCGATCGCCACACTGAGGAAGACCACTGGTGGCGCCTCTGGTTCCTCCTCCTCATAACCGCCCTCATCATCGCCTGGCACTTCACCCGCGAACGCGAAGCCCCGGGCAAACCCGCCACCAAGCCCGTGACAAGCTGACCTTCTCCATGGATCGCAGGAAAACCATCCCTTACCCTGATGAAAATGCTCCCGATCATCGCCTCCTTCACTCTCGCTTCCTGCGTCAGCAACAAGGCCTACCTGAACCCCGACCAGAGCATCTCCATCTCCCACCGGGGTAGCGCCCTCAAAACGATGCCCGAGGACCTCTGGATCTCTCCCACCAAACCCGGCGTTGTCACACCGGTTTCCTCGCTGACTGTGACCTACACAACCACAATCAAAGGCAGGCGGACCCGGAAAATCAATTGCGAGGGTTTTGTGGACCGCAGCGATCCCGACAAAATCGAGATCCGCATGATCCAGAAGGCCTCCCTCTACCGCCCGAATGATTCCGGTTGGGTTCAAGCGCCCTACAATGGAATCTTCAAACTCATCCCCAATCCCACCCCCTGATCCCAACGCAAACCCGATCCGCCAATCGTGTCCTTCGCCTCTCCAGAATGGTTTCTTCTTGTCCCCGCCCTCCTCTTCGTCGGCTGGTTCTGGAAGAGCCTGCGCCTATGGTCCCCGCTGCGCCTGCTTTTGCTCCTCCTCGCCGCTTTCGCACTCGCCGACCCAAAAATCAACCGCCAGGAAGACGCCCTCGACCTCTGGGTCCTCCTCGATCGCTCCGACTCCACTGAAGATCTCGTGGACAAGGGTCTGCCCGAATGGCAGCGCCTTCTGGAACGCTCCAAGCCCTCGCGCAAGGACCGCGTGGTCTACCACGACTACGCCGCCGAAATCGTCGAGCAGGGCAAGGACGGCGCCACCTTCACCGGCTCGCGCAAGCTCACCCGCACCGGCCTCGCCCTCTCCCACGTCGCCGCGCTGGCCGAGGAAAACCGCCCCTCCCGCGTGCTCCTCTTCACCGACGGCTTCTCCACCGAACCGCTGTACGAAGCCGCCGCCCAGCTCCAGGACCGCGGCATCCCGCTCGACTTCCGCCTCGTCCGCGACGAAACGCTCGACGACTTCCGCCTCGGCCGGCTCGAGCTTCCCGACCGCGTTCAGGCCGGCGAACCCTTTCTGCTCGCCGCGACCATCCGCGGCTCGCGCGACGGCACCGTCACCCTCACCCTGCGCCGCGGCGGCCAGGAACTCGCCCGCAGCGAAGTCGAACTCGTCAACGGCGTCGGTCGCGCCGAATTCACCGACCGCATCCCGCGCACCGGCTCCTTCCAGTACGAAGCCGAAGTCTCCCTCAGCGCCGCCGGGCCCGAAATGCAGGACGCCCACCCGGGCAACAACCGCGCCTCGCGCTGGATCGAGATCACCGGCGGCCCGCGCGTCCTGCTCGTCACCGGCTACAACGCCGATCCCGTCGCCCAAGTACTAGGTTCTCAGGACTTCACCGTCGACACCGTCACCGATCCTTCCACCCTCCACCCCGGCAGTCTCAGCGGCGCGCGGGCCGTCATCCTCAACAATGTCCCCGCCCACGAAATCCCCCGCGACTTCCTCGACGCGCTCGACTTCCACGTCCGCGAGCAGGGCAACGGCCTCCTCATGGCCGGCGGCAAGAAATCCTTCGGCTCCGGCGGCTACTTCCAATCCTCCATCGACCCGCTGCTGCCCGTCTCCATGGAGCTCAAGAGCGAGCATCGCAAGCTCGCCGTCGCGCTGGCCATCGTGATGGACCGCTCCGGCTCGATGTCGGTGAATGTCACCCCCAACCTCAGCAAAATGGACCTCGCCAACTCCGGCGCCGCCGACGCCATCGGCCTGCTCGGTCCCATGGACCAGGTCTGCGTCTTCGCCGTGGACAGCCAGCCGGAGCGCGTGATCCCGCTGACCCCCGTGCGCGACAAGCAAAAGGAAATGCAGAACCGCGTGCGCCGCATCCAGTCCATGGGCGGCGGCATCTTCGTCTACGAGGGCCTCAAGGCCGCCTGGGACGAACTGAAGAAAGCCGAGGTCGGCACCCGCCACGTCATCCTCTTCACCGACGCCAATGACACCGAGGAGCCCGGCGACTACAAGCGCCTGCTGCAGACCATGACCAAGGAAGGCTGCACCGTCTCCGTCATCGGCCTCGGCACCAAGGCCGATGTCGACGCGGCGCTGATCGAAGACATCGCCAAGCGCGGCGAAGGCCGCGTCTTCTTCTCCGACCAGCCGATGGACATCCCGAAGATCTTCGCCCAGGAAACCGTGACCATCGCCCGCTCCGCCTTCCTCGATGCCCCGGTCGGCGCGCAACCCACCGGCCGCTGGGCGGAGGTCTCGCCGAAACTCCTCGACTGGCTGCCGCAGGTGGACGGCTACAACCTCTCCTACGCCCGCGAGGACGCCACCACCTCCCTCGTCGGCGTGGACGAATACGTCGCTCCTCTCGTCGCCCATGCCCGCCGCGGCCTCGGCCGCACCGCCGCGGTCTCCTTCCCGCTCGGCGGCGAATTCTCCGACAGCGTCCGCGCCTGGCCCGGCTATGGCGATTTCGTCCAGACGACGACGCGCTGGCTGATGGGTCTCGACCTCCCGCCCGGCATCGGTCTGCGCCACCGTCTCGACGGCTCCCGCCTCACCGTCGATCTCCTCTACGACCCGGAAGAATGGTCCGCCAAGCTCGCCGCCTCGCCGCCCAAGCTCCGCCTGCTGGAAAGCGGCCCCGGCTCATCCCCCTACGACGTGCCGTGGAAACGCATCGCCCCGGGACATTTCTCCGTTACCCGCGACCTCGACGAAGGCTCGGTGGTCCGCGGCGCGATCCAGGTCGGTGCGCACGCGCTGCCCTTCGGCCCCGTCACCGTCGGCTCCTCCATCGAGTGGGCTTTCGAACCCGAGCGCCTCACCGAACTCCGCGCCGTCGCCGCCCAGACCGGCGGCCGCGAACTGACCAACCTCGCCGACGCCTGGCTGCGCCCGCCCTACCGCCACGACGTTTCGCTGCGCCTGTGGCTCGCTACTACGATACTCGTACTTCTCCTCGCCGAAGCCCTCCTCACCCGCACCGGCTGGAAACTCCCCATCCCCGCCCTGCCCCGCTTCGAGCGCCGCGAAAAACCCGTGAAAGTGCGGAAGGCGAAAACCGCAACCGCCCCCCTGCCCGTGCCGGAGAAAAAGGAAGAAGCGCCAAAACCCCAAATCGCCGAAAGCGCCCGCAGCTCCCGCTACCAGCGCGCCAAGGACCGGAAGTAAACTCCAGACTGCGGCTCCCTGGACCTCCTGCTCCCGGACCGGCGCTCAATCCCCGCCGAGCGCGGCGCGGTCCGCTTCCGGGAGCTTTGCGAGCCACTCGCCCGCGGCGCGGGGATTTCTCTCCTGCCAGCCCCGGTGGACGATCTTCAACTGGCGGAGGCGCTGTTCGGGATCGGGGATGATTTTCGAGAAATCCGCGGCCCGCCCAAAATCCCCCATCCCCATCAACTGGGAGACGACCTTTTCCTCGAAACGGTGACGCGCCGGTCCGGCTTCCAGGCCGGCAACCCAGGCGCCCGCCTTGGCGGGGTCTCTCGAAGCCCACATCGAAAATCTGTCCACCATGGTGGACGAAGGGGATTCTTCGCCGAGCGAGGCCCAATAGGCGAACGCTTCGGCAGGACTTTTCATCGCCCAGCCTTCGGCCCAGTTGACGGCCAGGGCGCGCCTGTCCTCATCGGAAACGGGAAGCGTCTCGATCAGGGCCGCAGCCTGGTCCGCAGATCGTCCGGCCAGGCTGGAAATCAGAGTCCGGTAATCGGACATCGCCTGCCCGGAGGAGGATTGCGCGGCGATTTTCGCCACAAGATCGGCAATTTTGGAGGGGTCTTTCTCCAGATAATCGACGAAATTCCTGATTCCCCACGTCCGGTCGGCGGCCTGGAAACCGCTCCAAAGATCGAGCGCGGCGCCGAAATCATGGGCGGCTTTTTCCTCAAGGATCAGAGCGCGCAATCCGGAGGAAATCGACTCGTATCCGGTGGGAAAATCATCCGAGAAAACCCATGCCTCGGCTTCGCCGGGTGCCCGCTCCAGCCATGCCCTCAGCACGTGGTTGCCCGCTGCGCTGTGCTCGTGGCTGACTTCACAGAGCACGGCGGCGGCGGGGTCCCGGAGTCCCCACTGGAGAAGGATTTCGCGCAACAGGGCAGATTGGCCACCGGGGTGCTTCGTGAATGTCACGAAACGGTCGAGTCCCGACTTGCCGAGAGAGTCGGCGAAATCCTTCAACTCTTCGGTGGTCAGGGTGGCGAGGATGGCCGCCGTTTGCTCGCGCAGTTCCCAATCCTCCCATGCGTAGGGGCTTTCCATGAAGCGGGACATCAGCGACTTCTTCAAAGCGGCGAACTGTTGAGGTGTCCGGGCTTTCGGGCCGGAAGGGCGGATGCCCGCGGCGGCGGAAGCATCACGGCCCGGTCGCCGGGGTTCGCTTCGCGATTCGGTGCCATCCCGCCCTTCCGCGGTGGAATCCGGCAGGCCCAGCAGCCAGCCGATCCATGCGGAGGCGAGACAGAGGAGGAGGAGCGGGATCGATCTATTCACGGGTATCTTCATTCAGGATTTCGCGGATGTTCGCGCCGGCGAGATCGATCCACTCTTTGGCGGCTTCGGGCTCATGCTCGCCCCAGACCCATAGTTGCAGCCGCAGCGCCTCGGTCGCTTCCATGATTTCCGCCCCGGCAGTCTCGCCGGGGTTTCCGACGCTCGCGGCTCGCAGAGTGCCTTCGACCGCTTTCGAGAGGAAACCGGCGACCGCTCTTCCATTCCCCTTCTTCGTTCCAGCGAACGCTCTGTTCGCGGAACCACTCCCTCGCCGCCGGAGGGTCGAACGCCAGCCAGAGCTGATAGCCATCCTCCCATTGGGCGCCTCCCGGGCGGATTCCCGTCTCCACCGCCCACCGGAGCGTGGGGCCGGGGTGCAAGACCAATCCGAACTCCAGCATCTGTTGGCGGAGCGCAGGGTCGTCGTGCTCCTTCGCCGCGGCGAAAGCGGCCTCCGGCTGTTCGAGAACCCAGGAACGGAACAGGCGGTCGCGGAGCTGGTCGCGGTCTTCCACCGCGGGATTTTCCTTCAGCATGGCCAGCGTGCTGTCGCGCCGGGCCGGATCGAGAACCGACTCTTCGCAATAGATGGCAAGAAAGACCTGCCGCTCGTCCTGCGGAAACCCTTTCAGGCTCTCGAAGACGGTTTCGGGTGACCAGGTGCGGACGATCATCTTGATGGCGTCGAACCTGAACCCGGCGTTGTCCCGGACCGCCTGAAATGCCGCGTGCGGATCCGTCTTCACCCACGCGCAGAGGACGCTCGTCGCCAGCCTGTCGCGGAGCTTCTCGTCGCCGGTCCGCAAGGCGGCTTCCAGCGCGGCCTGCGGATCGAGATCGGCCCAGCGGTGGTAGAAGGCGGAAAAAAGCTCCGCCTTTTTCTCCGGGTCCGGAATCCCGGCGAGCATCGCCAGCGCGGGCTCGATGTCGGCGGACCGCAGCCTGCGCACGACCCGCCAGAGACCGGGATCGTGGCCGCCGGACTCGATCATTCTTTCGAACGCCGTCAGCGCCGCGTCTTCCCGCAGACGCGGGGATCTGGAGGGAACAACGGTGCTCTTCGCTTCTTCTTCGGCGGAGACGGCGGAGCTGGAAGGATGACGATGCCTCGCAAGCGCATAGCCACCGAGCCCGCACGCGGCGGCCAGGACGATGGTGAGATACAGACGCGCGGCTTTTCCCATGATCGGAGTTGATAGAGCCGCAGAAGGCGGACGGGAAGCCATCAATGCGCAGGCATGCCTCTCCGGGATGAAAGCGCCGAAGAACGCGCTTCCGCATCCAGCCGCCGCGCTGCATCCTCCGCGCATGGATTTCCTCGCGAAAGGGCGACAAGTGATCGGCATCGAAAGCGGGGCTCTCGTCCAGATGGCCGCGCGGCTGGACGAGCGCTTCGTAAAAGCCGTGGTCATCCTCCGCGACGTTCTGGAGCAGCGCGGCAAGATCGTCGTCGTCGGCATCGGGAAATCCGGCAACATCGGCCACAAGATCGCCGCCACCCTCAACTCCACCGGCGCCACCGCCGTGGTGCTCCATTCCCAGAACGCCCTCCATGGCGACCTCGGCATCCTATCGGACGGCGATGCCGTGCTGCTCCTCTCCTACTCCGGCGAGACGCCCGAGCTGCTCGATCTGCTGCCCCATCTCAAGCGCTTCGACGTGGACTTGATCGCCCTGACGGGAAGACCCGATTCGACATTGGCCGAGCACAGCGACGTGATCCTCGACACCTCCGTCGCGCGCGAAGCCTGCCCGCTGAATCTCGCGCCGACTTCTTCCTCTACCGCCATGCTCGTCATGGGCGACGCGCTGGCCATGGTGCTGCTGGAAGCCCGCGGCTTCACCGAGGAGGATTTCGCCCGCTACCACCCCGGCGGGGCGCTCGGCCGGGCTCTGCTCACCCGTGTCTCCGACATCATGCGGGCCGGCGACCAGCTCGCCGCCGTGCCGCTCGATGCCACCGTGCGCGACGCCCTGGTCGCCATGTCCGCCGCCCGCGCCGGCGCCTGCGTGGTGGTCGGGGCGGAGGGAAAAATGGCCGGCATCTTCACCCACGGCGACTTCGCCCGCTGCTACCAGCAGGACCCGATGGTCGGCGAGCGACCCGTCGCCGACCTGATGACCCGGAATCCGATCACCGTGGAGGCCGGTTCCCTCGCCGTCGAAGCGGTCAAGACCATCGGCTCCCACCGGATCGATGACGTGGTGGTCGTCGATACCAATGGCCGCGCCGTCGGGCTGGTCGATACCCAGGATCTCGCCCGCTTGAAGATCGTTTGAAAGCCGGGACGGGAATCGTGCGCCCTGGATTCGCGCGAAGCCGTGCACCAGCCTGTTTCGAAGTTTCGGGCAGGCTCCGGACTTTGGTGTTTTCCGCGGGCTGTTTTGTCGCTTTGTCTTTACATCCGCGGGAGGACTTATCAAAAACATCAAATCATACTGAAGAAAATGCTTTTCTTTTACGCCCACGCTGTCCATGAATGCTTCGTCTTCCTCAAGACTCAAAACCCAAACCTCATGAAAAGATCCCCCTTCGCTCTGACCAGCGTTCTTGTCGTTCTCGCAAGCTCCGGCATTGCGGACGCCGCCACCGTGGGCGTCAATTTCTCCCACGGAAATTTCCTCGGCAGCACCGGCATCGACGGCAATGATCACACGGCCTCGCTGGATGCGATCGCCGATTTGCATACGCCGGTCTGGTACAACCTTGCGATCAGCGATACCGGCGCGCCTGCCAACGGTCGGGGCGAGGGAACTTTCGGAGGCATTGCAGTCTCGGCATACGCCGCAAACCGCTGGCAGGCCGGTTCCGAATCGGTCGGCGGTGACAACGATGCCTCCCAGCAGGTTTTCCGCGTCTATCTGGACGACGCCGATGGCGGCAACGGGTTTTTCAACGGCGACGGCATCGGGGCTTCGATCCACATCACGGGAATCCAGAGCTTCCTCGATTCGGTCGGCGCCACCGACTACCGTTTGACGGTTTTTTACACCAGCGACAACTCTCCCAACAATTTCCCCGGGGCCACGGTGCGCCAGGGTATCCCGGGAGCGCCAAGCGCCACGGCCATCACCGATCTTGCCGTGCTCGGCACCGCCAGTGTTGTGGTCCTCGGCAACGGTCTGGAGCCGAATCCCTCCGCCGGCAGCAGTTCGGGCGGAACGGGAGGCACGCGGGCCTGGGGTGAGTTGAGCGGTCTGACCAGCAGCGACATCACGATCTCGATGGCTGTTTCCGGGGGCGCGGGCAATCGGGCCGGGATCGCCGGCTTCGCGATCACCGCAGTGCCGGAGCCTGCCGCCGCGCTGCTCGGCTCGCTGGGTCTGATCGGTCTCCTGCTCCGCAGACGGGCCTGAGATGGTCTCGCATGGGTTTTTGTCCGTCCCGGGGACCCCGTGGGCTGCGGCGGTCTGCTGCCCGCAGTCCATGGCCCAAGCCGGATTTCGTTTCTTTCGGGAGGCTCCTGATCACCGATCACTCCTCATTTCATGAAAGCCCCGCGAGCCCGAATTTTCTGCAAAAAGGTCTTGCCGGTCCATCGGGCGGATGTAGAAAGCGCCCACGCGTTTCGCGACGCGGGCGTAGCTCAGTGGTAGAGCGCCACCTTGCCAAGGTGGATGTCGTGAGTTCGAATCTCATCGCCCGCTCCATTTTGACCGAAATGCGAACCCAGTTTGAGGTTTTCACAACCCACTGGAAGCGAGTTGCCTGCAAAAACGTTGAGGTTAGCTGAATGCTGGACGACCCGGGAAAGCTCGAATGCCTGTTCGCCGTTCTGTCATTCGAAAATCGTTGAAAACGGTAGCCACTCCGGAATGATGAGGAGCCTTTTTCGCTGTGCATTGCCTCGGCAACTGGCATACTTACAGAGGCCCACTTGGCAGGAATCAGGATGCGATTTATTTTCACCCACAGTCATGCTTTTCCGAGGGGAAGCGTCACTGTCGAAAACGACACGGGGTCCGGCTCCACCGGTCTGGTGGAGTTCGCAGATGGCGTGGCCTTGACCGCAGAATGGCACCGGGAGGATGAGAGTATCATTCTCGACATTCCCTCCTACCGTACAGCGAAAGGCACGGCGATTGGTCCGCATCGGTGGCGCCTCACCCGGAGACCGGACGGAAGCTGGCGATCCGATCGGGAAGCCTGAACCCGTACCGTCTCGCCTCGACTTTCCATTGATGCTCCGGTCTTCAGCCGAACCGGTTTCAGACGCGCGGGGCGCCTTAAGTCACCGGATATAAAAGACTCACCCGACTGCGTTTTACTCTTTATCCATGAGCATGCTGACCATCACGCCCACCGCCGCCCGTGGCAACCTCTCGGGCCTTTTCCGCAAGGCGCCGAGAGGCGAGGAATTCGGCATCGTCGTTGATGGGGAAATCGTCGCCCTCCGGCCCGTCGAGGGGTAGGCGACCGACTGCGCCATACGCGAGTACGGCGTGACGGCCGCCGAATTGGAATGCTTCGAGATACGAGCTCATGGCAGAATCCAGAAAGCCCGTAAAACCGGGAAAGTCCGGGAGTTCACCGGAAACCTCGAAGCCCTCTGATCGGCGAAAGCGCAATGGGGAAACGGGCCGTCACTGCGCTTCCTTCATGACGAGGGGACGTGGTTCGGCTTCCGGATGGCGGGCGAGGATGGTGCGCAGTTCTTTCACGACCTGCGGCTTCCGGTCGGCGAGGTTTTCGGACTCCGGCTGCGGAGCCTCGTAGTCGTAGAGTTCGAGCTGCGCCGCCTCAGGGGAGTCGCCCGGCTTCTTCCACTCGACCAGGCGGTAGCGCTCGGTGCGGATCGCCCGGCCGATACGGCCTTCGCCGCGGGGAAAGCAGTGATAGGCGTGATCGCGCAGGCGCTCCGAAGGGTTTTTCAGCACCGGCACCAAGCTGATGCCGTCGATGGGCTGAGGCCCCCGCGGCGCGGGCAGGCCGGCCAGCTCGGCGAGCGTCGGGAAGAGGTCCACGGTTTCCGCAAGCTGGCGGGTCGAGCCGGGCCCGATGCCCGGGGCCACGATGAGGAGCGGGATGCGGTTGGCTTCCTCGTAGTTGGTGTGCTTGGTCCAGATGCCGTGGTCGCCGAGGTGCCAGCCGTGGTCGCTCCAGAGCACGATGATGGTGCTTTTGGCGAGGTCGAGGCGGTCGAATTCATCGAGCAGACGGCCAAGCTGGGCGTCCATGTAGCTCGTGGCGGCGTAGTAGCCGTGGATGAGCTTGCGCGCGGTGTCGTCGTCGACGCGGCCGTCTCCGGGGATGGGATCGTAGTTGGAAATCTCGCCGCCGCGCTTGCCGGCGATCTCCGGAGCGCCTTTCGGGGCCTCTTTGTTGCGGGCGAGCGGGAAGGCGGCGGGGTCGTGCATCTTCCAGTATTTTTCCGGGGCGGTGAAGGGCAGGTGCGGCTTGACGAAGCCGACGGCGAGGAAGAAGGGCTCCCGCCGCTCCTTCGCGGCCCGCAGGCGTTTGATGCTCTCGTCGGCGATCCGGCCGTCGGCGTAGGCGCTGTCCGGCGCGTCGGCGCTTTCCCAGGCGGCGCCCTTGGGCAGTTCATGGATGCGGCCGAGTTCGCGGTTGGAGAAGAAGGCTTCCTCGCGGGTCAGTCTGCCGCCCGCCGAGTTTTCGGGATCGAGGTATTCGACGACTTTTTCGATGACGGTGGGGACGCTCCAGGAGGCGACGTCGTCGGTGTTGCCGTGGCCGGTGTGGAGGATCTTGCCGACGGCTTCCGCCCGGTAGCCGTGTTTCATGAAATGCTGCGTCAGCGTCACGGCATCCGGCACGGCACGGCGGAAATTACGGGAAAGATCGTAGATGCCGATGGAGGTGGAGCGCGAACCGAGCATGAGGTTGTTCCGCGAGGCGGAGCAGACGGACTGGTTGCAGTAGGCGAGATCGAAGCGCACGCCGCGGGCGGCGAGGCGGTCGAGGTTCGGGGTTTTCGCCAGCTTGTCGCCGTAGCAGCCGAGCAGGGGTTTGAGGTCGTCGATGCAGATGAGCAGGACGTTCGGGCGTTCCTTTTCCTGAGCGAAGGCGGCGGGAGTTCCCAGGAGAAGGGCGGCGAGGGCGAGGTGGAGACAGCGGATCATGATGTGGTTTTGCGCAAGGGAGATGAAGCGGGATTTTCAGTGAGACTTATCGATCCAGGAAAGTCCCGGCCAGTTTTTCGCGGGATGGTTTTTCTGTTTCGGTCCCGGGGTGCTGCGGCCGTTTTCGATGAGGGATTTGAGCAGCGCGGTCATTTCCCGCACGCGTTCGGGCTGATCGCTGGCAAGGTTGCGGGTTTCCGCCGGATCGTCGTCGAGTCGGTAGAGTTGAACGCGGGGCGCATCCGGCCCGGCCTGGCCCGGACGGGGGGAAGACCAGCCGCCGGAGTCGGGAGTCATGAGCAGTTTCCAGGGACCCTGGCGCAGGGCGAAGGAACCGTTGATGGAATGGTGGATTTCGTATGGGCGGAGCGTGCCGGCGGTGGAGGAGGGGTCCTTGAAAAGCGGGGCGAAGCTGAAGCTGTCTTCTGCGGCATGGCTGGGGACTTCCGTTCCGGCAAGCTCGGCGAAGGTCCGGAAGAGGTCGGTAAGAGAGGTCAGCCGGCTGGTGACGCCCGTTTCGCGGATGCCGGCCGGCCAGCGGATGAGGAAGGGTATGCGGTGGCCGCCTTCATAGAGATCGGCCTTGTGGCCGCGGCGGCCGAGGGTGGGATCGTGGCCGTGTTTTCTCAATCCGCCGAGGTTTGCAGCGGGGGCAAAGCCATTGTCGGAGGCGAGGAGGAGCAGAGTGTTTTCGTCGGCTCCGCTTTCTTTCAGGGTTTCGAGGATGAGGCCGACGCCGTGGTCGAGTTCGACGCAGAAATCCCCGTAAGGCGTCGGCGTGCGGCCCTGGAACTCCTTTGAGGGGACGATCGGCGTGTGGGGAGAGGCTAGCGGGATGTGGACGAAGAACGGGCGATCGGGGTACTCGCGCCGGTGCTCGCGGATGAAGGCGGCGGCTTTTTCGATGAGGGTGGGCTGGACGTGTTCGAGCTCGAAGGTCACTCCCTGGGGGCCGGAGCGGGCGAGGCGGAGGCCGGTTTGTTCCGCGAGGGTGCGGGTGACGGGTTCGGCGGCCTTCTTTCCGTCGAGGAAGACGTAGGGCATCATGTCGAGGGAAGCGGAGATGCCGTGGAAGACTTCGAAGCCATGGTCGAGGGGACCGCCGCCGAAGGGTTCGCTCCATACCGGGTTTCCGTCCTTCATCTTCCAATCGAGACCGAGGTGCCATTTGCCGAAGATGGCGGTGCGATAGCCGCGGGCGGCGAGCATCGAGGCGATGGTGGGCCTGCCCTTTTCGATCAGCGCGGGCGAGGTGCCGGACAGCACGCCGCGCTTGAGCCTGCCGCGCCATGCGTAGCGGCCGGTGAGCAGGGCATAGCGTGTGGGCGTGCAGACGGAAGAGGGCGAATGGGCGTCGTCGAAACGCAGGCCCTCGCTGGCGAGGCGGTCGAGGTTAGGGGTTTGCCAAGCGCTGGAAGGGTTGTAGCAGGAGAGGTCGCCCTGGCCCATGTCGTCGGCGAGGATCACGACGATGTTCGGCGGGGAAGCGTGCAGCGGCGCGAGGATGAGGAAGAGAAGAAGCAGGCGTTTCATGGTCAGGGCTGTCGCGAGATGAGGCGTAACCGCTTCCGGCGGGCCGGAAAGCATGGCGTCATTCGTCTGCACGTTATTCGTTTTCCGAGCGCCCATGGTGTTCCGAGGTTTTCCTTCATAGGCCAATGCCGGCCGCCTGTCGCCGCCACATTCACTTTCTCTTGCAAAGCAAGCTCATGCACCGCTTTTCCGCGATCATGCTTTGCCGGATTCGTGCGAGGTCGCAAGCCGGACAGTGTGTCGCATGTCGGTCCGGGCGCACATGTGTATAGGATGAAAAAGCGGTAGGGTGTATCTGTGATGCGTTGAAGCGGAGGGGAATGATTCGGGGGTGAAAATGCCAACGGTCCGCTCCTTTCCGACCGGACGCCCGCGGGAGACGCGTACTCGGTCGCGACTGGGAAAATCCTTTTCCGAAATCCGCCGCCGGATCCGGATGGGAATGCGAATCGTCGAGTCGCATCTTGCCTCCTATTATCGCTTGTGCGGCCTTGCAGGGTTGTCGGCCGGAGAGCCGGTTTTTTCTCAATCTTCCGGCAGCCTCAAACCGGCCGTAAAATCCGATCTCACGATCACAAACGATTTTGCCCAATGCTTCGCGGACGAATGGGTGGATGCGTGGAACTCGCAGGACCTGGATCGGATTCTGTCTTACTATGCGGAGGACTTCGAGATCGCCAGCCCGGAGATCGTGGAACTCATGGCGGAGCCTTCGGGAACCCTGAGAGGAAAGGACGCGATCCGAGCCTATTGGGAAATTGCCCTGGACCGCCGCCCTGATTTGCGCTTTCGGTTGCTCGACATCCTCGTCGGCGTCGAAACGATCTGCATTTCCTATGAATCGACCTCCGGACGGAATGCCGCGGAGTGGCTTCATTTCAACGCTGACGGCAAAGTGTTCCGGGCGATGGCCCATTACTCCCCTTAACCGCCGCGAAGATGGCGCATCGCGGTTGGTCACCGGCGCGGCATGTATTCCTCATGCCCGGGTAGTGCGGGGTCCGGGATTTCCCAAGGCTGCGTATCGCAGATGAATATGTTCATTGCGGGTTTGAACGCGCCCGGGCCGTCCAAGCTGCCCGCCATCAGGCCGATCCGGTCGCGGCCGGGATCCTCGCCCACGGTCACGGGCGATCCGCAATTCGCGCAGAAGCCGCGCAGGTTGGGCCGCCCGCTCAGGCGTGTCGTCGCATGGTGTTGAAGGGTGCCGGCCATTCGGAGCGAGCTCAGCGGGACGACCAGCACGGGCGCGTAGGCAGCGCCTGTAGTCCGCTGGCAATCCCGGCAATGGCAGTTGTGCATGCTCAACGGGCGGGATCCGCATTCGTAGCGGACGGCGCCGCAGGCGCATCCTCCGGTGAAAGGTGTTTTCATGAGCGGAGAAGGGAGGTCTGAAAAGCCGGCTGGGACAGGGCGGAGCCGGTGGCCTGCGGGGCTTGGGATTCCGCGGCGTGGGGCATTCCTTCCTTTCGCAGGAGGAGCAGTTCAGCCGGCTCCAGCGCCTCGATCACAAAGGGCCAGTGATCGGAGAGCTCCAACCGCTCGCTGCCAGAGAGGATCAGATCGCCCTGCGCAGGGGTGCCGGTCAGCCAGATGCGGCCCGACATCATCTGAATGCAGCGGATCTTCAGATCCTTCCCGAGCCGGATCACCTGGCCGCGCTGCAGAAGAAACTGCTCGCGGTCGAGGCCCGGGGACAATCGTTGCTTCCGTTTCACCGGGCCATGTTGTCCTCGGGAGAGGCGGCCGGACAGATGCAGCGGGAAGCTTTTTTGCCTGAACAGATGCGAGGACTGCGGCATTCTGTACCATATGAAAATGCGACGCACTACATCTGTTAAAATTCCGCGGACGGGAAAGAGTCGCCACATGAGTCAGACGGTTTCCGAAGAAGCCCGCCGCCCGATTTACCTGCGCCTTGCCGACATTCTGGAGGAGATGATCAACAGCCGCTCCCTGCGTGTCGGAGACCGGATACCCTCGGTGCGCCAGTTCAGCGCTCAGCAGCATGTGAGCGTGCCGACGGCCCTGCAGGCATACGTGACGCTGGAATCGCGAGGGCTGATCGAGGCGCGTCCGAAGTCCGGATTTTATGTCCGCTCCCGATTGGCGGATCTGGCCCCCGAACCGGCGCCGTCGCCGTTCACTCCGAAAATCACGGCATTGCGAAACCCCGATCCGATCGAGTCGTTGCTTGCCGATCACGCCGACCCGAAGCTCGTACCCTTGGGCGCCGCGCTGCCGAGCACGCGGTTGCTGCCGGGCGTGAAGCTGACCAGAATACTGGGCGCGATCGGCCGGAAGCTCGGCCCGGACAGCATCGGCTATGACCTTGCGCCGGGGCACGAGTCGCTGCGCCGCCAGCTTGCCCGGCGGTCGCTGGAATGGGGCTGCACGCTGAAGGCGGAGGATTTTCTGGTAACCGTCGGCGCGACCGAGGCCGTCTCCCTGGCGCTGCGGGCAACGTGCAAGCCGGGTGATACCGTCGCGGTGGAGACGCCCACGTATTTCGGCCTGGCCAGCACCCTGCGGGAGCTTCGGCTCAAGGCGCTTCCGATTCCGGTGAACACGGCGGACGGCATCGACCTCGAAACGCTGGAAAAGGCGCTGCGCAGAACCCGCGTGGCCGCCTGCGTGGTGGTGCCCAATTTCCACAACCCGACCGGCTGCGTGATGCCGGACGACCACAAACGGGAACTGGTACGGATATGCGCGAAGCGCGGAATCGCGCTGATCGAGGACGACACGTACGGCGACCTGCCGCATGAGGGACCCCGCCCGCGCTGCCTGAAAGCCTTCGATCCCGGGGACACGGTGATCTTGTGCGGTTCCTTCTCCAAGAAGCTGGCGCCGGGATACCGGGTGGGTTACGCCGCCGCGGGCAAATGGCAGCCGAAGGTGCGCGCGCTGAAACAGACGAGCACGCTGGTCGGCGCCCTGCTGCCGACGATGGCCGTCGCGGAGTTCGTGAAAAGCGGCGGCTACGACCGCTACCTCCGCTCCATCCGCGTCGCCTATCGCGGGCAGGTGGCCGGGATGCGGGAAGCCGTTGCGGAGCATTTTCCCCAGGGCACCGCTTTGTCCCGGCCCAAGGGGGGATACATGCTGTGGTGCGAGCTTCCCGGCGGGGCGGACGCGATGCGGTTGTTTGAGATGGCGCGCAATGCGGGAATCAGCATCGCGCCCGGGCCGATGTTCTCAGCGACCGGCGGGTTCCGAAACTGCATCCGCATCAACTGCGGCTATCCGTGGAGCCCGAAGATCGAGCGGGCGGTGAAGGTTCTTGGAGGCCTGATCCGCAAACTCTGAAAAACTCCGCCTGCCAGCCGGCACACATGCCGGGCAAAGCTCGCGGCACTGGCGGAAGATGCCGGGCACAGGCGTTGGCAATTCATCGGAACCGAATGCCCACCGCATTCACTTTTTGAAACAAAGTAAACGCGCGTTACCGCTTTTCCGGGGTCATGAACACGACATTACCCGCAAAATGGTGGTCCGGCCTCGTGCTCGGCCTTTCGCTTTCATTCGCTTCGGCCGGGCTGGAGTCCGGTGACCGGGTGCAGTTGACGCTGCGCGGCGTGCCCGGTTCGGAGCGGAATGAAGTCGACGGAGAGTACCGCGTCGGCGAAAGCGGCACGATCAGCCTGCCCCTGCTGCAGCGCAAGGTAAGGGCGGCCGGGCTGACGGTGGAGCAACTGGCCCGGGCGGCGGAAACGGCATACAGGGACGAGGGCATCTACACCCGCCCGGCGATCGAGGTGGTGGTGGTGAAGGGGAAGGAAGTCGAGAATGACGTGGTCATCAGTGTCGGCGGGCAGGTTCGCCGCGCGGGTCAGTTCCCCTACCGCAAGGACATGACGGTGATCCAGGCGATCGACGCGGCCGGCGGGCGCAACGAATTCGGCAGCCGCAACGTGCTGCTGGTGCGCGACGGCAAGCAGTACTGCCTCGATTTCTCGAAGCTTCAGCACAAGAGCATCCGGTTGCGGCCGGACGATTCGTTGCAGATCGAGCAGAAGGGTGTGGTGGACCGCTGGCGCGGGGAAGAAGCGGCGGTGAAGCCGTTGTTGGGGACTGATGGTTGAGAGTCCATAGTTGATCGTAGGAAAGAAATTGCAGTAACAGCTCCGGCCGGTGTGCCTTTGCTATCAGCCATCAACTTTCGACCATCAACTCCCAACCTCCACGCTGCCGCCGATTTCCGGCAGCAGGAGTTCGATGCCGCGGGCGGCGAACGCTTCCTTTGCCGCCGCGTGGTCGATGCGGATCGGCGGGAAGGTGTCGTAATGCACGCCGACCGCTCTTTTCACCCCGGCCCACTCGGCGGCCAGTGCGGCGTCGGCGGGGCCCATGGTGAAGTTGTCGCCGATGCACAGCACGGCGAAGTCGGGGCGGTGAAACTCGCCGATGAGCTTGATGTCGGAGTGCAGGGCGGTATCGCCGGAAACGTAGAAGGAAAGCTCGGGAGTCTCGACGACGAAGCCGCCGGGGTTGCCGCCGTAGGAGCCGTCGGGCAACGAGGAGGAGTGGATGACGTTGACCGATTTCACGCGGCCGAAGGGGAAGGAGAAGGCGCCGCCGAGATTCATCGGGTGAGCGTTTTGAATGCCCCTGGCCTGATACCAGGAGACGATCTCGAAATTCGAGACGAGGGTCGCGCCGGTGCGATCGAGGATGCGCTCCGCATCGGCCACGTGGTCGGCGTGGCCGTGGGTGAGAAAGATATAATCGGCGGGGATGGCGTCCACATCGATGCCCTCCGCCAGCTCGTTGGGCGTGACGAAGGGATCGAAAAGGAGATGGGTGCCGCCGGGGAGTTCGACGCCGAAGCAGGCGTGGCCGTAGAAGGTCAGTCGTGCCATGGCATCGGATGTTAGCGGATCATTCGCCCTGGGGAAGGGCGAAGGGCAGGCCGTGGGGGTTGGCGGGCGCGTCCTTGATCTCGATGAGTTCGAGTTCGAAGACGAGCACGCTGTTCGGCCCGATTTCGGCGCTACGGCGCTGCTCGCCGTAGGCCTGGTCGGCGGGGATGAAGAGCTTCCATTTGGCGCCGACCGGCATGCTGGTGAGGGCTTCCTTGAAGCCTTCGATCACCTGCAGGGTCATCGGGACCGGCTGGCCTTCGGGCGAGGCGTCGAACTCGGTGCCGTCGATCAGCGTGCCCTTGTAGTTCACCATAAATTGCTTCTCGGCTTCTCCTTCCTTCGGCGCGGCGTATTTCTTGTCGCCGCCTTGCGCGAGCACCTCGTACTGGAGGCCGCTCTTGGTGGTGGTGACGCCTTCGCGCTTGGCGTTTTCTTCGAGGAATTTCTTGCCGGCTTCCAGGTTCTTGTCGGCCAGTTCCTTTTCGCGGGCCTGGAGGAGATTGCCTAGGGATTGCATGGCGACGCCGAGTTTTTCCTCTTCCTCCGGCCCCAGTTTCTCTCCTTTGAAGGCGGAGAGGAAACCTTTGAGGAAGGATTCGGTGTCGAGGTCGTCGGGCGTGACGCCGAACTGGCCGTAGCGCTGGGCGAATTCACCGCCGGTGCGCAGGCCGAGAGCGTAGGACGAATCCTTCTTCACCGCGGCGGGATCGGCGGGCGCTTCGGCGGCAGGAGGTTCCGCGGCGTCTTCGTTCTGAGCGGCCGCCGGGAGCAAAGCGGCAAGGCCGAGAGCCAGGACGCCGGGAATGATTTTGAATTTCATGTCGCGCGGACGCTAGACCCGCACCCCGCCCTTGTCGAGAGGGTGCTCCGCGGCGGCGGGAAACCGTGTCGCCCTTGAGATATCAAAAAGAAGGCGCCCCGATGCCGGAGCGCTTTTCCCGGGATCTGGAGTCGGGGACCTGGAACTTCACACCAGCGTCCACTCGGGCAGGCGGATGATTTCGCCGCCTTTGAGGGCCGATTCGTGGGCGAGGATGCCGGTGCAGGTGATGTTAGCGCTTTGCACGGCGTTCGGATAGGAGTCCTGGCCGGTCTGGACCATCTTGACGAATTGGTGGACGAGATGCGGGTGGCTGCCGCCGTGGCCGGCTCCCTGGGTGAAGGAGAGGTGCTCCTCGCCGGTGTCGCCGCCGTAGACGCCGCCCCGAGTGAAGAGCTGGATTTCTTCCGGCAGGTAGTGGGCGAAGTCCGGGCACTCGACTTCCGAGGGGATTTCGGGCTCGGGCAGTTTCGCGGTATGGACGACAAGAGGGCAGTGCTCGATGAGCGGCCATTCGACGGATTTCTTCGAGCCGTAGACTTCGAAGGACTCGCGATACTGGCGGGCGACGTCGAAGAGCGAGCGGAGGACCTGGGCGGAGAGATCGCTGTCCTTGAACTTGATGTGACAGGTCTCGATGGCGAAGGGGGAGCCGTAGCAGGAGTGCATTTCCTCGCGGATGGTGCCGGAGCCGAAGCAGGAGACATACTCCGCCTGGCTGCCCATGAGGCCGAGGATGGGGCCGACGCAGTGGGTGGCGTAGTGCATCGGCGGCAGGCCCGGCCAGTAGCCCGGCCAACCGTCCATATCCTGCTGGTGGGTGGCGCGGAGGAACTGGATTTTGCCGAGTTCGCCCTTTTCGTAGAGTTCCTTCATGAAGAGGAATTCGCGGGCGTAGACCACGGTTTCCATCATCATGTATTTCAGGCCGGTTTCGGCGACGAGATCGACGATCTTCTTGCAGTCCTCGACGCTGGTGGCCATCGGCACGGTGCAGGCGACGTGTTTGCCGGCCTTGAGCGCCTTGATGGATTGTTCGGCGTGGTCGGGGATGGGGGAGTTGATGTGGACGGCGTGGATGTCGGGATCTTCGAGGAGTTCGTCGTAGCTGGTGTAGCGCTTTTCGATGCCGAATTTATCGCCGATTTCATCCAGCTTCGATCGGGTGCGCTGGCAGATGGCATGCATGTTCGCGCCCTTGAGACGCTGGTAGATCGGGATGAACTCGGCTCCGAAGCCGAGACCGACGATGGCGATGTTGATGTCACTCATGGGTTTGGAAATAAGACAAGAAACCAGAGACCGGAGGCAAGAATCAAGACAGGAGGGCGGCAGGTTCGGGGCGGGCGCCGGACGGGCGGGCGGGTTGGTCGAAGAGGTCGCGGAGGAAGGCGAGGCCGCGGGAGGCGAATTCGTCCTGGGTGGCGGCGAAGCGCTTCCAGATGCAGACGGCGCCAGCGAGGTCGCGGTTGTCGGGGGTGAAGGATTCGATGACGACCGCGCCGGTGTAGCCGATGTCGCGCAGGGCGTCGCGGAAGTCCTGCCAGGGGGTAAGGCCGGTGCCGGTGATGCCGCGGTGGTTTTCGCTGACCTGAACGTGGATGAGGTCGGCACCGGCGTGGCGGATGGCGTCGCCGATGTCGGCTTCCTCGATGGTCATGTGGAAGGTGTCGATCATCGCCTTCGCGGCCGGATGGTCGATGGCGCGGATGAGCCGGATGGTGTCGGCGGTGGTGTTGACGAGGTCGCTTTCGAAGCGGTTGATCGCCTCGATGGCGAGCTGGAGGCCGCGGTCGCCGGCTTCGGCGGCGACGGTGCGCAGCTCGGCTGCGGCGAGATCCCATTCACGGCGGCGCTCGTCGGGGGGGAGTTGGCGTGCTTTTCCGACCTGGGCATACATAGGGCCTGCGATGAAGGGGACGCCGAGAGCTTCGCCGAGCTCCATGAGGCGGGAGAGGTAGGCACGGGTGTTGGCGCGGACGGCGGAATCGGAATTCGTGAGGTCGCGACCGGGACCAAAGGCGCCGCAGAGGTAGGGAGTGAGACCGGTTTCTTCGAGAATGGGGCGGATTTTGTGCGGGTCGACGAGATCCGGGTCCTCAATCGGCAGCTCGACGGCATCGAAACCGAGCCGGGCGATGCCACGGAGAAGATCGGCCTGGCCCGAGGAGAAAGGCGATGTCCACAGCCAGGTGCTGGCTCCAAAAGTGACGCTCATGTTCTCAAGGAGGGTAGATGAGGGGGAGGCGGGGGCTATGATGAAACGGGTTTGAGCGTGTATGATTCCGCCAAAGTCCCGCGCCGACTATGTGCCAAGAACGCCCAGGCGCTCTCCCCTGTAAGTGCCGCTCTCGATCGCCCGGACCCATTCCTCGTTCTCCAGATACCACTGGACGGTCTTCCGGATTCCGGACCCGAAGCTCTCTTCCGGCGCCCAGCCCAGATCCCTGCGGGCCTTCGCGGCATCGATCGCGTAACGCCGGTCGTGCCCGGGCCGGTCCTCGACGAAAACGATCCTCTCCCCGGCGCTCCCCGGCGCCAGCTCGCGGAATGCCGCGGCCAGTTCGCGGACGAGATCGATGTTCCGCATCTCGCAGCCACCGCCCAGCGCGTAGGTCTCGCCCGGCCTTCCTTGCGAGAGAACCGTCAGCAGACCCCGGCAATGGTCGCGGACATAGAGCCAGTCGCGGATGTGCTGGCCGTCCCCGTACAAAGGCAGCGGCTCCCCCCTCATCAGCTTGCGGATCATCAGCGGGATCAGTTTTTCCGGAAACTGGCGGGGACCGTAATTGTTCGAGCAATGCACCGTCGCCACCGGCAGGCCGTAGGTGTGGAACCAGGCCCGGACCAAATGATCGCTTCCCGCCTTGGAAGCGCTGTATGGATTGTTCGGCGCGAAGGGCGTCGTCTCGGCGAAGGGCGGATCATCCGGCTCCAGCGCCCCGAAAACTTCATCGGTCGAGACGTGCAGGAAGGCGACTCCCCCCTCCCCTGCGCCTGGCCCTCGATGGCGCCGGAACGCTTCCAGCAGGGTGAAAGTTCCGAGCACGTTCGTGCGGACGAACGATTCGGGGCCGTCGATCGAGCGATCGACATGCGACTCCGCCGCCAGATGCACCACCCGGTCGATCCGGTGCTCTTCCAGCGTTTCAGCCACCAGGGCAGCGTCGCAAATGTCGCCGCGGACGAAGGCGTATCTCGGATCGTCCTCCACCCCCTCCAGATTGGCCGGATTCCCAGCATAGGTCAGCTTGTCCAGGTTGACCACTTTTTCGATGGGAATGTCCTGCCTCTCGCCGAGCAGCTGGTGGATCAGGTTCGACCCGATGAATCCTGCTCCGCCTGTGACGAGAATTCTCATGTTCCGCGCCCGACGCTCCCATGATTCCCCGCCGCTTGCCAGCGGGGTTTTCATGAGCCTCAGACTCCTTGGAGTGCGGCTACGCCGCGCCCGGCATGGGAAGGTTTGCCGGGCGCGGCATGATGTCGGGAAGAAGTTCTCACTCTCCACCGCCGGAGCGCTCGCGGCGCTGCTGCTCCATCAATGGTCCCAGATCCTGCAAGCCGCCCATGCCTTCCATCATCTGCTTCAGGCCGCCGGTCAGCTTGCGGGCGGAGGCGATGGTTTCGTCCAGCTTCTCCAGCTCCATCACCGGCAGATCGGCGATACCGGACTGGCGGCGCTGCTCCTCCGCCCTGCTTTCGTGCTCCGCCACGGCCTCCTGATAGGTTTCCACCTGCCCGTCGTCGAGCAGGGCGGCGAACTCCGCGTTGAAGGTCTCGTCCGCCAGCGGCTGGCCGCCGCGGAAATTGTTGCGGTCCAGCGGATTCATCACGCCCTCCAGGTCGGCGCCGTTGGCAGTCTGGATCCGCCGGTACTCCTCCTCGGTGATCTCCCCGCGCTTGTAAGCGTCCCCGGCCAGGAAGAGGCGGGTCAGCGCCTCGGGGTTCTTTTTCAGCTCCGCGATGGATTCCTTGGAACGGACGATCTCCCGCTGCTGGAAATCTCCATAGATTTCCGCGGCCTTGGCCTGCTGCTCTTCGTTGAGCTGCAGCCGGTCGTAAAGACCTCCCAACCCCATCCGCATGCCTCCGCGGCGTCCGCCGAAGGCCTGCTGCAATTCGCCGCTGGACGCCATTTCGGCCATCTCCACCGCCTCCTCCAGCAGGCCGATGACATTCGCGGCGATATGCTTGGAAAGATTGGTACGGGATTCTCCGTACTTGGCGATGAGTTCGGCGTCGCGGCCCGCATCGCGCTCGCGGCTGCGGGCGCCGGCGGCCGGCGAATCGCCGGAAGGAGCGGCGGCGCTTCCCGGGCGCTCCGGCACGGCGGAGCCCGCGGCGGCGTTCTCCACGGCGGACTTTTCCTTCTGATTGATGATCGCGACGGCCCCGGCTCCGGCGAGGAGCAGAGCGGCGCCGGCGGTGACGGCGGTTTTCTTGGTCATGGCAATGATGGCTAGGGTGGTGAAACTGGCGGCGGAGCCCGTGCCGGCGGCGGCGATGGCCTTGCCGGCGAGCATGGATACGGAAGGGACGACCGCTTGCGCGTCGGCGCCGAGGCCGGCGAGCATCGCGGCGGAGAGCGAGCCGCCGACCGTGCAGCCGCGGCGGGCGAGCTGACGGCGCAGGCGCTCCGTGGCCCGGTCGAGCCGCTTCTGCGCGGCGGCGGTGGCGATGCCCAGCGCGGCGGCGATTTCCTTCACGCTGAGTGAACGGTAGAAGCGCAGCAGCAGCGCCTCGCGGTCGGCGTCGGAAAGGTCCGCCAGCGCCCCGTCGAGATGGGGCTGGAGCCGTTCCCAGGTGTCGGCAGGGGTTTCCCGCGGGTGGAGGTCCATGTGATTGCGCAGGAGTTCGTGTTTGCGGGATTCCCGCCTGCGCTGGCGCAGGAGATTGCGCGTCTGCATCACGGCGGTGACATGCAGCCAGCCGGCCAGCGCCGGGCGGGAACCGAGGAGGTAAGCCTTGCGGGCCAGGGTGATGAAAGTGAGCTGGGAGGCGTCCGCGGCCAGCGCCTCGTCGCCGCACACGCGGCGGGCGGCCTGGTGGACGAGGCCGGCGTAGCGTTCCACCAGCGCATGAAACGCGCTCTCCCGCCGGTGGCTGTTCCACTGGTCGAGCAGAAAGGCGTCGCTGGGGGCGGGTTCCGGCATGTCCTTTTCCATGGATTGTCCGCCTGTCGGGAAAAACGGACAGCCTTTGTGGAAAAAACCGGATTTTCTGCGCCCGCCCGGGCTCTGCGGTCACTTCACCGGAATCGAGATCTCAGGCCCAATGAGCTGGATCGCGCCGTCCGAGCAGCTTTCGATCCGTTGTGCGACCCGTGTCACTGCATCGCGCGCCGGTCCCGGCAGAGCGGACAACTTCGCTTCGCCGAATATGCCGGCGACGGCCACCGCCACCGGCAAGGGCGCACGGCCCATGCGGACGATTTCGTCCTCGCTCTTCTCCGGCTTGGAGAAAAGCCCCTCGAAGGGGCTTTTCGGCTCGGGAGAAAGCCGCGCCGCACCGGACTCGATCCCCGCTTTTTCCGCGACGTAGGCGATCGCTTCGTAAAGCCCGCCGATCTCATCGACCAGACCGATCTCCAGCGCGCGGGTTCCGGTGTAGACGCGCCCTCCCGCAAGCGCTTCGAGATCGCCCTTCAAACGCCCGTCGCGGCCGTCCTGCACGCGTTTCTTGAAAGTGCCGTATACATCGAGCATCGACCTGCGCAGCAGCTCCGCCTCCTCCTCGCTGAAGGGCTTGAACATCGACATCGCGCCGGCGTTTTTCCCGCGCTGGGTGACGTGGGTGGAAATGCCGAGCTTCTCCATCGTCCCGCCGAGCACGAGCTTCATGCCGACCACGCCGATGGAACCGGTGATGGTTCCGGCCTCCGCGAAGATGCGCTCCGCGCCACTGGAAACGTAGTAGCCGCCGCTCGCCGCCACTCCGCCCATCGACACCACGAAGGGCCGTCCCGACGCCTTCCACTCGTCCGTCGCCTCCCACAGCACCTCGCTGGCCAGCGCGGAGCCGCCGGGGGAATCGACGCGCAGGACCAGCGCCTTGGCATGGTCGTCCTTGAGCAGCTTGAGAATCTCCCCGCGGACGGGCGCGACCGACTCGTTGGAGATCCCGCCTTCGAGCGCGACCACCGCGACGTAGTCGGTCTTGCCGGACTTCGACTTGTCGCCTTGGAACATCAGCCTGAAGACATCCATCATGCCTTCGATCTTGGGACCGCCGAGGTCTGGCAGTTCGTAGTCGCGGTCGAATTTCGCGTCCGGGTAGGCTGCTTTCACCGCGGCGGAGAAATCGGTGCGATGCTTGAGTTCATCGACCAGACCGGCCTCCTTCGCTTCGGCGGCGGTGAAAGTCCCGCGGTCCACCATTTCGCGGACCTTTTCCGCGGCGATCTTGCGACCTTCCGCGACCGGCGCGGTGATCTGGCCGAAGATGCCGTCGATCAGTTCCTCCTGCTGCTCTTTGGCGAAATCGCTGGGGCCGGTGCGGTAGAACTCCTCGCCAAAGCTCTTGAAATCGCCGATGTGAATCACGTCCGCGACCACGCCCGCCTTGTCGAGCAGGCCCTTGAAATACATCGATTCCGAGTGAATGCCGCTGAAGGAGACATGGCCTTCCGGCATCAACGTGAAATGATTGGCGGCGGAGCCGAGCAGGGCGGTGCCGTGGCTGTAGACATCGGTATAGAGCCACACGTCCTTGCCAGCGGCGCGGATGGCCTGGAGGCGACGATGGATCTCCTGGATCTGCGAAAGCCCCATCGACGCGTCATCGACATCCACCACCACGGCCTTGACCTGCGGGTCTCCGGCGGCTTTCGCAAGGCTGCGGGTGAGGTCGAAGAGCGTCAGCGGCCGGGTCGCCTCCATGCCGAAGCTGAGCAACGACGGCTGCTGGCGGCCGGATTCGGAGAGGGCGCCTTCGAGATCGTAGACGGCGACGATGGACTTCTCGTCCGCGGCTGCAATGGACAACGAAAGAACGGCGAAAAACGCAAGGGGCGGGCGCATGGCGGCATGCCTTAGCACAGTGGCCGGGAGCTGGCAACACGACGGATCGCACGGAAATCCTCCACATTTCCTGAATTTCAGCTACAGACAGGACATGACACGCAAGCGACGATTCAGCTTTCACGGTCCCAGAGTGGCGGCACTTCTCCTGCTGGCGGCATTTTCCACGGGCTGCGAGCGCCTGAAGGAGCTTGGGAAAGCGGCGTCCGGCGAATCCTCCGCGCCCACTGGGAAGACCGAAATCCGCAACATTTCCGCCGGGGAGTTCGACGACTTCGTGAAGCGGCCCGGCCAGCTTGTGGTGGTCGATTTTTACGCCGACTGGTGTGGCCCGTGCCGCCAGCTCACCCCGCGGCTCGAAGCCGTGGCCCGGGAATTCGGCGGCAAGGTGGCGCTGGCAAAGGTCGACGTGGATCAGGCCGGCGCGCTGGCCGAAAAGCACGGCGTGCGGAGCATTCCCGACGTGCGCCTGTTTCGCGGCGGCAAACAGGTGGATCGCTTCGTCGGCGGCATCCCCGACCAGCAGATCCGCACTCTGTTCGAGAAGCACAGCTCCGGGCTGTCCGGTTCGGAAACGCCCGCCGCGGCCGATGATGCCGCCGAGCCCAAGATCCAGCCGATGAAAAAAGACTGGATGCCGCCCGGTATCGAACGGCGCTGAACGATCAAACCAAAGGCGTCGCGAGCCCCAGTTTGCGCGCCAGCTTCACCTGCCGCTGGTCGAAGCTGAGAAACTCCTTCGCCCCCAGATGCACCGCCGTGGCGAGATGCAGCAGATCGAGCGAACGATGCCCGCCATCCGCGGTGTGAGTCCGCGACAGCGAAAGGGCATAGCGGATGATTTCATCGGTGTCGCAGGGGACGAGGACAATGTCGCCCGCAGCAATGTCTTGATGCCACCAAGCGAGCACCTGATCCGCCTCCCGGCGACCGTAACCCCTCGTCCGGTCGTTCGAGTGAAGGAACACCTGGAGTTGGACCGCCTGCATGAACTCGAATTCCAACAGAGCCGTCGCATGCAGCGGCTCGGTCATGGTGCCGCGATGTGTCCTGGCGGCTTTCGAGAAAGCCTGCTCGCGGTAGAGAGAGCACAGGAAACTGGTATCCGGGTAAGAGATCATGGCTCACCCGTTTCCCATTGCCGGATTTCCTCCCACTCCTCGGCTGAAACCACGCGATCGCCCCAAAGCTCTTTCATTCGCTTCTCATGCGCCTCGACATCGAACTTCCGCACTTCCTTCCGCGCCGCGGACTCACCCACCAGCCGTCCGATCACCTTGTTCCGCTTGGTGATCTGGATTTCCTCCCCCGCTTTCAACCACGCCTCCACCTTTGGAAAATCGTAGCGCAAATCCCTGACGGATGCCGTTTTCATAATGTGATACTTCAAAGTATCACAAAATTCGCCCAGGTCAATCTCGGACGGCGGATCGGCGGCCCCGTGACGGCGCTTGCCGCCGCCTGTCCTCCTCGATGATTTGGTGAATCCGCTCCAACGGAAGCATGACGACCGAGGTCCGGGAGCGGAAACGAGGCAGCATTCGAAAGTGAACCTTGGTCAGGACGCCGCAAAGATCCCCGTTCTCGTCGACCACCGGCGCCCCGCTCATCCCCCGGCGGGCGACGATGGAAGTGGAGGTAATCCGCGCTCCACCAGGAGCTTGCCGACCGCCGGAGACCAGAACCCTTCCGCCCGCTTCGAAAATTCCGTTCGAGGACACCCCGAAATCGTCGGCGGCATAGAGAAACGCCCCGACCGGCAGATGGCTGGCTTCGTCTTTGAAACAGGCTTGTCCGCGCACGTCGAATTTCACGATGGCGAGGTCGATTGCGGGATCTTCCCAAACCACGCGACCGCGGCTCGCGCGTCTGCGGAAATACCGTTTCACGTCCTCCGCTGAAACGGGACCGGGCCGTGGTTTGAAGTCCGGGCTCACCGTCGATTCCAGCAGTGCGAAGGAGTGATCGGCGATGACGTGATGAGCGGTCAAAAAGTAGCCGTCCGGAGTGAGCGCCGCCGCCCGCCCGGACCCGGCGAGAGCAAGGTTCCCGAAATCGAAGTCGTCGTCCGGGATGTCAGTCGCCAGGTAAGCCGTTCTCCCGACCACGTATGCCTTGAGCTTCCGCTGGTCGAAATCCTCCGGCATGGAGGCGCCGAGCTCGACCCTCTGCCTCTCCCGGACCTGCGGATTATCCGTCAGATGCACGTCGACATGATGCCGGCATCCGGCACCGGCCAGCAGCAGGGCCATCAGGAGCAATCGTTGCATCATCATGCGCCGGCCATCTTTGCCCACACCCGCCGCATTGTCCAATATTGGGATGGATCATAACCGCCCGGGCGGGCCGCGGAGACCGGCCGCAGGAGCTCGGAGTCACGGACGCCCGCCGGTGCGGATCAGGATGTCGTCAAATTCCACGTAGAGATCCTTCGGCGCGGGCGTCTTGCCGCCGTGATAAATATTCATCCACACGCACTCCACCTTCAGCTCGCCGTTCTTGCGGAAGCGGATGCCGGTCTTGCGCATCACCCTCCGGTCGTTCACCCATGCCGTCAGCTCGCCGTTCGCCTTATCGGGATGATTGAGTCGGATGGCTTGCTCGATTTTCACCCATTCGCCGGGCTTGACCACCCCTGTCCGGGCGCCGTCCCACAGCCAGTTGTCGCCATATTGCCCCTTCATCTCCGCGTGATAGACGTAATGGCCGATGGGCACTCCCCTGGAGTCCTTTCTGCCGATGAACAACCCGCGCGCGGACCAGCCGGTCGTGCCGTCGCTCGGCTTGCCGCCCCAACCGGACTTACCGTAAGTCCCCCCGAATCCCGGCAACTTGCCGCTCGACCGCGTCTCCCAGTCCTCGCAAAACCTCAGGTAGTAACGCAGGTAAACTTCTTCCGGCTCCTCCGGCAGGTGGTCCTTCAAAAACAGGGCCAGATCCGTGCCATAGAACGAGCCCTTCGGAATGTGAACCCGCAGGGCCTTTCCCGAGTGCTCCTTGAACCCTTCCGAACCCGGACCCACGATCGTCATTGTGGCCCGGCCCGTTCTCCGCCAGCCCTTGGCCCAGTCTTCTTTCTCGAAATCGGTCTCCATCACCACCTCGCCGGAAGCGGCTCCAACCAGCAATGCCATCGCCCACCCACCAAACCGTCGACCCAGCAGAAACATGCCCGAAACCATACAGGGGAAGCAGCCTGGGACTATCGTAAAATCATCAGAAATACGACCGGAAAATGACAATTACAGGATCACCCTCCATGCCGGAGTGGATGAACCCTGAGCGGGACTGGCCGACCGGCATCCACTCCGGAGTGGGAATTCCGGCGCTCGAATCTCCTCTTCTCGCATTCCCCGCAGCCATTTCAATCCAACCCTTTACAAGCCCGGCCTACCCTGCGAAACACCGCGAAATTTAACCCGCGCACGCTCGTTACGCCATGCCCAAAGACACCTCGATCCGCAAAATCCTCGTCATCGGCTCCGGCCCCATCGTCATCGGCCAGGGTTGCGAATTCGACTACTCCGGGGTCCAGGCCTGCAAGGCGTTGCGCGAGGAAGGCTACGACGTCGTGCTCGTGAACTCCAACCCGGCCACCATCATGACCGATCCGGAGTTCGCCCACCGCACCTACATCGAGCCCATCACCCCCGAGGTCGTCGAAAAAATCATCGTCCGCGAAAAACCCGACGCTCTGCTGCCCACCCTCGGCGGCCAGACCGCGCTCAACACCTCGATGGCCCTCTTCAAATCCGGCGTCCTCGACAAACACGGCGTGAAGATGATCGGCGCCAACGCCGACGCCATCGACAAGGGCGAGGACCGCCAGCGCTTCAAGGACGCGATGATCAAGATCGGCCTCGACGTGCCCCAGTCCGGCACCGCCCACACGATGGAAGAGGCCCGCGTCGTCGCCGAACAGATCGCCGCCTACACCGGCAAAAATTTCCCGCTCATCATCCGCCCCGCCTTCACCCTCGGCGGACAGGGCGGCGGCATCGCCTACAACCGCGAGGAATTCGAGGAAATCGTCCATCGCGGCCTCGACCTCTCGCCCGTCTCCGAAGTCCTCATCGAAGAAAGCCTGCTCGGCTGGAAGGAATACGAAATGGAGGTCATGCGCGACCGCGCCGACAACTGCGTCGTCATCTGCTCGATCGAAAACATCGACCCGATGGGCGTCCACACCGGCGACTCGATCACCGTCGCGCCGATCCAGACCCTGACCGACCGCGAATACCAGATCATGCGCGACGCCTCCTTCGCCGTCATCCGCGAGATCGGCGTCGAGACCGGCGGCTCGAACATCCAGTTCGCCATCGACCCGAAAACGGGCCGCATGATCGTCATCGAGATGAACCCGCGGGTTTCCCGCTCCTCCGCCCTCGCGTCGAAGGCCACCGGCTTCCCGATCGCCAAAATCGCCGCCAAGCTCGCCGTCGGCTACACCCTCGGCGAACTGCCCAACGACATCACCCGCGAAACCCCGGCCTCCTTCGAGCCAACCATCGACTACGTCGTCACCAAGGTCCCGCGCTTCACCTTCGAGAAATTCCCCACGGCGAATCCCGTCCTCACCACGTCGATGAAATCCGTCGGCGAAGCCATGTCCATCGGCCGCACCTTCAAGGAGTCCATGCAAAAGGCCCTGCGCTCGCTGGAAACCGGCCGCTGGGGCTTCGGCTTCGACAAAAAGGACGTCCACGGCGCGACCCGCGAAGAAATCGAGCGCAAGCTCGCCGTGCCGAACGCCGAGCGCATCTTCTGGCTCCAGACCGCCTTCCTCAACGGCTGGACCATCGATGAAGTCTTCGAGGCCACCGCCATCGACCCCTGGTTCCTCCACCACCTCAAGGAAATCGCCGACGAGGGCAGACACCTCGCCACCCTCGACCTCAGGGACGCCAAGCGCCTCGGCTTCTCCGACCGCCAGATCGCGATGGCCCGCGCCCACGCTCCGGCGATCCACGATGTCGCCCTCCACGGCGAAACCGACCAACCCGCCGGCGCCCCGCCGCGCCCGGAACCCGAACCCGCCGTCGCCGACGTACCTACGGAAGACACCGTACGTGCCGAGCGCAAGGCCCGCGGCATCGTCCCCACCTACCGCCTCGTCGATACCTGCGCCGCCGAGTTCGAGGCGTACACGCCCTATTTCTACTCCACCTACGGCGACGAAAACGAAGCCCGCGACTCCGACAAAAAGAAAATCGTTATCCTCGGCGGCGGCCCCAACCGCATCGGCCAGGGCATCGAGTTCGACTACTGCTGCGTCCACGCCGCCTTCGCCCTCAAGGAGCTCGGCTACGAGACCATCATGGTGAACTCGAACCCCGAGACCGTCTCCACCGACTACGACACCTCCGACAAACTCTTCTTCGAGCCCCTCACCCTCGAAGACGTCCTCAACATCTGCGACCAGGAAAAACCCGACGGCGTGATCGTCCAGTTCGGCGGCCAGACCCCTCTCAACCTTGCCGCCGACCTCAAGCGCCACGGCGTCCCCATCATCGGCACCTCGCCGGAAAGCATCGAACTCGCCGAAGACCGCAAGCACTTCTCCGCCCTGCTCGACAAGCTCGGCCTCCGGCAGGCCGAAGCCGGCACCGCCGTCTCCGAAGACGAAGCCGCCGCTATCGCCGAACGCATCGGCTACCCCGTGCTCGTACGCCCCTCCTTCGTCCTCGGCGGCCGCGCCATGATGATCGTCTACGAGGAAAGCGAACTGCGCAAATACATGCGCGAAGCCGTCGATGTCTCCCCCGACCGCCCCGTGCTGGTGGACCGCTTCCTCGAAGGCGCGACCGAAATCGACGTCGATTGCATCTCCGACGGTACGATGGCTGTCGTAGGCGCGATCATGCAGCACATCGAGCAGGCCGGCATCCACTCCGGCGACTCCGCCTGCTGCATTCCCGCCTACTCCCTCTCCGACGAGATCAAGGCCGAGATCGACCGCGCCGCCAAGGAGCTCGCTCGCGAACTCCAAGTGAAGGGCCTCATGAACATCCAGTTCGCCGTGAAGGACGAGCAGCTTTACGTCATCGAGGTCAACCCCCGCGCCTCGCGCACCGTGCCCTTCGTCAGCAAGGCCACCGGCATCCCGCTCGCCAAGTACGCCGCCCAGATCATGGTCGGCAAGACCCTCTCCGAACTCGGCTTCACCGAACCCGTCATCCCCTCGCACTTCTCGGTCAAAGAAGCCGTCTTCCCCTGGAACCGCTTCCCCGGCATCGACATCGTCCTCGGCCCGGAAATGCGCTCCACCGGCGAAGTCATGGGCATCGACCCCGATTGGGGCATGGCCTACGCCAAGGCGCAGACCAGCGCCTTCAACCCGCTGCCCGCCTCCGGCAACGTCTTCCTTTCGGTCCCCGACCGCGACAAGCCGGTCGCCATGAAGATCGCCCGCGAACTGGTCGATCTCGGCTTCGAAATCTACGCTACCGGCGGCACCTGCGACCGCCTGCAGGCGGAGGAAATCCCCTGCCACCGCCTCTTCAAGCTCAGCGAAGGCCGCCGCCCCCACGTCATCGACATGATGAAGAACCGCGAGATTCACTTCATCATCAACACCCCAAGCGGCCCCGCCGCCCGTGAGGACGAAGTGAAGATCCGCAGCGGCGCCGTGGCCAACAAGATCTCCTACTGCACCAACATGGCCGCCGCCTGTGCCTCCGTGAAGGCGATCCGTTCGTTGAAGGAGAAGGAGCTGACGGTGAAGAGCATTCAGGAATACCACTGAAAATTGCTGAAAGTCAGGCCAGAGTCAGTCGATTTCAGAGGCATCCCAAGTTGAAATGCCGCGCGTGACCGAGGAACTGCAACTGCTGCGCGACATCGTAACCCGTCTGGACCGGGAGGGGATCGACTACATGCTTACCGGTTCCGTGGCACTGAATTGCTACGCTCAACCGCGCATGACCCGCGACATCGACTTGGTCGCGGCTTTCCAATTGGAGGATGCCGCGCGAATCGAGGAGGTTCTGGGGCCGGACTACTATGTTTCGCCCCACGCCGCGCGGGAAGCGGTAATGCATCAAGGCTGCTTCAACGCCATCCATCAGACCACCCTGATCAAAGTGGATTTCATGATCCTCAAGAACGAGGATTACCGGAGGCACGAATTCGCGCGGCGGACGCGGCTGAAGGTGGCGGATTTCGAGGTCTGGGTGGTGAGCAAGGAAGACCTCATCCTTTCCAAACTGCATTGGGCGAAGGAGTCGCAATCGGAACGGCAGCTCGCGGATGTGGAGAACCTGATTGCGTCGGGCTGCGACACGGAGTATCTCAGGACATGGTCAGCCGCGTTGAACCTGACAGGTATGCTGACACGGGTTTTGCCGTGAAAGACACCCCTCCGGAGGTGAATGCCATGCTTTTCGAGGCGATGATGCGCAAGACGCCTGAGGAACGCCTGCTCATGGGCTTCGACATGGCGGCCACGGCCCGCGAAATGGTATGGAGCGGGATCGCTTCCGATGGATCGGCGTCCGGACGAAGGAGGGCGTTTTTCCAGAGATACTACGGTCAGGACTGCCCTTGGTGAATAGGGCGGAGATTTCATCCCCAAGTCTTCGTTTGTTTTGGGCTGGCGGTTGGAAGCCACCGCCGCGGGTCAATCCCCGCTCTTGAGCACCTTGATAAAGGCGTCCTGCGGGATGTTCACCTTGCCGATGGCCTTCATCTTCTTCTTCCCCTCCTTCTGCTTCTCCAGCAGCTTGCGCTTGCGGGTGATGTCGCCGCCGTAGCACTTGGCGGTGACGTTCTTGCGCATCGCCGAGATGCTTTCGCGGGCGATGATCTTGCCGCCGATCGCCGCCTGGATGGCGACGACGAAGAGCTGCTGCGGAATGACGTCTTTGAGGCGCGAACAGAGGGAACGACCGTAGGTCTCGGCCTTTTCGCGGTGGACGATGGTGGAGAAGGCTTCGACGGGATCGCCGGCGATGAGAATGTCCATCTTGACCATGTTCGCGGCGCGATAGCCGGCGTGCTCGTAGTCCATGGACCCATAGCCGCGGGTCGCGGATTTGAGGCGGTCGTTGAAATCGACGAGAATTTCGGCGAGCGGCAGCTCGCAGGTGAGCATCACGCGGGTGTCGTCGATGGTCTCGGTGTGGGTGACCACGCCGCGCTTTTCCATGACCAGCGCCATGATGTCCCCGATGTATTCGCCGGGGATCATGATGAAGACATTGACGATGGGCTCGCGGATTTCCTGGATGACCTGCGGCTCGGGGAGGAAGGTCGGGTTGTCGACGATGAGTTCCTCGCCGTTGGTCTTGGTGACCTGGTAGATGACGGACGGGTAAGTGGAGATCACGTCCATGTTGAACTCGCGGCGCAGGCGTTCCTGAATGATTTCCATGTGCAGCAGGCCGAGGAAGCCGCAGCGGAAGCCGAAGCCGAGCGCGTTGGAGCTTTCCGACATGTAGGTGAAGGCGGCGTCGTTGATCTGGAGCTTGGCCATCGCGCCCTTGAGCGCCTCGTAGTCGGAGGAGTCCACCGGGTAGATGCCGGAGAAAACCATCGGCTGGATCTCCTTGTAGCCGGGCAGCGGCTCGGGGCAGGGGTGGGTGTTGTCGGTCAGGGTGTCGCCGATCTTCGCCTCGTCGGCGGATTTCATGTTGGCGATGACATAGCCGACATCTCCGGCGACAAGTTTGTCGCGCGCGGTCATCTTGGGAGTGAAGACGCCGACTTCCTTGACTTCGTAGGTCTTGTTGGTGGCCATCAGCTTCACACGCTGGCCTTTTTTGACGCTGCCGGAGAAGACGCGGACATAGGAGACGACGCCGCGGTAGGTGTCGTAGATCGAGTCGAAGACCGAGGCGCGCAGGAGTTTGTCGGGATTCTCGACCGGGGCGGGAACACGCTGAACGACGGCCTCCAGAATGTCCTCGATGCCGATGCCCATTTTCGCGGAAGCGGGGATGGCGTCCTCGGCGGGGATGGCGAGGATATCTTCAAGCTGCTTCTTGCACTTCTCGACGTCGGCGGCGGGCAGGTCGATCTTGTTAAGGACGGGAAGGATGACGAGGTCCTGCTGGTGGGCGAGATGGAGGTTGGCGACGGTCTGGGCCTCGACGCCCTGGGCGGCATCGACCATCAGGATCGCGCCCTCGCAGGCGGCCAGCGAGCGGGCGACTTCGTAGGAGAAATCGACGTGGCCGGGGGTGTCGAGGAGGTTGAGTTTGTAGGTTTTGCCGTCCTTCGCCTTGTATGCCATCGTGACGGGGTGGGCCTTGATGGTGATGCCCTTTTCACGCTCCAGGTCCATGGCATCGAGAAGCTGGTCCTGCTTTTCGCGCTGCGTGATGGTCTGAGTGGCCTCCAGCAGCCGGTCGGAGAGCGTGGTTTTCCCGTGGTCGATGTGGGCGATGATGGAGAAATTGCGTGTCAGGGACGTGGGCATGGCGGGCGCGCTGCGGGTCTCGGGCGGGCGGAGAAAAGCATGGAATACACGGAAATCACGGAAAAAGAAAGGGCCGGAAAACAAGAGGGGGTTGGCGGAGGGAGAGCAAAGCGGCTAAAAAGACGGGGTGACGCACAGATACGAGATTCAGGAAATTCTGGAGCAGGATGCGAACGGCGTCGTTTTCCGTGCGGTGGAGCGGGATGGCGGCCGGGATGTGGTGCTGCGGCGCTTCTTCCCCTTCGGCGCCAATGGTGGCGGTCTCGACAAAGAGGAGCAGGAAGCCTACGCAGCAGCGGTGGGGAATCTGCGGAAACTGGAACACCCGGCGCTGCGCAAGGTGCTGGATGGCAGTTGCGATCCGGTGGACGGGGTGCCTTTCCTGATCACGGAATGGGTGGAGGGCGAGCAGCTTTCGAGGCGTTTGGAGCAGAAGCCGCTGAGCACGGCGTCGGCGCGGGCTCTGCTAGGACATGCGATCGAGGCTTCGCGACTGCTGGCCAAGGTGCTGGGAAAAGACGCGGTGTGGGTGGAGACGGCGCCGGATGCGATCATTCTGTCCGAGGGCGAAGGCGGACGCGGAGTGAATTTCTGGATCTGTCCTTTCCGCTGGCTGGGTGAAAACGGAACGGGCGAGGGCCTGTTCCCGCTCGCGACACTGGCCGAAGAGGCGCTCCATTGGCGGGGACGTGTCGTGGCCGACTCCGCCGGGGAGGGACTTGGCGCGTGGGTCAGGGCGATCAAGGCGGATCCGCAGCGCTGGACGCTGAAGGAAGCCCGCGATGCCCTGGAGGCGGTCCCGCAGACCGTAGACGCCGGACCGGCATCCACCCTCGGCCTGAGTGTGGAGCCGACGATCGCGATGCCCGGACTTCCGGCCCGGCCCCTGAAAGTGAAGCAGAAGAAGCCGGTGCTGCCGTGGGTATTGGTGGGAGTGCTGGTGCTCGCTGTCGCCGGGCTTTCCGGGGCGCTGAAAATGCGGAACTCGTCAAACGAGGCCGCCGTATCCGGCGCGCTGGTCGAGTCATCTCAGCCGAAAGCCGGGCGCCCGGCCCAGGAATCCGCCGGGCAAGCCGCCGCTGCCAATGCACCCTCGCCGGTGGCCGAAAACGAACCGGTGGAACAGCAGCCACCTCCTTCCTTACCTGCGGCGCAACCGGCATCCTCTGGAGTTGCCCCCCCGCCTGCGGAGGAATCGGCCAAGGAGCGAATCGAGCGGCTCGCTCGCGAAATGGCGGAGCAAGCGGCGAAAACCCCGGCGGCGGCGATCAGGAATCAGCCGGCGGAAATCACAGGCGTGGTGGAATATGCCCAAGAAAGCGGCTCCGGAAAAACCCGCTATCTCCGGATTTCCGATGGAACGACCGGACGCTGGGTGGGCATCCGGGTCGCCGCCGCGGGAGACGTCCCCGGAATGGAGTATTTGAACTCCCTCAAAGGCAGAAAGATCCGGATCCGCGGAGAATGGCAGAGCGAACGGAGTCACCGGGGCGAAGTGCTCTTCTTCAAATCCCGCGAGGCCATCGAGCCGCTCGACTGAGACCGCCCGATGATCAGGCCTCAAACCGAACTCGCCGCGCTCGATTTCCTTTTGCCGAAGGAGGTAGTTTCGCTGGCGTCCGCCGGAGTGAAAACCACGGGCGGCCTGCTCGACTGGCTGCCGCGCAGGTACGAGGACCGCCGTAGATTTGACGCCTTCCCCGCCGCGCCGGGCGGGCCGCCGGTCTGCGTGCGCGGCATGGTGATCGACACCCGCAACCGTTTCAGCCCCCGCGCCCGCTTCTACGAAGCGATCGTCGCCGATACCCGTGGCTCCGGCATGGGGCCGGCTACGATCACCTGCCGCTGGTTCAATATGCCCTTTCTGAAAAATGTCGTCGCGGCGGGGCAGGAAATCGTCCTCCACGGCAAGCCGAAGGATTTCCAGGGACGCATCTACATCGATCATCCCGAATTTGAAGTGATCCGCGAGGAGGGTGGACCGTCGATCCATCTGGAACGCATCGTGCCGATCTACCGCAATATTTCCGGCATCGCCCAGCGACGGCTGCGGGAAATCCAGCATCGCTTGCTGGAGGAAATCGATCCTTCTTCGCTCGACGCACCCTACGATGTCGATCCGACCTATCCTCGCGCCGAAGCGTTCCGCGAAGTGCACTTCCCCGAGGCGATCGAGCAGGCGGAGGCGGCACGGCGGCGGTTCGCCCTGGAGGAGTTCTTCTCGCTTCAACTCAATGTCGTATGGCGACGCGCCCGCATCCTCGGCCATCAAGGCCGCGTGCAGGGGACGAAGACCACACTGCTCAAACGCTTTTACGAGAGCCTGCCCTTCGACCTCACCGGCGCGCAGAAACGCTCGATCAAGGAAATCGTCGCCGACCTCCGTGCACCGCGGCCGATGAACCGGCTGTTGCAGGGCGATGTGGGCAGCGGCAAAACCTTCGTCGCCATGGCGTCGATGCTTCTCGCCATCGACTCCGGCAGCCAGGCCGCGCTGATGGCGCCGACACAGATTCTGGCGGAGCAGCATTATCTCACCTTCCGGAAATGGCTGGAGCCGCTCGGCGTCCGCGTGCTCCTGCGCACCGCGGCGAAGGAGGAAAGCACGCATCTGCCCATCGAAGGCGAACCTCAGGTGCTGATCGGCACCCATGCGCTGCTCTACGACAAGGTCGCCTTCACCGACCTCGGGTTGGTGGTCATCGACGAGCAGCACAAGTTCGGCGTCGCCCAGCGTTCGCGGCTCATCTCTCAAGGTACGATGCCCGACGTACTTGTCATGACCGCGACGCCGATCCCGCGGACATTGACCATGACAATCTATGGCGATCTCGACGTTTCCATCCTCGACGAGCGCCCCGCCGGCCGCGGGAAACTGATCACCGCCCTACGCACCGCGGCGAAACAGACGGAAGTGACGAAATTCGTGAAGGAGCAGCTCGCCGCCGGCCGCCAGGCTTATCTCGTCTATCCGCTGGTCGAGGAAAGCGGCGCGTTCAAGGCCGAGTCCGCCACGGAAGCTTTCGAAAAGTGGAAGAAGCGCCTTTCCGGCCACGAGGTCGGCCTGGTCCATGGCAAGCTGGACACGGAGGAGAAGGAATCCGCCATGCGCCGCTTCCGCGGCGGGGAGATTCACGCGCTGGTCGCCACCTCGGTCATCGAAGTCGGCGTCGATGTTCCGAATGCGAACCTGATGATCGTTCACCACGCCGAGCGCTTCGGCCTCGCGCAACTCCACCAGCTCCGCGGACGCATCGGCCGCGGCGAGCACAAGAGCTACTGCATCCTCCTCACCGACGGCAAAAGCGACGAGGCTATGGAGAAGCTGGCGGTGATGGAGAGAACGTCCGACGGCTTCGTCATCTCCGAAGAGGACCTCCGCCTGCGCGGTCCTGGCGACGTGCTCGGCACCGTGCAGAGCGGACTGGGCGATCTGAAATTCGTCGATTTCCTCGCCGATACGTCCCTGCTGCGCGAAGCGCGGACGCTGGCGGAGCAGGTGATCAAAACGGATCCTGAACTTGAAAGATCCCACGCCGCACTCCGCGCATTCATTCACGATGAAGCTCCCACTGAGAATCAACGAGGATAACAGCAGGACATGAAGACCTTTGCCATCGGGGACATTCACGGTCATCTACGGGCACTGGAAGCAATCCTGGATGCGGCACCGATCTCCGCCGGAGACCTTGTGATCTTCCTCGGAGACTATGTGGACAAGGGCCCGGACTCGAAAGGCGTCCTGGACTTGATGGTGCGTCTCACGAGACGCCCTCGTACGGTTTTCCTCCGCGGCAATCACGACCAGATGCTCTTTCATGCTCGCTCGGATCCAGCCAAATTCCCCATCTGGGAGTGCCTTGCCGGAAAGGACCCGCTTGCAAGTTACGGCGCGGGAGATTCGGAAGAACTCATCCGCCTTGTCCCGGAGCGTCACTGGCAGTTCCTCGGTGACGATTGCGTCGACTATTTCGAGAACGATTATTTCATTTTCGTTCACGCGGGAATCAGGCCCGACCAGGCTCCGGAAACGGAGGATACCGACCATTTGCACTGGCTCACGCTCCCCATGGCGCAACCTCACAACAGCAAGCGGACAGTCATCTGCGGCCACTCGGCCCAAGAATCCCACCGCATCGCCGATCTCGGTCACACGGTGTGCATCGACACCGGGATCTCAAAAGGAGGTCTTTTGACCTGTCTTGAGTTGAACGGTTTCGAATTCTGGCAATCTTCACCGGAAGGCACCATTCATGGGGGTTGCCTTCGTTGACAGCTGACTTGAATTCCGGGTGACACCTCTTGGCTGTTTGAGAATCGTTTCGGCAGGAGGGCTGCGGCGGGTCGGGTTCGTGATGAGGCAGGTCCCGGAAACCAGGCGCTTCCCGCTCGCCAGAAGGGCCGGACTGATTAGAGTGTCGGGCCATGACCCCGTCCGTCTCCGACTACGAAAAGCTGGGCGCCTTCTACCTCGGCCGCGAATACGATCCCGGCACGAAGTCCGCCGATGGCGGGCTGGTGCTCTACGACTCGAAGGACCTCGTGACCCACGGTGTCGTGCTCGGCATGACCGGCTCCGGGAAAACCGGCCTCTGCATCGCGCTGCTGGAGGAGGCGGCAATAGACAACATCCCCGCCATCGTCATCGATCCCAAGGGTGACATTTCGAACCTTCTCCTCACCTTCCCCGATCTCCGTGCCGGGGATTTCCGTCCTTGGATCAACGAGGACGACGCGGCCAAGAAGGGCGTCTCCCCCGATGATTTCGCGGCGAAGACCGCGGAGACCTGGAAAAAGGGCCTCGCCGATTGGGGGCAGGGGCCGGAGCGCATCGCGCAGCTCAAGGAGAAGGTGGACATCAATATCTTCACCCCCGGCTCGAAGGCGGGCATTCCGGTTTCCATCCTCAGCTCGCTCGAAGCGCCGTGTTTCGAGGTGATGGACGATGCCGAACTGCTCGGCGAGCGCATCGAAAGCACCGTTTCGTCGCTGCTTTCGCTTGTCGGCGTCGATGCCGATCCGATCCAGAGCCCGCAGGCCATCCTGCTTTCCAACATCTTCCAGCACGAGTGGCGCGCGGAAAGGGACATCACCCTCGAAACCCTGATCCGTCACATCCAGAAGCCCGCCTTCGACAAGGTGGGGGTGATCGACCTCGAAAGCTTCCTGCCGCAAAAGGACCGGCAGGCGCTCGCGCTGCGTTTCAACAACCTGCTCGCCTCGCCCGGCTTCGCCACCTGGCTGGAAGGCCCGCCGCTCGACATCGCAAAGATGCTCCGCGACGAGCATGGCAAGCCGCGCATTTCGATCTTTTCCATCGCCCACCTCGGCGATGCGGAGCGGATGTTCTTCGTCAGCCTGCTGCTCAACCAGACGCTCGGCTGGATGCGCTCGCAAAGCGGCACCACCTCCCTGCGGGCGCTGCTCTACATGGATGAAATCTTCGGCTACCTGCCGCCGACGGCCAACCCGCCGAGCAAGCGGCCGATGATGACGCTGCTCAAGCAGGCCCGCGCCTTCGGCCTCGGCTGCCTGCTCGCCACGCAGAACCCGGTGGATCTCGACTACAAGGCGCTGTCGAACATCGGCACCTGGTTCCTCGGCCGCCTGCAGACGGAGCGCGACAAGCTGCGCGTGCTCGACGGCCTGGAAGGCGCCGCCGGATCGCAGAACGCGAAATTCGACCGCAGGGAGATGGAGCGCCTGCTCTCCGGCCTCGGCAACCGCGTGTTCCTGATGAACAACGTGCACGAGGATCATCCCGTGCTGTTCCACGTCCGCTGGGTGATGAGCTACCTGACCGGCCCGCTGACCCGCAGCCGGATCAAGGAACTGATGGACCCGAAGCGCCCCGCTTTCGAAAGTACGGCATCCATCGTAAAAGCCCCCGCGAACCCGATGGCGATGCCCGGCCTGTCGTCCGCCCCGCCGAAGCCCTCGGCCCGCCCGGTGGTCGGCGCAGGCGTGGTGGAGAAATTCGCCCCGCCCGCGGGCGAGGCATCGGAAGTCACCTACCGCCCGCATCTGCTGCGCGTGGGGACCGTTCATTTCGCCTCCACAAAGGCGGGCGTGGAAGGCAGCCGCAAGGTACGCAAGGTGAATGCCATCCTGCCCGACGGGATCGACTGGGACCGCGACCTGCCGCCGCCGCTGCGGCCGGAGGAACTCGGCTCCGAGCCCGCCGCCGGCGCGGGCTTCGCCGAACTGCCCGGCTTCGCGATGAATGCGGCGAACTACAAGCAGGTGGAAAAGGACTTCGCCGATTGGCTCTACCGCAACGAGCGGGCCGACATCTTCTCCTGCCCTGCCTTGAAGATGTTCTCCGCCCTGGGGGAATCCGAAGCGGAATTCCGCGCCCGGCTCGCGCAGAAGGCCCGCGAGGCCAGGGATGCGGCTTTGGAAAAGGTGCGCGCCAGCGCGAAGAAAAAGCTCGATACCTTGGAGACCCGTCTCGGCACCGCCAAAAACACCCTCGCCCGCGAAAAGGCCGAATCGCAGAACGCCAAAATGCAGGCCGGAGTTTCGATTCTCGGCGGCGTGTTGGGCAATCTGCTCGGCCGCAAGGGTCGCATGAGCACGCGCAGTGCCGGGTCCGCTCTTTCGAAGGGGACCAGCGCCTACAAGCAGCATCAGGATGTCGCCGCCGCGGAGAGCCGGGTGGACGATGTGCAGCGGCAGATCGACGAGTTGGAAAAGCAGCTCGAAGCCGAGATCGCCGGGATCTCCCGGTCTTACGATACCGATGCTCTAGCGCTCGAAACCGAAACGCTCAAACCGACCAGGACAAACGTCTCCGTGGAGACGGTCGCGCTGCTCTGGCTGCCGTACGACGACCGGGGGGAAAGGGCATGGTGAGATCCAGGCGGAGGGCAGCCGTCTCCAGACCCGGTTCGCATGTCTTTTCCTGGCTCCGATCGTCCCAATCTCCGCCCGAAAGTGTTGGATTTGTTAGAAGATCCCGCCGTGGGCGTAATGTAATAGTCCTTGTTGCTTCGGCCTGAAAAATACCCTCCCGTCAGAAAGACAATCGCATGAGTCATCCCACCACCACACCCGCCCCGACCGGAACTCAGCCTCGCTCTCCCTCCACCCGGCTGGGGCGCGGATCCGCTGCTCCAGGAACGAAATCCCCCGCTCTCGTGGCGCTGCTTTCGGCATTCGCCTGCGCGGGATCGGTTCTGGGCTCCGTCACCTATACTCCCCTGGCTTTCGGCCCGCTCGGCACCACCACCCCTGGGCAGTACTTCACGAACATTCAGGACATCTCCGCCGACGGCAGGTCATTCATCGGGGTGCTGAACAACAGCACCGTATTGTTCCGCACGCCAGGCGGGGATTACAACCTCACGGGAACGGGAACGGGCTTCGCTCTCTCGCCGGACGGCCTGATCGTGGCGGGCGGCCAGGCGGGCAGCAATCCGCAGAGATGGGATCTCGCCAACGCTACCGGAAATTCGATCGCATCGACCACTATCACCTGGCCGGGCGGCCCAGTTGCCTGGGGGGCAGCCTACGCCACGAATTCCACCGGCAGCGATTTCGTTGTTCTCACCCCCCGCGCCGACGTCATCACACCCACCGGACGTGTGAGCGTCCTCGCGGCCTTCCAGGCGCATGACATCGGGGCAAGTCCCGGCGCCTTTCGCGCTCTGGCTCCCGAAGCGCCGGTCATGGCCTTGCTCGGGGCCATGCCCTCCTCGACCACCAATGCCTACCGGTGGAATTACCAGAGCGGCGAACTGAACCCGCTGCAATTGCCCGCGGGCGCCCAGGATTACGGCATTTCACTGGGTGGCCTCGGCTCGGCCTTGGGCGTGATTTCCTATGACGGCTCGATCGTCGGCGGGGCGGCGAACTTCGGTTCTTTGCTGAGACCGTTCTGGTGGGATGCCGATGGTGTTCCGCACGAAGTTGATCTGCTTCCGGGAGCAGTCGCCGGTTCGATCCAATCTCTCAACTACACCGGAACCATCGCGGGCGGCCAGATGACGATTCCCGGGGTTGGAAACCGTGCGTTCGCCGTCGCCTTGGCCACCGGCGAGTTGTTCGATCTCACCCAGATCTATTCGGATGCCGGATTGCTCCCGGACGATTGGGTGCTGACGCACACCCGGCACATCAGCGACGATGGTTCGCTCATATTCAGCCAGGCGCTCGCGCCGGACGGGACGACCCGCACGGTTGTGCTTGAAGGCAGGATTCTCATTCCCGAGCCATCGGGCGCTACCTTGGCCGTCACCGCCGCCGGTCTTCTCATCTGCCGGCGCAGGCGTCGTTGAGTGAACCCGGAATCATCCGCGGATGGGCGGGTGATCCCTATCGCGGGATCTCTTCCTCACGATCCACCCGAGGAAGAGCAGCGACATCAATCCTCCCATGCCGTAGCAGGCGAGCTGGATCGTCTGCGTGACAAGCATCGGTTTTGAGAAATCCGGGTAAACCGCCGCCGGAAACAAAGGCCGGCCGGTCTTCCACACCCAGGCCCCGGCGAGCAGGCCCGCCGCTTCGGTGGCGAGGATCAGCCACGGCACGGTCTTCAACAAGGTTCCCGGCTCCACCTTCGGGCGCCTGCCGGCCCGGGCGAAGAACAAAGCCGCCAGCCCGAGCGCCAGGCCGGGGCCGATGGAAGCCCGGAAGGCCCATGCCGCCGCGAGCAATGTGAGGTCTTCTATCCCCCACAGCGGCGGGTGGTATTCGGTGAAATGTTCCGGCGCGATGCGGATCAAGTACTGGTCGTGTAGTACGCAGTAGAGGAATACCTCCGCCCAGATGCCGAAAACGATGGCATAGGTCACGGAGCGCTTTTCCTTCAATAGCGTGAAGGTCACCGCGACAGTGAAAGGACCGCGCCGTCACTCCACAAGCTCCACCTCCAACCGGGCGAACATCCGCGGACCCGGGCCGGGCGGCAGTTCCACGGCAAGCCATCCATCCTCCGGCTCCGGCAGCGGATCAATGCTGGAGTCGAAAATCGCCTGCGACCAGTCCGCAAGATCGGCCGAGACTTTCACGCGCCAGACGAGATCGGGTTTGGCCGGGTCGTGGCGGAAGCGGAAGACGAAAGGATCGCCGACCTCCAGCACGGGCAGCAAGCCATCGACCGGATCGTAGGGGCCGACGCCGAGAGCGTAGCGGAGCACGTTCGCGACGCCATCGTCGGCAGCGGAAGCTTCGGGGCCGGAGACGGTCGGATCGTCGAGTTCTTCCGGGGTGAAGTGCTCGTTCCGCCAATCGACGAAGTCCGGCGGACCATAGTCGCCCGGCTCGCCTTCGACGGTGAGATTGTCGAAGCGGTTGTTGCCCGCGGTGCCGCCGGCTCCCTGGAGGAATCCGATGCGCAGCGCGAAGGCGGGGTTGTTCGAGGCCTCCGCAATTCCGCGGAAATCCAGCACCTGCACCACCGCGGGGGCGTCGATCACGATGATGTCGCCGTAGGGCAGCCAGTTTTCGCCATCGATCGTGTAGGAGACGCGCTGGATGCCCGCCCCCTGACCGGAGCGGCGGGTTTCGTATTTTACGACGATCGTGTCGTGACCGGTCGTCGGGATCGCGATGTCGAACGACGCTCCCAGCGGGTTGTTCACGCGCAGGTGGGATCCCACCGGATCACCGTTGCGGGCGTTCAGTGCAGCGAAGCCCTGGTCCTGCGCGGAATGCGGGATCACCTCGGCATTGCCGGTTACGACGGGAACGATGGAGCCTCCGCCGATGGTCTGGGTGGGCGAGAGGAAACTGCCGGTCTGGTTGAAATTCCAGTAATGAAGCAGCTCGCCGGCCTGCGGCTCGGTCGCGCCGAATTGCACCGGATCCGACCAGTGACTCCAGCGGCCGGTGTCGTCCTTGTGCCGGACGCGGACGCGGTAGGTTTTCCCGGTTTCCACGATGCCGAAGGGCAAGGTGAAAGCACCGGGCGGGTCCGCGATCTCGCCGGAGGTCCAACTCGGATGGATCTCGTACTTCCGCGGCGTGCCGGGGACATAGCCGGGCACGCCCGGTCCTGAGATTTCGGCGATGCGCCATTCACAGGCGGCGTAGGTCCATTCGCCCTGGGGGTCGCTGAATGCCGACGAAGAGAAACTGAGATCGCTGACGGGAAAATCCGGATCGCCGGTATGGACGATCGCCGGCTTGGCGGGGATCGCGATGTCCGCCGCTTCGGAGGCGAGGTATTGGTAGCCGTAGCCGAGCTGCTGGCCGTTGTTCGCCTGCCAAAATCCGCCCGGCCACGCATCAGTGGTATAGCCGCGGAGATAGTCCATGAAATCCTCGTGCGCCGCGGTGCCGGAGAAACCCGGTGCGCGCAGCCAGCGGTTCCATCCGCCGCCCATGCGGCTGTCGCTGTACGGGCTGCGGAAGAAATTGCCGCGATGGTTGGACTGGCCGCTGGGATTGCTGTCGCTGCCCTGGGTGCGCGGGTGGAGGTTCCACATCGCGGCGTCGGCGTCGGCCCAGGTGAGTTCGAGGCCGGCCGGGTTGACGATCTGGGCGAATTCGTCGATGAGCTGGCCGATCTGGCCGCCGCCGGGCGAGGGATCGGACGCCATCAGGTCGAGAATTTCCCGGGCTCGGTTGCGAAATTCCAAGGCGAGGGCGGGATGCTGGAGCAGCGACTTATGGGCATGGATGACGCCGGGGTGGTTGGCGCCGTCGATGTTGGTCGTCCAATGGCTCCTGGCGATGAACATCATGTCGAGGTCCCAGGGGATGGGCACCCAGCGGTTGTCGGTGGAGCGGTGATAGAAATAGTGATTGTAGCCGCCGCGCAGATCGACGTTGCCGGTGAGACGGCTGATGGCGTGGAAGGTGTGATAGGCGCCCATGTCCATGTTCGCGCGCCACCAGGCTTCGTCGGGGTTGCCGTTCACATGGGCATTGCGGAAGGCGTTCCAGCCCGATGAATCGACCGGATGGGTCGCCCCCTGGCTCTTCTTGTCGCCGGCGTTGCCCTCGATTTTATACACGCTGCCGTCCGGCAATCCGCGCTCGTCGAGGAAGGAGCCCCGCGGTTGCTCGATAGCGAGATAGAGCCCCCAGAAGTCGCCCGCATACTGGCCGTCGGCATTGCCGATGGGATCGTTGACGACCGTGCCTGCCGGCGGGGTTTCGGTCGCCCCGCGGACGACGCGGAAGTGATAGTAGTGGGTGGACGGCGAGGGCAGGCCGGCGAGGTGGAAAGTCCTGTAGGGAAGAGCCTCATCGACGCCCGCCATGCCGCGATGCACGGCCGCCCAGGGGCTGGCGCAGGCGTTGCCGGTGAGGGAGCCCCAGGTCTCGGCGTGGGGTTGGCGGAAGTTGTCCTTCACCGGCAGGTCGCGGGCGCGGTTGAAGAAGAAGCGCCATTTGTTTTTTCCGGAGACATAGGTGGACGCCTCGCCGCGGTTGCGGAACTCGATATGGTCGTACACCACGCCATCGGACACGAAGGTGCCCCGGAAGCGCACGGAGTCGAAGCCGCTGCTATACTGGGAATTGATCACATCGCCGCCGTTCGCGATAAGAGTGTAGACCGGCAGATCGTCGAGGAGATCGGCCGGATAGGTTTGCAGCGGAGTCGTTCCCGGGCGGAAGGCTCCCTGCCAGGCGGGCACTCCGTCGTGGACGTAGTAGGCGAAGTTCGGCTGCTCGTCGTCGGCGTAGGGGACGGTCTGGGCGTTGCCGAGGCCGTCCTCGAAGGAAATGCGGTAGCGCACGAGACGGCGGTTGGTCTGGACGGCGGCCGGGATGCGCGCGGTGAAGATGGAGTCTCCGGCCACCGCGTCGCCATTACTACCATCGTCGTACATTTCCACGGTGGTCCACGAGGTCGCGTATGCCGGATCGGTGAGGCGGATGTAGGCACCGGGATCGACCGTCTGGTAGGAGAGCGAGACGGGACCGACGCTGTCGGGATCGGTGAGGCGGGCGGTAATAATGACCTGCTGGCCGCTCGCGGGAGAGCGCGGTGAATGATTCACTTGGCGGATCTGGGGGGGGATGAGGTGGATGCCGCGGTGCACCGAATTGACGCTGCCCGGCGTGGGGACGGGGGAATCCGAGGTCATCGAGGAAAGTTCGAGATCCATCGAGAAGTCGCTGCTGCCGTCGGTGGTGTTGAAGCCGTGGACGGCGATCACGTTGGTGCCTCCGAAGAGGAATTCCCCGGCGTCCTGGAGAATCACTTCCTCCCAGGCGTTCTCGTGGTTCTGCGGGGCGAGGTAGTTATAGGGGAGCTGGCCAGCGGCGACATTCAGCCGGTGGACTTCGACGCCGTTGATCCAGATCACGCAACCGTCGTCCATCCGGATGCGCAGGCGGAGCCGGTCCGGAATGTCATCGGCGGGGACGGTGAATTCCTTGCGGAAATAAACGCTGCGGTAGTTGTTCCGCATGTCGGGGAGCTCGGTGTTCACGCCGGGATCGTTGTAGCCAATGCCGGTCTGCCCGGTCAGCCAATCCGAGTCGTCGTAGGCCGTCTCGCGCCAGGCGGTGACGGGATTGGAGGCCTCGGCCGTGCCTTTCCTGTATCTCCAGCCGCCGGTTTGCGATGCGATGTAGGTCACCGGCTGGGTGGCGAACGAGCCGGAGGCGCGCCAGGAGCCGCCGAGGTCGTTGTCGAGGGATGGGTGGATCAGCTCGGCCGAATTTCCCGCGCCGTCCGGCCCGGTCGGCCAGGGGAACCCGACGCCGTAGTCGACCCGGTCGCGCAGGACGTTCCCGGCATCCCGCAGATCGATCCGCTCGCCGGTGGAGTTCAGCTTGCCGTTCCAGGGGCCCAGGGCGGGGACGCCGTACTTCGCCTGGATGACCGCCGGCGCTTCCGCCACCACCAGGTAGCCCCCGGCGGTGATGCTCGTCCCGGCGGGGAAGGTGTAGGAGACCGCATCCGAAAGCGTCCAGCCGGACAGGTCCGCGTCACTGTCGCCCGGGTTGTGGAGCTCGATGAATTCCTCCAGGCTCGTCTTGTCCGCGGGCTTGTAGTGGAATTCGTTGATGACCACGGCGTCCGGCAGGACCGCGCCGGTGGTGAAACTGCCGCTTTCGGGCGCCCAGGCAATGCCGGCGGCGTTCGCCGCTCTACTGCGGAAATAGTAGGTGGTTTCCGGCACCAGTCCGCCGGTGAAGCGGGTGAAGGTTCCCGTCTGCACCCCGGCGTCCGCGGAGGCGTCCCAGGCTTCGGGGTCGGTTCCTCCGTCCGTGGCGCCATGGAAAATCGTGACCAATGGGGCATCGTTGCCGGTGTCGGTGACCTCGCCGCGAAGGTTCGCCGTGGTGCCGGTGATGCCCTCGACGCTCCGGTTTTCCACCACCGGCAGGGTGACCGTGGCCGTGGAAAAGGAAAGCGACGAGGAAGCCCACGCGCCGCCGCCGGAATTCGCCGCGAAGGCGCGGAAATGATAGACCGTCGAGGAGACGAGCCCGGACACCGCCGCGGAGCCCGCATCGTCGAGCTGGCCGAGATCGACGGATGCGGCCCAGGCGCCGGCATCCGTGCCGCCATCAGCGGGTCCGTAGTAGATCGTCACCGCGGGAATTTCCCCGCCGGTGGAAGAGACCACAGCACCCAGGGTGGCGGTGGTCGCCCCGATGCCGGTGGCGGCGAGGGTTTCCACTTCGGGAGGCAGCGGCGCGGTTTCGAAGGCGCCGGGCTCCACCGCCCAGGAGGCGCCGGCGCTGTTCGTCGCGCGGGCGGCGAAAAAATACGAAGTGCCGGGCGCGAGGCCGGAGATCTCCGCCGAAAAGGCTCCGTCCCACGTGCCGGTCAGATCGAGCGAATGCTCCCATGCCAGCGGATCGAGTCCTCCGTTGCCGGCGCCCCAGAAGAAGGTCACGGCGGGCGCTTCATCGCCGATGTCGGTGATTTCACCGTGCAGCGTCGCTCCGGTCGCCGTCACTTCCGTCGCCGGCAGCATGACCACGGTGGCTCCGCCTGCGGGCACCAGCGGCGCGGCATCGAGGCGGATGTGGTCGAAGTGCGAACGTCCGCCGCCCCGGGCGCGCAGGAGGATGCGGATGGTTTTCCCGACGGCCGCTGGATTCGATGGCGTGTCGAAAACCAGCGACGGCGCGTCGTCGAACGATTGCGGCGGCAGCGACCAGGCGTTGGCGATGCCCTCGGCGTAGACCGTGCCGGTATCGTCCGCCAACCGGTACTGCGACTGATTGCCCGATTGGGTGTTGCCGTTGCGGTGGCCGATGGCGACGGTCAGGGTGTAGCGGGTGTTCGGCTGGTAGGTGACGCCGAGATCCTGCCAAACGTTGTGGTTGTTGCTCATGCCGAGGTGGTCGGTGCCGTCCGCAGCGAAGCCGACGATGTATTCCTCGAAGGCGTTGGGATTGTTCGGTCCGTTGGTTTCCTGCCACTCCGGGCCGAGGTTGTTTGAATACTGGCCCGGCGACAGCGAATTGCCCTCGAACGACGGATCGCCGATCGCCACGGGTTCGGCCAAGGCGACGCGTGGCAAAGCGAGGGATGCCGCGAACAGCACGGCACGAAGAGAGCAATTCATGGATTTCGAGATCAAAGGTCATTAGAAGCTTGGAATCGACCAAAAAAGCGACCTTCCAAGCTCATTTGCGCTTCGTATGCTACGATCGTCGCCATGTCCAATCTTCAGTCGGTTAACGCGGCAGGAAGAAATGGACAGTTGGCGGCGGCGCGGCACTTTGGGCGGGTGCCTTCTACGATCCGGATTCTGTGCTGCTTGCTGCTCCTGCCGGTCATGCTTCGTGGAGCGGAGAAATTTTCCTTCGAACGTCCGCTGATGGGCACACGCTTCGCGATCGTCTGCTACGGCGGGGACGAAGCGGCGGCGAAGGCGGCGGCGGACGAAGCTTTCGCCGCGGGTGAGGCGATCAATGCCGTTGCCTCCGACTATCTGCCGGGGAGCGAGTTGATGCGGCTGCCGGAGCAATGGGGCGAGCCCGCCGCCCTCTCCCCGCTTCTCGCCGAACTGCTCGACGCATCCTTCGACATCGCCGAAAAAACCGGCGGCCTTTTCGACCCGACGCTCGGCCCCCTCACCCGGCTCTGGCGGGAGACGCGGCGTGACGGGAAACTCCCCGATCCCTCCCTCCTCGCGGAAACCCGCCGGCGCTGCGGCTGGCAAAACGCCGTGCTGGACCGCGAAAACGGCACGCTGCTCCTGCGCAAGCCCGGCATGGGTCTCGACCTCGGCGGCATCGGCAAGGGTTTCGCCGCGGACCGCATGTTTGCAATCATGAAGGGGAACGGCTTTCCCCGAACCTGCATCGCGGCCGGGGGGGATCTGCGCCTCGGCGACCCGCCGCCCGGCCGGCAGGGCTGGCGGGTCGGCCTGCGGACCTTCGACCCGCGCCGGCCGGAGGAGATCGTGGTGCTGTCGAACTGCGCCGTCTCGACTTCGGGCGACCTGCATCAGTTCGTCGAGATCGACCGCAGGCGCTATTCCCACATCATCGACCCGCGCACCGGCCTGGGGCTGACGGAGCGGGTCGCGGTGAGTGTGATCGCCCCGGCGGGCGTTCTCAGCGATCCACTGTCCACCGCCGCCTGCGTCGCGGGCGCGGAGAAAGCGGAAGCCTTTGCCCTGGAGCGAGGGGCGACGCGGGTGATCGTGAGGCGGCCGGGGGATTGAAGCTCCCCCGTTGGGACGAATTTTCAACTTCGGGAGAATCCCCCGCATCACCAGCCGTCCCAGCCGTGACGGTTCCAGAAGGCGCGCAGACCGTTTTCGTTTCCCTTGAAGACATTGCGCTCCATCGGATGAGCCATGTCGCCGAAGTAGCGCGGGCTGCTCCACCGGCCCGTGTCGTAGTGTCTAGGCTGCGAGCGGCCGCCCTGCCAGATCACGCCGCCGTACTGCCACATCACCCACTCGTTCCAGATGCCGTACTGCTCCATCAGGCCGTCGGGCGTCAGCGGCCTGCCCGAAGCCATGCTCCTCTCCGTGCCGGCGGGGCTGTAAAGGGCGATCCAGTACGGCGCGCGCCGTATTTCCCTTTTCTGCTCCGGGCTCGCCGCGCTGAGACGCGAACGCAGCGCCGGGCCATTTTCGAGATACACGACGGGGATGACTCCCGTGCGCCGCTCGACACGGCGGATGAATTTCACCAGCCGGTCGGGCGTCGAGCTCGTGTCGAAATCGCCAACGAGCAGGATTTTCTGGCTCGGGATGCCGCGGGTGCGGGCGACCGAGCGGACGCGATTCACGAAGGCATCCGCCTGTGCCGCCGGATCCTGGTCCATGGTGACGAAATGGTAAGCGCCGAGCAGCAGCCCCTCGCGGCTGGCGGAGGCCAGGAAGGCGGAGAACTTCTCGTCGAGCAAAGGCCCCTTCGCCGAGCGGGCGATCAGGCCCTTCGCGCCGTTGCGGCGCAGGGCGGAGACATCGTGCTCCGAATAGCGGCTGCCCTGGCGCTGGACTTCCTTCGGATCCCAGCCGGAGACATTCAGCACCGCCGGGGAGCCACCCACGCTGGTGCCGCCGAAACCGCCGCCGCAGTGAGTCAGCGCGAGCGCAAGGAGGGGGAGAAAGCGCTTCATGCGCGCCATGTAAATCATATGGAGCGGGCGATGGCCACGACGGAATGCTTCCTGGGACTGCGCCACTATTTCGCGGAGCGGCTGGTGCCGCGGATGGAGACGTTGCGGAATTCCCCGAGGTCGTCGAAGGACCCGAGGCCGATCCTGCCCCAGCCGAGGGTTTTGTCCTTCGCGGCGAGCACGGGTTTTTCCATATCGTCGAACCACACGCCGATGTCGCCGGTGGCGGAGTTGCGGACGAGTTTCACGCGGTGCCATTTTCCTTCCCTCCACGGCGTGCCGCCGGTGCGGAAGGTGGTGATGGGCTTGCGGTCGGCGTTGTCGACGATGTGGATCTGGTGGTGCGGTTCGTCGGCCTTTTCGCCGAGGTGGACGTAGTAGAAGCGGTTCTCCGCCTCGCGGCCGAAGGCGATGCAGAGGTCGTTGTTGCCGGCGTCGAACTTGGTCAGGCGCAGCTCGGCGGTGAAGGTGAAGTCCTTCCACTCGCGGGCGTCGAACCAGGCGAGGTTGAAGGGGCTGCGGAATTTCGGCGGAGTGCGGGCCTGGGCGGTCAGGGAAAGCGTGCGCTTGTTCCCGCTGCCGGACCATTTCCATGCGGCGTCATCGGTGTAGGACCATGCCGTTTCGTCGGAAAGGGGCGCGAAGGTGGAGGCGAGGATGGCGGAGCGGCTGTTGTCGGTGCAGCAGGTGGGCGGCTCGATGGCGGGAGCTTCATCGGCGCGCAGCGGGAGGGCGGCGAGGGCACAGAAAAGGATCGCTTTCACTCCACCAGCATGGGGCCGCGGCGGGGTGGAGCAAAGCGCCAAAAAAGCCCCGGCCGCATGAGACACGGCCGGGGCTGGAGTGGTTCGCCTGCAATCAGGGTTTCGTCGCATTCAGGCGGCCGAACAGCTTGCCGCCGGGCGCGTTGGAACGGGGCACCTGCACGGTGATCGTGTCCGGATCGCCTCCGTTTTCGGCGACTGTCACCGTGACGTTGCCGGTGGTGGAATTCGTCGCGCCGACGGCGACGTTGTTCCAGGCCTGGAGATCGGTGCCCCACTGGAAGTTCAGCGTGGTGTCGGTTTCCGAATCGTCCGAACGGTTGAAGGTGAAGACGAAATGGGTGCCGGTGACCGCCGCGTCAGGCAGGATGCCGGGGTCGGAAGCCAGCGGGTTCCCGCCGAGGATGTATTCGAGGACGTTCAGGACGCCATCCTGATCGGGACCATCGACATTCCATGCGGCGTTTGCTCCGGACAGCCCATTGGCGGAAGCCCATGTATCGTAGGCGGTGCCGGTCGGCGTGCCGACGGTGATGCTGCCGGTGCCGGTGAGACCGGGAACGGACCCGGCCACAAGGGTCGTATTGGCATACACAGTGCCGTGGATCGTGAGACCGGCCACGAGGTCGTCCTGGCCATGGGTCAGGTTGAGCGTCGCGCCATTGGCCACGACAACCGAGGAGCTGTCGTGGAAGAGCGCGAACGTCGACAGGGTGCCCGCGGAAACGGTGGTGTTGCCGGTGTAGGTGTTCGCGCCGGAGAGGGTCAGCGTGCCGGCACCCTGCTTGGTCAGCGCGCCGCCGCCCTGAAGGAGCTGTGAGATGGCGATGTCCTGCCCGTTGCTGTCGATGACGGCGCCGCCTGCGAGGATGTTCGCCTGGTCGAGGCCGGACATAAAGTCCGGGAATGCATTCGCCCCAGCGCGCAGCGTGCCGCCGTTGAAGTTGAAGATGCTGCTGTTGGCGGTGCTGCTCCAGGCGTCGTCGCGCTCGATGACCCGTCTGGCGGTGATGGAGCCGCCGCTGTTGAGGTTCACCACCGCCTGTCCCGGGGTGTCGCCCTCCGCTGTCAGATAGAGGCCGCCGCCGGCGATCGCGACGCTTCCGCCGGTGTTGACGTTGAGCGTGCCGGTGCCGCCCTCGGCGACGATCACTCCCTCGCCGCCGGTCTGGTTCAGGGTGCCTCCATTGTTGACGTTGATCACCCCGGTACCGGCAGGCCGGTCCGCCTCGTTCGCCGCTTCCGGGTTCGCGCGCTGGCGGCCGATGGTCACCCAGCCGCCCGCATTGAGCGTGCCGCCATCCGCAAGATTCACCGTGCCAGTGCCGCGAAGGCCGACGAAGATGGTCGTGGTCCCGGTAAAGCTGCTGCCCGCACCGGTGATGTTCAACTCGCTCGGCAGGGTAAGCCCGTTCTTGCCGATGTATACCGCACCGCCGCTGGAGACCGTGCCGCCGGACTCGATGTTCAGGAAACCCTGGGAGGTACCGACATCACTGATGTTGAAGTCGCCGCCGGTGCTGTTGAACGAGCCGCCGTTCTTCACGGTCAGGGTACCCTTGCCGGTGTTGCCGATGGAAATCCAGCTTCCGCCGGTCTTGTTGATCGAGCCGGCATTATCGATCACCGCCACGGTCTCGGCGGTGCCGTTGAGCGAAAGCTGGAAGCGGTCCACGTTGAGTTGGGCATTATCGATGGTCAGATGAGCCTTGGAATCCGCCTCTCTGGCCGATTGGAAGATGCCCGTAACGCTCAGTTCAGCACCGGCGGCCAGCGTGAGAGACGCCTCCTGACCGGCCGCGTTGGCGAGGAACAACGCCCCGCCCGCGGTGTTGACCTGGCTGCCGCCAGAGCCATTGAGAACAAAGGCTCCCTGATCGATGACCAAGCCCGGGGTCTCGCCCGCGGCGCCGCCGAAGACGTTCGGACCAACATGCGTGAAAGTCAGCGCGCCTGGGCCGTGCTTCACAAAGGAACCACCGGGGGTACTCGCCACGGGACCGGCAATCGTCACGGCTTCGGCCGTGGAGATGCCGCCGTTCGCACCGCCGATGGTGAAGCCGCGATCGGTGGTTACGGGTGCGTTGCCGGTGTATTCCAAAACGCCTCCCGCGAGGACCAGATTCGCCGGAGCCGGGGCGGAGGCCCCGATCGGGCTCGGCACGCCGCCATTGGGAAGGGTGGCAACGGAGGTGATGCCTCCTTCCAGCCGCGTCGGCCCGGTATAGTCGTTCGCCGTTTCGAGACTGAGAGGAAGCGTGCCTTTCTTGGTCAGTCCGGTCGCTCCGGAGATTTTGCCGGAACCGGAGAGGGAATAGGTGTTGAAGCTATTGTCGAAGGTCACGGAACTGGGCAGCACCGTGCCATTCAGGATGATATCCGTGACACCGAACGCCATGTCGTCGAACAGCACGGGGTTACCATCGGAATAAGTGATGGGCGCCCCGCCGACGAAATTGCGCCAGTTCTGGGTGGTGGTGTCCCAGTTGCCGTTCACGTTGCCTTCCCATACGGGCATGGCGACGGAAGTGACGTTCAGGTAAACCAGTCCGGTGCCGTTGTCCACCAGTGTGGCCGTCACGCCAAGTGGGAGCGAGCCGAGGACGAAGCTTCCCGGCCCCGCCTTGCTGCCGTAGGCAAGCAGGGGAATGGTGCCGGTTTCGGGGAAGTCGTTCTCCATGTTCACGATCACGTCGCCGCCGAGGGTCACAGTGCCGGTGACATTCATCGGAGCGTTGCCGGGGTTGCCGGACAGTTGCTGGAACGACACCTGGAACGTCGTGTTTGCGCCGAAGGTGACGTTCACGGGGCTGATCTGCTCGTCGAAGATGGTCGCGCTGACTCCCAACCCGGCTCCGGTCGCAACGGTAAAGCTGCCGGTGGCTCCGCTTTCGCTGTTTACGACCAGAGTGCCCCCCTCCACGGAATTGTCGCCTAAATAGGTGTTGAGACCGAGCAGGGAAAGGGTGCCCGCGCCGGATTTGGTCACGCCGCCCGCACCGGACAGTATCTGGGTGCTGCCGGCGCTGTTGCCGTTCGTATCGACCTTGAGGCCGCCGGCATTGATCACGGCCGAATCCAGGTTGGAGATGAAGGCCGCCTGGGACGCCGTGGCAACGATCTGGGTGCCGTTGAAAACGGCATGCGCCGTCGCGGCTCCGCCGGCGATCTGGCCGGTGCGCAGGGTGCCACCATTAAGATTGGCGGTGCCGGTGGCGCTGCCGCCCTGGCCGAGGATGAGTTGCGGCGTGCGGATTTCGCCGGTGCCCGAGAGGGTGAGGATGCCGGTGGACGTGGTTCCGCCTTCGCCGACGTAGAAGAGGCCGGACTGCACATCGACCAAGCCCCCGGAGATATTGAACTCACCTTTGGCGTTGGTGCCCAGCGTGCCGAGGGTGATGCTGCCGCCGCCGGTCTTGATGACCTCGCCACCGGTCATGGTGAAGGTGCCCTGCCCGCCCTCGCGGCCGAGGGCGAACCAGCCGCCGACGCCGAAAGTGCCGGCGCTGAGAGTGTAGCTGCCCAAACCAGAGCCGCCCTGGCCGATCCAGACCTCGCTGCCGTTGGTGACGGTGCCGCCGGTCTGGACGCCGTGGCCGATGCCGTTTTCGCCGAAGTAGAAGCGCCCGGTGTTGGTGAAGGTGCCGCCGCTCACGTTGAAGAAGCCGGTGCTGCTCCGGCCGGCGAAATTCCAGCCGCCGGTGGTGACGGTGCCGGCATCCAGATTGAAGGTGCCGGTGCCGCCGGCGTCGCCGATGACCAGGTCGTTGCGGACGGTCAGGACTCCGGTGGTGTTGACGTTGACGGTGCCCACGCCGCCGACGCCGCCACCGATATGCAGCCGGCCGGCGGTGCCCGTGACCCCGCCGACGTTGAGGAAACCGTCACTGGGACCCATGCCGGTGAAATGCCCTCCCGTACCCGAGGGGTTGGCAAGATTGTACACTCCCTGGCCGCCGGCAGTGCCGACATACATCCAGTTGCCGTTGCTGGTGGAAACCGTGCCGGCGAGGTGATCCACCCGGCCAATAGCGCCCACGCCCTGGCCGACCATAATATCGCGCGATGTGGCCGACGGACTGGCCACGATGACCGGATAGTTCGTCAGGATGTTCACGCGGGCATCGTCGAAGCCGCCGTCGGGGTGGGGAGAGGGGTTCGAGGGGACGCGGCCCTGGTTCCAGTTTCCGGGTTTGTCCCAATCGTTGTCGACGGTACCGGTCCAGTCGTTGTTGCCGGCGAAGGAATGGCTGCCGAGCATCGCGGTACTGGCAAGAAGGCTGGCGAACCAGCGGGCGTTGTAGCTTGCAGTGGCGATGAGCGAGGTGCGAGTGACAGAGGTTATGGACGTTTTCATATGACTGCGGAGATTCGGATGCATGGACCTACGTACGCCCGGAGGCGGATATGCCGACGAATACGGAAACGCCTTATGGAAACATGGCGCTCCCGATCATTGCCGGAGTTCCTCCGGGGACTTGGGTTTCGGAATTTGAGTTCTAACTGTCGATGGGTTTCGGGAACCGGGTTTCAATCGGCTTGGAGCGAAATCGGGGTACCAACAATCCGCTCTGACGAGTCGACTATACGAACGCGTTCGAGATGGCAAATCTGTTCTTGGGCTGCCGTGTCATATTCTAGGCGCGTTCGGATTCGCTCCGTCCGGCATTCTGACACTTTTTTCCGCGGAGTCCAGAGATCGCTCCGCATTTTTCACCGGGGGCGTCCGGCTCCGCCTCGCGCACCGCGCGCTTGACCCCTGAGCGTCAAGTCTCCAGCTTGTGCGCCCGCCGCGGCCTGGAGGCTCCGGCGATTCACCACCAGACCATCTCCATCGCCATGGCCGCGAAGATCTATACCAACAAGGACGCTTCCCTCACGCCGCTCAAAAAGAAAACCCTGGCCGTGATCGGCTTCGGTTCCCAGGGCCACGCCCACGCCCTCAATCTCAAGGACAGCGGCCTGAAGGTCGTGATCGGCCTCTACAAGAAATCCAAGTCCCGCGAGGTCGCCAAAAAGCTCGGCTTCGAGGTGCTCGACACCGCCGACGCCGTGAAGGCCGCCGACGTGATCTTCGTCGCCACGCCGGACACCGTGATCCCCTCCGTGTACGAAAAGGACATCGCGCCGAATCTTTCCAAGGGCAAGACGCTGCTCTTCTCCCACGGCTTCGCCGTCCACTTCAACACCATCAAGCTGCCGAAGGACATTGACGTGATCCTCGTCGCGCCGAAGGGCCCGGGTCATACCGTGCGCTCGCAATTCGTTGCCGGCAAGGGCGTCCCCGGCCTGATCGCCGTGCACCAAGATGCCAGCGGCAAGGCCAAGCAGACCGCGCTGGCCTGGGCCCGCGGCGTCGGCTGCACCCGCGCCGGAGTTTTCGAAACGAATTTCCGGGAGGAGACCGTGACCGATCTTTTCGGTGAGCAATGCGTGCTCTGCGGCGGCGCCTCCGCGCTCGTCAAGGCGGGCTTCGAAACGCTCGTCGAAGCCGGCTACCAGCCGGAGATGGCCTACTTCGAGTGTCTCCACGAACTGAAGCTCATCGTCGATCTGATGAACGAGCAGGGCCTGGCCGGCATGCGCTTCTCCGTCTCCGAAACCGCCGAGTGGGGCGATGTGTCCGTGGGGCCGAAGATCATCGACGCTTCCGTGAAAAAGCGCATGCAGAAGCAGCTCAAGGACATCGAGAGCGGCAAATTCGCCAAGGACTGGATCAAGGAGTACCAGGACGGCTACCCGCGTTTCAACGCGATCCGCAAGGCCGAGGCCGCCCACCCGATCGAGAAGACCGGCGAAAAGCTCCGCGCCACCATGAGCTGGCTCAAGGCGAAGAAACTCAAGAAGGGCGCCGCCCAGGCGAGCTTGGTTTCCTCGTCGAGCTGAGTTCGTTTCCGCTTTCCCGAAAAGCCCGGTTCCCTGCGCGGAGCCGGGCTTTTTTGCATCCCGGGGTGGACGATTGCGACATCCGCGAAAGGCGAGAATTCGCGTCAGCGTTCTCCGCTGCCACCCGGCGCGCTTGCCACGCCCCGGAAAGATCGTTAGACAGCGACCCCACCATCCAAGAAATCCAATGAGTAATCCAAGCAGCGAGGGCATAGCGCCCAATGCCCAGCGGCTCCTGTGGGCCGGTTTCACCGCCATCCTCGCCGCCGGCGTCGGCTTCGGCGTCCGGGGGGGAATCTTCGCCAACTGGGCGGAGCAGTTCAGCTTCACCGGCGCCCAACTCGGGGCCATCGGCGGGGCCGGTTTCACCAGTTTCTGTTTCGGCATCATGATCGGGGGCGTGCTGGTCGATAAGTTCGGCTACGGCAAATTGGTCTTGGCCGCCTTCGCCCTGCATGTGTTGTCCGCGGTTGTCACCTTCGGCGCCATGTCCGGGATGGCCACCAGCCAAGCCTACCAGTTCCTCTTCTGGGGCATGTTCGCCTTCGGCGCGGCCAACGGCACCCTGGAAGCGGTTTCCAATCCTCTGGTCGCCACGCTCTTTCCCCAGAACCGCAACCACTATCTCAATATCCTGCACGCCAGCTGGCCGCTCGGGATGGTGTTCGGCGGAGTGATCGGCTGGACTTTGGGGGACACATTCAACTGGAGCTGGAAGGCTCAGCTTTCGCTCTATCTCATTCCCACCCTGATTTACGGTTGGATGTTCCTCGGACAGAAATTCCCGAAATCGGAAGCATCGGCCAAAGGTCTGCGCATGGGGGAAATGCTCAAGGACGTCGGCATCCTCGGCGGCGCCGTGGTTTGCTTCATGCTCTATCTCTTCTTCAAGGGCACGCTCACACCGCTTCTTGGGGGCAACATCATGATCTCGACCATCCTGTCCGCGGGCGTGGCCGTAGGCCTCCTCGCCTGGATCGCCACCATCACGAATTTCGCCATCGGCCACTGGCTGCTCGCCTTTCTGTTCGTCATCCACGCCATGATCGGCGCGGTGGAACTCGGCACCGACGGCTGGATTCAGAATATCACCGGCGCGATCCTCAACCCGACGCAAGGCAAGATCCTCTTCGTGCTGACCTCGCTGATGATGTTCGTGCTGCGCTTCTGCGCGCACTTCATCGAGACCCGCCTCGGTCTCAAGCCGGTCAGTTTGCTCTTCGTCTGCGCTCTCTTCGGCTGCCTGGGCCTCAATCTCGTCAGCGCCGTCTCCACCTTCGGTCCTGCTCTGGGTGCGCTGGTCGTTTACGCCATCGGCAAGACCTTCTTCTGGCCGACGATGCTGGCCGTCGCTTCCGACCGCTTCCCGCGCACCGGCGCCATCGCCATCAGCTTCATGGGCGGCATCGGCATGATGTCCGCCGGGCTGATCGGGGGCCCCGGCCTCGGCTACTTCAAGGACCGCTACGCCGCCGAGGAGCTTCAGAAAGCCGACACCGCCCTCTACGAAGAATGGAAGGGCAGCGGCGACCGCAGCAAGTTCCTTGCCTTTGACGATGTGCAGGCCATCGACCCGGCCCGCCTGGAGGAAGCCAAGAAGGTCGTCTTCGCCAAGAAAGCCGTGGATGAAGGGATCGCCAACGCGGACCAGACGGCTCTGGCCGCCACGCTCACTCCGGAACTGCAAACCGTGGTCGACGCCGACATTCGGGGCAACCGTCGCACGCTCAAGGTGGACTCGCTGATCCCCGCTGCCATGGCGGTGTCGTTCCTGCTGCTGATCCTCTACTTCAAATCCATCGGCGGATATCGCCCGTTGCGGATCGACGAACAGGATTGAAGCCGGATTTCCTTCCGCGCGGCGCGGCCTCTCTCCGGAGGTCGCGCCGTTTTATTTCGCCGCGATGTGGGCGCGCTGTGCCGCATTCTTTGCCTCTCTTCGGTGCGATTCTCAACCTACTCCTGCGAGCCCGCGGCGATGGCGAGGGAGAAAAGCAACGCTTTGCCCGGCACCCAGCCGCATCCGTCCACGAAAATGTCGGTAATGCCCGCTTTCATGGTACTTCCGATCCAATCCGGCGGATCAAAAGCAATCACCCTTCGTCGGGAGAATGGATCACGAAAAGCCGGTCCACACCCTTGTTGGTGAATTCCTCCCAATAGCGCTTCTCGATATCCTGCGTCTGGGCGCGACGCTCCTCCTCGCTGAGTTTCTGCCAAGCCTTCATGCCGATGACTTTGGCCAGATCGCGGTCGGCCAGGCGGATGACGAGCTCCTCCCAGAAGCTCTCGTTGCGGAACTCGTCGTAGCACTCCTGGAAGAACGAGCGGTCCTGATACTCGGCCGTCACCCGGTGCTGCTGCTTTTCCTCGTCGAACTCGATGACCTCACCGAGCCCGGCGTGCTTGGCTTTTTCGAGCACCTTGTCCTCCAGGGCCTCGTAAGCGGAGACGCCTTCGTCGGCACCGGGTTTCTGGTTCCAGGAAGCGACGTTGGCGGCGAGGCTGACCATCTCGACGAGCGTGGCGAGTTCCTGATCGGTGAAGCGCAGGTGCATGGCGGGGCGGGGAGAAAATCACCGCCGGCCCCGCGCCGCAAGCCCGCAGCCAACTCCGCGCTTGCACCCCGGCGCCCCTCCATCCGAAGCTGCCGCCGGACCCCATGCACGGGTAGCTCAGCGGTAGAGCAACCGGTTTACACCCGGTCGGTCGGCGGTTCGATCCCGTCCCCGTGTACCACCTGTGGTGGAAATTCCAAAATCCAAGGTCCAAATGCCCAGAAAGGCAGAAAAGGGCGATAGCAGGGGCTACTTTGGAGTTTGGATTTTAGAGTTTGGAGTTTTAAGCCCTTCGGGCATGTCACCGGATTGCCCGTCCTGTCCCCAGCCGACGCCCGAGCACAACATCAATGAGGAAGCCATCGAGGCGGAAAAGCGCTTCGAGCTTGAGGACCCGGACCGCGGTTTCCTCGCCGGACCACGTTCACGGCTCCACGATTGCGGTACGATCTTTCGCGTGGGGCTGGATTTCATCCGCGCCTTCCGCACGCTGCACTTCGTCGGCCCGGCGGTGACGGTCTTCGGTTCGGCCCGCACGAAGCCGGGGACCACTTATTACGAAATGGCGCGCAAAATGGGCGGGGAGATCGCGAAACTCGGCTTCACCGTGATCACCGGCGGCGGTCCGGGCATCATGGAGGCCGGCAACCGCGGCGCCCACGAAGCCGGGGGGCGCTCCATCGGCGTGAATATCGAACTGCCCTTTGAGCAGCACCTCAATCCCTACGTCGATCGTTCGGTGACAATGCGCTATTTCTTCACCCGCAAGACGATCCTGGTGAAGTACTCCTATGCCTTCGTGGTGCTGCCCGGCGGCGCGGGCACGCTTGACGAGATGTTCGAGACGATGACGCTCATTCAGACGGGAAAGATCCGGAATTTCCCGATCATTCTGATGGGCAAGGACTACTGGCGGCCGCTCATGGATTTCGTGCACCACATGGCGGAGGCGGGAACCATCAGCCCCGAAGATCCGGATCTCATTTTCTTCACCGACGATATCGGCGACGCGGTGGCCCATTTGCAGCGGCACGCCGTGCGCCAGTTCGGCCTGCGCCGACGGCCGATGCCGAAGCCGAAGAGCATCCTCGGCGAGCGGAGCGTAGCTTAGCTCAGGACCACTCCGTTAAGTTCGCTTCGGAGCAACCTGAACGATACTTTTGAAACAGCGTTTTCTCCGGGAAAGAGAGAACCACAGATTGCGCTACGGAACTCGTATCATATTGATTATCAATTGTCAAGATTCCACCGCTAGCAGCAGCGGGGAAAGCTCGGTCAGGCGGGCGGCGAGCTCCGCGCCGGTGCGGGTGGCGGGAATCGCGGCGGGGTCGGCCAGGTTCCAGCGGTAGATCACCTTGTAGCCGTCCCACTCGCCCTCCGCGCCGGTGGCTCGCATCCAGCGGATCGCCCGGACGTTTTCCGGCATGGTGTAGCCGGTGAAGCGCTCGATTCCGTGCCGGTAGGCGATCAGCCAGAGGAGGGCGAGCAACAGGGTCGCCACGCCGCGCCTCTGGTCGTCGTCGATCACGGTGACGGAGAATTCCGCCTCGGCCGGGTCGCTTTTCGAGCGCCAGAAACTCGCCGCGCCGAGCGCCGGAAAGCTTTCCCGCGCGGGGTCGTAGACGGTCCAGATCGCATGTTCGGGAGGTTCGCCGGTGAGCAGCCGGTCGAGCATCGCATCGCCGATGATTTCGCCGTCGTGCACCCAGAAACGCTGGTAGCGCGCTTCCGGCGAAAGCCGCCGATAGCCCTCCGCCACATAGTCCCGGTCGGCGGTGGTCAGCGGCCGGGCGACGACCGGAATGCCATCGTGCAGGCGGAGTTCGAGTCGCTCGGGATTCATCGCAGGCATCCAAGCGCGAAAGGCGCTGCCGCGCTACCAGGGAATTCCCAGGCTTGCCTGCTCCGGAATCCCCTCACTTTCCGGCGAGGAGCTTTTCAGCTTTTCTAACCGTCACGTTCGTCAGCTTTCCGTTGATTCTTCGGGAGTTGTCCAAAAGTTCCTTGAGCTGGTCGAGAGTCTCCTCCGCGGCGTCGAGCGCCTTGCGGCCTCCGCCGTACTGCTTGTCGGAAAAGTACTTCGTGAATGTCGCGCCGCCGCGACTCAGACACAGGCGCCAACCCTGGAACGCGGTGTTCTCGTACGTGAACCGGGTCAGGTTGCGCTTGGATTTCATGGTTGGTCCCATTTCGAGAGCATTCATTAGACAATTTGCCACGATCCGCGTCAGAACGCCATTCGATTTTTGTTTGGGAAATGTTAGACATCCGGTCTTTTCTTGAGAAATCGGGCGATTCCGGGCCTAGGCATCGGCCGGAAAAAAAATTTGCCAAGCCCGCGGACATCCGCTTGAGTCCCCGCCCGCGCGAGCTCAGAAATCGCCGTCGGTCCTCCGGGCAAACCGTTCCCACGGTCCCTGCCGCCGCTCGCCGGAGGGCAACCCGGCAACCCGTCCACAAGCATGTCCGCATTCAAACTCGCTCGATTCGAGCTCCCGAACCGCCTCGTCAAGCACGAGGACACCGCCACCGACACCTACGCCCAGTTCACCGCCGAGCCCTTCGAGCGCGGCTACGGGCACACCCTCGGCAACTCGCTCCGCCGCGTGCTGCTCGGCTCCCTCGAAGGCGCCGCCATCACCTCCGTCCGCATCGCCGGCGTGCAGCATGAATTCTCCAGCCTGCCCGGCGTGGTCGAGGATGTCACCGACATCATCCTCAACCTCAAAAAGGTGAAGTTCAAACACCACGACAAAGAGCCCCGCATCCTCACCATCAAGATCGAGAAGGAAGGCGTCGTGACCGCCGGCGACATCCAGGACGACAATATTTACGAAGTCGTCAACAAGGACCAGGTCATCTGCACCCTCGACAAGAAGGTGAAGTTCGACTGCGAGTTCGAGGTGCGCGTCGGCCGCGGTTTCGCCACCGGCGACGAGAACAAGCGCAAGGACCAGCCGATCGGCGTGATCGCCATCGACTCGATTTTCTCCCCCGTCACCCGCGTGAAGTACGCGGTCGACACCACCCGCGTCGGCCAGATGACCGACTACGACAAGCTGGTGCTCGACATCTGGACCGACGGCCGCATCAACCCGCAGGACGCCCTCTTGCAATCCTCCGCGATCCTCCGCCACCACCTCGACGTCTTCGTTAACTATGACGAGAACGCCGTGGATTTCGAGGAAGCCCCGGCCGAATCGAGCGAGGAGAACGCCGCGCTGAAGAAGCTCCTCAACATGAGCGTGAACGAGATCGAACTCTCCGTCCGCGCCGCCAACTGCCTCAACAACGCGAACATCACCTCGGTGGGCCAGCTCGCGATGAAGTCCGAGGCGGAAATGCTCAAGTACCGCAACTTCGGCAAGAAGTCGCTCAACGAGATCAAGGACAAGCTTTCCGAACTGGGCCTCGGCCTCGGCATGTCACTCGATCCTTCGCTGCTCTCCGGCCCGGTGCCGTCCGTCCGCGGACCGCGCCTCGGAGTGGAGGAAGAAGCCCCCGTGGGCCTCGCCGACCTGATCGCCCAGAACCTCGACGACTAAATTCAAGAAAGGGACCGCACCCGATGAGACATCGACGCAATACCACCAAGCTCAAACGCACCGCCGCCCACCGGCGTTCGCTGCTCGCCAACCTGGCATGCAGCCTGATCGAGCACGGCCGCATCCGCACCACCCTCGCCAAAGCCAAGGCCCTGCGCCCGGTCGCCGAGAAACTGGTCACCCTCGGCAAGCGCGGCGACCTCCACGCCCGCCGCCAAGCCGTCGCCTTCCTTCGCCAGAAGGATGCGGTGAAGAAGCTCTTCGAGGAAACCGCCTCCGCTTCCAAGGATCGCCAGGGCGGCTATACCCGGATCACCAAGCTCGGGGCCCGCATGACCGATTCCGCCGAAATGGCCGTGATCGAGTGGGTGGATGCCCCGGAAACGGCCGAAGCCGTCGCCGCGGAAGAAGCGCCCGCCGCCGAAGCCACCGAGGCCAAGGCCGAGTAAGGGTTCCTTTCAGGATCGAATTCATTGGCGCCCGCCGGGAGAGTTCCCGGCGGGCGCCTTTTTGGGTTCCTCTCGCGATGTAGTGGGTAGGGGCGGAGCAGGGGGCGAGGGATCGCGGGATCGCTTTGCGACGGGTTCCAAGCTCCCTGAATCTCTGCCTCGATCCTTCGCGGAAAACGCGCGGCGGGGCCATGGAATGAAGGCTATCAGGGGGCTTCCCGTCTCAAGGCGCTGTCCTCATGCCTCGAAAGACCTGCCATGAAGGCTTTTGAACAGCCCGGCTCCACGCGATTTCCCATTAAGCTTGCAGCCTGCCATGAAACCGCCATTGCCTCAGGAAATTCCCTCGATTTCAAGGATGGCAGGGTGGAAAAATTCAGAATTCAAGGACCCCTCTGACGCCCGCCGCATGACAGATGGCGGCGAAGGTGTTCGGGAAAAGCCCTGAGGGTCCTGCTCCAAAGAGCTGGAGCTCATCCGTCTTCGGAGCTGGTGCGGATGAATTCGACCGCGGGCAGGGGAGGAACGGGGCGCTTTTCGATCCAGCCCTGATTCTGGAGGAAGAGGCGGGTGACGATAAGGAAACTTTGAAAATGGAGGTTGTCCTTGCGGAGGGGAAAAAGTGAGTGGTTCCTACCGGGGTAGGTGTAGATTTCGGCGAAGCGGCCCGCGGATTTCATGCTTTCGAGGAACGCAGCGCTGATGGCGGGCGGATAGACCGGATCATCCCCTCCGACGGCGATGAGGGTGGGCGGGGTGGTTTCATCGACAAGCCGGCCGGGTGAGAAGGCTTCGGGTTCGATTCCGGCTTCGCGGCACAGTCGTGCGCCGTTTTTCCAGCCGTCACCGAGGTTGATGGCGGGGTAGAGGAGAACGAGCGCCTGGGGTTTGCAGGAGATGGCAGGGTCGTCATTGGGATCGTCGTAGCCTTCGATGGTAGCGAGGGCGGCGGCGAGGTGGCCTCCGGCGGAACCTCCGCCCGCGGCGATTTTTTGAGGATCCATGGCGTATTCGTCGGCGTTGGCGCGGAAGAAGCGCATGGCGGACTTGGCGTCGGCGAGGCAATCGGCGGGAGTGGCGGCGGCGTGCCAGCGGGTTTGGGTGCGGGAGGGATCGGGGATAAGACGGTAGCGGATGGTGGCGGCGACCATGCCGTGGCGGGCGAGGTGGATGCAGTGGTGGGCGTGGGCGCTGGGGGAGCCGGCGGTCCAGCCGCCGCCATGCATGAAGAGGATGCCGGGATGAAGGGTTGGGGAGGAGGTCTTTTCGGGAAAGTAGAGGAACATTTCGAGATCGAGACCGTCGACGGATTTGTAGGTCACGACCTTGTCGGCAGCGGCGAGGGCGGCGCCGGGACTGGCGGGGAGGGATTGGATTTCCTCCGGGATCTCCGAGGCAAGGGCGGGAAACGCGGCGGCGAGGAGGAAGAGGGCTTTCAGGTAATTCACGGAGAGAAAATCAGGGCTGCCGGGAGTTGTAGTGTTACCCTGAGATTTGGACAGGCGATAGTGTGGTTCAGGCTGCTTGGTTGCATTGCTGATGATGGTATTGGGCTGGGGTGAGGTATTTGGGCGCTTGGTGGAGTCACCCTCGGCAAGCGCGGCGACCTCCATGCCCGCCGCCGAGACGAAAGCCGAGTGAACCTCGATTTTCCCTCCGAATCCATCAGCGCCCGCCGGGAAATCCAGCGGGCGTTTTTTGCGATCGGGCATTGTAACGGAACGGCTGCGCCGGTCCGTTGCAGAACTACATGCCGCCGAAATCCTGCGGATTTTTCGCGATGAGGAAGGCGGTGATTTCAGCAACTTGCTTCGGCGTGAGCATCTGGCTCCAAGCCTGCATTTTCGCGCCGTTGTGACCGTTGGAGTCGGGCGGAGTGCCCTCGTTGATGATTTTGAAAATATCCATCGGTTTCGCGCCGTACTTCCATTCGCCGTCGGCAAGGGGCAGGCCGGGAAGAGGGATTTTGCTGCCGCCGACATCCATGACACCGCTGAGATCGGCAGCATGGCATGCAACGCAGTTGATCGAGTAAATCGCTTCGCCGGACGCCACGATGGCAGGATCGACCGACCATTTCGCAATCAGTGTTTCGTCGTCGAGCGAAGCAAGGGTGGCGGCGAGTTCGGCTTCCTTTTTCTCGCGCAGGGCTTCGACCCGGGCGACGGTCTTCTGTTCGTCGGTCTGGTAAGTACTGGTGTGATAGTAGAGCACCCAGTAGCCGACGAACCAGACGATGGCGCCGTAGAAGGTGAAAAGCCACCAGTTCGGGAGTTTCTGGTCGAACTCCTGGATGCCGTCGTACTCGTGTTCGCGGAGGATGATTTCACCTTTCTCTTTGGCATAGCTGCCGCGTTTGATCTCGGGGGTCATGGAAAAGAAGTGGGAAGTGATCGGTGATTTGAGCCGTGCGGATTAAGAACGGTCAGCGGCTTCATCTCGCTTCACTCGGTTGTGATCGGTGAAAGAATCGGAGAGAGGGAGATGGGCCATTCGCTCGCGCTCTGCAGGGCGAAGGCGGATCGCCCGGAGGGTGGTAAGCAGGAAGATGGTGAAGAGGACGAGGAAGGCGGTGAGGGGAACGAGATTCGCCCAATCTTCGAGGATGATGCGCTTGAACATGGCGGGATCAGCGGGTGGAGGTGGTTTCGCCTTTGCGGAAGGATTCGAGCTTGTCGCCGAGGTTGCGGTGGCTGTCGGGATCGAGCGGAACGGGGGCGGGCGGGCCTTCTCTGGTCACTTCGCGGTAGGCGCCGAGCTTCTGCATGTAGGCGATGAGGGCGACGACCTGGCTTTCCGAGAAGTGGCGGACGAGTTCCTCGGTGCCGGCTCCTTTCATCGGCTCGTAGCCGACGGGCGAACCGCCTTCGAAGAGCGAGCGGGCGATGGCGAGACCCTGTTCGCGAGCCTGCTGATCGATCTCGTCCCTGGTCCAGGCGGGGAAGGGCACGCCGAGGCGGCGCTGGACGGCGATCTTGGCGGGCAGCGATTTGAAGTCGGTCTTCTTTTCGTAGAGCCAGGGGTAGGGCGGCATATTCGAGTCTTCGTTCGCCCAGCGCGGGTCGAGGAAATGGAACCAATGCCACTTGTTGTCGCGCTTGCCGGAGCGGACGTGTTCCGAGCCCTGGACGAAGGCACCGCCCTCGCGGGCAAGGTCGGGGCCGGTGCGCTTGGAGCCCCACTGATAGGGGTGGTCGAAGAGCGATTCGCCGAGGTGGGAGAAATCGTCGGCGACACCGGCACGGCCGTAGCGCATCACATCGGGCATCAGGGTGCGGACCATCTGCGAGTGGCAGTTGTAGCAGCCTTCGCTGACGTAGATGTCGCGGCCGGCGAGTTCCAGCGGGGTGTAGAGTTCCTGCAGGCGGCCTTCGATGTTCTTTTCGCGGTTGACGAGCAGCGAGGGGATGATCTGCACGCCGCCGCCGATGGCCACGGCAATGAAGACGAGCAGGGTGAAGGGCAGGTAATTGCGCAGCAGGCTTTCGTGCCAGGCGTCCCAGGTGGAACCGTCGCGGCGGAAGGCGCGGACGGCCTTGACGACGAGCAGCACGGTGACGAGCAACGCGGCCTTGTCGGCATGGGGAGGAAGGAAGAACCACAGGATCATCGCGGCGAGACCGAGGACGCAGTAGGCGACGGGGTCGTTCATGAGGGCCTCGCCGAAGCGCATCTTGTCGTGCTCTTTCGCGGGCACGGTGACTTCCACGGTGTCATCGGCCGCCTGGCCTGAGCGGGCGGTTTTCCAGATATTCCAAGCGCATAGCCCGAAGCCGGCGAGGTAGAGCAGGCCGCCGATGGAACGGAGGATGTAGGGGAGCTGGATCGCCTTGAGCGTTTCGACGAATTCGTATTTCAGCGTGGTACCGCCTTCGGCGACTTCGCCGAGCATCAGGCCCTGCATGATGCCGGAGGTCCACATCGCGGTGACGTAGAGGAGGATGCCGACGAGGCCGATCCAGAAGTGCATGTTGGCCAGCGCGGTGGACCAGAGCTTCGTCCGCCACAGGCGAGGGGCGAGCCAGTAGAACATGCCGGCGGCCATGAAGCCGTTCCAGCCGAGGGCGCCGGAGTGGACGTGGCCGATGCCCCAGTCGGTGTAGTGGGAGAGCGCATTGACGGCGCGGATGGAGAGCAGCGGCCCTTCGAAGGTGGCCATGCCGTAGAAGGTGATACCGGCGGCGAAGAATTTGATGACCGGATCGGTGCGGAGTTTTGCCCATGCCCCGCGCAGGGTCAGCAGGCCGTTGAGCATGCCGCCCCAGGAGGGCGCCCAGAGCATGACGGAGAAGAGCATGCCGAGCATCTGAAGCCAGCGCGGCAGGGAGGTGTTGAGCAGGTGGTGGGGACCGGCCCAGATGTAGATGAAGACGAGCGACCAGAAATGGATGATGGAAAGCCGGTAGCTGTATACCGGCCGGTTCGCCGCCTTCGGGAGGAAGTAATACATGATCCCGAGGATCGGGGTGGTCAGGAAGAAGGCGACGGCGTTGTGACCGTACCACCATTGCACCAGCCCGTCCTGCAGGCCGCCGAAGATGGGGTAGGAGTGCAGCAGCGAAGTGGGAAGGGAGAGGTGGTTGACGATGTATAGCATCGCCACCGTCACGATGGTAGCGATGTAGAACCACAAGGCGACATAGAGGCTGGGTTCGTTGCGTTTCGCCAGCGTCCAGAAGAAGTTGACGGCAAAGACCACCCAGACGAGGGCCACGGCGATGTTGATCGGCCAGATCAGCTCGGCGTATTCCTTGCCGCGGGTGAGGCCGGCGGGCAGGGTGATGGCGGCGGCGAGGATAATGAGCTGCCAGCCCCACATGTGGACCTTCGAGAGCAGATCCGAGGCGGTGCGGCATTTGCACAATCTCTGGGTGGAATAATAGATGCCGGCGAAAGCCATGTTGCCGACGAAGGCGAAGATGACCGCATTCGTATGCAGCGGGCGCAGGCGGCCGAAGGTGAGGTAGGAGATGCCTTCTCCCTTGAAGAGACCGAAGGTCAGGGTTTCGAGAAACTTGCCGTTCATCTGCCACCAGGAGAGCTGGGTGGCGCAGATCACGCCGACGAGCATGCCGACGATGCCCCAGGCGATGGAGGCGATCATGAACTGCCGCACGGTGCGGTCGTCGTAGGTGATGGTGGCGGTGGTGGACGCGGGGGTGTTCATTTCGAAAGCGGGGTGTCGTCGTCGAGGGGCAGCAGGGAATCGCGCTCCGGAGAGGATCGGCGCGACCGGCGGAATTCGCCGGCAAAGCAGAGGATGAAGATTCCGGCGAGGCAGGAACTCACGAGGATGGTCAGGGCGATGACGTTCATGACATCGGGAGCAGTGAAGGCCGGATCGCGGACCGCGTCGCAGCGTGGATTGCCAGAGAGTGCGCGGATTTTCTCAAACGGTGTCGGCGAAGCCGCGGGTGGCTTCCCATTCGAGGAAAGTGTCGCCGATGATCGAGTGCAGCGCGCGGTCGCTGAAGAGTTCGGGGCGCAGGGCCAGATGAAAGAGCGGACCATCTTCGGGAATGACGCCCAGCGCGGCGCGGAAGATGTCATTCTTTTCCGCCGAAGCTTCCACTGCGAGCGGGCCTTCCAGCACGGCATGGCCGCGGCGGGCGATGGAGGAGATGACTTTCCGCAGGCCGCATGAACTGGTCGCGGGGCATTGCGGGCAGGGCTCCGGCACGCCGAGAAGGATGCGCAGGGCGGGATTCGCGGCGATGGAGTGGATCAGTTGCGGAGAGAACGCGGTCCAGAGTCCCGCTCCGTCGTCGTGATATTCGTTCAGGTAACCGGCAACTCCGCCGGCCAGGGCAGTGGGCAGTTCGGGAAAGCCGAAAAGCACGATGGCGGCTCCGCGGACGCGGTTTCCACCAAGGAGCCAATGATGGAAGGCAGGAAGAGTGCTGGCGAGCATAGGAGTCCGGAGATGTGGCAAAATTGCCAGATTCCGGCGGGTTCCGGCTGCGCGCCGTTTTGCCAAGGGTATGCGGATTTTGCCGTCCGCCTGCCGTCTGTCGGCAATGTCACCACGGTCGGGTGGCGCAGTCCGCGGGCGCTCCCTACTCCGGGAGATGAAACATCCCGTTTCACTTATGAAGTCCATCCACAACATCCTCCTTCCCATCCTCCTGCTCGGGGCCGGTGCATCCGCCGCCCCGCTCGACATGAAGGCGATCTCCTCGCTGACGCTCGCCGGGTCCGAGATCTCCGCTTTCGATCCCACGTCGAAGCGCATCTTCGTCACCAGCGATTCCGGTCTGCAGATCGTCGATCTGAGCGATCCCGCCAATCCGATGCTGATCGCCACGGTCGACTTCACCGACCATGGTCTGTCGTCCACCGATGTCACCAGTGTCTCTGTCCACAGCGGCAAGGTCGCCGTGGCCATACCGGCTCCGGTGAAATCCGATCCCGGCCGCGTCGCCTTCCTCAACGCCGCCGACGGGGCCTTCCTCGGCTCGGTGGAAGTCGGCGTGCTTCCCGACCATGTCATCTTCACGCCCGATGGCTCCAAGGTGCTCACCGCCGACGAAGGCGAAATGCTCACCGATGGGACCGATCCGGCTCCCGGCACGGTGACGATCATCGACGTTTCCGACGGTTTCGAATCACCCGCCACGATCACGGTCGATTTCACCGCCTTCGATGCTCAAGCCGTCGATCTGAAGGCCGCCGGGGTCCGCATCTTCGAGGATGGCGACGGCAATCTCAAGCTCCCCTCCCTCGACTTCGAGCCGGAATATCTCGCCATCTCCCCGGACAGTGCCAAGGCGCTGGTTACCCTTCAGGAAGCGAACGCCGTTGCGCTGCTCGACATCGCCAGCGCGACCTTCACCGCGGTCGTGCCGCTGGGCGAAAAGGACTTCAGCCCGCTGCTCGCCGACTTCAGCGACCGCGACGGTCCCGGCGGCTCCACCGCGATCAAGCTCGCCCGCGGCAATCCCGTCTTCGGCCTCTACATGCCGGACGCCATCGCCAGCTTCACCGCCAGCGGGCGGACTTACTACGCGATCGCCAACGAAGGCGACGACCGCGACGATTTCATGCCCGAAACGATCCGCGTCGGCAGCGCGGCCTACGAACTCGATCCCGAGATCTTCCCGAACGCGGCGGAACTGAAGGACTCCGCCGTGCTCGGCCGCCTGACCGTCTCCAACTCGCCCGGCCTGCGCGGCGACGACGACAACGATGGCAAGATCGACCGCATCCTCGCCTACGGCGGCCGCTCCTTCTCCATCCTCGATGAAAACGGCGCGATCGTTTATGACAGCGGCGACCTGATCGAGCGCGCGACGGCGAATTTCGGCGAACCGTGGTTCGACGACACCCGCAGCGACAACAAAGCCGCCGAGCCGGAAGGCATTGTCACCGGCATCGTGGACGGCCGCACCTACGCCTTCGTCGGTCTCGAACGCTCCCGCAGCGTCATCGTCTTCGATGTCACCGACCCCGCCGACGTTTCGCCGGCCGGCTTCGCCACCCGGGTCGAGGACGGTGAGCCCGTCGATCTGAATCCGGAAGGCCTGACCTTTATCGCCCCTTCCGATTCTCCGAACGGCAAGGCCCTGCTCGTCGTCACGAACGAGGTTAGCAACACGCTCACCGTCTTCACCGTCGAGCCCGCCGCCTACACCCTGCAACTCCTCCACCTCGCCGATGCCGAGGCCGGGCTGCTCGCCCCGCAGACCGCGCCGCGCCTCGCCGCTCTGGTCGATGCTTTCGACGGCGAATTCGACAACACCCTCATCCTCGCCGGTGGTGACAACTTTATCCCGAGCCCCTTCCTCAATGCCGGCACCGATCCGTCCCTGAGCGCGGTTCCGGGCATCGGCGCCACCGCCTTCGCCCGCCCCGACATCGCCATTCACAATGCGATCGGTGTCGAGGCCTCGACCATCGGCAACCACGAATGGGATCTCGGCTCCGATGTCTTCGCCGGTGCCATCCGTCCCGCCGGTGCATGGGTTGGCGCGCAATTCCCGCATATCAGCCTCAATCTGGAGTTCTCCGGCGATTCCTCCTCGGCATTGCGCGGAGCCTTCGACGACGTGCCGCTCGACGGCACCGCCACCGCCGTCCCGGAAGCGTCCGACCTCAAAGGCCGCATTGTTCCCACCGCCGTCATCATCAAGGGCGGCGAAAAGATCGGTCTCGTAGGTGTGACCACGCAGCTCATCGAAACGATCTCCTCGCCCAGCGGCACCAGGGTGAAAGGCAACCCCGGCGGCGACGACATCGACCTGCTCGCCTCCCAGGTGCAGCCCTACATCGACGAACTCGAAGCCGAGGGAGTGAACAAAATCATCCTGCTCTCCCACCTCCAGCAGCTGACCAACGAGCGCGCGCTGGCCACCAAGCTCAGCGGCGTGGATATCATCCTCGCCGCGGGCTCGAACACCCGCCTCGGCGACGCGGATGACGTTCCGGCCGCCTTCCCCGGCCACGGCGCGGATTTCGCCGACAGCTATCCGGTCCGCACTTCAGGCCTCGACGGCGATCCGGTTCTGATCGTGAACACCGACAACGAATTCACCTACCTCGGCCGCCTCGTGGTGGATTTCGACGAAAACGGCGCGGTCATCGTGCCGAATCTCGCCATCCGCTCGCTCGTCAACGGCGCCTATGCCTCGACCGCGGAAAATGTCGCCGCCGCCTGGAACGTCGCCGTGGAAGACCTGCAAACCACCGCCTTCGCCGCCGGCACCAAGGGAGCCGCGGTGAAAGCCATCTCCGATGCGGTGCAGGCCGTCATCAATGCCAAGGACGGCGAAGTCTTCGGCTTCACTCTTGTTTACCTGGAAGGCGAACGCTCCTTCGTCCGCAGCCAGGAAACGAACCTCGGCAACATCACCGCCGACGCGAACGCCGCGGCACTGCGCGCCATCACCGGAAGTACGGCGCCCATCGTATCCCTGAAGAACGGCGGCGGCATTCGCGCCCAGATCGGCGCGGTTTCGAGCCAGGGCGGCGGCGCGGAAAAACTCCCGCCGCCGGCGAACCCGGCCGTCGGCAAGCTGGAAGGCGGCGTCTCCCGCCTCGACATCGAAAACGCGCTCCGTTTCGACAACAAGCTGATCGCCTTCGAAACCACCCCTGAAGGGCTCAAGGCCATCCTCGAACACGGCATCGCCGCCTGGCCGAACCAGGGCCGCTTTCCGCAGGTCGGCGGCGTGTCTTTCTCGTGGGATCCCGCTCTGCCCGCTGGCAGCCGCATCCGGGCGATCTCGCTGATCGACGACAACAGCGATCCCGCCGCCGCCGTCTACAAGGACGGCGAGCTCATCGCCAGCGCTCCGGCAAGCATCGCTGTCGTCACGCTGAACTTCCTCGCCAACAACGGCGACGGCTACCCGATCAAGCAAAACGGCGAAAACTTCCGCTACCTGCTCACCGATGACACGCTCGGCCCGGTGCTCGATGAAGAGGATGACTTCACCGTCGCTCCATCCCTCCCGGCCAACCCGGTCGGCGAACAGCAGGTCTTCGGCGACTACCTCGCTGCCCGTTACGGCACCCCGGAAAGCGCCTACGCCACCGCCGACACTCCCGCAGCTGCCGACCTGCGAATCCAGAAACTGGACGTCCGCGACGACGAAGTGCTGCCCTATTCGCTGGTGGAACTCGCCACGCTCAACGACTATGCCGCTTCGCTGCGCCTGCTCGGCCTGAGCCCGCTGCTGGCGATCACCATGCCGGAGACCGTCACCGGCATCGAAGCGCTCCGCACGGAAGGACGCGCCGAAGTCCTGGCGAATCCCGGCGGCTTCAACCTCTACACGGCGGAAAGCATCCAGGACCTCCGAGGCTCCGGCATGCTCATCCAAGTCATCGGCGAAAACGTCGAACTCCGCCTGCCCATCGAGCGCTCCGACTCCCTCAGCGGCTGGGAGAGCGCCGGCGAAATGAGTGCCACCCTGCCGAAAATCGGCGACAGGGCCTTCTACCGTCTCACGCTCCCGGAATAAATGGTCCGATTGCCGCCGCCTCCTCCCTCCCCCGCCCGGCCCCGCGCCCGGCGGGGTTTTTTCGAGACGAGCCGGTGATATCCGTGGGGGCGATCGGTTCGCTCAGGGCCATGGCGTGCGGTGGGAAGAATCATCGCGCCACCAGCTCGACCCGGCGGTTTTTCGCGCGGCCTTCCTCGGTCGCGTTGGTGGTGACGGGAGCCATAAAAGAAGCGCCGAGCGGGGTCATGCGGTCGACCGCAATGCCGTAGCGGGAACTGAGTTCGGCGACCACGGCCCCGGCGCGGCGTTTCGAGAGATCCTCGTTGAAGTCGAAGGTGCCGACATTGTCGGTGTGGCCGACGACGAGAACTTTGAGGGCAGGGTCGGACTTGAGCAGGGCCGCCATTTCCTCAAGCGCGGGCGCTGACTCGGGCCTGATGTCGGCTTTATTGAAATCGAAAAGGATGCCGTAAATCGCGACCTTGCCGCTGGTGCCGAGCGAATTTTTCATCTCAGCGGCGGAAAGGTGGACCATCTTCTCCTCCATCGGCCGGGTGTCCAGGAAGTCCACCTGGATGACCACCGCGTCCTGAGGGATGGTGATGTCCTTTTGCCACGGGTTGGCTTCGGAGCCGGCGCGCAGCGGGTGATCCCACGAACGCGCGGCGATGAAGACCGCGGCGAAGAGTCCGGATTTTTCGAGGCAGAAGTAGCGGCGCTCCTTGAGGCCGGTGGTCAGCAACTGGTGGTCGAGCGCCGGCACGCCGTACGATTGGCGCGGCGGGCCGTTACGGATTTCCTGATCGCCTCCGGACCAGATCGGCGCGAAGCCGGCCTCCTTGAAGGCGCCTTCGTAATTGCGGGCGATTTCGAGAGTGCTGCGTTTCCCGCCGCCGGTGTTGGGCAAGAGATAGGTGGTGCGGTGGAAGCGGCCCTCGACCTTGCGGACTTCCTTCGGATCGGTCGAGTTCGGCGCGCTGAGGCCCCCGATCTGCAGGGTGAGTTCGCCGAATTCCTGCCCGGATTGCAGGAGGATCGAACTGCCCTCGTAGCGGGGCATGCCGGGGTAATCTTTGGCTCCAGGCGCGTCGACGGATGGCGCGGGTTGCTGGGAAAAGGCGGTTGCGGCGAGCAGCGCGACGGCAAGGACCGGGAAAAGACGGGAATTGAGCATCATTGAGGAGGGGGAAGCTTTCATTCCCTCTGGGGAGATGTAGCGCTTCAGGCAGCTCTGCCAAGATTCAAGTTGGGAGCGGGGCAAGGTTTGCCGCGGAAATCCGGGCGTTTGGAATCCGGATCCTGAAACCCTTTCGATCCTCAATCCCTCGAATGGAAACGCCCTGTCACGAGGCGATTTCCCGGTTTGCCATTTTCGCAAACTCCGCTAGCTTCCGCCCCCTTTCCCATGAGCCACGTCCTGTCCACCTATGCCCGCTTTCCGGTCACGCTCGTCCGCGGCCAGGGGACCCGCGTGTGGGACGCCGCCGGGAAGTCCTACCTCGACTTCTGCACCGGCATTGCCGTCTGCGCGCTCGGCCACTGTCCTCCTCGACTGGTGGAGGCAATCCGCGAGCAGGCCGGCACGCTGCTCCACGTCTCGAATCTCTACGGCATTCCCCAGCAGGAGGAACTCGCGCGGGTCATCGTCGAGAATCATGTGAAACTGCCGGGGAAAGTCTTTTTCGCCAACTCCGGCGCGGAATCGAACGACGGCCTGATCAAAGCCGCCCGCAAATTCGGCCACGTCCGGCCGCAGGGCGACGGTTCGCCGCGTTACGAGGTGCTTACATTCACGAAATCCTTCCATGGCCGCACGCTCGGCGGCATCAACGCCACGGGGCAGGACAAGGTGAAGGAAGGCTTCGATCCCTTGCTGCCCGGCTTCCGCCATCTGCCCTTCAACGATCTCGCCGCGCTCGAAGCCGCGATCCGGCCGGAGACCGCCGCGATCCTGCTGGAGCCCGTGCAGGGCGAAGGCGGCGTGAATGTCGCCACGCCGGAGTTCCTGCGCGGCGTCGCGGCACTGTGCGAAAAGCGCGACCTGCTCCTGTTGCTCGACGAAGTTCAGACCGGCTTCGGCCGCTGCGGCGAACCGATGGCCTGGCGGGCCATCGCCCCCGAACTCCGCCCCGACGGTATGTCATGGGCGAAGGGCATGGGCGGCGGTTTTCCCATCGGGGCCTTCTGGCTCTCCGATCGTTCCTTCGACGGCTCCGGCAAACCATTGTCCTCGCTAATGGGTCCCGGCTCGCACGGCACCACCTATGGCGGCAACCCGCTCGCCTGCACCGCTTCCCTCGCCGTCCTCGCCGAAGTCACGGAGAAGGATCTTTATGCGAACGTAAAGCGGCAGGCCCGGCGCATCCGCGAAAGCATCGCCTCGTGGCGGTCGCCGCTCGTCGTCGAAGTGCGCGGCATCGGGCTTCTGTTGGGCATCCACCTCGATGTCTCGAAATTCGCCGTCCCTGTCGGCAAACTTCCCTCTGCCTTCATCTGCAGCAAGCTTCTCGAAGCCGGCCTGCTGGTTCCGCCGGCCGGTCCCGAAACCATCCGCCTGCTGCCGCCGCTCAATGTCAGCGACGCCGAAGTGGACGAAGCGCTGGCGATCCTGCACGGCACATTCGATTCACTGATCGCCGATCATTGATCACTTTCTCATGAAACACCTTCTCTCCATCGAATCCCTCGCCGCTGCCGAAATCACTTCGCTGCTCGACGACGCCGCGCGCCTGAAAGCAGAGCGCGGCAATCATGTGGACCAGCCGCTCGCCGGGCAGACCTGGGCGATGATCTTCGCGAAATCGTCCACCCGCACGCGAGTGTCCTTCGAAGTCGGCATCCGCGAGCTCGGCGGCTTTCCGATGTTCCTTTCCAAGAACGACATCCAGCTCGGGCGAGGGGAGCCGATCAAGGATACCGCCCGGGTGCTCGGCCGGATGGTCCACGGCTGCATCATCCGCACCTTCGCCCAGCAGGATGTGGCGGACTTCGCCGAATACTCCGGCATTCCCACGGTCAACGCGCTGACCGACGAGGAACACCCCTGCCAGATCCTCGCCGACCTGCTCACCGTGAAGGAAGCTCTCGGCGGCTGGAAAGGAAAGAAGATCGCCTTCATCGGCGACGGTTTCTCGAACATGACGGTTTCCTGGATGTGGGCGGCCAAGCATCTCGGCTTCGAGCTGGCCGTCGCCGCGCCGGAGGACTACCAGCCGTCGGCCGCTTTTCTCGAAAAGCTGGATGTTCCGAACGTGATGATTACGGCGGACCCCGTACTTGCCACGAAGGGCGCACATGTCGTGAATACGGATGTCTGGCTCTCGATGGGCCAGGAGGAGCAGAAGGAGAAGGAGGAAGCTTTCGGCCCCTTTCAGGTGAATGCCGATCTGCTCGCCCATGCAGCGGAGGGCCACATCGTCCTCCACTGCCTGCCCGCCTACCGCGGCAAGGAAATCACGGACGAAGTGCTGGAAAAGCATGCTGATGTCATCTTCCAAGAGGCGGAGAACCGCCTTCACGCGCAGAAGGCGGTGCTGGTGGCGCTGGCTGGACAAGCGCAGGTTTGACAATGCCAGGCCCGTGTCCTTGAACTATCCGGGAGAATGATCCGCTCCCTCCCCGCAGTCATGCTTGCGGCCGGGCTCCATGCCGCCATGGGGCGCACTGAGCCGCGCATCGAACTCATTACCCCGCAGCCGCCGAAATCGACCGCGGTTCTGCCTCTGATGGCGGATGTGGATGGGGACGGCGATCTGGATATCGTCATCCCCGCAGATACTTCAGAAACCAGCTCGAACGCGGCGATAACAGTGGATACCTGGCTGGAAAATCTCGGAGACAGGAGTTTTGCCGATCCCCGCCCCATTCATCTCGCACGGCGGGGACCGGAAGTTTTCGACGCTGCCGGGAAACTTGCGGATGCCGATCCGTCGCCCGGTGTCGAATGGCTGGTGGTGGAAACCGACCGGCGCATCTTCGAGAATTTCACAGAGGCCAGCCGGCCCGTTGCCATCGTTTTCAATAAAACGGGACCCGGCGGGAGAATCCCGCTGACGCCGCTTTCCCCGTCGACATGGCTGCCGGTCGATCTCGACGGCGATTCCTCGGTCGAGTTGCTCGAAATCCGGGACAATGGGAACGCCCGGTATCTCACGATCTGGGAACGATCCATCGAAGGAGTGTTCCAGCCCTTGCATACGCAGGTGTTCGACGAGTCGCTGCCTACGTATCTACCGGACATTCGGGCGGTCGATGTGGATGGCGATGGCGACCGCGACCTGGTATCCGTTACCGACAGTTACGGCTATTTCCTCGAGCGTACCGGACCGCGGGAATTTTCCCCGGTGGTGCATTGGCATTCCTTCAATCTGGTGAATCCTGTCTTCGCGGATTTGGATGGCGACGATATCCCGGAGATTGTCTCAGTGGCAGAGCGCAGGCTTGCCTGGTATGCGAAGGGCGAGGGCTTCACCTACGAGCGGCACGAATCGCCCGATCTTCTTCCCGGTTACGACATTTCGCAAAGAGTCTGGCGCATCATCCCGGGCGCAGGAGAGCCGGCGCGGCTGATCCTGTTGACGACGGACGAAAGCCATACTCCGGTGGTGGCGGAATTCCGGACCGACAATTGGGAGTCGATTTCATCGCGGAGCTTCGACGCCTCCGGGCTTATTTCGTATTTTTCCACTACGAATTATCAAGGTTTGGAAGATCTGGATGGCGACGGGCGCCTCGACGTGGTGGTGCAGACATACGTCAATTCGCAACATGGGAGCGGGATGGGGCGCCTCGCGGTGGCATGGGGAGGTGAAGACGGCTTCTCTCCGGTGGAATTTGTGGCGCCGGCTCCCGCTTCCTGGAACGATCCGCTGATTCTGGATGTGGAGAACGATGGAGACATGGATGTGATTTTCGGTCCCGATACCGATGGGGACTACCATCTTTTGATCAATGACGGCACGGGGCGTTTCGGTGTGAAGGCTCTCGCGGAAATCCGTCCCGGCCAGGCGGGCGCTCCGGCGGGCACGCAGATTACAGGACTGAGTGTCGCGGATCTGAACGGCGACGGATTGCCCGATCTGGTGGTCGATTACCAATCCGGCCATTGGTTCAACCATAAGCGGGCGGCGGGCATCGCGCGCAATGACGGGGACGGAACCTTCACGGTACTGCCTTTTCCCGATGGGGCTTTCGACACGCTTTCGCTGCACCGTCCCTTCGCCGGCGCGGAGTTTGTCGACTGGGATGGGGACGGCGATCTCGACGCCGTGGTGGAAGGGTGCTGGCACGAGAATATCGGAGGCGAGCTTTCCTATCACCGCAGGCAGCTTACGAGCGGAGCGATCGTAGCGGATTTCTTCGGCAATCCCGTGCGGATCGTGAGAACCTGTACCGGCGATCTGGATGGCGACGGGGTTCCCGATATCGCATCTTTCGTCTATCGAGCGAACACGGATGGCTTTATCTTCACGGGAGTGAGCATGGCGGTAAGCTACGGGGATGGATCGGGAGGAATCGCCACGATCGCCGAAGTCCCCGCGAATCTCTATGGTATGGATATCTACGGCAATCCCACGGATGCGGGCGAAGCGGCATTCTTGGATGTGAATGCCGACGGACATCTCGATCTCGTGACTTATGAAATCGAAGGGATCGATTTTTACGGTAATCCTGACGTCTACGCCTACTGGCGGCGCAACCCCGGCGGCGGGTCGCGGGAGCCGGCGTCGTGGGTCAAGCTGCCACTGCCGTCCTTTCCCCGCCCGCCGCTGCTCGATTTCGATGCGGACGGCCAGCCGGAATGGGTGCATCCCACGGGTTTCCTGAAGCCGACTCTCCTGGGACCGCTCGCTTCGGCGCAATACGATTTCACCGGCTCCAGCGGCCTTGCCGGCGCCAGGCATCTGGGAAGCGCCGATTTCGATGGCGATGGCGACGCCGACTTTCTCGTCGGCAATCGGGCGAATGTTTATCTCGTCAGGAATCTGGTGGTGGACGAACGCAGCTCGCTCGAACGCTGGATGCAGGCGAGGGGAGCCGGCGGCGCGCTTGGCGAACCGGATGCCGATGCGGATGGCGACGGTCGCTCGAACGAGCAGGAGATCATCGAGGGCACGAATCCGCTGGTGGCGGACGCGGCGGCTCCGGAGAATTTCCGGCTATCGCTGGCGATGAGTGGTGGTGTGCCCGTTCTGGGTTTCCAACAGCGGGCCGATGCCGCCGATTGGCAGCTTCACTATCGGATCGAATCGTCGGACGATTGCGTCGTATGGGAGGAGGTCGATTCGAGCGGGGCGGAGTTGCTCCTTCTCGGCGGCGGGTGGGCGCATCTGTCGCTGGCGCCGGAGGCGGGAGAAGGGCGGCGCTTTTTCCGCATGAAGGCGTGGCATCGACCGGCCGGGCACTGATGGGGCTGCGCTCCGTTCGCAAGCCGGAGGCATGCGCCACTTTCTCACCGTTTCAGCCACGCATCCAGCAGCGCGGGCCAGGCGGCGAGTTCGTCCTTGCCGTTCAGGCCGTAGCCGTGGCCGCCTTTTTCGAAGAGGTGCAGGCTGACCGGCACGCCGTGGGCCTTGCAGGCTTCGGCGAAACGCAGGCTGTTGCGGCAGTCGACGAAATCGTCGGCGGTGGTGAGGAGGAAGACGGGCGGAGTGTCCTTCGACACCTGCTTTTCGGTGGAGTAGCGTTCGAGCGTCGCGGCGTCCGGATTCGGGCCGAGCAGGCGGTGGCGCGAGCCGCCGTGGGCGAGATCGCCGAAGGAGATGACCGGGTAGATGAGGATCGAGAAATCCGGGCGGCAGCTTTGCTTGTCGATCTCGTCTTTTCCCTCTTCAGGAAAGGTGTCGGCGAAACGGGTGGTGCAGAGGCTGGCGAGATGGCCGCCGGCGGAGGAACCCATGACGCCGATCTTGGCGGGGTCGATATTCCATTCCGCGGCATTCGCCCGCACGGTGCGGATGGCGCGGCGAGCGTCGAGGAAGGGAACGGGAAATCCATAACCGAAGTCATCTTTCCCGCTGACGCGGTATTTCACCACGATGCCGGCGATGCCGCGTTCGTTGAGCCACTTGGCATAGTCGTGGCCCTCGTGGTTCATGGCGAGGATGGTGTAGCCGCCGCCGGGCAGGATGACGACGGCCTGGCCGGTGGCTTTGTCCCTCGGCGGCAGGTGGACGGCGATCTGCGGGACTTCGATGTCGGCGTAGCGCCAGCCGTCGCCAACGCTTTCCGATCCGGCGGGCGGGCGCTTGGCGCCGGGGGCTTCTCCGGGCCAGAGCGGTTGCCAATCGGCGGCGGTGGCGGCGAGGGCGCAGGCAAACAAGGCGAGGAAAGGTTTCATATCGCCGGATACTGGAACGCGGCCGGGGATGTTTCGACGAGCGGAAAGCGAGGCATCATCGTTCCAGAAACAGACGTCCGGAGCGGCGGCGCAGGATGAAGCCTCCGGGAAGATTCGCGGACGGGGAGGAGGAGGGATCGAGCAAAGGCAGGCAGCGGGCGAGCGTTTCGCGGGAAAGACCGGGCACACCGGAAGTACGGAGAAAATCGTAAAGACACACGGTTTGCAGCGCGGCCGGGAGCGTGCGGAGCCTGGGAAGATGGAGCCGCCCCTGCGGGTCGAGCGCGGCGGCCTGCCGGACGGCCCATGTCTCGATGGCGCGGGAGTCATCGCCGGCCTCCGCGGAACGGACGATGGAGACAGCGGCATCGCGGCGGGCGATGGAGGAAAGCAGGGGCAGCGCTTCGTGACGCAGACGGTTGCGGGCGGCGAAGGGCTCGGCATTGCTGGCGTCTTCGCGCCAGGGGAGTTTTTCCTTTTCCAGCCAGGCGCGGAGTTCGGCGCGGCGCAGGTTGAGCAGGGGGCGGAGGCATTCCATGGGGCGTCCGCCCATGCCGAGGGTCTGACCGGTTTTCATACCGGCGAGGCCACGGCTGCCGCGCAGGAGATTCCAGAGGATGGTTTCGGCCTGATCGTCGAGATGGTGGGCGAGCAGCAGACGCGGGCAGCGGTGCTTGCGCGAGCAGATGGCAAAGAAGGCGTGGCGGGCTTCGCGGGCGGCGCTTTCGATCGAAGCGGAGGATTCTTTTGCAAGGGACTTCACATCCGCTTCTCCGCTTTCGCAGGGATAGCCGAGTTGCGCGGCGAGTTTTGTCACGAAGCGGGCGTCCGCGGCGGATGTCCGCCCGCGCAGGCGGTGGTCGAGGTGGCAGACGACGATGTCGCGGAAGCCATGCCGGTGGAGCAGGTGCAGCAGCGCGACGGAATCCGCGCCGCCGGAAATGCCCGCGAGGTAACGGCGGCGCTTCGGCGCTTGCTGCAACCATGCGATGTCCGGCAGGGGCATGGATGTGAGTATAGGGGATGCCGGTCTCGTTGGAGAGTCCGGAAATCGCCTTTCCCGGGAGCGCGGAGTCCCTGCTCCGCAGAAGCACTGGGTGGTCCTGTCTGGCGATGCGGGCCCGCATAAGCAGCGGAGTTATCAGTGGTTCGTGGGGAGCAGGGGCTCCTCGCTCCCGGGGAGAAATGCCATCGTGCATTTCGCCGCCGCTTGTGCTATCGGAGAACGCATGGAAAAATTCGTCGGCTGGATTCTGTTGGGCTTGATCGCGGGCCTGATCGCCCGACGGGTGATGCCGGGCGAGGAAAAGGGCGGCTGCCTGGTGACAATCGGGCTGGGCGTTGCCGGGGCTCTGGTGGGCGGGTGGATCGGGGAGAATATCGGCTTTCTCCCGCCGAGTGATCCGGGTTCCTGGCTGCCGTCGCTGAAGTCGATCCTGACCGCGACCATCGGCGCGATGGTGGTGCTGGCGCTGTGGAAGTGGCTGAGGAAGTAGCGGGACAGCAGCGCCGTATCCGCTAAGTCAGCGAATTTCGGACGCGCCGAAGTAGGGGACGAGAGCTTCCGGGATGCGGATGGAGCCGTCGGGCTGCTGGTATTGTTCGAGGATGGCCACGTAGAGCCGGGGCAGGGCGGTGCCGGAGCCGTTCAGGGTGTGGCAGAAGCGGTTTTTTCCCTCGTGATCCTTGAAGCGGAGTTTCATGCGGCGGGCCTGGAAATCGCTGAACCACGAGCAGCTCGATACTTCGAGGTATTTGCCCTGGCCGGGAGCCCAGACTTCAATGTCGTAGGTCTTGGCCGAGTTCGCGCCGAGGTCGCCAGTGCAGAGTTCGATGGTGCGGTAGTGCAAGCCGAGCTTTTGCAGGGCTGTTTCGGCGTGGGCGGTGAGGGCTTCCAGCGTTTCGAAGCCTTTGTCGGGGTGGACGATCTGGACCAGTTCGACCTTGTCGAACTGGTGCATGCGGATGATCCCGCGGTTGTCGCGGCCCGCGCTGCCGGCTTCGCGGCGGAAGCAGGGGGTGTAGGCGACGAGCTTCTTCGGCAGGTCGGCTTCGTGGAGGATCGTGTCGCGGTAAAGGTTGGTGACGGGCACCTCGGCAGTGGGGGCGAGGAAGAGCTGGTTGCGACCGTCGCCGCCGGCGTCGGTGCCGTACATGTCGTCCTCGAATTTCGGAAGCTGGCCGGTGCCTTCCATGCACTCGCGGTGGACGAGGTGGGGGACGTTCACTTCCTCGTAGCCGTGTTGCTCGGTCTGGAGGTCGAGGAGGAATGAAATGAGCGCGCGTTCGAGCTTCGCGCCCTTGCCGCGGTAGACGGCGAAGCCGGAGCCGGCGACGCGCGCGGCGTCTTCCAGCGAAATGAGACCGAGCGCTTCGGCGAGGACGAGATGATCCTTCGGATCGGCAACGGACGGTTTCTCTCCCCATTCGCGGACGATGGGGTTGGCGGTTTCGTCTTCGCCGATGGGACAATCCGGATGGGGGAGGTTCGGAATGTGCAGCAGCAGATCCTGCTGGCGCGCCGCGGCGGCATCGGCATCGGCGTCGTGGGCGGCGATCTTTTCGTTGATGGAGCGGACCTCTGCCTCGATGGCGGAGGTGTCCTCGCCCTTGCCCTTGAGGATGCCGATTTGCTTGGAGGTCTGCTTGCGCTGGGACTGGAGGCCCTGCTTTTCGGTCTCGGCCCGGCGGCGGGATTCGTCGCAGGCGAGGACTTCGTCGATGAGGGTCCAGTGGTCGCCCCCGCGCGCCTTGAGGCGCTCGCGGATGGCATCGGCGTGTTCGCGGATCTCGCGGATGTCGAGCATGGCGCGGCGAGCCTTAGAGCATCGCGGCGCGGACGTCCAATGCGGATCTGCGCTCCGCGGGGCAATCAGTTACGCTCAGCCGGGATAGCTGTTTCGTAGCCGGACTCGCTTTTCGGCGCGTGGGACGCGAAGTACAGGAAACAGCCGGCGAGGACCCATACGAAAACTCCCGTGAGGCATACCCATTCCGCTTTCAATGCCTTTCCACGACCCGGACGGTGAATCCAGGGATTCCAATCGACCCGCTTCTTCTTATCCTTTTCCCCGAGGGTGTTGAGAGGAGCGAGCCTAAGCTGTCCGAAGGTGATCCGCGAAAGCGCGAAAGCCCCGGTGTAATAGAGAATCCCATAGAGGACGATTTCCAGGAAGCCGCGCAGCAATGTCTCGATGATGAAGTCGCCCGGCATGACTGAAGGAGATGGGCCGATGCGTCGGCCGTAAGGCCGGCAATTTTCATCATTCTTCCTCCGTTTCCCGTCCCCCGGCCACCTTGGCGCGCTCTTTCATGGCGTGGACGGCTTTTTCGGCGAGGTCGATGAGGTCGTCGTTGTCGGAGGCGGCGGCGAAGCCCTCGACGATGGCGATGGCCCACGGTTCGTGGCGGCGGAAGGCGAGGGAGCGGATGATGCGATCCTGCTCGGCATTGGTCTTGGCGTTTTCCGCGAGACGTTTCCAGTTGGCTTCGGAGCCGTCGTTTTCGGCCAGGAAGCGCAGCGCCTGTTCGTGGGTCCGGTTCCGCACGTTGCCTTCGCCGGTCCCGGCGAGGAAATCCATCATGGGGCCGAACATCGAGGCATCCGGCCATTGGCCGAGGGCGAGGACGGCGGCGAGTTTGTCGGACTCGCTGCCTTTTTCGAGAACTTCGGTGACGATGGTGGAGGCCTTCGCTCCGCCGATGAGGCCCAGGAGGCGGAGGAAGGCGTGGCGGCTCTCTTCGTTGGGAGCCTGGGCGTAGGCTTCGGCCAAGTCGTTCTCGGAGGCGATGCGGCGGGCGGTTTTGACCAGAATCTGCCCGGCGGATTGCTCGGCGGCGCGGCGGATTTCGGAGCTGGACGAGCTCTGAATAATGCCGATGAGGTCCGGGAACTGGTCGTCGCCGCCGATGGCGACCACGGCATCCAAAGCGGCCTTGGCGGCGGAATCGTCGGGAGCGCTCTTCGCATAGGCGATGAGTTTGTCGGCCATGGCGGGATTCCGGCGCGGGCCGACGATCCGGGAGATCAGGGCGTTGCGGATGTCGCGGTGAATGCCGGCGGAGGTGGCGAGTTCGAAGATTTTACCGTCGATGTCGGTGCCGTCGGTCGGTTGCGCGATGAAGAGGGCGCGGTAGACGGTCTCGCGATCGACATTGGTGCCGGCGGAGCGGACGGAGTCGAGAAGGATGTCGAGGTCGCGGGCGTCGATGGGGAGTTCCTTGACGCTGATGTCAGCGGCTTTTGCCACCAGCTCGTTGTAACGCCCCGTGATCTTCGATCGCTTGAGCTGGTTGATGAAAAAGTAGGCAAGCAGTAGGACGAGAATGCCGAGCACGGCGGCGATGGCTCCCTTGGCCCCGTTGCCGAGCTTTTTCTTTCGTTTTTTGGGCAGCTTGACGGCCGACGGGAAAGTCGCCCCCCGGACGCTGGAGAGCGGACCGCTCGCTTGGACGGTCCGGATTTGTCGGGCCGCGGGGGCGGCGAGAGAAGATGTCGGAGCGGCCACCAGCTTTGGTTGGGGGATCACCGGGTCAGCGGGCGGCGGGGCGCTGGGGGATGCCTCGGGATTGTCTTCCAGAGCCTGCTGGGAAGTCGTGTGGAGGCTGGGCGGAGCGCCATCGGGCGGGGCCAGCGGCTGGGGCGCGGTGACCGGCGTCACGGGAGGAGGTTCGGGCTCGACGGGCACGGCAGCGCCGGGAATGAGGAGGCGGGGACGCTTGGGAGCTGCCGGCTGGATGAAATCGGTATGGGGTATGGGCTGGGTGGAGGGCACGTCGAGCTGGATGAAGCTGCGGAGGGTTTCGCGGGCGTTTTCGGGGCGCTCGGCAGGGTGGCGGTTGATGTGCCACATCACCCAGTCCGCCGCCCAGCGCGGGATGTCGGGCCGGACCTGCGCCAGGGGAATGACCCGGTGTTCGAGGTGGGCAGCCATGACCTGGGGGCCGGTGTCGCCCTCGAAGGGTGAGCGGCCGGTCAGCACGTAGTAGTAGACGCAGCCGATGGAATACATGTCGGCCCGCGAGTCGAGGATGGCCCGCTCGAATTGCTCCGGCGCCATGTAGTAGATGGAGCCGAAGATCGAATCGCTCTGGTCGGTCGTTTGCAGCGAGGGCTTGGGGCTGAACTTGGCGAGGCCGAAGTCGACGATCTTGGCCTGGAATTTCCCGGAGGGCAGCCAGTTGAGCATCACGTTCGAAGGCTTGAGGTCGCGGTGGACCAGGCCGAGATCCTGGGCGGCGATCAGCGCTTCCTGGATTTGCAGGGCCAGTTCGCGGAAGTCCGTCCAGGTCAGGGGAGCCCTGGCGGCGGCTTCTTCGAGTGTCTGGCCGGTGATCAGTTCCATGACCACGAAGGGGCCGTCCTCGTCGGAACCGACATCGAAGATGGTGACGATGTGCGGGTGCTGCAGCGCGGCGAGCGCACCGGTTTCCTTTTCCATCTGGCGGGTGGCTTCCTCGCGCTGCGATCCCTCGTCGCCGGAAACGATCCGCTTGATGGCCACTTCGCGTTTCAAGGACCGGTCCCATGCGCGATAAACCGCGCCCAGCCCGCCTTGCCCGAGTTTTCCGCGTATCTCGTATCGATCCTCCATGTGCCCGTCGTCCTTTTTATCTGAGCCCGGCAAGGGGGAGGCCGCAACCACGAAAACCGCGGCAGTCGGGGCAAAAGGCATCCAAACGGAACCTTGCCCCCTCCTCCGGCGTTCGCCATTTCTCGCGCGTGGCCGGCGTGAATCTCCCGCAAATCCTCTCCGAACGCTTCGGCCATGCCGCTTTCCGCGAGGGACAGCTTCCCGTGATCGAAGGGCTGCTGGCCGGCCGGCCGATGCTCGCCGTGTTTCCCACCGGCGGCGGCAAGTCGTTGTGCTACCAGCTTCCGGCGCTGTTGCTGGAGGGTGTCACGCTGGTGGTCTCGCCGCTGATCGCGCTGATGAAGGATCAGGTGGACACCTTGTGTGCCCGGGGCATCGCCGCCGCGCGGCTCGACTCGACGCTCGGCCAGGAAGACTATCAGGCCGTGCAGGACCGGTTGCGCGATGGTTCACTGAAAATTCTCTATGTCGCCCCCGAACGCCTCGCCAACGAAGGATTCCGCGCCCGGCTCCAGCGGATGAATATCGCGATGATCGCGATCGACGAGGCGCATTGCATTTCCGAATGGGGGCATAATTTCCGGCCCGATTACCTGAAGCTCGCCAAGCTCTGCCGCGATCTCGGCGTCCGGCGCGTGCTCTGCCTGACTGCCACGGCCACGCCGTCGGTGGCCGCGGACATCCGGCACGGCTTCGGCATCGCGGAGGAGGATCATGTGCAGCTCAGTTTCCACCGCGAGAATCTCGATCTGCGCGTGAGCCCGGTGTCTGCGGCGGAGCGGAAGGATCTGCTGCTTTCCCGCCTGCGCGAGTGCGAGGGGCCGGCGGTCGTTTACGTAACGCTCCAGCACACGGCGGAGGAGGTGGCGACCTTTCTCCAGCGCAAGGGCCTGTCCGCCCAGGCGTATCACGCGGGCATGCCGGACGAGTTCCGCTCTACGGCGCAGGAGGGGTTCATGGAGGGAAATACGATGATCATCGTAGCGACGATCGCCTTCGGCATGGGCATCGACAAGGCGGACATCCGCGCCGTCTTTCACTACAATCTGCCCAAGTCGCTCGAAAACTACAGCCAGGAGACCGGCCGTGCGGGGCGCGACGGGCTGCCGTCGGTCTGCGAGCTGCTCGCCTGCGGCGACGATCTGGCCACGCTGGAGAATTTCATTTACGGCGACACGCCGACGCTTGCGGCGGTGCGCAATCTGGTCGATCATGTGCTGCGGCTCGGCGGGGAGTTCGATGTGTCGGTGTACGAGCTTTCGGGCGTGAACGACATCCGGCCGCTTGTGGTCAACACGCTGCTCACTTATCTGGAGCTAGAGGGAGTGATCGAGGCCACTCGGCCTTTTTACACGACGTATCAGGCGCGCCTGCTGAGGGATTTCGAGAGGGTTCTCGCAGGCTATGACGAACGACGTAAATCATTCCTGAGGAAAATTTTCGCCGCCGCGCGGGAAGGGCGCTCGTGGCTGACTTTCGAGATCGATGAAATCGCCGGCCGCACGGGCGAGGACCGCAACCGGATCGTCGCCGCACTCGTGCATCTGGAGGAGGCGGGCGATCTCGCGCTGAAGAAGTCCGGAGTGCGGCAGGGCTACCGCCTGCTGCGCGATCCGGGGGATCTGCACGAGCTTGCGCAGCGGCTGGAAGGGCAGTTCCGCCGGCGCGAAGAGGCGGATCTGGAGCGGCTGCGGCAGGTCATGCGGCTGGCGGAGAGTCCGGGTTGTCTCACCGGCTTCGTGACGGAGCACTTCGGCGAGGTTCTGGAAAAGCCTTGCGGTCATTGCGACCGCTGCCGGGGCGTGCCGCCCACGCCGGTCCCCCGCCCTGCCGCAGCGCCGCCGGGGCCGGAGGAGATGGAGGCGATCCGACGGCTTGTCGCCGAACGCCATGCCGCGCTGCGGACGCCGCGTCAGCTTGCGCGCTTCCTGTGCGGGATCGGCAGCCCGGCTGTCACGCGGGCGAGGCTTTCGCGTCATGACGCGTTCGGGTTGCTGGAGGATAGACCCTTCGCCGACGTGCTGGCGATGGCGGAGACGCTGATTTTGTAGAGTCGCAGGCTCTCTGGACCAAAGCGACTGCACCGCACAAAAAAGCCGCCGGGCCTGCGAGGCGCGGCGGCTTTCGGAAAAGTGGTGTTCTGCTCAGTTCGCGGATGCTTCGGCAGTGACATTTACACGGCGGCCGTCCTTGTCGAAGAAGACACGACCATCGACGATGGCGAAAATCGTGTGATCGCGGCCGATGCCGACACCGGCGCCGGGATGCCACTTGGTGCCGCGCTGGCGGATGATGATGTTGCCGGCGATGACGGACTGACCGCCGAATTTCTTCACGCCGAGACGCTTGGAGCGCGAATCGCGGCCATTCTTGACAGAGCCTTGACCTTTCTTGTGAGCCATGATTGGAAATTACTAATGATTAAGCACTAATGACTAAACTCGAGTGTGAGGTCAGCCGGCGATGGAGGTGATTTCCAGCTTGGTGAGGTGGCGGCGGAAGCCCTTGGTTTTGTGGAAGCCCTTGCGGCGCTTGAATTTGAAGGCGACGCCCTTGGGACCGCGGAATTGGTCGATGACCTTGGCGGTGACGCTGGCACCTTCGACGACGGGGGCGCCGACCTTCACGGTTTCGCCTTCGCCGACGAGAAGGGCATCGAAGGTGAGTTCGGCATCGACTTCGGCGTCGAGCTTCTCGACGTCGATTTTGTCGCCTTGTTGCACGCGGTACTGCTTGCCGCCGGTTTTGATGACTGCGTAGGCCATGGCCGTGAAGGAAAAGGTTCGGGCCGCCCGGGAGTCGGGCGGGCGGGGAGATCACCACGGGTCCGGCGATCCGGCAAGGGAATTTTTTGAAATCGACGCAGAGGGTCACATCGGGTTTTTGCCCGGGGCATGGAGTGGATCGCGGCCGACGAACGGGAAACGGTGGCACTGGGCGAACGCTTCGCCGCCGGGCTGGCGGCCGGCGATGTGGTCGCGCTGACCGGCGGGCTGGGCGCGGGCAAGACGCATTTCTGCAAAGGGCTGGCGCGTGGGCTCGGCTACGAGGGCGAGGTGACCAGCCCGACTTTCGCGCTGGTGCACGAATACCGCGGAGGGCGGCTGCCGGTTTTCCACCTCGATCTCTACCGGCTGGGGTCGGAGGAGGAATTGCTGGGAATCGGCTGGGACGAGTTTCTCGACGAACCGGGCGTGCTGGTGGTCGAGTGGGCGGATCTTTATCCGCAATTGCTGCCGGCCGGGACGCACTGGCTGCGCTTCGAAGCGCTGCCGGATGGAGGACGGCGGATCGTCGCCCGGTAGCCAGGAATTCTCAAACCGGCACCAGCACGGCGATCTCCAGCCAGAGGACGGCGAGGCCTTCGTCGAGTGCTGCCAATTTGCCGCCCTCGCGGCGGGCGAGCTCCATGAGCCAAGTCTCGGTGATCTGGCGGGGCCGATGATGCGGGCGGGGCCGATGTCCGTGCAGGAAAAGCCGACGGCCCAGAAGACGTGCCGGGGATGGGCGTGGAGAGAGGCGAGCGCGGCGCGAACGGTGCGGCCGCCTACATCGGTTGCAATACCGGCAGCCAGCCCTGCGGGCTGGCACTGGTAGAGGGATTCACCGGCGCGCTGGCGGCGGCGGACGAACCTAGACTCGGAGATTGCTGGACGGAAGCGATCCGCCACTACCACAAAAAGGAAAAGCTGGCGGAGCTGAAGCCCACGCGGAACTGGTATCCGCCGAGCGTTTTCTTCCAAGGGATGAAATTCATGGTATTCGGCGACCCGAGCCTGCGCCTGCCGGGGAAGCCTTGAGGGGACCTGGGCACAAACCGGCTTGCCGATGGTTCAGGGAGCGATTGATGGGATGTCTTGAGCGTTCTCATTCCATTTCCTTTTGCAGTTCGCGGATTTCCCCCAGCAGCCGGCTCAGTTTTTCCCCCACCGGGGTGAGCCGGTATTCCACATGAGGCAGACTGCCCGGGAATTCCTCGCGCTCCAGAATGCCGAAGGCGCACAGCTTGCGCAGGCGTTCGTTGAGAACTTTTTTGGAGATACCGGGAATGTAGCGCTCCAGTTCGCCGGGGCGGCGGATGCCCTCGCCGACCGCCGCCACCACGCCGGCCGACCATTTGCAGCCGATGATGTCCTCCAGGCGGTGGTAGGCGGAACGCTCGTTCAAGGAGAGATACTTCTTCGCCGGATCGCTCATGGGATGAAGCCAAGCAGCCGTCGTGATGGGCGGCAACCGGATACCATTTTGTACCCGGTTGTCCGGCGCGGGATAGGGAGCACGATGCAAAAGGATCGCAATGAGGCGGAAGCCGGCGGCGATTCATCAACCTACGAACCGCAACACATCATGAAATCGAAAGCCGTATTCTACCACGCCGGATGCCCGGTCTGCGTCTCCGCCGAACAAGGTCTTGCCGGGGCTTTGGACGGCAGCCGTTACGAAGTCGAAATCGTCCACCTCGGTGAATCCCGGAGTCGCCTGAACGAAGCCGAGGCCGCGGGTGTCAAATCCGTGCCGGCCCTGGTCGTCGAGGGCCAGGTTTTTCACATCAATCACGGAGCGGATCTTTCGGCCTTGAAGTAGGAGGAAGCAGCCACTCTCCGGATATGGCAGGCGCGGATCACGATAAAGGACCGCTCCGAAAAATCGGAGCGGCCTGCAATGCCGCAACCATCCGATACCCGCCGGAGCGGTCCGGCAGGCGCGAAAGAACGGGAATCTCCCCCTCAAACCTTCTCCCGCGACTGCCGCTTCCACCACCACATGAACGCCCCCACCGCCACCAGCAAGGCGATCGCCGCTCCGGCCTTCCACGGACTCCAGTCGAGAAACGATTCTCCCAGGACCACGAAGCAACTCGCATAGAGCCCGACGGTGGGCAGGGAAACGAGGAAATAGGTGCGGAACGACACGTGGGCGAGGCCGAGAAGGTAGTTTTTCGCGACCGCAGGGATGCCGGGGACGAGCCTGACGAGGAACACGAAGCGCAACTCATTCTTCGCGGTGATCCTGGGCAGGCGCTTGCCCGCACGGTCGAGCCAGCGGGCGAGAACCGGCCTCAGGCCGCTATGGGAAAGCCAGTAGCACAGCGTCAGGTTGGCGGCCAGGGCGCTCCATGTCCCGGCGAGGCCCATCGCCGCGCCAAAGGTCGCCCCGGCCAGCAGATAGAAAGGAGTGGAAGGGAAACCCGCTGCGGGCAGAAGCGCCATGAGTGCGAAAAACACCAGGGGATGTGCCTGCTTCTGCCACTGCCAAACCATCTCGCGATTCTGTAGAAGCCAGATGGCCGCGGCGATGACGAGGATCAGCCCGAGCCCCCTCGTCACCCTCATCCGAATGTGCGTTGCCTTACGGCACTCTCGGGCGGGCATCTCCTCCGGGGCTCGCATGGGTGGAGACTACACCGCGCCGCGGATGGGACAAGGGGCGAGGTTTCGTGCGGAATGATCCGTTGCGAAGTTCGGGCGGGCGGGTTGCATGGGCGTTCCGACGGGTTTACCAGCGTCGGGCTTTTCACGGATTCATTCCTTATTCCTGCGACTCTCAGCGGCGGAGCGGCGCAGTTGCTCCGCTAATGAAAAAGCCGCCCCGGTTTCCCGGGGCGGCTTGGGATGCTTCGGAAGTGAGCGGCGGGGCTTACTTCTTCTTCGCGGCTTTTTTGGCGGTTTTCTTCGCAGCCTTTTTCGCCGGGGCGTTCTTCGCATCCTCGAGCGCGGCCTGGGCGGCGGCGAGGCGGGCGACGGGGACGCGGTAAGGCGAGCAGCTCACGTAGTTCAGGCCGAGCTTGTGGCAGAACTTCACGGAGTCCGGGTCGCCGCCGTGTTCGCCGCAGATGCCGAGCTTGATGTTCGGGCGGGTGCTGCGGCCCTTGGCGACGGCGGTTTCCATGAGCTGGCCCACGCCGGTGGCGTCGAGCGTCGCGAAGGGGTTCTTCTTGAAGATCTCAGCCTCGGTGTAGGGCATCAGGAAGGCGCCCATGTCGTCGCGGCTGATGCCGAGCGCGGTCTGGGTGAGGTCGTTGGTGCCAAAGCTGAAGAATTCGGCGCCCTTGGCGATCTCGTCGGCGGTGAGCGCGCCGCGCGGGACTTCGATCATGGTGCCGACCTGGTAGTCGAAGGTGACCTTCTTCTCAGCCTGTACTTCCTTGGCCACGCGGTGGACGATCTCGGCCTGGAGGTCGAATTCCTTCTGGAAGCCGACGAGCGGGATCATGACCTCGGGCTTCACCGGGATCTTCTTTTTCGCGACCGCGGCGGCGGCTTCGAAGATGGCGCGGGCCTGCATTTCGGTGATTTCCGGGTAGGCGATGCCGAGGCGGCAGCCGCGGTGGCCGAGCATGGGGTTGAACTCATGGAGCTCCGCCACGCGCTGGATGATGACTTCCACCGGAATGCCGATCTTTTTGGCGAGGTCGAGTTGTTGCTCCTTGGTGTGGGGCAGGAATTCGTGGAGCGGCGGGTCGAGCAGGCGGATGGTGGCCGGCAGACCCTTGAGGGTCTTGAAGATGCCGGTGAAGTCCTCGCGCTGGTAGGGAAGCAGCTTGGCCAGGGCGGCCTTGCGGGCTTCGAGCGTGGTGGCGAGGATCATCTCGCGCATGGCGTCGATGCGGTCGCCCTCAAAGAACATGTGCTCGGTGCGGGTGAGACCGATGCCCTGCGCGCCGAAGGCGACGGCGATGCGGGTCTGCTCGGGGGTGTCGGCATTGGTGCGGACGCCGAGCTTGGTGACCTGGCCGCACCATTCCATGAGTTGGAGGAAGCTCTTGAATTTCTCGGTCTTCCTGGCGGCTTTGTCGTTGCTGACGATGCCGGTGATGATTTCCGAGGGGGCGGTTTTCAGTTCGCCGCCATAGACGGTGCCGGAGGTGCCGTCGATGGAGAGGTAGTCGCCTTCCTTGAAGGTCTGGCCGGCGGCCTTGACGGTGAGCTTGTCGTAGTCGATCTCGATGGCGGAGGCGCCGCAGACGCAGACCTTGCCCATCTGGCGGGCGACGAGCGCGGCGTGCGAGGAGACGCCGCCCTTGGCGGTGAGGATGCCTTCGGAGGCGATCATGCCGCGGAGGTCTTCCGGGGAGGTTTCGTTGCGGACGAGGAGGACTTTTTCACCCTTGGCCTCGGCGGCGGCGGCGCGGTCGGCGTTGAGGTAGATCTTGCCGGAGGCGGCGCCGGGGCCGGCGGGCAGGCCGGTGGCGATGGCTTTGACCTTCTTGACCTCGGCGGCGTCGAAGATCGGAGCGAGGAGCTGGTCGAGCTGTTCGGCCGGGTTGCGGAGCACGGCGGTCTTCCAGTCGATGAGCTTCTCCTTGACCATGTCCATGGAGAATTTCAGCGCGGCGGCGGCGGTGCGCTTGCCGTTGCGGGTCTGGAGCATGAAGAGTTTGCCTTCCTGCACGGTGAACTCGACGTCCTGCACGTCCTTGAAGTGCTTTTCGAGGATCTGGCGCACCTTCATCAGTTCGGCGAAGGGCTTGGGCATGGCGGCCTTCATCTTCGAGACGGGCTCGGGGGTGCGGACGCCGGCGACGACGTCTTCGCCCTGAGCGTTGACGAGGAATTCACCGTAGAATTCGTTGGCGCCGTTGGCGGGGTTGCGGGTGAAGGCGACGCCGGAACCGGACTTGTCGCCGGTGTTGCCGTAAACCATGGCCTGCACGTTCACGGCGGTGCCCCATTCGGCGGGGATGTTGTACTTGCGGCGGTAGACGATAGCGCGGTCGTTCATCCATGAGCCGAAGACGGCGCCGGCGGCTCCGCGGAGCTGTTCCCACGGGTCGGTCGGGAAGCCTTTGCCGGTGCGCTCTTTGACAAGAGCTTTGAAGCGCTTGACGAGTTCCTGCTGGTCTTCGGCGGTGAGGTCGGAGTCGACGATGTCCTTGTGGTATTTCTCGTGCTTGAAGTTTTCGATGACGACTTCGAAGGGCTCGTGGTCTTCGCCTTCGGTCTTCTGCACGCCGAGGACGACGTCGCCGTACATCTGGACGAAGCGGCGGTAGCAGTCCCAGGCGAAGCGCTCGTTCTTGGTGGCGGCGGCGAGGGATTTCACGGTCTCGTCGTTGAGGCCGAGGTTGAGGATGGTGTCCATCATGCCCGGCATGGAGTCGCGGGCGCCGGAGCGGACGGCGACGAGGAGCGGCATGCCCTTCGCGTCGCCGAATTTACAGCCCATGATCTTTTCCATGTTGCGCACGCCGGCTTCCATCTGGGCCTGGAGCACGGACGGATAGGTTTTCTTGTGGGCGTAGAAGTAGGTGCAGACTTCGGTGGTGACGGTGAATCCGGGAGGCACGGGCAGGCCGATGCGGGTCATTTCCGCGAGGTTCGCGCCTTTGCCGCCGAGCAGGGCTTTCATCGACCCGTTGCCGTCGGCTTTGCCGGCGCCCCAGGTGTAAACGTATTTGGTGCCCTTGGCGGAGGGCGCTTTCTTGGCCGCCTTTTTGGCGGACTTTTTCACGGTAGCCATCGTCTGTCGTGGAGTGAGGTTAGCGAGTGGAAACGCACGGGAGAGCGGCTCGTCCGCCCCGCCCGGGCGCGCGAGGCTAGCGGGGGAAAACCCGGTGTCAATGAACCAGTTCCGTCAGTAAAACGGATGGTGGTGTTTCTTTCCGATGCGGGACGAAAGCAGGAGAATCGGAGAGCCCCCGGGGCGAAGGGGCGCCGTGGACTGACGATGTGGTCTTGGAACAAGACGCTGTCTGACAGCCGCTTTCCGGCAATGGGAAGGGCGGAACAGAGTCGATCCAGTTAAAGCGGGTGGCTGCGGTTCAGGTTTCGGTCAGCATGGTTTCGGGGAATCACGGCTTCAGCGGTTTCAGCGCCGCCCTGCCGACCGGAATGCCGTGGGCGTGCGAACGCGAGCGGTCGGGCACTTGCCCTCCGACCAACCGGTCGTTGTGGAAGAGCAGCACGGTGCTGTCGTTCGCCTCCAGACGATCGGCCGGAGTGAAGTCGGCGGTGTAGACGCTTCCCTTGCTCAATCTCACTTCGTCAATCCAGCCGAGGAAGGCGCGGCCCGGCTGGCCCCGGTGGTCGGGATCGGCACCGATGTAGAGCGGCAGATTGTTTCTCGTGCGCAGGCCGGAGGCGGGGGTCGAGCCCGCGGGCTTGCCATCGAGGTAAAGCGTGAGCGCCCCGCCATCGAAGACCCCGGCGAGGTGGGTCCAGACGCCCGGTTTCAATATCGGGCCGGACTGCACGCTGGCGTAGCGGTCCCCGAGGTGGACGAGGAAGGTGACCTGGTCTCCATTGGCGTGGAAGCCGAATTCCGAGCCCTCCGTCTTCGCCACGATGCCGGCGGTGTCCTGCAATTTGTCCGGCATGACACGGCACTCCAGGGTGAAAGGGCCGTCGGGCAGATCGTAGCTTGAGGACTCGATCTTCACGCCGGAGCTGCGGTCGGTCACGTGCAGGGCCACGGGCGGGTCGGCCGGGGCGAAAACTTCCTCCGCAAGCGGGCCAAGCGAGATTTGCATCGGGAATCTCCGCTCGGGCAGGGTGGTGCGCACGCTTTCCTCCAGATAGTCCGTTTCCATCGAGAAGACCGGCGTGCTGAAGTCCTCATGATCGCCGTCGTCGCGCGTGACCGAGAAGGTCAGCGTCCTCTCCGCTCCGGGCTTGACGAGGGCGTGCTGGTGGTCCGGGCGGATCGTCCAGCCCTTGATTCGGGCGGTCGAAAGTGTGATTTCGAGCGGCCGGGCGGAAGGGTTGGTCAGCTTCAGTTCATAGAAGCCGGAGCCCTTGCCTTCAGGATCTAGCGGGAAGGGAGCCAAGGGTTGCGGTGCCATGCCGAGAACGAGGTTGAGATCCCTCTGGCGTTCGGGCGTGTGGAGTTTCGGGTCGATCGCGCTGCCCACCGGCAGGACGGCGACCTTGATTCCGTCCGGCCGCACGGTGACCACGTTGAAATGGTGCAGGTAGCCGAGCCGCGGGTGGTCGCCGGGAATGTGGCCTCCGGTCGCGGCGAGAGCGTAGTATTCGATACCGTCCTTCACTCCGTCGTAGCGCAGGCGATGGATGTGGCCGGCGAAGCAGGCGCTGACATTGCCGTTGGCGACGAGCAGTTCGTGGACCTTGTCCCAGTTGTTGCCGGGATAGATGTCCGAGGCCCAGCGCGGGTGGTGCATGAAAACGAAGATATGCTGGAGCTGCTTCATTTCCTCCAGCGACTTCTTCAGCCAGGCGAGCTGCGTTTCGCTGAATTTCTGCTGCGCGGGATCGCCGAAATCGCGAGGCTTGTCCGGCCTGGCCGGATCGCCCTCGTCGGAGAACAGCACGAGGAAGCCGCATTTCTTGTGCTCGAACCAGTACCACAGCGGGCCGAAATGTTTTTCGTAGGCCTCTTCGTGTTCGAGCGGCGTGCGGCCTTCGCCGCGCCAGTAGATATCATGATTTCCGGCCACCGGGAACCACGGCATGCGCAGCGCCTGCATCGTGTCGCGGTACTCGCGCATCTGGACCTGCCATTGTTCGGGCCGGTTGTATCCCTGGATCAGGTCGCCGACCGTCATTACCATATCGGGATCGAGCAGGTTGGTGTCGGCTACCGCCTGCTCCAGCACCTTGATGCCCTCCGGAGGTCCGCCGGTGCGGTCGCCGAAGATGATGAAGTGAAAGGAATCGTCGCTCTTCGGCAGCGGAAGAAGCGCCGGGGTCGGGCGGTCGGTGCGAATCCCCGGCGGATGGGCGGAGGCGATCAGCGGAGCGAACAGGGCGAGGAGGAGAGGGAATTTCATGTGAAAGGCGGGATGGTGCGGATGTCGATGCCGCGGGAGCCTACGCCGGGGTGGGGACGATTGTTTCTCCCAGCTTCCTTCGAAGCGTCCGCGGAAAGGCAGAACGATCGGCCCTTGCGCTGCCGGACCGGGGGATCTAGGAGAACCGCGCCATGGCCTCGATCAATTCGAACTTCCTCAAGCTCAAAGCCGGTTATCTCTTTCCCGAAATCGCCCGCCGGGTGAAGGCTTTCTCCGACGCCAATCCGGACAAGGCCGCGAGCATCATCCGCTGCGGCATCGGCGACGTGACCGAGCCGCTGCCCGCCGCCGTGCGCGCCGCGATGCACGAGGCGATCGACGAGCTGGGCGCGCGCGAAACCTTCAAGGGCTACGGCCCCGAGCAGGGCTATGAATTCCTCCGCCAGGCTATCGTCGAAAACCAGTTCGCCGGACTCGGCATTTCCGCCGACGAGGTTTTCGTCTCCGACGGCTCGAAGTGCGACACGGGCAACATCCTCGACATCTTCGGCAAGGGCAATGTCATCGCCATCACCGATCCGGTCTACCCCGTTTATGTCGACACCAACGTGATGGCCGGCAACACCGGCGACGCTGACGAAAAAGGCGCCTATGCCGGGCTCGTCTATCTGCCATGCACCGCGGAGAACGGTTTCGTCGCCGATCTCCCCGAGCAAAGGGTCGATCTGATCTATCTCTGCTTTCCCAACAATCCGACCGGCGCCGTCGCCACCCGCGCACAACTCGCGGCCTGGGTAAAGTACGCGAAGGAAAACGACGCCGTGATTTTCTTCGACGCTGCGTATGAAGCCTTCATCCAGGACCCCGAAATCCCGCACTCCATCTTCGAGATCGAGGGCGCGAGAGACGTGGCCATCGAGTTCCGTTCCTTTTCGAAAAACGGGGGGTTCACGGGCGTGCGCTGCGGCTGTGTCGTCATCCCGAAAACCGTCACGGGCAAGGCGGAGGACGGTTCGCGCGTGCCGTTGCATCAACTCTGGAGCCGCCGCCACAGCACCAAGTTCAACGGTGCGAGCTACCCCGTGCAAAAGGGCGCCGCCGCCGTCTTCTCCGAGCAGGGCAAGGCCGAGGTCAGAGCGCTGATCGATCATTACATGGGCAATGCCAAATTGCTCGTCGAAGCCGCGAAAGCCGCCGGCCTCCCAGTCTTCGGCGGCGAGAACGCCCCCTATGTCTGGGTCGGCTGCCCGGAAGGGCTGGGATCCTGGGATATGTTCGACAAAATGCTGAACGAAGCGCAGGTGGTCATCACCCCCGGCGCGGGCTTCGGCGCGGCGGGCGAGGGCTGGTTCCGCATTTCCGCCTTTAATTCTCGTGCCAACGTCGGGGAGGTTTGCAAACGCCTCGCCGCGACGCTTGGTTGAGCGGCGGGGAAAACCGGTAACCTCTCACGGAACCGATGCAGCACTTCCGCGATTCGACCGTTTCGCCCACATGGCTGTGGGGCGGTGTGTGGCTGCTGATCGCCTTCGGCGCACTCGTGGCGTCCCAGCCTTGGGATGCCGCCAATGCCGGGCTGCTCGTCGGCGCCGGGTTGCTGATGATCGCCTGCCACCCGAGCGGCCGGGTGCCCCGGTCCTGGCTGGTCCTCGCCGCGTTGGCGGCGGCGGGCGGGCTGCTCGTTTTCCTGCCCGCCGGCTGGGCGGGTCCCTCCCCATGGCGGGAGGAATTGCAGCGCCTCGGCGTGGAGACGGGAAACAGGATCGCCATCCAACCCCGTTCCGTGGCGGAAAACCTGGCCTTTCTCGTCCTGACCGGGGGCATCTGCCTCTGGCTGTCGGGGCACCGCGCTTCGGGCGCTCAGGTGAAGAATTGGACCCTCGTCTTTTCCCTCGGCGTGACGATCTACGCCGTGCTCGCCCGCTGGGAGCAGCTCGACCCAGCGCCAGGGACGAATCCCGACCATTTCGGCTTTTTCCCCAACCGCAACCACAGCGCCACCTATCTCGCGATGGGCATGCTCTGCTCCTTGGGCGGCTTCATGCAAGCGGTCCGCGACAAGACGTGGTGGCGGCGGGCCGCGCATCTGGCGATGCTCGCGGTTCTCTGCGTGGCGGACTTCGCCTGGTCGGTCAGCCGCGCGGGCATCGTGCTTCCCTGCATCGGGGCGCTCATTTGGTTCCTGACGGTCGGGCGCCAAATCCTGGGCCGGCACACCGCGAAAGCGGGCGCACTGCTCGGTCTCGCTGTGGTCGGAGGATTTCTCGTCGCCGGCAGCCGGGTGAAGGATCGCCTGGCCGGCAACCTGCAATCGATTCTCGAAATGGCTTCCGATACCGCCGACGCGAGCGTCCCGATGACCCTCGATCTGCGTTTCGCGATCTGGCGCGACACCCTGTCGATGATCTCCTCCGCGCCGGTGTGGGGTGCCGGGGCGGGGCAGTTTTCCTATTTCTACCCCCGTTTCGCTTATCACACCACTTTCCTTAACGACGTCACCTCGCGGCACCCGGAAAGCGACTGGCTGTGGGTCGCCGCGGAAATGGGTATCCCTGCGGCGCTGGCTCTGGCGGCGCTGGTCGTCCTTGCGGCGGTGCACGGCATCCGGCGGGTCCGGCGAGGGCGCCAGCGCAGCCTGCGCGGCGCCTGCCTCGCCGCGGCGCTGATCGTCCCGATCCACGGCCTCTTTGACGTTCCCGGGCACTTGCTTCCTCTCGCACTGGCATCCGCCTTCCTCTATGCGCTCGCGCTGTCTCCCCGCGAGGAAGCCGAGTCCGCGACTCCCCGCCGCCTGGGAGTGAAATTCGCCGGATTTCTCACACTTGCCGGCGGCGGCCTGCTCGCTTGGTCCGCTTGGGGAGGCGGTCCTCCCTGTGCGGTCGTGGCGGGTATCAAGGCCCGCCAGCAGGCGCATCAGCTCTACCAGCAGGACCAGCAGCGCATCGAAGCGGCCAGGCACGCGGGCCTGCCCCTGACCGACCCCGCTCCGGAAGACGACCTTTTGGAAAAAGCCCTCGTGATCCTCGACGACGCGGCGAAAACCCTGCCGCTCGACCGCGAAGTCCGCTACCGTCAGGGGGTCATCGGCCTGCAATTCGACGACCGCGACGACATGGTGGACCGCGTCTTCGCTCTGGAACTCGCACTCAACCCCACCTCCGTCGGCGCCCCGCTCCGCCAGGCGGCCGCATGGTCTGGCATCGACCCGGTCCGGACGGAAACGCTGTGGCGGGAGGCGTTCCGCCGCCTCGACTGGGTGGAGGAAATTCACCCGCAGGAAACGTGGACCCGCCACCGCACCCATGAAAGAATTCGCCGCGCCGCGCGCGGCAAACCCCGTTTGGAAGTTCTTGCTAGGGAACTGATTCCCGGCCCCTGACTCTTCCCTCGACCTGCAATTTTCGATCTTTTCGCCGCCACGCTTTCCTGCCTAGTATCCGCCATGCCTCCGCGCCTCCCTGCCTTGTCTTCCCGTTTGCTTTGCCCGGCCGTCCTGCTTCTGCATGCCGTCCCCGCCACGGCGGAGGAAAGCTCCCAAGCCGCCACCGAGCAGCCCGCCACCGAGCAGCCCGCCATCGAACTCGCGCCCCTCACGCCCCAGGAGGGAGCGGACGTGCCGCTGCGGGTCGAGCCGATGCCGAGACTCGAGCCCGAGCCTGCCCTGACCCCCGTTCCCTTGGACGGACCGGGCTCCATCGAACCCGCGGAAAGCTCGCCGGTAAATCTTCCGGAACCCGGAGAGGATGCCCTCGCCGCCGCGGGAGACGCTATCTCGTCGGCCCACGAAAACGTGCCCGTCTCTTCCCCCGATTTCGAAGCCCCGGTGCCCTCCATGCCCAGCGGCTTCAATGCCATGCGCTTCGAAAGCGTCGAGAGCATCCTCGGCCTCGGAGGCTTCAATGCCCCGAGCGTGCGCGACGGCTGGTCCTTCGGCGCGAACCTCCGCGGTACCTATGACTCGAACATCCGTGACCAAGGCACCTCCGGGCAGGATGATTTCATCCTGAACGCCGGCCTCTCTGCCAACTACAGCAGCGGCGGTCGCGACTTCCAAGTCTTCTTCGGCGGGGGCATCAACTATTCGCAATACTTCAACCGGAGCGAATTCAGCGGCTTCGGCTACAACTTCTCGCTCGGCGCCAGCTACGACGGCCCCAAGCTCGATGCCACCCTCATGCTCAACCCCGGCCTCGAGCGGGGCAACAATCGCTACTACGACAACAATCAGGTCGAGAACCAGACCTTCGGCGCGAGCCTCTCGCTCACCTACGACCTCGGCCCCAAGACCTTCCTCTCCGGAAATGTCGGCTATCACTGGACCGATCCGAACGGCACCCGCTTCGGCTCCACCGAATCCTTCAGCACAGGACTCTCCGCCATGTGGCGCTACTCGCCGCTGCTGAGCATTGGCCCCGGCATCCGCTATTCGTACCAGAGCGGTGATCGGCAAAGCGACCGCGAATCCATCGGACCGACCCTCTCCGCCAACTACCGGCTGACCGCGAAAATCGCCCTAAATGGCACCATCGGCTGGAATTTCGCCGAATACGGCGGTGCGGGTGGCGGCTCGCACGACTCGTTTTTCTGCAGCATCGGCGCCAGCTACCGCATCTCCGACCTATGGGCTGCCAGCTTCACCGTCCACAAGGACACCGGTGCCGACGGCGCCCGCGCCGGAGCCTACCGCGACACCCTGAGCTTCAATGCCGGCGTCAGCCGCAAACTTCCGCGCGGCTCTCTCTCCGTCGGCCTCGGCTACGAAAACAGCGATCAACTCAGCACCACCGGCGGGAATCTGAGAAACGGCGACCTCGAATACTACACCCTCAACGTCGCCTACAACCGGCCCGTATTCGCCGACCGCGCCAATGCCGGACTCTTCTTCTCCTGGCGGGAAACCGACGGCAACGCCACCGTCTCGGAAGATGGATACCAGATCGGCGCTTCCCTTTCCGTGGGCTTCTGAAGGATGGCGCGCTCTTTGCTTTCCGGTGCATGCCTGCCGCATCGTGCATCATGCATCGTTCACCCATCTTCCGGAAATTTCCCTGCCGTCACGACACATCTCCGTTCCTTGATTTCCGCCAAAACAAGCAGCTTCGCCGCTGGTCCGGAGCGCTTTCGATTCCAGCGGATCCACGCACTCGGAATTTGACATTCTTCCTAACCCCCGCATCTTTCGCGCGGTTTGCCCCGCGAACTTCCAGGGGTGCCGGACAGCCATCGAAGTCCGTCTCACGCGGCCATATCGTCCGCAAGCCTATCCCCAATCCCGTTTTTCAGCCGTGAAAATCCTCCACTGCCTCGCCGCGCTCATCATCGCCGTTCCGATCGCCAAGGCGCAGAACGCGCCGCTGCTGAAGGCGAATGACGTGGTCAGCCTGAAGGTCTACGAAGAACCGGACCTCGACACCCAAGCCCGCATCGGCAAGGGCGGCGAAGCCTCCTTCCTTCTCATCGGATCGGTGCAACTCGCCGGTCTCGATCTGAAAAAGGCCACCGAACTCATCCGCCAACGCTACGCCGCCGAGTACTTGGTCGATCCGAAAATCACCCTCACCGTCGCCCAGGAAGCCGCCGAATACATCTCCGTCCTCGGTGCGGTCAACAATCCCGGCCAGATCGCCATCCCTGTCAGCGGTCGCCTCGATCTCGCCTCCGCCGTCGCCGCCACCGGTGGTCTCGGTCCCAAGGCCGACGTGAACAACATCGTCCTCCACCGCGCCGACGGCAGCAGCTCGGTTTACACTGAAACCACCCTCAAAACCAACCGCCAGATTCCGCTCCGCTCCGGCGACCGCGTCATCGTCGGCGAGAGCCGCTTCGTCAAAAAGCAGGTCATGATCTACGGCCCCGTCGGCCGCCCCGGCCCCGTTCAGTTTCCTGTCGACGGCTCCCTCGACCTCCTCAACGCCATCGCCGCCGCCGGAGGTTTCACCGAACTGGCCAACCAAAAGCGCGTCACCCTGCTCCGCAACGGTGTCACCCAAGTGATCAACGTCAGAGATCACATCGCGAAGGGTGCCTCCCGCATCTACCTCCAGCCCGACGACGTCATCACCGTCGCCGAGCGGATTTTCTAACCCGTTTTTTCCCTTTCTTCCGAGCTTCCTCATGTCCCTCCCCACCCTGCCCGCGCCCGATACCAGGGATATCTTCGACCTTCCCGGCAAGCCGCCGCTCGACTCCGGTTATCAGGAACGGGTTTCCAGCGGCAGCCCGGAGCGCACCAAGCGCTTCTTCCTCGATCTCATCGGCCGCTGGCACTGGATCGTGCTGGGCACCATTCTCGGTTTCCTCGCCGCCTCCTACCAAGTTTCCAAGACGCCGAAAAAGTATACCGCCACCACCACCCTGCTGGTGAAGCAGCGCACCGCCTCGCTCATGGCCAAGGACCAGACCGAGGAACTCGACATCGCCTCCGCCGAGGCCTTCAACACCATCGCAGCCCGCATCTGCCGTCCCGAACTCCTTGAAGTCGTCGCCTCCCGCCAGGACGTCCGCGAACTCCCGGGGCTTGTCCCGACCGCCGTCGAATGGCGTCCCGATTGGTTCTTCAAACTCACCGGCAAGCCTCTCCCGGGCGACGAAGCCGAAGTGAAGGAAAGCGCCAAATCCGTGCCACCGCCGGCAGCCCTCGCCGGCATGATCTCCGGCTGGCTGCGCGTCGAAATCCAACGCCACACCAGGCTGCTCAACATCTCCATCACCCATCCCGTCCCCGAAGTCTCCCGTTCCGTAGCCGACGCCATCGCCCGCGAATACCTCGGCGAGATCCACAAAGCCCGTAACACCGGCCGCGACAGCGCCGTCGAAATCCTGCTCAAGGAATCCGAGGATACCAAAAAGAAGCTCGAAGCCGCCCAGACCGCCCTCGCCATTTACAGCCGCGCCGTCCAGACACATACCGAACTCGAAGGCGTCGAAAAGGAAGTCGAGCAACTCAAGCGCCGCTACCTGCCCAAGCACCCCAGGATGATCGCCGCCGAAGACCGGCTTGCCGCCGCTGAAGAACGCTTCCTCGACGCCTTCGAAACCGCCCGCCGCGCCGCCTCCGATCGAGTTTATTGGGAAACCGTCAAAGACGAACTCGACAGGGCCTACGACGACCCCAAGGAACGCCTCAAGACCGCCCGCACCCTTCTCCTTTCCCGCAGCAACGTCCTCACCAGCGAAATCGCCAGCCGCACCGGCATGTACAACTCGATGCTCACCCGCATCCAGCAGGCCGACATCAACCAGCAGGGAGGAGAATCCGAGGCCGAAGTCAGCAGTTTCGCCCGCGTCCCCGGCAACCCCTCCTCTCCCAATGCCTCCGCCATGACCACCAAGGGGAGCGGCATCGGTTTCGCCATCGGCCTTGCCATCGCCTTGCTCAGCGTGCGGCTCGACAACAAATTCCACACCGTCGCCCAGCTCGAAGCCGACAGCGGACTGCCCGTTCTCGCCGCCATCGCAAACATCTCGCCGCGCCACCTCCGCACCGCGATCAAGCGTCGTACCAAGCACATCAAAGACGATCTGCCCAATCCCCTGCGCGAAGAATGGGACGACCACCTGGTCTTCCGTCCCGGCGCCTCCTCCACCAGCTACGCCGAAATGTTCCGCGTCCTGCGCGCCTCCGTCTCCCTTCTGGGCGAAGAAACGAAGCGGAAAATCAGCCTCTTCACCAGCGCCCTGCCCGGAGAGGGCAAGTCCACTGTCTCGGCCAACTTCGCCCTCGCCGCCGCCGGCCAGGGCCGCCGCACCGTGCTCGTCGACCTCGACCTCCGCAAACCCACTCTCCACCGCGTTTTCGGCCTGCGCCGCGACGCCAAGGGAGCCGGGATCACCGAATGCCTCGCCGGCCAGGTTCCTCTGGAAAGCGTCATCCTCTCCGATACCGGCGAACCCAATCTTCACCTCATCCTCTCCGGCAAGCGCGCGCCGAATCCCGGCGAACTCCTCAACACCACCCGCCTCGCCGAACTCCTTGCCGAACTCGCGCGGATCTACGACGTCATCGTCCTCGACTCCGCTCCTCTGCTCGCCGTTCCCGACACCCGCGTCATCGCGCCTTTCGCCCACAACCTCTGCCTCGTCGTCCGCGCCGACTACACTCCCAAGGGAGCCGTCCGCCGTTGCCTCGAACTTCTCGAAGACGGCGAAACCTCGCCCTCCGGCCTTGTCTTCAACGGCTTCGCCGAAAAGCGCCGTCTCATCGGCCAGAACTACTCCTACGGTTACTACCGTACCAACCGCTACGGCCGCGCCTACCGCTATGGCTATGGTGCCTATGGCGCTTACGGCGAGGACGAATGGGACGACGACACCCCGAAAAAGAAAAAGAAGCGCAAGAAACCGACTGCCTGAAATCAAGCGCGGACAGCGTGCCCGGCGCTTCGGTTTTCGGATCGGGGTTCGGCATCAGTTTTTCACCACCGCGCGCTCGTGGGCGCTTGCGAGTTTTTCGCGCCTCCATTGTGTGGGGGAAATGCCGGTGATGCGGGCGAAGCTGCGGTTGAACTGGGACAGCGACTGGTAGCCGACCTGGAAGGCGATTTCCGAAATGCGCTGGCTGGGGTTGAGCAACTCCTTCTTCGCCCACTCGATGCGGCTGCGGTTGATGTAGTCGGTGAGAGTCAGGCCGGTGGCTTCCTTGAAGAGACGGCAGAAGTGAGATTCGCTGAGTCCGGCCTCGCGGGCGACGTTGCCGAGCGGCAAGGGTTCGTCGAGGTGGGCGTGGATGTACTTGCGCGCCTTGGCGATGGCAGCGGGCTCGCTGCCTTCCTCGATGATCGCCAGCGATTCGGCATGGCGGCCGAGTTGCTCGGAGAAGTTCTGCAGCAGGGTGATCATGCTGGCATAGCGCTCGGGCTCCACGGCGCGGGTCTGGAGATAGGCCGTGCGCAGCGATTCAACGGTATCCGCGTCGAGCGTCTTGCGGCCGAGCGTGCCGAGCACCCGGTCGAACTGTGCGTCGTCCGGCGTGCGGGAAAAGACCTGGCCGGTTTTCAGATAGCCGATGATGGATGCCCCGAGCCGGACCGGCACGGCGGAGGCGGTGAGCCCGGCGAAGCAATGGCAGGTCGAGGGGCCATGCACGCTGGCTTCGTGGATGAGCCGCCGGTTGGTTTCGATGCAGGCATGGCAGGCGGCTTTGCAGAGGTTCAGCGCCTCGCAGAAAGGGCTGCGGTTGATGGTGTTTTCGTCCAGGCACCAGTTGTCGGGATCGGCGCCGACCAGACGCAGCGGCAGGCCGGTGGCGGTGCGGAAGGCGTCCTGATAGATCCGGAAGAGATCGGATTGCTTGAGCCGCTCATGCAGCATGGATTCGAATTGTTTGCTCGCCTGGCTCATGAGAGAGCGCATCTCTTTTCCGGGATGCCCCGCCATCATAGGCACAGGGGTCGGCGGAATCAACAAAAGGTCTCCGGGGGTCTCAAAGACAAGCGCGGCTGCATGTTTCACGTAGCCCCGGCTTCAACCGGATGCGGCACGGGCGGCAACGGCCTTCCCGGACGATCCGGCCCGGCTTCAGCCGGGACTACGTGCCTTCGGGACCCCGACGCGACGAGCAGGATCGAGAGAAGCGAGCTGAGCGGCATGAGCACGGCGGCGAGCAGCGGGCTCATGTGGCCGGCGGCGGAAATGGCGACGGCGGCGATATTGTAACACAGGGCGAAGGCGAAGGCCCGGCGCACGCCCCATGTCCGGGTGTCGGCCGCGGCGAAGGCTTCGCCGAGCCAGGCGAGGCCGGAGCCCAGCGCGTAGAAGTCCGCCTTGGACTCCAGCAGGCTGCGGTCCACGACCGGAGTGCCGGTGACGAAGGCGGCGTCGAAGGCAAGCGAGTCGTTCGCGCCATCGCCCAGATAGAGGGTGTCGCGGCGGTCGAGCGCCGCGACGCGGGCGGCTTTTTCCTCCGGGCTCAGCCCGCCAGCGGCCCGGTCCGGCGGCAGTCCCAGCGCTTGGGCGAGGCGGGCGACTTTTCCCAGCGTGTCCCCGGAAAGGATGTGGACCGACAGGCCGCGGCGCTTCAGCAGGCACAGCGCGCCGAGGGCTCCGGCGCGCACGGCATCGCGGAAGGTGAAAGCGGCGATGACTTCGTCCCCGAGCCGCAGTTCCGTGCCCGCGGAACCTTTGCCCAGGAACCACGGGCCGTCCTCGCTGGTGCAGCGCACGCCCAGGCCGGGGATTTCCTCCACCGCGACCTGGCCATGGATTTCCAGGAGTTTCTGACCGCGGTGACGCAGAGCTTCCAGCAGGGTCCGGGCAACGGGATGCAGCGAACCGCGGGTGAGCCGCGCAAGGGCGAGGGCGGCCCGATCGTCGAGCTCTTCAACGGCTTGCGGGTTTTCCAATTCCGGGCGCTCAAGCGTCAGCGTTCCGGTTTTGTCGAAAACGACATGCCGCACCCGGCACAGACGCGGCCACAAACTGGCGCGGCGGACGAAGGCCCCGGCTCGCGCCAGCCTCGCGGCCGCCCACTCGTCGGCCAGCGGGACGGCCACGCCGAGCGCGCAGGGACAAGAGACAACAAAGACGGAGATCATCGCCTGCAGGCCGGTCAGCGCGTCGCCTTTCCATGACCAAGTGGCGAAAACCGCAGCTCCGATGGCAAGCACGGCGGCGAGGTAGTGTTTCAGCAGTTTCTGGAAGACTGGAGAGCCGCGGTCCCCGGCTCCTCCGACGCTGAGTTTCGAGATCAGCGATTCGTTCCAAGTTTCGTCGGCGGTGACCATGACGGGCCGGCGACTGAGGAGGATCGCGCCGGCGGGCATCCGCGCACCCGGTTCCAGCGTTACGGGCTCGGCTTCGCCGTGAATCCACTCCAGCGAAACGTCCGCCGTGCCTTCGCCGAGGCATGCGGCGACGGGCAGCGCCTTGCCGGGATCGAGTTGGAAGCGCGCACCCGGCTGCAGGGTTTCGAGCGCCCGCGGGCCATCGGGGGTGACGACCGTTTCCGGGAGCGGTGAGCGGCGGACGAGACGCAGGCGGTTCTTTTCCACCGCCGCGGTCTGGACGTAGCGACCGAGCAGCATCAGGAAGACAAAGGTGGCGACGAAGTCGAAATACATCAGCCGCTCGATGCCCGCGGCCCAGCCAAAGACCGAGCCCGTATAGGCGGCGATGAGGCCGAGCGCGATGGGCAGGTCGATGTGCGGCGTGCCGGCGCGCGCTGCCCGCCAGGCCCGCCCGATGAAGTACGAGCCTCCGGCGAGCATCGCCAGCGTGGCGGAGGCGAAGGCGATCAGCCGGAACAGTCCGGCGAATTCGAAATCCGCCGGCATGCCGAGGTAGACGGGCAGCGAGAAGCCCATCGCATTCAGCGCGAAGGCGCCACACAGCCCCATGCGACCCGCCAGCAGGCGGCGCTCCGGCGCATGGTCGCGCCCGGCCGCCGGGGCCATCACGTAACCGAAGCCGGCGAGTTGCTTCGCAAAGGCCGATACGTCGCAATCTCCGGGCCGCCATTCGAGGTGCAGGCGTCCGCTGGCGGGATTCGCCGCGGCGTGCAGCGCGCCTTTTTGCCGTTCGAAAAGCCGGCCGATCAGCCACACGCAGCCGACGCAGGAAATGCCCTCCACCGCGCAATCCAGCTCCGCCACGCCGTCGCGCACTTTGTTTTCGGCAGCTTCCAATGACGAAGCGAGCCACGAGAAATCGTGCTCCTCGAATGGGCGGCTGCGCACCGGGGCGGTAGCCTGGTCGCGCTTGAGGTCGTAGAAACGGTCGAAGCCCTGCTCACGGATCAGCGAGGCCACGTAGTCGCAGCCGCGGCAGCAGTATCGCTCTCCCTGCGCCCGCGGCGTGAAGGCCGTGCCGCAGTGCTCGCAGACGTTCATCGGGGGGAGTTTCGTCCAGCGGGCACTTTGCGGGCCACGCACGGCTTGCGGCAAACGGCGCGGATTCTCCGCAGCGGGATGGCAGCGCCATTCCGCTGCTACCTTTCGATCCTCACCTCGCGGGTTCCCAGCAGATCGCGCAGGCGGGTGCGCAAGGTGGATTCCATAGCGTCGAGAATGCCGCTTTTCGCCGCTTCGACACGCATCTGTTCGCGTAGCTCGCGCAGCACCTGGGCGCGATCCTCGGCGGTCACGCTGTTCGCCCAACCGTCGCGCTCGCTGAGAATCTGGAAATCGATCAATTCCACGCCGAGGATTTCCGGCTTCGGAAAGGAGGCGACCGGAACGCCGTTCTCCAGGCGCAGGGAGACGCCGGGTTTCAGCTTGTATCCCGCGGTCACGCGATATTCGCCGCGGACGATCAGGCGCTTGGTGCCGGCGGGCAGGTATTTCAGCACATAGGTTTCGTTCTCGAAGCTGCGGGTGGCCGACATTTTGATCTCCATCAGCGCCAGCTCGGCGATTTCCGTTTCGCCGGAGATTTCCGCCCGGCCCTCGACGATGCGGATGTCGGCTCGGGTCAGCGCGCCGAGCACCTTGTCGAGCCCGCGCTCCAGGCCGGATGTCGTGCCGCCGACCGTGCGCTCGAAAGCCCGCGCGCCGAACCAGACGGCGAGCGAGAGGATGGCCAGCAGCGCGAACCACCGCAGCGTCTTCCACAGCTCGGGATGGGCGGACATGCTCCTGAAGCTACGGAAGGATCGCCGCGGGCAAAGGGGAAAGATGCGGCGGGTTTTGAATCGCGGGGAATGGCATCTCCTGCTCTCCTCCCACCATGGAACTGCCGGGACCGCCGCCCCATCCGCAGACTTTCGAAGACGCGGAGCACCTCAAACTGCTTTCCGTCTTTTATTACATCCTCGCCGCGCTGTCAGCGCTCGGCGGACTGCTGCCTCTCATTTACATATTCCTCGGGGGCGCCATGGTTGCCGGTTCCTTTCCGCCGCCATCGTCGTCCGAGCCGCCGCCGCCAGCCTGGGCGGGCTGGATTTTCGTCGCCATCGGGATCGTGATGATGCTTTTCATCTGGGCCTTCGCGGTGGGCTATTATCTCGCCGGCCGCTGGATTTCGGAGCGGCGGAACCGGACTTTCTGCTTCGTCATGGGGTGCATTTCCTGCCTGAGCGTTCCCCTCGGCACCGCGCTCGGCATCTTCACGATCATCGTCCTGCAGCGCCCTTCCGTCCGCGCGCTTTTCGCGCACCCGTCATTCCGGTGAAACCCTCCTCCGCCCGCGTGCGGATGTATGGACTGATGTCCTATCCCGTCGTGATCTTGGTGCGTAGCTCCGCAGTGGCGGGTCCGTGGAGATACGAAATCCGGGCCGGGCAGCTTGCATCGCCTCCGCCGCTGTGCAAGCTCCGCGCCATGTTCCGTTGCTTGTGCCTGTTGTCGATCGGTGCGGTGCTCCTGCGGTGCGCGGATGCCACGATGGATCCCGCCGCCTGGCACAAAGCCGCCCTGCCCAATGCGGAGGCGGGCGCGAATGAATTCCATTTCTGGCCCGACGGCTCGCTGAACCCGCGGATCATGATCGGCGGGGTCGGCGGCGCCTGGCGCACGGCCACGGGCGGCCCCCCCGTCTGGACGGGAAACAGCGTCGAAACGGTCGGCCTGACGGGCCAGGGGTTCTTTCTACCCGACGGCGCTTTCAACGGCTATCTCTTCAGCCCCGCCGGGGGTGCGGGGGCGCGCCACCTCCAGGTGGCGCGTTTCCATGCCGGATTCGGCGCTCAATCCGGTCTGGCGTTTCCCGAACCGGTGGACAGCGCGACATCGACGACACTCGACGCCATCCATGCCGGTTTCGACCCGACGATGCGCTTGCACGTTTCCTACGCCAGGCGCGTTGGCAATGCCCAATATCTGTGCTACGCCCGGCGGACAGCCACCGGAGAGTGGCAGGTCGCGACGCCGCTCCTGATGCCGGGGGGGACGACGGTGCATTCCACCGTGGTCGTGCCCGGGACCTACGACAGCCCCTATATCTTTTATTCGCTTTCCGACGGCACGGGCACGGCCCTCTTCCGCGTCACTCTCACTTACCAGACCCAGCCCGGCACGGGGATTTCGTTTTTCCGATGGACCGACAATAGACGGTTCGCCTCGGCGCTGCACCCGAACAGCAAGATCTACTTCCTCGGCACGTCGAGCAACGGGAGGATTTTTTACAGCCAGTTCAACAGCAACGTGACCATGATCGGCATGATCACCTACCCGGCTCAGGGCGCGGTCACGCTGTGGACGGAGTCCAATCCCAACATCACCAAACCGCTGATGCCGCGCAACATCATCGGCGCCTTCGGCCAGAACGGTCAGATCCGGGTGGCCTGGTTTGAAGCCCAGCACGGCAACATCCACTACCTGCGGCCCGATGGCACGGGAGCGGGAAATCCCACCGTGCCGGGGACTCCTGTCAATCTCGGCGCGAATTTGCCGAATGCCGACCTGCGGGGATTCTATTTCGATCCCCTCGGCCGGCCTTACCTGCTCTACCGCCGTTCGCTGACCGAGGGCGGCATCGCTTTCATCAAGGACGATTTCGATTTCAATTCGAACGGCCGGCCCGATTTCTGGGACATGGCTCTGGGGGACAACGGCCGGCTGGGAATGCTTCCCGTGGCCGCGGCGGTTCCCGGAGTGCCCGGCTCGGCGAACCAGTTCAAGGTGACCTTCCCCGCCGTGAGCACCGTCAACACCTCGGTCAGCAACGCCGCGCTGATAAGCTCTGCGGCCAACATCCGCTACCGCCTGGCGGTTTCGACGAGCCTGGAACAATGGACGATCAAAACGAGCGATGTCGTTTTCACGTCGCTCGGGCCGACGGCTCCCGGTTCGCAGCATGTGACGATCGTGGCCCGCTTCACGGACGACAGCCCTTCCTCGGTCCCCAAGCGCTTCGCCCGCCTGGTTTTCGACCGCCCGGACGGAGGATATTGAATTCCCGCACGGAACGGGTGAAATTTTTCCTGTCGCCGCCGGTAACGGTCAGATTGCGATGAAGGCGGCATGCGTCCCACCGCATCACCGGCATGAGCATGGCACCCGAACATCGCCCGGTCTCGTCACCGGCACACCGCGCCCATGAAGCCGCCGGAAACGGCGGCCCGGAACGCCTGCGGCAAGAGACGGAGGCGCGCTATCTGCTCCAGCGGAATTCACTCATCTCGCTGACCGGCGAAGCGCCGCCTTCTCCGGAAGAACTTCCCGCCGCCTTCCAGCGCATCACCCGCACCCACGCACGCACCCTTGCCGCGGCGCGCGCCAGCATCTGGCGCTACAACGCCGACCGCAGCGCGATCCGCTGCGTGGATCTCTACGATCTGCGGGAGGATCGGCACTCCTCCGGTATGGAACTCGCCGTGGCCGATCACCCGTCGTACTTCAAGGCGCTGGCGGAAATGGACGTGGTCGCGGTGAAGGACGCGCCGCGGGATCCGCGCACCCGCGAATTCGCTGACAGCTATCTGGCGCCTCACGGCATCACGTCGATGATGGACGCTTCGATCCATCTCGACGGGGAAGTGGACGGCGTCCTCTGCTGCGAGCATGTCGGCCCGCCGCGGGAGTGGACCGGCGACGAGATGACCTTCGCCACGGCGGTGGCGAATCTGGTTTCGCTCACCCTGGAGGGCAGCGAACGCCACCGGGCGGAGCGCGAGATGCGCGAAAGCCGCGAGCGTTTCGAGATCCTCGCCCGCGCCACCAACGATGCGGTGTGGGACTGGGATCTTGCCACCGATCTGATCTGGTGGAGCGAAGGCTTCGAGACGCTCTCCGGCTTCCGCCGCGACGAGATCGAGAAATCCATCGCCTCCTGGCACAACCGCCTGCACCACGACGACCGCGACCGGGTCATCGACGGTCTCCGGCGGGCCATCCACGAGGGCGGCGATCATTGGTCCGACGAATACCGCCTCCGCCGCAAGGATGGCAGCCACGCCTACGTGCTGGGCCGCGGTTTCGTGATCCGGGCGGCCGATGGCAGCCCGCTGCGGATGGTCGGCGGCATGACCGACCTGACCTTGCGCCAGCACGTCGAGCTGGAGCTGGCGAGATCGAACCGCGCGCTCACGATGCTCGGCGCCTGCAACGAGGCGCTGATCCGCGCCACGGACGAAAAGCAGCTGCTCGACGAAATCTGCCGCCTGGCGGTGGAAGCCGGCGGCTATCGGATGGCCTGGGTCGGCTACGCCCGCGACGACGGGGAGCGCGGTATCGAACCCATGGCCTGGGCCGGGGCCGAGGAAGGCTACCTCTCGGCGGTGCGGATCACCTGGTCGGAATCTGATACCCGGGGCCAGGGGCCGGGGGGGCGCTCGATCCGCGAAGGGCGAGCCATTGTCTGCCCCGACATCACCGACGCCGCTTCGTCCTTCCACTGGCTCGGGGAGGCGCTGAAACGCGGCTACCGCGGCGTCATCTGCCTGCCCTTGCGCGAAGGGGAAAAGACTTTCGGCATGCTCGGGCTTTACTCGTCGGAGGTCCAGCAGGCGGGCCCGCAGGAAATCAAGCTGCTCCAGGAGCTGGTGGACAACATCGCCTTCGGCATCGGCAACCTCCGTGCGCACGCGCAGCGCCTGCGGATGGAAGATGTGGTGCTCAAGGTCGCCCGGGCGGTGACCAGCGGTACCGGCGGCGAGTTCTTCGATCTGCTGACCCTGAACATGGTGGAAGCGCTCGACGCCCACGGCGGCCTGATCGGGCGGCTTAATCCCGGAGGCAAGTCCGTGAATACGCTGTCCTTTGTTCTCGCCGGCCGTTTGCAGGAAAACGTCGCCTACGATCTGGCCGGCACGCCCTGCGAGGATGTCAGCACGGGCGCTGTCTGCATCTTCGATCGCGGCGTCCAGCAGATCTTTCCCGCCGATCACCTGCTGGTCCACTACGGCATCGAATCCTACGCCGGGATCCCCCTGTTCGACCGCTCAGGCGCGGTCGCGGGCATCATGGTGGTGTTCTTCTCCGAGGCGATGGAGGACACGGCGCTGGTCCAGTCCACGCTGCAGATTTTCGCCGCCCGCGCGGCCTCGGAAATGGATCGCCAGGAAGCCGAGGCGCGCATCCGCGAGCAGGCTTCGCTGCTCGACAAGGCCCGCGACGCGATTCTGGTCCGCGACCTCGATCACCGGGTGGCCTATTGGAACAAGAGCGCCGAACGCCTTTACGGCTGGACCGCCGGCGAAGCCCGCGGTCTTTCGGAGGAAAAGCTGCTCTACCGCGACGCCGCCGCTTTCCATGAAGCCTGCGCGCAGGTGGTGCTCACCGGCGAATGGGTCGGCGAGCTGGTTCAGTACGATCGCCAGGGCCGCGAACTGGTCATCGAAGGACGCTGGACGCTGCTGCGCGACTCGGCGAACCAGCCCGCCAGCATCCTCGCCATCAACACCGACATCACCGAGCACAAGAAGCTCGAACAGCAGTTCCTCCGCTCCCAGCGGCTGGAAAGCATCGGCACCCTGGCCGGCGGCATCGCGCACGATCTCAACAACGTCCTCGCCCCGATCAGCATGTCGCTGGAACTGCTGCGCGACGACGTCCGCACCGAGCGGGGGCACGAACTGCTCGATACCCTGGAGTCCAGCGCCCGCCGCGGAGCGGAAATGGTCAGCCAGGTGCTCTCCTTCGCCCGCGGCATGGCCGGCCGGCGCGAGGAGGTGCATTTCAAGCACCTCATCCACGACATCGACAGGATCGTCCGCGATACCTTCCCGAAAAACGTCACGCTGGAGACCGACATCAGCCGCGACCTCTGGACCATCGAGGCCGACCCCACGCAACTGCACCAGGTGCTCCTGAACCTCTGCGTCAACGCCCGCGACGCCATGCCCGGCGGCGGACGGATCCTGGTGAGCGCCGGCAACCTGAACGGGGACGGCGACTCCGTCATGGCCCGGCCCGGTCCCTGTGTCTGCATCCAGGTGGAAGATCAGGGCTCCGGCATCTCCCCCTCCGTCCTCGACAAAATCTTCGAACCCTTCTTCACCACCAAGGAAGTGGGCAAGGGGACGGGGCTCGGTCTTTCCACTTCCATGGCGATCATCCGGAGCCACGGCGGCGTCATCCGGGCGTACAGCGACGGGAAAAACGGCTCGCGCTTCCGCATCCTGCTGCCCGCCCACCCGCGTCCCGAGCCGCTCCAGGAGACTCCCGAAACACCCGAACTGCCCCGCGGCCGGGGACAGACCGTGCTCGTGGTGGACGACGAGCCGGCCATCCGCCAGGTCACCGCGCACATTCTCGAATCCTTCGGCTACCGCGTGCTGCTCGCGGCCGATGGAGCGGAGGCGCTCGCCGCCTATCGCCGCCACGGGCCGGAAATTGCCGTGGTGCTCACCGACATGATGATGCCCGGCATGGACGGCGCCGCGACCATCCGCGGCCTGGCGGAAATCGATCCCGCCGTCAGCATCGTCGCCGCCAGCGGCGTCACCCGCCATGGAGAGTCCGCGCTCAAGGCCGGCCCCTGGGTGAAATTCTTCCTCTCCAAGCCTTTTACCGCGGAAACTTTGCTCAAAGCCTTGAAATCCGCCCTCCCTGAGCATCCGTATATCTCCGAATAGCGAAAGGTTCACACTGGACAGCCTTTCGAAAGCATTAAAGGTCCCGCGTCCCGATGAATTCGGTCGCCTCTCCATCTCCCAACCTGCTGATCGTCGATGACGACGGCACCATCCAGCGCCTCCTCGCCATCGCGGCGAAGGACCATGGCTGGCGTCCCCGGGTGGCCGACAGCGGGCTCGAAGCCCTGGAGGCGCTGGACGAGGACATCGAAGCCGTGGTGCTCGACCAGGGGCTGCCCGGCATGGACGGCATCGAGACCCTGACGAAGCTCCGCGAGCGCTTCCCCGCGCTTCCGGTCATCATGCTCACCGGGCTCAACGACGCCGAAACCGCCGTCAAGGCCCTGCGCGCCGGGGCGGCGGACTACCTGACGAAGCCCTTCGAGCTCAAGCGCCTCTTCGACCTGCTGCGCCAGGCCTGCCGCGGCGGGGACGGCGCGCTGCCGGTCGCGCAGACCCCGCTTCCCGCGGTGAGGACCCGCAGGCGCGCGCTGAAAAGCTCCAGCCCGCGGATCAAGGAACTCTTCCGCCAGATGGAAAAGGCGGCGGGGCTCGACAGCACCATCCTGCTGACCGGCGAGAGCGGCACCGGCAAGACGCACTTCGCCCGGGAAATCCACCGCATGAGCCCTCGCGCGGTGGAGGAATTCATCACCGTGAGCTGCCCGGCCCTGCCCCGCGAACTTCTGGAGTCCGAACTTTTCGGCCACGAGCGCGGGGCCTTCACCGGCGCCACCTCGTCCCGTGCCGGGCGTTTCGAACAGGCTTCCAAGGGCACTCTGTTTCTCGACGAAATCGGCGACCTGCCGCCGGAACTCCAGCCGAAGCTGCTCAACGTCCTCCAGGACCGCGAATTCTTCCGCGTCGGCGGCAGCAAGATGCTCCGCACCGACGCGCGCGTGATCGCCGCCACCAATGTCGACCTGCGCGCCCGGGTCGCCGCCGGGAATTTCCGCGAAGATCTTTACTACCGGCTCAACATCATCGAACTGCGCATCCCGCCGCTGCGCGAGCGGCTGGAGGATCTGCCGGAACTCGCCGCCGCGCTGCTCGACCGCATCGCCGCCCGCCGCCGCTCCGGCGCGGGCTGGACGCTCACCCCCGCCGCGCTGGAAGCCTTCCACAGCTACGATTGGCCGGGCAACATCCGGCAGTTGGAAAACGTGCTGGAGCGGGCGACCGCCTTCACCGACGGCACGGAACTCGACGCCGCCGATTTCGCCCTGCTGCTCGAACCGCGCTCCACGGCGGACCCGGACTTCGGGGGGCGCACGTCCACCCTGCAGGAACTCGAGCGCGACGCCTTCATCCGCGCCTACCTGGCCAACGGGCGGAACAAGGCCAAAACCGCCCGGGAACTGGGCATTTCCGAACGCTCGGTCTACAACCTGATCGAGCGGCACGGGCTGAAGTAGTGTTCTGTTAGCCAAGTGATTGCCAAGAGCTGGGTTCCGCAAAAATGGCGTTGATGAAAGGATCCTGCTTCACATCCTCCGTAAAGAAGCAGGCAGCCTGATTTTCCAGGCCGACAGCGGCATCGGCAAGGTTTCCGAATTTCTCCACAACGACCCGCGGGGTTCCCGTGAGCATTATCATCGGCCGCAAGGAACGGCTGGAGCTCAACCTGCCGGGATTTCGAATCCGGCATGGCTCCAGTTTTAAGAACAGATATTTCGATTTGCCGGAAACTTGCCGCAATTCAATGGGGTTGACTCATCACCCGCGTTTCCGAAAACAACGCTGTGCATCCGATGGGTATAAATCCTGAACCGCTACCCGCAATGCCGCCGCCAGAGGCAGAAGTTCAAAATCCGCCACCCAACGCACGCCACCCTCGATGCGGGCAATCACACCACGCGAAACATCCCACCCCTTGAGTTGACAGGCAGCAGCAAGCCTTTGCTGCGACCAACCCCGGCTACTCCGAAGCTGAATCACTTGAGGACCGACAATGTTTCGTGGGGCACCCATGCCTCGTTCCATTGATAGGGAAAGCTTGATGCAATTGGTCTAAAATCCCAGATGAACTCCCGAACCGACGCGCATCTAGTTCTTATTAGAACCAACCTTTCACAATAAATTCACTGAAGCGAAATTGACAGCGCCAATCCAGCGACGCAAACAGCGCCCCGGAAAATTAAAGATGATGAGAACCTTCGCGTCCGCGATTTTTTGCTGCGTTAGCTTATCCGCTACCGCGCAAGAAATCACTCCTAAATGGAATGTCACCCTCCCGGGCCAATTGCACATGGCATCACAGCCGAACCGCTTGAAAAGCCGGCGCCCATTTCAACCCGGGTCATCAGTTCGAACACGCTTCAGCGGCAATTGACCGAACCGCCCCCGATGAGCGGCGTTGCTCCGGTAACTGATCGGACCCGCGAATTGAAGCCAGGGGATATGTTAGTCCGGGTGGCTTGATTCGGGGTTTAAGGTTTCCATCGCTGCTTGTCGATCCCTCGCTTGCCGGGACACGAATTCATCAGGGCTGAGGTAGCCGAGTCCGCCGTGCGGACGCACCCGGTTGTATTCCTCGCGGTAGTCGCCGATGACCACGCGTGCCTTGGTCATCGTCCAGAAGTGCTCGCGGTTGAGACACTCGTCGCGCAAGCGTCCGTGGAAGCTCTCCACATACCCGTTCTGCCACGGACTGCCGGGATCGATGTAGAGCGTCCGGATCTTCTTCTCCGCTAGCCACGCCTGCACCTTGCGGGCGATGAACTCCGGGCAGTTGTCGCTGCGCAGGTATTCCGGCGCACCATGCTCCTCCACGGCACGCCCAAGCCATTCCAGCACGTCTTCGGAGGGTCAGGGCACGGTCGGCGTGCAGCACGTGGCACTCCCGCGTGTATTCATCGAGGATCGTCAGGATCCGCAGCGTCCCGCCACGCTGCGTGGCGTCCGCTATGAAGTCCCAGGTCTAGATATGGCCGCGGTGCTCCGCACGCGTCGGCAGCCCCGTCGAGTGGCCTCGCCTGACCCGTTTGCGCCTGGCTGGAGGCACCTGCAAGCCTCAGCCCCTCCACAGCCGTTGCACGAGGCGCTTGCCGGCTCGCCAGCCTTCACGACGCAACAAGGCGGCGATTCGCCGGTAGCCGTAGCGCGGCTGCCGGTGCGACAGCTCTCCATCCGCTTGCCGAGCCTCTCTTCCAACGGAGTTGCCTTCCGCGGACGATACCACAGCGTCGAACGGCTCAAGCGAAGGAAGCGGCAAGCAGCCCGGCCGGAACACAGCTTGCTGTCCACAACTTCCAATGCGGCCCGGCGACGGTGCGCCGGGCTCACCATTTTTTTGCATACCGCTTCCAGCACCCGGTTCTTGAGCAGGGCCTCGGCCAGCATCTTCTTCAGCTCGCCGTTCTCGCGTTCCAGCTCCTTGAGCCGCTTCGCCTCGTTGATGTCCGTCTGGCCGAACTGCTTCTTCCAGCGGTGGAAGGTCACCTCCGATACGTTGTGCTCGCGGCACACGTCAGTGATCTTCCTGCCTCCGTCAGCCTGCCGCAGGATGCGGATCTTCTCTTCGATCGTGTAGCGTTTGCCTTTCATCTTGGTGTTTGGTCTGTGGGCTACGCCCCCAGACTAACACTCTCCCTTTGAGCCCGAAAAAGCGATGTCATGTTAGATAAGTATAAAAAATCGAAATTTTAACACAATCGGAAAATCAAATTAGGACACTACCGACTTTTCTGATTCTCGACCTATCCTCGGGAACCTCCGGAATATTCTTCCCGGGGTGTGACGAACCGTTGCGGGTATTCCTCGGCATCGAGTCTGAGTTAAACGAAGAGACGCATTACGCCCATCTGACATTTACATGCCTGCTGGCTGGATTTCTTAACAATCCCGGAGAAAGCTCACGGAGCCGTTTCGGCAGCCTCCTTCCCGGACCTCCGGAGCACGACGGTCTGGAGGAAGCCGGAGCGCGAGCCGTCGCTGGAGAGGAAGTGGTCGTCGTCGCTTTTGATGACGATGAACTGCACCTGCTCGTCCCCGCCGATGGTGACGAGATTCCTTTCCTGCATCCGCCACTTGCCGCCGCGGTCGTAGGCGAGGGTGTAGGTCACTTGGCCGTCCCGCGGCGCGACGAGCAGGCTCTGGCGGGTGGCCAGTTCGCGGGGCGGCGCGCCGTTGAGGCCTACGGCGATTTTGATCGGGCAGTAATTGTGAACGCGCAGCCGGCCGGGCGGGAGTTTGGAAGGATCGTCGTCGATGACGAAGGTCTGGTAGGTACCGGAAGCGGCGGGGGCGATGAGGACGGTGGCGCGCTTGGAGCCGGCGGGCAGCCGGGCGAGGGCGACGAGAGTGGGAGTTTCCTTGCGCCGCTTTTCCAGCTCGGGCGGGATCGGCGCGGTGCTGTTTGATGCCTCGGTGGTCTTGGCCGCGGCGGCGGGGTCCTGGTGGAGTTCCAGCAGGGCGGAACCGGTGTAGGCGACGGGCTTGGAGTATTGGAAGGGCAGCGCGGTGATACCCTGGTCTTCGCCGCCGGATTTCAACGACAGGCCGTTGATCTGCGGCCCCCAGGCGACGATGTCGAGCTTCAGCGAGACGGAGTCCTGCGCGGCGGCGAAGAACAGCAGCGGAAGGCAGCAGGCGAGGCGGGCGAGGAGTTCAAATTTCATCGGGAGAAAGCCAGCGGAAGGAGACGATCTGGAAGCGGCGGCCGAATTTGAGGTTGATGGCGGTGAGTTCGTTGCCGCGTTCGTCGGCGGCGTTGCGGCCATCGACGTAACCGGGCATGCGCTGGACGATGGCCTCGCACCAGGCTTTGGCCACGGGAATTCCGGTGTCGGGGTCGAGCGATTCGCCGTAAGCGCGGATGCGGAAGGTGTCGGAGCGCACGGTGAGCGAGGGGCCGATGACCTGCAGGACGTCCGCCTGGGTCAGCCAGCCCGGAATGCCGGTAGAGCGGTAGCCCTGCTCACGGCGGAATCGGGAATCGGTGAGTATCTGCTTGTCGGCCAGGATGCCGGCGACCGCGCCGGGATTGAGGTCGTGGGAGGAGGGCGGCCAAATGCCGTCGGTGCCGGAATTCGGGATCTGGGTGGGATCGCTGCCCACCAAATCGGCGCGCGGGGCGTTGCCCTCGGCCTGGAGGTTGACTCTCTCCTCGGCGAGTTCGATGTCGTCGAAGGCGTTTCTCGCGCCGTCGTGCGAGATGTTGATGCCGCTGTTGTCGATGGCGCTCTGGAGCGCGCCGCTGCGGGTGAGTTCGGGGTGCTGGCGAAGCTGGGCCAGCGCGCGATTGACGAACTGGGACAGGGAGACGAAGGGCCCGCGCAGGCGGACCTGTCTGGTGATTTCCTCGGCCAGGGCGTCGAGTTCGTCGTCGGTGAGGCGGCGGAAACCGGCGAAGGAATCGTCCCCATGGCCGCTGGGCGGCGAGGCGGAGGCGGCGCTTTGTTCGAGGCTGCGCGGGAACAGCGCTCCGCCGGCGGAACCGTCATCGGCGGGGTGGGCCATGTGCCTGCTGCCGGCGAGGAGGGCCTTCCAGGCGGATTTTTCGGTGGCGTTGACGTTGTGGGCGCCATCGACGAGCAGATGGGCGGCGGCGAGCTTGCCGTCGCGCAGGTCGCCTGGGTCCGCCGGGGCGTGGATTTTGACCAGCCGCCGGTTGAGCGGGGTCGCGTCGCCGGTGGCGGGGATGGTCGAGAAGTAGTAGCCGTCCCAGAGCGCGGCATTCAGCAGATAGGAGATGTCGAAGTAGTTCACCGTTGCCGAGCTGGCCGTGGAGAAGCCGGTGATGGTGAAGTCGGAGCGCCGCTGGTGGGTGAGATTGCGGGTGACGAAAGGCGTGGCGTAGGAGTTGCCGACGGCGTTGCCGGGCTGGTGGCCGACGGAAACATGATCGTCGTCGGCGGTAAGGTCGGCGTGCTGGAACTGGGCCAGCGAGGCGAGAAGGTCCGGCGGGCTGAAGAGAATCGTCCGCACCGGGCCGAAGGGCGAGCGGCCCCAGGGCAGTTCCGAGGGGATGAGATTCATGGTGAAGGTGCCGCCGGTCTGACCGCCGGGCGGGGTGAAGGGCAGAGCGGATTCGCTGTTGGCGATCTGCATGAAATAGGGCGGCGGATTGTAGGAGATGATCGGCTTGCGGAAGCGGGTGCCCTGGAGATTGAAGTCGGCGAAGGTGCGGATGGTCGAGCTGCGCAGGCCGAGCTGGCCGGCAGGGAGGATGGAGGCGTAGTCCGCGCCCGGCTGACTGAGCTGGAAACCGTAGTATTGCAGGGGGAAGGGCTGGGTGAAGGTGGAGGCCCGGGCTGTATTCAAGCCGTTGATGAAACCGCCGTTCTTGCTGAACTTGCGCTGGGTCACGTCGAAGGGTGCGTTGTCGAGTTCGAAGCGCTCGATCCTTCGCAGGATCTGGGTGCTGCCGGCGGGGCGGAGTTCGACATTGACCTGGGAGGTGGTGGCGTTTTCGCGGACATCGAGCCTCAGGACGGTGCCGGCGTCGGTGAGCGGGTTGGTGGAGGTGTGTTCGAGCTGGATGGAGTTGTTGAAGTCCGCCAGACCGGTGCCGGAGAAGGGAACGAGGTTGACCGTGACCGGAGCGATGCTGTTGGCGGGGCGGATGACGGGAGCGCCGATGGTGAAGGCCTTCGCCTCGCCCGGCGGAAGCTCGCCGGCCGGAATGCGAAAAATCGCCCTGTGCAGCAAGGCGGGATGATCGTCCCTCATCGGGAGGTAGGCGGGCTGGTCGGCCGCATCGAAGATGCAACTGGGACGCAGGGAGGAATAGGCGGCGGTCTTGATTTCCAGGTCCATCGCCGAGCCCCAGCGCAGCGGGACGGCGTAGGGATTGGCGATGGCGACGGCGATCTTCGCGCAGGGATGGACCCGGTAGATATCGGGGCCGGAGGGAACGAGCTTCGCGCCGAGGAGCAGGCGCAGGTCGGTGATGACCGGGGCGATCGCCGGGGTCAGAGCGTCGTTCGCGGGGCGGACCTCCAAGGAAGCGCCACCCTGCAGGCTCAAACCGAGGTCGTGGAATGCCTTCAGCGCGTCCCACCTCGGACCTTTGATGCGGGAGGCGACGGAGGCGGGAATGATATTGACTCCCCGGAGCGGCGGATGGGCAACCCCGGGAATGGCGCTGGTGGGGAGGTTCCCCGCCAGGTAGGCGGAAAGGTCGAGGCGCAGCCCGCCGTGCAGAACATCGGCCAGCACGCCGAAACTGTCGGCCGTGGCGGCGTGAAAATTCCGGCCCAGCGGCGATGCGCCTCCTTTTCCCAGGGACGGGTGCAGCAACTCCGCGCCGCCGAGCGTGACGACTTTCGGAATATCCGCCTCGTCGGCCGAGCCGGGGGCAGGATAGGCGGCGAAGCCCTCCACCGACTCCCAGCCGCGGCGCGGCGCGGCGAGATCGGCGTAGGTCATGCCGCCCTCTCCGGAGCCTGTCGCGGCGAGATTGATCTTCGCCTTCACCCCTTCGTCGCCGATCCACCAGGCGTGGCGGCCTTCCGGATGCCGCGCTTTGGGGTCGGTCGCGATGTCCACCAGCGGCGCGCTGACATAGAGGCGCGCGTTTCCGGCCGCATCGCCGATGGTGCCGCGCCCCGCCAGCACCACGGCCCGCGCCGGGTCGGCGACCGCACCATTGGCCCCCACTGCCGCGACGGAGGAGGCCGGGGTATGGCCGTCTCCGGGGCGCATGTTTTCGTTGCCGCTGATCAGCCATTGTGGGGGCGAGGGTGCGGGCGTGCGGGTGTAGATCAGGGAAGGATCCGTCGTATTGCTCCAGACGCCCGTCCAGTAGCGGGTGCCCGGCTGCACGGCGCTGAGATCCTTCGGGGTGTTGGTGACGGTGGTGTTATTGGCGGGAGGGGTGCCGTCTTCCAGACGCGAGCCGTCGGCCTTGCCGGCGATGTCGGCCGCGGCGGTCGCCCGCTGGTCGGGGCCCGCCGCCTGTTGCAGCTCGCCGATGGCGAACATCAGCGCCATGCGGGCGTTCATCCGGGCCGTCGCCATTGCCTCGCCGCGCCCCGAAGCGCGCAGGGAAATCGTCGACAGCGACATCAGACCGACAGCAAGAATGGTCAGCAGGACCATCAGGGAAAGACAAATGACCAAGGCAAATCCCCGCCTGGAGGAGTGTTCTGGATTTCCGGGTGTTCGTTTCGCGTTCATGGGTTTCGCGCGCTGGAATTCAAAACGGAAAATTCTCGATCCCAATGGGTAAGAGGGTTTGATCTGTTGTCAGATCCCGCTATCTATAAAGATGAAAATCGTATCTACAAAGTGTTTTTTGTAATGATTTTGTGCGTGTTCGATTGAACTCTCATCCTTTGACGATCCATGGATCTCAAAAACCTTGACATGCTCCATAAAAGCAAAAATATCCATTTTGATTCCATGGGGATGTCCGCACGGGACTGCATAGAAGAGTGTCGCAAGACCGCAGTTCGTTCCCCCCGGAGGTGCGCTCCGCCGACTGGACCGACACAGCGGCGGCAACGAATGCTCCCCTTCGCATCGCTTTCAGTGTTCCGGAATGAGCTAAAACGGGCTTTTCTGTTGACATCCCGGGGGGAGCTGTGCGAGAAATACGCCGTTATGAGACACGTGCTCCCTCCCAATTTCGGCAAGCTTTTCGTTTGCTCTCTTTTTCTTGCCTTGGGTTTGGCTTCCGTTGCCGAGGCTGCCAGGCGGACGGACGGTAATCCAAGCGTTGGCCCGAATCAGCCGCTACAGACGGATTCCTCGTCCTGAATCGGGACTTCCATCTCGCCGGACGAATTTTTTGGGCTCAGCCCGAAACCGTCCTTGCCCATTTGGGCGATCTTCTCTCGTAAAATACCAGCTCCTTCTTCAAACCTTCCTCCCCATTAAGGATTCATGAAAAAATTTGCCGCTTTGCTGTTGTGCACCCTTCCATTCGCGGAGGGTCAGTCCGCCACCTCTTATGTGGATGTTTTCGGTTCCGTGGACACTTCTGGCGGCCCTGTTCCGCTCCCTTCTATCGGTTGGTTTCAGAACCACCCGGGGACGGTCAACGGGCCAATGGGATACGTTTACCTCTATGAGGATTGGGAGGATGGCAATGCATTGAAGAATGCCGCTTTCGTTGGCGGCTATTTCGACGCTCCGCTGGACAACAGCACGTTCCGCACATGGCGGGGGTTCAACGATCTGGATCTGTCCGACACGAAGGTTTCCTTCGATCTCGCGATCCAAGACAGCACAAATGACTTTGGCGGCATCTTCACCGCCCGGGACACCTTCGGTTTCAGCCTCCGCGACGGCTTGGGGGACACGCTGCTGACCGTCAGTCTGGTCGCCCGCAGCCAAACTTCCGATCCCGATAACGACTTGGGAGGATGGCAGCTCTGGTACGCTTTCGGCACCGATCCGCTCCAGGATGCCGGGCATTGGCTCCCCGAGAATGATCCGAGCGGCTTCGGCTCCTTCACCGATTTCCTGTTGCAGACGACGGCTACCGGGGTGGGGTTCACCTTCAATTCGGTTCTGGGCGGCCCCGTGTTCGAATCCAGTTCCTTGGCATACGATGTGGCCGGGGGCGAACTCACGCTGGAGTTCTATTGGGAGAAGCAGGGCGTTAATCCCTCCGCCGAATGGGGCAACAACTACATGTTCATCCGCGATCTGAATGTCGTCCCCGAGCCTTCGTCGGCCCTGCTGGTGGCTTTCGGCGGGCTGGCCCTGCTCCGCAGGCGGCGCGCCTGATGAAAGATTCCAGCCGGGGAACGATCCGGCTTGAATTTCAACCGCATCCGTTTCCCGGATGCGGTTTTTCTTTGCACGTCGTGCGTGCGGGGTGGGAACGAGCGTCTCGCTCGTCCGGGAACAAGTAAAGCACGCCGCCAGGAACCCGGTCAGGTAGGTCGGGACGCCCGACCTTCCGACCATACCAGCCCGCCTAGCTTTCCTTTTCCCGCTTCGGCACCACCAGCGTCGGCACGGCCGCTTTTCTGACCATCCCTTCCGCCACACTGCCGAGCAGCAGCGCCGCCATCGCTCCGTGGCCGTGCGAGCCGACGATCACCAGATCGGCGTTGGCGTGCTTCACGTAGTCGAGCACGCCGTGCAGCGGGCTGCCCTCGGCCAGATGCACGGTGGCCGCCTCCACCCGGCTGCCCACCTGGCCGAGCAATTCGTCCAGCCGCTTGGTCGCCCGTTTCCGCGCCTCTTCCTGGAACATGTGGATCGCCGGAAATTCGTCCGGCGTGAACCCGTAGGCGGTGTAGGTCGGCTCCGGTTCCAGCACGTGCAGCAAATGCAACGAAGCTTCGAAAGCCGAGGCAAGTTCCACGGCGGCGGCGAGCACCCCCGGGGTGGCATCCGAGAAATCGACGGCGGCAACAATGGTTTTCATAGCACCGACACCCTTACCATCGTCTTCCCCCGCGCGCCAGTGTTCGATGATTCATGCCCGGAGTTTGCAAAATGCGGCGAACCTCATCCGGGGGATGACAGAGGCGGCATCCGGGGTCATCCTGCCGCCGCCATGATCAAGTTTCTCCACACCCGCATCCGCGTGAAGGATCTCGATGCCTCCGTCGCCTTCTACGAAAAGCTCGGCTACACGGTCGGCCGGCGGAAGGATTCCCCGCAGGGCAACCGGCTCGTCTTCCTGGAGCTTCCGGGGAACGAAGTCTTTCTCGAACTCTGCCATTCGCCCGACTACACCGCGACCTGTCCGGAGGATCTCATGCACACCTGCCTGGGCGTGCCGGACATCATCGCCTACTGCGACCGGGTGGAGAAATCAGGCATCGAAATCTGGCCCTCCGGCTGGCGGGAGAAATTCTCCGGCGGCGATCACAAGATGGCCTTTGTCACCGATCCCGACGGCTACGAGGTGGAAATCCTCGAGCGGCCCTGAGATTGTTTCTCAAATCGATCGCTGCTTGCTCCGGAAAAACCCGTCCGGCGATACTCCGCGAATGCAATCCGGGGAGAACGAGCCGTCGCCGCGTCTGCTCCTCGTTTCCGCTCTCGTTTGCGGAGCGGCCACTTTGGCGGGAGTTTTCGCCGAACGCGCGCCGGACGGCAGGGCGGTGGCGCTGGGTTTCTATGCCATCGCCTATTTCGCGGGCGGCTGGGACGCCGCGCTCGACACGCTGCGCAGGCTCGGGCGCTTCCGTCTCGACATCCATTTCCTGATGCTCGCCGCGGCCGCCGGCGCGGCCTTCATCGGCGCATGGTGGGAGGGCGCGGTGCTGCTCTTCCTCTTCTCGCTCAGCGGCGCTCTCGAAGCCATGGCCATGGCCCGCACCGAGCGGGAGATCCGCAGCCTGTTCCGCGACGCCCCGAAGCGCGCGCTGCTCGTGCAGCCGGATGGGAGCACCCGCGAGACCGCCGTTTCCTCGCTGTCCGCCGGCATGCGTGTGCGGGTGCTGCCCGGCGAGCAATTCCCGGCCGACGCCCGGGTCGCCGCCGGCGAGAGCGAGGCCGACGAATCCTCCCTGACCGGCGAACCGGTGCCGATCGCCAAAGCGCCGGGCGACACCGTTTTCAGCGGCACACTCAACACCTGGGGCCGTCTCGACACCGATATCCTGCGCCCGCCCGCCGACAGCGCCCATGCCCGCATCGTGCGCCTGATCCGCGAGGCACAGGCGAGCAAGGCGCCCTCCCAACGGTTCACCGACCGCTTCGGCACGACGTACACCGCAGCTATCCTCGGCCTGTCGCTGGCGATGTTCCTGGTCTGGCATTTCGCCATGGGCATTCCCGCATTCACCGGGGGAGGGGAAAAATCCGCCTTCTACCGGGCGATGACGCTGCTGGTCGTCTGCTCGCCCTGCGCGCTCGTCATCTCCATCCCCAGCGCCATCCTTTCCGGCATCGCGGCCGGGGCGCGGCGCGGCATCCTTTTCCGCGGCGGCATCGCGGTGGAGAATCTTGCGACCATCGACCGCCTCGCGGTGGACAAGACCGGCACGCTGACCAAAGGGGAGCTGGAACTCATCGCCGTGGAATGCAATGCCGCCGACAGGGAGGACGACCTGCTTGGCAAAGCCGCGGCGCTGGCGGCGAACTCAACGCACCCGCTCTCCCGCGCGATCGTTGCGGAACGCCTGCGGCGCGGCGGTTCCATCGGCACGCCGGAGGATTTCGAGTCGCTTGCCGGCAGCGGCCTGCGCGGCGTGGTGGATGGCTCCGAAACGAAGCTCGGCCGCCGCGCGATGTTTGCGGACCACCCGTGGCTCTCCGCGCTGCCCGACCCCGAGCCCGGCGCCACCGAAGTGCTCGTTCTTTCCGGCGATCTCGCCGGCCGCCTGATCCTGCGCGATGCCCCGCGCCCCGAAGCGAAGCCGCTCATCGCCGAACTGGAACGGCAAGGCATCCGTGTGACGATGCTCACCGGCGACCGCGAAGAGTCCGCCAGGCTCGTCGCCGCCGGACTCGGCCTCGCCGACTATCGCGCCGGCCTGCACCCGGAGGACAAGGTGGCCGCGATCCGCGCATGGCGGGAGAAGGGCGAGCACGTCGCGATGGCCGGCGACGGTGTGAACGACGCGCCCAGCCTGGCCGCCGCCGATGTCTCGATCGGCATGGGCCTGCGCGGCAGCGACGCCGTGCTGGAGCAGGCCGACGTGGTGCTGACGAAGGACCGCCTGGAGCGCATTGTCGAAGCGCTCGACATCAGCCGCCGCTGCCGACGCATCATTCGCCAGAATCTCGCGATCTCGCTGGGCGTGGTGGTGATTCTCGCACTAGCCGCGCTCGGTTCGCGGCTCCCCCTGCCCATCGGCGTGCTCGGGCATGAAGGGAGTACGGTGGTTGTCGTACTGAACGGCCTGCGGGTGCTGATGCGGAAACGCTGAGCCCTCGCACGGTTCAGCGGCTCGGCACCATCGTGTAGAGCGCCATCGTCATGCAGTAGGCTTCGTCGGCGCGCATCGACTTCATTTCGTGGCCCTCGCCCCAGGAGTCGGTGTAGTAGATATGGCCGGTGGTTTCATTGTAGCCGAAGATCAGCCGCATGTGCCCGCCGAAGCTCTGCGGCAGGCCCTTTTCGGGGAACATGCCGAGGTAGAGCGTCCAGCACAGCGGGATACCCTGATCGATGTATTCCCTGATCTTGCGGTTGAAGTGGGCGAAGCCCGGCTGGGTGGCCTTCATCTCGCGGAAGGTTTCCGTGTGGGCCCGCGTCCAGAAGTGCCGCGGGTCGATGTAGGAGTAGTCTCTGGGATCGAGGGGATATTCCCGGACGCCCTCGATGTTGTTCTTGATCGCGACTCGTGCGGCGCGGTTGTAGCCGCGGATATCCCGGGAGAGCTGCCGCTCGTCGAATTCGATGTGCTTGAGCGTGCGCAGGTGGATCCTGCCGGTCACTCTCTGGAAGGCCTTTTCCATCGAATCGCCGCGGGTGCCGGATTCGCTGGTGTCGGCGAGCTGGGCCATTTCGTGCTGATCGATGTCGGCGCCGAAGTAGCGGGCGACCCGCTCGACGCTGGCGACCACGCAGTAGCCCTTCTGCCCCTGGTCCACCATCGGGATGCCCTCGATGTAGGTGAATCCCTTGTCGTCCTTCTTCACATTGGCGGCGAAGGTGCCGCGGCGGGCCATGCCGGAGGGCGCGGCCTTGGTGGCGGCCACGGAGGCGAAGCGCAGGCGGATGAACTCGGCGCGGCGTTCCGAACGGTTCATGCTGCCTTCCAGCAGCACGGCGGTGTCACCCTTCGTCCACATCCAACCGGTGGTGGCCACGGCGCCCTTCTGGTCGCGCACGGTGGAGCGCACGCCGAGTTTTTCGTCGAGCGCAGCTTTCCACTCCTTCATTTGCGAGTCGTAGTCGCCGCTGGAAATCTCGCCGTCGTCCCCGCGGTTGTAGATCGAAATGGTGGCGTCCACCGGCTTGCCGTCACGCCCGCGGACGACCACTTCGCCGACTCTTTTGCCGAGAAGCTCGAATTTCCGCGGGTCCGCCCGCAGCGCTTCCTTCTGCGAAGACAACCAGGCGAACCCATCCGGCCTGCGGGATCTTGACCTGGGCTTTTCCTGCGATGTGGTGTTTTCCGCTTCTTCCTCCTCCTTCAGGTCGTCCAGCGTCTGCTCCCAGAAGGTTTCCGAGAAGAGCTTGTCGTCGAGCGAGGGCAGCGGCTTTTTCGATTCCTCCTTTGCCATCAGCGGCAGCGTCAGAATCAGAAGCAGGGCGGCGGGTTTCATACTTCGTCTGGATACGGGCGAAAGCGATCCGCCTCAATGGAAAAACTCCGTTAAATTTCATGTAGTTACATGGGCAATCAAGCCGCCCTGTCCGGAGGATGGAACATGGTCCTCCGCTCCCCCCTTGTCAGCGGCTCCGGCACCCCTTAACTTCGAAGCATGGTGAAGATTCTCGTGCTCCCCGGCAGCGCCCGCCGGGATTCGCTGAACCGAAAACTGGCCGCCGCGGCCGCCCGCCTTGCCACGAAAGAAGGCGCAGAGGTGGATCTGGTCGATCCCGCGGAGTTCCCGCTGCCGCTTTTCGATCAGGAACTGGAGGAAGCCGGCGGTCTGCCGGACGCGGCCCGGGCCTTGAAGGCGAAATTCCTTGCCGCCGACGCGCTCCTTTTCGTCTCCCCGGAATACAATTCCTCGATCACGCCGCTGATGAAGAACATCATCGACTGGGTGAGCCGCACCGAGAGCGACGACGAAGCGCCGCTGGCCGCCTACCGGGGGAAAACCGCCGCCCTGCTCTCCGCTTCGCCCGGCGCGCTCGGCGGCCTGCGCGGTCTGGTGCATCTGCGCTCCATCCTCGGGAACATCGGCGTGCTCGTGCTGCCCTCGCAATTCGCCCTCGCTTCCGCCGGCGATCAGTTCGGCGGCGACGGGGAGCTCACCGATGCCGCTGCGCTCAAGTCCGTGGCCAGGGTCGTCCGTGAACTCATCGCCACGACCGCGAAGCTGAAGGGTTGACAGAGCGGTGGCCGCCATGGACGAGGTAGACGAACTCTCCGACCGCTGGGGTGCCATGCTGGTCAAGGAACTGCGCCAGAACATGCGGCGCGGGAGCTTCGTGTATCCCTTTCTGGCCATCCAGGCGCTGGCCGTGGTCGCCATGGTCTTCGAGTTCCAGGCCGGCGATACCGGCGTCTTCACGAATTACGAAGGGATGCTGAATGCCTGGCTGTTGTGGTATTCGGGACCTTTCTGGCTGGTCGTCGCCATCGTCTGCATCCTCGTCATGCCGCTCGGCGGGCTGGTGCTCATGGGGCAGGAGCTGGAGGAGGGAAATCACGAGCTGCTGCTGCTGACCAAGCTCAGCCGCTGGAAGGTGGTGAGGGGGAAATTCTTCACCCTCTGGGGTCTCTGCGCGCTCACTTTCGTCTCGCTGCTGCCCTACGTGATCGTCCGTTACCTCGTCGGCGGCATCGAGTTCACACGAGAACTCGCCTGCTCGCTCACCGTGCTCGGCATGTCGTCGATCATGGTCGCCGGGGCGATCGGCGCCTCGGCCTTCCGGGGGCTGCTCGGCCGCATCGCGGTGATGGCGCTTTTCACCGGCTCAATGATCCTCGGCTGCGGCATCCCGCTGCTCGCTGCGGCCAACGCGACCAAAGGCTGCGGCGTCTGGTATCATCTGAATGCGCTGGCGGCGGTGGCCTGCTACACGCTGCTCGGGCTCGCTCTCGCCCGCTCGCGCCTGCGGCTGGTGGTCCATGCCTACGAGGTGAAGCCGAGTTACATGGTCGTCGGCCTGCTCGTTTTCGCGCCATTCGTCATCGGCATGACCACGGCGATGACGGGGCTCTATGCCGGTTTTTCCGGGCTCATCGGCATGGCGCTGGTCGCCGTCTATGCCGACGCCACGCCGAAGGCCCCCGCCTGGGTGAAGCCCCCTGCGCCGAACGTCCCGCCGCCGATGCCGGACACGGCGGGATGAAGGGACCGAAGCGGATTGACTTCGGCGGCCGATGCTTCATGACCCGGTAGCAGAAGATGTCCTGTCATTGTGAAATCCTGTTCCGGCCGGCGCTGGCGAGCTTGGCGGGCTTGCTGGCGATCGTCATTTCGAACTCTGTCCCGCTTTCCGCCGCGACCACGCTGCCGCTGGAAGGACGGGCGAGCACCACTTACGATCCCAATACCGAATTGGAGTGGCTGAATCTCGATGAGACCGCCGGGCAAAGCTACGAAAGCGTGCTGGCCGGCTGGAACGGCTACACGACCGTGCATGGCTACCGCTATGCGACGAAGGAGGAGATCGTGACTTTGTTCATCCACGCCGGGGCGGTCGATATCAGCGACATTTTCACCTTCGAACCATCGCAGATGAACCAGGCGAACGTGCCGGGCGCCCGATCGCTTTTGGAGCTTCTGGGCGCGACATACGTGATTTCCGATCTCGTCCGCAGCCGGATGCTTTACGACCCCGCATCGGAACCGTCCGTCGCCTCGCCTGATGAAATTCCGCTGGCGTTTTTTGGCGTGGTTTCCTTCGACGGCGAGGAGGCGGCTTTCACCTTGCCGGCCGGTATGATCGCCAAGGATGGCATTTTTCCGGACATCGCCAGCGCCCTGGTCCGGTCGATACCGGAACCATCCGGCGCCGCGATGGTTCTCATCGCTCCGTGCCTTGTTCTCCTGCGAAGGGCGAGGCGCTGACGGCGGGCGCCACGCCACGGATGCGGAACTCCTCCACCGGCACGCCGCCGACGAGATGACGGGTGACGATTTCCTCCAGCACCTCCGGCGTGCAGGAGTGGTACCAGACGCCATCCGGATAAACGACGGCAATGGGTCCGCGCAGGCAGACGCGCAGACAATCCGCCTTCGTCCGCAGGATGAGCGGGCCGTCTTTGCCGATTTCCGCGAGCCGGCGTTTGAGGAATTCCCATGAAGCGAGACCGAGCGCCGGGTCGCAGCACTTCGGCTTGGACGCATCGGCGCAGAGGAAGATGTGGCGTTCGCCCATCCCCACGCCCGCGGCCTTCGCCGCCGCTTCGAGTTCGCCGTCCATGCGCGGGGAAATCCATCCTCATCGCGGGCCGATAGTCCAGCGCGGCCCACCCATTTCCGCTATGGCGGCGGAAGGCGGTCGTGGTAGTGGTAGGCATGTTCGCCCGCCTCCTCGCCGCGCTTTTCTTGCTGACCGCCTCCCCTCTGCGGGCGGAAGAGCCCGCGGAAACGAAACACCTGCCCGGCGTGGCGCTGGCGCAGGGGATCACCGAAATCACCGGTGTGGCCATTTCACCCCTGCTCGGCGTCTCGAGCGTCGGTGCCTGGCGCTATTTCAAAGCCCCGGCGGAGGTCCGCGCGGAGCTGCCATGGTTCTGCCAACCCTGGGCGTGGGGTACGGGATTCGTCGTACTTTCGCTCTGCTTCCTCAAGGACAGCGTCGGCGCGGCGGCTCCGGGGCTTTTGAAAAAGCCCTTCGACATGGCCGAGCTGTTCGAGGACAAGGCGAGCGCGCTGGTCGCCAGCGCCGCCTTCGTGCCGCTGGTCGCCGGGGAAATGGCGGAAGCCCTCAAAACGGAATCCGCGGCGCCCGCAGCCGCCATCGGGCTCGCCGCCGCGGCGCCGGTCGATTTCCTCTGGCTGCTCGTCCCCCTCTCCGTCTTCGCCTTCCTCTCCGTCTGGCTGTGCAGCCATGCGATCAATGTGCTGATCGTCCTTTCCCCCTTCTCGACCGTGGACACGGTGCTGAAACTGCTGCGCTCCAGCTTGCTGGCGATGGTGGCGATCTCCTGGTTCGTCGCGCCGTGGCTGGCCGCGGTCTTCTGCCTGCTGATTCTCGCCGTCGCGGTATGGCTGGCTCCCGCGGCGCTGCGGCTGGCGATCTTCGGCGCGCGATTCGCCGCGGACATCCTGCTGCCCCGGCGCGGCAGGCGCCGGGCGACGCCGGAGCGTCCGCATGTCTTCACCCTCGGGCGCTTCGACGGGCTGCCCGCCCGCACCGGCGGCAGGCTCGCGCTGGCCGGGAATGGCCGGGCGGTCTTCCTCTACCGGCCCTGGTGCGTGCTGCCGGAAAAATCCGTCGCCGTGCCGGACGGCTTCCTCCACGTCTCGAAGGGCCTGCTGTCTCCCGGCTTGACGCATCGCCCGGCGGGCGAAACGCGCGGCATCGAGATTTTCGTCTTCCTGCCCCGATACCGGGGCCACGAGGAAAACGTGGTGCGCGAACTGCGGCTTGCCGGCACCCGCGACCACGCCTTCTCGCGGGGTCTGACCACCGTCCGCGGCTGGCTGCGCGGCATGCTGCGCCGTCGCGATGCGCTGCCGTAGCGGAACTTCCGGGGAATGGCGCGTATGTGTTTAGCCCCGAAGCCCGTACAAGCCTGGAAGCTGTGGGCTGGAGGGTGTGGAGAACTCGTAACCCGACAAACCTCCGTGAATGAGATGAACGATCGCGGCAGGAATGCCGCGAAGGCCATGCCATGGCGCGTCCAACGCGCCACTCCGGAGTTGGCTGCTTTCCAAGCGCCATGACACGGCACAGCGGCTTTCCAGCCGCCAGGGTTCCGCCGCTGAACAGATTCCGCTGTACGCTCCGCGAATGAAAAACGGCGGAGTGCGTTTTCCGCACCCCGCCGCCGGTCGCTTGTTGGGAAGCTCAGGCGGAACCCATTTACGCCTGAACTTCATCGGCGGCGACGCGCGCCGAAAATACTGATGGCACCGAGCATCACTGGCGATTCACTTGCGGCGGCGCAACAGAAGAGCCAACCCTGCGACGCCCAACAAGCCGGCTGCACCCGGCTCCGGAATGGCAATCTGGTTGAAGCTCAGGTTGTCAAGTCCGTGGCGACCGTCAGAGCCATAAGTGGAAGCAGTCCGATTGAAACGGAGTGTGTAGCTCTCGCCAAAAGCGCCGGTGAAATTCGGAGAGACGGTGACGGCCAAACCGTTGACAAATTCCACTGACTGACTCCAGACAACATTGGAACCGGAATCCTCAAGGGTGAGATCCCAGTTGGTAGTGCCCGCCGTTTCAGAGGTGTGCGCGAAGTCGAACGAATTGAGGACCAAGGCATACCCGGGATCGGCACTGAGAACGATGGTATGGGTACCAAAGTCAAGCTGGCCGATTCTGGGGATGCTTCCCTGGTTGTCCCAATCTCCTCCGCCAACGGTCAGGTTCTCGAGATCGGCGAAAAAGTTGGAGGTGTGGATGTCCCAATTGGCGTCCCAAGTGAGCGCGATGTTCGGCGTGGCGCCATTGCTCACAACGAAACCATTCCCGTCGGCGGTCGCATTGGACCCAAGAGCGGCGGGGACGGTGGTGTTGTTGCCACCCAGTTGGCCGAAGCCGATGATGGTCGCGTTGCCGATGGTCGCGGCACCCAGCAGGATGCCCAACGCAAGGATTGAGGGATTTGCTTTCATGTTGTCGGATTTTAAATGGGTAAGGTCAGACGATTTCAGGGTTCCATGGATTTCGGGGCGCACACCCGCCGCGCGGGATGCCGCCATTCAATTTCCAATGGGCATTCCGGTCCTGAAACCCGCCAAAATTTCCGAAAAAAAGCGGAAAATTTTTCCCGGAAAGCACCCTACCTGGCCGGAGACCCGCCGCAGACGGCTTCCGCTTCCCTCAAAAGGACGCGCGAGACCGACCAATCCAGCCAGATGTCCAATTTCAGATCCGCCGAGGGATCCGTGGGCGGCGGCACCAGCGCGCGCGCCATGGCCAGATGCTCCTCCATGCTTTCCCGGTCGCCCAGCCGGTGGAAAGCCATCGCCCGCAGGCAGTGCGTCGAACACTGGCGGTCGCCCCTGCCGCCGGGGAAGGAGAGGCATTTTTCACTCCATTCCAGCACTTTCGGGATGTCGCCGCGGCGGTGGTGGTAGGTGGCGATCGCCAACGCGTCCCATTGGGGGAAGGAATCGCGCCCCGAATATTCGCTGCGGGTTCCCGAGGCGCACATGTCCGCCGCCTGTTGCAAGCGGTCGAGAAGCGCCGCATCCAAGGGCCGGAGCAGGCTGATTTTGAGGAGGTGCTCCGCCGCGAGCGCGCTGCGCACGGGCAGGTGGCGGTCGATCGTTTCCCGGCGGAACGCTTCGTAGTCCTCCGCCGTCCCGAATTCCGCCAGCAGGGCGGCCAGGCACATCGGGTCGGTGCCTTCCATGATGCCCTCCGGGTTGTCGAAGCGGTTCGCCTGGTCGAGCCAGCGGAAGCACCGGAGGGCCTGCTCCCAGCGCCCCCGCATCGCGTTCCAGTGACCGAGCGTCCGGAACACGCGCGCGGCGTCGGGGGAGGGTTCGATGGAGTCGAGCGGATTGGCCTGGAGCAGGGCGTCGGCCTCCTCGGCTTTCCCCTCGTTCAGCAGCACCTCCACGCCGCCGAAGTCGGAGTTCGAGGGCGAGCCCTTGCCCGCCTGGCCGCGGTTGAGCAGCCCGGCCATCTGCGAAATGTTCGCCCTCGCCTGGGCCTGCTCGCGCAGGCGCGCTTCCTCGGCCCGGGCGAGTTCCGCCTCCCATGCCAGGCGCTTTTGTTCGGCCGCCGCTTCGCGTTCGCGCACATAGAGCCAGGTGGAGGCGCCCAGGCCGCCGACCAGAGAGACGGCGACCGCCAGGCCCGACAGGCAGGCCGCCCGGTTGCGGCGGATGAATTTCCCGATCAGGTAGAGCCGCCCGGGCTTGCGGGCGAGGACCGGCTGACTGGAAAGGAAACGCTTCAGATCCGCCGCCAGGCTGTTGGCAGTCGGGTAGCGGCGGTTGCGATCCTTTTCCATCGCCTTCATGACGATGGCGTCGAGGTCGCCGCGCAGCAGGAAAATCAGCCGCGCCGGGTCCGCCCGGCGGCACGCGGCGGCTTCGGCCCGCGCGGAGCTGTCGAGACCGGCAAGCCTCTGGGAAGGGGCGGGCGGCTCGTCTTCCAGGAGCATCCGGCGCATTTCCGAAACGCCGGCATTCGCCAAGGCGGCCTCGTCGAACGGGGGGCGCCCGGCCAGCAGTTCGTATAGCAGCACGCCAAGGCTGTACACGTCGCTGCGGGTGTCGATGTCGATGCCGCGCAGATCCACCTGCTCCGGGCTCATGTAGGCGGGCGTGCCGATCATCTGGTCGCGCTCGGTGATTTCGGTCCGTCCGTTGCGATCGCCGGCGGCGGCCTTGGCGATGCCGAAGTCGATGACTTTCGGCACGGCCCCGCCATCGAGCGACTTGACGAGGATGTTCGAGGGCTTGATGTCGCGGTGAACGATGCCCTTCTGGTGCGCGTGCTGGATGGCGTGGCAGATCTGGATGAACAGCTCCAGCCGGCCGGCCACGTCGAGCTGCTCCCGGTCGCACCACGAGGTGATGCGCTCGCCTTCCACGAGCTCCATCACGAAATACGGCCGCCCCGTCTCGGTCGCGCCGGCGTCGAACACGCGGGCGATGTTGCGGTGGTCCATCATGGCGAGCGCCTGCCGCTCGATCTCGAAGCGGGCGATGACGCCCTCGGTGTCCATGCCGAGGCGGATGATTTTCAGCGCCACTTTGCGCCGCACGGGCTCCTCCTGCTCCGCTTCGTAGACGACGCCGCAGCCGCCCTCGCCGATGCGGCGGATCAGCCGGTAGCGCCCGATCCGCGAGCCGGGCCCCTCGGCCGGAAGCGCGGGTTCTTCGCGGGGGATTCCGCTTTCCGGCAGGTTCATTTCCTCCACGGCATCGCAGGCGACAGCCAGGCGGCCCTCGCGGGCTCCCATGAAAAAGGAGGTGGATTCGTCGGCCGCGCGGAGAAGTTCGCTCATGCGGGTGAGCGCCGCGGGATCGTCGCGGAACCAATGCGCGAGAAAAGCCTCCCGGGCGGCCGGATTCTCCAGGCCCAACGCGGCCTCGAATACCGCTTCCTCAAGCTCCTTCAGGCAGTCTCCGGATGCGGCGGGTTCATGGCATGCCTTCATCGTCCCGGTGGTCCTCCCGGCGGATCATCTGGTAGAGTTTCGCTTTCGCAAGCGCCCAGCGCCTTTCCACCGAGCGGACGCTGCTTCCCGTCATGCGGGCGATCTCCCTGCTGCCGAGTCCGCTGAAGAATTTCAGCAGCACGATCTTCGCGGCATCGGGGTCGTCTTTTTCGAGCCGGGCGAGGCTGTCGTGAACCAGGAGCAGATATTCCTCCGGCTCCCGCTGCCCGTCGGCGCCATCCGCGTCCGCCTGCCGTTTGAGGGCGGCCTTGCGCCGCGCATGGTGCACCAGGATGTGCCGCATCGCCTGCGAGGCCGCGCCGAAGAAATGCGCCCGGCTTTCCCAAAGGCGCTCGCCCCCGCCCGCCAGCCGCAGCCATGCCTCGTGAACCAATGCCGTGGCCTGCAGGGTATGGCCATCCGGCTCCTTCCGCATTCGGGAAGCCGCGAGCCGGCGCAGTTCGTCGTACACCAGGGGCAACAGGCGCTCCGACGGCCAATAGGCCTCGTGCCTGATGTCCGCGCCATCCAGGGACAAGCCGTGCATCGGTTTCACACCTATTCTCGACCCGGCACGACCACAAGGCCAAAGCAGTGAATCATTCGTCACACCGATGACTAGAACTTGTTTACGAACAATGTTTTGACGCCAGCCTTTCCGGCTGGTGTCGGGTTTCACCCGCAGCTCTCCCCCAGCCAGGCGAGGTAGGCGGGCAAGCCGGCGGCAACGGGCAGGGCGAGGATTTCCGGAACTTCGTAGGGATGCAGTTCGCGGATCGCGGACTCCAAGGCGGGGTAGCGGGTGGTCTTGATAACGGCCAGCACCTCGCCGGAGCGTTCGATCTTTCCCTCCCAGCGGTAGATCGACTCAACCCCGGGCAGGAGATTGACACAGGCCGCCACTTGCCTTTCGACCAAGGCTGCGCCAATCTGTCGCGCCCGATCGAGATCGGGAAAAGTGCAGAGAACGACGAAGGTGTTTTCCATACTCTCGTTGACTGAACAACCGGACGGAAAAATGGCACCACGGATCGGACGAATCTCACGAATGAAAAAGGCAGGAAAACCACGGAAATCGCGGAATACATGGAAACGGCCCATGCCTTTCCTGGGATTTGAAATTTGGAGTTTCCCGCAATGAACCCCGGTTTCCTCGACAAACTGCTGACCCGCCTCGATCGGCTCGATCCGGCGGAAGCACGGCGTTTGCTCGACCGGCTGGTACGGGAAAAGGGCTTTCTGGAGCAGGTCTTCGAAGCGCTGCACGAGGGCGTGGTCGTGCTGGATGCGGAGGGCACGGTGACCTTCATCAACGGCGCAGCCTGCCGCTTTTTCGGCCTGACAGCGGAGGAAGCCATCGGCGCCGCGCTGGCAAGTCGGCTGCCGGGGCTGGATTGGGAAACGCTGGCTAAGCCGGGAACCACGGTGTCGCGGGACATCGAGGTCTTTTACCCGGAGAACCGCTATCTGAACTTCTACCTCTCCCCCATCGCCGACGGACCGCAGCGGGACGGTTCGCTGGGCTGGGTGATGCTGGTGCGCGACCTGACGACGACCCGCGCCCAGGCCGAGCTGGATCTGGAAAGCGAGCGCATGAACGCCCTGACGCTGCTCGCCGCCGGCGTGGCTCACGAGATCGGCAATCCGCTCAACTCGCTCGATATCCACCTGCAACTCATGGCACGGAAGCTGAAAAAGCTTCCTCCCGGGGACCGCGCGCCGCTGGAGGAGCACCTGGGCACCGCGCGGCGCGAAATCCAGCGGCTGGATGCGATTTTGCGGCAATTCCTTCAAGCCATCCGCCCCACAACCCCCCAACGGGAAAAATGCCTGCTGCCGGACGTCATCAAGGAAGCGCTGGCGCTGCTGGAACCGGAACTGGAAGCCCGCGGCGTGGCAGTGGAACTCGATCTTGCCCCGGACTTCCCGCCGCTGGAGTTGGATGCGGGGCAGTTCCAGCAAGTCTTCTACAACCTGCTGCGCAACGCCTACCAGGCCGTGACGGGCAAGGACGGCCGGCTGCGGGTCGGCGCGCGCTTCAACGACTACGAAGTCACGGTCTCCATCGAGGACAACGGCAGCGGCATTTCCCACGAACAGATGGGAGCGCTCTTCGAGCCCTTCCGAACCACCAAGCAGAGCGGCACCGGCCTGGGTCTGCTGATCGTCCGCCGCGTCGTCCGCGAGCATGGCGGCGAAATCGAAATCCACAGCGAGCCGGGTGCCGGCACCCGGGTCTCGATCCACCTTCCACGCGGCCCGAAACCGGTGAGGCTGCTGGAGATGCAGGACAAAGTGATCGACGTCTCCATTGTCGATTGAAGATTCGCAATTGCCGATTTGTCTCCACCCAGGCCGCTCCGGATTTCCCGCAACCCAATCATCCATCAAAAATCATCCATCCGCAATGACCCCCACCCTCCTCATCGCCGACGACGAAAAAGCCACCCGCGACGGCTTGCGGACGGCTTTGGAAGAGGAATTCGAGGTCTACACCGCCTCCAACAACACCGAGGCGCTGGCGCTGCTCAAGGCCGAGCCGGTCGATCTGTTGCTCACCGACCTGCGCATGGGCGGGGACTCGGGCATGGACCTGCTCGATGAAGCGCTTTCGCTGCCCGAGCCGCCCGTGGCGATCATGATGACGGCCTACGGCTCGGTCGATACCGCGGTGGAGGCGATGCGCCGCGGGGCCTGGCACTTTGTCACCAAGCCGCTGAATCTCGACGAGGTGGAAATGCTGCTCAAGCGGGCGCTGCGCAGCAAAAAGCTGGAAACCGAGAACCGCAACCTACGCGAACAGATCGCCGACAGTACCGGACTGGAGCGCCTGGCCGGCAAATCCCCGGCAATCCGGCGGGTGGTCGAGCTGGTCCGCCAGGTCGCGCCGACCCGGGCCACCGTCCTGATTGAGGGCGAAAGCGGCACCGGCAAGGAAGTCGTCGCCCACGCGATCCACCAGCTCAGCGGCCGGCCGGCGGACCGGCTGGTGATCGTCCACTGCGCGGCGCTCTCCCCGCAGTTGTTGGAGAGCGAGCTTTTCGGCCACGAAAAGGGCGCCTTCACCGGCGCGGCGCAGCGGCGGATCGGGCGCTTCGAGCAGGCAGATGGCGGCACGCTTTTCCTGGACGAAATCGGCGAGATCGACTCCGCGACACAGGTGAAGCTGCTGCGAGCCCTCTCCGAGCGGACCATCGAGCGCGTCGGCTCGAACCAATCGATCAAGATCGATGTCCGCGTGGTCGCCGCGACCAACAAGGACCTGGCCGCCCTGGTGGCGAGCGGCGATTTCCGCGAGGACCTGTATTTCCGCCTGAACGTGGTCAAAATCTCGATGCCCCCCCTGCGCGAGCGCGTCGAGGACGTGGTGATCCTGGCCGGGACCTTCCTGAAGGAATTCGCCGGGGAAAACGGCCGCCCGCTCAAGCCGCTGACCGACGAGGCGCTGGCGCTGCTGCGCCGCCACCCGTGGCCGGGCAACGTCCGCGAACTACGCACCGCCATCGAACACGGCGTGGTGATGAGCAACGATTCCGTCATCGACGTGCGGCATCTGCCCGCAAGCCTTTCCGGAGAAGCCCCGGCGCTCCCGGCCGCTTCGGCACCGGCGGGGAAAATCCCCCTTGCCGCTGCGAGGGAATTCAACTTGCATGCGCTCGAAACCAGCGCCATCCGCGCCGCCTTGGCCGAGGCACAAGGCAACCGGACGCGGGCCGCCGAGCTTCTCGGCATCAGCCGCCGCACCCTACAGCGCAAGCTGAAGGAGGAGGACGGATGAGTCCGCGGCGTTCCACGGTCCCAGTCCCCACATGAGCAGCCCCACCACCTCTCAATTCGAAACGGCGGTCATGATCCGCCGGATCCTCTTTTTCCTGGTCCTGCTGTCGCTGACGCTCGCCCACATTTTCCCGCTCTTCCGCGGCCTGAATTCGCCCCAGGCGATGGACCAGGCCCAGATCGGACGCAATGTCGCCCGCGGCGAAGGACTCACCACCAAATTCATCCGCCCGCTCGCCTACTATGAGGCGGAAAAAGCGGCCGAGGGCGCCGTGCCTTTCACCGCTTTCAAGGACACCTACCACGCTCCGCTCAATCCCCTCATCCTCGGCGCCGTGCTCAAGCTCGTCGGCGCGGACAAGGAGGGCTCCTGGCAAATGGCCCCCAACCAGTACATCTACGACCTCGATCGGGTGATCGCGCTGGTTTCCACCCTGTTTTTCCTGATGTCGATCGGCGTGAACTACCTGCTGGCGAGCCGGATCTTCGACCCGAAAATCGCCGGCGTCACCGCGGTGCTGATGATGCTCTGCGACCTCTTCTGGCAGTTTTCCCAAAGCGGCCTGCCGCAGATGCTGCTGCTGCTGCTCTTCTCCTGCGGCCTGTATTTCACCTACCGCGCGGTGGAAGCCTCGCAGGAGGGGCGCATGCCCATGGTTCCGGCGCTCGTCGCGGCGGCGTTCTTCGTGCTCATGGTGCTGGCCCACTGGCTTACCGTCTGGATTTTCCTCGGCTTCCTGATCTTCGCGGCCATCGCCTTCCGGCCCCGCGGTCTGGTCGCTCTCTCGGCGCTGGCCCTGCTGGCCATCGCGGTCGCCGCCTCCCTGATCCGCAACGACAGTGCCAGCGGCCAGCCCTTCGGCACCGGCTTCTACGTTCTCTACAACGGACTCGCGAGCGGCAGCGAATCGCTCATCATGCGCAATCACGACCTCGAAAGCGAACCGCTTTCGCTGGACGGCATGCTGGTGAAAATCCTCGGCACCACGCTGGTGCAGGCCCTCGACATCCTGCCCTTCCTCGGCGGCATCGTCGCCGCGCCGGTCTTCTTCATCTCGCTGCTGCACCCCTTCAAGCGCGGCTCCATCGCGAGCTTCCGCTGGGCCATCGTGCTGATGTGGATTTTCGCCGCCTTCGGCATGGCCGTATTCGGGATCGACCGGGCCAATCCGATCGACTCGAACCAGATTCACATCCTCTTCGCGCCCGTCATGGCGGCCTACGGCCTGGCCTTCCTATCGATCCTGTGGAGCCGGCTCGAAGTCGTGGGCACCACCCCCGGACTGCACAACGCCCACTTCTTCATCATCGTGCTGCTTTCCGCCGCCCCGATGATCCTGACGCTGCCGACCAAGATCAAAATCGGCATCGCCATCCGCGAGCAGATCAGGCCGCATTGGCCGCCCTACCTGCCGCCCATTCTGAACCGCGACCTGGCCACCATTACGAAATCGAAAGATGAACGTCCCCGCGTCATCGTGTCCGATCAACCATGGGCGGTGGCGTGGTATGCCGACCGGATCAGTCTCTGGCTGCCGAAGACGCTGACGGGCTTCCACCAACTGGAATCCCGCGCCGAAGCCCTGGGTTCGCCTTTCGCCGGCATTCTGATCACACCATCCTCCCACGGCTCCGGCCCCAGCTCCATCGTCCGCAGCCAATACGGCGACTTCAGCTCCATGGTCTTCCACGGCCGGGTCATGGACATCACCACGGCGCCTTCGACCAACCGGCCGACAGTCAGCATTTACAATTCCGATCCGAAGCTCGCTGACATCGTCCGCCGCTACCCCTATCCCATCCCTCTGCTCTACCCCTCGGGGGAGATGATCTTCTTCAGCGAAAGGCTCAGGGACCAATGAGCACGCGGAAAAAAACCGATCCCGGCGAAGCCGCCGAGCCCCTCGACTTCGAGAAGGCCGTCGCCGAACTCGAAACCATCGTCTCCTCGATGGAAGAGCAGCAGCTCCCCCTCGAAGACCTCGTCGCGAACTACGAAAAGGGCGTCAAACTGCTCGCCCGCTGCGAATCCCTCCTCCAGTCCGCCCGCAAACGCCTGCAAACCATCAGCGAACGCGAGACCGCCGGAAAATCGCCTGACACGACGGATTCCCTCGACGAAGAGGACGACATGGCCGATGACGCCCCGGCGACACCGGACGCCCCTGACGACGACGATGACGACATCCGCCTCTTCTGAGCCACCCGCCCTCGGCCCGCTTCTCTCCGCGATCCGCACGCCCGATGACGTCAAGGCGCTCCCCGAAGCCGACCTGCCGAAGCTCGCTGCGGAAATCCGCCACTCGCTCATCACCAGCCTCTCCCGCACCGGCGGCCACCTCGGGCCGAATCTCGGCGTCGTCGAGCTCACCGTCGCCCTGCACCGCGTCTTCTCCACCCCGCGGGACAATTTCGTCTTCGACGTCGCCCACCAGGGCTACGTCCACAAAATGCTCACCGGCCGCGCCGCCGACATCCACTCCATCCGCACCTACAAGGGCCTCAACGGCTTCCTTCTGCGCAGCGAATCCGAGCACGATGCCTACGGCGCGGGCCACGCCGGCACCGCCCTCTCCGCCGCCCTCGGCATGGCCGCCGCTCGCGACCTAGCGAAAGAAGACTCGCATGTCATCGCCCTCGCCGGCGACGCCGCCTTCACCTGCGGCCCGACCCTCGAAGCCCTCAACAACATCGCTGAAACGACCAAGAAATTCATCGTCGTCCTCAACGACAACGAATGGTCCATCGACAAAAACGTCGGCGCCATCGCCCGCTACTTCAACGCTCTCCAGACCCACTCCACCTACGCCAGCGTCCGCAACGCCGCCGCCGACTTCGTCGAAAAAATCGCCGGTAAGGCCGTTCGCAAACTCGCCCACAAAGTCGAGGAAGGCGCCAAAAACCTCCTCTTCCCCAACGTCCTCTTCGAAAAATTCGGCCTCCGCTACTTCGGCCCCATCGACGGCCACGACCTGCCGCTGCTGGTGAAAACCTTCGAGCACCTGAAAACGCTCAACGAACCCGTCGTCCTCCACGTCATCACCGAAAAAGGCCGCGGCTACCAGCCCGCCCTCGACAATCCCGGCAAATTCCACGGCCTCGGCGCCTACAAGGTCGAGGACGGCTCCACCGACCTCTCCGCCACCCCCACCTGCTCCGACATCTTCGGCCGCACCGTCACCGACCTCGCCAAGTCCGACGAAAAAATCGTCGCCATCACCGCCGCCATGCCCGGCGGCACCAAGCTCGAAATCTTCAAAAAGGAACTCCCCGAGCGTTACTACGACGTGGGCATCGCCGAAGAACACGCCGCGCTCTTCGCCTGCGGCCTAGCGACCAAAGGCATCAAGCCCTTCCTCGCCATCTACTCCACCTTCATGCAGCGCGCCTATGACATGATCATCCATGACATCGCGCTGCAAAACCTTCCCGTCCGCCTCTGCATGGACCGCGGCGGCCTTTCCGGCGACGACGGCCCGACCCATCACGGCCTCTTCGACATCGGCTACCTGCGCCCCGTCCCCGGCATCGTCCACATGCAGCCGGCCAACGAAGCCGAATTCGTCGCCATGCTCAAATGGATGGCCGCCTACGACGACGGCCCCAGCGCCATCCGCTATCCCCGCGGCCCCATCGACGGCACCCCGCTCGACGCCCTCGTCCCGCCCATCGAGCTCGGCAAGGCGATCGTCGAAGCCGAAGGAACCGACGTCGCACTCATCGGGTTGGGCACGATGCATTCCATGGCGCTGAAAACCAAGGCGCTGTTGGAAGAAAAGGGCCTCTCCGTCGCCCTCGTCAATCCCCGCTTCATCAAGCCGCTCGATGCCGAAGTCCTCACCCGCTTCGCCCGCCAGTGCAAAGTCCTCTGCACCTTCGAGGACCACGTCCTTCACAACGGCTTCGGCTGCGGTGTGATCGAACTGCTCCACGACGCCGGCCTCACCACCCCCGTCGAGCGCATCGGCTGGCCCGATGCATTCGTCGAGCACGGCAAACCCGACATCCTCCAAAAACTCCACGGCCTCACTCCCGAAGCCGCGGTCGAAAAAGTGATGCGGCATTTCTGATCGTAGTCATGGCATGCTGCCGCAAACCTTCCCAGAGGTCATGGCAACCATTCACTACGAAGGCCTTGACGGCTGGAGAAAATCCGCCGCCTTCTGGGGTTTGCTCGGCGCCGTTCTCGTCATCGCGAAATCGCCGCCTTTGCCTTGGGTAGCCCTCGTCATCCTCGGCGGCGCGGCCACGGGCGGCGCGAGCGCCCTTTGGCTTTCGAGGATGAAACCGCGCCTCATCTCCGTCACCGAATGGGCCGGATTGCTCGTTTTCGCGGGCCTGATCTATCTTCTGACGACCTCGCATCCCGAACTCAAAGTACCGGCTTTGGGATTCTTTGCCCTCGGTTGCCTCTTCCAGTCCGCAAACAGGCTCGTCTTCGGCATCGCCGGAACCCGTGCGATGAAACGGATCAACGCGAAACACTCCTCCTGGCTCGCCAAGCTCGACCCTCCCGTAAGAAAAACCGGCCCACCGGCTTCACGAACCGGCCACCCTTCGAATCGCGAAGCCTTCCTCAGTGCCCTTCCCGACCCCATGCAGCGGGAATTCCGCGACGCTGTGGTGGAAATCATCCATGCCTCCCCTTTCCGGAGCCTCGAAACCCTGCCAGCCATCGCCTCATCCCTCGGCGGCTCACCCCTGATCCCTCCCGGAGCGGCCTGGCCGGAACGCAACGGCAGGCCGATGCAGTTCCTCGCCCAACTCAATCTCTCGGAGATCCCCGTCCCCCCCGGAACGCTGCCTCCCACCGGTCTGCTTGCGATCTTCTACGACGCCCATGAGCAACCCTGGGGCGACGATTCCGCCGACCTGGGCTCCACGGTGATCCTTCATACGCCCGACCCCGGCATGACTGTCCCGGCCAAACACCCGGGCGAGGTCGGCCCTTCTCCCCTCCGCCAACCGCTTGCCTTCCGCCGCGACACCGCCCTCGTCCTCAGCGATGCTCAGGAATCCGGCTTCTATGGACTCCTCAGACAATTCTCCGGCGAAGAAAAGGCACATCTGTCCGCCCTCCATGACGCCATGCTGAGCTCGGAGCCGCAGGGGCTCCGGGTCATGTCACCACCCCTCCGGATTCAAGGCGATATGGATGACGAACTCTCGGTGGCCGCTTCCGTTTACGGACTCCCGGAGGACACTTCCTGGACACTGCTGATCCAGCTCGGATCGGACAGCGACCTCGGCTGGTGCTGGGGCGATGCCGGGGACCTTTACCTCTGGTGCCCCTCCGCCGACCTCGCCAGCGGCCGCTTCGACCGGGTCTGGACCGTCCTGCAATGTCACTGATTCCATGCCATGGCCGAATTCATCGAACGCGTCGCCATCGAATGGTACGAGGTCCAAGCCGGCCGCCTCCGCGTCCGCAAGGGTCACCCCTCGCACCTCAAGCTCAACGCCCTCAAACAGCTTTTCGAAACCGAAAAACTCCCCACCGTCACCGCCTTCTGGATCACCCGCGACCGCTGCATCCACTTCAGACCGAACTTCCCCCACCCCCTCCGCCCCGCCGTCCGCGCCGTCGTGGTCCCTTGATCGCCACTTCCCCGGGCGGTATTACTCTAGCATGAAAGTCAGCGCCAAGGGCCGGATCACCATCCCGCGCGAAATCCGGGAGAAAACCGGCCCCGAAGCGCGGATGGAAGCATGGATCCGCAAAATCCGCGGCACCGCCACCACCGGCCTGACCACCGACGAAATCATGGCCATGACCCGCGGCGAGGATTGAGCCATGATCCTCGTCGAGCCAATGTCTTTCTCGATCTGCTCACCAGCGATCCGCGATGGTTCGAATGGTCATCCGGCCAACTGATCCAAAAGGCGGCAACGCCCCTCGCCATCAACTCCCTGATCGACGCCGAGCTTTGCTCCGCTTATGGAAGATAAATCCGAATTGGAAGAACAGCTTTCCGGCTGGAGTCTCCGCCGCCTCCCCCTCCCCTACGAAGCCGCCTTTCTCGCCGGAAAAGCCTTCCTCACCTACCGCAAACGCGGCGGGTCCAAGCGCTCGCCTCTCCCGGAGTTCTATATCGGAGCCCACGCGCAAACCGCCGGCCTCACCTCACCCGCGATCCCGCCCGCTACCGCACCTACTTCCCACGGCTTTCTCTGATCGCCCCGGAGGCGTGAACCGCCTGCGAAACCCGAAAAATTCGCGTCCATTCGTGCCGATTCGCGGTTAGAAAACCTCCGCGATGCCCGCCGCCCGCGTCCTCATCGACGGCCCCTCCGAGCTTGTCTTCGACTACGCCATCCCCGACGGCCTGCCCGTCATGCCGGGCTGCCGCGTCCGCGTGCCCTTGCGCAACAAAACCGCCGCCGGCACCGTGCTCGACCTTGTCGAAACCGCCGACCTCGGCTTCGCGCTGCGCCCGCTCCACTCCCTCACCGATCCCGAACCGCTCATCACCCCCAAGCTCCTCGAAGCCGGTCGCTGGATCGCCGACTACTACGGATGCAGTATCGAAAGCGTCGTCCGGGCCCTGCTCCCCGAAGCGGTCCGCACCGAGGAAAACTCCGCCAAGACCCGCAAGGCCGTCGTCCTCGAAAACGAACCGCCGCCCGAACTCCTCGAAAAGCTCGCCAAACGCGCCCCCAAGCAAGCCGCCATCCTCGCCCTGCTCCGCCACGCCCCGGACCGCAAGCTTTCCCTCGCCGACCTCGGCGATGGCGCTTCCGCTTCCGTCAAATCCCTCGTCAAACAGGAAATCGTCCGCCTCATCGACGAGGAAATCCGCCGCGACCCCGAAGCCGACGGCGCCGAAGAAATTCTCCCCGACACTCCGCTCCCCCTCACCGACGAACAAACCGCCGCCCTCGACGCCATCCTCTCCTCCCTTTCCCAATCTCCAATTTCCAATCTCCAATCTCCCTTTCTCCTCCACGGCGTCACCGGCTCCGGCAAAACCGAAATCTACCTCCAGGCCGCCCGCCACGCGCTCGACCTCGGCAAAACCGTCCTCGTCCTCGTTCCCGAAATCTCCCTCACCCCGCAGACCGTCCGCCGCTTCCGCGCCCGCTTCGCCGGCATCCAAGACCAGGTCGCCGTCCTTCACTCGAATCTCTCCCAGGGCGAGCGCTTCGACGAATGGCACCGCATCCGCAAAGGCATCGCCCGCATCGTCATCGGCGCCCGCTCCGCCGTCTTCGCCCCGCTGCCCGACCTCGGCCTCATCCTCGTCGATGAGGAACACGAGAACTCCTACAAACAGGACCAGATCCCCCGCTACCACGGCCGCGACATCGCCGTGCTGCGCGGCCACCTCGAAAACTGCACCGTCGTCCTCGGCTCCGCCACCCCCTCGCTCGAATCCTGGCAAAACGCGCTCGACGGCAAATACCGCCTGCTCCGCCTGACCCGCCGAGCCGACTCCCAGCCCCTGCCGCTCATCCGCGTGATCGACATGAAGCTGGAGAAGCAGAAACAAAGAGGCTCCCCCGCCATCCTCTCCGACCGCCTCCGCGCCGCCGTCGAACGCAAGCTCGCCAACCACGAGCAGGTCATCCTCTTCCTCAACCGCCGAGGCTTCGCTCGCTCCCTCCAGTGCCCCTCCTGCGGCCACGCCTGCACCTGCCCGCACTGCGCCGTCGCCCTCACCTACCACCGCGCCGACGAGCGCCTCATGTGCCACATCTGTGGCCACCAGGCCGTCGTCCCGCGCAAATGCCCCGAATGCCGCGATCCCGCCATCGCCCTCCAGGGCTTCGGCACGCAGAAAGTGGAAGACATCCTGCCCAAGCTCTTCCCCGAAGCCCGCATCGCCCGCATCGACGCCGACGCCATGCGCAAAAAGCACGCCCTGCGCGACACCCTCAACGCCTTCCAGGCGCGCAAGATCGACATCCTCGTCGGCACCCAGATGATCGCCAAGGGCCTGCACTTCCCGAACGTCACCCTCGTCGGTATCCTCAACGCCGACATCGGCCTGCACGTCCCTGACTTCCGCGCCGGCGAGCGCGTCTTCCAGCTTCTCACCCAGGTCGCCGGCCGCGCCGGCCGCGGCGATCTGGAGGGCGAGGTGATCGTCCAGACTTTCACCCCGCACTCGCCTTCCATCCAGTTCGCCCGCCACCACGACTATGACGGCTTTTCCGGGCAGGAACTCGAATTCCGCCGCCAGTTCTCCTACCCGCCCTTCGTCCACTGCGCGATGCTCACCAGCCGCTCCACCCACGAGCGTCGCGCCGAATTCACCCTGCAAACCCTCCACCGCCGCCTCGCCGAACAATGCCCGCCCGGCATCCTCCTCGGCGACCCGCTGCCCAGCCCGCTGGTGAAATCCCACGGCCAGTTCCGCTTCCAGCTCATGCTCCGCAGCGAAAAAGCCCGCCCCCTCACCCGCCTCGTCCAAAGCGTCCTCGCCAAAAACCCCCTGCCCGAAGACGTCACCGTCGTCTTCGACATGGACGCGTGGAATTTCACGTGACTTTGACAGATCCATATTAGGACCGACGCTCAAGCCGGAGAATATTCAGAGCCGCCGCCTCTCGATATCGCTGATGCGAAAGGAATGAACCGTACAGGCGCAAAGACCGCAGCAGCGGTCACGAAGATGGGGACGAATCCGCCGAGGAATCTTCTGCCGCTGCGCTGGCGATTGGTGGTTTTGCAGAAGAGAACCACAAGGTCTGAAGCTCCGCGATCGCTCCGCTGCGGTCCGTTCTTTCCGGACGCTTCATATACCTCGGTTTTGCAGGCTTGTTTCCCGGGGAGCGGAATGATCGACTTCGACCCGTGGGTTTGCGATTATGGCTTGTGATTGCAGCGCTGCCGCTCATCGCAAAGGGGCGCGATGCGCGACCGGTGGAGTTGCTGCGCCATCTCGCGACGCAGGACGCCTCCTGGCTGGTGTGGTGCTCGCACCTCGGCGAAAACCCGGAGCGGTTTCTGGATGTCATTTTCATTACGGAGGAGGCGGACCAACCCGATCCAGACGCCTTGGATACGGCACGCGGCTGGATCCCGAAACTCGGCGACGAAACCTATGCCAGGCGCGAAGAGGCTTTCGCTTTTCTGGCGCGTATGGAAACGGCGGCGCGTCCCTCGTTGGAAGAAGCGGCGGCTCATGAAGACCCGGAAATCCGCTCACGCGCCGAACGTCTGCTGGCGCGGCTCGCCGACCGGCCGCGATTGAAGGACCTCGACTACGGAAACGTGGTCCGGAGCGTGACGACAATCGTCGCACGGACGAAGGACGATGCGATGCTCGAAGCCCTGGTCGCCGGAGGGCTGGAGCGGATGGGCCAGCCCACGGCGCACGGCCGGGAAGCGTGGCTGCTCAAGCCGGTGTTGCGGGAAATGGTGAAGCGGGGTGGCGGGCGATCGAGGGAGCTGATGCAGCGGGCCCTGCAAAGCCCCGATCCCAATCTTGCGCTGAATGCCGTCGCGGCGATCGGTGAAGCGACCGCGAGCGCCGGGTTGAACGAGATCCACATCGACGCCCTGTCGACCCTCCGCCCCGACTCCCTTGACACACTCTTGGTCCACACCCCGGCTTTGAATGGCGGAGACGCGCTTGTGTCACGCTACCGGCGGACCTTGCTGGATGTCTCCTCGGCGGAGTCCTTGCCGGAAGCCACGCGCCTGGGAGCCCATCGCCTGCTGCTGGTCGCCTTCCATGCGGAAGACAGCCTGAAAGCTCTCGTCGACGCAGCGCGGCGCGGAGAGGAAACGATCTGCCTCCAGGCATTGTCGGATCTCCGCCTGGTGGGCATACCCTTGGCCGGTTCGGAGCGGGCCGCGGTATTGATCGACCACCCCTCGGCGGAAATCCGCCAGGCGGCGGGCATTTTCCTGCTGACCCGGCCGGATGCCGGCGCGCGGAAGCCAGGGCTTGCCTTCCTCCCCCATATCGGCGAGGCCAGCGACGAGGAATTGAAGGCGGTCTTCGGAGCGATCATCGACAGCGGTTCGTTGCGCGAAACGCTGGAAGAAATCGCGGCGGGGAATCATCCCCATCGGACGGCGGCGGCACGGGTGCTGGCCTGCCTGCCCAGGGGAGAGTTCCGGATGGAGATTCCCCATCAGAATCCTTTCGGCTTCCGCTGAAAGACCCGCGAACGATGCATCCTCCACGATGACGCGGCAATTACCACCGGCATGCCTTCGGCAGGACGCATGGAACCTCACCTGATCCCGGAGAACCCTACCACTTCACCACCTCCTGCCGCCACTGCTCCGGAGTATCCGAGGCACCCGAAACACCGTTTTTCAGCAGACAACCATCGGGGCGGCCGTCCCGGAATCGCCAAGTGCCGGAGGATCCCTCGCTGAAGGCCGCCGCACTCAACCGGATCAGAACCGCTCCGTCCGGATGCTTCCACGCATCGAGATTCGGTGGATCGAAAACGGCCGCGCAGGCCCGGCTCACACTCCGGGGAGACAGGGGAATCTCCGCCAAAACCGGCGTCCCGGACTTCGCCAGCCGCCGGACCGAACCCGCGAACCTGCCGGGGCCTTGCCGGTGGAGATCGATCCTCCAGATTTCGCCGTCCACCTCGACTCTCCATGCCCAATTGTCGCCTCCAGGCGAAACCTCCCTGGATGACTGAAGAATCCGGTCCGGCTGGTATTCGAATCCCGCCGGATCGGCAGCCTCGTCGGTCGCGGATGGCGGCACTGCACATCCGGCCAGGACAAATGCCGCCAGCAAGGAAAAGATCTTTCCCACCGCCGCGCGGGGTCTTTTCGCCGGTTGCTTCCGGCTTCGCATACTGATAACTGCGCTCATACCGGGCCAGCATCCTGAATCCCACCCGTGGCTCAAGATTTTCTGTCGTCCGGCCGCTGAGGCGCACCGCCCGTCGACGGACCTGATGCTCTCGCATCCATCGAACGGGCGGGCGCCACATCCGCTAACCACCAGGCAGGAAAATGAAAACGGACTTGGCTGGACGGCATCCGGAGACAGTGACCACGGCGGGCTCGGGGAAAACCCAAGAACCCCGCGCCCGCCGTGGCGCTTGGCGTGATCGACCGGTGAAAAAACCCAAAAATCACCCGTCGATCACGAAACCATCCGTCAACCACCGGACAGCTGCGAAAGGTCGGCCCGCATCGACTCGCGGAAGAAAACCGCATCGATGCTTCCGGCCCGACAACACAACACCCGACACCCCGCCGGCGAAGCCGGACGTTTGAAAAAGCGCGGGAACAGGGAAAGGATCATCGGAATGCAGGAGAAGGTTCGGTTCGCCCGACCGGTCGGGGGTGACTCCCGTCCCTCTGTCGTGGCATGCGTGCCAAGCTGCTCCCCTGCTCGGGGTGGCCGGAACGCCAGCGAAGATCGTCTTCCAACGACCGCTTGCGGCTGACGGGTGGACTAATGCACATGAATTAGTAGGATTTCAAGAAGTATTTTCGGAAAAATCTTTCGGATCATGAAATGAATGGTTTTTTCAAAACCAACCGCCTTTGGCAGATGGCATTCTACTGAAAAGTAGGAAAAACTGTCCGGCCTTTTCATTGACATGAGCGGGCCGGAACTTCAGCGTCGACCCACTTCCTTCCGCACTCGGCCGGCGAGTCCACGAGGACACCCGGTCTTCCTTGGGCGGAAGAATCCGCCGACCAAACTTTTGGAGGCGCACCGGGCCAACGCCAACCCTTCCAACGGGCGGCCAAGCCTCCGACGACACGATCCCACCCATGCCGGAGGCTCGCGTCCCGCCGTTCCGCGCCCATGCCGCGCGATCCTTCAATCTGATCTAACAAACTTCCATGAGCGACCCTTCCGATCAACCCGTCCGTCTCAGCGTCAGCGCCGAAGCCGCGCGCAACCTGGCCACCGCCACCGTCACCCCTCCTCAATGGGATGAAATCACCCCTCGCTGGCTCCACATCCTCCTCCCCTGGGTCGACGTCGACGGCGGCGTCTACCGCGTCAACCGCGTGAAGCGCAAACCCGACGGCGTCACCGTCGACCTCCTTACCGTCGACGACGGTGAACCGGAACTGCCCACCGACTTCATCGACTACGAGGAAAACCCGCGCGAATACCACCTGAGTACGATTCAGACCGTACTTCGCACCCACACCCGCATCACCGATCTTTACAGCAACGCCATCGACCAGCTCCGCGAGCAGGTCCGCCTGACCGTCGAGGCGGTGAAAGAGCGCGAGGAATACGAACTCGTCAATCACCCGGAATTCGGCCTCCTCAACTCCGTCGCCGACACACAGCGCATCGCGACGCGCAAGGGTCCGCCGACCCCCGACGACCTCGACGAACTCATCACCCTCGTCTGGAAAAAGCCCGCCTTCTTCCTCGCCCATCCGAAAGCCATCGCCGCCTTCGGCCGCGAAGCCACCCGCCGCGGCGTGCCGCCGCCGACCGTCACCCTCTTCGGCTCCCCCTTCATCACCTGGCGCGGCATCCCCCTCATCCCCAGCGACAAGCTACCCGTCGAGGACGGCAGGACGAGCATTCTCCTCCTCCGCGTCGGCGAAAAACAGCGCGGCGTGGTCGGCCTGCAGAAAGCCGGCGTCACCGGCGAAATCGAACCTGGCCTCTCCGTCCGCTACATGGGCACCAACGAGCACTCCATCGCCTCCCACCTCGTCACCCGCTATTTCTCCCTTGCCAAGCTCGGCGAAGACGCGCTGGCCATCCTCGAAGACGTCTCCATCGGCAACTACCACGAGTATGTCTACCCCAAGGCTTGAGCCCCCTGCCCTCCCCGCAGACACCGGCACGAACGACTTCGGCGCCGCCCTGATCTCGCGCCTGGCCAACGAATTCTTCTCCGCGGCCAAAGGCGAAGCGCAATCGCCGCCGGTCTCCGTGCCGCACACCGCCGCGGGCCTGCCGGCGGACCTTCCCGCCGCCGCGAACCCGGCCGTCCCGGCGCCCAACGGCAACCGCGACATCGCCCTCTCCGGAGGCTTCCCGCACGCCTCCAGCGCGGGGACGCCTCCCGTACACCCCACCGTCGTCGCCGCCGACCCCGACCCGGTCGCGAAAACCGCCGAGCCCCCGACCGGCACCCACCGACCGGGCGACACCGACTCGCACGAATTCGGCGAACCCTCCTTCTACACCAAGGGCCTCGGCTCCCGCATCTCCTCACCGCCCGCCAAAACACCGGAGCACCACACCCTCCCCGGCCTCGAAATCCTCCCTGCGGGATCGGACTTCTACTTCCTCAAGGACCTCCCCGGCTTCGACACCGCCCCCTCCTTCGGCGCCCTCAAAGCCTCCCCCGCGGCCCTGCCGGAATTCGACATCGACGGCGTTCGCAAGGACTTCCCCGCCCTCCAGCAGCACGTCAACGGCAGCACCCTCATCTGGCTCGACAACGCCGCCACCACCCACAAGCCGCGCAGCGTCATCGACGCCACCTCCCGTTTCTACTCGCGCGACAACTCCAACATCCATCGCGCCGCCCACACCCTCGCCGAGCGCTCCACCGAACTCTTCGAAAACGGCCGCGAAAAAGTCCGCCAATTCCTCGGCGCCGCCGACGCGAAGGAAATCGTCTTCCTCCGCGGCACCACCGAAGCCGTCAACCTCGTCGCCCAGAGCTGGGGCAAACAGAACATCGGCGAAGGCGACGAAATCCTCCTCAGCCAGCTCGAGCACCACGCCAACATCGTCCCCTGGCAGATTCTCGCCGGCCAGGTCGGCGCCACCCTGCGCGTCATCCCCATCGACGACCGCGGCGAACTCCTCGTCGAGGAACTCCCCAAACTCCTCACCGACCGCACCAAAATCGTCTCCATCGCCCACGTCTCCAACGCTCTCGGCACCGTCAACCCCGTCGGGGAAATCATCGCCCTCGCCCATGCCCGCGGCATCCCCGTGCTCGTCGACGGCGCGCAATCCACTCCCCACTTTCCCATCAACGTCCAGGCCCTCGATGCCGACTTCTTCGTCTTCTCCGGTCACAAGGTCTTCGCCCCCACCGGCATCGGCGCGCTCTACGCCAAATCCCACCTTCTCGAAGCCATGCCCCCCTGGCAGGGCGGCGGTCACATGATCAAGGACGTCACTTTCGAGAGAACCGTCTACAACGACCCGCCGGAAAAATTCGAAGCCGGCACCCCTGACATCGCCGGCGTCGTCGGCCTCGGTGCGGCCATCGACTACCTGACCGGCCTCGGCATCCCCGCGCTGGCCGCCTACGAACACTCCCTGCTCGAATACGCCGAGGAAGCCCTGCGTTCCGTCCACGGTGTGCGCCCCATCGGCACCGCCTCGAACAAAGCCAGCGTCTTCGGCTTCGTCATCCCCGGCATCCCGAACGACCGCATTGCCAAACACCTCGACCGGCACGGCATCGCCGTCCGCGCCGGCCACCACTGCGCCCTGCCCGCCATCCGGCACTTCGGCGTCGAAGGCACCGTGCGCCCCTCGCTCGCCTTCTACAACAACCGCGACGACGTCGATGCCCTCATCCACACGCTCCACGCCATCGCCCGCCGCGCCTGAACCCTGTCCCACCGCCATGCTCGACATCGACATCCCCGGCTTCGACCGTCTCAAGCTCGAACACCTCGTCATGGACTACAACGGCACCCTCGCGCTCGACGGCCACCTGCTGCTCGGCGCGCGCGAGGAACTGAAGCTCCTCGCCAAAGACCTCCGCCTCCACGTCATCACCGCCGACACCCACCAGCGCGCCGCCGCGCAACTGGAGGGTCTCCCCCTCTCTCTCCACATCATCCCCGCCGAAGCCCAGGCCGAAACCAAACTCGAATACATCCGCGAACTCGGCTCCGACACCGTCGTCGCCCTTGGCAACGGCCGCAACGACCGCCTCATGCTCGCCGACGCTGCTCTCGGCATCGCCGTCATCCAGAAGGAAGGCGCCTCCGCCTCCGCCCTCCAGAGCGCCGACATCGTCGCCCCCAGCCTCCTCGACGCCTTCGGCCTCCTCGCCAATCCCCGCCGTCTCCTCGCCACCCTTCGGTCCTGACAAAACACTATCGTGTAGTCATTAGTGCTTAGCCATTAGTCATTGCATCCCATGAGCACCATCTCGCCAACCGACCTCAAGAAGCGCCTCGACGAAAACCCCTCCCTCGCCGTCATCGACGTGCGCACCCCGCTGGAATTCGACGAAATCCACGTCCCCCAGGCGCGCAACCTTCCCCTCGACACCCTCGCGCCCAAACGCCTGGTCGAAAACGGCGAACTTCCCGCCGCCGCCCCCATCTACATCCTCTGCCGCTCCGGCGCCCGCGCGCAAAAGGCCGCCGACAAATTCCTCGCCGAAGGCTACGAAAACACCGTCGTCGTCGAAGGCGGCACCCTCGCCTGGACCGACGCCCATCTCCCCGTCGTCCGCGGCGAAGTGAAAGTCATCTCCCTCGAACGCCAGGTCCGCATCGCAGCCGGCTCGCTCGTCCTCACCGGCGCGCTGCTCGGTTGGTTCGTGCATCCCGCCTTCTTCGGCCTCTCCGCCTTCGTCGGCGCGGGGCTCGTCTTCGCCGGCATCACCGACTGGTGCGGCATGGGCCTGCTGCTCGCCAAGGCCCCGTGGAACCAGCGCGCCCGATCATGAGCGAACCGCCCCTCTCCGTCTCCAAACTCGAAAACACCGGCGCGGCTCCCTTCGAAATCCCGTACGGCGAATACGTCCCGAAGCTGCTCGCCTCCTACGAGCGCTTCGGCGGCTGGAACAATGCCGAGGCGCTCAACCTGCCCTCCAAGCATGCCGTCGGGGAAATCTGCGAGGACCTCCTCAAGCTGCTCTTCCCCGGCTTCCTCGACACCGACGTGGTGCCGAATGCCACCCTCGAAGAACTCACCGCCCGCCGCCTCTGGGACGTCGTCTCGCGCCTCGAAGACCAAGTGCGCAAAAGTGTGCGCATCGGCAACCCCAGCGTCCCCACCGGCAGGACCCCGCCCATCATGCGGAAATTCTGCCGCGCCCTGCACATCGTCCGCGAAGTCCTGCGCACCGACATCGAGGCCGCCTATGCCAACGACCCCTCCGCCCGCAGCCGCGAGGAAGTCATCCTCTCCTACCCCTTCATCGAGGCCATCGCCATCCAGCGTCTCGCCCACCGCCTCTACCGCGCCGGCGCGCCCATCATCCCGCGCATGATGACCGAGTGGGCGCACTCCCGCACCGGCATCGACATCCACCCCGGCGCCAGCATCGGCTCGCACTTCTTCATCGACCACGGCACCGGCGTCGTCATCGGCGAGACCTGCTACATCGGCAACCACTGCAAAATCTACCACGGCGTCACCCTCGGCACCCGCACCTTCATCAAGGACGAGGACGGCAACGTCGTGAAGGGCCTCAAGCGCCATCCCAACCTCGGCGACAACGTCACCATCTACCCGAACTCCACCATCCTCGGTGGCGACACCGTCATCGGCGAAAACTCCACCATCGGCGCCAACGTCTTTCTCATGCACAGCATCCCGCCGAACTCGCTGGTCATCTATGAAGAAAAAAACCTCAGCATCAAAACCAAGCCCCCCCGCAAAGGCCGCGGCCCCGACCAGGCGGACCTGCTCTGGTCGATCTGAGGGATGGGAGTTGATAGTCGATAGTAAGAAACCACTGATCACCGATCACTGATCACTCGGCACTTCCCATGACCTACCACACCCTCGACCACCACATCGGCAACACCCCGCTGATCCGCCTGAAGAAACTCTCCGAACTCACCGGCTGCGAAATTCTCGGCAAGGCGGAGTTCATGAACCCCGGCGGCTCCGTCAAAGACCGCGCAGCCTGGGGCATCATCACCGATGCGGAGCGGCGCGGCCTGCTCAAGCCCGGCGGCACCATCGTCGAAGGCACCGCGGGCAATACCGGCATCGGCCTGACCGTCATCGGCCACGCCCGCGGCTACAAGAGCATCATCGTCATTCCCGACACCCAGTCGCCGGAAAAGATCCAGCTCCTCCGCACACTCGGTGCGGAAGTCCACCCCGTGCCCGCCAAGCCGTACAGCGACCCCGGCAACTACAACCACATCGCCCGCGACCTCGCCGAAAAGAACGGCTGGTTCTGGGCCAACCAGTTCGACAACACCGCCAATCGCCAAGCCCACTACGAAACCACCGGCCCGGAAATCTGGCGGCAAACCGATGGCGCCGTCGATGCCTTCGTCGCCGCCATCGGCACCGGCGGCACGCTCGCCGGCACCTCCCTTTTCCTCAAGGAGCAGAACCCCGAAATCGCCATCATCTGCGCCGATCCCTACGGCGCTGCGATGTGGTCATGGTTCACCCACGGCAACCTCGACACCGATGACGGCGATTCCATCGCCGAAGGCATCGGCCAGGGCCGCGTCACGAAGAACATCGAGGACATCGCCGTGGACACAGCCTACCGCATCGACGACCAGATCGCGCTTTCCGTCATCTACCAGCTATTGCACGAAGAAGGGCTCTTCCTCGGCCTCTCCAGCGGCATCAACGTCGCCGGCGCCGTAAGATACGCCCTCGCCCACGGCCCGGGCCGCACCATCGTCACCATCCTCTGCGACTCCGGCGCGAAGTACCAGTCGAAGCTCTTCAACACCGACTGGCTTCTCGAAAACGGCCTTGATCCCGGCGTGCCCGTCGAATCGATCCTCCGCTGACAAACCACGCGAAATCTCCTTCGCGGAGGGAAGAGGGCCAGACTGGGCGCGCGGAATTCATTCCGCACGAGCCGTCTTTGTCACTTCCTGCTCTGCGCAAAGAGCCACTCGTGCAGCTCTTCGTCGTCGTACACCTTGCCGATGATACCGTGGCCCTCCTCGGGATACTCGGTGTATTTGACAATCCCCCGCGCCTTTTCCAGAGCTGCGACGAGGTTTCGGCTTTGTGAAACGTCCACGGCATCGTCCTTCGCGCCGTGGAACACCCACACGGGCACGCGCTTGATCTCGGAGGCGATCGCCGGATTTCCGCCGCCTGCGACCGGCACGCCCGCGGCGAACAGCCGGGGCTCCTGATTGAGAAGATAAAATGTCCCGTAGCCGCCCATCGAAAATCCCGTCAGATAAATCCGATTCCGGTCCACCGGCAGGTGCTTCACCAGATCCCCGATGACTTTCACGACGGCCGCGGCGTTGTTTCCGTCCCACGATCCGGTGCCGGGACACTGCGGCGCGATGATGAAGCACGGCCGCTTGCGGTAGTTTTCCTCGTTGGAAAAACGCCGCGGATCATGCGGCTGGTCCGGGCTCATCACATCGCCGTTGCGACCGTGGAGATAGACGAGCAGCGGCCAGCCATCCCCATCCGCGCGACGCAACCGGCGGCCGGCATAGAAGCGGTAGCCGAGGCCGTGGCCTTCGTGGCGCTCCCACTCGCCGGTGATGAGTTTGGCGAAGGGATTGTCCTTCGAGTTCTTCATCGCCTCTTCGGCTTCGGCTTCCAGCCTGGCGGCGACCCATTCGCGGTCCGCCTCGGAAAGAGTGGCGAGAGGGATGGTGAAGATCCGGGCGTCGCTCTTGCGGCGGATCGTGACGCTGCCATCGGCCGCTCTCACATATTCGGCCTGGATGGACCGCTCGCCGTCGCTGGTTTTCCACTCCCGCACCTCCGCGTGAAGAGGGGTGCAGGCGGCGAAGGCCGACAGGATCGCCAGACAGGTAAGCCGAAGGGTTTTCATGGGCGAAGGAGCTTGAGCCAGATACGTCATTCTTTCAGGGAAAATACAACGCGTAACGTCCAAAACCGGATTTCGCAAGATCGCGGCACGCGGAGGTCGTTATCCCAACGGGACGAACGGCAAGCCCATGAAATCGCGCCAAACCGTGCGCCATTCCGGATGATCTCCATGGGAAACACGGAATTGGCTTGGCTGGCGGGGGAGGTTTCCGATGGCTTGGGCATGGACTCCGTACCGCCCGCCGAGATCGTCAACGCCCAGCTCCGTGCCTACAACGCGCGGGACATCGACGCCTTCGCGGCGACCTATGCCGAGGACGTGCTCGTCTTTCGCATGCCCGCTGTGGAGCCGATCCTCCGCGGACGCGAAGAACTCGCCGCGCACTACGGCTCGAAGACCTTTCTCAACGAGGGACTGCGGGCGGAGGTGCTGTCGCGCCAGGTGATCGGAAACAAAGTGATCGATCACGAGAAAGCCTGGGGCCTCGGACCGGAACCGAAAGAGGTGATGGTCGTTTATGAAGTGACGGACGGCCTGATCGGGACCGTGTGGTTTTTCCAACCCGATGGCGCCAGCCACTGACACGCAGCCGCGCTCAATCCACCACCGCTTTTCCCAACACCGCCCGCGAGACCAGAGGATGCTTCCACATGGGCGGCGACCGGTGATCCAATCCTTCGGCCTCCACCAGATCCCAGGCGAAGCGCCAGCCGCGTTCTTCCGCCAGCTTGCGCCCCATCTCGTAACAACGCCGCGTCCGTTCCACCCGGTCCACGCCCTGTTCCATGGCGGGGCCGGCGGTCGGCAGTCTTTTCGCCCCCGTATCCGCGGTTCCGATGTACAGCGTCATTGGCACCGCCAGGTAGCGCTTGAGCGCTTCGTCATCGGAAAGCGCCTCGGGCAACCCGCCGAAGCCGTAGGGATAGGGCAAATCGCGGGTGGGAAACACCAAGGCTCCCGCATTCACCACCACGACGCGCTCCACCGGCTCCGGAGCCATGGCCGCCATGCGGTTCACGAATTGCGCCCCCGCCGAATGTCCCACCAGATACACACCCGCCGGTTTTCCTCCTTCGGTCCGCGAAACCGCTTCGATCAACGGACGGACATACCCGAAGGTCCATTCCTCCTTGGCGGCGAGCTGACGACTTTTCATCACACCGCCTTCCTGATAAGCCTCCGGGTCGAAGCGCTTCCGGTCGAATTCCGGCACCGCCAGCATCATCCCCAGACGCTCCGCCAGAATCCTGCCCGAACGATGATAAGAATCCGCGTCACGGGTTGCCCCATGGAAGAGCACCAGAAGGCGTTTCTGTTCGAACCCTTCGGGGCGATGCGTCAGCACCCGTATCGAATGGTCTCGATGTGAATAGTGGAAACCCTCCAGCTTCCCGGCGGCGTTCTCTTGATCGGACTCCCGGGACAGTGCGCGGTCCGAAAGACCGAGCACGCCGAGCCAGATCCCCATGAGAATTCCGGTCGGCGGAAATCGGAATTTACGGATGGAACAAGCGGAAGAGGCATCAGACTTCATCAATATCGTGAGAAAGCGTTCGCAGCGCATCCATGGTCCGGCGCAGCAACTCATCGCCGGGAATGACCCCCCACTTACGGCACTCTGCCTCTCGATCTCTCGGAAGCCTTCGGAATCCATTGGCCGATTGCCGGAAGCGAAATGGACAATCGTTACTGGTTGGCAGAAAAATATCTTGAGCATTCTACTCAGATTAGTATGTATTTTTCCGTCAAGGTTGAACGGGACCACCCTGAGGCCCTACTGAGCGACACCTGTGGTGTTGTCGGCTACCTCGGCATGGAGGCGCGTGAAGACAATTTCCGGTGAAGAGCCTCTCCCGCTTTCCCGGACGCACCCGGACGCTTGGTCCAAATCCATGCCCACCCGCTCCGGTGCGAAGCCTTTGCACCACGACGGCCCGCTCGAATCCAATTCACTCCTCCATGAAATTCAAACATCAGATCGGCTCCCTATTGTCTGCCGCAACGGTCGTCGCGGCGATCTCCATCCAGCAAGCGTCCGCCGTGTCCGTGCTCGTCGGCCCACAGGCCGACGGCGGCGAATCCACCAGCCACGAATACCTCGAAGACTATGCGGCATGGTTCGTGGCGGATCACGCGGATCCCGTCATCCCGACTCCCATTCTGCTCACCATCGACACGGGTGCCGGAGCGTGGACCCAGACACTCACCTTCGGCCCCGGCGCGCCCAATCTCCAGAACGGCGATCTCTTCATCGTCCAGGAATTGCTCCAATACAGCGGCGGCCGCGTGCTCAACAACTGGAAGCAGGAAATCCTCACACCCGGCTGGCAGTGGTCCGACGCCGCGATTTTCGACAACGACACCGCCGAGCTGCTCACCGGACTTTTCGTGGATCTCGACCCCGCCGAGGTTCGGTTCACCTTCGATCCGCTCGCGCAGGATCAGGTGATCTTCATCGTCAAGCTGCTCGAATACACCGGGCCGGACGATGCGGCACCGTCGCCGGTCGTGCTCAGCGCTTCCGCGATTCCCGAGCCCGGCAGCGCGCTGTTCGCCATGCTCGGCGCCGCGGGCCTGATTTTCCGCCCGCGCCGCCGTTCCGCCTGACCACGAACCTCTCATCGTCCCATCCCATGAACCATTCCATCAAAAACGAAGGTATCTACGACTACGACCGGATCGACCGCCATGTGTGGGCGCAGCAGCGCGCCACCGGCCTGTCGCGACGCACCCTGCTGAAGAACCTGCTCGGGGTCACCGTCGGCGCCGCCGCCGGCTTCCCCGCGAGGAGCGATGCGCAGGGCGGCGGGAACACCGTCAAGTTCATCGATCCCGCGTATTTCGTGACCCATGGCACCAATCACGAAGCGCGCTTCGAAACCTTCAAGGGCCTCGGCTACCTGACCCCGGCGGAGCGGTTTTTCGTGCGCAACCATACTTCGACGCCCGTGATCGATCCGCTCACGTGGAAACTGAGGATCGAAGGCAACGGCGTGACCAACCCGCGGGACTTCACGCTCGATGAGCTGAAAGCCTACCCCGCCGTGACCCTCACCCGGGCGATCGAGTGCGCCGGCAACGGCCGGAGCTTTTTCCTGACCCAGCAGGGAATCCAGGCCTCCGGCACCCAATGGCGGCTCGGGGCCATCGGCGTCAGCCAGTGGACCGGAGTGCGTCTTTCCACGCTCCTCGACGACGCCGGGATCAAGGACACCGCGTTGGACGTGCAGCCGGAAGGGCTCGACGCCGAAGTGGGCGCTACCGGCCATGTCCGACGCGCGCTGCCGATCGAACGCGCGCTGGAAAACGACGTGCTCGTGGTCTACGGACAGAACGGCCACGACCTGGCACCCGACCACGGCTTTCCCGCCCGCCTGCTGGTTCCCGGCTGGATCGGCATCGCCAATATCAAGTGGCTGGGCCGGATCGAGGTTTCGGAGCAACCGCTCTTCTCGGCTTGGAATACGACCCAGTACCGCTATTTCGGCACCGCATATCCCGATGAGCCGATCCTGTCGGTCCAGACCATCAAGAGCGCCTTCGAACTGCCCTTCAACGCGGTCATCCCCCGCGGCCTCAACCTCATCACCGGCCGCTCGTGGTCGGCGGCCGGCACCATTCAGCGGGTGGAAGTCAGCTTCAACGGCGGTGTGAACTGGCAGCGTGCCACGATCAAGCAGGGCACCAACGGCCACCAGGCCTGGGCCGAATGGCAAATCCCGTGGTCCGCGCGCGCGGGCAGCGCCGTCCTCAAGGCGCGCGCCTTCGACGACAAGGGAAACAGCCAGCCGGACAGCGTTCCCCACAACAATCAGGGCTACCTCTTCTCGCCCATCGTCAGCCATCCGGTCACGGTGGCCTGATCTCATGGCTCCCGAAACACGCATTTTCACAGGCTGAGTTGTTGCTCGGTGGTGGCCCGCACCGGCGCCTGTCCGGTGCGGGCTTGCCGCCCCGCGCATTCCCGTCCCCTTTGCATGGAAAACCGCCCGCCTCCCGTGCTCGACCGCTTCCGCCGTCCCCTGCACGACCTCCGGATCTCCGTCATCGACCGCTGCAACTTCCGCTGCACCTATTGCATGCCGCGGGAAATCTTCGGGCCGGGCTACGAATTCCTCCATCAATCCCAACTCCTCTCCTTCGATGAAATCGTCCGCCTGACCGGGATCTTCTCCGCGCTCGGCGCGCGCAAAATCCGCCTGACCGGCGGGGAGCCGCTGCTGCGGAGCGGCATCGCGGACCTGGTGGCCCGCCTGAAGACCTCCGCCGACATCGCCGACATCGCGCTCACCACCAATGGCTCGCGTCTCGCCGCCCTCGCCGTGCCCCTGCGCGAAGCCGGGCTGCAGCGGGTCACCGTCAGCCTCGACGCCCTCGACGAGGAAACCTTCCAGCGGATGAACGACGTCCGCTTTCCCGTCCGCCGCGTCGTGGAAGGCATCGAGGCCGCCGCGCAGGCCGGCTTTTCGCCGGTCAAGATCAACTGCGTGGTCCGCCGCGGCGTAAACGAGCATGCCATCGCCGAACTCGCCGGCCGCTTCTCCTCGCCCGCCTACATTGTGCGCTTCATCGAATACATGGACGTGGGCAACACCAACGGCTGGCGCCTGGCCGATGTGGTTCCCGCCGCGGAAATCGCCGAGCGTCTGGAAAATCTCGGCTCTCTCAAACCGCTGCCCCCGCAGTGTGTCGGCGAAGTCGCACGCCGCTACCGCACGGCCTCAGGCGGCGAAATCGGCATCATCGCCAGCGTCACTCAGCCGTTTTGCAGGAACTGCAACCGCGCCCGCCTGACCGCCGACGGTCGCCTGTTCACCTGTCTCTTCGGTTCGCAGGGCATCGACCTGCGCACCCCGTTGCGCGCCGGGGTATCGGACGACGAGCTCTCCGCCATCGTCCGCGACACCTGGGAGTCCCGCGCGGACCGCTATTCCGAAATCCGCAGCGCCGCCGGCTCCACGCCGCCGAAGGTCGAGATGAGCGCGATCGGCGGATAATTACTCGCCGCGCAGATGCTTCAACGCCTCGCGGATCGCGGGAATCAGCAGCGGCAAGCATTCGCCGATGGCCTTCGGGTTTCCCGGAAGATTGACGATGAGCGTCGTCCCCCGGGTACCGGCGGTCGAACGGGACAGAATGGCGGTGGGCACCGTGGCGAAACTCTGCACCCGCATGATCTCGCCGAAGCCCGGCAGCTCGCGCTCCAGCACGGCGCGGGTGGCTTCCGGCGTGACATCCCTCGGCGCGGGACCGGTGCCGCCGGTGGTCAGGATCAGGTCGAATCGCTCCTCATCCGCCAGCCGCAGCAGCAGCGCTTCGATCTCCGCGCGCTCGTCCGGCATGACCACGCGCCGCCACTCGACTTCGCTGAAACCCGCCTCGCCGAAAACCCTCTCGATCTCCGGTCCACTGCGGTCCTCGTAGACGCCGGCGCTGGCGCGGTCGCTCAGGGTCAGTCGGGCGACTTTCATTCCTTGACCTTTTCGACGACTTCGATGGAGCCGATCACCATGCCCTTATCCACCGCCTTGCACATGTCGTAGATCGTAAGCGCAGCCACGGAAACGGCGGTGAGGGCTTCCATTTCCACGCCCGTTTTGGCCGAAGTACTGGCGGTGGCGCGGATCGCCACGCCCTCGTCGAGCACCTCGAAATCGACATCCACCTTGTCGAGCGGCAGGCCATGGCAGAGCGGGATCAGCTCGTCGGTGCGCTTGGCGGCCTGGATCGCGGCGACGCGCGCGACGGTCAGCACGTCGCCCTTTGGCAGCGCCTTGTCGCGCAGGGCCTGCACGGTGGCCGGAGCGCACCTGACGAAACCGGCGGCCACGGCCACGCGGCGCTGCACGGGCTTGCCCCCGACATCGACCATGCGGGCCGTGCCTTCGGCATCAAGGTGGGAAAATTCGGGCGAGGACATCAGGAAGATTAGAGCGGGTAAGGCGCCCCGAGCAAAAGCGTGGGAGCGCGGTCCCGGTCCGGCGGATCGGCGGCCACACGCACCAGCGCATTCGTCCCGGCGAGCGCGAAAGTGTCACCGGAAGTGGACCACGGCTGCGGCGTCACCACCAGTCTTCCCTCCTTCGCACCGACCAGCGCCGGCCAATACGTTTCGCGGGGACCGGGACGCAGCGGCGCGCCGCCGTGGATTTCCAGATCGAGGAAATTCCACGGCGAGGGCAGCCCCAGAATCGACTCCACGGCGAGGCGGATGGCGACATGAAAGCAGACGAAATGCGACACCGGATTTCCCGGGATCACGAAGGCAAGCTGCCGGCCGCGCGTTGCGAAGGTCAGCGGCTTGCCCGGACGCAGGTTCACCCGGTCGAAATGCACCGTGAACCCGAGCCGGCGGAGCGCTTCGGCACCGAAATCGTAGTCGCCGACACTCGCACCGCCGGAAATGAGCAGCAGATCGGCGGGCCGGTCGCTGAGTTCGGCGAGCGCCGCCGGATCATCGCCGCAGCGGAAGGAAAGCGGCGGCTCCGCCCCGATCTCCGCGAGCAGGGCGGCGAGCAGGGTCGTGTTGGTATCGCGGATCTTCCCCTCCGGCGGGCGTTCTTCGGGCGGAACGATTTCCCCGCCGGTGGCGATGTGGAGGACGACCGGGCGCTTCAAGACCACCGGTTCGACCGCGCCCACCTGGGCGAGCATGGCAAGCTCGGTCGCGCCGAGGCGGGCGCCTGCAGGCAGGATGACATCGCCCGGCCTCGCTTCGGAACCTTGTGGTCGGATGAACTTTTCAGCGGGGAATTCGGGCACGATCACCCGGGCCCCGGAGCGCACGGCCTGCTCCTGCGGGATCACCCGGCCGCCGCCTTCCGGCACCAGCGCCCCGGTGAAAATCCGGACCGCCTCGCCCGTCTGCAGGGCCTGCCCCGGAACCGCGCCCGCCTGGACTTCTCCGATCACCCGGAAATCCCCGGGCACGGCGTCGGCGCGGACCGCATAGCCGTCCATCGTCGCCCGGTCGCCGGAGGGATAAAAAGCATCCGCAGGCACATCTTCCGCCAGCACCCGGCCATGGGCTGCGGCCAGCGGAACGGTCTGCACGGCCGGCGGAGGAATCGAATCCTCAATGATCCGGCGAGCTTCATCCAGCGAAAGCATACTGAAGAGTCTGAAAATTGGCCGTACCGGGCACAAGTGAATTGATTGCCATAGCAATGCAAATCTTCTCCAAGCGGCCTTTCTTCCTGTTTTTTGTAGCGATTTGGCGGAGACTCCGCTATTTTCGGCGGCGATGTCCATTATGGTGCTCGCCTTCGCTCAGTCGCAGGAACTTTTCGGCTTCTCCAGCCGCGCGGTGCCGTTCTCCCCGGAGGACACTCCTCGCTCCCTGCTGCTGCGGCTGCGGCCGGATGCCGACCTCTCGCACCTGCGGGTCGCGCTCGACTGCGATTTCGCCGACTGGGACACGCCGCTCGGCACGGCGCGGGAACTGGCCGTCATTCCACCGGTTTCGGGAGGCTGAGCGCATGCGCATCGAGATCCATTTCACCGCGGAGCCGATCGAAATCCCGCCGCCGGACCTGCCTTCCCGCGAGATCGGCGCCAGTGTCGAGTTCCTCGGCATCGTCCGCGAACTGGAGGATGGCGAAGCGCTGGAAGGCCTGTTCTATGAAGCCTACGAGCCGATGGCCAGGGGCGTACTGCTTGGCCACTTCGGGGAACTCGCCGGTCTTTACCCCTGCGCCGCGGTTCATTTCATCCACCGCACCGGCTGGGTTCCCGTCGGCGAGGCATCGCTTTTCATCCGCGTGCTCGCCTCCCACCGCAGGGAAGCCCTCGCCTTCCTCGGCGAGTCGATCGAGCGCCTGAAGCGCGACGTGCCGATCTGGAAGCGTGTCGCCCCGCCGGACAATCGTTGAGGGGTGAGGATGAGCCGCGGTTTTCCGTTGCGGAATCCCTACTTTCTAATCTATAATTTTCTCGTTCCCGCCCGCCGCCGGATGCGACGACGCTACCGTGCGCGGATGATGGGCCACCGACCTCGTTCCGGAGGTGCCCCGATCCGGGAATCGCTTCCCCTCTGACGGTTGACCGGAGTTCCGGAGACCGCGGACCGCCATCCGCCATCTCGCATCATTCCATGGGCCGGCCGGCTTCGTTCCGGCCCTCCGAACCGAATTCCTGCCATGTCCTCCATCAAAATCGTTTTCACTCTTCCCTTCATTCTCAACCTCGCCGCCGCCTCGGAACAACCGCCCCTCGCGCCCGGCGAAGTGCGGACTTACGACGACATCCATGGCGTGATCGAGTCGCTCCAGCCCGACGAATCCTTCGCCGTGATCTACCACGAGGAAATCCCGGGCTTTCTCGAGGCCATGGCCGCCGTCCTGCGGGCCAAGGACAGCCACGAATTCGACGGCCTGAAACCAGGAGACGGCATCAGCTTCCGCCTCCATCTCACCCGCGAAAACGGCTGGATCGACGCGGTGAAAGTGGTGGAAACCATACCGGCGGACGACAGCAGCGACGCGTGATCGCGGCCCCCCCTGACTTCCCGCTTGCCCCGCCGCCGCCTCTCCCGTGGAGTCGGCCGTCCTCCGACCGGCCCGCATGCCCGCCACCGCCACCCGCCTGTCCGTTTTCACCGAGTCGGTGATCCGCGGCACCACCCGCCTCGCCAACCAATATGGGGCGATCAATCTCGCGCAGGGTTTTCCCGACTTCGATCCGCCGGAGGAACTGCTAGAGGCATTGGAGAAAGCCGCGCGCGGGCCGCACCATCAGTACGCCATCACCTGGGGCGCACCGCGTTTCCGCGAAGCGCTGGCGCGGAAAATCTCGCGTTTCAGCGGGCTCGAAGTCGATCCCGACCGGCACCTCGTCGTCACCTGCGGCAGCACCGAAGCGATGATGGTCGCCATGATGACCGCCTGCAATCCGGGCGATAAGGTCATCGTCTTCTCGCCCTTCTATGAAAACTACGCGGCCGATGCGATCCTCTCCGGCGCCGAGCCCATCTACGTGGCGCTGCGCCCGCCGGATTTCGGCTTTGACCGCGATGAGCTGACGAAGGCTTTCCGGCAAAACCCCAAGGCCATCGTCGTCTGCAATCCCTCCAACCCCACCGGCAAGGTCTTCACCCGCGACGAACTCCTCTTCATCCTGCAACTCGCGGAGGAGCACGATGCCTTTGTCATCACCGACGAACCGTACGAGCACATCGTCTTCGCGCCGCACGAGCATGTCTATGCCGCGGTGCTGCCGGGCGCGGCGGAGCGCGTGATCGTCTGCAACTCGCTCTCGAAAACCTACTCGATCACCGGCTGGCGGCTCGGCTACGTCCAAGCCGCGCCGGAAATCATCGCCCAGGCGCGGAAAGTGCACGATTTTCTGACCGTCGGCGCCGCCGCCCCGCTGCAGCAGGCGGCGGTCGCCGGCCTCGAACTGCCCGACAGCTACTACGCTGGGCTGCGCGACCTCTACACGACGAAACGCGATCTCTTCCTCGGCTACCTGCGCCAGCTCGGCCTGTCCTTCACCGAACCGCAGGGAGCCTATTACGTGCTGCTCGACGTCTCCCCGCTCGGCTTCGCCACCGACACGGAGGCTTCCGAATGGCTGATCCGGGAAATCGGCGTCGCCGGCGTGGCGGGATCGAGCTTCTTCCGCGAGCCGGTGCACGATTTCATCCGCTTCCATTTTGCGAAGAGCGAGGGCGTGCTGAGAGCGGCGGGGGAAAAGCTGCTCCGTTTGCGCGATCACTGACCGGCCTGGGGAGGCCAAACCCCTCCTTGCACCGGGAAAAAGAAGCCTTGGAATAGGGTGCTTTCAAAGCTATTCTTTCTCGGGAGGATTTGACATTCGTTTTTAACTCGCTGTAAACCAGCGATTTGCAACGATCAATAAAACCCTCTTGACCACCCTCTTTTAATTCCTACTCTCAACTCCACATTCGCCGATGCACCTTTCCAAGAAAGCTGAGTATGCTTTGCGCGCCGTTATTCATCTGGGAATCGCCACCGAAATGGGCCTGCCCGTGGTGTCGGGCGTCGAGCTGGCCGATGCGAACCGGCTGCCGCTGAAATTCATCGAGCGAATCCTCCAGGAACTCCGCGAAGCCGGTCTCATCGAGACCAAGCGCGGCAAGCTCGGCGGCTACGCCCTCGCCACCGCCGCGGACAAAATCCGCATCGGCGATGTGGTCCGCCTCATGGACGGCCGCCTCGCCCCCATTTCCTGCGCCAGCGAGTACGCCTACCAGCGCTGTACCTGCCCGGACGAGGACCACTGCGGCCTGCGCATGCTGATGATCGACGTCCGCAACGCCATCGCCAACATCCTCGACCGGTACACCCTCGCCCAAGTCGTCGAAGTCACGCTGCGCAAGATGCGCCGCGACGGCATCGCCCCTCCCTTCTCCACCCTTCCCGGCGCGAAAAGCTGCGCCGTCCAGGTTCGCGGCAAAGCCGACCCTGCGGACGGCTTCCTCGTCGGTCTTTCCCAACTTGCCACCGCCCCGAGCGATGAACGCCAAAACGAATGAACGTCCGAAATCGGATATTACCCCACCCGCCGACTGGCTGGACGTGGTGCGAAAGAAGGTCGATGACCTTCGTTTCGGCTCCGTCCAGATCATCGTCCACGAAGGACGGGTGACCCAGGTCGAAAGCCTCGAAAAGACGCGCTTCCCGGCCAAGTCCGACGAGCCCGGCTCGTCCTCCTGAAACCGACAACCCCAACCGACATCGCGGACCGAACAGTCCGCTACGACTCCCGATTACGAAGAGACCGACCGGACCACCGGAGGAGCCTTGGAAAACGGGGAGGCCTTGGAAAAACGCCACACGGCAGCTCCCGGTTCTTCTCCTTTCCCATCATCCAGGTGGTCTCTTTTATGCCCGTGCGGCAGCACTACTCCCCGAGTCACGAAACCCCTTGCCAGGGGCCCCGGAGACTCAACTGCGGAGACACTCACATCCATGAAACCGAACACGACCCGGACCACGGGAGTGCGGACGATATCCGTCGCTGACCGCCGGTCCCCATCCACTAGAACACCATCACCGGCCCCGTTGCTTCTTGCTGCGGGAGCCTTCGTCGCCCTGTCCGGAACCTCCATGGCTTTCGCACCCTTCGGCACGCCCTCCGCAGAGGAGACGGCGGCCTTCGAGGCGTTGTGGCAGGCCTTCACGCTCTACAAGGACGACTCGAATCCGATCCTCCAGGAATTCAAACTCCGCGGCCGCTACCATGGCCAATACCATTGGCTCGACTCCAACCAGGGCGACACCGACGCTTGGGAGGACCGCCGCTCGCGCTTCGGCTTCGACGCGAAGCTCTTCGACAAGAAGATCGAGGTCCGGCTCGATTTCCAAAGCAACGACGGCTTCGAAGACGCATATGACCGCCTCGTCGACGCCTACGTGAAATGGAAGCCCTCCGAAGCGCTGGCCGTGACCGCCGGCCGCTTCAAACCGCAGATCGGCTACCACGACTTCCTTCAATCCACCAACGCCCAGCCGGTCTTCGAGCGGTCGCAGATCTTCAACCAGCTCCGCGTGGACCGTGCGACCGGTCTCGCCGTCGAGGGCAAAAGCGGATCCTTCTCCTGGCAGACCGGCGTTTACTCCAACGATACCGACCGCGAATTCGGCGCTTTCGGCGGCTCATACAGCTTCGGCGCCGGCATCGGCTACGATGCGAAGGAAGCCCTCGGCTGGGATCGCGCCGACCTCCGCCTCGACTGGCTGCACAGCGGGCACGATGCCGACGATTTCCTCTTCAACCGCTACGACGACATCGTCTCCGCCACTTTCTGGGGACAATGCGGCCCGTGGGGCATCGCCGTGGAAGCCTTCCACGCCTCCGGCGGCGGCGGTCCCGATGGCGATGTCTTCGGCTGCTACATCCAGCCCACCTACGACCTCATCCCGAAGCGCCTGCAACTCGTCGGCCGCTACTCCTTTGCCACCGGCGACGGGCCCGACAGCGTCGTCCGCCAAACCCGCTACGAAAGCGAAGCGCCTGCTCTCACCGGCGGCGGCCGCGGCGACGAATACCACGCCCTTTACCTCGGCGTGCAGTACTTCATCCACGGCGACAAGCTCAAGCTCATGGCAGGCGCCGAATACGCCTCGCTCGATGGCGGCGGCAACGGCGGCGACTACGACGGCATCACCTGGTTGAGCGGCATCCGCTTCTCATTCTGACAACACCCGCCCGCCGGAACCTTCACCGATCATGAACAAACACGCATTCATCCCCGCCCTCCTCGCAGCGCTCATCGCCCTGCCCGGCTGCGGGGACAAGGAAGGTTCCGGCGCGGTCATCGAACTCCAGAACGTCTCGTACGATCCGACGCGGGAATTCTACGAAGAAGTCAACGCCGCCTTCGCCAGGAAATGGGCGGCCGAGGGCAACGACGAGATCCGGATCACCCAATCCCACGGCGGCTCCGGCAAGCAGGCCCGCGCCGTCATCGACGGCCAGCCGGCCGATGTCGTCACCCTCGCGCTCTCGCTCGACATCGACGTCATCGCCAGCGAAGCCGGGCTGCTTCCCGCCGATTGGCAAACCCGCTTCCCTAACAACAGCTCGCCCTACACCTCCACCATCGTCTTCGTCGTCCGCAAGGGGAACCCGAAAGGCATCGAAGATTGGGGTGACCTCGCCAGAGAGGGCATTCAAGTTATCACGCCGAACCCGAAAACCGGCGGCGCGCCCCGCTGGGTCTACCTCGCCGGCTGGGCCTGGGCGGAAAAACAAAACGGCGGCGACCAAACCGCTGCCCGCGAATACATCACCAAACTCTACAAAAACGTGCCGGTGCTCGACTCCGGCGCCCGCGGCTCCACCACCACCTTCGCCCAGCGCAATATCGGCGACGTGCTCCTTTCCTGGGAAAACGAAGCCCACCTCATCGAAAAGGAATTCCCCGGCAAGACGCAGATCGTCTATCCCTCGCTGAGCATCCTCGCCGAGCCGCCCGTCGCCGTCGTCGAAAAAACCGCCGCCCGTCGCGGCACTACCGAGGCCGCCAGGGCCTATCTCGAATTCCTCTACACCCCCGAAGGCCAGGACCTCGCCGGCAAGCACTTCTACCGTCCGCGCGACCCGCAGGCCGCCGCCAAATACGCTTCCCTCTTCCCCGACATCGAACTCGTCACCATCGACCATTTCGGCGGCTGGCCGCAGGCGCAGCAAACTCACTTCTCCGACGGCGGCATCTTCGACCAGATCTACGAACCGTAGGTCAAATTACTAAACATGCATTGTCCGGTGAAATGAAGGACTCCCCACCATATCAATCATGCGAACTCTTGCCCGATACAAAGGCGCCGGACAAGCTGCGGAAAGGAACCGGGAAGTTCCGATGGCGGCAATTGTGGATCTGGTTGACACTTCTCGTTCCAATTTCCGTGCTCACCAGCAATTGGGTATTATTCCATTTCATGCTTCTATTTACGCTAGGACCGAGCCTCATTGGCTGTTCATTGCCTCGTAATGGCTCCTACCTGCGGCCCTTCGCGATTGCCTTCGGTTCATCGCTACTAATTCCAATCTTCGGATACGATTTACTGAAATCTCTTGGTGTGGCAGACCTGCTTCCACGCTTTCTTGGCCAAAAGACCTGAAGAACCGAAGCAGGGGCCTCCCTCTGGCTTTCTCAGAAAAAAGAACCTCCGTCTGCCTCCATTTCCCATGACACTTCCGTTTAGTCACTAGTAATTCCCTCACCAACCCGCACCGAAACCATGAAAGCACCATCCTTCATCCCCCTCGCCCTGGCCGCCCTGCTCGCCCTGCCGGGTTGCGGCAAAAAATCCTCCGGCGTCCCCGAGCTCCAGAACGTCTCCTACGACCCCACCCGCGAGTTCTACGAAGACATCAACAAGGCCTTCATCAAAAAATGGGCCGACGACGGCAACGGAGAACTCAAGATCACCCAATCCCACGGCGGCTCCGGCAAACAGGCCCGCGCCGTCATCGACGGCCAGCCGGCCGATGTCGTCACCCTCGCCCTCGCCGGCGACATCGACATCATCGCCCGCGCGGCCAAGCTGCTCCCGGAGAACTGGCAGACCAAGCTCCCCGACAACAGCTCGCCCTACACCTCCACCATCGTCTTCGTCGTCCGCAAGGGCAATCCGAAGGGCATCCGGGACTGGGGCGACCTCGCCAAGAACGGCGTGGGCGTCATCACCCCGAACCCGAAGACCTCCGGCGGCGCGCGCTGGAACTACCTCGCCGCCTGGGCCTGGGCGGAAAAAGAGTACGGCGGGGATCGTACCAAGATCCTCGAATACATGACCAAGCTCATCAAAAACGTCCCCGTGCTCGATGCCGGCGCGCGCGGCTCCACCACCACCTTCGCCCAGCGCAAGATCGGCGACGTCTTCCTCTCCTGGGAAAACGAAGCCTACCTCATCGAAAAGGAATTCCCCGGCGAAACCGAAGTCGTCTACCCTTCGCTGAGCATCCTCGCCGAGCCGCCCGTCGCCGTCGTCGAGAAGAACGCCGAGCGGGGCGGCAAGCTCGAACTCGCCCGCGCCTACCTCGAATTCCTCTACACCGACGAAGGCCAGGACCTCGCCGGCAAACATTTCTACCGTCCGCGCAACCGGGAAATTCTCGCCAAATACAGCGAAAGGCTCCGCGACATCCCCCTCGTCACCATTGACGACGACTTCGGCGGCTGGGCGGAGGCGCAGAGAGTCCACTTCGACGATGCCGGCACCTTCGACCAGGTATCCGAATCCAAATAGGGCCGGACGCCCCGGCCGGCCGGAATGGTCCACGGCAGCAGACTTGCTTCATGCTTCCCGGGCCAGCGAGGCGCCCGTAATTACTTTACCAACTCATGCGCAAGCAACGCGTCATCCCCGGCCTCGGCCTCTCCCTCGGCATCACCATCACCTGGCTGAGCCTCATCATCCTGATCCCGCTCGCCGCCCTCTTCATCAAGGCGGCGGGCCTCGGCCCCGGCGAATGGTGGAGCATCCTCACCTCGCCACGCGTGCTGGCGGCGACCAAGCTCACCTTCGGGGCCAGCGCAGCCGCCGCCGGGACCAGCGTGGTTCTCGGCCTGCTCGTCGCCTGGGTGCTCGTGCGCTACCGCTTCCCCGGAAGGAGATTCCTCGATGCCATCGTGGACCTCCCCTTTGCCCTGCCCACCGCCGTCGCCGGCATCACCCTCACCGCCATCTACGCGCCGACCGGCTGGCTCGGCCAGTACCTGGCGGCATGGGGCATCCAGGCGGCCTACACGCCGATCGGCGTTTACATCGCCCTCACCTTCATCGGCTTCCCCTTCGTCGTCCGCACCGTCCAGCCGGTCATGGAAGACCTCGGCAGCGAGCTGGAGGAAGCCGCCGCCAGTCTCGGCGCGAACCGCTGGACCACCTTCCGCCGCGTCATCTTCCCCGTCCTCGTTCCCGCTCTGATCACCGGCTTCACCCTGGCCTTCGCCCGGGCTATCGGCGAATACGGCTCGGTCATCTTCATCTCCGGCAACCTGCCGATGAAAACCGAAATCCTGCCGCTGCTCATCGTCGCGCAGTTGGAGCAGTTCAAATACGAAGCCGCCGCCGTGATCGCCGCCGGCATGCTCCTCGTCTCCTTCGCCCTGCTCTTCCTCATCAACCTCCTGCAACGCCGCTTCAACTGGCAGACCCGCTGAACCGATGGCCCATCGCCCCGTCACCACCGAATCCGCACCCGTCCGCTGGCTGCTCATCGGACTCGCCTTCGTCATTCTGAGCCTGTTCCTGCTCCTGCCGCTGGCGGCCGTCTTCATCGAGGCCCTGCGCCGCGGCTGGGATGTCTTCATCGCCGCTCTCACCGAGGATGCCGCGCTCTCCGCGATCAAGCTCACCCTGATCGCCGCCGGCGTTTCGGTGGTGCTGAATACGATCTTCGGCATCGCCGCCGCGTGGGCGATCACCAAATTCCGCTTCAAGGGCCGCTCCCTGCTGCTCTCCCTCATCGACCTGCCCTTCGCCGTCTCGCCGGTCATCGCCGGTCTCGTTTTCGTGCTGCTTTTCGGCGCACAGGGCTGGTTCGGCCCGTGGCTGATGGAGCGCGACATCCAGATCATCTTCGCCCTGCCGGGCATCATCATCGCCACCGTCTTCATCACCTTCCCCTTCGTCGCCCGCGAACTCATCCCGCTGATGGAAAGCCAGGGCAGCGACCAGGAGGAAGCCGCCGTCACCCTCGGCGCGCGCGGCTGGCAGATCTTCCGTCGCGTCACCATCCCCAACATCAAATGGGGCCTGCTCTACGGCGTGCTGCTCTGCAACGCCCGCGCCATGGGCGAATTCGGCGCCGTCTCCGTCGTCTCCGGCCACATCCGCGGCAAGACCAACACCCTGCCGCTCCATGTCGAAATCCTCTACAACGAGTACCAATTCAGCGCCGCCTTCGCCTGCGCCGCCCTGCTCGCCCTGCTCGCCCTCGTCACCCTCGGCCTCAAAACCCTCGTTGAACACCTCACCGGCCACAGCGCCAAAGGACACTGAAGAAATGAAAAATGCCCCGCTTGAACCCCCGTCTCCCGGCGCAGCCGCTGATTCCCGTACATTCATTAGTGCTTAGTCATTAGTCATTTCTTTCCATGTCCGTCTCCATCCAGAACATCCACAAGACCTTCGGCACCTACACCGCGCTGGACGACGTTTCCCTCGAAGTCCCCGACGGCTCGCTGACCGCGCTGCTCGGCCCCTCGGGCTCCGGCAAGACGACCCTGCTGCGCATCGTCGCCGGGCTCGAATACGCCGACCCCGGCAGCGGTCGCGTGCTTTTCCACGGTGAGGACGTGACCGAGGTGCCCGCCGGCAAGCGCGGCGTCGGCTTTGTCTTCCAGCACTACGCCCTCTTCAAGCACATGACCGTGGCCGACAACATCGCCTTCGGCCTCAGCGTGCTGCCCGGCTCGAAACGGCCTGCGAAAGGCGAAATCGCAGGGCGCGTCAAAGAACTGCTCCGCCTCGTCCGGCTCGACGGCCTGGACAAGCGTCGCCCGCACGAACTCTCCGGCGGCCAGCGCCAACGCGTCGCCCTCGCCCGCGCCCTCGCCATCCGGCCGAAGGTCCTGCTGCTCGACGAGCCCTTCGGCGCGCTCGACGCCCAGGTTCGCAAGGATCTGCGCCGCTGGCTGCGCCAGTTCCATGACGAAATCGGCCTCACCACCCTCTTCGTCACTCACGATCAGGAGGAGGCGCTTGAACTCGCCGACCAGGTTGTCGTCATGCGCAACGCCCGCATCGAACAAACCGGCAATCCCCAGAAAATCTACGACGAACCTCGTACTTCCTTCGTCTACGAATTCCTCGGCGAAGTGAACAAGCTGGAGGACGGCCGCTACGTCCGCCCGCACGAGATCGAACTGAAATTCGCCGCCGAGGAGGGCGTCCACCTCGCCGGCCGCGTCAGCCATCTCTTCGTGGCAGGTCCTTTCGCCCGTCTGAGCGTCATCCCGGAAAAGGGTCCCCGCCGCGAGATCGAAGTCTGGGCCACCCGCGATCAGGTCGAGGAAATGGCTCTCGCCAACGGCGACATCGTCGGCCTGCGCTTTCCCGGCGAGAAGACCTCTCCGGTCCCATCCGGCAAGGAATCCCCCGCCGAAGAGCGGAAAGAGTAAGGAAGCGGAACACGGCCGTAACATCATCCGTCATTCCCATGCGCCTCCCTCATGACGGAAGCGCCCGGCCAGAAACGCACCGCGGCGCAATGGCGCGAGTACGGCCTTGCACGCCGGGAGGCAGTCGATTACCCCCGCTTCGTCATGCCCGTCGCTACCCCAGCCCAATATCGCGCGATGCTCGATGCCGCCCAGCAAGGCGGCTATGCCTATCCGGCGATTAATGTCACCTCGATCACCACGATCAACGGCGCCCTGCGCGCCTTCGCCGAGGCGAAGTCCGACGGCATCATCCAGGTTTCCACAGGCGGAGGCGAATTCGCCTCCGGCACTTCGGTGAAAGACGCCGCCTTCGGCGCCGTCGTGCTCGCCGAAGCCGCGCACCGTCTCGCCGAGAAATACGACATCCTCGTCGCCCTGCACACCGACCATTGCCACCCGGCGAAAGTGGCGGGCTTCCTCAAGCCGCTGCTCCAGGCCTCGCGCGAGCGCATCGCCGCCGGCAAGGGACCGCTGTTCCAGAGCCACATGTTCGACGGCTCCGTAGTGCCGCTCGACGAGAATCTCACCCTCTCGAGAGAACTGCTCAAGGAATGCGCCGAACTCGACATCATCCTCGAAGTCGAGGCGGGCTGCGTCGGCGGCGAGGAAGACGGCCACGACACCTCCGGCCTGCCCTCCGAAAAGCTCTACACGACGCCCGAGGACATGGTCGAAGTGTACGAGGCCCTGAGCCCCATCGGCCGCTTCCTTTTCGCCGCGACTTTCGGCAACGTCCACGGCGCCTACAAGCCCGGCGCGGTGAAGCTCAAGCCGACCATCCTGTGCGACGGCCAGCAGGCCGTGATCGCCAAACACGGCGCGGCCGCGGAAATGGATCTCGTCTTCCACGGCGGATCCGGTTCCGAACTCAGCGATATCCGCGAGACGCTGGAATACGGCGTGGTGAAGATGAACATCGACACCGACACCCAGTACGCCTTCACCCGCCCGATCGTCACCCACGTCTGCCAGAACATCGAAGGCGTGCTCAAGATCGACGGCGAAGTGGGCGACAAGAAACTCTACGACCCGCGCAGCTACCTCAAAAAAGCCGAAATCGCCCTGGCCGACCGGCTCAAGCAGGCCTGCGACGACCTGCTCTCCACCGGGAAGACGATCTTCGGGACGGTTTGAGAAGACGCGTGGTGCCGTAGCGGAACGGCGCAGCCGTCCCGCTACGGATCAATATGGCAGCGGCGCGTCGTCGGGCAGCGGCGGCTCCAGATCAGGCAACGGCGGCAGGTAATCGTCGCCGGGAGCGGGCGGCGGGGCGACGGGGGTGGGCTGCTCCGCGGCGTTCTCCGCCTTTTCATTTTCAGCTTTCTTTTCCTCCGCCTTCTTTTCCGCCTCCCTGGCTTGCCGGCGGCGCTCCATGGCATTGGAAGTCGAATCCACCGCCTTCTTCCCGGCGCGGGCGGTGCCTTCCACCATCGCCCCGGCGACGCGGAAGGGCATTTTTACCAGACCGCAGGAACTCAAGCCGAGAACGGCGGCGAAGAGGGGAAGCATCCGGCGAGACGGCATGGCAGCGGAGCATAGCGAACCTCCCGCGCGCCGCCAGCGGAATGAAGCCCCGGGAGCGCGGAGCCCCGGCTCCGCAGAAATAGGGGAACGGCGGGATCTGCGGTTGTGGTTTCGAATGGGGAAGCGGAGTTTGTAGGCGCTTCGTGCGGAGCCGGGGCTCCGCGCTCCCGGGGCTTGCACCGGAAGAGCCGACAGCCAAGCCTCCCCGCGGCGATGAAGGGAACCCTCTGGTGTCTGCACGGCGCGGTTGGCATGGCGGCCGACTGGCGTGGTTTCCATCCGCCCGGCTGGGGCGTGAAGCACGTCGATCTGTGGCGCTTTCTGGAATGCTGCCCGATGCCCATGCCCGATTTCGGCAAGGCGCTGAACGAGGAGGCGAGGGCGGATGGCTCCCCGCGCCGGGTGCTCGTAGGCTACTCGATGGGAGCCCGGCTGGCATTGCACGCCTTGCTGGCGGACGGACCGTGGGACGCTGCCGTGCTGGTGGCGCCTCATCCCGGCCTGGAGTCGGAGGAGGAAAAAGCAGCCCGCCGGGCTGCCGACGCGGAATGGGCGCACCGGGCGCTTTCCGGGGATTGGAAGGAGTTTCTGAAGCGGTGGGAGGGACAGGCGGTTATTCGGGGAACATCGAATATCGAATGGAAAATGGCTGATCGGGCCGGCTTGGTAAAACGACGGCGCGAGGTGGCGCGGAGTTTTGTCGATTGGTCGCTCGGAACCCAGGAGCCCTTGTGGGAAAGATTGCCGGAAATCGCCTGTCCGGTGCTGTGGTGCGCGGGGGAGCGGGATGCGAAATTCCGGGCGCTGGCCGAGCGGGCGGCGGAACTTTTGCCGGGGGGAGAGCTATGGGTGGCGCAGGGTGCGGGTCACCGCGTTCCGTGGGACTCGCCGGAAGCCTTCCGGGAGAAGACCGGAGAATTTCTTGAGCGGGCGATTTCCTGACCCGACACTCCCGCCGCCATGTGGACCACCGTTCGCGAATTCGAGGACATCCGTTGCGAAACCACGGATGAGGGGCAGATCGCCAAGATCACCATCAACCGCCCGGAGGTCCGCAACGCCTTCCGCCCGCAGACCGTCCACGAGCTTCTCGCCGCCTTCGACCTCATGCACGAGGACCCGCGGGTCGGGGTCATCATCCTCACCGGCGAAGGTCCGGACGCCTTCTGCTCCGGCGGCGACCAGAAAGTCCGTGGCCACGCCGGCTACATCGGCAGCGACGGCGTGCCGCGGCTCAACGTGCTCGATCTCCAGAAAAAAATCCGCAGCCTGCCCAAGCCCGTGATCGCGATGGTCGCCGGCTACGCGATCGGCGGCGGGCATGTGCTGCACGTCGTCTGCGACCTCACCATCGCCGCCGACAACGCCCGCTTCGGCCAGACCGGGCCGAAGGTCGGCTCCTTCGACGGCGGGCTCGGGTCGAGCTACCTCGCCCGCATCGTCGGCCAGAAGAAGGCGCGCGAGATCTGGTATCTCTGCCGTCAGTACGACGCCCGGCAGGCGCTGGACATGGGTCTCGTCAATACGGTCGTGCCGCTGGCCGAACTGGAAACCGAAACCCTGAAATGGTGCCGCGAAATGCTCGCCCACTCCCCGCTCGCCCTGCGTTGCCTGAAATCCGCGCTCAACGCCGATTGCGACGGCCAGATGGGCCTGCTCGATCTCGCGGGCAACGCGACCCTGCTCTACTATATGAGCGACGAGGCGAAGGAGGGCAAACAGGCCTTCATCGAAAAACGCCCGCCGGATTTCTCGAAATTCCCCCGGGTGCCGTGAACATGTCGTCCCGGGAGCCGGGCGGGGAACGGCAGCGGCGGACTTCCCGGCACCAGGCGCTCACGGAACCACCCGCACACCTTCCTGCAAAGGGGCATGCCTCGCTCTTGTCGCCCCTTCCCTGTTCTTGCCTGCTGTCTTGATGCGGATTTTGACGTTGACCGGCCGCGACACGATCTGATAGAAACTGACTACTCCCTAGAGCGCAAAGTTTTTGAGTCCGCCAGAAGTTTTCGGTGCTCCCCTGAGATGTGGTGACCCTCTCCGGTTTACTCACATTTTTTGTGGTGACCCGTTTGCCGACAGGTGGAATCGGGATGATGCGGTCAAAGGGAGGAAACCGATGTGAATCAACCTGAACCAAGTCAAATCTTCCCTATGAAAGCGAAATCCTTGACCATGCGGAAAAAGCTTCTTCTCTGTGCGTCCATGAGCGCGCTCCTCTCGCCGGGCGTCTCTTTGGGGCAGAATATTTTCGATATTTTCTTCCTCACCGACACCACTGGCAGCATGGGTGGTCTCATCAGTGGCGTGCAATCATCGAGCGAATCGATCATTGATGCCTTCCTGACTCGGGGCGATGTGCGTTTCGGCGTCGGCGAGTACAAGGACGATAGAGCCGATCCTTTCGGATTTCGCTACAATCTGGTGGCTGATGGCCTGCCCATCCTCTCGTCGGACCGCGCGGCCGTCGTCACAGCCATCAATCAATGGACCGCCAGCGGCGGCGGCGACGGGCCGGAAGACAACCTTCTCGGATTGCGCGAAACAGCCGTCTCCACTCCTTGGCGCGATGGCGCCCGCAAGATCATTTTCTGGTTCGGCGATGCGCCGGGCCACGATCCCGCCAGTGACGGCACCACGCTCAGCTCCACGTTGGCGGCCCTCGCGGCAAACTGCATCCAGGTCATCGCCATCGATCTCGGCGACCTGGATTCCACCGACCAGGCCACTGCGATCACCTCGGCGATTCTCGATTGCGGGCTGGATGGCGGACAGATCGCCGAGCTTAATTTGTCCGGTCTGACTCCCGAACAAGCGGCCGAGCGGATCGAGCAACTGCTGATCGAGCTCTTCGAGGAGCAAACGGGCGGTGGACTTAGAACCGCCCAACTGTCTTCTCTCCGTACCGCGTCGATCAGCCTTTCGCGCACCCTGACACGCGATGTGGGCTCCAGGCTCTTCCGCCTGCGCTCGGGAGTGCGTCCCGGCACGGTGGAAGTGGTGACGACGGCTCCCAGCGATCCGAAGGGAGGCCTCGCCAAAAACCCGGTCACCACCACGGTTTCCCAACCTTACCGCTGGGAGGTATACGGGCAGCTCGTCTACTTCTCCGAATCTCAGGATGCCCAGAGCCGGGGCAATCGGCTGGTTCACCCGAAGACCACAATCGACACCTTTGGCGGTCTCGTGGGCTTCGAGTATGATTTCGATTCCACATGGGCCGCCGGCCTTGCCATCGGCTTGGCCAACACCGACATCAGGCATCGTGGGATTGGAAAATCGGACATCGATTCCTTCGCTCTGATCCCCTATGTTTCCTACTACCGTGGCGGGGCCGTGGCGGGTGGCGACTTCTACGCCGATCTGCTTTACGCCTACACCGATCATGACTACGACACAAGGAACGGCAACCAGTCCGCTTCGACCGATGGCAAATCCCATCAGCTCGAGTTCAATGCCGGACTGAATTTCAAGGGTGGTACGGTTGTTCACGGTCCCTACGCATCCTTGCGCTGGCTTGATGGGGAAATCGACGGATACCAATTCTCCGCCAATCGCGACGTCGATTACGAGTCCCTGGCCACCCAGCTCGGCTACCAGGCATCGTTCCCGATCACAGTGGCTGGAGGTACCCTCGTCCCGCAGGTGCGTGGAGCTTGGGAGCATGAATTCGAGCACAACCAGGGCCACTTGGCCGGTATTCCGACGGGAAGCCTCCCTGAAGATGTCGCGGTGCTCGGAGCGGGTATCGGCTACTACCTCAATTCCGGCTGGAACGTGGTTCTCGATTATGAAGCCCGGCTCGCAAGCAAGGCCGACTCCCACTATGTCAGCCTGAAAGTGGGCAAGGAGTTCTGATCTCCCGCCATTCTTGCATCGGTTGTTTTGAGGCCGCCCCGGGGAATCTCTCCGGGGCGGCTTTTTGTTTGCCTGCCCCGCGGCGGCCCGGCTTGCTCCGCGCGTGATCGGTCCGCTGCTTTCCGCCACCCGCCCGAAGACCCTGCCGGCCGCCGCCGTGCCGGTCTGGGCGGGCTGCGTGCTTGCCTGGAAATTGTCCGGGAAATTCGATCTTCCGCTCGCCCTCTGCACCCTGGCCGGGGCCGTTCTCATCCAGATCGCCACCAACCTTTTCAACGACGCGATCGATGCCGCGAAAGGCGCGGACACCGAACGCCGCACGGGCCCGGTCCGGGCGACGGCCGGCGGGCTGCTGTCGCGGCGAACGGTCCTCGCCGCCGCCGGGATCTTCCTCGCGCTCGCCGCGGCCTGCGGTGCCGTGTTGATCCGCTCGGCAGGCTGGCCGGTGCTGGCGATCGGCATTCCTTCGCTCTACCTCGCCTATGGCTACACCGGCGGGCCTTTCCCGCTGGCTTACCGCGGCATGGGCGAGCTTTTCGTGGTGCTCTTCTTCGGCCTGGTCGCGGTGGCCGGCACGGTCTTCGTACAGACGCTCGAATGGCGGCCGGAAGCGCTGCTGCTCGGCGCCCAGATCGGACTGCTCTCCGCGGTGCTCATCTCCATCAACAACCTCCGCGACCGGGAGGAAGATGCCTCCACCGGCAAGCGCACGCTCGCCGTCCGCCTCGGGCCGAAGCCCGCGCGCCTCCTCATCTGGCTGGAGGTGAAAGCGGCGGCTTTCCTGGGCCTCGGCTGGTTCGCCTTCGGCCAGCCGTGGCTGGTGCTCGCTACCCTACCCCTATGGACGCTGGGTCTGCGGATCGTCTGGGGAGCCTTCACCATCCCCGAAGGCCGCGGCATGAACCGCCTGCTCGCACTCGCCGCACTCCAGTTGATCGCCTTCGCCGCGCTCTTTCATCTGCTGGCCGTGAAACTCTGAACCAAGAAAGATGCACCTGCGAAGCACCACCATCTGGTACTGGCCCTACCGGCTGCGCAGCCGGGAAAAACTCAATGCCGTGACTCCGCGCCGCGAGATCGAGGGAGTGCTCCTGCGCGGCGCCGAGGGCGGGCATGCCTGCCTCCAACCCTGGCCCGAACTCGGCGATCCCCCCTTGCAGCGCTGCCTCGACGACCTCGCGGGAGCCCGCAGCCGCTCCATCGTGCGGAGGGCCATGCGCTGCCTGGAGATGGACGGAGCCGCGCGATCCGTGGAAGACCCGCTTTTCGAAGATCTCGACGTGCCGCGAAGTCACGCGACCCTGGCCTCCTGGGACGAAGGGCGGATCGCAGCGGCGCGGGAAGCGGGCTTCGACACCGTGAAGCTGAAATGCTCCGCCGATTTCGATCCTCAGCGTTTCACCGCGCTTGCCGCGGAACACCCTGCGTTGAAATGGCGGCTGGATTTCAACGAAACCGGCGAAGCGGAAACGCTTGCAGAACGCTTGTCCTCCCTCGCACCGGAAATCCGTACCCGGATCGACTTCATTGAAGACCCCTGCCCCTACTCGCCGAAGGTCTGGAAAAATCTCCGTCTCCGCACCGGTATCGCCCTCGCCGTGGACCGCGAGGCCGCCCCCCTCAGCGATGCGGCGCAGGTCATGGTCATCAAGCCCGCCATCGACGAGCCCTGGCTGCTCGGCGAGGCGGCCCTCAACCACGGCCAGCGCGCGCTCGTCACCAGCTACATGGATCACCCCTTCGGCCAGGCTTTCGCCGCCTGGGAAGCCGGCCGGCTGGCTCTCCAGTTCCCCGCATTGCCGGTCGCCGGCGGATTGCAAACGCACCACCTCTTCGAGCCCGATGCCTTCACCGAAGCGCTCGGCCCCTGGTCCCCCGCCTTCCAGCCGCCTCCCGGGCATGGGCTCGGCTTCGACGATCTCCTCGGCAAGCTGCCATGGAAACGCCTCTGACAAGTCCCGCCTTCTGGGAAAGCGATGACGCCCTGCTGCCGGGCGCGCGCAACCTCCCGCCCGTCCCGGAGGAATGCGCGGGGCTGGTCTTCTTCGCCACCTCCGGCAGCACCGGCGAACCGAAGTGGATCGGCCATACCCGTGCGTCCCTTCTCGCCTCGGCGCAGGCGGTGAACCGGCACCTGCATGTCGATGCCGGTTCATGCTGGGGGCTCGCCCTGCCCGTGCACCACGTCGGCGGTTTCGGCGTGCTCGCACGGGTGCATGCCGCGGGATGCCGCCTTGCCCGCTTCGAGGGGAAATGGGACGCTGTATCCGTTGCCGCAGGTCTGGCAAGAGCGGGCGTCACCCACCTCTCCCTCGTTCCCGCCCAAGTACACGACCTTGTCGCGGCCGGCATCCGGGCTGCGTCCTCTCTCCGCGCTGTCGTCGTTGGCGGCGGCGTGCTGGAGGAATCCACGGGCCGGGCCGCCCGCGCCCTCGGCTGGCCGGTGCTCGCCAGCTATGGGATGACGGAGACCGCCTCCCAGATCGCCACCCAGCGCCCCGAACGGCTGGATTTCCCGTACCAAAGCTCGCCGATCGATCTGATCGACCCCTGGGAAGTCGAGACCGCTGATGACGGCCGCCTCCAAGTACGAGGCCCATCGTTGTTCGAGGGAATCCTGCATGTGGACGGAACCGGCTGGAAATACGAGAAACGTAGTGGAAATCGATTCGTCACCTCCGATCTCGGCGCCGTCCGGGGCAGGGAACTCTCCGTCACCGGCCGGGCCGATATGCTCGTGAAGATCCTCGGAGAACTCGTCGATCCTCTCGCGGTGGAAGCCGAGATCCTCCGCCTGGGAACCCTCGCTCCCGGCACCATCGTGGTCGTGGCTCCTCCCGACACCCGCGCCGAACACCGCCTCGTCCTCGTCCACGGGCCGGAACTTCCACCCGCCACCGCACGGCAACTCGTCGAAACATACAATGCGATCTGCCCCGGTTTCCGCCGCATTTCCGGCGTGCTGGAACTCCCCGAAATCCCCAGGAGCAATCTCGGCAAACCTCTCCGCGCCTGGTTGACCGAAAAAGCCGCCGGAAAATAAGGACCGGGGATACTCTACTCTTGTCACCGGAATCTTCCCACGCTCCTCCGAGATTTCCGAATTGAAGATTGCCATTCCGCGGCGGCTGGCAATACTTCGGATGTCTTGATAAAAAGACTTTCAAGCCTGCCGCCACGGGCGGTTTCGCGGAGCCCGGAGGCGGACCGGGGCTTCCTTTCGCTCTCTCCGCCGGGAATGTTCCCACTTCACCCCAACCTTTGCCATGATTCACCGTGCCGACGACGTCCAAGCCCGCTTGTTCGAAGAACTTCACCAGGGGGGCTCGGCCGGGCGAAGGACCAATGGAGCCGCGTCGAAGCGGGCCATGCCCGCCGATCTCGGCTTGAAAGCCCCTTCGCAGGTCGTGAAAAACTACGTGCTGGATACCAACGTCCTCCTGCACGACCCCGCCTGCATCGGCCGCTTCAAGGAAAACCATATCTGTCTGCCGGTTGACGTGCTCGTGGAGCTCGACCGCTTCAAATCCGAGCAATCCGAACGCGGCGCGAACGCCCGCCGCGTCCACCGCCGGCTGGCCGGCATGTTTTCTTCCGCGAACCTCGTCACCGGCGGCGTGCCCACCGAGGGCGGCGGCACCATCCGTCTCGTCATCTACGATCCCTCCGCCTGCCCGAAGAATTCGGAGATCCTCAACCGCTTCTACCGCATCTTCCCCGACCGCGAACTGGTCGACCACCGCATCCTCGCCTGCACGCTCCTGCTCATGGAGCATAACAAGGCCCCTGTCGTGCTCGTGACCAAGGACCTCAACATGCAGTTGAAGGCCCGCGCCGTCGGCATCGAGTGCCAGGACTATCTCAATGACAAAGTCGATGCCCGCGAAGTCTCCAGCTACGATGTCCGTCGTATCGAGGTGGACGGCTCCGAGCTCCAGCGTTTTGCCAGCTCCGGGGAACTGGCCATCGACGAAGACCGCCTCGTTGGCATGGCTTTCAACGAATATGCCCTCCTCGAAGCCGGTGAAAAGCAGACCATGCCCGCCCGCCTCGCCGCTGGAAACCGCCTTGTCCGCCTGCAGATTCCCGAAGCGCTGAAAATCCAGGACGGCACCGCTCTCAAGCCGATGAATCTCGGCCAGCGCTGCCTCATCGACGCGCTGCTCAATCCCGACATCTCGCTGGTCACCTGCTACGGCCACGCCGGCACGGGCAAGACCCTCGTCGCCGTCGCCGCCGGTCTTCACGAGATGTTCAACCGCAAGTACAATGGACTGACCGTCAGCCGCCCGGTCGTTTCCATGGGCGACCAACTCGGCTTCCTGCCCGGCACGCTCGAGGAAAAGATGCGCCCCTGGCTCCAGCCCATCCACGACGCGCTCGATCTTCTGATGCGCCCCGCCGTTCCGCTCGGCCCGCGCCGCAAGCAGCAGAAAAAGGAAAACGAACCCGGCGGCGTCAAAAAGCCTTGGGAAATCCTCGTCGAGCAGGGCGTCGTCGAAATCGAGGCCCTCTGCTACATCCGCGGCCGCTCGATTCCAAACCGCTTCTTCATCCTCGACGAGGCGCAGCAACTCACCCCGCAGGAGGCGAAGACCATCGTCACCCGCATGTCCCGCGGTTCGAAGCTCGTGATGATCGGCGACCCCGCCCAGATCGACAATCCGTATGTGGACAGCCGCAGCAACGGCCTCGTCTACACCCGAAACCGCCTGAAAGGCCAGCCCTTCACCGCCCACGTCGCCCTCAGCCGCGGCGAGCGCTCCGAACTGGCGGAAGCCGGCGCGACCTTGATGTGACGGGTGCAGCCCGAGGCTGCCAATCTCGCATAAGCATTTCCGCCCGCGCAGGCTGCTTTTCATGCGGCGGCGGTAAGCCGCGGTTTCGCCATCCGCATCCGTCCCTTCTGGCTTTTCAGAACAAGCCTGAAAAATGTTGGATCGCACCGTCTGTTCCCTTTTTCGTCTCGGCTTTCAGGAAAGCGGCATCGTTCGCAAAGATACCATCGTAATCCGGCGCGTTCTCTCTGTCATCACTCCGGTAGCTGTGGAAACCCTCCGCCACCACCCGACCGGACGATCGCTCGATCAGCAGCATCTTCGTGCCATAGACGATGAAATACTTCGACAAAGCAAACGCGTAATAACCACCCATCCAACCCGTCGTCCGTACATCCAATATGTAGTCCGCCTGCGGATACGCCCTGGCGATTTCCTTAGGATCCCCGCCCGTCACCTTCGTCGAGGACTCAGGCAGCGCCCTCGCCCCCGTACGCGATGTCAGGGATTTCAGCAGCGGCTTCATCACGGTCTCTTCCGGAACCGCCACCCTGTATTTCTGAAGCAGCTTCTTGCCTTCGGATTCCGCCATCCCTCCTGCGATCGCACCTCCGATCGGGCCTGTAAGGCCGGCCGCCGCCATCTTGCCCGGTGTGAGAACGCCGAACGACGGCATCTCGCGTTGGCTCGCGATAACCGTCTTTCCCCTCATCGCCGCCCGGTCCGACGGCGAAAGAGCGACGTTCTTCGTGCTCACGCAGGAACAAAGAGCCGTGGCGAACAACAGGCCCGCTGCCAAGAATTTCAGTGTCTTCGAAATCATAAGTGGATGCGCTTCACTAACAGGAAGGCGCCGCTCGTCCAGAATGAACCGAAGCGTTTCATAAATTGCCGGATCACCTTCCGGGTTGCCGCAACACATCTTTTTGAAGCTGCCGCAAGTTGTGCAGGCGGCCGGCTTTCGAGCCGGACTCCCTCATGGCCGCGAAGCGGATGCGTTCCTCTTTGCCTTCTGTTTTTCCTCCGGTTTCCCATCGGCGTCATTGATCCCGGGAAAACCCGCTCCACCATGTGGCCCGCCCATGCGCATTCTCTGGACCCATCTGAAGCCCCATCGCTGGCTCATTCTCTTTTCCCTGCTGCTGGCCGGCGCGGCGCAGTTGCTGAACCTGATCGACCCGATCATTTTCGGCATAATCATCGACGACTACGCGCTGCAGCATCACGCCAAGACCGAAGAGGAACTGATTTCCGGCGTGACGAAACTGCTCGCGCTCGCGGTGGCGATCGCCCTGTTGGCGAAGCTGGCGAAGGCCATGCAGGAATACGTCGTGCGGCTGATCGTGCAGAAATTCGGCATGCGGATTTTCAACGACGGCATCCGCCAGACGCTTCGCCTCTCCTACCAGGAATTCGCCAACCAGCGCAGCGGCGAGACGCTCTCCATCCTGCAGAAAGTGCGGACCGACACGGAGCGCTTTATCAACTCCTTCATCAACATCCTCTTCTCCTCGCTGGTCGGCATCGGCTTCCTGGTGTGGTACGCCGTCACCAAACACTGGGCGCTGGTTCCCGTCTTCCTCGTCGGGATTCTCGTGCTGGGCGGACTGACCGGCCTGCTCAGCGGCAAAATCAAAACGCTGCAACGCAGCATCAACCGCGAGACCAACCGCATGTCCGGCGTGATCACCGAATCGCTGCGCAACATCGAGCTCGTCAAAAGCCTCGGCCTCACCTTCCCGGAAATCCGGCGGCTGCACGAGCACACCCAGCGCATCTTCGAGCTGGAAATGGTGAAGGTCCGCAAGGTGCGGATGCTCTCGTTCCTGCAAGGCTCGGCGCTCGGCCTGCTCAAGCAATCCATCCTGTTCATGCTGCTGTGGCTGATTTTCCGGAACCTGCTCGCGCCCGGAGAACTGATCGCCATGCAGTTCATCACCGCCCAGATTTTCACCCCGCTCCAGGACCTCGGCAATATCATCCTGCACTACCGCGAGGCCGACGCCTCCCTGCAAACCTACGATGGGATCATGCGCCGACCCATCGAGACCAACCCGGAAGAACCGGTCGAGACCGGCCCCATCCAGCACCTCCGTTTCGAGGACGTCGTGTTCCGCCACCAGGACTCCGCCACCAACGCCATCGACCACATTTCCCTCGAAGCGAAAGCCGGCGACACCATCGCCTTCGTCGGCCCCTCCGGCTCCGGCAAATCGACGCTCGTGAAGCTGCTCGTCGGCCTCTACAAGCCGGTCGAAGGGCGGATCTACTACAACGGCATCTCTACCCGCGACATCCGCTTCAACCCGGTGCGGCGGCAATTCGGCTTCGTAACCCAGGACACGCAGCTCTTCTCCGGCACCCTGCGGCAGAACCTTCTTTTCGTGAAGCCCGACGCCACCGAAGCGGAAATGCTCGACGCGCTGGAAAAAGCCTCCGCCACGGCACTGGTCGCGCGCATGGGCCAGGGCCTCGACACTCCCATTGGCGAAGGCGGCATGAAGCTCTCCGGCGGCGAGCGCCAGCGCATCTCCATCGCCCGCGCCCTGCTCCGCAACCCACGCCTGCTCATCTTCGACGAAGCCACCTCCGCCCTCGACTCCCTCACCGAAGACGAGATCACCGAGACCGTAAAGGAAGTCTCCCTCTCCGCCGAACGCATCACCATCCTGATCGCCCACCGCCTCTCCACCATCCTCCACGCCGACACCATCTTCGTGCTGGAAAAGGGCAAAATCGTCGAAACCGGCGACCACGACACCCTCGTCACCCGCAAAGGCCTCTACTACGCCATGTGGCGCCAGCAGATCGGCGAGCGGTGAACCGCGGATGAAAAAGCGTGGCGGCGACGGCCCGTCGCAGGCCGTGGCGGTGGCGGACCGCCGCCGCGCGGTTCATTGCGGCGGGCCCCATTCTTCGCCTCCGGCTATGAAGGGCAAACGCCGCAATCACGGCCTGCCGCGAGCCGCGGCAGCCACACGATCGAGACGTCTCCGCTGTAAATCAGTGCCGGCCAAAACGAGGCAGCCCTGCCGGGAATGATTTCAGCTTTGCTAGGAGCCCACCGATGGGGCAGCGTCACGGAATGATTTTCATCGCCCGCTCCCTGGCGTTGTCGCACCTCCTTTTTGCGATGGCCCGCGCGGATCTTGCCGTGACGCTGGAGCTGGTGGCCGCGAGCGAACCGCAGGCGTCTCCGCTGGGTTTCGCCGTCAACAGCCCGCGCATCGCGGCAGGTTCCATCTATTTCACCCGCACCGATCACAGCGGGAACGCTCCCCCGAACGGGATCTACCGGGATGGAACGTTGATCCTTCCCGCGGACGCGGAAATCTCCGGCCATGCCACGTGTTGCGGCCCCGCGGCAATGGCCAGCGACGGGAGTCGCCTCCTGATCTCCTCAGCCTCCACCTTTGGGGCCTCCAACGGCTATCAACAGATGATCGCGCTGCTCGATGGCAATACCTTCACCCGCATTCTCGATCGCACGACGCCATTTGCCGGCTACGTGAGCCCGCGACCGAGGAACCAACTGTCCGCGGCGACGATCGATGGCAACGACGTGGCCGTCTTCATCAGTCGCGACGGCAGCAACAACCTGCCCTCGGGGATCGCCCGCTACGATCTCGCCGCGTCGCAAGGCCAGATGATCGTGCTGGAAGGCGATGAGGTGCCTGGCGGTGGCGGGTTTTTCAAGACCTTCCCGTTCCCCACGCTGCCGGTGGCGGAGGGTGGCCGGATCGTCTTCCGCGGCGAAGGGACGACCCGCTCCGGCTTGTATGAATGGACCGGAGCGAGCCTCCGCACGGTGGTGGACACGGCGACTCCCCTGCCGGAAGGCGGTGGAAATTTCCTGACCTTTCACGGACGGGGCGTGGCGAAGGATGGAGGCGACTACGCCTTCACCTCCGGCGGACCGGAAGGTCTGGCCGAGGGAGTTTACAAGATCGTCAATGGAACGATGTCGCTGGTGGCGAATCCCGCGACGACCGCGATGATTTTCCCCGAACCCCTCACCGCGTTCGCCGATATCTCCCTGCGCAAAGGCAAAGTGGTTTTCAGCGCGAGCGGCGGCCCCTTGGCATTTCCTCCCGCGGTTCAGGGAATCTATACCGATCATTCCGGCAGCCTGGAGGCTGTGGTCGACCTGGATACGGATTTCGGCGGGCGCACTCCGATCTATTATCTCCTCATGACCGGCGATGCCTGGGAAACGGATGACTCCATCCTGTTCCAAGTGGAGTTCGATGACCACACCAGCGCGATCTATCGGGCCCGGCTGGGCGAGGGTGGAGGGAACGGGCGTCTGGATTTCACCGTCGAGTTTCACGGCCCGCGCAGAGGCACCATCACCGTCCTGCATAGCCGAGTGGGCTTCCACTACACGCTGCGACGCTCCCTGGCGCCGGGTGCGCCGGGAACTCCGCTCATCACTCTCTCCGGTACGGGTGCGGCGCTTGATTTCACATTCGACGACACCGCCGCCACGGATTCCCGGGCGTTTTTCGTGGTCGAGGAAACCGAGTGAAGAATGTGCGGGCTTCCGAGATGACCTTCGCGGAATGAAGCACCCGCGCTTGACCCGCATTTCTCCCACCCGGGCCGAAGCGGGGGCTGAAAACGTGGTGCGAGCCTCCGGCTTGCAAGCGGATCGCCCGGCTCCGTCGGGCGCGGCAGGAGCCACGCCATCCTGTCGCAAGCCAGAGGCATGCGCCACGTTTGGGCTCCGCCTGTCATGGCTTCTTTGGCGCGCCGCTCCAGATCAGATTTTCAAACCCAGCTCCCCACGGGTTTCATTCGTATCCGGGTGTGAAAAATGCAGGCTAACCTGACGCAAATGCCCTCCAACCTACCGGACAAAGCTCCCCCTGCGCTCTTTCATACCTGCTGCGGTGCGGGTCTCAGGAAGGCAGTCCAGCCGGTCTGGCATCACCGGGTCCACTTCTCTGAGCTGAACCCTGAAGTCGGCTGGAAATAATGGATCCCGTGTTTCACGAATTCATCCGGCCAGGTGCTTTTTGAAAAACCCGATCGTCCGGCTCCATGCGAGCTTCGCGCTTTCCTCATCGTAGCGGGCGGTCGAGTCGTTGTGGAAACCGTGATTGGCCTTGGGATACATGTGCATGGTGTATTCCGCCTTGGCGGCCTTCAGGTCCTCCTCGTATTCCGGCCAGCTTGCGTTCACGCGCTCGTCGAGTTCGGCCAAATGGATCAGCAGCGGAGCCTTGATGTTTCCGCGGATTTCCTTCGCCGCCGGCGTGCCGTAAAACGCGACCCCGGCATCGAGCGTGTCCGGCACCGTCGCGGCCAGCATGTTGACGATGTAGCCGCCGAAACAGAAACCGACCGCGCCGAGCTTGCCGTCGCACCGCGGATGGGTCTTGAGGAAACGAGCCGCCGCGATGAAGTCCTGTTCGAGTTTTCCCCGGTCCATCGCGCCCTGCATCGCCCGCCCCTCGTCATCGTTCCCCGGATAGCCGCCGCGCGGGTGCAGCGCGTCGGGGGCGAAGGCGACGAAGCCTTCCTTCGCCAGCCGCCGGGCGACATCCGCGATGTAGGGATTGAGCCCGCGGTTCTCGTGAATCACCAGCACCGCTGGCCCCTTGTCCTGCAAGGCGGTGGGAACGACCAGATAGCCGCGGCACTCGCCATGCCCCTGCGGCGATTCGAAGGTCTCGTACGTCGCCTTGATGTCGGGGTCGTTGAAGGAAACCTGCGCCGCCGCCGCATAGTCTGGCATCAGCGCCGTCAGCAGGGAAGCCATCGTGAACCCCGCGGCCCCCAGCGTGGCGAGCCGCGCCATGAAGGTCCGGCGGTCGATGATGCCGTGGGCGTATTCATCATACCAGTCGAAGGCTTCCTGGGGAATGGAAAGGACGGCGGCAGTCGGATCGGGTTTCATGGAAGGAAAGATCGGGAATTCGACGGAAGACCATGCATCAAGCGGCGGATCGGGCAACCGGATTCATTTCCAACGAAACGGGGTTCGACCCGTCGCTGGATCCATGGCGCTCTAAAAACTCCACTGCCCGCGGAAGGTTCCAGCGCCACCCTCTCAGCCAATCTGCATTCCGGCAAATATCCGGCCAGATTCAGCACCAACTCCGCCATCCACGGCTTCGTATAAACGACTCCCGCGTCGCCGGTTTGAGAGAGGGTGACTTACCCGAAATCAGTCGCGCCGCCGCTTAGGCCGTGGCGGTGCCTCCGTCGCCAAACGTGCTTCCGCCCGTCTGACCGCCTCGCTAACTTCCAGGTTCAATCCCTTACACCAGTCGAACAGAAACGCCAGCCCGGCATTGACATTCCCACGTTCCGCACGGACGAGAGCGGCACGGTCAATGCCGGAAACCTCGGAGAGCCCTTTCTTGGATAACCCCTGTCGTTCCCTCTCTTCCATGAGGATCGCAGCAAGGCAGCGGATGAAAGCGTAGGCGGGTTCGGAGCGCATCCGGTCACGGTAATTTTCCCGCGTGCGCTATTCGCATATGAATATAGGCTCATGAGAGTATATGCACATCCAAGCTTGACCGTCAGCAATCACGAGAGATAGGTTTCCCCCGTCATGAGCACCGCCCGCAAAGGCAGCCTCCCCCAAGCCTTCGGCAGTCTGCCCCCCGGACTGCCGGAGGCACCCATCTCCGGCCGGGAGGAAGTCGCTCGCCGCATCAATGAAGCGCTGGCCCGTTTCGATTTGATTCTGTCGCTTTTGGAGACGTTGAACAAGCCGTTGATTCCCTCTCCCGGTGACTCCGATCTCCGCAACGGCTGCGAACGGGCGATGACTTCCATTCTCTCCGCACTGGCGGGAATCGAACCGGCGGCGCCTTCCTCCGCTCCGCCCGGCAGGGAGGAGCAATTAGCGAAAGCCAGATTGAACGGAGAAAAACCGTATCGATTGATCGACGCGGACAGGCTTACCCGCCTATGGTCTTTCGTTGACCGGCTTCTGCCGTAATACCTCTTTGGACGGGCGATTCAAGCCGATCTCGTCAAACCAGCCGGCCAGAAACCGCGCGATGAAAAAACTGGCCCTCGCCGCTCCGCTCCTTCGCCACACAGGTCTTCTCCCAGCCGACCGAATCCGCCAGAGCCAGGGTCGAAGACATTGCGGGAGGGGTCATGAGTTCATTTGAACGCTCATCGCGCGTGATGCCAATGCCGAGAAATGAGGTCTACTTGCAGGGTATAATACGCGAGGGCTGATCCGAATGGCACTAAAATTAGTTGTATTTCCCGGATTGTTAATTTTGACTGATTATCAATGATTTACAAAAGGAGTTTTGTGCCAATTTACTGTTAATTTAGTGCCATTCAGGACTGACCCAGAAATTAGGATTGATCTCGGAGAGTTATTTTTTTGGAAAAACTTGCTCGAATGCATGTTTAATATCATCACTGGTTATGCGAGATCGAGCGTAGCTTTTCCTTGGTTCGATACCGTGACGCTTCCAAAATTCGTCAGAGATTTCAGTTAACTGCTTCTCTGAGGGTTCGCCATCAGAAATTGCTTGCTCATGTAGCTGCCGGCGGAGCTCTGAAAGCTCGCCGATGATCTTCCACTCAATTCTCCCGGCTTTAGCGTGATTTACGGCATCATCAAGCAAACGACCGACTATATCATCTTGTAAAGTTCTCGAGGCTGCGAGATCGTGAGCGATACTAATAAGAGCACCCTCATCTCTATCTGATCCCATTGTAATAATATCAGAAATTTGGTGAGGCGTAATAATCCAACCAGTATCATCACTGGAGCGAGAAACAGAAATTAGGATTTTATCCCAAGTAAGACAGATTTTGTTGCATTCACCAGAAGCTCTAGATTTTCTCATCCAAGCCAATGTGCGAACATCATGCTCAACCAAGATCGAATCGCGATCGCTCCCTTGCTCAGATCTTTCTTCTACGTATATATCAGAAGCCATGGATAAATAAGTATCTGGAATCCAACCTAAATCAACCCGACTCACATTAAAATCGACAAAACGAGCGGCGAGATCATTCATAACTCTCTGAACAATATCATGGGCGTCAGCGTTTTTTAAGGAAGGTGCCAAAATAAGCAGGAATTGAAGCAAGCTTGGTGGAACTGGAGCGCCATCCACTTTTAATCTGTAGTAATGCGAAACGTATCCATTCGGTGACGCGACAAGCAAGTTTTCATCAGAGAATGGACGACAATAATCTACTGCGTGCAAAAGATGAACTGCAGCTTCATTCAGGTAATCGCGAGGGATTAGTATTCGGCAGCCTACTCTTTGAAGCGCAGAAATCCCTGCTGTAGCCCCCCGAGAGAATCTTCCAGCGGAAGGTGTTGTGAGTTTCGAGCACAAGTAAGGGATTGCAACTGATGCATCTAAAAGCGCCTCTGCCTGATCCCACGATCCAATGCCCAAGGCTTTAGCTTGATGGATAGGACTAATTCCATCCAATGCGAAAAATAGAACTTCATGCGATAGACGTAAAACCAACGAATGCCCACTAATATTTGTTACTATTTCTGAAATTACGTCATCGACCATTGCCCAAGATTTTTCGGAAGTGCATCTCTTAATCAAGGATTTGACTTCGGAGAGAGGGTCTCCAAATTGATCTAAAAGCGCAGAGTTGGGAAAAACAATGCCAGCATCGTTTGTGCCTTTGAGAGACGCGAGAATCGTTGCGCGGCAGCAATAAATTGCCAGCCGGGAAATAATATCATCATCAGGCATCGAGTAACCTCGAATTTCAAATGAAGGGCGAATTTTAGATTTTAAATCTTCAAGTTGCTCGATATATATTGAGCGAGCGAGTCTGAGAGATTCCGCGGTTTCGGCGCTAGCCCTTATTTTTCCATCTTCTTTATCCTTTGTCAAGACACCTCGCGTCAATAGTGAGTCGATGCGACTATTGATCCTGTCTTCGCGATGTTCCCCACACTGCAACATTTTAATAGACTTAGTGGACAAATCTTCGCGAGAAACAGAATTTTCTATCGAAACCGCACAAAGAATTGCATCGTCGTAAACATGATCCCGCAAGGCGACTGCACTTGCGCCGATCGATAGGGCTCCGAACATTAGTATTTCGTTGCGATCAGGCCGATCCATTTCGTCAACCATTACTGGGAGACCAGCTTCTTGAAATGCCTTCGCCGTAAGTTTCCTTGATATGAGAATGTCTGCAATTTCCACTGCACCCAAGCAATTTGCTGGGAAGTCATATTTTTCGAGAATTTGATTCTCCAAATCCAACAAATCGATACTATCTCGACGTCGAGAGGTTAGGAAGAGGTATCTATTGCAACCAAAATTATCCGATGCCTTTTTTGCATCTGCTAAACATTTCGATTTCCAGTTATCATTCTGAATGGTAGATTGGGCTACAAATGCACGCTTTCCTCCCTTGTGAGGGATAATAATCCAGTCTCCGCCCCCATCTCCTCTTCGATCCACGTTTACGGGATCTAACCGAAAATATTCGCGTAGAATAATTCGGCAAATACCATCGAATTTAGCTTTCGACAGCATAAGTATGAAATTCTCGACGGTTTCCTTATCTAGCTGAGCCATTTTGAATTAGTAATACTTTTGCCTTTTTCTTTAAGTGTTTCTCGAGATCTCAATGCATCTCCCTTGATTCTTTTCCGCCTCCCAACGTTCCGGGAGAGAAATCAAGGTAGCTTAGTAATTTCCTTCTACTGGCACGCCTCGCAGGTGCCGCCGTTGAGCATGGTGTCGAGGGAGCAGGCGTTTTTCTCGGCTTCGGTGTATTCGCGTTTGCCGCCGGTGGCGGCGGCGAAGCCGCGGACTTGGGAAGAAGTGCCGAGTAAGCAGTGATCGGTGATCCGTGGAAGAATCATGGAGCGGGGTTTTGAGGTGGGTTCATGCGACGGCGAGGTCGCGGGTGGCGCGGACGGTGGGTTCGGGGAGGGCTTCGCCCTTGGATTGGCGGTGGGCGATCTCGTCGCGGACGATCCCGCAGAGTTCGGCGTAGGTCGTTTCTTCACGCTCGCCGTGGCAGACGCCGCCTTCGTAGAGATCGGGGCAATAGCCGATGTAGCATTGGTCGTCATCCGACCAGCGGACGAAACGATGGTAGCGGTCTTCCGGTTTCATGACGGGATACTAGTTCTTTCGGCGTGCGGTTTCAATGGCCTTGGCGACTTGGCGTTCCTGGTAGGTTTTGGCGTCGTCGCCCTCGGCACCGCTCAAGGGAACGACGCCGGGGAAGTGCGGATGCTTGAACTGACGGTGGGAGCCTTTCTGGCGGTCGAGATGGAAGCCTGCGCCCCGCAGGTCGGCGATGAGTTGGCGGATTTTGCGGGGCATGATGGGAAGTCGGGGCTTTGGGGAGGTTTGTTTGAGGACACCGGCGGGACGCCGGCACTCCTTGAGTTTATTGGCAGGCTTCGCAGGTGCCGCCGTTGAGCATGGCGTCGAGGGAGCAGGCGTTTTTCTCGGCTTCGGTGTATTCGCGTTTGCCGGCGGTGGCGGCGGCCATGTGGCCGCGTTGCTCTTTTTTGACGTCGATGGTGGCTTTTTCGATGTTGCTGGCTTGGAGGGTGCGGAGGTAGTAGGTGGTTTTGAGGCCCTTGTCCCAGGCGCGGCGGTACATGTGGCTGAGGGTCTTCATGTCCGGGGTGGCGAGGAAGAGGTTCACGCTCTGGCTCTGATCGATCCATTTCTGGCGGCGGGCGGCGGCGTCGATGATGTATTGGTAGTCGATGCCGAAGACGGTTTTGTGCTTGTGCTTGAGGGCTTCAGGGATGCCTTCGATGGCGTCGAGTTCGCCGTCGAAGTATTTGAGCTGGTCGAGCATTTCCTGGTTCCAGAGGCCGGCTTTTTTGAGGTCCTTCACCAGCTCGGCGTTGAGGACGATGAAGTCGCCGGAGAGGTTGCTCTTGACGTAGAGGTTTTTGTAGTTGGGCTCGATGCAGGGGGTGGTGCCGGTGATGTTGGAGATGGTGGCGGTGGGGGCAATGGCGAGGACGTTGGAGTTGCGCATGCCTTGTTTGGCGATTTTTTCGCGGACGACGGACCAGTCCATTTTGCCGCCGCGGGGGACGTCGATGGGGCGGCCGCGCTCGTCTTCGAGGAGGTCGAGGGTGTCCTGCGGGAGGAGGCCGCGGTCCCATTTGGAGCCCTGGTAGGTGGAGTAGGCGCCGCGCTCGGCGGCGAGGTCGCTGGAGGCGCCGTAGGCGTAGTAGGCGATGGCTTCCATGAATTCGTCGTTGAATTCGACGGCGGCATCGGAGGCGAAGGAGAGGCCGCGTTTGTAGAGGGCATTTTGCAGGCCCATGACGCCGAGGCCGATGGGGCGGTGGCGCATGTTGGCGGTCTTGGCGGCTTCGGTGGGGTAGTAGTTGATGTCGATGACGTTATCGAGGGCGCGGATGGCGACGGTGATGGTCTCTTTGAGCATTTCGTGGTCGAGGGCGCCGTCGCGGGTGATGTGGGTGTCGAGGATGACGGAGCCGAGGTTGCAGACGGCGGTTTCCTGGTCGGAGGTGTTGAGGGTGATTTCGGTGCAGAGGTTGCTGGAATGGATGACGCCGGTGTGGTCCTGGGGAGAGCGGACGTTGCAGGGGTCTTTGAAGGTGATCCAGGGGTGGCCGGTTTCGAAGAGCATTTTGAGCATGGATTTCCATAGCTCGATGGCGGGGAGGCGGCGGGACCAGATTTTGCCTTCGGCGGCGAGGGCTTCGTATTCCTGGTAGCGTTGTTCGAAGGCTTTGCCGTAGAGGTCGTGGAGGTCGGGGACTTCGTTGGAGCGGAAGAGGGTCCAGTGGGCGCGATCTTCCATGCGTTTCATGAAGAGGTCGGGGATCCAGTTGGCGGTGTTCATGTCGTGGCAGCGACGGCGTTCGTCTCCGGTGTTTTTGCGGAGTTCGAGGAAGTCTTCGATGTCGTTGTGCCAGGTTTCGAGGTAGGCGCAGCCGGAGCCGCGGCGTTTGCCGCCCTGGTTGACGGCGACGAGTTGGTCGTTGTGGAGTTTGAGGAAGGGGATGATGCCCTGGGATTCGCCGTTGGTGCCCTGGATGTAGCCGCCGGTGCCGCGGACGGCGGTCCAGGAGCCGCCGAGGCCGCCGGCCCATTTGCTGAGGAAGGCGTTTTCGGCGATGCCGCGGATCATGATGCTCTCGATGGAGTCATCGACTTTGTAGAGGTAGCAGGAGGAGAGTTGGGAGTGGAGGGTGCCGCTGTTGAAGAGGGTGGGGGTGGAGGAGCAGAAGCGGCGGCCTTTGTAGAGGTTGTAGAGGCGGATGGTCCAGGATTCGGCGTCCTGTTCCGCGCGCTTGAAGAGGCCCATGGCGACGCGCATCCAGAAGAACTGGGGCGTTTCGAGGCGGCGGGGTTTTTGACCGGTTTTGTCGACGATGAGGTAGCGGTCGTACATCGTCTGGATGCCGAGGTAGTCGAAGTCGAGGTCGGCGGTGGGGTCGAGGGCTTCGGCGAGTTTGTCGAGGTCGTAGGTTTCGAGGAGGTCGGGGTGGAGGCGTTTGATGGCGACGCCGTGCTTGAGGTAGCTCTTGAAGGCGGCCTTGTGGGCGGCCTTGAGCTTGTGGATGCCGTCCTTCTGGATGCTCCAGTCGAGGACTTCTTCGTAGGTGTAGGAGAGGAGGATGCGGCCGGCGAATTTGGCGAAGTCGGCGTCTTTTTCGATGAGGGCCTTGGCGTTGAGGATGATGGTGTTTTTGAGGTCTTTGGCGGAGATTTCGGAGCCGACGGAGCGGCGGAGTTCGCGCTCGATTTCGGCTTCATCGAGGCAGAGGTCGAGGCCGGTGGAGGCGTAGGCGATGCGCTTTTTGAGTTCGGTGCCGTCCCAGAAGGAGGATTGGCCGTCGTCGGTGGTGACGGTGACCATGAATTCCTGGTTGGGGTCCTCGGCGTTTTCCTCCGCTTCGACACGGAGGCGCGCGCGCTGGGCGCGGTAGAGGATGTAGTGCTCGGCGGCCTTGAAGTGGCCCTGGCGCATGAGTTCTTCCTGAACCATATCCTGGACGTCCTCGATGTGGACGAAGGATTGGTCGCCGCGGCGGACGCGCTCGGTGACGGCTTTGGCGATGTCGATGGCGGGCTCGGGGTTTTCTTTGATGGTGAGGAAGGCTTTGCGGACGGCGATTTCGATTTTGGTTTCGGACCAGGGGACGACGTTGCCGCTGCGGCGGATGAGGCGGACGGGCAGGGCGTGGGGGCCGGTGTGGAGGTCAACGGAGCCGGTTTTTTCGATGGAGCGGCGGAAGGCGAGGGATTTGGCGACGTCGTAGGCTTCGTTTTCGAGGAGAGCTTTTTCGATGAGGAGGTAGAGGTCGGCTTCGGAGAGGCGGAGGCGGCCGCCTTCGTCGAGGGATTGGGTGAGGGAGTTGGCGACGGCGTGGGCGACGTCGGAGACGAACTTGCGGTTGACGTCGGAGAAGATGGATTTTTCGTCCTCGCGGCGGGAGATGAGGAGGTCGGCGAGGGAGTCGCCGATGGCGTCGGCGACGTCTTCGAGGGAGAAGTGGGTGTCGGTGTCGCCGCGGGTGATGGTGATGTCGGGGATGGGGTCGCGCTTTTCCTGCGGGAGGACTTCGCGCCAGGAGTAGGAGCGGTCGGTGGTGGGGATGTTGAAGCGGTCGGTGATGACTTGCTTCAGGAGGAGGTCTTCGTCGGGATTTACGGAGCGGTACATGGTGAGTTGGTGTAAGGGATGGTTGGGCGGGAGTGCCGAGTGAGAAGTGCGAAGTGAGAAGTGGAAGAGGATCAGCCGTTGAGGCGGCGTTTGAGGGAGTTGATGAGGCCGCGGAGCATGCGGGAAAGTTCGCGGGTTTCGGAAATCATGGCGCGGGAGCCTTCCATGGGAGGGGCTCCGAGACGTTGGCGGACGCGTTCGGCAACGTAGAGCTGGGTGCGGAGTTCGCCGCAGGAGCCTTTGCTGTAGCGAAGGAAGTTGATGAATTCAGCCGTGCTGTCACGCTCCGCGCCTTCGGCGATGTTGGAAGGAATGGAGAGGGAAGAGCGTTCCATCTGGCCGCGAAGGGCGAAGTCCTTGGACTCGGCAAGCGCGACGTGAACGTCAACCGCGAGCTGGCAGCCGCGTTTCCAGACGTCGAGGTCCTCAAATGTTTCAATGTCACTCATGATCTTTCACTTCGCACTTCTCACTCGGCACTTGGCACTCTTCCCTGGTCACAGCTCGTCGTCGTGGACGGTGGAGAGGGCGGAGGCTTTCTGGTATTCGGTGACGCGGCCTTCGAAGAAGTTGGTTTCTTTTTTGATGTCCATCATCTCGGCGAGCCAGGGGAAGGGGTTGCTGACGGATTTGTTGAGGGGGGCGAGGCCGCAGGATTCGAGGCGGCGGTCGGCGATGTAGTCGATGTAGGTTTCGAAGTCGGCGGCGTTGAGGCCGAGGCCGGCGACAGGGAGGCAGTCGCGGATGAAGGTTTTTTCGAGGGTGATTCCCTCTTTCATGGTGGCGCGGAGGTCTTCGCGGAAGTCCTCGGTCCAGATGTCGGGGTTTTCGTCCACAAGATCCATGAGGAGGTTGCGGAAGACTTCGATGTGGTTGGATTCGTCGCGCAGGGTGTAGCGGAACATCTGGCCAATGCCGGGGAATTTGTTCTGGCGGTAGAGGCTGAGGATCATGCCGAAGAGGCCGTAAAACTGGGTGCCTTCCATGACCTGGCCGAACATGAAGATGTTCTTGGCGAGGGCCTGTTTGTTGGCAGTGTCGGTGAGGTCGATGTCGCGGCGCAGGGCACGGGAGTTGGAGACGACGAAGTGGTTCTTGGCGGTGATGGAGGGGACGTCCTCGAACATGGCCTCGCATTCGTGGGGGTTGAGGCCGAGGGAGGAGAGCATGTAGACGAGCGAGTCGGCGTGGATGTTTTCCTCGTGGGCGTGGCGGCCGAGGACGAGTTTGAGCTCGGGGGCGGTGACGACTTCGCGGACGACGTGGAGGATGTTGTCGCCGACGATGCCCTCGGCGGCGGAGAAGTAGCCGATGCCCATTTTGATGATCCAGCGCTCGACGTCGGTGATGTCGCTGGAGCGCCACTGCTCGACATCCTTCTGCATGGTGATGTCCTCGGGCTCCCAGTGGTTGTTCTTCATCGTCTTGTACAGGTCGTAGGCCCACTGGTATTTGAGCGGGAGGATGTTGAAGAACATCGTGTCGCGGCCGTTGATGACTTTTTTGGCGGCGAAGGCCTGTTCGGCTTTGTCGCGGTCGAGGATGAAGGTGCGGGGGCCGACGGTGATGGTGGTGGTGGCGGACATGGACGGAGAGGCAAGGGAGAAGGGATTCAGCGGGTGTGCTTCGGGATTCTGAAAGGTCGCGCCGCCGCGGGCGCAGCGTTGGAGAGACTGCCGAAAATCGAAAAACGGCTCAAGGCAATTTTGCCCATATAGTATCAACAAATTATTCACAACACAATATGTAGTAGTACTGTGGTGTGAGCAAGATCTTGACAAGTCGAAGGGGATTTCCAAGCGATTGAAAATCCGGGGGCTGGCTGGGGGGGGAGAAATGTGTGGAGCCCCGGTCTAGGGGTATGATTTTTTCGGGAGCAGAAGGGAGGCCCGGAAAGGGTGGGAGAATTTTAAAATGTTAGGCTCCGGTTGGGGAGGAATGGGTGCTTGGGAAGGGGGAAATCCGGAAATTTTCGGGGAGATCGGGGCGAAAAATTTTGCGTTCTTTGCCGGATCATCCGTTTCCGGCGGCTGGAAAACCGCCGTGCCGTGTCATGGCGCTTGGAAAGCACCGCTTCGGAACGGCGATCACTGCTCTTCCTCGTCTTCCTCTTCGTCCTCATCGTATCCGCCATAGCCGATCACTTCGACGGTGACGAGGGAGGGGGTTTCAACCATGGCGGGAGCTTCCTCTTCGCTGTTGCCGCGCCCGGTTTCGACATTCTGCGTTGCGGCGGCGGTAGTGTTGGCGGCGGTGGTCGCGGCGGCGACATTCGGCGCGGCGGGGGCGGCCGGGGCACCGGTGCTCGCGCCGCCGGCGGAGATGTTGCCGGCATTGACGACCTGCAGGGCGGCGAGGTTGATGTTGCCGCTCACGCGGATGCCGGCGTCGCCCGCGTCGATGATGCCGGAGGGGGCAATGAGATCCACGTCGCCGGGGTCGACTCCGGCGACGGTGGCGAGCACGCCGATGCCGCCGCCGGTGGCGAGTCCGGCGAGGTCGGTCGCCACGCTCGCGCTCTGGGGGTCGATGACCACGCGGGTGGGCGGCGCGGACTGGACGGTCCGCGAGGAGGAGCCGGCGGCGATGTCACCGGTGGTGGACCAGATGATGGCATTGCCGCCGCGCAGGGTGAAGATGCGGCCGATGCCGATGTCGACGCTCTCGTCGGTGAAGATGGAAATGTGGCCGCCGGATTCGGTTACGATGCCGGGAGGCGCGAGCGGATTGCCGATGGTGGTGTTGGCGAGAGCGAGCCCGCCGCCCGGAGCGAAGAGGCTGATGTCGCCGCCGCTGCGGGTGCGGACGTCGCGCCCGCGAGTGAGGATGTCGCCGTCCCAGCGGCCGTCCTCGTCGCCGAAGAGCGCCGCGATGGCGGCCATGCCGCTGTCGTAGTTGCCGAAGCCGGGGCTTTCCGGGTCGTTGAAGGAACGGCCCGTGTCGCGCAGGATGCGATGGAAGATTTCAAGGGCGACGCGCGCCTGCGCCTCCGGGTCGAGTTCGTCGAAGTTCACGCCGGGAGCCACTTGATCCAGGTAGTCGTCGCCTTCCGGGGTTTTGACGTAGGTCGCGATGAAGTTGGCGAAATCGAGGCCGCTGCCGGCCAAGCCCGCCGCGGGGCCGATGCCCGCACCGAGAACGAGGTCCGCGCCGGCGGCGGCGAGGTAGGGATTGCGGAGATTGCCGATGCTGGTGACGCCGGCGCCGGTGCCGTCGGGATTGCCCGCCACCAGTCCGAGATCGAGGTTGCGGCCGGCGAGAACGTGCAGGGCGCCGGGGCCTGAAATCTGGATGTCTCCCGGCAGCGGCGTTTCACCGAAGACCGGCGCGTTGCCGGAGGAAAGCGCGCCGATCCGCGCGGCGCTGGACGCGCTGGAGGCGATGAGATCCCGGCCGGCCGTGATGATGGTGATGTCGGAGGAGGCGAGGTTCTGGAGATAGAGGGCGATGTCGATGATGTCCCGCGCGGCGGAGATCAGAGCCTTTTTCGGCGTGAAGAGCCTGAGTCCCGAGAGGTCGCCGCCGAGGGCGTAAACGCGCACCGGTTCTTCGTCGCTCCGGTGGAGGAGCCCGGCGGCGTGCCGGGCCTGTTTCGCCTGGAGTGAGCCATCCGCGCCGGTGAAGGAGCCGGATTCCGTGAAGGCGGCGGCGAGGGAGGAGAGGAAGCCCGTGGTGGTCGTGGCCGCGGGAACCGCGAGGCCGGAGGTGAACGGAAACGCGGTGAGCGGCTTGAGCACGGAGGGAACCGCGGTGGGATCGGCATCCGAGAGATTGAAGGTGGAGGACACCCAGGCTCGGACGCCGGAGCCGGGGACGAGGAGGTTGGAAACGCCGGTCGGCTGGAGCGCCTGGATGGAACCGGCGGCGAAAAGTTCGAGCTGGCCGTTGGCGGCGGGGAAGAGCGTGTGGGAGCCCGCCAGGTTGAGGTCGCCGGAAAGCGCGGTGAGCGCGAGATTCGGCGCGCCGAGATTCCAGACGGGATCGAAGGGGATCAGGCTGGTTTCGGAGAGGCGGAGCCATGGCTGCTGCGAGGCGGTCGTGCCGCCGGAAAGCGATAGGAGCTGCTGGGTCGCCATCCAGGCATTCAGCATTGGAACGGGCTGGTTGGCCCCCGGCAGGGTGACCTCGTTGCGGAAGGTGAGGTCGCCGCCGAGGGAGGTGGCGGTCACGCCGCTGCCGGCGGAGTAGGTGGAGAAGTATGTTTTATACCAGAAGCGGTTGTTCAGGCCCTGGGGCAGCAGGAAGGGATTGGAAACCGGGCCGAGAAGGATGTCGCCGGCGGCGGTGACATCGAAGGTGGATTTCCCGACGAACAGCGTGGTGGGCAGCCAGGTGAGCGGGTCGAGGCGGGCGGCATTCGGATTGTTGAGGTTGCCGACGAGGCCGAGCGAGGGCGAGCGGGTGGCGTTGGTGGTGATGTCGCCGCCGGCGGAGAGACGGCCGCTGCCGCGCTCGACGTAGTAGATGCCGCCGCTGATGTCGTTGCCGGCGGTGACGGTGAGGTCGCCGCCGCCGAGCTCGACGAATGCGGCGGCCGAGGGCGCGCCTTTCGCGGCACGGGCGTTGGTGGGGATCACGGCATCGACGTTGCGGACATCGCCGGCGGCAGCCAGGGTCACGTCCCCGCCGCCGAGCGCGCCGACGCCCTGGAAGAAGTTGCTGAAGTCGATCCACCAGGTGGTGGAGGCGTCGCGGTCCGTGACGGCGGTAAAGCCGGAGCCGATGCGCAGCGAGCCGAAAGCGCCGTCTTCGCCGACAAGGCCGCGGCGGTAGAGCCAGTTGTTGGGAAGCTGGCGCGAGGAGTCGTCGATGAGCCCGGAGTTGTTGCGGGTCTGGCGCTCGATGTCGCCTCTGGCGCGGATCGTCACGTTTCCTCCCGCCATGCTGTATTGGGCGGCGTAGGCTTGCTGGACGGCGCCGAGGTTCGTCTGGGCGGCGGTGTAGGTCAGCACGGGCACCACGAAATCCCCGGCGGAGAGAACGGCGGTGGCATCGGCGAGACGGGTGCCCGCGGTGTAGATGGAGGCGAAGGGATTGAGCAGTCGGACATTCCCGGCGCTGTGGATGTCGATGTCGCCGGAGCCGGTGCGGATGACCTGGAAATTGTTGCCGATGACGGAGGAGGTAAGGGCGTTCGCGCCGCCGGTGGCGGTGGCCGCGCCCGCGTTTTTGCCGAGCTGGAGCAAGCCGCTTCCCGCGGCGAGCTCCCCGGCGGGAAGGGTCTCGCGGAAGCTCGCGGCGGAAAAATCGGCGCCCGCGGTGAAGCGGTACGACCACGATTGGGTGTTCGCGGGGAGCAGCGGGTTGTAGGGCAGGAGCTGGGACAGCCAGAGGCTCGGGCCGCCGCCGAAGCCGTCGCTAATGGCATTGAAAAGGTCGATGTTGCCGGCGGCGCGCAGGGTGAGCACGCCGGGCGCGGAGTCGGGTCCGAAGCGGAGGGCGGAGAGATTCCAATCGGCCGAGGTATTGGAGCTGGCTGAGCCGAGCGTGAGGTTGCCGCTGCGGTTGAGGATTTCCGCGCCGGGCATGAGGATGACGTCGAGCGCGGGATTCGCCGCGGTGAGGCGGTCGAGCATGGCGCTGTAGCCCGCCGCGGCGGTTCCGGCGGAGCCGAGGAAGGCGTTGGCGTCGTCGCGGATGGTATTGAGCAGGGTATTGTCGAGCGTGCCGGAGCCGGTGAGGTCGTAGAGCTTGTAGCCTTCCACACGGATGGCCGAGGCTCCTTCGATGGAAGCGCCGATGGCGGAGATGGCGAGGTCGGTGTTTTCCGCGTTGCGCGGGGCGCGGAGATGGAGGGTGCCGCTGAACTGCCCGAGGGAGGCGTTTTGCTCCACGCCGAGGCGGACGAGCGATCCGGCGCGAAGGTCGAGCACGGCGGCGGGATCGATGACGCCGTCGCGATGGGCACCGGCTTCGAGGACGATGGAACCGCCCTTGCCCGCGGCGCTGAAGGTTTCGCCAGAAGCATCGAGGATGGACCCTGCTTCGAGGATGAGGCTGCCGTGTGCCTTGAGGTCGATGGTCCCGCCGGTTTTGCCGGAGGCGTCGATGTGACCGGAGACAAGGATGTCGCCCCGGTCCGCGGCGACGCGGTAGGCGGAGGCAGCGGCGCTTCCATCCACGAGCACGTCGCCGTCGCGGATGCGGAAATCGCGCAGGCCGTCGAAATGCCCGGCGTTGAGAACCGCATCGAGCGCGGCGAGGCTGCCGCCGGGAATGTTGGCGGCATCGAGCGTGAATTCTCCGCCGAGTCCGCCGCTTCCCGCTTCGGCGCGGAGGCTGCCTTCGAGGGTGGCGGAGCCGTGCGGAGTTTCGATGGAAACGCGGCCGGCATCGCCGCCTGCCGCGGGCGCGGAGACGGTGATGGCGGAGCCGGCGGCGAGGTGGACGGAGCCCTGATCGGCGACGAGATGGAGCGTGCCACCGCCGGTGTGACGCCAAGTATCAAGGAATTGGCGGCTTGTGCCGTCGAGGTCGATGAGGGCGGAGTCGTTGCCGCCGATGACGAGGTCACCGGTGCGGGCATGGACGGTGAGACTGCCGCTGGGCAGGGCGATGTCGCCGTCGATCTCCACGCCGGCGCCTTCGATGCCCAGCCGGGCGCCAAGTCCGCCGGCGGAGGGCGGGGAACCGATGCCGTTGGCGTGGATGGAGCGGAACGAGCCGTCCGCGGCGAGCAGGTGACTGGATGCGGCGGCGGCCGTCAGTAGAGGCGCGGCCACAGTCAGGTCGCCCGCCGAGCGGAAGCTGCCTTCACCGGAGACGAGGATGCGTTGGTCGGCATTCAGGCGGACATCGGCAAAGCCAGCGGCGCGGAGGTGGCCGTCGTTGACCGAGATTTCCGCGGCGTCGAGCACGAGTGCGCCGTTCAGGGGAATGGTTCCGCCGGATGCGGTGCCGGAGAGATTTCCCAAGTGGAGCGTATTGGCGGAAATGGTGACGGTGCCGTCATTCTGACCGATGCCGCGGATCGCGCCGGCCTGAAGCGAGAGGGACTCGAAGGCGCGGGAGCCGATCTGGCCCGCGCCGTGGAGGTCGAGGTTGGTGTAGCTGAGAAGCGAAAGGTTGCGGGCGGTGGCCTGAATGTCGGCGAGGGCGTCGCCGGAAAGGACAAGGCCGCTGCCGGTGGGGAGCCCGGCGGAGGGATCGAGCACGATGGCAAGCGAGCCGCTGCCGAGGGAAACGGATTCCCCGAGAAGCGCGGCGGTGGGATCGAGCGAAGTGGCGGCGGTGGAATCCAGCACGATGCTGCCGCCGGCAAGGGTGGCGTTCATGCCGATGTCGAGCCGGACGGCCGAATCGCCGATCCCGCGACGGATGACCGGACCGGTCTCCGCGGAACCGCTCACACGGACAAGCGCGCCGTCGCCGCCGCCGCTTTCGTTGCCGAAGAGGAGAGGGTCGGAGGATTCGGAAGCGCCGCTGCCGGTGAGTTCCGCGCCTTCGGCGAGGGTGAGGTTTTTCCGCGCGACGAGGATGATGTCGGAGCCGGTCAGGACGGAACCGGCATTGTCGAGGGTGAGCCTGCCGGTGGTGGTCGTGACCCGGAAACCTTCCTCGGTCTGGCGGCGCAGACCGCCGACGAGCAGACTTTCCGCGCCGAAGCTGTTGAGCAGGGAGGCGTCCAGCACCAGCTCGCCGGGACTTCCCGTGCCGCCGGTGCCGATGAAGATGTCCACCGGGCTGTTGATGTCGATCAGGCCGCCGCGGCCGTTTTCCGTGCGGAGCGACTCGACCGCACCGGCCAGCGCGAGCGAGGCGGTGGCGGTGAAGGAGAGGTAACCGGCGTCATCCGGAAGACGGGGCACGACGGCCTCGCGGGCGAGCGCGGCGGCGCGGAGCGCTTCGCTGGCGAGGAAATCCTGGTATTCCGAGCGCTGCCGGACGACCTGGCCGGGCGCGATCTCGAAACGGGAAACCAGCGTGGCACCCGTGCGGGCCGGATCGAGGTGGTTCGCCCGGTAGCCGGAAACGATGGCCGAGCCGTCCGGCCTTTGAAGCGCGTTGACGGGGGTGCCGGATCGCGGAGTGACGAGGAAGGCGCCGGGCAGCAGGGCATAGCGCGCGGGCAGCAATGTGTAGGTCCCGGCGGGCAGGCCCGAACCGGCGGCGAGTGTGATTCGGTCGCCGGGGCGCAGGGTGGCATTCGTGTAACCGGGCGCGCCGCCGAGGCTTCCCGCGCCGGAAGCGAAAGGCGCATAAGGCGCGTAGTCGGAACCGTAGCCGGGGATGACCGCGAAGCTGCCGGAGGCGGCGAGCACGTCGTAGCGTCCGCCGTTGCCCTCGATCCAGCGATAGGCGTAGAGATCGCCGCCGGCGGAGATGTCGATGAGCGAGCCTTCCTCGGTTTCGAGGTCGAGCGCGGCGAGGTTGACGATTTTCGAGGGTGCGCCGCCGACGGTGATGTCGTTGCCCGCGGGGTCGATCCATGTGTCGCCGTCGAGGCTGATGCCGTACGGGATGACGACAGGCCTGCCGCTGATCGGATCGACGGCGGAGACGGAGGTGCGGCTGCCACCCGCGAGGGTGAGGCCGGAGGTCACCGGGCTGGCGAGCAGGCTGCCCGCGATGGGATTGGCCGGGGCGGTTCCGGAACCGTCCCAGCCGAGGTTGATGGCACCGACCGGTGCGACGAGCGAACCTCCCTGGTGGATGAAAGAGGCGTGGACGTTGAGCGTACCGCCGGCGGAAAGCGGCAGCGGACGCACCGCGCCGGGGAGAATGGTCACCGATCCCCTCCCGCCTGCATGATCATAGGCGAAGATGTCGAAGGCAGACGCCGTGGTCGGGTAGACCTGCCCGGCGGCGAAAACGAGGTCGCCGGCCGCCTGGAGCGTGCCGTTGCCGCGGATGTCGCCATTCGCCGCGAGGAAAGATGCCGTGCCGACCTGCTGGAGCGAAAGCGTGCCGATGTCGATGAGGTCCGCATTGAAGACGAGTTCGCCGCTGCCGTGGACAGGGGCGAAGTGGTAGCGGGATTCGCCGGTGCCGGGCACGGTGCGGGTGAAGAGGTTGATCACCTCGCCGGCCCGTGCGGGCGGGCGGAAGTTCTGACCGGTGTGGATGTACGAGGCATTTAGTACGATATTTCCCGTCGCTTCGATCACGCCGCCGCTGGCAAGGCGGATGGCCCCGGGGGCGGAAATCGACACGTCACCCTCGAAGCGGACGTTTCCATTCAGCGCGACGGAGTCGAAGCCGCCGGAAGCGAACGAATCCACCGCGACGATGCCGAGACCGGGAAGCACCGCTCCTTCGGGCGAAAGGGACGGCAGTCCCACGCCCTGCGAGGCGGACGGCGCGGCGAGCACCGGACCGCTCTGGCGGACGGTCAGGTTGATGTCCGCGGTGGTGTAGGCCTCGTTCGGGGGCACATAACGCCCCGAAGACACCGAGAGACGGCCGCCGATGGCGGACGCTCCACCCGCGTTTCCGACGAGGGTGGCGTCGGTGTGCAGCATCTGGCCGCCGGAAAGCGTGATGGAACCGCCATTCGAGTCGATGGCGACGGGGACGTGGGTGCGGCCCGCGAGCGACAGGAAGCCGACCGGATCGAGGGCGCGCGCGGCGGGCGACAGATCGAGCGTGCCGGAGACGCCGGAAACGTCGAGGATGGACCCGGCCTGCGCGACGATATTGCCCGAAACGGAAATGGAACCGCCCTGAAGCACCCGCCCCTGCCGCAGCCCATAGGGGTTGGGGACAAGGAGGATTTTCCCGGCGGTGGAAAGCGAGGCGTTTTCCCCGATGAACACCGTGGGAAGCAGCGGCGGCACGCTGGCCGTCGATGGGAAAGAGGAATCGCCGCTCACATGGATCGAACCTCCCGGAGCGGTGACCGAGCCTAGCAGCGTGACGGTCTCGCCACCGAAGGAGATGCCTCCGAGCGCGTCCGTCGCCACGGATGCTCCCTCCTCCAGCACCACGTCGCCGCGGGCGACAATGGCGCCGGTGGCGGGATTCCTCGCGCCCGTGGCCTGGAAATTCAGGGAAACCGGAGTGCGCACTCCCTCCTCCAGCACGGCGGGCTCGAGAAAAGCGAAACCGCCTCCCGCATGAGCCACGGCGCGGCGGCTGGCGACGACGGGAGAGAGCGAGGTTCCCGAGACGATGCGAAGCCCCGGGATGTACCCTCCATCCGCGGCGATGCCGATACCGGAAAGGGTAAACGAACCGAAGCCGCCCTGGTCGAAGAAGGAGGGAGCGAGGACAAGCACGTCCGGATGCTCGCTTTCGCCGCCGATCTGGATCGCGCGGCCGGAGATCGAGAGCGAACCCGCCCCTGCGCCGGAGTAGCCCTGAAGCGTGGAGCCGAGTTGCAGCTCTCCGCCGATCACCAATGGGATGTTGCCGTCCCTGCCCGCGCCGATGGACAGGGAGCCGCCATCGCCGTAGCGGATGGTTCCCTGCGGATTCACGACCGCGCCGCCGGAGACGTCGATGAGCCCGCCTTCGGCCAGCCGGGCCGAGAACGCGGCGATCGAAACGGCGCCGCCGTCGATAGCAAGTACGGGAGATGCCGTATTTCGTTCGTCGAGCAGCAGACCGGCCGTGCTGAGGAAGCCGCCCGCGCCGAGGCTGAAGACGCCGAGGCCCGCCACCGGCTGCGGCGGCGCGGTGACCGTCGTGCTTCTGATCAGGTTGACCGTCGAAAGCGGCAGGTTGTTCGCCGTGAAGGAAAGGCTTCCCCCCGGAGCCACGATGCCGCCGTCGATGACGATGTTGGAGGCGTTGAACGAGATGGAGGCGCCCGCGCCGCCGCGGAGCGTGATGTCGCCCGGAACGTGGATGCCGCCATCCGGGTTGTGGACGGTGAGTTTTCCGAAGCCGGATTCGGTCAGCAGGCCGGGCGAAAGATAGACGGTTTCCCGGCGGTCCTCGCTCAAGGCGGGGGCGTTGCCGTTGGCATCGACCTCGAAGGGTTCGGCGGCCTGTTGGATGACGCCATCCCGGAACACGATGGCCGGTGGAGCCGGGGAGAATTCCGGCAGGTTGGTGTAGGTCCTGTCCTGCCCGGTGAAGGACAGCGAGAGCGAAGCGGGTGTGGGAAGATTTTCCCGCTGCCGGGTTCCCACGATGGTTTCGCCGAGGAAGGAACCGTCGAGCGCCATCGAAGGTGCGGAGAAGCTCAGCGCGCCGCCGGCCGCGCCTTCGCGCGAATCCGCCTCGTAGCGGCGGCCGGTGGGAGCGAGCGGCCTGTCGTAGATTTCGACCTGGCCCCATTTTTCGCTGATATGGATCGACTGACCGTCGTAGATGCCGAGGTAAACCTGATCCGGCCGGGCGTCGCGGATATCCACCAGACGGCCGTCTTCGGCGATCAGGCGGGTGGTCTGGACGATGCCGCCCGTATATTGGATGGAGCCGCCGGAGACGTCGATGTGCGAGCCTTCGCGCATGACGACGGAAGCGCCCGCGCCGATGTTGACCGTGCCGCCCGCAACGGTGAGCTCCCCCACCCCGCGCTGGATGAGGTTGGCGAAACCGGCGAGGTCGGCCAGCGGCGTGCCGACCCATTCCTGTCCCTCGAAGACACCCGTATTGCGGACATCGACGGTGATCGTCCGGTTCCGCAGGGCGCCGAAGCGCTGGAGCGGCGAGTTCGCCAGCTCCGCGCCGCGGAGGTCCACGGTGATGATGTTTTGCGACACCGGCACCACGACGTCCCGCGTGCCGGAAACGTCGATGAGGGCGTTTTCGTCCAGATAGACCTGCCCTGCGCTGCGGATGAAGCGGGAGGTGGGATTCGCGCCGCCGGTGAAGATCCATTCGCCCGCGGAGATGTCCACGAGGGCGTTCGGAGCGAGCAGCGCGGAGTCTTTGCCGAGATGGATCGTACGGCCTGCGAGGTTGACCCGCGAGCGGAGCGCGAGTTCCGTGCCGATGGCAGTCTCCTCGCTGTCGTATTCCGGCAGGATGCGGATGGCGCTCCCCTCTCCCAGCGAGATCGTGCCGGATTCGCGATTGAGGAAAGGCGCGGCGGAAACGGCGCTGATGGGATCGTAGGCGGGATTCGAGGTCGCGCCGTAGTGGGCGAGCAGATCGATGCGGCCATTGAGAGAAACGGAGGTGGTGCTTTCCAGCACGCCGGACTGGATGACGGCTTTTCCGGCGAGGGTGATGTTGCCGCGGGCGGCGGAGATGATGCCTTCGTTGCTACTGGTTCCGCCGTAGTTGCCGACCTGGCCGATGTATACGTCGAGGCCGCGCAGCGAGGGGTCGTCGGTGCGGTGAGCGTCGAAGCCGACCTGAATCCCGGCGGCGAGGATGGCCTGGCCATCGGGTGTGATGATGCTGCCGCGGTTGAGGACGTTGGGGCCGACGAGGGCGACACGGCCGCCGACTTTGGCAGCATCCGAAGGGCTGACAATCTGCGCACCGGCTTCGACGATCACGTCGCCGTAGCGGCCGAGTTCCGGATGAGGCGCTTCGGGAGCGAAGGCGGGCGTGCCGTTGGCCCCGGCGGGAATCGCCAGGCCGGAGAAGAGGAACTGAGCGTCGGGATTGTTAAGCAGACCGCTGTCGATCAGGTTCGTGTTGATCGGCAACGAGGAGACGGTCAGGCCGCGGACGTTTACCTGTGAAGAGCCGCTGAAGACGATGCCATTGCGGTTCATCACGTAGACCTGCCCCGGTGCCTCGATCCTGCCGAGGATCTGGGTGGGGTTCGCGGTGGGGTCGTTGATCTGGTTGAAGGCGATCCACTGCGCGACGTTCGCGCCGCCGGCGCTCTGGTCGAAGGTAAGCTTGGTGTCCTTGCCGACGTTGAAGGTTTCCCAGTTGAGCAGAGCCTGCTGGGCGGTCTGCTTGACGGTGACTTCGACCGTACCGGCATCCGTCGTCTGGGTGGGAAGTTCGGCTCCTTTCCAGAACTCGGAATTTGTTCCGGTCACGCGGGGATCGATCTGGAGACCGCCCGCGACGAGGCCATTGGGCACGTTGGGAAGGGTGATGCCATTGCCGGAAGGGTTGATCGCCGCATGGTTCGGGCCGCTGTTGGCGAGGTTGCGGGCGGCGAGCTGCATCGCCTGCACCGATTGGATGGCCATGGCAGTGCGGGCCAGCGAGTCGCGCGTAGTTCCTCCCGCCGGCACGACCGGCGGCGGGGCGGTGCCCGCCGGGTTGCTGGCCCCCGGAGGCGCGGCTCCGGCCCGACCGCCGCGGAGGATATCCGCCGCCGCCGTGTGGAGAGGAAGGCCGAACTGGCCCAACAGAATCAGGGCGGTGCCCGCAACGTGGCGCATGCCTCCGGCCTGCGACAAGATCGGCGCTCCTCCGGGGCGCCCGAAGGAGCCGGGCGATCCATTTGCAAGCCGGAGGCATGCGCCACTTTTTCTGGGTGTAGCCATCTCGTTGCGGGGTCGAGGGTCGGTTGTTTATTCGGACGTCGCTTCGCCGAGGATTTTGGGTAACTCGATCTCGTTGATGACGACCGGGCGGTCATGCAACAGTTTCGCCACGTATTCCTGGCTGGCGGCCTGGGCGCGTTGTTCGCGCAGGCGTTCGATAAGGCGCGGTTTCACTTCCTCGAAGGTCAGTTGACGCGGTTCCTCACGGTCGAGGACCTTGACGAAATGCCAGCCGTCCTTGAGGAGGAGCGGGGCGGTAATCCCGCCTTTCGATAGTTTCGCGACTTCGGCACGGATGTCCTTTTCGATGAAATTCTCGTCGAGCCAGCCGATCTCTCCTCCCTTTCCCGCGGTGGCGGCTTCCTCGCTGTGAGCGCGGGCGATGGCGGCGAAGTCGGCGTTCGGCGCAGCCAGCTTCTTTCTGATTTCCGCGAGTTCGGTTTCCTTCGCGGGTTTGTCCTCCGGTTTGTCCGGCGCGGCGAGGAAGATCTGGGCGAGGCAGTAGCGGCGCTGGACACCCAGGGAATCGCCCGCGGCTTCGTAGGCTTTTTTGAGCATGTCTTCCGAGGGGAAGTCGGCAGGCGGCTCGGCCACGGAACGGAGATAGCTTTCCGCGACGATGTTGGCGCGCTGGCGCTCGATTTGAGCGGCAATCTCGGGGCGTTCCGCCCATTTCTTCGAATCGGCTTCTTCGATTACGAGTTTCTGGATGAGCAGGGTGCGCACGGCTTCGGTGAGCAGGGACGGCTGCCTGCGGGCGGCTTCGCGCTGGGCCGGATCGAGGCCGGCGAGCCAGCCTTGGAGATCTTCGGCATACACTTCCGCCCCGCCGACCTTGGCAACGACGGTTTTGGAGGATTGGGCGGCGAGGGGGAAGAGGGGGAGCAGGAGTGCGATGAGAATACGGTGCATGGATGTGATGGTAGTCCCCTGTGCGGTGGTATGGGCAAAGGGGATGTCGGAGTTTCGCGGTGCTGCGGGTGACCCGCACAGAGAGTTGTGCGGACCACTCATTGGCCATTATTCTTCACTCTCGCGTCTTCGATCTTGTCGAGGTAGTCCTGCACCTGGCTTTCGAGCCGGGCGCGGGTGATGCGCGTGAAGGGTTCTCGGGCTTTCAGAGAATCGCCGACGCCGAATTTGCGGTAGCGGTCGAGGATCTCGATCGCGAGGCGGTAGAGTTCGAGGTTCTGCGCTCTGTGGTCGCGGATTTTGGCCTGCAGGACGGATTTTTCGTCGGCGAGTTTCGCGCGCTCGGTTTCCTTGGCATGGGCGACTTTGGCGGCTTTCTCGTAGCCTTCCTTCCACTTGCCGAGGGTTTCTTCGAGGCTCTTGACGCGGCGTTCCAGCTCGTCATTGGTGACGGTGAGGGTCTCGATCTTCTTGCGGGACTCCGTCTGGTCTTCAGCTGCCTGTTTGGCGAAGGCTTCCGACTTTTTGGTCAGCTCGGCAAGCTGCGTTTCGGCGGCGGTTTTCTCGGCCTGCGAGGTCGCGACTTCGGACTGCGCGGTGCGGAGCTGGAGCGTGGTGTTGCGCAGCGCTTCACGGAGCCTGGCGTTGATTGCGGCTTGGGGGTCTTCCTGTCCGGCGGCAGGGAACGTGAAAAGTGCGAAGTGAAATGCGAGACATGAGGAGAGAGTTTTCATGGGATTGAAGATTTCAGATTGAAGATTTTCGATTGTTTCAGGAGAGGGGTTCCGGGATGGGGAAATCGGTCATCTTCAATCGAAAATGTTAGAATTTGGCGTTGATGTCGAATTGCAGGACGTCGCTCTTCAGCGGAGGTCCGGCGATTTCGCTGGCGCTCATCCAGCGGGCGCCGATGCGGACGGAGGGCGAGAGCGCGTAGTTCCCGCCGAGGGTGAAACCCTTCATGTTGGTGCCGCCGACGCCGAAGTCGGAATCGGTGAAGCCGTCGATCACCGAGTCGGACTCGACATGGCGGTAACCAAGGAAGACGTTCCAGTCTCCGCGTTCTTCGAAGGCGGCGCTGCCGGCGATGAAATTGAGATACCAGGCCATGTCGCCGCCTTCGAACCTGCCGGTGCTGCGACCGCGATTGTTTACGGCATATTTCGAAAGCCGCGAGCGGTCGAAGGCGACGTTCTTGATGACTTCACCCGCCAGCGAGAGGCGAATGGGTTCGTAGCCGTCGTAATCGAGACGACCGGTGAGGGCGACATTGCGGAACGGGGTGGCGAGGCCGAAGTACTGGAACTGGTTCCTGGCGCCGTCGTCGTTGCTGTCATGGGGAATGATGACGCGCAGCGGCATGTAGGTGTTGCCCTTCTGCGCGAAGGAGGGGCGGGTGCCGTCGGTGTCGCCGGCATCGGAGGAAGTCAGCGGAATGTAGGGCGTGGAGAACTTCCCTTCCGCGCCGTCGAAGTCGTAGTAGGCGACGGCAAATTTGGCGCTGAGGTCGTCCTTGATCTTCCAGTCCAGTCCCACCTGGCCACCGTAGAGCCATTTGTCGGTGCTATCGAATTTGTCCGGCCGGTTGGTGGAGAAGTTGAAGCTGGTATTGAAGATCGGGAAGGCACCGGCGGTGGCGAAGAGTTTCATATTGTCGCGCAGCTTGAAGCTGCCGCGCGCTGCGAGACCATCGAAGCCAAGGTCGTCATCCCACATGACTTCGGACGAAAAGAAGGGATTGTTGAAGCGGCCGAGGTCGAGGTGGAGATCCGTGCCGGAGAAGTCGTCGATGTGATAGGAGAGGAAGGCGCGATCGAGCCAGAGTTGGTATTTCGAGAAATTTCCGCCCGAGGATCCAAATGATTGATTGGTGGAAACGGGTGAGCTGCTATCGCCGGTGGCGATGCGGAAGCCGCCGCTGAAGCCCTCCTCCAGCTCGACGGCCGCGCCGGCGCGGAAGCGGAAGCGCAGGCGGTGGCGGTCCTGATCGACATTGTGCTGCGGCGAGAACTGGGTGCCGGCGACATCGAAGGGCGAGCCGGTGTTGATCGCGTTGAAGTCGGGGAAGACGCCGGTGTTGTCGTTGCCTTTGATGTGCACAAGCTCGCCGGTAAGGGGATCCACGGCGCTTTTGCTGTCCGGGAAAAAGGTGCCGTCGTAGCGGGTGCGGAAATCGCCGAAAATCTCGATCTTGTCGAGCCAGCTTGGCGCAGGTTGTTTCGCCGCCCATTCCTGTTCGCGGGCTTCGGCGAGGACCTCGGCTTTGATCTCGGCCTGCATCTGCCGGCGCACCGGCTCGGGGACGTAACTGACGCCGATATCATCGTCGCTCATCGGCGGCGCGGCGGCATCGGCGATGGCCAGGCGCAGGGTTTCGTCGCGCATGCGCGCGGCGAGGGCATCGGCCTCGGCCAGCTTGATGAGGTCGGCTGCGTCTTCGGCGGTCAGGACGCCGCGCTTCACGAGGCGGTTGATGAGATTGATGGTGACATTCTGCGAGATGCCGCCCGCCGCCAGAGCCGCGGCGGGGTCAAGCGCTCCGTCGGGAAGCTCCGGCGCGGTGAGCTCAGGCAAAGCGGGCAAGTCGTCGCCCGGCTCGTCGTCCTGGGCATGGAGCGTGCCGGAGTGCAGCGAGAAGACGCAGAGGATGGCGAGGGGCGCGACGAGTTCGTGACGGGACAATGTCATGTGAGGCGGATGGGAAAATCAGTTCGGCTTGCGGAAGGCCAGGCGGATGCGGACGGGCATGGGCATGTCCGCGGGGGGGGACTCGTAAAGGCGCAGGCCGACGGCGGTGGATTGGACTTCCTGGTTTTCCCGAGAGGTGCCGGTGGATTCGCTGAGCCTGACACGGGTGATCCGGCCGCTGCTGTCCAGCCACACGGCGGCCATGCTGCGGAAGTTGGCGTTGCGGAGCTTCGGATTGTTCTGGAGCGCTTCCTGGAGGGTTCGCTGGATTTTGGCTCCGTAGCCGCCGAAGCGGCTGCCGCCGCCGATCCGCCCTCCGGTGCCGCGGCCGTAGCCGCCGCCATCGCCGCGGCTGCTGAGGCCGAAGCCATCGGGCGGACCGTCGCCAGTCACGCCGGTGCCGAGCGGAGCAGGTTCGTCCGGGGGGGAGTCGGGTTCGGGCGGGGCTTCTTCGAGGATCTCCTCCTCGATCATCTGGTTCTCGGGTGGAGGAGGCGGTTCTTCCTTCGGGGGAGGAGGCGGGGGCGGCGGCGGGGGCGGCGGCGGGGGTGGCGGGAGGGTGATGTCCACCATGATTGGAGCCGGCTTTTTCGGCGGCGCGGGTTTGCTCTCCCGCGTCAATGACCAGACGAGTCCGGCGGAAAGAGCGACGGCGGCAATCCCGCCAATGATCCATTTGGCTGAGGCCATGACGCTCGGCTAGGTCGAAGGTTGGGTGGCGAGGCCGATCTTGGTGATCTGCAGGCGGCCAAGGACGTCGAGCACGTCCATGATCCCCTGATACTGCGTCTGACGGTCACCACGCACCACCACGGGAACATCCGGCGTCGACGCCTTGATCGCACCAAGCTTGCTCTCCAGCTCCGCAAGGGTCACCGGAACCGTGTTCAACGCGATCCGACCCTCG
>JBBCJF010000021.1:0-59125 GCA_037190465.1 Haloferula sp. | reverse complement strand
GCCCATGCTTCTGCGGAGCTGGGGCTCCGCGCTCCCGGCATACATTACGAACTACCGCCGGCCCAGCATATCAAGGATGCGCTCCGTCGCCCCCGCGTGCTGCGACAGCACCTCCGATGCGGCGGCAGCGAACCCGCGGGCATTCTCCGGTCGCTCCAACAAATCCCGCAGCGCCGCCGCAAGCTCCTCCGCGGAGCTGAAACGCTTTGCCCCCCCGGCCACGAAGAGCCGCGAAGCGAGCGGCTCGAAATTCTCCATGTGCGGCCCGAATAACAGCGGCCGTTCCGCAAGAATCGCTTCCGCCGGATTCTGTCCTCCGATGCCGAGGATGCTCTTGCCGATCACCACCGCATCGGCATGCGCGGTCCAATCGCGCAACTCGCCCGTGCTGTCGACAACCAGACAGGCCGCCGCCGGATCGTCCGGCGTATGGAAAACCGAACGCAGCACCACCTCGAACCCCGCGGCGCTCAACTCCGCGCGCACTTCGCCACGCCTCTCCGCATGCCGCGGCACCGATACAAACAAGGCCTGCGGCAAAGCCCGCCGCACCGCCTCGCCGATCCACGCATCCTCGCCCGCATGCGTGCTGGCCGCCAGCACCACCGGGCGCCCTTCGTCGAAGGCCCCGATCATCGCGGCGAACTCCGCCCGCCGCGCAGGCGTCTGCGCCGCACCGGGATCGAATTTCAGACTGCCGGTGATCTGGATTTTCTCCCGCGCCACGCCCACCGCTTCCCAGCGTGCGGCATCCTCCGGCTCCTGCGCCGCCACCCCGTCGAGCATGCCGAAGACAGGACGGACCAGGGAGGCGAGCTTGCGATAGCGCGCCTCCGAACGCGGCGACATGCGGGCATTCACCAGCCGCACGGGAATGCCGCGCCGCCTGCAGGCCAGCAGCAGATGCGGCCAGGCCTCGCCTTCTACCAAAACGATCTGCGAAGGCTGGAAACGATCCAGATAGCGCCCCACAAAAGCGCGCAGGTCGACCGGCGCGTAGGTTACCCGGACCCCGGGCAAAGCCGCCTCGCGGGCAACCGCATGGCCGGTCGCCGTGCCCACCGCGAGCACGAAACGGCGCTGCGGATCGCGCGCTCGCCAGGCTTTGATGAGTTTCACCGCCAGCAGCGACTCCCCCACGCTCACCGCGTGGACGTGGACCGCGCCGCAGGGCTCCCACTCCGCCTCGGTCGTATAAATCGAAAACCTCTCGCCGAGTCCGCTGCCGAATCCGCCGCGGCGGGCCATCTTCAGAATCCAGCCGGGCAGCGCGGCGACGAGCCACAGGGGCAGCAACAGGCGGTAGAGCCCCAAGACCAACGGAAACGACATCGCGGGGAAACTAGGAAGCCGCCCGCGGAGCGTAAAGCAGGATGGCGCAGCCGCCGTACTCCCGTCGGTCGAGCAATTCCCACCCCGTGGATTCCGGGCTGCGGGAGGACGCGGCGCATTCCGCGACGAAAAGCCCTCCCTCCGCCAGCCGCAGCGCGAGATGCCCCTTGTCCAGCAGTTCCCTCACATGATCGCGGTCGCCGGGCTGCTTCGCATATGGCGGATCGGCGAAAATCAGATCGTAGCGTCCCGTGTCGCGGGCTAGCCACGAGTGAACCTCGGCCCGGCGAATCCACCCGCCCTCCAATTTCGATTTGGCGAGATTCGTGCGCAGCACCGTCTCCGCCTGGCGGTGTTCGTCGACAAAGACGCAGGATGCCGCCCCGCGACTCAACGCTTCCAGCCCGATCGCGCCGGAGCCCGCGAAAAGATCGAGCACCGAAGCGCCGTCGACCTTTTCGCCGAGGATCGAGAAAATCGCCTGCCGGACGAAATCGGTCGTCGGCCTGGCAACCGCCTTCGGCACCTGAATCGCCAGCCGGCCGGCTTTTCCCGCAATAATGCGCACGGCCGTTTACATGCCAAGCCGCTGTAGGACCGGCAATGCTTTTGGGCATGCAGCGAAGGACGGGGAGTGCGGAATGAATTCCGCGCTCCCGGTCAAGTCGTTCAAACCCCCGCCCCGTCGGGCTCTGCGGTGCTCTCCACCGGCTCGAAAACCAGCTCTTCCTTGCCTTCCGGGCAGACGACGCGGGCGGTGTCGCCGGGCTTCACGTCGCCGCGCAGCAAGGCTTCGGCGAGAGGGTCTTCCAGATAGCGCTCCACGGCGCGGCGCATCGGGCGGGCGCCGTAGGAGGGATCGTAGCCCTTCTTGACCAGCAGATCGCGGGCGCTGGCGTCGAGTTCGAGCGTGATTTCCTTGTCGCGGAGGCGCTTGAGCAGCTTGGAGATTTCCAGATCGACGATCTGATCGAGGTCCTTCTTCTCCAGCATGTGGAAGACCACGAGTTCGTCGAGGCGGTTGAGGAATTCCGGTTTGAAGTAGCGCTTCGATTCTTCGAGGATCTTTTCCTTCATGCCCTCGAAGTCCGCTTCGTCCGCGGCCATCGCGCCGAAGCCGAGCGAGGTCTGGCGCTTGATGCTCGCCGCACCGACATTGGAAGTGAGGATGATGATGGTGTTGCGGAAGTCGATCTTGCGCCCGAGCGAATCGGTGACCATGCCCTCTTCGAGAATCTGGAGCAGCAAGTTCATCACGTCCGGGTGAGCTTTTTCCACCTCGTCGAAGAGCACGACGGAGTAGGGCCGGCGGCGCACCGCTTCGGAAAGCTGGCCGCCTTCCTCATAGCCGACGTAGCCCGGCGGCGAGCCGATCAGGCGGCTGGAGGTGAATTTCTCCATGTACTCGGACATGTCGATCTGGATGAGCGCGTCCGCGTCGCCGAACATGAACTCGGCGAGGTTGCGGGCCAGATAGGTCTTGCCGACACCGGTGGGGCCTAGGAAGAGAAAGGAACCGATCGGCCGGCGCGGGTCCTTGAGATCCGCGCGCGAGCGGCGCAGGGCTTTGGAAATCGCTTTCACGGCCTCGTCCTGACCGATCACGCGGCCTTTCAGCTCGTCCTCCATCTTGAGGAGTTTCTCGGCCTCCTTCTCCTCCATGCGGCGGAGCGGCACGCCGGTCCACTTGGAGACGACAGCCATGATGTCGTCTTCGCCGACATCGACGACGGTTTCCTCCGACTTGGCGCGCCAGTTTTTCAGGGTCTCTTCGAGCTCCTTCTTGATCTGCTTTTCCTTGTCGCGGAGCGAGGCGGCTTTCTCGAAATCCTGCTCGCCGATGGCGCCGATCTTTTCGCGGTTCACCTGCTCGATGGACGCCTCCAGCTCCTTGATCGCCGGCGGGCGGGTCATCTGGCCGATGCGGGCGCGGGCGCCGGCTTCGTCGAGCACGTCGATGGCTTTGTCCGGCAGGTAGCGGCCGGTAAGGTAGCGGGAAGTGAGGCGCACGGAGGCTTCCACCGCCTCGGGCGAAAACTTCGCCTTGTGGTGGGTCTCGTACTTCTCCTGCAAGCCCTTCATGATCTGGATGGCATCGTCCACCGAGGGCTCGTCCACCTTGACCTGCTGGAAGCGGCGCTCGAGCGCGGCATCCTTTTCGATGTACTTGCGGTACTCGTTGAGCGTGGTGGCGCCGACGACCTGGAGTTCGGCGCGGGAAAGCGCGGGCTTGATGATGTTGGAGGCGTCCATCGCGCCCTCCGCCGAGCCGGCGCCGACGATGGTGTGAAGCTCGTCGATGAAGAGGATGACGTTCTTCACCTTGCGGATCTCGTCCATCACCGCCTTGATGCGCTCCTCGAACTGGCCGCGGTACTTCGTGCCCGCGACCATCAGGGCGAGGTCGAGCGTGATGACTTTCTTGTCGCGGAGGATTTCCGGGACGTTGCCGGAGGAGATTTCCTGGGCCAGTCCCTCGACGATGGCGGTCTTGCCGACGCCGGCCTCGCCGATGAGCACCGGGTTGTTTTTCGTCCGGCGGCAGAGGATCTGGATCACCCGCTCAATCTCCGATTCGCGGCCGATCACGGGGTCGAGTTCGCCGTCGCGGGCGAGCTTGGTCAGGTCGCGGCCGAAAGCGCGCAGCGCGGGCGTCTTGGTCTTGCCCTCGGGTTCGCTTTCCTCGCCGTGCTCGCCGCCTTCATCCTCGAAATCGGTGTCATCGTCGTCGTCATCGTCGTCGCTGTCTTCGGGCGAGAAATTCGGGTCGATCTCGGCGAGGATTTCGTTGCGGGTGCGCTGGATGTCCACGTCCATGCGGCGCAGCACGCGGGCGGCGACGCCCTCGCCCTCGCGCAGCAGGCCGAGCAGGATGTGCTCGGTGCCGACGTAGCTGTGATTGAGCGCCTTGGCCTCCTTGTTGGCCAGCGCGAGGACCTTTTTGACGCGGGGGGTGTAGGGGATGCTGCCGGAAATCTTCTGGCCGGAACCGGTGCCGACCTCCTTCTCGACCTCCATGCGGACGCTTTCCAGGTCCAGCCCCATGCGTTCGAGCACGTTCACGGCGACGCCCTGCCCGAGCTTGATGAGGCCGAGCAGAAGATGCTCGGTACCCACATAGCTGTGGTTGAAGCGGTCGGCCTCTTTCCTCGCCAGGGCGAGGACCTGCTGGGCTCTGGGTGTGAAGTTGTTCATAGGATGCCGAGGTCGTTGCCGGAGTCTTCGTCCTGCCTGTCTGTAGGACGAATATCAGGGGGTTGGAGGGTTTGCAACCGGGTCCGGATGATTTCCGCACGGATCGCGTCGCGTTCCTCCGGGCTCAGTTTGCGCCCGGTGTGTAGCTGGAGGTGTGCCGGTTGGATGTCCAACAGCAAAGTATCGCACATCCTGACCGTTTCGGGCGGGAAAAATCCGAGGTCGCCGCCGAGGCGGAGCAGGGAAAGGTGGTTGAGCGCCTCCTTCGAATCGATGATCCAGGCGTAGCGCATCGCCCCATAGGCGCGGCCGATTTTGTCGCGGACCATATCGGGATCGTCTTCCATCAGCTTGCCGCGGGCGTTTCGTTCGTGGGTGGCGACCTGGGAAATGACGCGCTCCAGCCGCCGGAGGATGGTTTCCTCGCTCTCGCCGAGGGTCGACTGGTTGGAAATCTGGAAAAGGTTGCCGAGCGATTCGGTGCCCTCGCCGTAGAGGCCGCGGACGGCAAGGCCGATCTTGTTTACCGCCTGCAGGACTTGGCCGATCTGGTCGCTGAGGACGAGCGCGGGCAGGTGGAGCATCGCCGAGGCCCGCATGCCGGTGCCGAGATTCGTCGGGCAGGTGGTCAGAAAGCCAAGGTCGTGGTCGAAGGCGAAATTCACCGCCTCGCCGATCTGATCGTCCACGGCGGAAAGGGAATCGTAGGCGTCACGCAGTTGCATCCCGGGGCGGATCGCCTGCATGCGCAAGTGGTCCTCCTCGTTGATCATGATGGCGATGGACTGCCGGCGCTCGATCACCGCGGCGCTGCCCTCCCCACGGGCGGCGTGTTCACGGCTGATCAGGTGGCGCTCGACCATGACCTGTTTCTGGACGGAGCTGAGATCATCGAGTTCCTGCGAAAAGGCGTCCTTCATGCAGGCAAGCTCCTCCACCGCCGGGCGCAGCAGGCCGAGGGCATGGCGGCGCTGGTCCTTTTTCGCCCAGCCGGGGAAAGGCTCGCCGCGCAGGTTGCGGGCGAGGCGGATGCGCGAGGTGAGCACGATGGACGTGTCCGCGCCTTCGCCGGTCATCCAGTCGGCGGGGTTCTTGACGAGCGTGGAAAAGCGCATCATGGCGGTGTCAGTCGTTGCGGGTGGTAGGCGGAACCTCGTGGGCGGCGGGCGGGGGTTCGATATGACGGATTTCGTCGCGCAGGCCGGCGGCTTCTTCGTAATTTTCCGCAGCGATCGCCTGATCGAGACGACCGCGCAGTTCTTCCAGCCGCTGGGTGCGCTCGTGCAGTTCCATGAGACCGGCGGGCACCTTGCCGCAATGGCGGTGGCCCTTGTGCATGCCGCGGAGCATCGTGTTCACCTCGTCGCGGAAGGTCGCGTAGCAGATCCCGCAGCCGAAGCGGCGGACTTTTTTGAGATCCTCGAGCGTGAAGCCGCATTCCGGGCAGCGGCGGCCGCTCACGGGCGACACCGGCGCCGCGACGGTCTGCGTTTTGAGTCCCGGCTGTCCCATCAACATTTCCGCCAGCGCGAATCCCGTCGGATCGGTGACACCCTTCTCCTTCGCGCACTCGTCGCAGAGGGCGATCTTCTTGATCTGCCCCCCGACCAGTTGCGTCAGGTGCACCCGTGCTTTTTTGCCGCAGATATCGCAGTCCATGGACAACTCAATGCTAAGGGTGCCCGGCCGGAATGCGAAAGGAAATCTCCGCCCGGGCGCGGGAATTTCGTCAGTCGATAGGCGTCCCGGTGGTCGCCGCCAGTTCGCGGAAGGCTTCGATGAAACGCCTGGTCACCGGACCCGGCCTGCCGTCGCCGATCTGCCGGCGGTCCAGCGACACCACGGGAATGACCTCCGCCGCCGTGCCGGTGAGGAAGCATTCGTCCGCCACGAAAATATCATAGCGGGTCAGTGAACGCTCGACATAGGGCACGCCAAGCTGGACGGCGAGTTCCAGGATCACGCGGCGAGTGATGCCGTCCAGCGCGCCGTCGTTCACCTGCGGGGTGTGGAGAACCCCCTCGCGGATCAGGAAAAGGTTGTCGCCGGTGCATTCGGCTACGTAGCCCTGCTCGTTGAGCATGACCGCCTCCAGCGCGCCGGACTGGATCGCCTCGACCTTGGCCATCACGTTGTTGAGGTAGTTCAGCGATTTCACCTGCGGCATCAGCGCGGCGGGCGCGGGGCGGCGGGTCGCGCAGGTGATGACCGACAGGCCGTTCTCGTAGTGCTCCTTAGGGTAGAGGCTGATCGTCGAGGCGATGATGAACATGCTCGGCCGTTCGCACAGGTAGGGATTGAGCCCCAGCCCGCCCGAACCGCGGGTGACGACCAGACGGATGTAGCCGTCGTCAAGTCCGTTGGCGGCGACGGTTTCGACGACGAAGCGGCAGACTTCCTCCTGCGTCCACGGGAGTTTGAGCACGATGGCCCGCGCCGAATCGAAAAGCCGCCGGATGTGCTCCTCCAGACGGAACACGCGCCGGTTGTAGAAACGGATGCCTTCGAAGACCCCGTCGCCATAGAGCAGTCCGTGGTCGAACACGGAGATTTTCGCCTCGGATTCGTCCACCAATTCGCCGTCGAGCCAGATTTTCATGCGGAAAGTTCCCGCCAGCCTAGAGTCCGGGCGGGGGCTGGCAAGCGAAGTAAACGCGGGCCACTCGAAACGATGCCCGCATCCGGGCTTCCGGGATCGGTTGGATTGGGGTAACGGTTTACGGTTTACGATGAATCTCTCACCCTACCATACGGCCCTGTTCGTGGTCGGTACCAGTGTGATGTTTGCCGTGCTTTGTGTTTGGGTCGCATGCATCGTATTCCGGCAGCGGAACTTTATCGCTTGGATGGTGCTCGTCAGTTCGATCCTCTGGGGGGCTGTCGCCATCGGCAGCATGATATTGGCCTACCATCCCTACTTTATTCACCCGCAAATGATCGAATCCGAGCTTGCCTATCAACTCTCCATAAATCTCTACTACGTCGGCTCGTTCGCGAAATTCACCTTTCTTATCGGCCTTTTGCTCCACCTCCAGCGGCGGAAGCTCGAATCGGACCGTATCGCCCACCTCGAAGCCATTCTTCACGAGCGGGAGTCCACCGGCGGCGCACGGCCATAACGATCTTCCCCGCTACCGCCGTTTCACCCAAGCGTATCCGAGCGAAAGCGCGAGGGCTCCCATAGCCGCCCACAACGGCCACCGATTTCCTGTGGCTTTCTCCTCCGCGTCCCCCTCTTCCCGGACGAGGGAAGCGCCCCGCCGGCTCCCGGCCGGGGCTTCGTTGCGACGGGCCTCCCCGCCAGTTCCCGAAACACCGCCTCCTTCGCCGGATATCACCGTCGCCAGAGCCGGGTAGCGTTCGTAGAGTTCCTCCCTCGGGATCTCCTCCACCGTCAATCTCCCCCGTTGCATGAAACTCTTCCAGGGGTCCGGCAAGCTATCGGTTTCCTCGTCCTTGAGCACTCCCGCGATTTGCTCGGACTGCACGCGCCCGCCGCTCAGGTAATGCCTCATGACACCGATCCGCCCCGCTCCCTCCGCCCACAATGAATGAATGCCCCACCCGGCTTCGCTCTCACCGATCGCCGACCCGTGATGAAACGTCGCGGCGCCGATCACCCTCAAACCATCGCGCCCCTCGCGGAACCCTGTCCATACCAGCCCGGCCTTTCCGTTCCGCATCTCCGGCGCGGTGGCGAACCATTCCTCCTTCCCGTCACCGTCCAGATCCACCCGCGTCACCAGCACGATTCCCGACGGCGGACGGCCACCCCATCCCCCCACATGGTCCAACACCCCTTCCGCCTCCATCGACCCCGGCAGACCGCAACCCAGGAAAATGATCCCCGCTTTCCACCACGACACTCTCATCCGTCCTTCCTACCTCCATCTACGGTCCGGTCACGCTGGAAATCCATCGCCGGAACCCGTCATTTCCCTTCCATTTCCCGCAAAATCCCCTTTCTTCCCGCCCATGGTTCCGCCCGCCGCCGCCAAGGGGTCCAAGTCCAAAAAGGAAAACGCCTGGTCCGCCGATCAGTCCGCCGAACTCTATGGCATCGACCAATGGGGGCACGGCTTCTTCGGCGTGAACAAAAAGGGTCACGTCACCGTGAAGCTCGCCGACGAGGAAGGCACCGCCGAAATCTCCCTCCATGACATCATCGAAGGCTTGCGAGACCGCGGCACCGATCTACCCGTCCTGCTGCGTTTCCGCGACCTCCTCCACTCCCGCATCACCGAACTCAACGAATCCTTCCACAAGGCGATCAAGGAAACCGGCTACAAGGGCGAATACCGCGGCGTCTACCCGATCAAGGTCAACCAGCAGCGCCAGGTCATCGAGGAGATTTCCGACTTCGGCAAAAAGTACCACTACGGCCTCGAAGCCGGCTCCAAACCGGAACTCATCGCCGCCCTGGCCCACATGCACGACCCCGAGGCCTACATCGTCTGCAACGGCTACAAGGACGAGGAATTCATCGACCTCGCCCTGCACGCGCAAAAGATGGGCCTCAAGGTGATGCTCGTGCTCGAAATGCCGACCGAGCTCGACCTCGTGCTCGAACGCTCGCGCAAGCTTGGCGTGCTGCCCAACCTCGGCGTCCGCGTCCGCCTCTCCACCCGCGGCTCCGGCCACTGGGCGGAAAGCGCCGGCGACAAATCCGTCTTCGGCCTCAGCGCCAGCCAGGTCATCCACGTCGTCGACCGTCTCAAGGACGAAGGCTACCTCGGCTGCCTGCGCATGCTCCACTACCACCAGGGCAGCCAGATCCCGAACATCGCCGCGATCCGCGAGGGCGCCACCGAAGTCGCCCGCATGTACTGCGACCTCGTCAAGGAAGGCGCACCGATGGGCGTCCTCGACATCGGCGGCGGCATGGCGGTCGATTACGACGGCTCGCATACCAACTTCCAGTCCTCCTGCAACTACTCGATCCTCGAATACTGCACCGACGTCATCGAGACCATCATGCAGATCTGCGACAAGGCCGGCGTCTCTCATCCGAATCTCATCTCCGAATCCGGCCGCGCCGTCGTCGCTTATTACTCGGTGCTCGTCTTCAACATCCTCGACGTCTCCACCGTCCAGACCACCGAGAAAGCCCCGCCCACCCCCGAAAACGCGCCGCAGAACCTCTTCAACCTCATCGCCGTCAACAAGGACCTCTCCAAGCGCAACCTCCAGGAGTGCTTCAACGACGCCGTCTACTACCGCGACCAGGTCCGCGCCCAGTTCTTCTACGGCGCCGCCACCCTGCGCGAGCGCGGGCTGGCCGAAGCGTGGTTCTGGCACATCATGACCCGCATCTCGAAGATGCTCCAGGACCTCGAAATCGTCCCCGAGGACTTGCGTGAACTCTCCGATACCCTCGTCGATTTCTACTACGGCAATTTCAGCCTCTTCCAGAGTCTTCCCGACTCCTGGGCGATCAAGCAGCTCTTCCCGGTCATGCCCATCCACCGGCTCACCGAGCGCCCGCGCCAGCGCGCCGTCATCGCCGACATCACTTGCGATTGCGACGGCAAGATCGACCGCTTCATCGACCGCGAGGACGTGGCGAAAGTCCTCCCCCTCCACGACATCCGGCCCGGCGAACCCTACTATGTCGCCACCTTCCTCGTCGGCGCCTATCAGGAGACCCTCGGCGATCTCCACAACCTCCTCGGCGATACCAACGTCGTCGGCGTCCATCTGGAACACGGCAAACCCGTCTACACCCACGAGGTTGAAGGCGACACCGTCTCCGACGTGCTCAGCTACGTCGAATACGACCCCAAGGAACTCGTCACCCGTTTCCGCTCCTTCGCCGAAAGAGCCGTCGCGCAGGGCCGCATCTCCCCAAAGGAACGCCGCGAAGTCCTCGACCTCTACCGCACCGGCCTGAGCGGCTATACCTACTTCGAGGGTTGAATCATTCCACCAGCGCCACCGCATTCGCCGCCGCGTAGTGCCTGGCATGAGTCAGACTGACTTTTACCTCCGCAATCCCCTGCGCCTCGGCGAACGCCTTCCCCGCGCCGGAGAGCACCAAATGCGGCTCCCCGCTCTCCTTGCGTACGATCTCCATATCCAACCACCCGAGATCCTTCCCGATCCCCGTGCCGAAAGCCTTCGCCACCGCCTCCTTTGCCGCGAAACGCGCCGCATAATGAAGCTCCGGCCGCTTCTGGGATTCGCAGTAAGCCCGCTCCGCTTCCGTAAAAACCCGATTGGCGAAACGCTCGCCGAATTCCGCCATCGAGGAACCGATCCGATCCACCTCCACCACGTCGATCCCGATGCCGAAAATGCGCATGCTCTTGTAAATTCCAAAATCCAAATCCCAACGCCTTTCTCAACCCTCCGGATAGGAAGCCATGAGATGTTTTATCTCGCTCACCGCCGCCGCGAACCCGACCCGCATCGCCCGCGAAACGATGCTATGCCCGATATTCAACTCGGCGAGATGCGGCACGACGAACAAGCGGACCAGATTCGAGTAGTTGATCCCATGCCCGGCATTCACCTGCAACCCCGCCGCATGCCCCGCCTTCGCCCCTTCGATCAGGCGCCCGATCTCCTGCTCCAGCGCACCATCCGTCGCATTCGCGAAGCAACCCGTGTGCAGCTCGATCATCTCCGCCCCACTGGCCGCCGCCGCTTCGATCTGATGCAAATCCGGATCGATGAAAAGTGAAACGCGGATGCCTGGCCCCTGCAAAGCCGCCACGCACGCCCTCACCTCCTCCAACCTCCCCGCCACATCGAGACCTCCCTCGGTCGTCACCTCCTCGCGGCTCTCCGGCACCAGACAGGCGAAGTCCGGCCGCAGTTTCAGCGCCAGCGCCGTCATTTCCCCCGTCACCCCCATCTCAAGATTCAGCGGCAATGGACAGCGCCCGCGGATTTCGAAAGCATCCCGGTCCTGCATATGCCGCCGGTCGGCGCGCACGTGGATCGTGATCGAATCCGCCCCTCCCTCGATCGCATCGAGCGCCGCCTGTAAGGGCGAAGGTTCCGCATTCGGCGAATCCGGCAGCAGCGCATAACGCGCCTGCCGCAGCGTAGCCACATGGTCGATATTGACGCCGAGAAGCATGGCCGCGTTCTATGCCCCCTCCTCCCAACCGGCAAGCCCATGAAAAGTAGCGGAGCGGCTGCATCGTTCCGCCGATCCGGGAGCAAGGTGGCTTGGCGAACGGCGCAACCGCTCCGCTACATTCTCCATCCTGTCATACAACCCACCTCTGCAACCTTGCCTCCCCCTCCGATTCCTCCCAAACTCTCCCGGTCATGGCCTACCTCGACGACGATTTCCTGCTCCACTCCCCCACCGCCCGCCGCCTTTTCCACGAAGTGGCAGTCGACCAGCCCATCTACGACTACCATTGCCATCTTTCGCCCGCCGAAATCGCCAACAACCACCGCTGGCCTAATCTCGCCGACATCTGGCTCGGCGGCGACCACTACAAATGGCGCCTCCTGCGCGCCAACGGCATCGACGAGGAACTCATCACCGGCTCCGCCTCCCCGCGCGAAAAATTCCAGGCATGGGCCGAGACCGTCCCCTACACGCTGCGCAATCCCATCCACCACTGGACCCACCTCGAACTGCGCCGCTACTTCGGCATCGACAAGCTGCTCGGCTCCGACACCGCCGACGAAATCTGGGAAAAGGCCAACGCCCGCCTCGCCGAAGACGACTTCTCCGTCCAGGGTATCCTGAAAAAATTCCGCGTCGAAATGGTCGGCACCACCGATGACCCCGCCGACTCCCTCGACCACCACCACGCCATCGCCGCCGCTGGTCTCCCCACCAAAGTCTGTCCCACCTTCCGCCCCGACAAAGCCTTTGGCGTCGATCAGCCCGCCGCTTTCAACGCGTGGATCGACAAGCTCGAAGAAGCCTCCGATACCGACATCCGCCACGTCTCCGACCTGCTCTCCGCCCTCCAGAAACGCCACGACGATTTCGCCGCCGCCGGTTGCCGCCTCTCCGACCACGGCCTCGAACGCTGCCCCGCCCTGCCCTGCGACGACGCCGAAGCCTCCATCATCTTCGACCAAGCCCGCCGCGGCGCAGCCGCCACGCCGGAAGACCGCGAAAAATTCTGCTTCTTCCTCATGCGCTTCTTCGGCCAGCTCGATGCCGCCAAGGGCTGGACCAAGCAGCTCCATCTCGGCCCCTTCCGCAACGTCAACCCGCTCATGTCCGCCAAACTCGGCCCCGACAGCGGCTTCGACACCATCGGCGACGAACGCCAGGGCGCCGCCCTCGTCGCCTACCTCGGCGCTCTGGCCGCGGAAGGCTCGCTGCCCCAGATCATCCTCTACAACATCAACCCGCGGGACAACTACCTCTTCGCCGCCATGACCGGCGCCTTCCAGGACGGCACCGTGGCAGGGAAAATCCAATTCGGCTCCGGCTGGTGGTTCCTCGACCAGAAGGACGGCATGGAACTCCAGCTCAACGCCCTCTCCGCCACCGGCCTGCTCTCCCGTTTCGTCGGCATGCTCACCGACTCCCGCTCCTTCCTCTCCTTCCCTCGCCATGAATACTTCCGCCGCATCTTCTGCAACCTCATCGGCGGCGAAGCCGACCGCGGCGAGCTCCCGGACGACTTCGACGCGCTCGCCAAACTCGTCGCCGATGTCTGCGCGGGAAACGCGAAGCGCTTCTTCGGCTTCGCCTGAAGCCATCCCAAGACGGATTCTATGGAAACCGCCATCTCCCGTTTACGAATCCGATGATATTTTCGACTTCATCGGCCCGTTTGTTGCTGCTACAAGCGTTTTGTCATGTCGAAGATCGCCATACTTCTGACGCTCGCGCTCCTTTCCGCAAGGATCGCCGCTTCTCCCGTCTTCGAAGTGCGTAACACCGAGGGCAAATCCCTGGTGATCGAACTTCTCGCACTTGAGGACAGCGATGTCGTCTTCTCCATCGCCACCGACAAAAGCCGGGAACACACCTTGCCCCTCGACAAATTCGATGCCACCTCCCAGGAAAAAATCCGCGAGCAGGCCAAGGACCTGAAACCCCGCGTGCCCAAGCTCGGCATCGAAGTCGTCGTCGGCAGGCGGCGCGTCAAGGATGGCTATTACATGGTCATTCAGACCGTGACCGCGAAGGTGAAATTGCGTAATCTCAGCACCAAGGTCCCCTTCCCCAAATCCAAGGGCCACCTCACCTACATCGGCCGCAACCGCCGCTATCCCGACCAGTACCAGATTCTGGCCAAGCGCACCTTCAACTGCGAAATCCCCGCCAACCAGCTCTTCGAACAGGAACTCCTCGGAGTGAAAACCCGCTACGACAGCGACAACAAAGGTTCCGGCAACATCGGCGGCTATCAATACGACGGCTACCTCCTCGTGATCACTGACGACGCCGGCAACATTCTCGCCACCAAGACCTCCGACGCCGGAATCAGCAAAGCGCTCGAACAAGACACCTCCGTCGCCACCAAGCTCATCGGCTATCCGGACAAGACGGTCCTGGACAAGAACTTCGAGAAGCTGGACCCCCGCCAGGCGCTTTGAGAGCCCGTTTAGGATCTCCCTGGCAGCGTGCCTGCAGCCGTTCCGAGGAGCAATCTACAGAGCGGTTTCGTGAAAAGCCCGTCAGTCAAACGGAGCCTTCCAGCCGCACCATGGGACGGCATGGTTTCTTCCTTTGCATGACCGCCTGCGAGGAATCTCCAATGGGGCCCGAGAACCGGTCCCGAGGGATCACCCGATCGTGAAAACCGAAGCATTCCGATACGAGTGAAGCAACCCTCCAGGGCAAAGAGCCCGAACGGGCTGTCCCTGCCCGGGGAGCCGCGCCACGACATGCTCCCCTGCTTACCGATCCCGGCGGCGGCGGAAGACGAGCACTAAACCAAGCCCGCCCAGAACCGCCGTCGACGGCTCGGGGATGAACTGCACTTGCAAGCTCCCCGAATTGATCAGCCAGCCGCCGGTGCCAAAGCTGAGATCGAGTACGAAACCGTCGGGCAGCGTGGCGGCGACGAGATCGTCGAGGTCGAGGCCCGTCTGCGAATCGAATTCGAACAGCGTATACGCCGTCTCCGCGCTGATGCCGCCGGCATTGGCGAAATGGAATGTCAGCGGGCCACCGGCGATAAGGCTCCCATCGATCACGATTCGGTCGGAATCCACCCCAAGCTCGAACGCGAAGGTCGCCCCGTTCGTCACATTCAAGGCCCCCATCGTGATCGCGCCCGGCGAAGTCCCCGGGGAAATGACGGATGTGGCACCCACCGTGGCGACCGTTCCGGTGATCGTTCCATCCCCGCCCAGCGTCGCGCCGGCTTCGATGGAGACGGTTCCCGTGCCACCCAACTGCCCCGTCACCAGCAGCGTGCCCGCGGAAACGACGGTGGAAGTCCGCGTGTAGCCGCTGCTGTTGCCGCTGAGCACCAGCACGCCGTCGCCTGCCTTGGTGAAGGGATTCGTCGTCCCGCCGCTCAGTGCGCCGGCGAACTCCACCGTCACGCCCGCCGCAACCGTCGCGGTTTTGAGAGCGTTGCCGAGATTGACGTCGTCATTGAACTTGAGATCGCCCGTACCCACCGTGCCGAAAGTGCTGGGCAAAGCGAAATCGAGAGCCTTGCCGGTGGTGAATTCGCGCGGGGTCGCATCCGAGGAACTGATCGTGCCGCCATCGAAACGAAGCTGGCTCGAACCGAAGACACCGTTCGAAGCCGCGGCGAGCACTCCGTTGACGATGCGGGTGACGCCTTCGTAGGAATTGTTTCCGGAGAGCGTCAGCGTACCCGAACCGGATTTCGTCACGCTGCCGGTACCCGAGATCGTGTGGGCGATGGTCACATCGTCGGAGCGGTTGAATGTGAGAAGACCGTTGTTGATGACATCGCCCGCGCCCAGCGTTCCCGAGGTTCCGCCGTTGCCGATCTGCAGGCGGGAAGTGGCGGCACTCAGGATGGTGTTGCCGGCATAGGTGTTGTTGCCGGTGAAGATGACCGTCTGATTGTTCGGTAGAATCGTCAGATGGTTGCCCGCGGCGCCGCTGATCACGCCTTGGACCGTGACGTTGGTATTGAAGCCCGCCACCAGGGCACCGCCGCCGGTTTCCAGGGTAATGCCGCGGTTCTGGTGAAGCGTCAGGGCATTGCCGTCCGCCTCGTTGAGAAGCGTGCCGTTGTTCCGCAGGATGATGTTGTCCGCCTGGAACGCCACCGGCACCGCGCCGAGCGAGCCGTCCTGGCGGGCGAGCAGAGTCCCGCCATCGATGAGCAAACCGCCGGTAAAGGCGTTGTTAGTGCCCGCCAGCCGGAGGCGGGGATTGCCAGCGGCGGGAGCCGTTTTTTCTCCGAGGATTTCCAAGCGGATATCGCCGGAGATCTGGCCGGAGAATGTCGTGGTGTCGCTTCCTTCGGGCCGTACCCTCAGCACGGAAAGCGCCGCGCCGGTATTGACGATATTACCGCCACTGGCTCCGCCCCCGCTGAGCGAACGGACCTGCTGGTTGAGGCCGTTCAGATCGAGATTCACCCCGGCAGTGTTGGCGAATGTGACACTGGTGGCCGTGGGCAGACGGTTGGCACCGCCTTCAAGCCTCAGGCCGCCTCCATTGATCGTGGTGGCTCCCCCGTAGATGTTGACGCCGGAGAGGGTGAGAATCCCCGCCCCTTGCTTCACCAGCGCTCCCGAGCCTGAAATCGCTCCGCCATACGCATGGTCATCGGAACGGTTGAAGTTGACCGTGGCGTTGTTGACGATGTTCCCGGAGATCGAGCCGCTGGTTCCGCCACTGCCGATCTGCAGGGTACCGGTAGAAACCGTCGTCCCTCCGCTGTGCGTGGCGTCGCCGGTGAGAATCAGACTCGATCCTCCTATCTTGGTCAGACTCCCCGCACCGTCGACGGCACCGGGCACGGTCAAATTTACCCCCGTTTCGATCTCCGCGGCGCCGGTCAGGGCAATATTGGAACCGAGCGTAAAGGCATTCCCGGTGACCTGGAGCCTCCCCCCATTGAGAGCGATCGCCTTATCGAAAGTGCCGGAAGTGTAATTCTCGAGTTGCAGAATGGCCCCGGAATTGACGTTGACGGACCCCTCGCCGGAAACGTTGGAACGGGTGAAGGCCAGTGTACCGGAATTGACGTTGATGCTGCCGGCGCTGGTGACAACGGCATCGACGATCCCGATCTTGTTACCGCCGATCTTGGTGAGCGTATGGCCGCCGAGGTCGAGAAGACCGGAAAAAGCGCCGCTGGCCCCGCGCACATCCCAGCGAGCGGTGCCGCCGATGGAAGCGCTGGCGTCCAGCGAAAGGCGTCCGAAGCTATTTATGTTTTCCGCTCCGCTGTTGACGATCGCGCCGTTTCCGCCAACGCCGACACCTGAGATCCGGGCGTGATAGTTCCGGTTGGCGGTCATCTGGCCGAAGACATCGAAGGTCGCCCCGTTCCCGATGGTGACGACCGAACCATTCGCGCCCAGCGCCTGGCTGCCGGTGGGTCGCAACGTGCCGCCCGTGATCGAAATACCGCCGGTGAAAGTATTCGTTCCGCCAAGGGTGACAAGACCGCTCCCGCTTTTGGAAATGCTGGTGGCACCGCCGATGAAATTGGTCGCCGATCCTGTGAAGGTGTAGTCGCTGCCGATGGCGATCGAAGCCACGACGATCTCACCATTGAGCGCGACCGTGCCGGCCCCGGTATCGCCGAATATCACATCGTCGCCGGTGCCCGGAACTCCTTCCGGAGACCAGTTCCCGGGAGTGGCCCAGTTGCTGTCCACCTCGCCGTTCCAGGTCGATTGAGCGGAGCCGGTAGACACGAGGAGGAATGGGCCGGTCGAAAGGGCGAGCCGGAGCAGCTGCCGCGACATATTGCGGGAGATCATAGATTTCGAGGGTTTTTGGCTTTTTGAATCCAGCGTCCTGAGCCACCGGAGAGTTCACGGAAATCCGTATGACAAATTTCCCGTGCTTCAAGCGATTTCAATCAATGGCCCATACTTTGTATAACAAAAAACCATTCCATGAAACCGGAGCTCCGGAAAACTCCGCGGACGGATCGGAAGGAAATGGCGGCTACACTGATATTTACCCGTACCAAACCCGCGCGACTCCGCCACCCCGATTCCGCTCGGCTCCGTCAGGGAAAGTCACAGTCGTTCCACTACTCATTATTCGCCCCTTTGGAAAACCTCACAGCTCCAATCCCGAATGGTCCCCTCATTCCCGGCGCTTCCTCCCCACCACTACAGCCCCGAGCAGCGCGATCAATCCCCCATAAAACCACCCTCCTTTCTTTTCCCGCTCGATCTCCAGTTCCAGCCGCATCGGCCGGCTCGCGTCGATCTGCACGCTGCGGACGAAATCCACGCCCATGCCCCGCCCCGCCAGCGTCACATCCAGCGCCGGCGGAGACGGATCGGCGGCAAGCTGCTGGCTCACCATGCGGTTGGCGATCGCCCTCATCGCCGCGTTCTCGTCCGCGCTGTTCCCCAAGAAGAGGCTGTCGAACTCCCGTGGATCGTAATTGAGATCCCCCCGGAGCAGCGGATTCTCCCGCGCCGCCCTCTCCAACTGGTCGTTGGATTCCGGCGCCTCCGCTCGGTTGTCGAAATACATCCGCTGCCTCCGCGTGTTCAGCGCCAGCGCCGCCTGCTGCGTCTTCAGATTGCGAAGCTGCACCCTCGCATCCTCGTTCGACGCCTCATCCAGAAAACTGTTCCGCGCCACCTTGCTCAACGCCTGCCCCGCCCGATCCTGCTCCCCGCTCTGCAACCATGCGTTCGCCTGGTCCAGCAACGCCACCGCCTCCTCCTTCCCCGCCGCCCGCTGGCGCGCCACAAAACTCCGATAATCCTCGATCCCTCCTGCCGCCGACCACCTCTTCAAATCGAAATCCCCGCTGTACCCCGCCAACCTCCACCCCGGCGGCAGCAGCACCTTCCAGCTCAAATTCTCCAGCGGCACATCCACCAGCGGCCCCTCCAACGCCATCCCCCGCCCCGGCGGCGTGCCGTACACGAAACGCACCCCCGCCGGGCGATCCCCCTCCGGCGCCGGGTCCACATAAAACCTCCACGCGCCGCCCTCCTTCACCAGCGGCACCCCGTCCCCGTTCACCAACACCGTAAAAAGCGACGCACCCTCCGGCAGCGAAAGCCTCATGCTCCCCTTCGCCGTCGCCTGCACATCCAGATCCACCGCCGTCACCGCCGCCCCGTCCGGCGACACCAGGCTCGTCAGACTCCCCCGCGTCACCCGCAACTTCAGCGAATCCGCCAGACCGTGCCGCTTCAGCCCCACCGCCAGCGGCCCCTCCGCCTCCGCTACCCGGAAAAGCGCCGCCGGCGGCCCCGCCTCGCCCCCGGTCCGCAGCGCCTCCGGCACCACCGACCAATCCGCCCGCTGCCAGCCCCGCGGCGCTTCGATCTCCCCCGCCTCCAGCCGCCCCGCCGTCCGCACCGCGACAAAGTACGATACCTGCCGTAAATCCTCGCTCTCCAGCGGCGTCACCTCCACCCGCGCCTCCTCCCCCTGCCTCTGGAACTCGATATCCACCGTCGTCTCCCCCGCCACCCCGCGCTGAAAACGGATCTCCCACACCCCCTCGCCCACTGGCACGAAATCCCCCACCACCGGCCCGCTCGCCCGCAGCGTCGCCGCCGCGGCCTCATCCAGCCCCGCCAGCCGCACCCGCGTCGCCTTCACCGCCGCATTCTCCACCCGGTACATCACCCGGATTTTCCCCAACGTCTGTCCCTCCCGCGCCGTCACCTCATGCAACACCTGCGCCGTCACCCACGGCTCCAGCCTCCCCACCGCCAGCGACAACGACCAATCCGCCTGCAACAACCGGAAAGCCAACACCCCCGGCTGCGGCATCCCCGCCTCTTTCGGATCGAGCTGCGACGCATTCGTCCGCGACAACGCCCGCACCTGTAAACCCCTCTCCGGCGCCACCGTCAACGTCCCCGTCTGCCGCGAAGCCTCCCGCACCGTCACCCGCGGCGCACTCCACTCCCCATCCGCCGCCGGCCCCGCCAACGTCAGCGAAAACCTCTGCTCCCCCAGCGTCCGCCCCTGCAAATGCAGATGCAGCACCCTTCCCTCATCCTCCCGCCCCTCCGTCCAATGCCCCAGCGCCGCGCCTGACACCCCCTCCACCTCGAACCCCTCCGGAATCCCCACCGACAACCTGAAAATCCCCGACCGCGTGATCCCCGCCGTCACATCTACGGCAAGCACCGTACGATCCTCCCCCAGCGAAAGCACCTGCCGCGTCTCTACCCGCACCTCCGGCGCCACCGGCGCCACCGTCAGCCCCACCGACGCCTCACCCCCCCCATGCCGGAATGCCCGGTGCAGCGTCGCCAGCGGCTCCCCCTGCCCATCCCGCGGCAACAAATCCCCGCCGAAATCCTCCAGATTCACCACGCTCATCCCCTCCGCCGCCACCCCCTCCGGCTGCGCCTCCTCCCCGCACGCGATCCCCAACAAACCCACCGTCCCCGCCGCGCCCTCCACCCGCACCGGCGCAAGCCCCACCTCCGCCGGCAACGCCGCCGTCCCTCGCTGACTTCCCACCACAAAACGAAACGCCTGCGTCTGCGCCGGCTCCACCGACACCCGCAACTCCCTCGACTCCGGATTGAACCTCCAACTCCCCACCGGCCCCTCCCCCACCTCGCCCACCGTGAAACCCTCCGGCATCACCAGCGTCAACTCCCCCACCACCCCCTGCGCCGGCCTTACCGACACCGCATGCCGCCCGTTCACCACCCCCGGCCCCGCCACATACAAATCCGCCACCTCCACGAAAAACCGCGTCTCCTCCCTCGCCGCATCCCGCTGACGCGGCCTCGCCCCCAACTCGATCGACTCCGCCGCCCCCAGCACCAACTCCGCCCCGCTCTCCCCCTCCCTCAAGCCCGCCAACGCCTTCACCCCCGCCGCCTGCGGCGAAAAAAACTCCCACCCCGCCTCATCCCACCGCAGCGACAACCGCTGCACCGCCGCCGGTCCGCTCGGCAACCGCCACCCCGCCTGTGGCTCGGCCAACGGCATCTCGAAGCGCGCCCTGCCGCTCTTCCGCCCCTCCGCCAGCGCCACCAAAAAATACGCCTCCTCCTCGTCCAAAGGAGCCTTCACCACGCGCCAGCCCTCCCCCTCGAACTCCGTCAACACCGCCGGCGCGCGCAACAACAAATACCGCTCATCCACCGCCCCGCGCCCCGTCACCTCCATCTCCCCCCACACCCGTCCATCCCTAACCTCCCACCGCTGCGCCATCGACTCCAACCCCTCACCCCTCACCCACGACATCCCACACAACAAAACCGCCAAACCCGCCACCACCGGCGCCGGACGACGCCACTCCCTCGCCAACTCCACCAACCACGGCACGCAACGCCCCAACAAAAGCGCCGCCCCCAACACCCCGAAAAACCCCACCGCCCCCATCCTCTGCGCCAAAATCCCCAACGCCGCCAACCCCAACCCCGCCGACACCCGCCAGGCCTTCCCCCCTCCCAGCCATCCATACCCCGCCAACATCACCCCGCCAACCACCGCCGCGATCCCCCAGCCGCTCACCATCGCCCGCCATGGCGCGACATTCCGGAACTCCGCCGATACCTCCCGCTCCGGAGTCACCGCCGGCGCCGTCAAATCGATCACCGCCACATTCTCCCGCCGCTCCTCCACCGCCCGCTTCGCCAGCGCAAAGCACCCCACCGCCGCCAGCAACACCAGCAGCACCCCCGCAAACCGCAGGCGCCCGCCCCGGTATACGACCAACCCCAGCACCGCCGCCAACAACACCAACCCCGCCGGCACCCGCGCCCGCGACGAAATCCACTCGAAACCGTTCTCCGTCATCACCGGCCCCGTCACCCGCGCATTCCCCCCCCTCGGCACCAACTGACGCCCCTCGTCCCCCCTCACCGTCCACTCCCCCACCACCAACGGCGCGGCCAGCGCCGGCGCCACCAAACGCGCCGCCCTTTTCCCGGTACTACCCACCCCGTAGCGCAACAACACCTCCACCGGCTCGTTCGGATCCGCCTTCGGCGGCAGCGGCACCAACGTCTCCGCCCCGTCCTTCCGCGCGTTCACCTGCTGCCCTTCCACCTCGCTCTCCCACAACGACGCCCCCTCCGGCAGGCGCACCCGCAACACCGGCAAGCCCCGCGACTTCACGAAAAACCGCGCATCCGTCACCACATCCCCGTCGCCCGACACCCGGCTCGACAACTCCGCGAAATCCACAAACTGCCCCAGCGATTCGCCCGCCTCGAACCACTCCACATCCAGCGAAATCGACATCCCCGCCCCCGTATACTGCCAAGCCCCGATCGCCGGCGCCGCGCTCAAAAGACGATACTCCGCCGGCAGCTCCGACTCGTCGATCTCCAACACCGGCCCATCGCTACGGGGTTTATCGTACTTCACCTGAAGCGGACTCGCCACCAACACATACCCGCGTTCCGACTGCACCTCCAGCGGCCGCACCTCCCCCGGCGAAACCTCCCCGCCCCGCGCGCTAATCCCCCGCTCGAACGTCACCAGCAACGTTGCCGCCCCCAACACCGGCCGCGCCAGCGGCACAATGAGAGTCTCCCCCTCCCGCCGCCAATCTCGGCCCACATTCTGCCCCGTCACCTCCACATTCCCCAGCGACTCCGGCACCCGCAGCCGCCACTCGTTCGCCGGCGCCCCCACCACGAAATAATTCACCAGCACACTGCCCCACACCGCCCCCTCCTTCAACGAATACAAATGGAACACATCCGCCTGCACGCTCCGCCCCAACGCCTCGATCCGCATCGTCGCGCTCCACTCCGCCTCCCGCACCCGGAAGGCCTGCTGCAACCCCGCCCGCTTCTTCGGGAAATAATCCGGCGGCACCTCCGCCAGCCCCGCCGTCTCCCCCGGCGTCACCCGGAACCCCGCCCCCGCGACCACCCCCACGAATCCGCGCGCCGACTTCGCCCCCGGATGCCGCAACACCGGCAACTCCCAATCCCCCTCCGCCGCCGCCACATTCCTCTCCAAGCGCAGCGACACCAACTGCCGCCCCGCCACCGCCCGGTGGAACAAAACCTTCAACTCCCGCAACCCACCGCTCACCCCCGCCGCCACACTGAAATCCCCCACCTCCGCGCCCGACACCTCCGCCACCGCGAAAGCCTCCGGCACCAACACCGGCCACTCCCTCAAAGGCGCCTCCCGCCCATCCAACTCCAAATCCGCCAGAATCCTCCGGTCACTCTCCGCCAGCTCATGAATCGTCACCTCCATCACCCCCACCTCCGGCAACACCTGATCCGCCGCGACCCCATAATCATGATCCGCCGAAGGAAACCGATACACGAACGCCTGCCTCCCCTCCTCCGCCTCCCCCGGCCACTGCCCCGGCGCGAGCTGCATCATCCCCTCCGCATCCACCACCTCCAACCTCACCGCCCCGTCACTCACCAACCTCACCCAACCACTATGCCGCAACGCCCCCCGCGGCGAAAACCGCAACGCCCCCAACCTCGCAGGAAACGCCCCCACCGCCGTCCGCGCCTCCACCTCGATCCTCCCCTCGCTCTCCATCGGCCGGCTCAACCGCACCTCCAGCACCCGCCCCTCGTCCTCCTCCCGCACACTCCACGCCAACACCTGCGGCCCCAGCACCGACAAAATCTCCCCCTCACCCGCCACATCCAACAAAATCGACTCCAGCCTCCCCTGCAACACCCGGAAATCCACCCGCGAATGCCGCCGCGCCAACCCCGAACCGACCCGCGTCTCCGCCAGCTCGCTGCTCGTGAAAAACAAAGCTCCCTCTCCTTCCTCCCTTGCCCCCCTCCAGGCGAACGACGCCCTCCCCGCCGCCGGCAAATACCCAACCCACTCCCCGCCCCGCCACTCCGGCGCCACCGCCCGCCCCTTCGCAAAGGACACCCCCTCGCCCAACCCGCCCATCCTCACCGGCACCACCACCCCCGGCGAAAACCGGAAATCCACCCCGCGCCAATCCCCCTCCCGCCTCACCGGCGCCTCGAACTCCAGCGCGATCGGAAAACTCCCCTCCCTCTCCCCCACCAACTCATACCCATAACTCTCTCCTTTCCTCTTCAACCTCACGAACCACCCCTCTCCCGAAGCCTCCCCGCTCAACGCCGCCCCCTCCAGCAACTCCACCGCCTCCCCGGCAACACTCACCACAAGCTCCCCCCGCAGAGTAAACGCCACACTTCCCCCATCCTCCGCCACCCGCCCCTCGATCTCCGCCCTTCCAAACTCCACCGGCCTCGGCGCGCTGCTCCTCAACTCCACCCTCACCCCCAAACGCCCCGCCCCGCTGCCCACAAAACGATCCTCCTCCACTACCTGCAAGCCCTCCACCGCCACCACCCGCGGCGCCGTCGCCTCATCTCCCGCAAGCCTCACCACCGAAGCGAACCCCACCGCCTCCCCCGGCGCCGGCAGCAACACATCGAACTCCCGCGCCCCCACCTCATGCCGCGCCGTGATCCTCACCTCGAACTCCCGCGCCGTCTCCGCCTTCGGATCCTCCGGCAACTCCGGCCTCAAATCCAGAAACCGCCTCCCATCCGCCTCCCGCCTCACCGTCCACCTTTCAACCCCCTCCACCGCCACCACCTCACCGCTCCCTGTCAACCCCAGACTCATCCTCTCCGGCCTCCCCTGATGCACCCTCAACTTCGCCCCAATCACCGTCTCCACCCTCTCCATCCCCGCCCGAATCTCCGTCTCCGTCTCCGCCGAAAAAAACAACGGCACCGGCTTCTCCCTCTCCACCGGCACCAGCACCACCTTCTCCTCCTGCCCCCAAGCCATCCCCGCCAACACCGCCAAAGCCACTCCTACCCTCGATTTTCCAACCGCGAAAAAACGCGAAAAAACGCGAAATCTGGAAAGACAAAAGCAGACGGATTTTTCCTCTGCCTTTAGATTTCGCGCCCTTTCGCGTCCTTTCGCGGTTAAAAACCCAACACGCTCCGAACCTCCCCATCCGCCCGAAGACGGCACGACATCCAACATCAACTTCGCTTTCATAATCTTCACACACTATCGCCACCCACCCGGCGGCCTTGGGTAAACCTCACGTAAATTCTCAACGCAGCCCCTCGAACATCCTCCCCAGCGCCTCCACCGCCTCGCTCCCGGCATAACGCTCCCTCACCCTCGCCATCACCGGCGCAAGCTCTCCCAAATCCACCATCTCCACCTCTCCCCTCAACTTCCCCGCCACCAGCGCCGCCAGCCCCGCAAGCTGCAACGACGGCCGCGCCTCGTCGAAACCCGCCGCCCGCTCCTCATAGGGAATCGTCCAACTCCGCTCCACCATCTCCCCGCTCCCCGCATCGCGGAAACGCACGCTCACCTCCCCCACATCCCCCTCGCCCTGCGGCAGCACCTCGATCTGATAGAGCGCATTCCCCGCCTCCTCCGCCGCCATCTCCGCGGCATCCACCGAATCGTCCCGGAAATCCTCCTTCGCCAAACGATGCTCTTCAAACCCAATCAAGCGATACCGCGCCACCCTCCCCGGATTGAACCTTACCTGCACCTTCACATCCTCCGCCGCCGGACGGAACGCCCCGGCCAGCTTCGCCGCGAATCCCCCCTCCGCATCCTCCGGCCCGTCCACGACATAATACCGCCCGTTCCCGTTCCGCGTCAGCCGCTCCAGCAAGCGATCATTCAACCCCTCCGTCCCGAACCCCGCCGCATCGAACGCGATCCCCCGCTGGCGGAACCCCTCCACCATCGCCTGCAACGACTCCGGCTCCGCGTCCCCCAGATTCGCCGCCCCGTCCGTGAACAACACGATCCGGTTCTGCGCCCCCTCCTTGAACTGACGCTGTGCCAGCTCTCCGGCCAGCTTCAAGCCCTCCTCCAAATTCGTCCCCCCCTCCGAAGGCGTCCCTGCGATAATCCCGCTCAACCTCTCCGCCTCCGCCCCCGGCAAACGATCCGCCAGCAACCTCGGCTGCCGCGCGAATGACGCCACCGTCACCGTATCTCCCTCCTTCAACAAACCCGCCAGACTCTCCACCGCCCGCGCCAACCCCTCGCGGCGATCCTCCCGCTCCATCGATCCCGAACTGTCCAGCAGCAAGGTCAGGTTCAACGGCGTCGCCCCCCCGCGCCCCTGCGCCCCCGTCCTCACCCCGATCCGCACCAGATTCCTCTGCGGCAGCGCCGGATGCGCCGACTGCTCGATCGCGCAAGCCACCGGCTCCCCGTCCAACGGCGCCGGATCGCCGTAGTCGAAAGCATTGTAAAACTCCTCCACCCGCACACTCTCCGCCGCCGGTCTCTCCCCCCGCTCCATCGCCGCCCCCGCCAGCCGGAATGACGCATCGCTGACGTGGAGCGAAAAGGTGGAAAAAGGTTCGGAAGCGGTTTCAATTTCAGCAGGTTTCAACTCCTTACCCGATTGAGGAAGCTGCCGATCATCAGGCGAAGCGCCATCCATCTCCTCCAGATCTACACCAACCCTCCGCAAAAGATCCGCAACCCCACGATCGAGATCTTTCTTCATGCCCGCCACCCTCTCCTCCACTGCCTTCACCAAAGACTGCGACTCATCGCCTCCCTCACTCCTCGCTTTCTCCAACGCACTCTTCGCCTCCAAATACTGGGGATAAAGAACGCGCAATATATTGTCCGGCAAATCCCACCCCGCCATCGCCGCCATCCTCTCCTCTTCGGAAAGTTCACGAAGCGCTTCGATTTCCCCGGCCAGAGTCGTCCGGAGCACGGGCAACTCCCAAGCCGCATCCATCTGTGCCAGCAATTCGGCACGGGTATGATCGTTAGCGGCGCGATAGTAGTCGGCGCTGGCCTGGGCGATACGCTCCAGCCCCCGACGCGCAGCCTTGTTGTAAGGGTCGATGCGGATCACGTTTTCGTACTCGCACTTCGCCTCGTCGAACTTGCCGAGATTGTAGTTCCCTTCGGCCAGATAGAGCATGCGGCGCACCTTGTCCACGTTCTCGGCGTGCTCGTGAGTGAGCGCCGGATTGGTACGGGTCGGATCGTCGATAGAATCTTTGAGCCGCTTGGCGCTTTCGTTGTCCAGATCGCGTTCCAGCACACTCTGCGCCAGCTCGCGAGCCTCCTCGTACTTGCCAGCTTTTCGATACTGCTCGCCCAGCGCATACGCGGCGTCGTCCTGAATGATGCCCAGGTAGTGGCGACGCTCCTGAACCATCGGCGCATCGGGCAGGAGATTCTGCGCTTCGGCAAATCTGTCGTGTGCCTGCTTGTAATCGCCCCTGGCGTAGGCTTCGCGGCCTTCGTCGCGCAAGCGGTCCGATTCCACGACCGCATTCTGGCGGCGGATCGTTTCCTTCTGGGCAAGGCTGCTGTATCCATAAGCATTTCTTGCCGGGGAATCCGCCGCATCGGCAGGCGTCTGGAAGAGACGCCCGCCGGTCGGGATGGATTTCTCCGGAAGAGGTGCCTTCTCATTCTCAAGCTCCTTCGCCAGCTTGCCCATTTGAGGCAGATCGGAAATTTCGCTTCCTGCCGCTACCTCGCTCTGCCTTTGGGCCGGAAACTCGGAAACGAGATCCCGGCGCAAACCTCCCATCCCCCTCATGGCACTTTCGGGAGCCGCATCGGCAGGCGCGGCAAAAGCATCGGACGCCGCCCCGCCCCGCCCCGGATTGTTAAGAATCGCGTCGATGGTATTTCGGTCGATTGCTCCGTCTCCGCTCCGCAATCCGGCGATGTCGGAACCTTCCGTCCCGCGCGAATCGAACTCCCTCGCAGGCCCGCTCGCCGGGATAGGCTCATCCGCGGGTTTTCCCGGGGCACCTCCCATCGGGCTCCTCCTCTCGATATCGTAGGTCAACTTTACTCCATCGCCGTCGCGTTCTCTGTGGATCGAGACATCGTTGACAAGACCGGACTCGTATTGGGCCTTGATTTCATCATCGAGGCGCTCCGGGTTGATCTTTTCCCCCACCCTGCTTTCAATCAGGCTCCTCAGACGAACTTCATCCACTCCCGGCTCGCCTCGGCGCCGGATTTCCACTCCGGCGATGTCCAGCCCTTCCTGTGATTCCATCGCCTCAGACGCCTTCGCGTCAGCGGCAGCGGTGGCCGGAGAAGCCAGCGCCTCTCCCCAACCCGTCCCGAAATCGTCCGGCCCTTCCTTCTTCGACCGGGCCTCCGAAGGCGCAGCGTCATAAGCGGGGGCCATATAGTTGGTGATCGTCCGGCTCTCCGCAACGACATCCATTTTCTGAACCATGAACATCGGCCAAGCGATCAAAGTCAGCGCGACACACGCCGCCGCAGCCAGCAACATCCGGCGCCCGAAATACCTCGCCGTCTTCTCCCTGCGGAGGCCCTCCGTCTCTTCCACCCCCAGCAAATCCGTAATCCGCGAGCGTTTCTCCTCCGGCAGCCGCCAATTCTCCTCCGGCTTCACCGCGAAATCCCCGCCGATCAGCCCATGCACCTCCCTCATCCGCCGCTCGAACTCCCGCAGCGCCGGATCATCCGCACAGCGCCGCTCCAGTTCCGCCGCCTCGAAGGCCGACGCCTCGCCCAGCACCCAGGCCACGATGCGGGCCTCCAACTCCGCCCCTTCGGCGGGTTCATCGGGAAAATCATGGAAGTCGTCTTTCATGGCAGTGGAGACCGCGAACCGGAAAATGCACTCATCCCATTCTGGTCTCTGGTTTCTTGTCTCTGGTCTCTCGATTCATGCTTCCGGCCCCTCCACCCCCATCCGCCGCAACCCCTCGGCCAGCGACTTGAGCAGGTGGTGGAGCTTGTAGCCGACGTTCCCGACCGACAGGCCGGTGCGCTGGCTGATCTGGTCATATTTGAGATTCTCGTCATATTTCAGTTCGATGAGCCTGCGGTCCTCGTCGCGGAGTTCCGCGAGCAGCAGGCGGACGGCCCCCGCGGCTTCGAAACGGGCCAGATGGCCGTCGGGGCCGCGGGCGTCGTCCGCCGCCTCGGGCGCTTCCGCATCGGATTCCCGCTTGCGTTCGCGCAGATGATTCAGGGCGAGATTGCGGACGGACCGGTAGAGCCAGGCTCTCGGTTGGGCCACCTCGTCCCAGTGGGCATGAAGCCGCAGGAAGGCTTCCTGCACCACATCCTCGGCGCTCTCCCTGCGGCCGGTCAGGCCGTAGGCGAAACGCAGCAGGGGCGTTTCCTCCGCCTCGAAGAAGTCGCGGAGGCTGGGTTTCTCCTCGGTCATCGGGGCGAAAGGCAGCACCTGCGGCGGTTCAAGCACGGGACATGCGGCGGCGGTTTCCATGCGGACGGGGACTCGGACTCATGGCACTACATTCCATAAGACACGGCAGCCGGGAAATCCTTGGAAGTTTTTTCAGAAAGTGCCGGGTGATCCGTGATCAGTGATCGGTGGAAAGGCATTTTGGTTCGGGGCGGTGGGCTCGGGAAAAACGGTGCGAGTGGAGAGGGCTGTTCCACTGATCACCGATCACCCGGCACCTCTTCCGCTTGCCCCCGCCGCCCTCCCCGCCTTGAATCCCGCCGCGCTCCACCATGTTTCTGCTCAAAAAGGTCTTCCAGCTCAGGGACAAGGCGAATCCCGAAATGGAAAAGCCCTTCCTCGAACACCTCGAGGACCTGCGAGTGATGGTTACCCGCGTCGTGCTGACCCTCCTGATCTCGATGGTCGCCTGCTTCGCCTTCCAGGAGCAGCTCATGACCATCCTCCGCAAGCCCGTCGAGGATGTCCGCCGCATCCACACCGGCAAGAGCCTGCCGGAAGGCATCACGCTCGAAGCCTGGGAAAACGCCAAGGTCGTCGAACGCGCCGACGCCACGCTCGAAGGACCGGCGAAGGACGCCTTCCTCGCCCGCCAGACCGATTCCACCCTCCAACTCATCCAGGACATCCGCCTGCTGCGCGCCGCCCTCGCCCTACCCGAAGACCAGCGACCCGCCTACCTCGCGGAGGTCTCCGACGGCCCCCGGACCGTGCGCATCAACGGCCTCATCGAGCGCGGAGCCTCCCCCGAAATCGACCTGCGCGGCAATCTCGCCCTGATGTCCGCGCTGCGGCCCACCGAGACCTTCATGCTGTCGATGAAGCTCTCCTTCTTCGCCGGCATCGTCATCGCCTTCCCGCTGCTGCTGATGTTCATCCTCCAGTTCGTCCTCCCCGGCCTGCACCAGCACGAAAAAAGGGTCATGTGGCCGGCGCTGGCCATCGGCTTCGGCCTCTTCCTCGCCGGCGTGCTTTTCGCCTACTTCTTCGTGCTGCCGCGGGCGCTGACCTTCTTCTACGAATGGGGCGGCAACCTCGGCGTCTCGAATGACTGGAGGATCGGCGAATACATCACCTTCGCCACCCAATTCACCCTCCTCTTCGGCCTCTCCTTCGAGCTTCCGGTGGTCGTCATGGTCCTCGTGAAGCTCGGCCTTCTCGGCTACGAAACCATGCGCCGCACGCGGAGCTACGCCATCCTCGCCATCGTCGTCATCGCCGCGCTCATCACCCCCACGCCCGATGCCTTCACGCTCAGCCTGATGGCCACCCCCATGATCCTCCTCTATGAAATCTGCATCTGGCTCACCTGGTTCGGCGAACGCAAAGCCCGCCGCGAAGAGGAAGCCGAGGAAAGAGCCCGCATGGAGCGCCTTCTCACCGGCCTCGACGACACCGAGGAGGGCGAAGAGGAGGACCACGGCGACTCCCTGACCGAGGACCATCCCGAACCGGAAAAGCCCGAGAACCTCGAACCCGAAGACTCCGAAGACGACACCCCGCCCGAAAGCATTCCCGGCGAGGAGCGACGCCGCATGTCCGACCCCGGAAAGAATGAAAAGTGAGGAATGAAAAATCTCCTTCTCACGGATCGTCTCCGCCTTCATTTCCCATTTCCCCATTTTCATTTTCCATTTCTCATTTCCCTCCCATGCACTCCATGACCGGATTCGGCCGCGGCTCGGCCACCAGCGACGAAGGGACGGCCACCGTCGAAATCGCCTGCGTCAACCGCAAGCAGGCCGAAATCGTCATCCTCGGCGCCCGCGACCTCGCCGAACTCGAGCCGCGCATCCGCAAGGCCGCACTCAACACCATCTCCCGCGGCCGCGTGCAGATCACGGTCAAATTCGAGCCCCGTTCCGGTGAAGCCGCTCCCGCCCGGGTCGATGCCAACCGGGTATCCGCCCTCCTCGCCGCCTTCGAAACCATATCGCAAAGCGCCTGCCGCGCCATCCAGCCCGAAGCCGCCGACTTTCTGCGCGTCCCCGGCCTCATCGACCTTGGCGAGAACTCGCTCAACGCCGAGGTCGCTTGGACTGCCATCGAGTCCGCCCTGGAGGCCGCCCTCGAGCAAGTCCTCGCCATGCGCTTTGCCGAAGGCGCCGATCTCGCCAGGGATCTCATCGCCCGGCTCTCCACCCTCGAAAAAAACGCCGCCTCCATCGCCGCCCTGGCCCCCTCCCGGCCGGAGCGCTACCGCGAACTCCTCTTCAAGCGCCTGCGCGATGCCAAGCTTGACCTCGACCTGGCCGACGAGCGAGTGCTGCGGGAAATCGCCCTCTTCGCCGACCGCTGCGACATCTCCGAGGAAATCACCCGCCTCGACTCCCATTTCCGCAAATTCCGCGACTACATGACCGGCTCCGAACCCGCCGGCCGCCCGCTCGACTTCCTCTGCCAGGAAATCCACCGCGAATTCAACACCATCGGCTCCAAGGCCTCCGACGCCGCCATCGCCCAGCACGTCGTCGAAGCGAAAACCGAACTCGAAAAAATCCGCGAGCAGGTCCAGAACGTCGAATAGGATCATCGCGGTCCGCACAGCCCTGTGCGGTCGAAGAAGCCGGAAATGATCTTGGAGATCTACCGGCGCTTCGCATCACCCGCACAGAGGACGGTGCGGGCCACTACTTGTCCGTCGGCTTCGGCGGCTTCGGCCGCTTCACCGCGGACCTCTCGATGAAGTCGATGATCGTATCCGCCACCGGCTTCCCGGACGACTTCTCGATCCCCTCCAGCCCCGGCGAGGAATTCACCTCCATCACCACCGGCCCGTGGTTCGAGCGCAGTAGATCCACCCCCGCGACATTCAACCCCATGATCTTCGCCGCGCGGATCGCCACCGACCGCTCCTCCGGCGTGATCTTCACCTTCTCCGCGCTGCCGCCGCGGTGGAGATTCGATCGGAATTCCCCCTCCGCCGCCTGCCGTTTCATCGAGGCGACCACTTTCCCTCCGACCACGATGCAGCGGATGTCCGCCCCCTTCGCCTCCTTGATGTATTCCTGCACCAGAATATCCGCCTTCAGCTCCTTGAACGCTTCGATAACCGACTCCGCGGCCTTCGCCGTCTCCGCGAGCACCACGCCCACGCCCTGCGTTCCCTCCAGCAGCTTGATCACCAGCGGCGGACCGCCGCACATTTTGATCAACTCGCCGGTCGCCTCCGTACTGTGGGCGAAACCGGTAATCGGCAGCCCCACGCCTCTCCGCGCCAGAAGCTGCATGCTGCGCAGCTTGTCGCGCGAGCGGGCGATCGCCACCGAATCATTCACCGTGAATACCCCCATCATCTCGAACTGCCGCACCACGGCATTGCCGTAAAACGTATGGCTCGCCCCGATGCGCGGGATCACCGCGTCGGCGTGCAACTCCTCTCCATCCATGTAAATCTTCGGCTTGTGGGCCGTGATGTTCATGTAGCAACGGAGGTAATCCACCACCCGCACATCGTGGCCGCGGGCTTGGGCGGCGTTGACCAGGGCGGAGGTGCTGTAAAGGTTCGCGTTGCGCGAAAGGACGAGGATTTTCATGGGCGGCAGATGCCGGGAAGCAACGATTCGAGATCGCGCAGCGCACCCATCAGATGGTGCCCCAGCGGGTCAATGAGAAAAAATCCGGCCAGCGCCCGCCGCCCCAGCAAAACCGGGCAGCGCATGTCGGAACGGTTCGCCAGAGTCAGCCGGATTTTCCAGGTGAATCCACCGGGGAGCATCGCGTCCGTCTCGATGAAATAGCGCCTGCGGGCCACGCCCGTCGAGCTCTTCACCTGCCCCGTCCCGCCCACCGGAGTCTCGCACGAAATACGGCGTCCATAGTGGTCGCATGTAACGAAGCGGACACTCTCTCCATCGGCGGAAAGCTCGATCTCCTCGGCATGCAACGAAGAAGTGCGCGCCCCCGTATCCGTCTTAGCATGCAGCGGCCCGATTCCTAAATCCGGCAACGCGAGCCATTCCAGCCGCCCCAGCACCAGCCGCGGCATGCCGACCTGCCGCCACGGCAGCCCCATCTCCTTGGCCGCCTCGCCCGAAGGAGCATCCACCGGCTGCGGCACGGCCTTGTAGCTGCGGGGTTTGCGTTTCATGTCGCGAATGCTTGGCGTCTATGGCCGTTCGAATGAAATTCTGACGTTCGAGCCGGACGCCCCCCTTGCCAGATTCGCCTTCCTGCCATTGACGAAGACCTGCCATACCTCGGCGCTCAGGGCAAGGTAACCGTCTCCGGGGCGGGATTGATGCCTCCAACCCATTACGAGCCCGTCCTTGGTCCAGACGCAGTCAACAAAGCGTTCCCTTCCCTTGATCCATAGGTATGCCTCCTGCACCGTGGAAAAATGCTGCTGACCTTCTTCCAGGACCGCGTGCATGGTACCATCCCCGACCGGCCTGTACATGCCCAGGCTGCCATACCATCGTTTCTCGCGCGGCTGGTGCTTGAATGTCTTCGTGATCCCGTCCCATGAGTACTGCCGCGTGAGCGTATCCACATACGAAATGGTGATCTTTCCCTGCGATGTCGTCGCTTCGATGATCATGCCGGGCTTCATTGCCAGTTCGATATTCTCCGGAATAGGCTGTTCCTTTACGGAGCAAGCGGCAGAGACAGTCGCACAGATGATGATAAAAACCCGTTTCATTGACCGAGGCTGAGGGATCGGAACCAGATCCGGAAGGAAACAATTCCTGGGAACGGCACCGATCTTTGGCAAACAAATCAATCGGCTAGCAAACTCTCCGCCATCGCCCGCGCAGATTCTCCGCCGCCGCCGAGCATGCGGACCAGTTCGGAAATTCTCCGCTCTCCGCTTACCGGGAAAAGCCGCGAGCGCGTCCGCCCTCCCGCGACCTCCTTCTCCACCATATAATGCCGCGCCGCCAGCGCCGCCACCTGCGGGAAGTGCGTGATCGCCACCACCTGATGCCGCGAACCGAGCCCGGCCATCTTCCTGCCGACCGCCCGGGCGATCTCGCCGCCGACATTCGCGTCGATCTCGTCGAAAACCATCAACGGCGTCGCATCCTGCTCCGCCAGCGCGCTCTTGACCGCCAGCATCACGCGGCTGATTTCCCCGCTCGATGCGATCTGCCGCAGCGGCTGCAAGGGCTCGCCGGGATTCGGTCCGAAAAGAAACTCAACCCCCTCCAGACCGCCCGCCACCGGCTCCTTGTGGGCCGCCAGCTTCACCTCGAAGGAAGACTGGCGGAAACCGAGATCCTTCAACTGCGAAGCGATCTCCTTCGCGAGTTTCGGCGCCGCCTTCCGCCGCCGGGCGCCGAGCGCCTCCCCAGCTTTCCCCGTCTCGCCACGCAGCCGCGCAGCCTCCGCTGCCAGTTGCTCCAGCCGCTCCGTGCGGTTCTCCACGGCATCCAGCCTGGCCGCCGCGCGGTCGCGGTGCGCCAGCACGGCGTGCAGATCCGCACCGTACTTCCGCTTCAACGACTCGAAAAGATTCACCCGCTCCTCCAGCCGCGCCGCCTCCGCCGGGTCGATCTCCAGATCCTCCGCGTAATCCGCCAGCGAACGCTCCAGTTCCTGAAGCTCCATCGCCGCCGCCTCCAGCCCCTGTGTCCGCTCGCGGATGCCTGGGTCGAGCTTCTCCAGATCGCGCACCACCCGCCGCGCCTCAGCGAGCCGGGCAAGCACGCCCGACTCCTCCGCACCGAGCGCCGCGACCGCCGCCGCGGAAAGCTCCACCAAACGGCTCGCATTGCTCGCCCGGCGGTAGCGGTCGGCGATTTCCTCCTCCTCCTCCGGCTTCAACTGCGCCGCATCGATCTCCTCCACCTGATGCCGCAGCAAATCCAGCTCCTGCGCGCCCGCAGACTCCGCCTGGCGCAAATCCTCCAGTTCCGCCTCCTTATCCCGCCACGCCCGCCACACGGCGCGATAGGCATCCAGCGCTGCATCGTTCCCCGCATAGGCATCGAGCATCGAAAGCTGCCGCTCCGTCGAAAGCAGCGACTGATGATCGTGCGGCCCGTGCAGATCGACCAGATGCTCGCCCAGCCTCTTGAGCAAATGCAGCGTGACCGGCGAATCGTTCACGAACTGCCGGTTCGCGCTCTGCCCAATCACCCGCCGGACGATCAAAAGACCGTCCTCGCAGGCATCCAGCCCTCCCTCCGCCAGCACCGTGTCGATTTCCGCCGCATCGCCGAGCTCGAAAACCGCCTCCACCGTGCAGGACTCTTCACCGCTGCGGATCAGCGACTTGTCGGCACGCTCGCCGAGCACCAGCTTCAATGCCCCGACGATCACCGACTTCCCCGCCCCCGTCTCCCCCGTCACCCCGATCAGGCCCGGCCCGAGTTCCCAGACCAATTCATCGACCAGGGCGAGATTGCGGATTTTCAGGAGGGTGAGCATGGGCGTTGCCGAGGCAGGCGCATGATGCAAGGCCGCGGCGCGGAGTCAACCGGGCTTGCCGCCGCTTCCCCGCCCTGCCAGCCTCCCGCGCATTCCGATGACGGCGGATTTCGAACTGACCCTTCTCGGCACCGGCACCTCCGTCGGCGTGCCGGTGATCGGCTGCGCCTGCCGGGTCTGCACCTCGGACGACCCGCGCAACCGCCGCACCCGCGCCTCTCTCCATGTGAAATGCGCCGACATCGAAATCCTCGTCGACTCCGGCCCCGACCTTCGCGAGCAGGCGCTGCGCGAGGGCCTCACCCGGCTCGACGCCGTCGTCTACACCCACGCCCACGTCGACCACGTCGTCGGCTTCGACGAGCTGCGAGCCTTCTGCTGGTGGCGTGAAGCACCCCTCCCCCTCCACGCCACCGCCTCCTGCATGGCCACTCTGCGGGCGATGTTCGGCTGGGCCTTCCTGCCGGAAAACCGCCATTTCCGCGGCTACATCAAGCCCGACCCGCGGATCATCGACGGGCCGTTCCACTACGACCGGCTGAAAATCACCCCCCTGCCCGTCGAACACGCCAACATCGAAACCATCGGCTTTCTCTTCGAATCCCCCAACGCCCCCGCCGCCGCCTACATCCCCGATGTGAAATCCATTCCGGAGCAAACGCGGTCGCTGATGCGCGGCGTGGACATCCTCATCCTCGACTCGTTGCGGCCCTCCCCGCACGCCACCCACATGTCGCTGGACGAAGCTCTCGAAGCCATCGATGACATCCGCCCGGAGCGCGCCTGGCTCACTCACCTGAGCCACGAAAACGACCACGCCGAACTGGAAGCCAGCCTGCCCGGTCACATCCGCCTTACCTACGACGGCCTGAAGCTCCCATGATAAGCGGTTCCATAAAAACACCCGTTTTTCCCGTCATTCCCCTGAATGAGAACTGGTAGAACGTGTTTCCACCCTTCGTAATCCAAGCCCGATGATTTCCCCGATGCGAACGATCCCGATCCTTCTCGCCGCCGTCACCGCGGCGACCGCCGAAGTGCGCCTGCCGAAAATCTTCACCGACTGCGCGGTGCTCCAGCGCGACCGCGCCGTCCCGGTCTGGGGCTGGGCCGAGCCGGGGCACAAGGTGACGGTGAAATTCGCCGGACAGGAAAAATCCGCGGAAGCCGGCCCCGACGGCCGCTGGCGCGTGGATCTGGACGCCATGCCGGCCAGCGCCGAGAACCGCACGCTCGAAGCCGCCGAGGAAGGCGGCAACCGCGTGCAAGTGAAGGACGTGCTCGTCGGCGAAGTCTGGCTCGCCAGCGGCCAATCGAACATGCAGTGGAGCATCGCCCAATCCCGCCAGGAAGACCAGGAAGTCGCCAAGGCCGGCCCGGTGCCGCTGCTGCGCCTCTTCCAGGTGCCGAACAAACTCTCCGCCTACCGCCTCGACGACGTGGAGGCCCACTGGACGCACGCCGACCCCGAGCGCTCGCTGCACTTCTCCGCCGTCGCATGGTTCTTCGGCCGCAGGCTCACCGAAGAACTCGGCGTGCCCGTCGGCATGATCAACAGTTCCTGGGGCGGCTCGCGGATCGAGCCATGGTTTGCCGACGAAGGCCTGGCGGAAGTTCCCGACCTCGCGGAAATGAAGCGGCACCGCGAAAGCCGTATTCCCGGCACGCCCGCCTATCAGGAAATCATGCGGCGTCACCTCGACTCCACCCGCGCGTGGCTGGAAGCCGCGGAGCGCGCGATGCGTGAAGACAAATCCCTCCCCGGCCAGCCGCCCGCGCCGCAGACGCTGCCCATCGGCCATAACCAGGCACTGGGCACCTATCAGGCGATGATCCATCCCCTCGTCCCCTATGGCCTGCGCGGCTTCCTCTGGTACCAGGGCGAGTCGAATGTCGGCGAAGGTCTGCTCTACACGCTGAAGAAACACGCCCTCATCCACGGCTGGCGCAAGCAGTTCGGCGCCGCGGAAGCCCCCTTCCTCTTTGTCCAGCTCGCCCCCTTCAACTATGGCGATAACCGCCAGGGTGCCCTGCAGGAACTGTGGATCGCCCAGCAGGAAACGTTGAAACTCCCCCACACCGGCATGGCCGTCACCATGGACATCGGCAACCCCGGCGACATCCATCCATCCAACAAATCCGATGTCGGCCACCGTCTCGCCCTGTGGGCGCTGGCCGACACTTATGGGAAGACCGATTTCGTGAAATCCGGCCCGGTTTTCGAGAGTTTCGAAGAAGCCGACGGCAATCTCAAAATTCGCTTCTCCAGCGCCCCCGGCGGTCTGAAAACCCGCGACGGACAGGCTCCCAGCCACTTCGAGGTTGCGGGAGACGACGGCGTCTTCCACGCTGCTCAGGCGGAAATCGCAGGCGATGAGCCGGTGTTGCTGCTGAAGAGCCCCTCCGTCCCGCAACCGAAAAAAGCCCGCTTCGCCTGGTCGCAGACCGCCGAGCCGAATCTGGCCAACAAAGCCGGCCTGCCCGCATTCCCCTTCCACACCCACTGGCCGGACGACCCGCGCCTCGGCCGCAACGTCGCCGCACACCGGCCCTTCACTTCCAGCGATCCGAACCCCCATGGCTGGAACACGGGACTGACCGACGGCAACTGGCACGGCGCAGCCGGCACTTGCTTCGCCACTGGCTCAGCCCCCGGTTTCCCGAAACACGTCACCATCGACCTCGGCCGCCCACGCGAAGCACAGGCCGTGCGTTTCGGAGTTCCCGGCTTCGGCTCGACCAAAACGGTGGCCATTTCCCTGAGCGGCGACGGCAAGGAGTTCCAGGAAATCGGCAAACACGAATTCGCCCCCAAGACCGAAGCGCGCGCGGAACTGCAATTCGACAAGCGCCCCGTGCGCTTCGTCCGCGCCACCTTCCTCGATCATCACGACCGCCAGGACCAATACAGCGAGAAGCACGGCTTCCTGAGCGAACTCGAAGTTTACGGCCCGCAGTAAACTCAGAATGGTCCGCACGCCGGAGGTGCAGCCGCAGATAGCCTCACACTTTGAAATCCAATTTCCCGGGGCGATCCCCTGCGCGGATTGCCCGCAGGACCCTCCGATGCCGCGGAGAAGACTGTGCGGACCACTCTACCCCCACTTCCACCGGATCTCCGTCACAATATCCGGATGCAAACTGTGATGCACCGGACATGCCTTCGCCGTCGCCTCCAACAAAGCGCGGTCCGGATGATCCTCCGGCAGCGGCACCTCGATATCCATCTCCAGCCGCGCGATGCGCCGCGGCGTGTCGGCCGACATGTGCTTCTTCACCGTGATCTTCATCCCTTCCAGCGCGACTTCCTTGCGCCGCGCGGCGATGCCCATGACGGTCGCCATGCAGGCGCCCAGCGCCGTGGCCACCAGATCGGTCGGCGAAAACGCCTCGCCGCGGCCGTTGTTGTCCACCGGCGCATCCGTGGAAATCACCGTGCCGGAGGGGCCATGAGTGGCGGAGCAGTGCAGATCGCCTTCGTATTCGAGCCGGATTTCAACCATCGTCGTCCAAGGGGTTCGTTACGGGAGTCTTTTCGGCCTTCGGCTTTCTGGCAAGCACCACGCGAAAGCCGTACGTGTCGGCCCACTCCTCCGGTTTCTGCGTGTTGCGGTAGCCGATGTAGAGACTCTGCTCCTGATAGGTGTTCCAACCGCCGCCGCGCAGCACCCCATACGTGCTGGAGGGACTGTAATTGTCCGACACCCACTCGTGGACATTGCCGCAGAGATCGTAAATCCCCAGCTCGTTCGGCTCGAAGGAACCGACCGGAGCGGTTTTCTCGAAGCCGTCATTGTAGCCGGGAATCACGCGGCTGACCCGCACGTCCGGGCTGTTGGCTGCGGTGAGATCGGCGAGATTCCCCGGCTTTGTCCCGTCCGGCGGCGGCCACGCATCGCCCCATGGAAAAACCGGCTTCTTCAAGGTGTCGCGGCGCGAAGGCGGCGCGTCGCGCAATTCCACCAGCCCCGCCATGCGGCTCCACTCGTAGTCCGTCGGCAGGCGATAGTGGTGGGTCGGCAGGATGCGCTCCTGGTCCTTCGACTGCTCCACCTCCGTCAGCCACTCGCAGAACTTCTCGGCATCGTCGCGGGAAACCATCACCACCGGATGATCCGGCCCCTGGATAAAACCCGGACCCACCGGCGCGGGGACCTCCTTCGCCAGCCGGTAGGCGTCGAAATCCCTGACCCGCGTTTCCCAAATGGAAACCATCAGATCCCTGCCCAGCGGCACGAATCGCATGCCAAGACTGTTCTCCCACGGCTGTCCCATCACCACGCTGTTGTTGATCTCCAGCTTGAAATGCAGCGGCCCGTTGTCGCCGGGCTTGATCTCCACGGTCTCGCGCAGTGCCTTGTAACCATCCAGCACGATCTCGAACTCGACCTCCCCGGGCTTGAGATCGTACAACGCCAGCGGCCCCGTGGTGTAGCCGACAGGCCGCACCGAACTCTCACCTTCGGACTTGACCCCCACTCCCGCCCCCTGCGGCTCCGTGGTCAATGTCAGGCGTCCGTATTGAATCTCGCTCACCCGGCAGCGGAAGGGACGCAGCTCGTTTTTCGCCCGCTCGCTCATCGACGGATGCGAGAAGCTCTGGTCCATCACCTCCTGAGCCTGGTGTTCGGCGGTCAGGTAACCCTTCTTGATCCCGTCCTCCGCCAGCCAGAAACAGAACTCCCGCGCATAGCCCTGGCTGGTCAGCGCAACGCGGCGCTTGCGGCCGGTCTCCTCGATCTCGATGAACTCCGCGGCGTCGTCCGGCACGCCTTTCTCCTCGGCGAAGCGCCGCCACTCGCCCTCGCCCACATAGCCGACGCTTTCGTGATCCGCGCCGGAGGGGCGGTAATTCTGACCGAGTTGATCGGTCCACTCCACATTCACCTCCGGCGGCGAGAAAATCTTCAACTCCGCCTCCAGAATCAGCGGCTCCTCCGCGGCGGAAGACGGCACCACCGCTTCGATCGTGTACGGCTGGTAACCCGGCTTTTCGAGCAGGAAGACAAGACGCTCTCCGACGTATGTCTCGATCAGATCCGTCTGCGTGGAGGCGAATTTCTCCGTATCGTTCTTCGATGCCACGAGAGAGAGATCGAACACATCGGCCCCCTCCGGTTTACTGTTGATCTTCACAAAAGCCCGCACCTTCGGCGTCGGCTTGCTCCACAACGACTCCACCAGCGGATGGTCCTTCACCGCCTCCCACGCGCCGAGCCCGAGCACCCCGCCAATCACCACCGCGGCGAGAAACGCCCCCACCGGGCGACGGCGCCGCCGCCTCTTCCCCTGCTGCAAACCACGCAGCGCCTCGGCCAGATCGCCCGCGGTGCGGATCTTCCGCTTCGACAAATGCGGCTCGCACACATCGCAGATGATGTGATTGAGCGCGAGCCAGCGCTTCCGCTCCGGCCCCGCCGGCAACTCGTCCGGCAGCTCGGGGAAATCCAGGCGGTCCTTCCCCGTGGCGATCTCGTAAAGCACCTTGCCGAGACTGTACACGTCCGCCTGCGCCGACCCCGGCCCCTCCGGTGGCACGAACCCCTCCGTCCCCACGAAGGTCCGCTGCCCGCGCGCGGCCACCAGCCCGATGTCCGCCAGCTTCGCCTTGCCGTTGACGAAAATCACGTTCGACGGCTTCACGTCGCGGTGCGCCAGCCCGTTGTCATGCAAATGGCGCAGCGCCTCGGCAAGACGCAGCCCCACATCGACGCAAAAATCCGTCTCCAGCCGCCGGCTCTTCGCCCGCTTCGCGTCGCTGCGCAGCGTGCGGGCCTCGTACTCGATCGGGTTGATATCGCGCCCGGCGGCCACATCGTCGCCAAGCTCCATCACGTAGTAGTAGAAGGCATTCCCGTCCGGACTGCGGCCGACGTGAAGGATATTCACCATCCCCGGATGATCCCGGGAAATGGGCTCGAACTTCAGAATCCCCTCGAACTCCCGCTCGAAACTCCGCTCGTCGTCGAAATCCTCGCGGTAAACGATCTTTACCGCCCGCAGCGCCCCCGTGACCCCGCGCGCCAGCCACACCTCCCCGTATGCCCCGCCGCCGAACTTCCGCAGGACCTCGTGATCCGGTATGACCGGTTCGGGGCGCGGTCTACTCGTGGGCATCCTCTTCCAGTCGCGATAATTCTTTCTTCAAAACGGAACCGACGCGGTGTTTCGCCAAATAAACCTGCGCCATGCTGACATTCAAGTGATCCTGCACCTTCTTCGCCTCCCATTGCTTGATCACGTAATAATGGAAAATCTGGTACTGCTTCGGCGAGACCTGCGCTTTCACCCGCGCCAGCGCGGCGTCGGCGATGTTCTTCTTCCACTCCACGTCCCACAACCGGGAAAGCAGGTCGCCCTTCGGGTCCTCGAAGCGGTCGATCACCGCCGTCTTCCGGTCATCCTCCCAATCGCCGCCCGCCATTGCCGTGTCTTTCTTGCGCTTGCGGAACTGATCGTTGATCCGCCAGCGCGTCATGTTCATCAGCCACGTTTTGAAGGAGCCCTGCTCGGGATCGTAGAGCTTCTTCTTGCTCTGCTTGGCGATCGACAGAATCGTCTCCTGCACGCAATCCAGCGCCTCGTCCGGCCTCAGTCCGGCCTTGATCGCCACCGCGTAAATCAGCCGCCAGTAGGTCTGGTAGAACTCGTCCCAGCTCCGCTGATCCTCCCAGTTGTCGAGACGGGCGATCAGGCTCTTGCGCGTCTTTTCGTAGGCTGCTTCCAGCGCCTTGTCGCGCTCCTTGTCATCGTCGTCGTCGGACATCGAAGACCCCTTAACACATCGCACCAGCGCTGTCTTTCACCGAGTTCGCGGCGGGCGCAAACGAACCGCGGAGGCGCAACCGATCGCTTGGGAGAGATGAAGGGATGGACGGAGGTTTTGGCGGGACAGCGTCCGGTTTTCCGGGTTGATTGCGCCGGATGCCGAAGGAATTTCCAGCAGGCGAAACGAAGGGGACGAACGCTTATTCTGCGCGATGGTTCGAGCTGTTTCATGTTCCCATCCCGGAGGCGAGGACGGAGCAGGAGGTGGCTTTCATCAAGGCGGTGTGTCCGCTGCCTTCGTTCCGGCGGATGGCGGATGTTTGCTGCGGGATGGGGCGCCATGCGCGGGCGCTGGCGGCCTGCGGATACGAAGTGACGGGGGTGGAGCGGGATAGGACGGCGGTGGAGGAAGCAAAGCGGCTGGGGGGCGGACCGATGTATGTGCAGGAGGATGTGCGCGACTACCTGCCGGAGGCAGATTCATTCGACGGGCTGGCGATGATGTCGCAGAGTTTCGGGTTCTTCGACGCGGAAGGGAACCGGGAGATTCTGGCGCGATTGGCAGCTGGTTTGCGGGCGAAAGGGAGGATCGTTCTGGATTTGTGGCATCCGGATTTTTTTCGCGAGCGGCAGGGACGGCGGGAATTTGCGTTGCCGCAGGGAACGGTGGGGGAGAACAAGATGATCGCGGGAAACCGGCTGTTCGTGCAGCTCGACTATCCGGATGGGACGACGGAAAGGTTCGAGTGGGAGATGTTTTCGGTTTCCCAGATGGAGAAGCTTGCGCGGTCGATCGGGTGCGCAGTGCTGACGGCATGCACGGATTTCGACCCGGAGACTCCTCCCGCCCCTGACAGGCCGAGGGTGCAGTACGTGTTGGAAACCGGATGAGAAACGCCCCCCGGTCCGACCAGTAAAAACTCAGCGTCCCCTCCGCGACCTCCGCGTCTTCGCGTTTCGTTATTCCAAAAAATTCAATCCACTCCGCCCGATACTTCGGGAATGCGAAGGATCAATCTTCCCATTTACAGCACCGTCCCCCTCCCGCTAGATTAGCGCATTCACCCTCTCCTCCTGCCGGTTTCTTCCCGGAACCCGGTTCACCCCACGGAGCGAGCCATGTCCCCCCCCGCAACACCCGAAACTCACCCGTCCCGGCAGGTCGAACGGATCCGCGAAATCCTGGTCGGCCGGCAGATGGAAAACGTCGAACGCCGCCTCGAAAAACTCGAAGGCCGGCTCGCCCCTCTGCCCGCGCAGCCGGAAAACGACGTCTTCCAGATCCGTCTCGAACGCCTGGAGCAGCAGCACGTCCGCGATCTCCAGGAACTGCGCGACGACATCGACGCCGGCCGCGCCCGCCAGCTCGGCGAAATTCACCGCCTCGCCGGCCAAATCCAGGCCGTCGCCCGCAGCCGCGCCGAACTCGGCATCGAGGCCCAGGCCGAGCTCGAACGCAAAGTCGGCCGCTGGCTGGAAAACTGGCAAAGCGGCTTCACCCGCCACATCCAGCAACGCGAAGAATACCTCATCCGCGAACTCCGCGCCGAACTCGAACGCCAGCGGGAATGGGTGAAAACCGAACTCGCCGCCCGCGACAAAAACGCGCCCGGCCGGGTCGCCCTCCAGGCCGGCTTCGCCCGCCTCGCCTCCGCCGCCCGCGAACTCGCCGAAGCCGCCGCCCTCCAGGCGGACAACCCCGGCACCGCGCCATGACCCCCCTGCCCTCTCCCCCCCCCGATCTCCCGGAATCTCCTCATCCGGAACAAGCCGCCCCCCTCCCCCTCGGCGAGCTTCCCCTGCCCTCCAAGCCGTCATTCCCGCCGCCCCCGCGCCGGCCTCTGCCTGCCTTCGGCCGGATCAGCCCAGCTTCCCCGCCTCTCTCCCGGCACGCTCCACTCATCCCGCTGTCCTCCGAAACGCCCGACTACACCGACGCCGATTTCGCCGAAGCCCTGCGCCCCTTCCTCGCCGGCTCCGCCCCCGCCGCCATCGACGACACCCGCTTCGAAACCTTCCTCCGCGCCGCCTTCCGCCGCGCGCTCTCGGAGCACTCCTCCGGTCCTTTCCACGACCCCGGCTTTTTCCACCGCTCCCTATGGCGCCTCCAGGCGCTCGCCGGCAGCCGCAGCTACGACGAAATCCTCCAGGAAAAACTCCGCCGCTTCCACGTCGACGAAGTCCACCTCCTCGACCGCGAAAAACTCTCTCTCATCTCCTTCGCCAGCGCCGACCCTGTGCGCCACGCCCACCCCCGCCGCGTGGCCCCCCTCGCCCGCCGCCTCGCCCATTCCCTGAAAGACCCGGCCGGCGCGCTGAACCTCGACTTCAAACTCCGCGACGGACGCAGGGCCTTCGTCCGCGAGGGACAATACTCCTACCTCGTCGCCATCGCCCGCGGCGAACCCGACGACTTCGCCAGGGCCGACCTCGACTTCATCCTGAAGCGCCTCGAAACCCGCTTCCGCATCCCCTTCGAACGCGGCGCCCCCCTGCTGCTGGAACTCCAGCCCCACCTCGAAGACTGCCTCCTCATCCACTCCCCCGCCTCCCCCGTCGCCGCCTGAAACCGGGAAATAGGGCCAAGTGATCGGTGATCAGCGGAAAGGCATTTTGGTTCGGAGCGGCGGGACTTGGGGAAGAGGTCCGAGTGGAGAGGGCTGTTTCACTGATCACCGATCACTGATCACCCGGCACTTATTCGTCCCTTGACCACCGCGCCCCCGCTCACTACGCATCGCCCCGCATGGGATTTGAATCGCTTGGCCTCTCCGAAGCCGTTCTCGAAGCCGTCACGGAGTCGGGCTACGACAATCCAACCCCGATCCAGGCCCAGGCCATCCCCCTGATCCTCGAAGGCCGGGACGTCATCGGCGCCTCGCAGACCGGCACCGGCAAGACCGCCGCCTTCGCCCTGCCCACGCTGAGCAAGATACAGCCCCTCGGCAAACCCCAAATCCTCGTCCTCGAGCCCACCCGCGAACTCGCCCATCAGGTCGCCGAGCAATTCGAAAAATACGGCAGGCACACCGGTCTGAAAGTCGCCCTGCTCTATGGCGGTGTCCACTACAACGACCAGGCCAAGGCCCTCAAAGCCGGCGCCGATATCGTCGTCGCCACCCCCGGCCGCCTCGTCGACCATTTCTACCGCGCCACCATGCGCTTCGGCGAAATCAAAGTCCTCATCCTCGACGAAGTCGATCGCATGCTCGACATGGGCTTCCTCCCGCAGGTGCGCAAGATCGTCAACCTCTGCCCCTGGGAAGGTCGCCAGACGCTCTTTTTCTCCGCCACCATGCCGCCGGCGATCCAGACCTTCGCCAACTGGTGCCTCCACGACCCAGCCAGCGTCGAAATCGCCCGCCGCTCCGTCGCCTCCACCGTCACCCATGCCTTCTACCCCGTCTCGATGGACCAGCGCGACGAGCTGCTCCTCGCCCTGCTCGACAAAACGGACTACCACTCGGTGATGATCTTCACCCGCACCCGCAAGGAAGCCGACCAAGTCTGCTCCCTGCTCAAACGCGAAGGCCACGACAAAGTCGCGGTCATGCACTCCGACATCAACCAAACGGACCGCATGCAAGCCCTCCAGGGCTTCAAAAAAGGCGACTACGAAGTCCTCGTCGCCACCGACGTCGCAGCCCGCGGCATCGACATCTCCGGCGTCTCCCACGTCATCAACTACCGCGTCCCCGAAAACGCCGAGGACTACGTTCACCGCATCGGCCGTACCGGCCGCGCCGAAGCCGAGGGCGACGCCTTCACCCTCCTCACTGCCGACGAACTCGACTTCGCCAAATCCGTCGAAATCTTCATCGACCAGAAAATCGACCGCAAGAAACTCGAAGGTTTCAACTACATCTACACCGCTCTTCTCGACGACTCCCCGCCCAAGCCCGTCCGCCGCAAGCCAGCGGGAGGGAAGAAGAAAAGGAGGTGATGGATATTGGACATTGGATATTCGCTATTCGGCCGCCCATCCTGATCCAAATATCCAATCGCAGATATCCAGTCTCCATTCCGCCCATGACCGTCGAGATCTTCACCCTCTGCGATGCCGCCACCGTCGATGCCGGCAAGCTGAACATTCTCGGCTCCTTCGACACTCTTTCCTCGCCCTCCTTCCCCTCCAGCCACACCGACTGCGTGGTTGTCTGCAAACTGCGAACGGACGAAATCGACCCCGGGCCTTTCAAACTGGAAATGCACATCATCGACCCGGACGGGAAGGACGTCATCCCTCCGATCCAGAACCAGTTGAAGGGCGGCGCAGGACTCCACCACCACCTCTGGCACATCCGCGGCTTCCCCCTGCCGAAGCCCGGCACCTTCTACGTCGACCTCCTCGTCAATGGCCAGCTCCTCGGCCGCAATCCACTTTTCGTGAAACGGGTCGGTACGCCCCGCCCCTGACGACGCCCCGCCTATGCGCGTCCTCGCCATCGACCCCGCCGTTCGCAGCACCGGCTATGCGGTGGTGGAAGGCGACGGCAAAAACGCGAAGCCGCTGGCCTTCGACGTCATCTCCATCCCCGACCGCCTGCCCCAATCCGCCGCCCTCGCCGCCGTCCGCGCTCACCTGCGGCACCTCATCGAAAAGCACCGGCCCGACGAAGTCGCCGTCGAAGGCATCATCTACGTCCAGTCTCATCGCACCGCGATCTCCATGGGCGCCGCCCGCGCCGCCGCCCTCATCGCCGCCGCCGATGCCGGGCTGTCCGTCTTCGAATACGCCCCGCGGAAAGTGAAAATGGCCGTCGTCGGCAAAGGCACCGCCGACAAGCAGCAGGTCGCCTTCATGGTGCGCGCCCTGCTCGGCCTCGCCGAAACCCCTCCCCACGACGCCGCCGACGCCCTGGCCATCGCCATCGCCCACTTGCAGGCATCCGACCCGCTCAAGGCCAAGATGCTCGAACGCCGCCAAGTATGAGCCAAAAGTCGTACGTAGTCCCGGCCTCAGGCGGAACGACATATCCCTGATGCTACCATGCACATCATCAATCTCGGCTCCGGCATCTCCTACGAAAACGGTCTGCAATGCCAGCACGCCACCGTCGACACCCTGCTCGACGGCAGCGGCGGCGAAACCCTCCTCCTCCTCGAACACTCCCCCGTCTACACCATCGGCCGCCTGCGCGACCAATCCTCCCTCGGCGACCCTTCCCTGCTGCCCGCCCCCGTCTTCGAAACCAACCGCGGCGGCCAGGCCACCTACCACGGCCCCGGCCAGCTCGTCGGCTATCCCATCCTCGACCTCCGCGAACGCAACCGCGACCTCCACGCCCATCTGCGCAACCTCGAAGAATCCCTCATCCTTGCCTGCCGCGATTTCGGCATCCCAGCCGCCCGCCGCGACGGACTCACCGGCGTCTGGGTGGAAAACCGCAAGCTCGCCTCCATCGGCGTCGGTGTCCGGAAGTGGATCTCCATGCATGGCTTCGCCATCAACATCACCCCGGAATCCCTGCTCCCCTTCTTCGCCATCACCCCCTGCGGCATCGACGGCGTGGTCATGACCTGCATCACGCATGAAGCCGGCCGCGAAATCCGGGTCGCCGATTTTTCCGAAACTTTCATCCCTCATTTTCAAAGGCTTTTCAAAAATCGTTAAAAATCCCCTTGCCATACTCAATATGGCACCATACCCTGTATGGCATGAAAATGACCATGCACATTGATGACGCCTTGCTGAAAAGGGTCATGGATACCTACGAGTTGGAAACCAAGACCGACGCGGTCCACTACGCCCTGCGCGAGCTGGACCGCAGGGCGCGCTTGAAGTCCTTCATGAAAAACGGCCTTGGCCTGACCACCGACGAGTTGAAAGACGCCGTTTACCCCGGCTACGACCCCGACCATCTCGAAACCTTCAAAGTCGCCGAAGACGAAGCGCCCTATGGAACCCGCCGTCCTGATTGACTCGAACGTCTACATCGAACTCCTCAATGCGGGCATCGATCCCGTCCGGGAAATCTCGGAACGGATCCTTCTCGATGACATCGCCTGCTGCGGCATCGTCAAAGCGGAGGTGCTGCGCGGGATCAAGGGCATGAAACAGCGCCTGCATCTGGAGGATTTCTTCGCCGTCACCCAAATGCTCCCCACCCCGGCGAGCCTGTGGGACGACGTGTGGGAACTCGCGTGGAAACTCGACCGCCAGGGCAAAATCCTGCCTCTCCCGGACATCGTCATCGCCTGCTGCGCCCTGCGCGCCGAAGCCTCGGTGCTGACCCGCGACAAACATTTCCGCAGCATCCCCGGCCTCAGGGTTCTCGAACCGTAACTTCCCAGGAGCCGGTTCAGGGACCGCGGACATTCCCACCCGGAAAAGATCCCGTGCGCTCGCAATTCCGGAGCTTGGAAAATCATCCAAGCTCTTCGATTGCAGATGAGAAGCAAAACGGACATGCTGCTCCACCATGACACAACCGCCGGTCCCCGTATGAAACCCGCTCCCACCCGCCAAACTTCGAACCGGTGCCTCCCGGCCGGTAGTCGTCGCCGTTGGTTTTTCGGTCTCCGGCGGTGCCTCGCCGCCTCCTTTCCGCGCTCCCGCCCTGCCTTCCTCCTGGCGGTGGCGTTGTGCTTTGACCCCGCGTCGCTCCGGGGAAAGGAATCCCCGACACCGGCCGAAACCGCGAGAGCCGGCATCTTCGCCCAGGACGTGGAGTTCCTGCTGGAGGAATTGCCTAAGCGAGCGGGGCATTTTTTCGAGCTGAAGAAGATCGATTGGGAGCCGGTGCGGAAGGAATTCCGCGAGGCGGTCAAGGAAGTGACAACGGAGGAGGAGCATTTGAAGCTCTGTCAGCGGCTGCTGGCGCGGCTCAAGGACGGCCATGCGGCTCTGCGCGACTTGAAGGTGAAGTGGCCGGACGAGTCACGGGGACGGCGGTGGACGGGACCGCGGGTGCATTTGCTGGTGATCGGGGAAAAGGTCTATGTGCGCACCGCTTTCGGGCCGGCGGCGGCCAGGGGAATCAAGACCGGGCAGGAGGTGCTGTCGATCGATGGCGTGCCGGCCCGGCGGTGGCTGGAGCGGAAGGCGGCCTCAATGCAGGACGAGAGCTGTTTTTCGACCGATCACCAGACGCTCTACGCGGCCTGTCACTGGGGCTTGGCCGACTGGGAGGGGACGCCGATCGCCTTCGAATTGCGCGATCCGGAGGCGGGAGAGGTGAAAACGATCACCATCGTGAGACAGGGCGGTCCAAATTTCGCGCCCTTGGGTCCGCTGGCGCCGCCTCAGGGACTGAAGCGCGAGGGCCGCCAGCTATACGGCAAAACCGCGGGCGGGTTCGGCTACATTCATCTGCGGGATGTGCCGGGGAACTTGCCGGAGCAGTTGGATGTGATGCTGGAAGCGATCGGCGAGGCGCCGGGCCTAATTCTGGATCTGCGCGCCAATGGCGGGGGAGGGTGCGATCATGCGGCGGTGATGGGCCGGTTCCTGCCGCCGGGCGAATCCTGGGGCCGGGCCACCGGCCAAGGGGCGCGCCCGTTCACCGGGCCGATGGTGGTCATTTACGACGCAGGGGCGCGTTCAGCCGGTGAAACCATCGGCGGCATGTTCAAGGAAGACGGCGGACGGGCCTACACCATCGGCGACACGCCCACGGCCGGCACGTCGTCTCAAAAAACCACCCTGCCGCTGCCCAGCGGGCTTTTCAGCGCCTATTTTTCGATCCATTCCAACATGGGGCGCTACAACCAGGGCCGGGGGATCGAAGGGATCGGGATGGCGCCGGCCGAGATCACGCCCTACGACCCCGCCGATCTGGTTGCCGGGATCGACACCCAAATCCGCCTTGCGGAAGAACGGTTGCGGCAGGGGCTGCCGGAGGAGGCGGTGGGGTATGTGCCGCCGGGGCATCGGAAACCGGAGCGATGAACAGGGAGCAATAAGGATAACAGGCATTAAACGCCTCATACACGCCAAGGACTCGTTGCTTGGAATTAGCACGCCGTTGAAAAGGCGGGCCGGATAAAGATCGGGGAACCGGAGGAGTTCACGGTCCGCTGGCGGTCAGGGTGGGCGTAGTCCCCGCCCCGTCATTTCCCGCTTCGACTTTCCGGACATTTTCCGCAATAGTGCTCCCATGCACCGGCCCAAGCCCCGCTCTCCGCTCTGCGAAAGCCCGGCAGAAGAAATCGCCAGCATGGCCACCCATGCCTTCGGCACGGCGCTGGCGGTGGTCAGCCTGGTCATCATGCTCATGATCGCGGGCGGCGAAGCGTTTCGCACCGTTTCCGCCAGCATTTTCGGCGGCACGCTGGTGCTGCTCTACTTTTCTTCGACCCTTTACCACGCCATCTCCTGCCCACGGAAAAAACCGATTCTCCAGGCCCTCGACCACGCTTGCATCTACCTCCTCATCGCCGGTTCTTACACACCGCTCACCCTTGTCGCCCTGCGCGGCCCCTGGGGTTGGTCGCTCTTCGGCGTGGTCTGGTTTTTCGCTCTGGCGGGCGTGCTGCTGAAAACACTGCTCCGCGGCAGGCGCGACACCTGGTGGTCCACCGCGCTCTATATCGTCATGGGCTGGCTCGCCGTCATCGCCTTCGGCCCGCTGATCCGCGCGCTGCCGCCGGCCGGCATCGCCTGGCTCGTCGCCGGCGGTCTCTGCTATACGCTCGGCGTCGTCTTCTTCGCCTGGCGGCGCCTGCGCTTCAACCACGCCATCTGGCACCTCTTCGTGCTCGCGGGAAGCGCCTGCCACGTGATCGCCACAGCCGCGTACATCTTGCGGTGAACTTTCACTTCCGCGGCACCGCCCGCACCGCGCCGACGGAAATCCCCCCATCCACCAGCAAGGTCTGGCCGGTCATGTAGGCGCTGGCGTCGGAGGCGAGAAAAACCAGCGTGCCATCGAGATCGCCCGGCGCGCCGGGCCGCTTCAATGGAATGCGGTCGGTCAGATAATCGACCCAGCCCTCGTCCTCGTACATCACCGCATTCTGTGCCGTCTTGAACCACCCGGGAGCGAGGCAATTCACGGTGATGCCATGCTTTCCCCAATCGTCGGCCAGACTCATCGTGAGCTGCTTCACCCCGCCGCGGCTGGCCCCGTAGGGCGCGAGACCCGCATAGCCGTTCACACAGGTCACCGAACCGATATTGACGATGCGGCCGTAGCCCCGCTCCACCATCCGCCGGGCGACCGCCTGGGCGACGAAAAAGACGCCGCGTAAATTCGTGTCGAGAATGAGATTCCAATCGTCCCAGGTCACCTCGAGCGCCGGCTTGCGGACATTGCACCCGGCGTTGTTCACTAGAATATCGAGCTTTCCCGCGGCGGACCACGCGGCCTCCGCAGCGGCCTCGATGCTGTCTTTCTCACGAACATCGAGCACCACCGGCCAAGCCCTCCGGCCCAGTGCTTCCACTTCCGCCACGGTCGCATCCAGCGAGGAAAGCGTGCGACTGGTCACAACGACATCCGCTCCGGCTTTGGCGAGCGCAAGAGCAAAACCTTTGCCCAAGCCACGGCTCGCACCGGTGACGAGCGCAGTTTTTCCGGTGAGATCGAAAGCAGTCATTTCAGTTGTATCGTTGAATCACCCATCGCTTCATATGATCTTCCTCCTCTTCATCAAGATCGCGGATTTGCCTCATTTGTTCGGAAACCGATTTCTCTTCCACATCGGCGAGAGCTTGGAAGCGCGGCAATAGAAATCGATTATGCTCCTCGAAACAGGAGCGGCACATGAAGCGGCGCTCGCTCCGGCCGAGCACCACATCCATCGTGCTGCCTCCTGTCATCGCCTTGCCTCCGCAATAACAGCAATTCGCATTCTTCATCGCTGTCATGTAGTCCTTCAAGAGCGCAGGGCCTGTCGCTTCGAGGCACGCCTCGCAGAGCTTCACGGATTCCTTTTCCCCCGAGCTGATGCAATGCATGAAAAACACCGCCGTCTTTTCGCCGCAGTTCGTACAGAGCGTTTCGTCCGGGGATTCCATGATCATCGCTCGCGCTGGGCCTAGCTCCCGTCAACATCAAAGCTATAGACCCCGGGATCGCGGGTTGCCTCCGGCCTGCTTCGCAAGCAGGGTGATGAAGGAAAAAGCGGAATCGGCCACTTCGGCTCCTTTCGTGGCCAGATGCTCTCTGAAAAAACCGATATGGTCGGAATGATCGTGAAAATGGTGCGGTGTGAGCACGCACGAAAACACCGGAACCTCCGTATCGAGCTGAACTCTCATCAGCCCGTCGATCACCGATGAGGCGACGAACTCATGCCGGTAGATGCCTCCATCGACGATCAACCCGAATGCGATAATCCCGTCATAGGTCGATGTTTTGGCCAGCTTCAATGCCATCAATGGAATCTCAAGGCTGCCGGGAACATTGAAGTCATCGATGTCTTCTTCCGCATCGATCCCGTACTCGCCGAGCCGGGCGACGCAAGACGCCTTCGCCACATTGAGAAGATCCCGGTGCCAGGATGCCGATATGATTGCGATTCTCATTTCACCTTAGCCGAACGAATTCACCCGCCGGTAACCAACACTTTCAACGCCCCCGGCTCCCTGGCTCTTTCGAAAGCGGACGGCCCATCCTCCAACCCCACGCTCGCGGAAATCAGCGGCTTCACCCGGATGCCGCCGGACGCGATGGCCGCCAATGCCTCGGGATACTCCCCCGCGATCGCACAAGTCCCGACCACATCGAGCTCGCGGGTCACGACCACCTGCAAGGGCAGCGGCACCTCCGGCGCCAGATTCCCCACCAGCACCACCCGCCCGCCTTTCCGCACCGAGCGTACGGCCAAATCGACGGTCGGAGCCGCGCCAACAACTTCCATCGCCACATCCACCTCGAAAACCGAGCCCGCCCCGCTGACAAAAACCTCGTCCGCGCCAAGTTCCCGGGCAAGCCGCAGGCGCCCTTCGTCGAGATCCACCGCGATGACCTTCGCCGCCCCTGCGCGCTTGAGAGCCTGGACGACGAGCAACCCGATCAAGCCCGCACCTACGACAAGCGCCGTACGTCCGGAGACTTCCCCCGCCCTTTTCACCGCATGCAACGCGACGCCCACCGGCTCGGCGAAGGCCGCCTCTTCAAATGAAATACCCTCCGGCAACCGGTGCAGGATGCGCTGCGGCACGACCACGAACTCCGCGAAAGCTCCGTCGCGCCGGAACTCCGCGCAAGCCACCCCCACGACCTGCCGCGAATCGCACAGATTCACCCGCCCCTCGCGGCAATAGCCGCATTCGCCGCACCACACCGTCGAATCGAAAGTCACCCGGTCGTCCGCCCTCCATGCCGTGACACCTTCCCCCACGGCATCCACCGTGCCGCTGGCCTCGTGCCCCATCACCAGCGGCGGGATTCTTCTCCCGCTGCTCCCATCCATGCCATGCAGATCGCTGCCGCAGATGCCGCAAGCCTTCACCCGCAGCCGCACCTCGCCCGGACCGGGCTCGGGGGCCGGCAAATCGACCACCGCGAGCGTGGACGGAGCGATGAGTTGGAGCGCTCTCATTGGTCCGCCCTTTCCAGATCGCGCACTTCCACGCGCGCCCACCAATCCTTGAAACTATCGATGAAAACGTGGTGCCCCGGATCGACCTGATAGGCATCCTGCGCCTCCACCGAAGCGAAAGTCATTGTCAGCGCGTAGTCCCACGACTGATCCACCACCGGCCGCTCCATCACCTTCGCCGGCACGGCCCAGAAGCCGCCGTCAATACCTTCCAGACGAAACAAACCCGAAAGTCCTTCTTCGAACGCCTTGCGGTCGGCCTCGTTCCTCCGCTCCTCCTTCAACCAGAAATACACATGGTGTTCCATGGCAGGAGGCTCTAGCCGTCTCCCGTTTCGACCGCAAGCTCCAGTCGCGGAACTGACGCAGCCCCTTCCGGGAGCGCGGAGCCCTGCTCCGCAGAACTATGGGGGCGGCGCGGTTCCGGGTTGCGGTCCCGGATGAGTAAGCAGGGTTTGCCGGTAGTTCGTGCGGAGCAGGGCTCCGCGCTCCCAGGAGAGTGATATTATCGGAGACCCTCATCGCGTATGCGGACCATGATCCGCTCCCTTTGCCTGTTGTCGATATTCCTTCCCGGGCTCCTCGCTGCCCAGGAACCCGCGCTGACCACCGGCGGGCGGCTGCAACTCCGGGTGCCCGCCGAAGCTCCGCCCTTGCGCGAAGTCCGGGTCTCGGAAGGCCAGGCCACCCCCGCCACCTGGCTGGAGGACCCCGTGCAGCGCGAAAGGCTCACCGACGTGATTTTCCCCCTCCAATGGTGGCGGTGGAAGGAACTGACCTTGCACTTTACCCCTGCGCACGACGGCGAGGTGGAACTCATGCTGAATGGCACGTGGAAAGAAGCCTCGCCGGGAGTTCTGGAACAGCAGGAAATCTTCTGGGACGACCTCTCCGCCGAAGGAACGGAACTCGCCAACGGAGATTTCGAAACACCCGGCTCCGGCGCCCCTGCCGGTTGGGATTCTCCGTGGCGTCCCTACCCGGCCTCGTCCGACTGGCCCCTGAATTCCGGCATCGCGCGCAAAGGCAAAAGCTTCGCCGCCTCCTGGCATGGCCGTCCCCTGACCCAAAAACTGAAGGTCACGAACGGCAAACCCATCACCCTGAAACTGCACGCCCGCGCCGCCACCCCTCCCGGCTTCAAGGAACCGGAACGACTGCCCGCCGACACCCCCGCCCACCGCGCCAACGCCCAACTCAAGCGCGGCGTCAACCTCGGCAACTGCTGGGAAGCCCCGCCCGGCGGCGGCTGGAAAATCCAATACACTACCGATGACATCGACCTCATCGCCGCCGAAGGCTTCGATCACATCCGCGTGCCCGTCGCCTGGCACCACTTCATCGAAAACGGCGCGATCCAGACATCCCTGCTCGACGAATTGGAACCCGTGCTGGAACGCGCCCGGGAAAAGAACCTGCGCATCCTGCTGAACTGGCACCACTTCGACGACCTCTGCCGGCAGCCGGAAACACACCGCGCGGCCTTTGCCGCAGGCTGGGACCTCGTCTCGCGCCACTTCAAAGACTGGCCCGACACCCTGATCTTCGAACTGCTGAACGAACCTTACAACAAACTGGATGGCAACCTGATGGGCTCGATCTATCGAGACGCGATCAAAGTCATCCGCACCATCGCCCCCCGGCGGACCATCATGGTCAATCCCTCCCAATGGTCGACCGTCGGAGCACTCGACCGCCTCGTCCTCCCGGACGACGACGACCGCATTATCGTCTCGATCCACTGCTACGAACCCTTCCAATTCACTCACCAGGACGCGAATTGGGCGAATCTCACCGGCCTGCGCGGCATCGTCTACCCCGGTCCGCCGTCCACTCCCTTCTCCCTGCCCGATTCGTTCAAAGACCGGACCGACATCGTCTCGTGGGTCGAAGCCTACAACACCCGCCGCAGCGACGAAAACCCCTGCTCCGCCGCGACCATCGAGCGTCTGCTGGATGACGCCGTGGCATGGTCGGAGCACTTCGGCCGCCCCATTCACCTCGGCGAATTCGGCGCCTACCGCGTGGCCGATGCACAAAGCCGGGAGCGCTACAGCGCCGACGTCCGCCGCGCCGCGGAAAAGCGGAACATTCCCTGGGCGTTGTGGGACTGGAAAGCGGGCTTCGCCTACTGGGACGCCCAGGCCGGCAAACCGCTGCTGCGCGAAGCCCTCTTCGGCGACTGAGCCTCCTTGCACCGCCTTCAAAGGCGTGCATGAATGGTTCGACATGTTCCGCCCGTCCCGCGCCATTCTGCTCCTCGCCTGCCTGCTCCTTCCCTCTTGCGCCTCGCTCTCCTCGAATGCCAGGCGTTCGTCCGAAAGACTGCCGCAGGCAAACGATCCTCTGACCAGTGGCGGAACCCTGGCGGCGACCGCCTTCCGCGCGACAGCCGTGGCGGCGGTGAAACAGCCGGTCACCAGCGCCAAGCTTGGACTCGCCCTGCTGTGGCACCGGCCGCGCGAAGTCGTCGTGTCAAACATCCCGCTCGACATCGCCCCCGGCCCGGTTCCCGAAGAAATCCCGGGCACCTTTGACTTCGAGCGCATGCTCGACCGGCGCGGCTTCCCCGCGGCCGAACGCGGCACCTTGAAGTGGCTGGTGGATGGCCCCGGCTTTTTCAGGGAACTCGACCGGCAAATCGCCGGTGCCACCAAGTCCGTGGACATCCAAATCTTCATCTTCGACAACGACGACATCGCCGTCCGCTACGCCGACATTCTCAAAAAGAAAGCGGAGAGCGTGCCCGTCCGGGTGTTGTTCGACGATCTCGGCACCACCTTCGCCCATACCTCCGCACCGGAAACGCCCGGCCCTCCCGGCTTTCTGCCGCCTCCCGACATCGGACGCTATCTCAAGCAGGATTCGAAGGTCCAGGTCCGCCGCACGCTGAACCCCTGGCTGGTGGCCGACCATACCAAGCTCCTCATCTTCGACCAGCGCGCCGCCATAATCGGCGGCATGAACATCGGCCGTGAATACTACTCGGAATGGCACGACCTCATGGTGCTCGTCGAAGGCCCGATCCTCGCCTCGCTGACGCCGGAATTCAAACGCGCCTGGCGCAAGGCCGGTCCCTGGGGTGACCTCGCCGCATTACGCAAACCGGAGTTCTTCCCCCGCCGACCCCATCCAAGTGACGATGACATCAAGCTCCGCGTCTTGCAGACCGATGCCTCCGAAGGCAGGCATGAAATCCTCGACGCGACCCTCATGGCGATCCGCGCCGCACGGAAACGGATCTGGATCCAGACCCCCTACTTCGCCCACGACGACATCGCGCTCGCCGTGGAAAGCGCCGCCCGCCGCGGCGTGGATGTCCGCGTGGTGCTGCCCGCGCGCGGTGATTCGGCCATCATGGATGTCGCCAACCTCGCGACCGCCCGTGGCCTGATCAACTCCGGAGCGAAAGTCTACCGCTACCCGAAAATGACCCACATGAAAGTCATCCTATGCGACGGCTGGGGCACCATGGGCTCGGCGAATCTCGACACACTCAGCATGCGCATCAACCGCGAGCTGAACCTAGCCTTCAACGACCCCGTTGCGATCCGCGATCTCGAACGCCGGGTCTTCCTGCCCGACTTCCGCCGATCCCGCCTGATCAAAATCGAGGAAACCAATTCCCCTCTGGCCCCGCTCGCGGAAGCGATCGCCGACCAGCTTTGACCGGGATCGCCCTGCCTTTCTTCAACCTTTCCTTGCAAACCCCTCTCCTCCGTTTGGTATGCTTACCCCATGCGTCCATTGCTAGCCTTCTTCCTCCTCGGCTTCACTCCCCTCGCCGCGGAGCGCCCGAACATCCTCTTCCTCTTCTCCGACGACCACGCGCTCAATGCCATCTCCGCCTATGGCGGTCCGCTCAAGGACATCGCCCCCACCCCGAACATCGACCGCATCGCGAAAGACGGCGCCATCTTCACCCGCTCCTACTGCACCAATTCCATCTGCGGCCCCTCCCGCGCCACGATCCTCACCGGCAAACATAGCCATATCAATGGCTTCCTCGACAACGATTCCCGCTTCGACGGCGCTCAGACCACCTTCCCCAAGCTCCTGAAAAAAGCCGGCTACCAAACCTCGCTGATCGGCAAATGGCACCTCGTCAGCCGCCCCGCCGGCTTCGATCACTGGGAGATCCTCCCTGGCCAGGGAAGCTACTACAACCCGGACTTCATCACCCCTGCAGGCACCAAACGCGAGGAAGGCTACTGCACCGACATCATCACCGACAAGGCGCTCGCCTGGCTCAAGGAAGGCCGCGACAAATCCAAGCCCTTTCTCCTGATGTGCCAGCACAAGGCCCCGCATCGCAACTGGTCCCCCGCCCCGCGCCACCTCGACCTTTTCAAAGACGCGAAAATCCCCGAACCCTCGACCCTCTTCGACGACTACGCGCACCGCAGCTCCACCCTCAAGGAACAGGAAATGACCATCGCCCGCCACTTCCACTGGGGGCACGACATGAAATTCCACGGCCAAACGGAATTCCCCGGATATTTTCTCGGCGGCAACGGCAACGGCGAATACGCCCGCATGACCCCCGCCCAGAAAGAAGCCTGGGATGCCGCCTACGAACCGGAAAATCAGGCATTCATCGCCGCCATGAAAGCTGGCGAACTGTCCGGCGACGACGTGACCCGCTGGAAATACCAGCGCTACCTCAAGGACTACCTGCGCTGCATCCGCGCCGTCGACGAAAACGTCGGCCGCATGCTCGACTACCTCGAAGAAAGCGGCCTCGCGGAAAACACCCTCGTCATCTACTCCTCCGACCAGGGCTTCTACCTCGGCGAACACGGCTGGTACGACAAACGCTGGATGTTCGAGGAAAGCCTCGCCATGCCCTTCCTCGTCCGCTGGCCCGGCGGGGTGAAACCCGGCACGAAAAACGACGCGCTGATCCAGAACATCGACTACGCCCCGACCTTCCTCGAAATCGCCGGCGCGGACATCCCCTCCGCCATCCAGGGCAAGAGCCTCGTCCCCGTCCTGAAAGGCGGAACCCCCGGCGACTGGCGCAAGGGCATCTACTACTTCTACAGTGGCGAAAACACCCACCGCGTCCCCGCCCACGACGGCGTCCGCGGCGAGCGCTACAAGCTGATGCATTTCCCCAAAACCGACGAGTGGAACCTCTTCGACCTGGAAAAAGACCCGCAGGAAATGAAATCCGTCCACGATGACCCCGCCTACGCGGACACCCTCGCCGACATGAAAAAGCTCTACGACGACCTGCGCCGCCAATATCGCATGAGCCCCGCCACCGTCCCCGGCAACCGCTTCGGCGAAGACCGGTGGAAACAGCGCCACGAACAGAAGAAAAACCTGGCGCGACAGGGCGGCCACGACCTCGTTTTCATCGGCGACTCCATCACCCAGGGCTGGGAAGGCGCCGGAAAGGCGGTCTGGGACAAATACTACGCCCACCGGAATTCCCTCAACCTCGGCTACTCCGGCGACCGCACCGAGCACGTCCTCTGGCGCCTGATGAACGGCGAACTGGAAAACGTCGATCCAAAGCTCTTCGTCCTCATGATCGGCACCAACACCACCGGCCACCGCCAGGATCCGCCGGAACGGACGGCCGACGGCATCAAGCTCATCCTCGAACTCCTCCAGGACCGCAAGCCGGACGCGAAGATTCTTCTCCTCTCCATCTTCCCCCGCGACGAAAAGCCGGACGGCAAACTGCGCCGGATCAACGACGC
>JBBCJF010000020.1:0-222304 GCA_037190465.1 Haloferula sp. | reverse complement strand
GAGGGTGCCGGGCTCTTTTTTGTGCAGGCATGCCCACGCAAGTCGCACAACAGGGGAGGGGGGCGTGTCCGAGATCCGGCAAGCCAGCGCAGAACCCAGCGGGAGGCGGGGGCATGGCGCAAGTCGCACGTAGTCCCTTCTTCAGGCAGAGGGACCGCAACCCCGCCAAAACTCTCCCCAAAAGTTCTCGGAACGGCGCAGCCGCTCCGTCGTTTGGCTGCACTGCCCCCGGGATTCGATATTTTCAGGGAGATTCGTGCAAATTTTCCCTGCTATCCCGGCTCTGGAAACGCTAGTCCTCCGCCACGTCATGACACGTCGCGCGTTTTTCTGCCTCTTCGCCCTGCTCTGCCTCCCTGGCTGCCAGCGGGAAACCCAGGTCGAAAAGGCCAACCGCGAAGGGATCCTGCTTGTCGGCAATTCCGCCGAACCCAAGGCGCTCGATCTCCATCTCGTCACCGGTGTCATTGAAAGCAAACTCATCGGCGCGATGTTCGAGGGGCTTGTCGGCGATCACCCTTCGGAAGACGACGCTTTGCCGCCCGGAGCCGCCGTCTCTTGGGAGCATAACGAAACGCTCACCGAGTGGATTTTCCGCCTGCAACCCGAAGGCCGCTGGTCCGACGGTATGCGTGTCACCGCCCACGACTTCGTTTTCTCCTACCACCGCATGCTTCACCCGGATCTCTCCGCTTATTACGCGGAGATGCTCTATCCGCTCAAGAACGGCGAGGAATACAACAAAAACCGCCGCGGCTGGATCCTCCTCCAGGCCGGCATCGTACCCGGGGTCGTCTGGGAAGATTTGAAGGGGGTAGCCTTCGGCCCCGACGATGATCTCGACATCTCCGCCCTCGGCGAATCCCCGCGGTGGGCGACCCTGGCCGGCGACGAACAGCGGAAGCTCTTTGCCAAAAGCAAGGGGCTCGACGCCCTCGGGCGCGAAGCGCTGGAATGGATCCTCGCCGATCCGTCCGCACGCTTTCCCTGGCCCGCCGGCGCCGATCCCGAAAAGGCCAAGGCTCTGCTCACCGCGATGGCGGAAAGAGCCTCCGATGATCTTTTCGACCTCGCTCGGGTCGGCGTCACCGCCGTGGACGACCTCACCCTCAAGCTCGAACTCCGCGAGCCCGTCCCCTACCTTCCCTCCCTCACCCGCCACTACACCTGGTTCGCCGTGCCCCGCCACGTCGTTCTCGCTCATGGCAAAATCTCCGACCGCTTCACCGCCTGGAGCCGCTTCCCCAACCTCACCGGCAACGGCCCCTTCAAACTCAAAACCTGGCGCTTCCACGACGTGATCGAAGTCGAGCGCAACCCGCACTATTGGGACGCCGCCAATGTCGGGCTCAACGGCATCCGCTTCTTCCCGATCGAAAACCCCTACACTGAAACCCGCGCCTTCCTCTCCGGCCAGCTCCACACCACTTACCAGCTTCCCTCCGACCTCATCGACGAGATGAGCAAAAAGGAGCCGCAGTTTCTCCGCCAGGAACCCTACGTCGGCACCACCTTCATCCGCGTGAATACGACGCGCCCCGTACTTTCCGACGTGCGCGTCCGCCAGGCTCTGGCCCTGGCCATCGACCGCGAATCGCTCTGCAAATACATCACCCAGGGCTTCACCCCCGCAACCTCGCTCACCCCGAAAATGGGCGACTACGAGCCCGACAAGGTTCTTTCCTTTGACCCCGAAAAAGCCCGTGCCCTGCTCGCCGATGCCGGCTTCCCCGGGGGCGCCGGCTTCCCGCGCTTCTCTGTGCTGATCAGCCGCCCCTCCGCCCGCGCCAGCGCCGAGGCCATCCAGGCCATGTGGCGCCAGCACCTCAACATCCTCGTCGATATCCAGAACAAGGACTGGGGTTCCTACATCAGCGCCCAGCAGAATCTCGACTTCGACATGGCCGCCGCCGGCTGGATCGGCGACTATCTCGACCCCACCACCTTCCTCAACATGTGGACCAGGGGCAACGGCAACAACAACACCGGCTGGCACTCCCCCCGCTACGAAGAACTGCTCTCCCAGGCCGCGCTCGAAGCCGATCCCGCCAAGCGGCTCGGAGTCCTGCGCGAAGCCGAGCGCCTGATGATGGACTCCTTCCCCATTCTGCCCACCTCCTGGTACTCGCGGAACTACCTGCTGCGCCCTGAAGTCAAGGGCTGGCACCCGCTGCTTCTCGACAACCACCCCTACGGAGCTCTCCGCCTCGAGCCCTGAAACATGTTCCGCACCCTCTTCAACCGCTTCCTGCAAGGACTGCTCGTCCTCTTCGTCCTCTTCACGATCACCTTCTTTCTGATCAAGGCGCTGCCCTACGGCCCCTTCCAGACTGAAAAGGCGATCCCGGACCACATTCGCGAAAAGATCGAGGATTACTACGGGCTCAACGAATCCGTCGGCACCCAGTACGTCCGTCAACTCGGCAACCTGCTCAAGGGCGACCCCGGTTTCAGCCTGCGCCTCGAAGGCCGTCCCGTCACCGAAATCATCACCCAGGCATTTCCCAATTCGCTCCAGCTCGGCATCATCGCCATGGCCGTGGCCATCTCCATCGGCATTCCGCTCGGTGTGCTCGCCGCATGGAAAAAGAACACCGGCATCGACTACAGCGCCATGGCCGTCGCCATGATCGGCATCTGTATCCCCAGCTTCGTCGTCGGCCCCCTGCTCGCCGAGCGGATGGGCCGCGGGCTCGAGTGGCTGCCCGTCATGGGCTGGTCGCGCTCCTCGCCGCTCACCTGGATCCTCCCTGCCATCACTCTCGGCCTCGGCACCGCCGCCTACCTTTCCCGCCTGACCCGCGCCGGCATGCTCGAAACGCTTGGCCAGGACTTTGTCCGCACCGCCCGCGCCAAGGGTGTCCGCAGCATGTCCATCCTCACCCGCCACTGCCTGCGCGGCGGCCTCATCCCCGCCGTGGCCTACATCGGCCCCGCCTTCGCCGGTATCGTCTCCGGCTCGGTCGTCATCGAGAGCATCTTCGTCGTTCCCGGCCTCGGCCTCCACTTCATCAAGGCCATCGAAGTCGGCGACGCCCCCGTCATCCTCGGCATCGTCATGCTCTACGGCACGCTCATCATCCTCGCCAACTTCGCCACCGATCTTCTCGGCGTTTGGCTTAATCCGCGCCTGCGCTCCTCGCGCTGAACCGATCTCCCTTTCCGCTAGTGACCGCCCCTGCTTCCGTCGAAAAAGGCTCCTCGCTCTGGCGCGACGCCGCCCTGCGCCTGCGCAAGAACCGCGCCGCCATGGCCGGTCTGATCACCGTTGCCATCATCCTCCTTGCCTGCCTCGTCCTGCCCTCCATCCCCGGCCTGCTCGCCGACCCCAACCATCAGGACCTGCCGAAAAAGAACCTCCCCCCCGGTGCCGGCCACTGGTTCGGCACCGATCATCTCGGTCGCGACATCCTCTCTCGCGTCCTTTTCGGCGGGCGCATCTCCATCGCCGTCGGTCTCATCACCACTCTCGTTTCCGTCACCATCGGCGTCTGCTGGGGCTCGCTCGCCGGCTACATCGGCGGCCGCACCGACGCCCTGCTCATGCGCATCGTCGATATCCTCTACGCCCTGCCTTTCCTCATCGTCGTGATCCTGCTGGGTAAAACCATCGAACCCTTCACGGGCAAACTCACCGAATGGGTCATCGATCTAGTCGCCGGCAAAGGTGCCGACAGTGCCCAGGTTAACAAGACCCGCACCTGGGTCGAGCCCATCACCACCCTTGTTCCGCTTTTCATCGCCATCGGAACCCTCTCCTGGCTCACCGTCTCGCGCATCGTCCGCGCCCAGGTGCAGAGCGTCGCCAGCATGGACTTCGTCGAAGCCGCCCGCTCGCTCGGCCTCGGCCACGGGCGCATCCTCTTCCGCCATATCCTGCCGAACAGCCTCGGGCCGATCATCGTATATACCACCCTCACCATCCCCGGCGTGATGCTCTTCGAAGCCGTCCTTTCCTTCCTCGGCCTCGGCGTCAAGCCGCCCAACAGCTCCTGGGGCATTCTCATCGAAGAAGGCGCCAACCGCATGCTTTCCAACCCCTGGCTGCTCTTCTTCCCCTCTCTCTTCTTCTCGCTCACCCTCTTCTCCCTCAATTTCCTCGGCGACGGTTTGCGCGATGCGCTGGACCCGAAAGCGTCGAAGGATTGAACCCCGGCCTGCATATCGCCATGACTCCGAATCTCCAAGCGTTGGTCGACGCCGCACGGCCTCTGCTCAGGAACATGACACTAGGCCGGGAGGATTACTCCGCGGCGACCGTCGCAGCCGCCATCCGCACCGTCGATGGAAACACCCACACCGGCGTCTGCGTCCATCTGAGTTGCGGCATCGGCTTTTGCGCGGAGCACGCGGCTGCCGCGGAAATGCTCAAGGCGGGGGAAACCCAGATCGAGGCGATCGTCGCCGTGGCCGACGACGGCCTTCGCTCCCCCTGCGGTCGTTGCCGGGAGTTTCTGATTCAAATCGATCCGCGGAATGCGGAAGCGATCGTCATCCTCGAAGGACCGAGGCAGATGAAACTCAGGGACTTGCTGCCCGAGCACTGGATGATCCCGCCAAACGCCGTCCCTTGATGCCGAGGTGATTCTGTCCGGATGCAAGATTTCGCTCGCCATCCGGCTTTTTGATGCTGTTCATATGTGCATGATCATGCGCATAGCCGACCTCCCTTCCGACGAACGCCCGCGCGAAAAGCTCTCCAGGCTCGGCCCCAACGCCCTCGACAATGCGGAACTCCTCGCGCTTTTCCTCCGCACCGGAGCCAAGGGGCGCAGCGCCATCCACATCGGCCGCGATCTGCTCGACCACTACGGCTCCCTCGGCGCGCTCGGCGCGGCCGGGGTGGAGGAACTCGCCGGGCGATACGGCCTCGGCCTCGCCAAAGCCTGCCAGCTTGTTGCCGCCTTCGAGCTTGGCGCCCGCGCCGCCCGCGAACAGCTTTCGAGGATTCCGCTCGACGCTCCGGAAACGATCTACCGAACCTTCGCCCCCCAACTGGCCTGGCTGCGCCAGGAACGGCTTCTCGTCGCCCTGCTCGACACCCGCTTGCGCCACTGCGGCACCGTGGAGGTCAGTATCGGCACTTTGAGCGAGACCAGCGGCCATCCCCGCGAAATTCTCCGCCCGGTCATCACCCGCGGCGCATACGGCTTCGTCCTCATCCACAATCATCCTTCCGGCGATCCTACCCCCAGCCGCCCCGACGAGATTCTGACCAAGCGCATGGTTGAGGCCGCCGGCATCCTCCAGCTCCGCTTTTTCGATCACATCATCGTCGGCCGCCCCGACGGCGGGCGGGAGCCCTACTACTCCTTCCGCGAAGCCGGGCTCGTACCATGAACCGCAGGCGGCCTTCCGGCAGGGTGATCGCGGGAGCTTCTCCTTGTCACCCCGGCGGGAGAAGGCATGTTTCACCCGTGTTCCGATTCCTTCCGTTTCTGATAACATGCGCCGCGGCGCTCCATGCCGCGCCGCTGGAGCCGAATCCTGCCACCGTGGCCGTGCTCTACAACTCGGCTCAGCCGGAATCGAGAAAACTGGCCGAAACCTATGCCGCCGCCCGCGAAATCCCGGCGGAAAATCTCGTCGGCCTACCGCTTGCCGTGGCGGAGGAAATCTCCCGCGCCGATTTCAACAGAACTTTGCGCGACGCGCTGATCGGGGAATTCGACCGGCGTCAGTGGTGGCAGCGTGCGAAGGACCCGCAGGGCAACCTGCTGCCGGTGCAGTTCCGGATCCGCACGCTGGTCTGCGTGCGCGGCGTGCCCAGCCGGATCAAACGCGAGACTTCCCCCAGCGCTCCGCCGCCGAAGGAAGGGGAGCCGCCCTTTGCCCGTTCGAACGAGGCTGCGGTGGATTCTGAGCTCGCCCTGCTCGGCATCGAGGGGCTGCCGCTCGACGGTTTCGTGAACAATCCTTACTTCAAGTCGGAGAAACCCTTCCTCGAATCCGGCCTGCCGATGACGCTTGTCGGGCGGATCGACGGCCCCACCTGGGAAATTTGCGAGCGCATGGTCCGCGACGCCATCGAAGCGGAAAAAACCGGCCTGTGGGGCATGGCGGTGGCCGACCTTTCCAGGAAATTTCCCGAAGGCGACCAGTGGATCGAGGACATCGTCGCCGCCCACCTCGAAGCGGGGATCCCGACACTGGTGGACCGCTTTGCCGACACGCTGCCGACAAACTACCCTCTGCGAGACACCGCGATCTACTACGGCTGGTACGACTGGAACGTAAGCGGCCCTTTTCTCAACCCGGGCTTCCGCTTTCGCAGGGGAGCAGTGGCGGTGCACATTCATTCCTTCAGCGCCGCTCAACTGCGCGACCCGCAGAAAAACTGGAGCGGTCCGCTGCTTGCCCGTGGCGCGGCGGCAACGCTCGGCAACGTCTACGAGCCCTATCTTCAGATGACGCACCATCTCAATATCTTCCACCGCCGCCTGCTGGCGGGATATACTCTGGTGGAAGCGGCCTACATGTCCGTCCCGGTGCTCTCCTGGCAGAACGTGGTGCTCGGCGATCCCCTCTACCGGCCCTTCCTCCACCTCGACGGCAGCGGCGAAAAGGCCGAGGCCGACCGGGACTACCGGGCGCTGCGGCTGGCCAAGCTGCGCTGGGGGAACGAGTCCGGCAAAATGGAAACCATGCTGCACGAAGCGGCCGGCCGCCTCGACAGCGGCGTGATCGTGGAAGCCGTGGGATTGAACCACGCCGCGCGGAACATGGGCGCCCTGGCCGGGGTGGAGTTCAAGAAAGCGAAGGCCCGCTACAAGGCCGATGCCGACCGCCTGCGGATGGACATGCTTCAGGCTGCCATCGACCGTGAGGCCGGCCGCAACGCCACGGCGCTCCAGGATCTGAGGACGGCCCGCTCGGCATACGCCCACCTTCCCGAAGCTTCCGCCGCCGCCGCCTGGCTCACGATTCTCGATCCTCCTCCGCCCCCGCCCGCGGCACCGAAGCGATGACCGGCTACCCTCGCCTGCTCGCTGCCGCATGGAATTCCTCCTCGCTGGCGGAGGACACCCCCTTCGTCCTGCCGCCGGAGCTGGAACTTCAGGCACTGTGGTTCGCCGGTGCTTTCGGGCGGGATTTCCGTGACCGTCGTGGAAATACGGTGCGTATCGTACAGTTCGGCGGCTGGAATCGCGGCGCGGGTCCGGACTTCCTCCACGCCGTGGTGGAAACCGGCGGCGAACGGCGGGAAGGCGCGTTGGAAATCGACCTGCGGGCCGGGGATTGGGAAGCCCACGGCCACGGCGCGGATCCGGCCTTCGAGAACACCGTGCTGCATGTTGTCTTCGCGGATTCAGGGCCGCCATCCTTCACCCGCACCCGTCGTCACCGCGAAGTTCCCCGCGTGCTGATTCCCCGGCATCTGCTCGATGAAGCACTCCAACTGCCGCGCCGGCAGATCGCCATCGCCAGCCCGGGCCGATGCGTCCGGCCGCTCGCCGTCATGCCGGAACAGGCCGTACGTTCCCTTCTCGAAGAAGCCGCTTCCCACCGCGCGGCGGTGAAGGCCGCGCGCTTCCTGCGCACCGCCGATGCCCACAGCCGCGATGCCGCGTTGTGGCAGGCGGCGGCGGAAACTCTCGGCTATCGCTCGAACGCTCTTGCGATGCGGTTGCTCGCCCAGCGGATGCCGTTGGCGGCCCTCCGCGAAGATCCCATGCAAGCCGAAGCGCTGCTTTTCGGCGCCGCGGGTTTCCTCTCGCCCGAGCTTCACGAGAAAGCTCCGCCCGATACCAGGGAGCACCTGCGCGTCCTGTGGGAGACCTGGTGGAAGGCCCGCGGACGCTGGGAATCCACCCATGCCATGCCGTGGAAATGGCACGGCCAGCGCCCGGCGAACCATCCGCACCGGCGCGTCGCCGCTCTGGCAGCTCTGGGGAAGGACTGGCCGCGGTTCCGCAGGCTCGCGCTGGCCCGGCCTTTCGGTCCAAAGGCTGTCCTCGCCTATCTCGGCGGGCTCTCCGATCCGTTCTGGACACACCGCCATACGCTCGCCTCGGCTGAGCAAGCCAGGCCCATCGCCCTCTTCGGCAGGTCGCAGGCCACCGAGTTGTTGGCCAATCATCTCCACCCGCTCGCCCTTCACGAAGGCGGCGGCTTCGATGCCTACCTGAAACTCCCCGCAGGCGCGCGGAACGAAAAGGTCCGCCGCTGCGCCATCCGCCTCTTCGGCAGCGAGAAAAGCGCTGCCCCGTGGTTGAGAAAAGCCGCCCATCATCAGGCTCTGCTTCAGATCTACCACGACTTCTGCCTCGAAGACACCAGCGACTGCGCCGGTTGCCCCTTCCCGGAACAACTCGCACAGTGGGCAAGTTACCGATGATTGGGCACGATCGATTTCCGCGATTAAGGAGTGGGTGTCGATGGAATGTCGACGCTCCTTATGCTTCCGCAAACCAAAGTCATTGTCCTCCATGCACTCCCTCCTCGCCCTCAACCTCCTCCCCAAAATCGGCCCTGTCCGTGTCCGCCGCCTGCTTGAGCGTTTCGGTTCGGCCGAAGCTGTGCTCTCGGCGGGCAAGGACGCTTTGCTGAAGGTTGATGGCATCGGGCCGGAAACGGCGGACATCCTCACCCATTGGCAGGACCACGCGGACCCCTCGGCCGAGCTGGCGGAGGTGAAAGCACGCGGGCTTTCCCTCCTGCTGCCCGAAGATCCCGCTTGGCCTCCCGCGTTGCGCGAGGCGTACGACGCGCCGCTGCTGCTGTATGTCTGGGGGAAAATCGAGGAACGCGACCGTCATGCGATCGGCATGGTCGGCACCCGCCGGGCGACGATCTATGGCAGGAACGCGACGAAGAAGCTCTCCTATCAACTCGCCCATGCCGGATTCACCATCCTTTCCGGGCTCGCCCGCGGCGTCGATACCGCCGCCCATGAAGCGGCGCTGGCGGCCGGCGGGCGCACCGTGGCGGTGATCGGCAGCGGTCTGGCGAAGCTTTTTCCCGCGGAAAATCTCGGTCTGGCCGAAAGGATCGCCGGGGGACGCGGCGCGGTCGTTTCGGAATTCCCGCTTCACACCGCGCCGGACAAGCAGACTTTTCCCCAGCGCAATCGCATCGTCGCCGCCTGGTCGCGGGCGCTGCTGGTCACCGAGTGCCCGGCCTGGTCCGGTTCGCTGATCACCGCGAATCTCGCCGCCGAGTATGGCCGTCCGGTTTTCGCGGTGCCCGGGCCGATCGACAAGCCGACTTCCGCCGGCTGCAACCGCCTGATCCGCGACGGGGCCACGCTCGTTGCGGATGGCTCGGACCTGCTCGACGATCTCGGCGATCTGCCTTTCGCCCGGCCTGCCGCCGTGCCGGAAAAGGAAAGCGCCGCTTTGCCCGAGCTCCCGCCGGAAGAGGCGCAGGTGTTCGCCGCGCTGGGGGAAAACGAATCCGGCATCGATCGTCTTGTCGAATCCACCGGCCTGCCGGCGCACGTTGTCACCGCCACTTTGATGAAACTTGAAATGCGCCGTCTGGTGCGTGCTTTGCCGGGATTTCGTTATGTGAAGAGATGAAAAATCCTGTCCCGCCGGGGCGAGAGAAGTCCTCAGGTCCTGCCATTCAACCTGCGAGGACCGAAGGGGTGACGACCGCGAGGGCGTGGTCGTCGGGGGTACGGAAATAGCGTTCGCGGCCGGAACCGGGGGCGCGGACGATCCAGCAGGAGCCGCCGTTGTCGCGGTTGACGAAGACCATACCGCCGCGTTCGAGGACATCGATGCGGGCGCGCTTCCCCTGGGGAGTGATCCAGAAGAGCTCGACGATCTCGTGCAGCGCGTTGGCCACCATTACAGTGTGGGGTTCGCCTTCGTGGTCCTCGTCGGGGCTGGAGGCGGCGGTGCCGGCCGGCAGCCATGTCACCGGCGAGCGTTCGGAGACCTGGCAGAGCTCCTCCAGCTCGGCGTCGCTCAAGGCGGCGCGGTTCCAGGCTTTGCGGAATTGAAGGGGCGTCCAGCCGAAGGCTTTGTTGAAGGAGCGGATGAATTGCTCGCGGCTGTTGAAGCCGGAGGCGCGGGCGACATCCATGACCGATTGGCCGGAGCGCATGAGCAGCGCGCGGGCGAGGGTCAGGCGGTGCATCGTCAGGTGCTCGGCGAAGCCGCAGCCGGTGGTTTCCTTGAGGATGCGGATGAGCTGGCGCGGACTCTTGCCGAAGCGCTTGGCGGCATCGCCGAGTTTCACGGACTTCTCCAGATTCGGGCGCAGCCACTCGTGGAGCTGGGTGACGAGCTGGTCTTTTTTCGGCGAACGCTTGGCACCGCGGTCGGGAGCGCTGGCGGCGGCGGCGGCCTCGCGGGTGAGGGCGGCCAGGCGCATCGCACTGGCGGCGATCAGCAGGTCGTTCGACCAGCGGTTCTCGTCGCGGCGCTGGAGGGCGATCTGCGCTTCGTGAGTCAACTCGCCGATCTGTTGATAGATGACAGGATCGACCGCGCCGATGACCATCGGTTCGCGGCCGGGGAGCTTGAGGCGGATGGTGCCGAGCCCCGGTTCGATCGCCAGCATGTGGCCGTCGCTGTTGGCGATGCGGATTTCCTGATCGGCCCAGAAGGAAACTTTCACGGGACCCAGGCCGTTTTCCCACCGGTAGATGAAGGCGGGGCCGCTCAGGATGATGGCGCCGTTCACGGCGGGATCGGCGGGCACGACCTTCCACGCCTGCAGTTGGGCCCATTGCGGGCCGGCGGTGTCCAGAATCTGGAGGATCTCGTGGTCTGAGGTGCTTGACATGTGTTCAACTCCGGTGGAGAGGTCGTCGGCTAGTGTTGACCCGATCAGAGTCAACAAGCCGGGACGCATTGGCAATCACGACGCAGGACATTTTTTCAGTCCTGCCCAGCGGATGCCATGCCGGGGCGGTCAGTTCTCCGTGTCGGCCGCTCCGGAAGTATGGGTGGCGGTGGTGCCGATGCCCGGAATCACACGCCGGACGAGGCGTTTGAGACCGCTTTCGCCCGCTTCCATTTCGCTCTCCGCCTGGCGGAGCGCTTTTTCCCAGGCGGGGGCGAACCCCGGGGCCTGCTCGCGCATCAGGCGCACGGCGGATTCGGTGAGCTGGAACTGACGCACTTCCGCCCGGCCCGGCTTGGCCTGGAGGGTGGCCACGGTGACGCGCAGGTTCTCGTTCTGGCGGCGCAGTTCTTCGAGTTCCTTCTGAAGCGTATCGTTGCCCTGGGCGTTGATTTTGAGTTGGGTGTTCAGGTGGCCCTGAAGTTCGCGCAGTTCGTCTTCGAGACGGCGGATATCGCGGGCCAGGCGGCGGCGCGCCGAGAAGCCGGATTTCCATGCGACGGCGGCAACGGCCAGACCCAGCAGCAAGCCGATGGTCAGGCGGTCTTTGAGGATTTCCCAGATGTCCATGTGATTGAAAAGTGTCAGAGGTTGCTGGAGCCGGCTCCGGTCCGGGCGGCATGTTTCCCGCCGGGCGGTCGGGCTGACGGGCGCCGGTCGGCGCCGGCCGATCTACGCGCCGTCCCCATCAGTAAAATCAGGGCTCCGGCAAAACCGGTCGTCGTTACGGGGACACTTCCGAAGCCGACGGAAAGGGAAGCCACGACCACGCCAAGTCCGAACCACCGCATCGCGACCCACGGGGGATTGGTCCGGATTTCGAGAATGCGCCCCATCACGGACCGATCCGCGAGCAGCCAGTTGATGATCGCGATGAAAGTCAGGCAGGAGATCAGGTGAAGTTGTGCTTGTAGACTCATGGTTTTTCCGCGGGGTGCGCTTATTGCTCTTTTGGAGCCGCGGCCCCGAGGGAGGCAGCGACCCGGTCGGTGAGGTCGACGGCGTTTTTGGCGTAGAGGACCAGCGGCAGGCCGGTGTTGGTGTTGCCGGAGGTGTCGAGAACCCAGTCGAAGCCTTGCTCCTGGCCGATTTTCAGAGCGGTCTCGCGGATTTTTTTGAGGCTTGCCTGCATGCCTGCGACCAGTTCGGCATTGATTTCGCGGTTTTTGGCGGTCTGGAAGGAGGAGAAGTCTTCCCGCAGAGTCTGGGCTTCCTGGCGTTTCACGGCGTACTCGCGCTCGGCTTTGACGCGGCTCTCGGGGTCGAGCGAGGCGAATTGTTCCCTGCGGGCATTCAGGTCGGCGACCAGTTTGTTCAACTCCTCGGCGCGGCGGTCCTTGAGCACGGCCTGGCGCTTCGCCTGCAATTCCTGCTGCTGTTGGCGGGTGCTTTCCAATTGCTTGTAGACATCCGCCACCCGCACGACAGCGATGCGGGGTGCGGCGGCGGCGGTGAAGCAGGCAGCCAGCATCGAGGCAAGGATGGCGGCGGGGATTTTCATCGACGGCTCTGAGCATGCACCGGGCCCCGCGGGCTGTCCAGTGTGGGAAGAGGATTGGGGGGATTGGGGAGAGGCAGCGGTTTCAGGAGCATTCGCTCATGACAGTGCCAAGACACGGGTCTTATCCTTACCGGGATGAACGGCGATCGTGTGACGATTCTCGGCGGCGGGGTGATCGGCCTGTGTTCGGCCTATTATGCGCTGCGCCGGGGATTCGCGGTGACGGTCGTGGAGAGGGAGCCGGCCGGGGCGGACAATTGTTCGATGGGAAATGCCGGGATGGTCGTGCCCAGCCATTTCATCCCGCTGGCTGCGCCGGGAATGATCGCCAAGGGACTGCGCTGGATGTTCAACCGGGAAAGCCCCTTTTATGTCAGGCCACGGGCCAGTCTTTCGCTGATGCGCTGGGGCTGGCTTTTCCACAAGCATTCGACCGCGCATCATGTGGCCGCGACGACGGAGCTGCTGCGCGACCTGAATCTGGAAAGCCGCCGGCTTTTCGTTGAGCTGGCGTCGGACGAAGATTTCGGCCTGACGACGCGCGGATTGCTGATGCTTTGCAAAACGACGAAAGGGCTGGAGGAGGAGGCGAAGGTGGCGGAAAGCGCCCGGGCGCTGGGCATCGAGGTGGAAGTGGTGGATGCCGCGGGGGCGGCGCGGCTCGATCCGGGGATGACGATGGATGTCGCCGGAGCGGTGCATTTCGGGCAGGATTGTCATCTCGATCCGGCGCGGTTCATGGCGTCGATGCGTCGGCGGGTGCTGGAGATGGGCGGTGAAATCGAAAGCGGGGTGGAGGTGGATGGGATCGAAGCGCGGAACGGCAGGGTATGCGCTCTCCTGGCGGGAGTGCGCCGTTTTGAAGGGCGCTCGTTTGTGCTTGCCGGCGGTGCGTGGACGCCGCGCTTGTTGCACCGCGTGGGCGTGAAGTTGCCGCTCCAGGCAGGGAAGGGCTACTCGCTCACGCTTCCGGCTCCGCCGGAACTGCCGCGGCTTTGTTCGATCTTCGTCGAGGCGAAAGTGGCGGTCACGCCGATGGGCGGCAGGCTGCGTTTCGCCGGGACCATGGAGATCGGCGGGCTGGATCTGAGCGTCGATCCGGCCCGGGTGCGCGGCATCGTGAAGTCGGTTCGCGGCTATTTCCCGAAGTTCGACGAGGGAGATTTCGCGGGCATCGCGCCATGGGCCGGCCTGCGTCCCGTTTCGCCGGATGGCATCCCTTATGTCGGAAAGATCGCGCATCTGCCGAATCTGATTGTCGCCACCGGCCACGCGATGATGGGGCTGAGTCTGGGGCCGGTCACGGGGCGCCTGGTCTCCGGGATGCTGGCGGATGAGGCGCCTTTCCGGCCCATCGGTCAAATGTCGCCGGTGCGCTTCGGTTAGCCGTGTTTCCGGCGATTTCCGGGGGGAAAGATCAGTCGTTGCCGGTGATGACAAGGCGATAGAATCCGACGGGTTCCTCGACGAGGGCGTCCTGATGGGTCCAACTGAGTTCGGCGCCGGTTCCCGGCAACGGCTCGTCGGCAAGATCGTCCCATTGAAGAAGGTCGGTGGAGTATTGGGGCATGTAGGATAGCCCGGCTCGGGATAGCCAGGTGACGACCGCATCTCCGGTTTCGATGCGCAAGGTGAGGGTGGGAAGATCGTCCTCCTGTTCCGTCCACCCGACGAGGTTCCGGAAGCCGATATTTTCCGCTGCGGCAGCTTTGACGAAAGTGCCGGCGATCCAAGTCCCGCCCGCAGGGATTTCGATGGTTGTGTGGTCGTGGTAGGTCCGGGGAATGGTCAGGCTGACGCTTGCCGGCGAAGGGTTTCGGATGACGACCGCGACGCTGGCGTTCGGAGAGATGGATTGGAGCGGAATGGCGAAGGCGCCGGCGGCGGAAGAGCGGTCGAAGTGTTCGAAGGGGGAATCATCGACGAGAAGGGTGACTTCCAGCGCGGGGAGACCTTCGCCCTGATCGTACTTGCCGTTGTTGTTCGAGTCGAGGAAGAGAGTGCCGGTGAAAAAGTGGGTGTTGCCCGAATTGCCGAGCTTCATGGTGTAGTAGCGCCCGTAGGTGGAGGAGGCATTGAAGGCATGGCCGCAGCCGATTTCCCTGAGAGTCGCACGTGTGAGATTCACGCGGTGACCCGAGCTGTTCCACCAGGCGGTATAAGCCGCTTCGGCGGAAGGGCGGCCGGCCGAAAGGTTCTCGGCGACGGCGTTCCACGCGTAGCCCTCGGCGCTCATCCGGTGTTCCGGGCCGGGGTGGGTGATATGATTGTAAAAAGCGCTGCCGGGGATGGTCTGGTGCTGGACGACGTTCAGGGTCGCCATGTCCTGGGAATGATTGCGGGCGGCGGCGGCAAGGCTGCGATGCGGGGCAAGCGGTCCGGCGGTGGCGGGAACATTGTCATAGGAGGTGCCGCGCAATGCGTTCTCGGCGGCGGTGTCGAAGCGGGCGCGATTGGACAGCCAGCGAATTTCTTCCTCCAGCGGGGTGGGGGAGCCGTCGAAGATGTATTCGGTTTGCGCATGGAGGGGAAGGAGGCAGACCGGGATGAAAAACGGAAGAAGAGTGAAAAGGGGAATGTTCGAGCGAGTGGAGGGAAGGAGCATGATGGATGAGGAGGTGCGCGGTTCGTGGGAAAATTTTCCTGAGAATCCGTCGGGGATTCTAGTGGAGGAGTGACTGCGCCATTCCATGATCCGGCAAAGCGGCCCGATCCACCGGAGGCCCCGGCTGGAACGGCGCGACCGTGCCGCTACGCTTGTTGCGTGCGTCCCGCAGGTAGGGAGCGTCAATAAGGGCGGCCGGGGGCCGCCCTTCCGGGGAATCGCCGTGCGCTTCATTCGCCATCCTCCCCGTCGTTCTCATCCGCGTCGAGTGGCGGGATGGCGATCGGGGGGGTGACAGCTTCCACGGGCCGGCGGACCGGCGGTGTGGCGGCTCCGCCTGCGGATGGGGCTGGACCGGGGGCTGGGCTGCCGGCGCCGCTGGGCTTCTGGATCAGCGCGGAGCGATCCTTGAGGATGGCATCGACGATCCAACTGCTGACCTTGAAGGTGCGGCCGGCGAGATCCTTGGCGGAGGCGAGGCGCTTTTCGAGTTCGGCCTTGCGGGTGGTGAAGGCTTCGTCCTTGGTTTTGGCGTCTTCCTCGCTTTCGCCTTCCTCCTTCTTGCGCTCCTTGGCCAGCTCGGCGGAGACCTCGACGGTCATCAGGTAGCTGGTGGCGGCGGCGGGTTCTTCTTCCCCGTCTTCCTTTTGCTCCGGTTGGGCGGGCGCGATGGTGACGGTGTAGTTGAAGCCCTCGGCGGTGACGATTTGTAGCGTGCGCTTTTCGTCGGTCTTTTCCTGCCCAGCCACCTTGTCGGCGGGCACGAGGTCCTCGAAACTGGACGTGGAGAAGATGCTCTTGAGCGGGTTGACGACCCCGGCGTCGAGCGCTTCGGTGTCGGCCTTGCCTTCGAGGGTGAAGTCGGCGTTCTCGTCCGGGCGGGTGAGCTTCCATTCGACCTCGTCCGGTTTGCCGGGCTTGCTGAGGGTGAGGCCGGTTATTTTCTCGACCTTCAGGAAATCTTCGGCCAGCCAGCGCCGGGGCTCGGTGGAGAGGGAGGGGAAGGTTTCGCTGACCTTGTAGACGCCGCTGTCGTCGGCGTGGTTGCGGATAAAGCGGCCGGAGGAGCCGCCGCCGAAGGGGCTCATCGGATCGCCGCCGGACTCGATGTTCTTGCCGAGGGTGACGCGGGCGATCTCGCTGCCGGCGTCGTTGGCGAGCACGATGCCGGTGCCGCGTTCCGCCTCGTCGCCGGCGTCGAGGTTCATGCCGAAGCGCGGGGCGAAGCTGGGATCGGCCTCGATGCCGTCGGTGACCTTGACTTCCGCGAGGGTGCGGAGCAGGTCGTTGACGGTGGAGACCCTGGCCGGGTAGCCGTCGCGCTCGGCGACGATCCATTTGCCGTCCTTGCGGGTCACGGTGACTTTTTCCCCGCCGGAGACGACTTCGATCTTGGCGACTTCCTGGACGGGAAGTTCCTTGAAGAGGGTGTCGCCGCGCTGGCGGGCGGTTTGGCTTTCGAAGCCCTTCGGCCCGCCGGAGCGCACGGCCCAGGCGGCGGCGGCAAGGACGATGGCGACGATCCAAAGGATGATGACCTGTTTCTTGCTCATGGAATGAATGGAGAGTTAGGGGTTCGGATCAGCGGGCGCGGGTGGAGGCGCGGCGTTTCAGGAAAAGGCCGAAGCCGGTGGCGATGACGAGCAGCGGCATGACGGCGACATTGAGCAGGGTGGTCTTGCCGGCGAGTTTGTCCTTGTCGCGTTTAAGGTCCTTCTGGAGTTCGCGGACCTGTTTGCGGGCCTCGACTTCCTGCTGGCGCAGCTTGCGGATCTCGGACTCCTGCTCGGGCGAGAGGTAGAGTTCGGTGCCGGCGGTTTTCTGAGCCTGGAGTTCGTTGAGCTTGCGCTGGGCTTCCTGGGCCTGCTCCTCGAATTCCTCGATCTTTTTGCCGACCCGCTCGTTGGCGTCGGCTTCCATTTCCTTGATCTTGATGAAGGGCCGGGCAACGGCGGCGCGGCTGCGGGCGCCGATGAGGTGGGTGGAGGCCGCGGCCTGGTCCACAAGGTTGAAGAGCAGCGAGGCATTGCCGTTGATCTGGCGGGCGATCGGAACGCCGCCGAAGTTCATCACGCTGTAGGCGAACTGATTGAAGAAGGCATCGACGTCGGCGATGAGGAAGACATTGCCGGGTTTTGCGGCTTCGACGAGGTGAGAGGGCTTTTTGTCCTCGGCGTTTTCTTCGTCTTTCTTCTCTTCATCGCCTTCCTTGGCGGCGTCTTCACTCTCCTTTGTCTCTTCCTCTTCTTTGGTTTCCTCGCCGGGCTTGCCCTTCGGGAAGGCGCTCTTGAAGTTGCCGGAGAGGTGGAGAACGATGTCGTAGGCCTGACCATCCCGGCGGAAGGTGGTGGTCAGCCGAGGGTCGAGTTGCGAGGCGCGGAAGGGATCGACGAAGCCCGCTTCGTCGGAGGATTTCACCAGCGTGTTGATGGCCACGCCGCCGCCGCCGGTTTTGGTCAGGCCGCCGGGGAGGAAGAAGGTGAGGCTGCTGAGGTTGCGGGTGACGACGTTGTCTTCCTGCGGCATGCCTTCCTGCGGGATGGTGAGCACGGCGAGTCCTTCGCGGTTGCCGCTCATCATGGTCTTGTATTTTGAGTCGGCCAGCACCTGGGTGTTCATGGTGACGCCCCAGGCGCCGAGCAGGGTCGGCAGGGTGGAGGAGGTGGGCAGGCCGCCGCCCATCATCGGATTGCCGCCGCCGCTCATCTGGGCGGCCACGGAGAAGGGGTCGACGCAGGCGATGACGGTGCCGCCCTGGAGCAGGTACTGGTCGATCGCGAATTCCGCTTCCGGGGTGATGTCGGCGGGGTGGAAGACGAGGAGGATGTCGATTTCCGGGTCGATCTTCTCCGGGGTCATCGTCAGGTCCTTGATCTCGTAGGACTGGCTGAGTTGCTGGTAGACCACCCAGGGTTGGCTGCCGGGCTGGCCGGGCATCATGGCGGGACCGCCTTGGATCGGCAGGCCGGACATGAGACCGATGAGCGGCCTGTCGGGGCGGGCGACTTCGGAAATCGCGCGGGAAATCTGGTATTCCAGCATCGTTTCCTGGGTCGGATCGATGAAGGGAATGGCCGATGTGCGGTCGAGGCAGGAGACGGCCAGGCCGAAGTAGAGGTTCTGATCCTCGAAGGACTGACCGCGGATGCCGTCGAGGTTGGCGGAGTCCTCGGCGTCGGTGTCGGGCTGCGGGTCGAGGTTTTCGACGCGCAGGCGGCCGTTGGAGAGGATCTCGTATTCGCGCAGGAGATCGTCGACGCGCCGCATGTGGAGTTTGAGTTCCTCCGGCATGTAGTCGGAGCTGCGGGTGGCGTAGTAGCGGATGACCACGGGCGCGCCGAGCTCCTTGAGGATGCCCTTGGTGCCCTCGGAGAGGGTGTGGACCTTGTGCTCGGTGAAATCGACCGACTTGTGGCCGAGCCCGAGGGCGGAGACGAGGAGGTTGGCGGAGACGACGGTGACGGCGAGGGCTCCGATGGCGAGGCCGGCCCGGGTCAAGGGATGGACGGTCTTGGCTTCCTTGCTCATGGATTTAAGGGATGGAAAAGGTTCAGGCGCGCTTGGCGGAGAGGATGGCGCTGGTGCCGAGCAGCGAGGCGAATATGATGGTGCCGAACCAGACGGCATCCTGCAGGCGGAAGGCGCCGCGGCTCAGCGAGCGGAAGTGTTCCCAGACGCCGATGGAGCTGAGGGCGCCGGCGACATTGGTGGAGGTGGCCTTGCCGACTTCGCGAACGAAGTCGTCGTAGCCGCAGAGGACCATGATGACGCAGAGGACCACGGAGACGATCAGGCAGACGACCTGGTCGCGGGTGCAGGCGGAGACCAGCATGGTGATGGCGAGGAAGGTGCAGCAGACGAGGAAGCTGCCGATGTAGCCGGAGAAGATGATGCCGTTGTCCGGTTCGCCGAGCCAGTTGACGGTGATGACTATGGGGAAGGTGAGCAGCAGGGCGGTGAGCCAGACGACGCAGGCGGCGAGGTATTTGCCGAAGATGGCGCTCCAGATGGAGATGGGGAAGGTGCCGAGCAGTTCGATGGTGCCGGTGCGCTGCTCGTCGGCCCAGAGTTTCATGCCGACGGCGGGGGCGAGGATCATGAAGATCCACGGGTGCCAGAAGAAGAAGGAGTATTCCAGCGAGGCGTCGCCGACACGCATGAAGTTGCCGAAGGTGAAGGTGAAGCCGAGCGAGAGCAGCAGGAAGACGACGATGATCGCGTAGGCCGTGGGCTGGCTGAAGTAGCTGGTCAGCTCGCGCTTGAAGATGGTCCAGGTATTCATGGAATGGGTATTGGCGATTAAGATATTGGATATTAATGATTTATCCTAATTTCTCATTTCTGATGCCGAGTGTCTTTTTTCCGCTACGCCGCTGTGTCGAGGGTGGTGACCTGGCGGAAGAGGTCGGTGAGGGAGCCGGTGCCGGATTTTTCGATGAGTTCGGCCGGGGTGCCGTCGACGACGATACGGCCGCGGTCGACGATGACGGCGCGGGTGCAGGCGGCTTCGACTTCTTCGAGGATGTGGGTGGAAAAGAGGATGGCCTTGGTTTCGCCGAGGCGTTTGATGAGCTGGCGGACTTCGTGCTTCTGGTTCGGGTCGAGGCCGTCGGTCGGCTCGTCGAGGATGAGGACTTCGGGGTCGTGGAGGAGGGACTGGGCGAGGCAGGTGCGGTGGCGGTAGCCTTTGGAGAGGGTGTCGATGGATTGCTTGGCGACGCTCTGGAGGAAGCAGGTCTCGATGGCGCGCTCGACCGCGTCGTTCCTGGTATTGCCGGTGAGGCCGCGAACATCGGCGCAGAAGCGCAGGAAGCCGGTGACGGTCATGTCGTTGTAGAGCGGGGCGGACTCCGGCAGGTAGCCGACGCGGCGCTTGGCTTCGGCGGGCTGGTCGACCACGGAGATGCCGCAGATTTTCGCGTCGCCGCTGGTGGGGGGGAGGAAGCCTGTCACCATGCGCATGGTGGTGGATTTGCCGGCGCCGTTGGGTCCGAGGAATCCGAGCACTTCGCCTTTCCTGACGGAAAACGAAAGGTGATCGACGGCGGTTTTCCGGCCGAACTGCTTGGTCAGGTTCTCGACTTCGATCATGGAAGCATGGTTGGGTTGAAAACTCGCCCGCGTAGCGATACGGCCCGCGGCGCGCGTTTGAAAAAATGTGTCAGCGCGGGGAGGGCAAGGGAAAAGAGTCGCAGGGCTCAAAGTCGGGAGGCCGGGGAGGCGAACCGGAGGAGGATGCGGTTGTGGAGGGCTCCGGGCGGAAGGGGCGTCCGCCAATTTTCGAGCGGCTTTGGGCTTTTGCTTCGGGAGCCTTGGGGGATATTTCAATCGTCCTGGGAGTGTCCCCAAGGCGCAGGGGGAGTCTCCACCGGCGCGGTGAGGTCGAATTCCACCCGGAACAGCCTGCCATCCGGGCGCGAGAGTTCGTAGAGAAAGCGCCGGCCGGGTTCGATTTCCATGGCCCAGACGTTTTTGACCGAGGCGTTCAAGTCTTCCCGGGAGAAGAGGTCGATGGAGAAATCGTCCACCGGGAATTCCTGCCGCATGGCCGTGCCGGGCGGGGCGCTGTCGCCGCCATACTGGGTGACGGCGTCTTCCTCCCCGTTTTCGTGGCGGTGGTCGTGTTTGAGAAGCAGGCCCGTTTCGGTGCGGGTGAGGATCCATGTCCTGCTGCGATCGGTCCCGACGTGGAAGGGGATGCGGATTTCGCCGTCGCGGGATTCGCGGATGTGCATGACGAGGCTGCGGCCGGTGAAGGGGTCGTTTTCCGGGACAGGTTCGTTGGCGACGATGCGGCCGGCGAATGCCTGACCGTGGTGGCTGGCGATGCCGGCCATGAATGCGTCGGCGGGCGAAGGCGGCTCCGGGGCCGCGGCTTCCGCCGGCGAGGGACTGTCCCGGCAGGCGACAAGCAAGGCGGATAGCAGAGCGGCCAAACGGCGAAGCGGGAAACGCATCATGCCGGCGAGGTTGTCCCGCCGAAAAAGCGGGGGCAATCGTCAATGCGGTGTGGCGACCGTCGGGTTTCTCTCCGCCACTTTGGAAAGAAATCCCGGCAGGCAGGCAGACCGGCAGCGTAAGGAAAATAGCGGCGAACCGGGGCAAGACGGAAAACTTTTACGTTGGGAATCCGGGAAAAGCGCAGGAGAGGTGGGGCTTGCGCTTGGGTGTTCAGGAGACAGGCGCGTTCAAAACGATCTCCCGGAACGGGCAAAAGCTGGCGCAATGCAGTGAGTCCGGGAGTCGCTCCGCCGGTCGAAATTCGTTTCGAGACATGGCCAAGAGGGCTCGTAGCCGAGAAGCTGACGGAACTTCATTCTTCCAAATGGGTTGGCACGGCCAACGCCATTTTCCGCCGTCTCTTCGCAGGCCGGAGGCGTGCGCCACGGTTTCAGCGCACGAGCAGGGGGAGATTTTCCGCGCTGGCGGCGCCTTTGCCGTCACGGGCGACGAGGAAGATCCGGTAGGCGCCGGGGGTGGCAGGGGTTTTGGCGCGCCAACGGTTTTGCCCTGCGGGCTCGATTTCGAGCGATTTTTCTTCGGGAACCCTTTCGCGGTCGCCGCCGGTTTGGCGGTCGGTGGATTCGGCGGCGATTTTCCAGTCGAGATGAACCGGGTCGCCGTCGGGGTCGGAGACTTCGAGGGCGACGTCGAGCCAGGCGCCGGGGGAGGCGGTGTCCGACGCCGCGGTGAAGGTTGCCACCCGCGGGCAGCGGTTGGCGGGCCATCTGCCGGTCCAGGAGCGGGCTACGGCATCCACCGGCGGCAGTTTTTCGCCGCTTGCGAGGAACATGCCGTACCAGGTGGAGGTGCATTCCTGTTTCTGGCCCCAGAGGAAGGCGAAGCTGCCGACACAGAGGCCGGCGGATTCTTCGGTGACGAGTTCCAGGGTGGCGAAATAGTTCGCGGCCTTTTCGCGGCCGGTGGGCTCGATCGGCGCGCCCCACGGCTTGCTGCGGACTTCCCAGTGGCCCTGCGGTCCGTATTCGGCGAGGACGAAGGGCTTGTCCCAACCCGCCGCCTTCACCTGCTTGCCCGCCCCGGCCGCCGAGGCGTAGGCATTGACCCCGAGGATGTCGATGCTCGGGCAGTGCTCCATGACACCCTGAACCTTGTGGCGGCCCGCGCCGGCGATGACGGTCATGACGATGCGAGTGGGGTCTTCCTCCTTCACAATGCGGGCGAGTTGTTCGAGTTCCTTCCAGATGCGGTTGTCGCGACCGTCGGAGGTCGGTCCTTCCATTTCATTGCCGAGGCCCCACAGGCCGATGGCGGGTTCGTGTTTCCACTTGGCGACGGCGGCGCGGATTTCCTCGCGCTGGCGTTGGATTTGGGCGGGGTCGTTGTAGTCGAAACCGTGGCGTTCATGGGCGACCCAGATGCCGGCGGCGATGACGAGGCCGTGCCTGCGGGCTTGTTCGACGAGCGGCTTGCCGCCGGTGTTTTCGGAGAGGGAGCCGATGCCCCAGGTCCGGATGGAGTTTCCGCCGGATTCGACGAGCACGTCGAGGTGCTGCTGCCCGCCGGCTCCGCGGAAGACGAAGGGCTTGCCGTCCCGCAGGAGTTCCCAGCGGCCATCGGCGGTGCGGTGCATGGAAAGGGGGCCGGTGCCAGTGTCAGCCATGGCGGATTGGAGGATGAGGAGGGCGGCGAGGGGCGCGATGGCGGGGTTCATGAGAGCGGGTTTGGAAACGGAGATTTATTGCATAAAATTACAATAAATTGGCAACAGGGTGACAAGTGCCTTTCGTGATTGGATTTTGAGACCGGGGCTCCGAGGTGGAAGCGCTCGGAGGGAAACCCGCATGAAAAGGCGGTTCTTGCCACGCGGCGGCGGATGATCATGCTGGCCGCGTCTCTCAGATTTCGCGGAAGTGTCAGAAGTCAATCAACAGCTGATCGCGGATCGCCTTGGGATTTCCAGGGCGACGGTTTCGCGGTGTTTCACGAATCATGCGGGCATCAGCCCGGTCACGCGGGCGAAGGTGTTCCAGATCGCGGCGGAGCTCGGCTATTCGCACATGGAGACGCGCGTCCGGAAGTCCAAGCCCAAGGCGAAGCAGGGGAATTACTGCGTGCTGATCTGCTCGGAGGCGAAGGAGTATTTCAGCGGCGGCTACGAAAGCCCGGGGGCGCAGATTTTGGAAGGGGTGTCGGAGTATGCGCAATTGCACGGCGCGCGGGTGGAGATGCATCTGATCCCGCCGGATGTCCGCGGTTTCGATGATCCGGAGTTCCAGCGGATCGGGAGTTTGAACCGGCGGCGGTGCAGCGGGGTGCTGTTGATTTATCCGTTTTCCGAGGCGGTGGTGGATGAACTGGCCACCCGTTTCCCGCTGGTGTCGCTGGTGGATCAGTACGAGCACAACGCGATCGATTGCGTGGATGTCGATCATTACCACGGGATTTCGTCGTTGATCGACCATCTGGCGGCGGCGGGTCACCGGCGGATCGGATTTTACACGAGGTCGTATCCGGTGGAGGCGGGGTGGTCGTTCCGGCGATACAGTGCGTTCATCGAGAAGATGGCGCGGCTGCGCCTGAAGGTCGATCCGCAGGATGTGATCGGAGTGTTCCCGCGGCCCGAGTGCGCGCTGGAGGAAAGCATCGATCTCGCGGCCGCCCGCACGCGCGCCGGGGTGACGGCGTGGGTCTGCGCGGCGGACCACCAGGCGTACGATTTGATCCTGGGCTTGAAGAAGCTCGGGCTGAAGGTTCCGACAGACGTTTCGGTGACCGGCTTCGACGGCATCGAGCGGCGCGGCAACCGGCCGGCTTTGACCACGGTGGAGATTCCTTTCCGGGAGATCGGCGCGAGCGGGACGCAACGGCTGGCGGCGCGGTTGCGCAAGCGGTTTCACCAGTCCCAGCATGTTTATATTTCGGGGCGGCTCCGCGAGGGCAGTACCGTCGCGGAGCCGAGGAAGGAGTGAAGCGGCGGGTTCAGTCCACCGCCACGCGGAGGAAGCCTTTGCCGTCCGCGGCGCCGGCGATGCGGAAGGTTTTGTAGGTCCAGCCGGGGTCCGGGGTCGGGAAACCCGACTGGATGGCCGCGGCGTCCGCGCCGGTGACTTCCGCCACTGCCAGACCGCCCCAATTCACGAGATCGGAGGATGCTTCCACGGTATAGACGAGGCCGTCGACCGGGGCGGATTTCATCCGGTTGCCGGCCGGGGAAAAGGCCGCGCCGTTGCGGACGGCGATCGTCAGGGTCATCACGTCCGGTACCGTGTCGACGGCGGCGGGTTTGCCGAAAGAGAGGCCGGTGGAGGCGCCGCTGACCGGGCTGCCGTTGAGGGCGAATTCCAGCAGATTCGGCACACCGTCGAAGTCCGGGTCCGCCGCCGGCAGTTCGTCCGCGCCGGAGAGGTTGTTGGGGGGAGAGGTGGCCCAGTCCTTGTAGGGGTCGTCGGCCGGGGTGCCGCCTTCCTCGATGATGAATACGAAGCCACCCACTTGGCCTTCGGTGGCCGAGTCGACGCCGCCCGCGCCGTGCAGGCTCCCGGTGACTTTGCCGGTGCTGTCCGAGACGGCGGTGCCGATCAGGGTCATGTTGCCCAAAACCGGGTAAAGACCGGGCTCGCCGATGGTCTGCGCCCGCACGCCGGCGGGTCCGGTGTCGCCGAAGACGATATAGCCTCCGTGCGCGTTGCCGTCCCATGCGGCGCTGGCGTAGAGGTGGACGGTCTGCCGGGCGTTCAGGCCGGTCAGGGTGAAGGTGTGGGCGGTGTGGAGTCCGCCGGTCCGTCCGAAGTTGTAGAAACCGGAGCGTGTCATCGGCTCCCAGGCCCGGCCGTTGTCGTAGGTGGCCACGTGGCTGAAGGTGAAATGATAGCCGAGGCCGTCGATGTCGTAGGCGGCGGCGAGTTCCGTGTGGGCCAGATAGTTGCCGTGAACCGGGGTCCAGCCGTGGGCGAAGGCTCCGCCGGGAGTGGTGAAGTCGAGATGAAGCCGGGTGCGGTTGTCGAAGGTGGCGGTGATGGTGCGGTCGGCCTGGATGTCATCGAAGTAGTAGGTGTCGTAGGGTTCGACGGGGATGCCGTCCACGAGCAGTTCCGCGATGTAGTAGCCGGGATCGGGGGTGATGGTGAAGAACGCGCCGTCGCCGTGGTTCCACGACGTCGTTCCGCCGGGGGTGATCGTCCCGTTGGGGCCGGCACCGGCTTCGATGGTGTAGGTGTCGATGGCGAAGCTGGCGCTGATGGTGTGATTCGCTGCGACGCTGACGAAGGTGTGCGAGGCGACCGGGCCGATCGAGACGCCGTTCACCAGCACGTCGGCGATGTGGTAGCCGGGGTCGGGGACGATGGTGAAGGGCATATTGACGCCGGCATGGGCGTTCACCGCACCGCCGGGGCTGATGGAGCCGTTGGCCCCCGCGCTGGCGGTGATTGTGTAGGAAACGGTGCTGACGGCGAAGCTGGCGCTGATGGTGTGGTCGGCGTCGACATCGGTGAAGGTATAGCTGGCGACCGCACCCACCGATTGTCCGTCCACGAGGACGTCCTGGATATGGTGGCCGTTGTCCGCGGCGATGGTGAAAGTCTGCTCTTCGCCGCCCGGCACGCTGATTTCACCGGAAGGGCTGATGGAGCCGTTGGGCCCGGCGCTGGCCGTGATCGTGCGGGTCGGCAGGAACACGAAGGCGCCGACCTGACCTTCCGAATCCGTGCCGACGCCGTCCCGCCCGTGCAGGCTGCCGGTCACCGTGCCGTTTTCGTCCGCCTCCGCCGTTCCGATATAGGTCAGGTTGTCCAGCGTGGGATTGAGGCCGGGCGAGCCGATGGTCTGGGCTTTCACGCCTTCGGCTCCGCTGTCGCCGAAGACGACGTGGCCGCCCGCCGCATTGCCGTCCCAGGCCGCGCAGGCGAAGAGCCGGACGGACTGCCCCGGATTCAGTCCCGACAGCGTGAAGGTGTGTTCGTTGGCGAGCCGCCCGAAGTTGTAGAATCCCGAGCGGGTCAGGGGCTGGGTGGGCACGTTGTTGTCCCAACAGGCGACGTGATCGAAGGTGAAATCATAGCCGGAGCCGCCGACATCGGGGACATTGACCATGGTGTTCCCGAGGAGGTTGCCGTACACGGGTATCCAGCCCTGCGTGTAGTGGTTGTTCGTGAAATCCAGCTTGAGTCCGCTGGCGAGGAGTTGCGGCGGGAACAGACACAGCAGGGCGAGCAGTAGGATTGCGGGGGCGAGGCGGAAACCCCGGAGGAATCCGGAGGCGGATGGGTTTTCGGTCGGGTCGGAGGAGTTCACGGGCGGTTGTGATGGGTTCAGGGGTTCTCGGGTTGACGGAAAGGGCACGGCCCCGGTTCCGGTGAACGAATTCAGACCGGACGGATTGTTTTCCCGGATCGGAATCTTGGGCGGATACTACGGATTTCCGTGCCGTGGCAAACATAAAATTGCATAGAATTGCACATTGTTGTCCAGTGTTGTTTTCGAATGCGGCTGCAAGGCGGGCCTCATTGTGGATGGTCGCCGCCGCGCCGCTGCGCGAGTTCTTCCTCGATCCTGCGCACGGTGGCTTCGGTGAGCGGGTACCAGAGAAGCACGATGCCATTGGCGAGCGCGAGGGCGCCGGGGAAGATGGAGAACATCATGCGGATGCCCAGCAGGGCGCTTTCGGTCTGTTGGGCGTTGGCGACGAAGCCGTGGAACTGCAACAGCCAGCCGGAAAGGCCGCCGCCGAGGGTGAGCCCCATTTTCTGCGCGAACATCGCTGCGGAGAAGACGAGGCCGGTGCTGCGGCGGCCGAAGCGCCATTCGCCGTAGTCGGCGACGTCGGTGTAGATCGACCATACCAGTGCGGGTGTTGGGCCGGCGAGCAAGTTGCCGAGGGCGTTGACCGCAAGCATCGTGCCGTAGGCGTCGGCGGGGATGAAGTAGAAGCCGAACAGGGTGGCGGCGTTGAGCAGGGTGAGGCCCATCAGCGCGTTGCGCTTGCCGAAGCGTCTGGCGAGCATGCCGGTGAAGAAGATGCCGACGATGAAGGCGATGGCGCCGGAGGTGAGAATGAGCGATGTGCGGTCGAGGAACCAGAGAACCGGGGCGCCGTCGTCGCCGACATAGTATTTGAAGAAATGGTTGGTGACCGCGCCGCGGATGGCGACGTTGGAAAGCGTGCAGATGGCGGCGATGACCATGACGATCCACGGGCGGTTTTTGACGAGGCAGGCGAGGTCCTCGAGCAGGTTGCCGTCCTGATCGAGCCGGGGTTTGATGCGTTCCCGCGTGGTGGCGAAGGTGAGGAGGAAGAAGACGACAGCGACTGCGGAGAGCAGCGCCATGGTGAGCTTGAAACCGAGCGCTTCGTCGCCGCCGCCGAGGGTGCGGACGAGCGGGCGCACGGCGAGGGAGATGAGCAGCATGCCGGTGAAGGCGCCGATGAAGCGGTAGCTGGCCAGCGAGGTGCGCTCCGTCGACGAGGGGGTCATCACGCCCATGAGGGCGGAGTAGGGGACGTTGACCGTGGTATAGACGGTCATCAGCAGGATGTAGGTGATGTAGGCGTAAACGAGTTTGCCGGATTCGCCGAAATCGGGGTTGGCGAAGACGAGCCAGCCGATGATGCCGAAGGGGACGGCCATCCAGAGCAGGTAGGGACGGTATTTGCCGAAGCGGGTGTTGGTGCGGTCGGCGATCGCCCCCATCACCGGGTCGGTCACGGCGTCCCACAGGCGGACGACGATGAACAAGGTGCCCACCGCCGCGGGGGCGAGCCCGAAGACGTCGGTGTAGTAATAGAGCAGGAAGATGTTGACGAACTGGAAGAAGATGTTGGACGCGGCATCGCCGAGGCCGTAGCCGATCTTTTCCCGGACCGGGAGCTTGGCGGAGTTGGGTTCCAAGGGATGAGGGGTTTGGGTTTTGCTAATGAAGAAGCCAGGCGGCAGGGATGTCCGCCTCGATCCGCCCGATCCTGCCGCTGCGGCGGAAGATTTCGCCGGCGAGGCCCGGCGGCAATGTGCAGCCTGCAAGGGTTTGATGGCTGCCATCGCTGAAACGGACGTTCAGCCGGAGATTGTTCAGGGAATCGAGAGGCCGGTAGACGACGGGCACCGAGGCGAGGGTGAAGGAAAGCTGCGGCGGGCCTTCGGCGGACGGCGCGAACTCGGCGGCGCGGAGCAGGCGGGGGCGGAAGCGGATGCCGCCGCGGTCGAAGCGGATGCCCAATTCGCCGAAGCGGCAAAGGATGCCTTCCTTCACCTGGCCGGTGAGTCCGGGCTGTTGGGCGCCGGCGTGTGCGGGGCTGTGGGAGTAGGCTTCGGCCGGGAAGGCGCCGTAGTCTTCCGGGGTTTTGCGGAAGCCGAGGCCGCGCTGGATGTCGTAATAGGCGGCAGCGAGGCGGTTGAAGATTTTTGCATCATCGGTGGCGAGGGCGTTTTCCTGAGCGGCCAGCATGAGCTTGGAAACCATGTGCCAGTAGATGCAGCCGAGGCCTTCGTAGGCGAACATGGCGCCGCTGCGGCCGGTGAAGGCGAGGTGATGGAAGGCCGATTCGTAAAGCGCGGCGATGGCGGAGCGGTCGGCGGGTGGGAAAGCCAGGCGGTCGAGCGCCGTGTGGAGCTGGTATTCGTTGGTGAGGGAGGGATGGAAACGGAGGCCGCCGGAAGGATCGGGGACAAGGAGGCGGTGGTCGCTTTTGTCCAACATTTCGGCCAGCGCCGGGATGAACCGGGCGCTGGCTTCGTCCACCCGGTTGGATTCGAGAAAGCGGGGCGTGGTGTGGTCGGGGTAGAGAAGATAGCTCCGGTGCCGGGGGGAGAAAAGGCGGCTGCCGGGGAGTTTCTCCAATAAATCGGCCGCGGCGGCGGGATCGAGCAGGCCGGAGCTGAGGATGGCCACCTGGCCTTCGAGCATTTCCGGCAGGCGCGCGAGATCCATCCGCCGGCCGGGGCGGTCGATTTCGAGGATGTTGTAGGAGTGGTAGAGGCCGTCGGGGCGGAGGTTTTGGCGGAGTGTGTGGTGGAGGGCGGCGCCTGCCCGGCGGAGGAAGCCGAGGATGCGCTCGCGGCCGACAGGGAGTGGATCGCCCGGGCCGTGGCGATAGACGTGCTCGCGGTGGCGGGCGGCGGCCTGGCCCGCGACGGCGGCGAGGCGGAAGCGGCCGGCACCATCGAGCGGATGGTCGTGGAGCCAGAGTGGATCGGCGAACAGATCGTCGAGGGTTTCCAGCAGTTCAGCGAAGCGGGCGGAAAGGTGGATCGCTTCGCCCGGATAGGCGGCGAGGTGTTTTTGGAGGAAGGCGAGATAGCGGTGAAGATATGCCGCGGTGACGACGGATAGGCCGCAGCCGGCGAGGGCGTTGTTCGCATCGTTCCACTCCGGGCGCTGGGTGTTCATCCAGATGCCGCCGCCGGGGATCAGGTTGGCGAGTTTCACCGCGGCGGGTAGCAGGAGCTTTTCCGCCAGGGTGACGCGGCACAGGCGGCCTTCGGCGTCGCGCAGCAGCAGGCCGTCGGACCCGATGCGGGAGCCGCGTTCCATGAGGTCGCGGTGGCGCTCGTGGTCGAAGCGGACGGTGTGGCGCGGGTCGGCCAGCAGATCCTCCCACGGGCACAGGCGGTAGGGAACGTCGGCGAAGACGTGGTTCGTGCGGTCGAGATTCGCGGCGAGGAAATCCGGCCGGACTTCGGCCTGGAGTTCGAGGAATTTCAGGAGATAGACGATTTGGTGATCACCCCAGTAGCCGATGGTGGCCCAGGGGTCTTCCGGGTCGGGTATCTCCCAATCGAAGCCGTCGGAGGAAATGCGGTAGGGATTGAAGCCGTCGGCGGTCGAGGCGTTGACGAATTTGGAGATGAAGGCGTCGAGAAAATCCGGCTGGCTCCAGGCGAGCGCCTCCCAGTTCTGGAAGATGTCGCGCCAGTTGCCCTCGAAGTGCAGGACGGGCCCGCCCGTTTCGTCGCGGACGCGGATGGCGAAGCGGTTCCACGGCCGGCTGGGATCGCCGTGGCGGCGGCTGAGGACGAGCGGCAGGTATTCGACCGCGAGGCGTTCGAGGTCGCGGTTGCCGAGTGATCTCACTTCGCCGAGCCAGCGTTCGCGCGGGAGGGTCTCAGGCAGTTGATCGAGCCAGGCGCGGTAGTGTTCGCGCAGGGGGAGGTTGTGCTTTTCGAGATAGGCGGCGAATTGGGCGGGGCGGATGCTGGAGCCCTGCGGGGGCACGCCGCCGCGCAGGATGTTGCAGAGGGTGTTGTGGTAGTGGTGAAGGGTCGCGTCGTGGTCGGACCCGTGCTGAATGCCGTCGGCGGAGGCGACGAACTGCCGCAGGCGTTCGCGCCCGCGGGCGGTGTCGGCGGCCACTTCGCGGTCGAGGTCGTGCGGGTTTTCCAGACGGCGGAGCAGGGCGGAGACGGAGGACTGGGATTGCCGGACTTCCGCCACCATCAGCCAATCGGAGGTTTCCCGGGCGCCGAGGTCGAGCTGGTGGGCAAGGAAGATCGCGCCGCGGCGGCCGCGGATGACGTCCGCCGGCGCGGGATCGTGTCCGCGGAGGTATGCTTCGGCGTCGTGGCGGGAGAGATAGGTGCGGGCGCCCTCGAGTCCGTGGGTCCAGACGGTGGTGGCGAGCAGGCATTCGAGCGGGATGGCGCGGTCGATGATACCGGCGGCGAGGCGGTGGACGAGCAGTCGCCCGCCGGCTTCGAGTTCGCTGAGCTTGTAGGCGTCGGCCAGGCAACTGAGCTGCATCTGGGTGCGGCGGTCCACGCCGGCGGGCAGGAGGTTGTCGAGGCCGTCCACCAGCCGCAGGCGCAGCGGGCGGTCACCGAGATTTTCCAGGCGCGCGCGGCGGACGAAACCGAAGCGTTCCGAGCATTGCCAGCGGTAGGAGAAGCGCAGGCCGAGGATTTCGTGGTCCTCTTCGAAGACGATCTCGTCGCCGGTCACGCTTTTGCGCAGTCGTCGCCTGATGCCGGGAGAGGGGTGGGTGGCCGGGCGCATCGGCTCCCACAGAAAGTCGCCGGCGACGATGGCCGTCCAGGGGCCGGTGACGTTCCAGCTTTCGAGGATTTTGTCGACGGTCTCGTAGGGAAACAGGGCGCAGTCGGCGGTGCCGCGGCCTGCGCTCAGGGCGCCGTTGCTGGCGCAGAAAAGCCAGTGGTCGTCCGGGCTGACGATGTTCAGAAAGAACGGCGGCATGTTTTCCAGCCCCTCGATGAGCGCATAGTCCTGGCCCGCTTCGGCAGTCCAGCGATTGGCGGGTGGAAAGGCGCCGATTTTGACGGACGGCGCCAAGGCGGAAGCGGACGGGGGCAAGGACATGAGTCGAGATTGACGGATATTTGGAGTGCGGCGCGGAGCGCCGCGCTCCAAATCAGGAAACGCGGCGGCGGAGAAGCAGGCAGGCGGCCACCAGCCCGAACAACTGGGTGGCCGATGGTTCCGGGATCGCGACCGAATCGAAGGCGATGCCGCCGACGTGAAAGGTCCGGGGAGCCAGGTCGTCGTTGGTGAGGCGGACGGTGAAGACATCTCCAGCGGCGGCGCCGGAAATCCGGAACGAATACCAGTCCGGGCCGCTGAAATCCCAACTGCTGGAGTCGAGCGGCGTGCTGACCGACGAAGATCCGCCGGTCGTTTGGGCGATGGTGATCGAGGTATTGGTCGTCGAGCCCGGAATGTCGGAGGAGCCCGCCATCAGATGTACGACGACCACCGGAGGAACGGAGCCGGAGAATTCAAAGTGGAAGATGTCATAGGTTTCCCCGACACCGGCGCCGTTGATGAAGTAGACGCCGCTGAGGATGTCGGCTCCGCCCGCCGGATCGTCGATCAGGGCGTAACCGCCGCCGCTCCAGCCACCGACCGAGCCCGCGGTGATCGACGAGGCGTAGGACGGCAGGCTGACCGCGACGGACGGAAACATCCGGTAGCCGTCCGTGCCGAAGACGTGGTCGCCGTCGGGATCGTGGGTTTTGATCGTGGAGGACCCGCGCCAGCCGGCGGAGTCGTCGGCGTATGTTTCCACGTCGGTTTGCACGCCAAGATACTGGATGGCGGCGGCGCTGGAGAGATGGGAGCCGCATGCCCACAGAAGCGCGGGCAGAAGGGCCGGGACAATCAGGGGTTTCATGGAAGGCGGAGGTTCGGGTTTTTGGGCTGGGGGGCGGCATCCCGCCGGAGATCATTTCAGGGCGTCGAATTCCAGGCTCTTCACCTTGGTTCTGGCGGCGTCGGCCGGTTGCCAGAACCAGCCTTTGGTGTCCCAGCACTGGGCGTAGGAGAGTTTGTCCACGACCGCCTTATAGTCGGCGAGGGCGGCCTTGGTGTCGCCGCGGGCTTCCTTCGACTGGGCGCGGATGAAATAGCAGGTGCCCACGTCGTTCAGCGCCCAGTATTCGCCGGCTTTGTCGGCGGAGGCGGCCGCGGTCAGGCCCTTTTGCATTTCGACGGCCTGGGCTTCGTACATTTCGATGCACTTGCCGGCGTAGCCGTCGACGGCATCGTGATTGCCGGCCGTCAGCGCTTCCCACGCTTTGGAGGTGAGGGTCTGCGAATTGAAGTCGCCGAAGTCGAGCGGGGGAGGGGCGGGTTTCTCTTCGGTCTTTTCGGCGGTTTTTTCATCCGGGACATCCTTGGCGGTTTCGTCCGCGAAGGAGGGAAGAGCGAAGAGGGACATGGCGGCCAGCAGCTTGATGTGGGGTTCAGGTTTCATCGTGGTTGGATGGGGCTTTCGGATGGGCTGAGGAGGATTGTTCCTTTTCGCGGAGGTCTCGCAAGAATATTTTGCATTAAATTGCATTAAACGAAAGAAAGATCGGAAAGAGAGAACATCAGGGCGAGTTGGGTGGGTTTACCGCTCCTCGATGCGGGCGCGGAAGAAGCGTTTGCCGCCGGATACCGGGATTTCGACAACCCAGGGAGCGCCGGGAAGACGCTCCAGTCCGTCGTTGTCGCCGTGCGGCCACACGCTCCAATCCACCAGGTCGGGCGAACTTTCCAGCCACATCCCTCTGCCCTGGAGCTGGGGGAAGGTGAAGCGGAAGATGTCGCCCTCAACCGCGGCTCCGGCGGCGGGGTTCCGGTCGGGTTGGAGCGGATCGGTGTGCGCCAGGAATTCCGTGAGATTGTTCCTGCCGTCGCTATCGGGGTCGGCTTCCGGCGTTCGGTTTTCGGGTGGTTCGCCGCTGAGGCGCGAGGTTACCCAATCGGCAAAGCTTTGACGGCTTGGAAGTTCCGATTCGATCCAATCCTTGAGCAGCTGCACGCCGCCCTCGTCGGTTACGCTGGTGGCGAGCGGGGGCATGCGGGTGTAGCCGTTGCGAGCAGCGGCGCGGTGGACGATCACGGAGCGATCTTCCCGCCCGGGGAGGATGAGGCGGTCGTCCGGATGCAGGACGCCGCTGACGGGGGAGGTTCCGACCATGTGCGTGGTGAAAAGGGGCAGGTCCACGCGGGCGTCGAAGTCGGCCGGTGCGGTGCCGCCGTCCATGTGGCAGTAGGCGCAGTTGACATCGAGCCAGGCGCGGGCGCGAGCTTCCAGCGAGTAGTCGGCATTGCCGGGGGCGACGTGCTTCGGCAGGGCGGCGGGAGGGGTGTCGAGTCCTTCGAGGTAGCCGGCGTCGGCGAGAAGTTGCACGAAATTTCCATTTTGGGATCCGATTCCGCCGGGGCCGTTCAGTTGTCTCGTGCGGAAGGACAGGGAAAGCCCCGCTTCGGGCGAATGGCAGGTCATGCAGTCGGAGCGCGAAGGGATGCGCCAGCGCTGGACGACGGGCGCGCCGCCGACATCCACGGTGAGATCGAATTCCTCGCCCGCCTCGTGCGCCAGGGTGGCTTCAGTGCCGGCTTCGTTCCAGCGGTAGGAGACGCCGTAGGCTCCGCCGGCGTTGCGGACGAAGACGCGCGTTTCCAGCCGCCTGGCGCTGGCCGGATTGCCGCGTTGCATTTCCATGTCGAAGTGCTTCACCCACACCGTGCCGGGGGGCGTGTCCCATGCGCCTTCGCGGCGGTAGCCGAGTTTCGAGGCGGTGTCCGGAATGCCGAACCAGCGGCGCTTGACCGCGTGGTCGGACCAGAAGGGCAGATTGACTTCGTAAGCGACGAGGCCGGTGGCGGGGGTGAGCGTGGGCACGTCGGCAAAGAGCCCGGTGTCGTCGAGGGTTCTGGGGAAATCGCTGTCCTCGGCTTCGGAGACCAGGCGCCGGATCTGGCCGTGAAGGTCGGCCATCAGGACATCGCCATTGGAGGGATCGTGGCCGAAGGCGACGATGCCGGCTTCCCCGGCGATGCGCTCGACCGCGGCGGTGGCGGTGTCCATGGCCCAGATGTTGCCCGAGATGTAGTCGGCGAAGATGTAGCGCCCGGTGAGGGCCGGAAGATTGGCGCCGCGATAGACGACGCCGCCGGCGACGGTACGGCCCTGAAGCGCGCCGGAGCCGTGATTGTAGGCGTAGAAGGGAGGGTTGCCACCGGACCAACCGGCGGGGCGCTGGTTCCACTTGGGACCGTTGGTGTCGCCTTCGCGGAAGGCCCATTCGTAGTTGCCGCCCCTGACGATGCGATTGACTTCCTCCCGGCTTCCGCCGCCGACATCGCCGCACCAGAGGTCGCCGGTGGGGCGGTCGAAGGACATGCGCCACGGATTGCGCAGGCCCACCGCCCAGAATTCGGTTCGTACGTTCGAGGCGGTGACGGGCAGGCCGTTGAAAGAGGCGGCGCCCACCCACGGGTTGTCCGGCGGGACTTTATAGCGGGGATTTCCGGAGACGGGATCGATGACGACCGCGGGGTGCGCGTTCGGCCGCAGGCCGGGGCTGCCGTCGTAGTCCACGGGGTCGAAATCGACGTCGATGCGGATGATCGACGACCAGAAGTCCTTGTCGATGCGTTGCGAGTTGTTGCCGGCGTCGTTCTGGTCGCCCTCGTCGCCGAAGCTGGCGTAGAGATAGCCGTCGTTGCCGAAGTGAATGTCGCCGCCGTTGTGATTGTCGTAGTCGTTGAGCTGCTGGATCAGGATTTTTTCCGAGGCCGGATCGGCGAGGTTCGGGTTGCCGGCCGAGCGGGCGAATTCCGATACGCGATGGTGGCGGACGCCGCTCACGTTGACGGAGTAGACGACGAAAAAGCGGCCGTTGGCGGTGTAGTCCGGGTGGAAGGCGAGGCCGAGCAGGCCCTGCTCGCCGCCTGTCAGGAAATTCTCCGCCGGGCGGGCGTTGACGATGGCGTCGAGGTTGAGGAAGGGCTGGGCGGGTAGAGAAGGGGAGGCCAGGTTGGGAATGACTTCGATGTCGCCGCCTTTTTCCGCGATGAAAAGGCGGTTGGTTTCGCCGGGCGGTGTGGCGATCGCCAGCGGTTCGGAAAAGGAGATGGAGGGGAAAGCGTTCACCGCCGCGATGCGTTGCGGCGGCGGGTCCGCGGGCATGCGCGAGGAGGCCAGCGGGAGGCGCAGGGCATCGGTGATGTGGAGGGTGACCGTGGCGGTCGCGGTGAGGCCGGCGAGGTCGCGGATCTCGTAGGAAAAGGAATCGGCGCCCGGGCCCTCGCCGGTGTGGGTGTAGACGATCCTGCCATTGGGTTGGGGGATCGCCGTGCCGTGGGCCGGCGGCGTGACGATGGCGAGGTGGGCGGGATCGAGGTCGGCGCGGCCGTTCGGGTCCACGTCGTTGTCGAGCACCCGCGCGATGACGGAGGAGCCGGTGCGGAGGAAATCTTCGTCGTTCCTGGCGATCGGCGCGACATTCCGCCATTCGCTGAGCCGGCTGCCCGGGATGTAGGCGATGGTGCTCTGGCCCGGATAGGTCCAGCCCACGCCGAGGTGGTCGCCGCCGCCGGCTTCCTTGTGCAGCGCCTCGATGTAGTAGTAGCGGCCGGCTTCGAGCCGGATGACGGCGGAAGTCTGTTCGAGGTGGCCGGTCCATTGTCCTGCCGGCACCCAGCCGGGGACTCCGGCGATCATCCGCCTGTTGTCGGGGGATTCGTTCGTGCTCAGCCAGAGTTCGCTGTTGTCGTCGGAGTGGATGTGAAAGCGATAGTCGCCGGTGACCGGGGCATGGACCCAGCCGAAGACGCGCGTGCCGTAGTTGTCCCCGATGTCGCGGGGGGCGTCGAAGATGGTCAGGACGCCGGTCTGGTTCGGGCTGGACGGGAAGGTCGCGAGATTTGTGAGGCTCGCGACACTCGTGCCGCCGACGCCGGTCCAAACATGCCGAGTGATGCCGCCGGTCGGCGGGGCGGCGCAAAGGGGCGGGATCAGCAGAAGGCCGCCGACCCGGAGAGCGAGGCGAGGTGTCATGGGTTTTGGATTATGTGCAATTTAATGCACAATTATTTGCCGGTGAGATTGTGTCAATCCGGAATTCGGGAGGTGACATGAGAGAGGCGATGGAGCTATCCTAGCCGCTGCCGGAAGGAGCCGAGACGCTGTTCGTCGCAGGTCGCGCAATCGATCAGAATGAGATCGTCGCCCTCGATCCACCAGATGGCGAGCTGGCGGTATTTCCGGCCGAGGGCGATCGCACGGGTTTTGGGGATGTCGGCGGCCCAGCCCGGTTCCTTGTGGGAGCCATCCCGGGAAGCGCCGGTGGCCTGAAAGAGGGTAGCGGTGGAATGTTCGAGATCGGCCAGGAGAGCGCGGCCGGCGGTTTCGTTCGCTTCTTGCGGAAGCCGTTCGTTCATCGGGTTCCAAGCGGTGATGATAGCGAAGGTCGTGGGCAGGAGGGAAGGAGGATCTTCGAGGCGGAAGACCGTGGAGGCGTATTCGGAAGGAAGGGACATCGCGTGTGGAGGGGAGCGTGGAGCCCGCGGCCACACGAATAGTCCGTTGCCGGGCCGTTCCTGGGCTTCGGCGGAGCTGGGGCTCCGCGTTCCCGGGTCACTGCGGCTTCTTCGCTGTCTGGATGCGCAGGTCGCGGAGTTGCTTGGGATCGACTTCGGCGGGGGAAAGGCTCATGAGGTCGCTGCCCTTGTTGTTTTTCGGGAAGGCGATGACTTCGCGGATGCTGTGCTCGTTGCAGATGAGCATGACGAGGCGATCGAGGCCGAGGGCGATGCCGCCGTGGGGCGGGGCGCCGAAGCGGAAGGCGTCGAGGATGTGGCCGAATTCCTCCGCGGCCTGTTCCTCGGAGATGCCGAGGGCTCTGAACATGGCGGATTGCAGCGGGCCTTCGTGAATCCGGATCGAGCCGCCGCCGAGTTCGTGGCCGTTGAGCACGACGTCGTAGGCCTGGGCGCGGAGACCAGTGGAGAGTTCGCCATTGAGGAGCTTCGCTTCGTCTTCCGCGAGGGGGCGGGTGAAGGGATGGTGGACGGCGACGTAGCGGCCGGCTTCGTCGTCGAAGGCGAGGAGGGGAAATTCGGTGACCCAGAGGAAATTCAGTTCTTCGTTTCCTTCGAGGAGTTTCTGGTATTCGGCGCAGGCGAGGCGGACGCGGCCGAGGATTTCGCAGACCTGTTCCCAGGGACCGGCGCCGAAGAGGATGAGGTCGCCGGTTTCGATGTTGAGTTTGGCTTTGAGGGCTTCGAGTTCTTCGGGGGTGAGGAATTTGGTGATGGGGGAGCGCCAGGTATCGGGCGTTTCGCCGCGGACCTGGATGTAGGCGAGACCTTTGGCGCCGGCCTGGACGGCGATCTGGGTGAGGGCTTCGACCTGGCCGGTGGTGATGTTGGCGAAGCCTTTGGCATTGATCGCCTTGACGGTGCCGCCGGATTGCAGCGCGCCGGAGAAGACTTTGAAGCTGGAGTTGGCGAAGGTGTCGGCGAGGTCCGTGAGTTCCAGGCCGAAGCGGCGGTCGGGCTTGTCGGAGCCGTAACGGTCCATCGCTTCGCGCCAGGTGATGCGGTCGAATGTTTGCGGGATGTCGGCGTTGCGGGCTTCCTTGAAGATACGGCCGAGCAGGCCCTCGACGAGGGAGATGATGTCTTCCTGACCGACGAAGGAGGCTTCGATGTCGATCTGGGTGAATTCCGGCTGGCGGTCGGCGCGCAGGTCTTCGTCGCGGAAGCACTTGGCGATCTGGAAATACTTCTCGATGCCTCCGACCATGAGGAGCTGCTTGTATTGCTGGGGGGCCTGGGGCAGCGCGTAGAAGGCGCCGGGCTGGAGGCGCGAGGGAACGAGGAAGTCGCGCGCGCCTTCGGGGGTGGATTTGGAAAGGACGGGGGTTTCGATTTCGCAGAAGCCGGCTTCGTCGAGGTAGTCGCGGGTGGCCTTGGTGACGCGGTGGCGCAGGCGGAGGTTGCGCGACATGCGCGGGCGGCGGATGTCGAGGTAGCGGTACTTCATCCGCAGGTCCTCGTTGGAGAGTTCCTTGTCGAGTTGGAAGGGGAGGACGTCGGCTTTGTTGACGATGACGAGCTCGGTGGCGACGATTTCGATTCCGCCGGTGGCGATCTTGTCGTTGGCGGTGCCTTCAAGGCGTTTGGCGACTTTGCCGGTGATTTGGACCACATCTTCGTCGCGGAGTTTGTGGCTGGCTGCGGCGGCTGCGGCGTTTTCCTCAGGGCGGAAGACTACCTGGGTGACTCCTTCGCGGTCGCGCAGGTCGACGAAGATGACGCCGTGATGGTCGCGCACGGTATTGACCCAGCCGATGAGGGTGGCGGTTTCACCGATGTGGGCGGAGCGGAGTTCGTTGCAGTGGTGGGTGCGCATAGTGGGGAAAGTGCCGGGTGATCGGTGATCAGTGATCGGTGGAAAGACAAAAGCGATGTCAGGCAAGCAATGGGCCGTCGGGTTGTTGGAGGCGGTCGGTGAGCCAGTCGGCGAGGTTGAGGACGTGGCAGCGTTCTTCGGCACGGGAGGAGAGGGCCTTGAGTTTGAGCTCGGGGAGTTCGCTGCCGACGATGAGGGCGAAGCGGGCGCCGCTGCGCTCGGCGTTCTGAAATTGTTTGTTGATTTTGGCGGGACCGAGGGGGAAGTCGCAGGAGATGCCGGCGTTGCGGAGGTCGGCGAGGATTTGCAGGGCTTCAGGACGTTTCGACTCGTCGGCGAGGACGAGGTAGATATCGCAGGCAGCGGCGTTGCGATGGAGCCAGGATTCCATCTGGAAGGCGGCATGCGGAGTTTCGTCGATGAGGTTGCGGATGACGTAATCGCCCATGGCGAAGCCGGTGGTGGGCAGATCGCAGGCACCATCGGAGAGGGTGGAGACGAGCGTGTCGTAGCGGCCGCCGCCGGCGACGGCGCGCATGGATTTCCTGGCGTCGAAGACTTCGAAGACGATGCCGGTGTAGTAGGCGAGGCCGCGGACGATGGAGAGGTCGAGGGAGAGGTAATCGCCCATGCCGCGGGCTTCGAGATCGGCGCGGATGGCGTCGTAGGCGGTTGAGGCGTTCGCGGGGTTGGCGATGAAGGCGCGGACTTCGTCGAGAGATAGGCCGAGGGAGCCAAGCTTTTCGGTGGAGATTTCGGGTTTGTCGCGTTCCAGTTTGTCGACGATCTGGAGGAAGTCGGGGATTTTGTCGTCCGGCAGGCCGCGCCGGGTCGCGAAGTCGAGCCATGCCTGGCGGTCGGAGACGCGGACGAGGAAGTCGCCGGGCTGAAAACCGAAGGCGAGCATGGTGTCGATGGCGAGGGCGATCAGTTCCGCATCGGCGGCGGGGCCGGCTTCGCCGACGATGTCGACGTTGAATTGGAAGAATTCGCGACCGCGGCCTTTTTGCGGCTTTTCGTAGCGGAAGCATTGGCCGATCTCGAACCACTTCAGCGGCTTGGGGAAATCGCGCTGGTGCTGGGCGGCGAGACGGGCAAGCGATGGGGTGACTTCCGGGCGCAGGGTGACGTCACGACCGCCCTGGTCCTCGAAGCGGAAAAGCTGCGAGGAGAGCTCGCCGCCGGATTTTTTCAGGTAGAGGGCGGTGTCTTCGAGCAGCGGCGTTTCGTATTCGACGAAGCCGTAGCGGCGCGCGACGGAGCGCCAGGTTTCGAACAGGTAATTGCGTGCCGCGGCGTCCTTCGGGAGAAAGTCGCGGAATCCGGGAAGTGCTTGGAAACGAAGCGCTGCCATGAGCGGGCGGCGAGGATGCACGGGGAATCCGGCATTTCAAGGGTAGAGAGTCCAGAAACCAGAGACCAGAGGCAAGGGACCGGAAGGTTTCACATTTCGTGCCTTTTTCCGGTTTCCGGACTCTGGTTTCTGGACTCCTGCTTCCTGTTTCTGGTGTCTTGAGCCCGTGATCCGCAGCCTGCGCGCCGTCGATTTCCGCTGTTTTTCCCATTTGGCGTTGGAGGCGCCGGAGGAAGGAGCGCTTTTCACGGGGGAGAACGCGCAGGGGAAAACTTCGATTCTGGAGGCGGTTTGCATGCTGGTGCGGCTGCATTCGCCGCGAACGCACCGGATGCCCGCGATGGCGCGGATCGGCGGGGCGGGGGGATTCGGGGTGGCGGGAGAGGCTTGGGAGATGAGCCGGCGAGTGCGCTGGGAAGGGGGGATGGAGTTGGCGGTGGATGGGGAGCGGCGGGAGGGGGCGGGGGCTTATCTGGCGGATGGAGGGTTGGTGGTCTGGATGGGAAACGAGGATCTGGAACTGGTGCGCGGTCCGGCGGAGGTGCGGCGGAGGTATCTGGATTTCATCGGGGCGCAGATCGAGCCGGGGTACCGGGTGGCTTTTTCGCGCTACAGGCGGGCGCTCAAGGCGAAGAATCTGCTGCTCAAGGACACGCGGCCGAGGGAGGGGGAGATTCGTTCGTACGAGGAGGTGATGGTCGAGGCGGCGGCGGTGCTTGTCGCGGCGCGGGAGAGGATGGTCGTCCGGCTTTCGCCGCTGGCGGCGGAGGCGCAGAGGGAGGTGAGCGGGCGGGATGAAAGGCTCGGGCTCTGGTATCGCCCGGCCGGGGGGATGGATCTGCGCGTTTCGCTGGAGCAGGCGCGGGAGAAGGAGCGCAGGCAGAGGCAAAGCCTGGTGGGGCCGCACCGCGACGATCTGGTGCTGGAGATCAACGGACTGGCGGCCGGAGAGTTCGCCAGCGAGGGGCAGCAGCGGACGCTGGCGTTGGCGCTGAAGCTGGCGCAAGGGCAGGCGCTAGCGGGGGCGCGGGGAAATCTGCCGGTGTATCTGATCGACGATATTTTCGGCGAGCTCGATCCGGGGCGGAGGAATGCGGTGCTACGGGCTTTGCCGGTGGCGGCGCAGAAGTGGATCACGACCACGCATCTCGGCTGGCTGGATGAGGCGGGGGGGCTGGGGAGGATGAGGAGGTTTTCCGTCAGGGGCGGGGAGGTGGAGTGAAAGCTGGGCGCTCCGGAGGAGCGCCGCACCTTTCGCAAGCCGGAGGCATGCGCCGCGTCACGGTGTCACCACGAGGCGGACGAAGAGTTTTCCGGCGCCCGGGGGCAGGGTATAGGCGACGGAAGTTGCGGTGATGACGAGGTTGGGATTGGGTTCTTCCACGTCGTCCCAATCGACGAGGTTGTCCGAGGTTTCGACGTGGAAGGAAGCGACGGCGGCGGATGGGGCGCGCGGCCAGGTGATGGTGCCGTTTTCGTCAGGCTGGGGATTGGCGGTGAAGGACGAGCCGGTTTCGCCGAAGAAGTATTCGACGCCGTTCGGCACGCCGTCGTTGTCGAAGTCCTGGTCGGCGCCCTGGCCACCGGCGTTGGCGGCCGCCCAGGCGTCGTAACCGCTCAGGGTGCCTTCCGCGAGGTCGTCCGGGTCGCGGGGGAAGATCTGGTAACCGCTGGTGAAGGGGTTGCTGGTATCGAACTGGGAGAGCACACCGGTGACGGTCACCGGATACGCTGGCTCGGGAAGGGCGGTGGAGGTCGGCTGGATGCGGATGACGATCTGGTTGCCGGAGGTGTCCTGGAGCGTCACGTTCTGGCTGTTGTTCCAAGTGCCCGAAACCTTTGTCAGGTTCGCGACGGTGACGAGGCTGCCTTCGAGGTCTTCGGCGGCGGCGAGAAGGGCCGGGATGGTGACGACCTGCGGGGCGGGTTCCGTAGCGGGACCGAGATCGACGATCTGGTCTTCCGCAAGCGGCACGATTTCCGTGAGGCCGTTGAATTGGAGGATGGAACCGAGGATGGCGTAGCGGCGGCCGCGCTGCAGAGGGGAGGGTTCCAGCGGCAGCGCGGTGCTGAAGAGGTTGATGCCGGCGGTTTCGTCCTGGAGATAAACTTGGGTGTTCGAGGTGTTGAGATTGCCCGTGGTAGCGACCCCCTCGACGGCGACCACGGCACCGACATCCAAGGCAACGCCGTTTTCATTCACGTCGCGCAGGACTTCGATCGGGACGATCACGCGGGCGGCCGGTGCGATGGCGATGGGTGCCAGGGTGCCGCTGGAGCCCTTGGTGGAGATAACGAAGGGATAGTTGCCGGTGTCGGTCAGGAGGGAAGGGGAGGGAGTCGAAAGACCATGGAGGGTGACGACCAGCGCATCGGAGGCGGTGGCGGAGGCCGACGATACGGTGACCGTCTGTCCGGCGACCGAGGAGAGCGCGCCCGCGGCGCCCGGCCCGGAAAGGGTTGCGGAAGATGGGGCGCCGAGTTCGACGGGAACTTCGATGGTCACGTCGGTGAGGGTGACGTCGGGGATGAAGGCATTGATCGTCACGGCGACGGACTGGCCGGCGAGCCCGCGGCCAAAGATGCCGGTATTTTCAAAAGGGCTGGCCGCCGTGGCGTTGGCGAGGGTGGCGACGCCGTCGCCGCTGGAAGGATCGGTGCCGCGGAGCGTGGCGATGTAGGCGGCGTTGGTGCTGGAGTTGGCGACGCCGAATTGGACGACGGTCAGGGCGACAGCTCCGGTGGCGTCCTCGCCGATGAAGTCGGAGATCGTGCTGGTGGAGTTGTTCGCCACGATTCCCGTGCCGCTGCCGCTGGTGGCGGAGGCGAGGAGTTTGGCGCCGGGGAAGGAGGAGAAGAAACTCCCGGGGGAACCTCCCGCGAGGACATGAATGCCGCCGGTGGTTCCGGCTGCGTCGCTGCCAGCCGCCTTGATCATCACCATGTCCGTTGTGGCGATGTCGAAGGTGCCGCCGAGGCCCGTGAAGTAAGTTTCATTGGCCAGCCCGACTTTCACGAGGAAGTCGGCGCTGCCGGTATCGTCCGCGCTGTTGTCATTGGTCAATACGATCAGGGTGCCGACGGGAACCGCTTCCCAGAGAGAGTCTTCGGAGAACTGGAACTTCCCGCCGCTGTCGCCGCCCATGTTGCTGGAGAAGTCCTTCACGATCATTCCCCGCAAGTCCACGGTGGCAGCCGGGGTCTCGTTGCCGATGACGAGCAGCTCGATGATGTCTCCCGCACCGCTGGCAGCCCCGGAGTTGAAATATTTGTTCACGACCACTGTGGGAGTTTCGGGGGCGGCCGCAGTGGAGAAGCGCCAAGCCTCGTTGCCGAGGAAGCCGGCGAAGGGATTGCCCGCGAGGTCCTGGAAGGAGCCTGCCGGAATCGTGACATAATAGGTGGTGTCGAGGTCGAGCGGGGCGGAGAGCAGAAGGTAAACTTCGTTTTCGATCAGGAGAACCTCTCCGGAGATCGAAAGGTCGAAGGATTGGACGAGGGCACTGTCGGAGAGCTTGCGGAGCTCGATGACGCCGGTGGTGGGGACGACCTCTTCGTTGAAGGTGAAGGTGAGGAATTCGATGGATGCGGCCGGGAGATCGGAGGCCTCATGGGCGGGGGAGCGGGAGGAAACGGCGGGAGGCGTCACATCGTCGCCGAGCGGCGTGCCGATGACGATGAGATCGTCGCCGGTTTGGAATTGATTGAGGTACCAGGTGCCCCCGGAGCCCGTGGCTCCCCAGGTGACGATGCGGAAAGTGACTGTGCTGCCATCGGCTACTTCCTGGAGCTGGGGAATGCCGGTGAGGTCGATGGGAAGCTGGGAATTGCCGGCCGAAGCGGTGACGTCTCCCCATGCGATATCCTCTTCGCCGATGTTGGTGAAGTCGCCGCCGTCGATGGAGAACTGCCAGCGGCCGGTGGCGGGGCCGGAACCGCTGCGGCGGATATTGTAGGATTCGATGCTCTCGAAAGCGATCGGCTGGCCGCCGGATACGGTGATGGAAAAGGTGGCGAATTTTCCCGCCGCCACGGCTTCGGCAAGGCCGGTGGTTTCATGCCATCCATTGCCGCCCCAGGCATTCGCCGCGGCGCTGCCGGTGGTGCCGACTCCCGTGCCGCGGGTAAGGCCGGTCACGGTTACCGAAGGACTGAGGCTGGTGGGATCGAGAGGGGAGGCGCCATAGGCGGTCAGTCCGCTGAAATCCCAACCCACCAGTTTTTCTGCAGAGAAAGCCTGCGGGGCGAGACAGGCGAGGGCGGCGACGGAAAACAACGACGCGGTGGCTCTTTTGATGGTGTGCATGGCGGACAAGAGAAGATCTGGGTTTCCTGGGGCCGGATGGAAATTTCGGTTTCGTTCTGAAAAACGGCTGAAAGCAGAATACGGGCCGAAATCCCGGCCGCACTTTTTCCAGTGTGTCCGATTCGACACAGAGGGGAAGCCTCCGGATGACGAATGGACGATTTTCCTTGAACGATTGAATTTTCAGGAAATAATGAAAATATGAGCAACGAGAAAGAGCGATTGAAACGGGCGCGGGATGAGTTTGTGGCGCAGTGGGGGGCGATGGGATCGCAGTGGGGGATCAACCGGACGATGGCGCAGATTCACGCCCTGCTAGTCACGGCGCCGGAGCCGATGAGCACGGACGAGGTGATGGAGGAGCTGGCGATCAGCCGGGGAAACGCGCATACGAATCTCAAGGAACTGGTCGCCTGGGGATTGTTGCGGGTGGTGGTGCGGAAGGGGGAACGGCGGGAGTATTTCGAGGCGGAGAAGGACGTCTGGCAGATTTTCATCACGGTGACGAGGGAGCGGAAGAAGCGCGAGATCGAGCCGGCGCTGGGGGTGCTGGGGCATTGTGCGGAGAGCACGCGGGATCTCGAAACGCCGGAGGGGAAGGCTTTCCATGAGCAGATGCGGCAGTTCGAGGAATTCGTCGGTTTCGCCTCCAAGGTGGCGGACCGGGTGGGGGGGATGAAGCACGGCTTCGCGGTGCAGTTGGCGGCGAAGTTGCTGGGCTGATTTTCGGAGAAGACTGAAAGAAGAGAAATTTTGGAAACCGGAAAGGATAGGTGATCTGAAATGAATCCGCAGGTGGTGATTTTCGGGGCGAACGGGTTTCTCGGCCGTTATTTTGCCCGGCACTATGCCCGCCAGGGGCGTGAGGTGGTGTGCGTGGCGCGGCATCGGCAGGGGTGGAGCGGCGATGGGATGTTTCTCGAATGGGATGGAAGGAACTCCGGGCCGTGGACGCTGGCGCTGGAGGGGGCGGAACGGGTGATCAATTTCGCGGGGCGGAGTGTGAACTGCCGCTATGATGCGCGGAACCGCGAGGAGATCCTGCTTTCGAGGGTCGAGTCGACCCGTGCGATCGGGGAGGCGATCGCGGCATGCAAGGCACCGCCGGGGTTGTGGGTGAATGCGAGCACGGCGACCTGGTACCGGCATGCGGAGGACGGGGCGCAGGACGAATGGATGGGGGAGCCGGGGGAGGACTTTTCGGTGGAGGTGGCGCGGGCCTGGGAGGAGGCGTTTTTCGCGGCGAGGGTGCCGGGGCTGACGCGCAAGGCAGCCCTGCGGATCGGGATGGTGCTGGCGAACGAACCGGGGACAGTATTCCAAGTGCTGCGGGGGCTGGTGCGGAACGGTTTGGGCGGGAGGATGGGACGGGGGACGCAGCGGGTGAGCTGGATTCATCTGGAGGATCTGATCGGCGTGGTGGAGCATGTCGCGGCCGATCCATTGCTGGACGGGGTGGTGAATGCGACGGCGCCGGATTTCCCGACGAATGCGGAGTTGATGCGGGCTTTCCGCGAGCAGCAGGGGATGCCGCTGGGGTTGCCGGCGGCGGAGTGGATGATGAGATTGGGGGCACTGGCGATGCGGACGGAGGCGGAACTGATGCTGAAGAGCCGCTGGGCCGATCCGCGGCGGTTGCGGGAGAACGGTTTCCGCTGGCGCTGGCCGAAGCTCGGCCCGGCGTTGGCGGATTTGGAGGGGCGTGTGGGGGTGGAGGGGTTTTTCCGCCAGCCCGAGCGGCGTTCGGCCGGGGTGCGTGTGTGGGTGCCGGGGAGGAAAGTGGCGGCAGGGGGGAGGTAGCCCGGGCTTCGGGCACTACATGCTCTTGCAGTCAATCCGCGAGGGTCCGGCGGATGGTGTCGAGTGTTGCGGAGAGATTGCCGGAAACGGGCTGGAGGTTGTTGTCGGAACCGAGACGGAGACCGCCGAGGGCTTCGGCGAGATCAGGGATGAGCGGGACGACCGCGGACGGAGGGATGAGCTGAAGATGGGAGGTGACGGTGTCCGGTTCATTGTTGCCGCAGCGGCCGAAGAACAGCCAGACGCCGTCCGCGCTGAATTCGGCGTGGGTTTCCGGCGGGGTATCGCCTTCGTCCAGGGCGATGTCTTCGACGCAGAGCCGCCGGTCGCTCAGGGGTTTGCCGGTGGCGGTGTCCCAGACGGTGAAGGCGTGGATGCCGACATTCGGCGGAATCCAGCGGAAGCTGCGGGTGAGGAGCCGAGAGCGGTCGGGCGAAAGGGAGCTGAGCAGCACGGTATCGGAGGCGTTGCCGGGAGCGAAGAGCGAGGATTCCCGGATGGCGGGGGCTTCCAATGCGTCGCTTCGAAGGTTCCAGAGTTCGGTGGAGAAGAATTCGGTCTGAGCCAGGACCAGTTCGTCGGAGACGAAGCGGGCGTGAGCGACGGACGAGGGGAAGCGGCGGCTCCAGAACGGCGGGGCGCCGGATTGCGAGGCATCGACGACCTGGAGGAGGGAGCGGTCGAGAATCTGGAGCCGCAGGTCGCCGAGTTCGTCAACGGGCAGGGGAGCATCTGCGGCCGGTTCTTCTTCGTCACCGGCAGGCCAGGTTTTTTGGAGACCTTTTTGTCGATTGCCTTGCAGTCTTTGCTGGGAGGGGCCGGGAAGCCGCTCGGGGCGGATCAGGGACCATGAGGACGCTTTGCCTCCTGCGAGGAGGGTGATGCGGTCGGCGGCGTCGATCCGCAGCGCTTCGACGGCGCCGATGTCGCGGAGCGGCCAGCCGACGGCTTCGCCGGTGCTGAGCCGGCAGATATGGACGGAGCCATCGACGGCGGCGCTGGCGAAGAGGTCGAGGCCGGGCCGGAGTTCGGCGAGGATCACGGGCTGATCGTGTTCGTTGGAAGCGATACGCCAGATGGTGGAACTTTCGGTGTCGAGGCGGTGAACGGTGGCGCTGCCGCGGTTGGAGAGTGTGACGAGCAGGGGGCCGGGGGCGTCCGGTTCGGCGGGCTGGAACCAGAGGTCGCCGAATGCGCCGCCCTGATCGTTGGGGTGTCCGCCGCCGGCGGGAAAGGGTTTGTCGATCGGGCGGCCGAGATCGACATCCCAGACTTCGACGATCTGCGGTTGACGCCAGGGAGAGGCGACGATGGCGGCGAAACGTCCGTCGTCGGAGAGCGCCGCGGCGTCGATTCCGGAGAGGTAGGAGTCGCCTTCGTAGTCGAGCGAGCGCCAGGGGCCGATGGGTTCGCCGGCGGTGGTCCAGAAGCGGAAGGCGATTGTGCCCTCGCCGGCGAGGGCGTTGCTGACGACGGTGATGCAGCGCTTGCCGTCGGCGCTTTCCGCGTACCAGGTCGGCTCCGCATAGTTGCCGAAACGCCGGGGGGGCTTGATTTCGCGCATGCGGCGCGGGGCGGGGGCGGGCGGGTCTCCGGCAGCGGCGGCGGGGAGCCAGAAGGAGCGTTCCTGGAAGAGCGTCCAGATCCGTGTGGCGGCGGCGGGGTGGCCGGCGCGGGCCGCACGGGCGAGGTAAGCGAGTCCGTCGCGGGCGGTGCCGGGTTGCTGGAGGCGGTGGATGCCTTCCTGGAAATCCGAGGCGGCGAGGGTGGCGACGGCCTGCTGCTTTTCCCGTTCGGCTTCGGCGCGTGCGACGTCCGCGGCCCGGCGCTCGGTATCGGCCTGCTTGCGTTGAATGTCGGCTTCTTGGCGGCGTTCGTTGGCGATCCAGCCGAGCAGCGCGGCGGCGGCGGCGAGGAGGGCGAAGACGGTGCTGAGGCCGATCAACAGGCGGGAACGCTGCCGGGCTTTGCGCAGTTGGCGGGCTTTGTCGCGCTGGGTCAGTTCGCCGAGCGGCAGGCCGAGCGCGCCGGCGATGACTTTGAGTTTGGCGAGTTCGAGGCGTTCGGCATAGGCGCGCACGGCGGCATTGCGTTCGGCGCGGCCGATGCCGGGCTGGATTTCGAGCCATGCCTGGTAGGCGGCGGCGGTGGTCCAGCCCTGTTCGGGGCGACCTCCGGGGCGGCAGTCGGCGGCGATGGGTTCGGTGCGCTTCGTCCAGTCGATGCAGCCGTCTTCGCCGGGGACGCCGTAGCGCAGCGGTTCGGGGAAGCATTCGGCGTCGGGGCCGAAGGTTTCGCGCTTCGCCGGGTCTTCGGAGGCGTCGGGCTCGCCGTCGATCATGAGGGCGAGGATGCGGTCGCTTTTGCCGATTTCCTTGAAGTGGCGGATTTCGTCGGCGACGAAGCGGGATTTCGCCGCGCGGGGCGAGCAGATGACGACGAGCAGGCCACTGTTTTCGAGGGCGCGGCGAAGATTGGTGGAGAGGTCGGCGTCGGCGGGCAGTTCTTCTTCGTCGCGGAAGACGGGATAGAGGGAGGGCGGCACGGGATTGCCGCGGAGGTCGGTCCGGCCCACGAGGTCTTCGGGGATTTCGTAGTTTTCCACCGATTCGTGCAGCCAGGTCGCCCACTTGCGGCCCATTTCCACGTTGTCGGCGTGGCGGTAGGAGATGAAGAGGGTGTAGCGGCGAGGCGTGGCCGCGGGGATGGATGGCGTGCTCGCGGGAGTCATCGGTGGCGGGCGGACCGCGGCGATACGCTGAGCGGTTCGCAATCCCCTCACAAGCGGGAAGCTGAGGGCGATGGGGTTCATGCGGTCCGCCTGCCCGCTTGACCCTACGCGGGCCGCTCCGCATCTTCCGCGCCATGCGCATTCTGACCGGCCTGCAAGCGAGCGGCAAACTCCACATCGGCAACTATTTCGGCGCGATGAAGCCGGCGATTGAGTTGCAGGACAAGGGGGAGGCGTTCTGTTTCGTTGCAAACTACCACGCGATGACCACCGTGCGGAATCCGGAGCAGTTGCGCGAGTGGACCCGGGAAATCGTTCTCGATACCCTGGCCTGTGGGCTCGACCCTGAGCGCGCGGTCTTTTTCCTCCAGAGCGCGGTGCCGGAGGTCAACGAGCTGGCGTGGATCCTCTCGACCGTTTGCCCGGTGAGCCAGTTGGAAAAGGCTCACTCGTACAAGGACAAGATCGCGCACGGTTTTTCTCCCAGCCATGGCCTCTTCGCCTACCCGGTGCTGATGGCGGCCGATATTCTTCTCTACGATTCGGAACTGGTGCCGGTCGGCAAGGACCAGAAGCAGCACCTCGAGATCACCCGTGACCTTGCAGGGAAGATCAACGATGCCTATGGCGAGGGAACGCTGATCGTGCCGGAGCCGCTGATTTCCGAGGCCACGGCCATCGTGCCGGGGCTGGACGGACAGAAGATGAGCAAGAGCTATCACAACACGCTGCCGCTTTTCGGCGACCCGGCGGAGGTGAAGAAGCTCATCATGAAGAAGCTCGTCACCGACGCAACGCCGCTCGAAGCGCCGAAGCCGAAGGAGAATTCGACGATCCTCGCGCTCTACAAGCTGGTCGCAAGCGAAACGGACTACGCCGCGATGGTCGCGGACCATGACCGCGAGGGCATCGGCTACGGCGACTTCAAGAAACGGTTGCTGGAGGCGTATCTCGCCTACTTCGAGCCGATGAAGGCCCGCCGCGAGGAACTCGCCGCCGATCCCGGCTATCTCGATGAGGTGCTGGTGAAGGGGGCGGAAAAGGCCCGCGCGGTGGCAACCGTGGTGCTCGACCGCGTGCGCCGCGCGGTGGGGCTGGTGTGAGGGCTCTTTTGGGGGTGTTGAAATAATGGCGCATCGGGTAAAAGGGCATGGGGGTTGTCCGTGCCCGGCCGAGCTGGGGCTCGGCTCTCCCGGCCGTTTCGGGCAGAGGAATGCTTGCCATCGCGGGCCGATGCGCTACACCCGCGCCCGAAATGAAAGCGATCTTCCTCTGCACCGCCGGCCTTTTCCTCGCGATGGTCTCCTGCGAGCGCCACGAGTGGGAGGACACCAAGGCCCTTCATGAGCCCCATGGCGATCACGGCAGCCACGGCGGCGACCATCACGGCGAAAAAGAAGGCGAGGAAGCTCACTGAGCTGCCTGCCGCCGATAGCTCAGGAAGCACTCTCCCGTCGCGGGCCGGGGGTCGAACTCCACCAGTTCATAGCCGCGGGATGCCGGCAGGAAGTCCGCCGGAACTCCCGTGGCGGTCGGCGCTTCCCGTCCGCCGAAAAGCGTGTGACCGGCCCAGGTGAGGTGGATTTCGTCGATCGCATCCAGCTCCGCCAGCGCCCGGATCAGTTTGCCGCCGCCTTCGCAGTGGGTGCGCCGGATGCCGGCCGCGGCCAGTTCTTCCAGAAAATCCGCCAGGCTGCCGCGGTGCGCCGTTGTTCCGGGGATCGGAGCCGGATGGCCCTCCGTCGCCAGCAAATGCACCGGCCCGCCCGGTGTGTGGAAGAGCGGGTGCGCGGGGTCGAAGCGCCCCGTGCGTGAAACGACGCAGCGCCATGGATGTTCCGGCGCGGTCATCGTCATGCGGTCGGACTCCAGCGTTCCGCGCCCGACGAGAAGCGCGCCGGCGCCTTTTCTCAGTTCGCGCAGGCGTTCGTGGTCCTCCGCCGAGGTCCAGCCCGAGGGGCGCCGGGTTGCCGATGAGATTTTCCCGTCGGCGGACAGGGCGAGATTGATGGAGAGGAAGGGGCGGGGCACGGCGGAAGGGTTCCCATGCCAAAGGAAAAGTCAAAGGCCCGGAATGCAGCCCATGACAATCACCCCGCGATCTTCAGCCAGATCCACATCGTGACGTAGGCCACGATGCCGGCGGCGGGGAGGGTCAGCACCCAGGCGCCGAGGATCTTCTTCACGATCTTCATGTCGATGGCGCTGAAGCGCTTCGTCGCTCCGACGCCCATGATCGCGGTGGTGATCGCGTGGGTGGTGGAGACGGTCATGCCCAGCTTGCCCGTGACCGCAAGCAGGGTCGCGGCGGTGGTTTCGGCGGCGAAGCCGTGGACCGGCTGCAGCTTCACCATCTTGTGCCCCATGGTCTTGATGATGCGCCAGCCGCCGGCGGCGGTGCCGGCCGCCATCACCAGCGCGCAGATGACCTTGATCCACGGCGGCACGTCGGGGGCGAGTTCGCGAACCTTGGCGGCCATGGCGGGCAGCGCCTCGCGGCCTTCGCCTGCCACCCGTTCGCCCTCTTTTTCGAGGGCGGCGATCCAGTCGGTGGGCTTCGCGGCGATCATCGGACCGAAAATGGGGAGCTTCGGCAACAAGCGCCTGTTTTCGCGTTCGAGATTCAGGTTGTAGTCCGCCATCACGTCCGCCCGGGTGCGCTCCGCGCCTTCGGGATCGCCCAGGTCGTCGTGGACTTCGGCCGCCAGGGCGAGGAAGGCTTCGCGGAATTCGCCGGACTCCATTTTGAAGCCCTCTTCCTCCAGCGCCGCCGCCGTTTCCAGCGTGTGCCCGCCTTCGATGACCGTCAGGAGCAGGCGCTCCGCCGCCGGGGTTTTCTCCATTTTCAGGAAGCCGAGCCAGTTCGGCAGCGTTTCGAAGGTGCCCGCGGTGGTCGCCGTGACCAGCGCGAGGGTGATGATGCCCATGGTCTTCTGCGCATCCGCGAGACCATGGGCGAAGCCCATGTAGCCCGCGCTGAAAATCTGCGCCCGGCCGAAGAAGCGGTTTACCAGCATCGGCCGCGCCCGGCACAGCAGGGCGTAGAGCAACGCCATGACGATGAAGCCGCCCAGCAGCCCGACGATCGGCGAGCCCAGCATGGGCAGGACGACCTTGTGGTAGACGCCTTCCATCACGACCTTGCCGTCGCGCGCGCGCTCCTGAGACCAGATGATCGCATCCCAGTTGTTCTGGGCATTGGCCAGCGTGGCGCCGCAGAGGCCGCCGACCAGCGCGTGGGTGGAGCTGGAGGGGAGAGCCAGCCACCAAGTGATCAGATTCCAGACGATGCCGCCGAAAAGCGCGCAGATGATCGTCGCGGAGGTCACGAATTGGGCTTCCACCAGGCCCGACGACACCGTTTTCGCCACCGCATGGCCGGCCAGGGCGCCGATCAGGTTCGTGCCGGCGGCGAGCATGATCGCTTGGCGCGGCGTGAGCACCTTCGTCGAAACGACGGTGGCGATGGAGTTCGCAGTGTCGTGGAAGCCATTGATGAACTCGAAGGTCAGCGCCACGAGAATGACGACGAGGATGAGCGTCATGCCGGGGCGCGGTCAGGAGTTCTTGTAGGCGATCTGCTTCGCCACGTTGCCGACATCGCGGCAGCGGTCGAAGACCTTTTCCAGCAGGTCGTAGAGATTGGAGACGATCACGACCGAGAGGGTATCGTATTTGCCGCTGTAGAGGTCCTTCAGGCACTCCAGCATCAGCTTGTCGGCGTCACCCTCGATCTGTTGCATGCGGTCATTGAGGTTTTTCACCTTCACGATGTCCATCCCCTTGCGCAGCGCCTGGATCATCTGCACGACCAGGGAGGTCGCCTCGTCGAGCATCACGGCGTGACGGTGGAAGTCGGTATTCGCCACCCTGTCCTGGGAGATCAGGTAGCGCTCGACGAATTTCTCGACGGTCTTGGGGATCTTGTAGAGCGCGGAGGAGAGGGCCTCGATGTCCTCCCGCTCCAGCGCGGTGACGAAGGTTTTCACCAGCAGGTCGCTGATTTCCTGGGTGATCGCCTTGTCCTTCTTGCGCATTTCGGCGAAATCGTCGAGCGACGGCGCCTTTTCGTGGCGCAGGATGTGGGTGAGGCCGACGATGCTGTGGCGCGCTTCTTCGGCGCTGGCGATGAGCAGGCTGAAAAAGCGGTCCTCTTTGCCAAACAGGCGTTGGATGGAGATCATGGGGATGGTTCCGGGGGGATTTGTGTCGAAATTGTCACACGTGGCAAGCCGCACGGTGCGATTTCCCTGACAGAGTCCGTGCAGCGCCGCTTCCCGCCGTCTGGAGCGACCTTTACAATCCCTTATGCCACTGGTAACCGAAGCCCCGCCGCGGAGACGTCCGGCACAGCCACCGATGACGCAGGAAAACTCCGCGCCCCCTTCAAACGCCCCGCCGGTCGCGGACGGCTTGCCGGCGATCCAGGTGCAGGGCGTCGACTTCTGTTACGACGACAACAAGGTCCTCCGCGACATCACGCTGGATATCCCGGCCAATGAGGTCGTGGCCTTCATCGGCCCCTCCGGCTGCGGGAAGACGACGCTTCTGCGCTGTTTCAATCGCATGAGCGACCTCGTTCCAGGGGCGCGCGTCACCAAGGGCTCGATCATCATCGAGGGGGCGAACATCGCCGACAAGGCGATCGACCCGGTGGAGCTGCGCCGCCATGTCGGGATGGTGTTCCAGAAGTACAATCCCTTCCCCCGCAGCATTTACGACAATGTCGCCTACGGGCCGCGGACGCTGGGGGAGAAGAGGAAATCCGCGCTGGACGAGATCGTGGAGAAATCCCTGCACCGCGCGGCGCTGTGGGACGAGGTGAAGGACCGTCTCGACGACATCGCCACCGGTCTTTCCGGCGGCCAGCAGCAGCGACTGTGCATCGCCCGGACGATGGCGGTGGATCCGGAGATCATCCTGATGGACGAGCCCTGCTCGGCGCTCGACCCCATCGCCACCGCCCATGTGGAGGATCTGATCCTGAACCTGCGCGAGCACTACACCATCGTCATTGTCACCCACAACATGCAGCAGGCGGCCCGCGTTTCCGACCGCACGGCGTTTTTCTACCTCGGCGAGTTGGTGGAGTACGACACCACGCGGAAAATCTTCGAAAATCCCGCACACAAGCGCACCTTGGACTACATCAGCGGCCGCTTCGGCTGACCTTCTTTCCCATGCATTCGAACACCCCGCACATTCTCCAGGAATTCGACCAGGCCTTTGCCGCGCTGCGCGGCGAAGTCATCTCCATGGCCGGCCAGACCCGCCTGAATCTGGAGCGCGCCATGCAGGGCCTGCTGGGGCGCGATCTGGAGCGCTGCAAGACGGCGATCGCCGACGACACGGAGGTGGACGAGGCGGAGATGCGCATCGACCGCGCCGGGATGGACACGCTGATCCGTTTTCATCCGGTCGCCGGCGATCTGCGGCTGGTCATCGTTTCGATGAAGGTCGCCGCGAATCTGGAGCGGATCTCCGACCACGCGGTGAACATCGCCAAACGCGCCCGCAAAATGCTCGCCCGCCCGGAACTGCCGGAAGTCGCGATGCTCGAGCCGCTCTACGCCCTGGCCGACCAGCAGCTCCGGGATGCGATGTCCGCCTTCGCCGATCGCAACGCGGAGCTCGGCGCCTCGCTCCAGGTCCGCGACAAGGAGCTGGACAAGATGCACAAGCGGCTGGTCGCGGCCTTCAGTTCCCGGATGGAGGAAGGCGGGGCGCGTGCGGAGGATTTCCTGCATCTCGTCTTCATCGCCCGCTCGCTGGAGCGGATCGGCGACCTCGCGCAGAACATCGGGGAGGATGCCGTGTTCCTGGATTCCGCCAAAGACATCCGGCACGAGAAGCACCGTGCGGGCGGAGAGGCGCAGGCGGAGGCGTAGGGTGGTCCGGGCCCAGGCTCATTCGAGGCGTGCCATTTCGGATAGGCGCTCAGGGTAGGTTTCCCTGATTTTACGCGCGGAGCGCCGGCCGGGAACGTGGTGCGGGCCTCCGGCTTGCAATCGGATCGCCCGGTTCCAACGGGCGCGGCGGAGCCACGCCGTCCGGTCGCAAGCCGGAGGCATTCGCCACTTTCAGGGTTCTTCCTTTTCCAATTTTTCCCGCCGTTCGCGCACGAGGCGCACGACCAGGGAGGTCCAGCCGGTCTGGTGCGAGGCGCCGAGGCCTTCGCCGGTTTCGGCGTGGAAGTATTCGTGGAACAGGAGGAGGTTCCGCCAGTGCGGCACGTCGGTGTAGCGGTGTGCGTCGCCGAAGCAGGGGCGATAGCCGCGTTCGTCGGGGGTGAAGAGCGAGATAAGCCGGTCGCAAAGGTCGATCGCCACTTCGCGCAGCGTCCGCTCGACGCCCGAGCCGGTCGGATACTCGATGAGGAAGGAGTCGCCGTAGAAATGATAATAGCGCTCCAGCGCCTCGATGATGAGGAAATTGGTCGGGAACCAGATCGGCCCGCGCCAGTTCGAGTTGCCGCCGAACATATCCGTGTTCGCTTCGCCTGGAGTGTAGCGGACTTCGTTGCGCTTGCCGCCGTGCTCGAAGACGAAGGGGGTTTTCCCGTGCGCCTTGCTCAGCGAGCGGATGCCGTATTTCGACAGGAATTCATCGGGGTCTAGCATCCGCTTCAGGGTCATGCGGAGCTGGTCGGGGGAGGGGATGGCCAGCAGGCAGAGCGCCGAGCCCTTGTCCGCTGAGCGCCGCCGCACGCTGATGTATTTGAGCAGGTCGGGCCGGTTGACGAGGAACCAGTCCATGCGCTTGCGGAAGCCGGGCAGTCTTTCGAGCTTGGTCTGTTTGAGCACGGTGACCGCGCACATGGGCAGCAGCCCGACGAGCGAGCGGATGCGCAGGGGGAGCGGCTGGTCGTGGTTGACGATGAGCTGGTCGTAGTAAAAGCCGTCCTCCTTGTCCCACAGGCCGGTGCCGCCGAGGGTGTTGATCGCGTCGGTGATGTTCACGAAGTGCTCGAAGAATTTCGAGGCGATGTCCTCGTAGGCGGGCTTGGAGGCCGCGAGTTCGAGCGACATGGCGAGCATCAGCAGGCAGTAGGAGGCCATCCAGGCGGTGCCGTCGGCCTGGTTGAGCCGTCCGCCGTCGGGCAGCGCGTGGGAGCGGTCGAAGACGCCGATGTTGTCCAGCCCCAGGAAGCCGCCGCCGAAGACGTGGCGGCCTTCCACGTCCTTGCGGTTGACCCACCAGGTGAAGTTGAGCAGCAGCTTCTGGAAGCAGCGCTCCAGGAAGAGGAGATCGCGGGTTTCCTCGGTATCGGCGATTTTGTAGAGGCGCCACACGGCCCAGGCGTGGACCGGCGGGTTCACGTCGGAAAAGTTCCATTCGTAGGCCGGGAGCTGGCCGTTCGGGTGCATGTACCATTCGCGTAGCAGCAGCAGGAGCTGGTCCTTGGCGAAATCCGGGTCCACGGCGGCGAAGGGAATCATGTGGAAGGCCGAGTCCCAGGCGGCGAACCACGGGTATTCCCATTTGTCGGGCATGGAGAGAACGTCGCGGGCGAAAAAGTGGTGCCAGTCCGAGTTCCGCCCGCGCAGCCGGGATTCCGGCGGGCGGGGCCCGTCCTTGTCGCCGAGGAGCCAGTCTTCGATGACGTAGTGATAGAATTGCTTGGTCCACAGCAGCCCGGCGTAACCTTGGCGGCAGATGAGGGATTCTTCGGGCGAGAGGCCGCGGGGGATCACCTGTTCGTAGAATGCGTCGCACTCCGCGATGCGCTCGGCGAAGGTTTCGTCGAATCCCTCCAGGCCGTCGATGCCGTTGGATTCCATGGCGGCGTGCAGCCGGCAGCGCACGGTGACGGAGCCGCCGGGCGGCACGACGAAGTGGAAGAGGGCTCCGGCCTTGGTGCCGATGGGCAGGGGCGAGACGGCATCCTTCTCCCCCTCGACCAGATAGCGGTGAAAGGCGTCCTTGACGTAAGGCGAGGGGCCGTCGATGCCGAAGATGCGGCGGTAGTCGGTTTCGTTTTCGGTGAAGAGCCAGTGGATTTCCTGCGCCGGGCAGTCCGGGGAGTCGGCGTGGAAGCGGAAGTCGCCCAGCGTTTCGTGCGAGGCGAAGACGTGTCCCTCGTGAAGCCCCAACGAGGGCTTGCGCAGCGGCGTTTCCCGCACGCTGCCCCACTTCCAGACGTTGCGGAACCAGAGCGTGGGCAGCACGTGGATGGGCGCGGCTTCGGGGCCGTGGTTGGTGATGGTCAGCCGCCACAGGATGTCTTCTGGCGAGCGTTTCGCCACTTCCTGGAGCACATCAAAGTAGCGGCCTTCGTCGAAGATGCCCATGTCCGCGAGTTCGAGTTCCGGGCCTTCGCGGCCGAGGCGGTGGTTCTCCTCGCGGATTTCGGCGTAGGGGAAGCGTGCGTGCGGGTATTTGTAGAGCGCCTTGGTATAGGAGTGGGTGGGGGTGGATTCCAGGTAGTAGTAGCATTCCTTCACGTCCTCGCCGTGGTTCCCTTCGTTGCCGCCCAGGCCGAAGAGGCGTTCCTTGAGGATGTCGTCCTTCCCGTTCCACAGCGCGGGGGCGAAGCAGAGCCGGCACTGCCGGTCGCACCATCCCTGGAGGCCGTCCTCGCCCCAGCGGTAGGCGCGGCTGCGCGCGTGATCGTGGGGGAAGGCCGCCCAGCTATGCCCGTCTTCCGAGTAATCCTCCCGCACGGTGCCCCACTGGCGCTCGCTGAGATACGGGCCCCAGCGTTTCCAGTTCCGCCCGCGCTTGCGGTCTTCCTCCAGGCGTTGGTGTTCCGGACTCACTGGAACGGGGCTCTAGCAGAAACCGTGCTCATCCGCAAACGGTGCGTGTGTGCTTCCGCGGGACATCATGGAAAGGCCCCGCCAATCCTTGATTCCGGCCGGGCAAGCCTTCACACTGCGGGCAGGATGACCGGAGCCGCCATCAAAGCCTGGTTCCGAGGCGCAAAAGCGCGCTGGCTGCGCCATCGGCACACCGACAATGCGGCGGCGCTGACTTTTTACGCGCTGATTTCGCTGACGCCGCTGCTGCTTTTCGGCGTGACGCTGGCCGGGCTGATTCTCGGCGAGAGGGCGGCTCATGGGGAGTTGAACAAGCAATTGACGGCGGTGCTCGGCCCCGAGACCGCGGAGATGATCGCGGGGGTGCTGCAAAGCGCCCGCATCGCGCCGGGCTCCGATCCCGCGGCCTTCGGCGTCGCCATGATCATGCTGCTCTATGCGGGTTCGCATGTGATTTCGAAGCTGCGGAAATCGCTCAATCTGGTGAACGAGGTGAACCCCGCAACGCCGGCCCGGCCATGGCTGGCGCGGCTGCTGGCTCGCATCCTGTGCGCGTCATTATTGCTGCTTTTCGGCATTCTGTTGGTGGCCGGGACGATGATCGAGGGCTTCGCCGCATTTGTCTCGGCGCGGGTGGACCCGCCGTGGGTTGGCCGGCTGGATTTGCTCCAGGGGACGCGCTGGCTTTCCACGTATCTGCTGTTGGGGCTGGCCTTCACACTGATCCTCAAGATTTTGCCGCGCCGCCGGCCCTTGTGGTGGCACGCGGCGATCGGGGGGGCTTTCGGCGCGGTGGTGGTCGGTTCGTTGAAGGGTCTGCTGGATATTTACCTGCGGAATTCGATGTGGGTGAATGTGATCGGCGGGGGGCTCACGCTGCTGGCTTTCCTGTTCTGGCTTTTCATTTCCTTTCAGGCCTTCCTCGCCGGCGCCGAGATCGCGGCCTGGCTCGGCCGGCGGAGGAGGGAGGGGAGCGGGGGTTTGCGTTCGCAGGGGTGAGGGTTTCTGGAGCGCCGTTGTTCCAAAGACGCCTTTCGCAAGCCGAAGGCATGCGCCAGGTCAGGCGTGGTGCAGCAGGATGGAGTTCGCGGTGAAGTGGTCGGAGAGGATGTCCGAGACGATCACCAGCGGGGTGCCGGGGCGGACGAGGTCGCGCTCGCGCAGGAGTTCGACGGCGCGCTGGATGGTTTCGTCGATGGTGGCGGCGAAGGGGAGCTTGAATGCCTCGACATTGCGGGTGAGGGCGAGCTGGCGGCAGACGCGATCTTTCGGCGTGAAGGCGTAGAAACCGTTCGTCCGCGGGCGGAGCATGGCGGTGTGGTTGGCCATGACGCCGCGGCGGGTGAGGACGATGAGGCGCGCGTCGGGCAGGGAATCGACGAGGGTGACGGCGGCGCGGGCGGCTTTCTGGCGTTCGTCGCGCAGGAGCACGCACTGGCCGTAGCCGAGGCCGCCGGTGCGCTCGATGCGGCCGCTGATTTTCACGAGCGCCTCGACGCAGCGCAGCGGGTGGAGGCCGACGGAGGTTTCGCCGGAGAGCATCAGGGCGTCGGCTTCCTCGTAGGCGGCATTGGCGACATCGGTGACTTCGGCACGGGTGGGGGTGGGGTTCTGGATCATGGATTCCAGAAGCTGGGTGGCGACGATCACGCGCTTGCCGAGCTCGTGGCAGCGCTTGACGATGCGGCGCTGGAGGATGGGGAGTTCCTCGAAGGCGACTTCGATGCCGAGGTCGCCGCGGGCGACCATGATGACGTCGGCGGCCTGGATGATAGCGTCGATGTTGCGGACGGCTTCCTGGTCCTCGACCTTGGCGACGATCTGGGCGCCGCCTTCGATGGCTTCGACCTGTTCGCGCAGTTCGCGGACGTGGGCGGCGTCGCGGACGAAGGAGCCGGCGATGTAGTCGGCATCGCACTCGACGGCGAGGGCGAGGTCGGTGCGGTCTTTTTCGGTGAGGGCGGGGAGGTTGAGGCGGGTGCCGGGGAGGTTGATGTGGCGGCGGGAGCCGAGTTTGCCGGCGGTCTTGACTTCGCAGATGATGCGGTCGTCCTGCCGGGTTCTGATTTCCATGAGCATGGTGCCGTTATCGACGACGAGGGTGCGGCCTTCGGCCACGTCATCCATGAGACCGCCGTAGTTGACGGTGGTGGAGAGTTCGATGGAGGGCTCGGCGCTCTGCTTGCGGAACTCGACCATGTCGCCGATTTTGAGGTCGTAGGGTTTTTCGAGATCGCCGGTGCGGATCGAGGGGCCGGTGAGATCGAAGAGGACGGCGGCGTGGATGTTTTTGGCGGCGGATTGGCGGCGGACTCGTTTGGCCATTTCGCGGGCCCAGTCATGCTTGGCGTGGCTCATGTTGAGCCGGAAGACGTTGGCGCCGAGGTCGAGCAGCCTGCCGATGGTTTCCTCGGATTCGGTGGCGGGACCGAGGGTGACGATGAGCTTGGTTCTGCGGGGCATGGATGTGGGAAAGTGCGGGAAAGGGGTCATCGGCAGGATAACCGCGCTGCGTGAAGCGGCGTGGGGAGTGTGGGAAACCGGGGCGGGGCCGTCCAGCGGCGAGCGGTGCATGCGCCGTGCCGGTTTCGGCATGGAAACGGTTTCGCGGAATCCATTTGGGAATCGCGGGATGCACGGCTCGGGGTTCTTGGATGGAGAAGGAACGGTGCGGCCGTTTTTCCACGGAAGAGCATGCAAAGAAAACCCGCCCGGGTTTTTACGCCCGGGCGGGTGCCATGCCTCTTACGGCCGTTACCCAAGGAAGCGGAGCCGCTTTCTCAAGGCTGGGCGGGAACGTACAGCTCCGATCCCTTTGCAAGGACTGTACTGGGATTCAGGTTCAGGCCGTTCAAGGCATTCAGTTTCCCGGTGCTTGTGCCGTGTGCTGCGGCAAAAGCGCCGAAAGTGGTTTCTTCGGAAAGCTGGATGGAGCGGACGCGCGGCTTATTGGCCACGGGTTCCGCCGCGGGTTTCGGGGCCGGCGCTTCCGCGGTCTGGGCCGGCGTCACCGGCAATTCCGGCAGGGGAGCGGCCGTGGCTTTCGCTTCGAGATTCAGCGTCTGGCCGGGGCGCAAGGCGGTGGGCTGCACGCCCGGGTTGGCGGTTTGCAGCGCATCGACGCTCAGGCCGTAGCGCTTGGCGATGTTGAAGAAGGTGTCGCCTTGTTTGACGATGTGCGTGCCGTGAACGGTGGCGGGGCGGCTTTCCGCGGCAGGGGTGGGAGCGGAGGAAGGCAGCCGCAGTTTCTGGCCGGGGCGGATCAGCGAGGGATTTTTGAGGTTGTTCAGCTTGACCAGCGTATTGGCGGAGGTGCCGTGGCGCTTGGCGATTTTGGCGAGAGTGTCCCCGGAGCGGACCGTGGCGAAAGCGGGGGAGTATTCCGCTTTCGGCGCTTCCGCAGCGGGGGAGGGGGAAGGTTTCGGGGTTTCGGCGACGGGTGTTTTGGCCGCTGCGGAGGCGAGCATGGAGCGGAGGCGCTCGTTTTCTTCCTCCAGTTGCCGGATTTGCCGTTCGTATTCCGCGCAGCGGTTTTGCAGCAGGTCGAGTTCCGAAGCGACGCCCGCGACAGGTGCGGCGAGAAGCAGGGTGGCGAGAATCGGCAGTGCTCTCATATGACGGAGTGGAGATTTTCAAAAAATCCAATGCCTCTCAAGAAAAATTTAATAAAAGTTTATTATAAGCTCATAAGAGATTCCTATGGAAAGGGTGACGAGGCGGAAAAATCTTCGCCCGCGCCCTTCGGGGACACCGGGGGCGGGGGCCCGCGAACACGGCTTGAAGGAGACGCCGGTCACGGGAGGCTAGTACTTCGGTCCGGAGTAACGAAACCGAAATCAGCCGCACCGCCGGCGGGCTGACGAAGGGACGGTGGGAACCGCCTTCTCCGGCGAAAACGGCCGGTCAGCGCCGGAGCGAAATTGGCACCTTTCCCCCTGAAGTGTCGGAAACGTGATGGCGCGCGTTTTCCGCGACGCTACGCTGGGGAGATGATCTCGAAACCCATCGCACTCCTCCTGCTGTCGGCAGGGTTTGCCGCCGCGGAGTCGTTCCCCGTCACCATTACGGTGGATGTCGCGCGGCCCGGCAAGGAGCTGAAACCCATCTGGCGCTTCTTCGGCGCGGACGAGCCGAACTATGCCTACATGAAACACGGCGAAGAGTTGCTGGGACATCTCGGCGAGCTGAAGCCGAAGCAGGTTTTCTTCCGCGCGCACAGTCTGCTGGTCACCGGCGACGGCACGCCCGCGCTGAAATGGGGCTCCACCAACGCTTACACCGAGGACGGGCAGGGCAATCCGGTTTACGACTGGACCATCGTGGACCGGATCTTCGACAGCTATCTCAGGAACGGCGTCCGTCCCTACGTGCAGATCGGCTTCATGCCGCAGGCGCTGTCCGTGAAGCCGGAACCCTACCGCCACCACTGGACGCCGGCCGCCAAGTACGACGAAATCTACACCGGCTGGGCCTACCCGCCGAAGGATTGGGCGAAGTGGGAGGAACTCGTCTACCAATGGGCGAAGCACTCGCTCGAAAAATACGGCAGGGAAGAGGTGCTGAACTGGTACTGGCAAACCTGGAACGAACCGAACATCGGCTACTGGCGCGGCACTCGCGAGGAGTTCTTCAAGCTCCACGACCACGCGATCCACGCCGTGCGCCGCGCCATCCCGGAGGCCAGGGTCGGCGGCCCCGATCTCGCCGGGGGGGCGGGCGGGGACTTTCTCAGGAGTTTCATCGAGCATTGCCTGCGCGGGAAAAACCACGCCACGGGCGAAACCGGCACACCGTTCGACTTCGTGGCCTTCCACGCGAAAGGCGCGCCGCGCCACATCGACGGCCGCGTGCAGATGGGCATGGCCAACCAGCTCCGCGACATCGACGGGGCCTTCGCCGTGATCGCGCGCTATCCCGAGTTGAGGGATACGCCCATCGTCATTGGTGAGTCCGATCCCGAAGGCTGCGCCGCCTGCCAGGGTCCGCAGCTCGCCTACCGGAACGGCACGATGTATTCCAGCTACACCGCCGCCAGCTTTCCGCGGAAGCTTGACCTGGCCGACAAGCACGGTGTGAATCTGGAAGGCGCGCTCACCTGGGCGTTCGAATTTGAGGACCAGCCGTACTTTGCCGGCTTCCGCTCGCTCGCCACCAACGGCATCGACAAGCCGGTGCTCAATGTCTTCCGCATGTTCGCGAAGATGGACGGCCTGCGCCTGCCGGTGACCAGCGACCACGCGGTGTCGCTGCCCGATCTGCTGCGCTCCGGCGTCAGGGAGAAACCGGACGTTTCCGCGCTAGCGGCGATGGATGGGAAGAAGATCACCGTCATGGCGTGGCACTACCATGATGACGATCTGCGCGGTCCGGCCGCCGAGGTGCGCATCGATCTGTTAGGCGCGCCGCAGGGAGTGCCGGAGGTGACGCGGCATCTGATCGACGAGACGCACTCGAACGCCTTCACAGTCTGGCAGGCGATGGGTTCGCCGCAGGAGCCGACGGCGGAGCAGATCGCGGAGTTGGAGGAAGCCTGCAAGCTCGCCGTCGTGAACGAGGCGCCGCGTTTCATCGAGGAGGAAGGGCTTTCCTCCGTGATGTTCACTCTGGCGCGTCAGGGAGTGACGCTTTTGGAATTGGAGTGGTAGAGCCGGACACCCTCGGCCGGCCGAAGTGGATGACCGAGACGGTCATCCCTACCTTCAGGCGGCCTGCGGCGCCTCGTCTTCGCGGTGCTTGAGTTCCCGTGAGAAGACCGAATAGACCGCCGGGACGACGAAGAGGGTGAGTACGCCGGAGAAGATCACCCCGCCCATGACCGCGATGCCGAGGGATTGGCGCGAGCCAGCGGAAGCACCGATGGACAGAGCGATGGGCATCACGCCGAAGACGGTCGCCAGGCTGGTCATCAGGATCGGCCGCAGGCGGGCGACGGAGGCGTGCAGCACGGCGTCGAGCTTCTTCATGCCTTGCTCCTTCCGTTGGTTGGCGAATTCGACGATGAGGATGCCGTTTTTGGTGACGAGGCCGACGAGCATGATGATGCCGATCTGACTGAAGACATTCAGGGTCTGGCCGGTGATGTGAAGCGTGAGCAGCGCGCCGGCGAGGGACAGCGGGACCGTGAGGATGATGATGAGCGGGTCGATGAAACTCTCGAACTGCGCGGCGAGGATGAGATAGATGATGAGCAGGGCGAGGCAGAAGGCGAAGAGCAGGGTGGAGGAGCTTTCGGCAAAGTCGCGCGACTGGCCGGAGAGGGAGGTGCGGAAGGTTTCGGGCAGGACTTCCGCGGCGATGCGGTCGAGTTCCGCGATGCCGTCGCCAAGGGTGTGGCCCGGAGCGGGGGAGCCCTGAATGGTGGCGGAGACGGCGCGGTTGAAACGGAAGATGGCGGCGGGGCTGGCGGACTCCTCGAAGGTGACGAGGTTGTCGAGCGAGACCATCTGCCCGCTTTTGGTCGGGACGAAGAGGGTGTTGAGGTCGCCGGGATCGTTGCGGTCCTGGCGCTGCATCTGGCCGATGACCTGGTACTGCTTGCCGTCTTTCAGGAAGTAGCCGAAGCGCCGGCCGGAGTAGGCGAATTCGATGGTGCGGGCGATCTGCTCGACGGAGACGCCGAGTTCGGCGGCCTTGTTGCGGTTGATGGAGATGATACCCTCGGGGCGGTTCACCTTGAGGTCGGCGTCGATCTGGCGGAGCAGGGGGCTCTGGTTGGCGGCTTCGAGAAATGCCGGCAGCACTTCGATGAGCGCTCCGAGATTGGGTGCCTGGAGGACGTAGGAGAGCGGCTGGCCGGCGCGCCGGTCACCGATGGTCGGCGGCTGGGTGGCAAAGGCCCGCACGCCGGTGAATTCGCCCATGTCTTCCATGATCTGGCGGTGGATCTCGGCCTGGCTGCGGGTTCTCTGGTCCGGCGGGACAAGGTAGATGTTCTGGTTGGCGAGGTTCGCCTCGGTGCGGCCGAAGCCGCCCATGATGGTGAAGGTGCGGTAGGTTTCGGGGATGTTGTCTTCGACATAGACCGCGATTTTATCCATCCAGCTTTCGGTGAATTCGTAGCTGGAACCTTCGGGCGCGGTGACGTTGATGCGGATGTTTTCGCGGTCTTCGAGGGGGGCGAGTTCGCGGGGGATGGATCTGCCGAGCCAGGCGATGAGGCAGGCATTGACCGCGAGGATGATGAAGGCGGCCCAGCGGATGCGCAGGAAGAAACGCAGGGCGCCGCGGTAGGAGGTCGTGAGGAGGGAGAAGAAGGGCTCGGTGACGCGGTAGAACCAATTCACATGATCGCCGTGCGGCTTGAGCATGAAGCGGCACATCATCGGCGAGAGCGACAGCGCGACGAAGGCGGAGACGAGGATGCACCCGGCCAGCGTGATGCCGAATTCGCGGAACAGGCGCCCGGTAAGGCCGGAAAGGAAGATGATCGGCAGGAAGACGGCGGCGAGGGCGATGGTGGTGGAGATGACGGCGAAGTAGATTTCCCTGGAGCCCTTGATGGCGGCCTCCAGCGGGGCCATGCCGTTTTCGATTTTGGCGTAGATGTTTTCGAGGACGATGATGGCGTCGTCGCAGACGAGGCCGATGGCGAGGACGATGGCGACGAGGGTGAGGACGTTGATCGAGAAGCCGGCGACATACATGATGAAGAAGCCGGCGACGATGCTGACGGGAATGGCGATGACGGGGATGAGGGTGGAGCGCCAGTCGCGCAGAAAGAGGAAGATGATGAGGGCGACGAGGCAGAAGGCGATGATGAGGGTTTCCTCGACTTCGGCGACGGAGCGGCGGACGAAGCGGGTGAAGTCGTAGCCGACATCCATCGTCACGTCGGGCGGCACTTCCTTTTTCACCTGTTCGAGCCGGTTGTAGAATTCGTCGGCGATGGCGATGGCGTTGGTGTTCGGCTGGGGGATGACGGCGACGCCGATGGAGTAGACGAGGTCGCGCTTGCTGCCGGTGCGGAGGTTTTCCGGGCCGAGCTCGGCGTAGCCGACATCGCGGAAGTGGATCTGCCGGCCGCCTTCTTCCTTGATGATGAGATCTTCGAAGTCCTCCGGGGTGTTGAGCCGGCCGAGGGTACGCAGGGAAAGCTCGGTGGAGAGACCTTCGAGACGGCCGCTGGGCAGGTCGACGTTCTGGGCGTCGAGCGCCTGTTGCACGTCGATGGGGGTGAGGCCGTGGACGGCGAGCTTTACGGGGTCCATCCAGAGGCGCATGGCGTAACGTTTCTCTCCGAAGATGCGCACGGAGGAGACGCCGGGGATGGTTTCCATCCGCTCGCGGACGAGGCGGTCGGCAAGGTCGCTGACTTCCAGGATGCTGCGCTGGTCGCTGTACATCGACAGGAAGAGGATGGGGTTGGAGTCGGCGTCGGCCTTTTCAACGACGGGCGGGTCGGAATCCACGGGCAGGTTGCGCACGGCGCGGGAGACGCGGTCGCGCACGTCGTTCGCGGCGGCATCGAGATCGGTGTCGAGGGTGAATTCGACGGTGATGGTCGAGCGTTCCTCCCGCGATTCGGAGGACATGGTGCGGATGCCGGCGATGCCGTTGATGACGGCTTCGAGCGGCTCGGTGATCTGGGAGGCGATGACCTCCGGATTGGCGCCGGGGTAGCGGGTCTGGACGGTGACGATGGGCGGATCGACCGCCGGGTACTCGCGGACGCCGAGAAAGGTGAAACCGGTGATTCCGAAGAGGACGATGGCAAGCGACATCACCGTGGCGAGCACGGGGCGCCTGATGCTGGTTTCGGCCAAACTCACTTTGAGAGAAATGACTAATTACTGAATTCTAATGACTAAACGGGAGTGTGGTGCGGCGGGCGGGGTGGAAATCGTTCTTCATACACGAATGTTCAGTCATTAGTGATTAGTCATTAGTAATTTGGACTTCGACCCCCGGTCGAAGTCGAAGGAGGTTGGTGGTAAGGAGCAGGTCGCCGTCCTTCAGTCCCCGGAGGACCTGGACCTGGCCTTCGGTGCGGATGCCGATTTCGATTTCGCGGAACTCGGCCTTGCCCTCATCGTTCATGACATAGACGCCGTGGCCGCGGGCGGAGGGGACGACGGCCTGGCTGGGGATGGCGAAGCCGTTCTGGATGGTGTCGAGGCTCAGCCGGACTTCGGCGAAGCCGCCGGGCAGCAGGCCCTTCGGGTTTTCGCAAATGCCGCGGATCTGAAGGCTGCGGGTCGCGGCATCGACGGCGGGCTCGATGACTTGAATGAAGCCCTCGAAGACGCCGGCGCTTCCGGCGACGGTGAAGGTGAATTTCTGGCCGGTTTTGACTTCGCTGGCGTAGCGCTCGGGGATGGGGAAATCGACTTTGATCCGCGAGAGGTCCTGGAGGGTCATGAGGACGGTTTCGGGTCTCACCAGCGCGCCCTCACTGACGCGGCGCACGCCGGTTTTGCCGGAAAAGGGGGCGAGGATGCGGGTCTTGGCGAGTTCGACTTCCTTGGTGGCTTTCTGGGCTTTGAAGATGTCGAGCTCGGCCTTGGCGATGTCGTAGGCCTGGCGGCTGATGGCGCGCTGGGGAAGCAGGCTGGAGGTGCGGGATTCGTTCGCTTCGGCGAGTTTCAGACGGGCTTCGATTTCAGCGATTTCCGCGGTGAGGTCGGAATCGTCGAGAACGAAGAGCACGTTGCCGGCCTCGACCTGGGCGCCTTCCTCGACTTCGATTTTCACGAGGCGCTTGGTGAGTTCGGGCACGATGTCCACGGCTTCGTTGGCGCGCAGAGTGCCGATGGTGCGCACGGTGTCGGCCATCGGGGTCTCTACGACACGGAAAACTTCGGCGAAGACCGGGGCGGAGGCACCGCGCCCTTGGGCAAAGAGCGGTACGGGGGCCAGCAGGAGGGAACAGGCGAGCAGGGTGGCGATGGGCTGCGGCATGCGGGGTTTCGGAACGGTGAGAGCGGGAAGCGGGTAAAAACTTCCCTGGAACAGCGCTGTTGTCGCGGGACTTTCGCGAAACTTTCGCAAGGGCAAAGCCGGAAGTTTCCGGTCGTGCAGGTTGCGCGGCGTTTGAAGCGCGGGAGCGGGATTGGGGACCCTGGCGATCCCGCTGCGGTTCAGCCCGCGGAGGGAACGATGCGGTCGTTCCCGCCATGCATGCCAGCGCGATCTGTCAGAGTTCGTCGGGCGGCGGGGATTGCCGGGGCCGCTCGGCATCGAAGATTTTTTGCAGATCCTGGCCGAGACGTTCGGAAAGGTTGCGGAGCATCTGGTTTTCGCTGCGGATGCCTCTGAAGCCGATATTGAGGGTGGGAACGCGGCCTACATTGGGCAGGGTGGCTTCGCCGGCTTCGACGAAGGCGCGCTTGAGGAGGGCGTCCACGGCGGCTTCTTCGGAGGGAAGTTTCCATTCGCGGGCGATCTCGCAGTCGCGGGCCACGCCGGCGAGGATTTCGCGAGTGAGCAGGCGGGCCCGCAGGTCGTCGGCGGTCTTCTGCCTTTCCTCCAGGCTGGATTCGGCATTGAAGGGCAGCGGCAGGAAGATGCGGTCCGGCCGGGTTTGCTTGTATTTCCACACGCCGAAGACGGCTCCCCCGCCGAGCAGGGCCAGGATGAGGGCGACGATCACGATCCACCGTTGCATGTCCCGGGTGTATCCGTCATTTCTCCGCGTCCAAGCCGGAAATTTCATGGATTACCCTTCGACCACCGCCACGCTCGATATTTTGCCCAATGGTTTGTCTGTCATCCTCGATCCCGATCCGTCGGTGCCGGTGGTGAGCGCGCAGGTGTGGGTGGAGACGGGAAGCCTGCACGAAGGGGCTTTGTTAGGCTCGGGGCTGTCGCATTTTCTGGAACACATGGTGTTCAAGGGCGGGGGGAGATTCGACGCCGAAGAGCTGGCGGTCGCGGTGCAGGCGGCGGGAGGGCATTGGAATGCCTACACGACCTTCGACCGCACGGTTTACTATATCGATGGTCCGGCCGGCGGGCTGGAGGCGTTTCTGGAAGTGCTGGCGGCGATGGTTTTCGAGCCCGCGCTGCCGGAGTCGGAGTTCGAAAAGGAGAAAGATGTGATCCGCCGGGAGATCGACATGGGCCTGGACGATCCGGACGATGCGGCGAGCCGTTTGCTTTTTTCCACGGCGTATGTGCGCGATCCGCGGCGGCATCCGGTGATCGGGCACCGGCATTTGTTCGATGCGATCGGGTACGGGGACCTGACGGCGTATCACCGCGCCCGTTATGTGCCGGATCGCTGCGCGTTGTGCATCTCGGGCGATTTCGGGGCGGAGGAGGTGATGGCGAAAATCCGTGCCTTGTTCGGGCAATTCGTCCGCGGCTCGGGCGCGGAGCCGGTGGTGCCGGCCGATCCGCCGCAGGCCGGGTCGCGGCGGGGCCGGGCGACCTTCGCGATCCCGGCGAGCCGGGTTTCGCTGGCGTGGAGGATTCCCTCGCTGGGGCATCCGGATGTGCCGGCGTACGATCTCATCGCGGCGATTCTCGGGCGAGGGCGCTCGGCGCGGCTTTACCGGAGGTTGCGGGAGGAAAGGGAACTGGCGCTGGAGATTTCCGCCTGGTCGTGGAGCCAGGCGGACCGCGAGGGACTGTTCGCGATTTCCGCCGAGGCGGAGCCGGAGAAGCGCGACGCGCTGGTGGAGGCGGTTTTCGCCGAACTTGCGGCGTTGCCGTCGAGCGCGCTGGACGAGGAACTCGCGAAAGCCAGGCGGCAGATCGCGGCGGCCCAGTTCAAGACGCTGACCAGCGTGTCGGGCCGGGCGACGGATCTCGCCTCGAATTGGCACGAGGCGCGGGATCTCGATTTTACCCGCCGTTATCTCGCCGCGCTGGAAGCCGTGACGGCGGCGGATGTCCGGCGTGTCGCGGGCCAGCTCGATTCCTCGCGGGTGACGCTTGCGGTGCTCGACCCCGAAGGCACGCCGCCGCCCGCCGCGTTGAAGCCCGCGGCCCGGAAAAAGAGCGAGCCCGAATGCGTGACTCTCGCCAATGGCGCGATCCTCGCGCTGCTGCCGGACCCCCGCGTGCCGGTCGTCGCGGCGCAGGTGGCGGTTCGCGCCGGCCTGGTGTCCGAGATCCCTGCGACCGCCGGGGTGAACGCGCTGCTCGCCGCCGCCCTGCCGCAGGGCACCAAGCGGCGCGCTGCCGCGGAACTGGCCGCGCTGCTCGATTCCCTGGGCGCCACACTGGGAGCTTCATCGGGGAACAACGCGCTGCTGGTCCAGATGTCCGGGCTTTCGCCCGATCTCGGCGAGCTGGCACCCCTGCTGGGCGAGGTGTTGGCGGAGCCGGCCTTGCACGGGGACTCCATCGCCCGCGAAAAGGCCAGCCTGCACGCTTCGCTGCGGGAATCGCTGGAAGATCCGCTTGCCACCGCTTTCCGGCTGGCGCGGGAGAATCTTTTCGGCCCGGCGGGCTACGGGCTGCATGCGCTGGGCACGGAGGAGTCGCTTGCCGCGCTCGACCGGCTGGCGCTGGCCGCGCATCACGCGCTGCATTTCCGCGGACCGAATCTCGCCCTCGCGCTGGCCGGGGATTTCGACCCGGCCCGGGCCCGCGATTTGCTGGAGGAAAACCTCGGCCGCCTGCCCGCCGGGGAGGCCTGGTCCGCCCCGGCGGCGGAAGTCCGCGATCCCCGCGCGATCGAGGCGCGGCTGCCGAAAAAGCAGGCGGTGCTCGCATTGGCCTATCCGGGCGGCTCGGCCTTGGCCCCGGAGCGTTTCGCCCTGCGGATGATCCAGGAATGGTGCACCGACATGGCAGGGCCGCTCTTCACCCGCATCCGCGAGGAACTGGGGCTGGCCTATCAGGTCGGCGCGACGCAGTTCCACGGGCACGATACCGGCTTCTTCGGCTTCTATCTCGCCACCGATCCCTCCCAGGTCGAACTGGCCGAGCACGAACTGCGCGGCGAAATCGGCAAAATCGCCCGCGGTGGCATCCCGGCCGAAGCCTTCGAGCGGGTGCGCGCCACCGTGCTCTCCGCCCTCGCCATCGGCCAGCAATCCCCGGCTTCCATCGCCAGGCTGGCCGCGCTGGACGTGCTTTTCGGCCTGCCTGTCACCCATCACCGGGAGGTGGCGGGCATCGTCGCCGCGCTCACCCCCGCGGAAGTCGCGGAAGCCGCAGCCGGCCTGCTCGACCGCGAGCCGGTGATCGCCCGCGTGCTGCCGGGAGAGTAAGAGACCAGAGACAAGAAACCAGAGACCGGAGAAACAGCCCGAAGCCCTCTTGCCTTTGTTCGCTGATCACTCGGTACTTCCCCCAATTTGGAATTTGGAATTTGGAGCTTGGAATTTCACCTTCCTCCCATGCCCGCCGCCGATCCCCGCTTCAATGAATTCGTCATCCTCCAGGCGCAGAATGCAGGGCTATTTCTCGGCCAGATCCCGCACCCCGGCACCGGCGAAAAATCCGTCAACCTCCGCGCCGCCAAGTCGGTCATCGATTCGCTCGAAATGCTCGAAGCCAAAACCGCCGGCAACCTGACGGGCACGGAAGCGAAACTCCTCGCCACCGCCCTTGCCAACCTGCGCCCGCTTTACGAAAAAGCCTCGGGCTGATCTCCTTTCCCGCTCCATGACCTTCGACCCCTTTCAAATCGGCAGCGTCCCCGTCGGCGGACCGGCGCCCTTCTTCATCCTCGGTCCCTGCGCGCTGGAGTCCGAAGAGTTCGCCTGGGAAATGGCGCGCTCCGTCCACGAAATCGCCGCCCGCACCGGCGTCCATTTCATTTTCAAAGCCTCCTACGACAAGGCCAACCGCACTTCCGTCACATCCTTCCGCGGCCCCGGCGTGGCGGAGGGCTGCCGCATTCTCGGCGAGATCGGCCGCGAGCTCGGCGTGCCCGTGACCACCGACATCCATACCGCGCAGGATGCCGAGATCGCCGCCGAGCACATCGACCTGCTCCAGATCCCGGCCTTCCTCTGCCGCCAGACCGATCTGCTCGAAGCCGCCGCCAGGACCGGCCGCGCCGTGAACGTGAAAAAAGGCCAGTTCCTCGCCCCCTGGGACACCGTGAACATCGCCGACAAACTCCGCGCCTTCGGCTGCCGCGACTTCCTCATCACCGAGCGCGGCACCACCTTCGGCTACAACAACCTCGTCGCCGACATGCGTTCGCTTTACTGGATCCGCAAGGAGGGCATTCCCGTGATTTTCGACGCCACCCACTCCGTGCAGCGTCCCGGCGGTCTCGGCGGCGCGACCGGCGGCGACGGCGAGCTCGCTCCCGTGCTCGCCCGCGCCGCCATCGCCACCGGCGTCGATGGCGTTTTCATGGAAACCCACTCCGACCCCGCCAATGCCATGTCCGACGGGCCGAACCAGATTCCCCTTGAATTTCTCGAAGACCTGCTCGTCCGACTGGTGGCCATCCATCACGCCGCCCACGGCGCCTGATTCCATTCTCCGTGTCCTCCGCCCGTCATCGCCTGCCATGCATTTCCCCGCCGCGCGCCGGGAGCTTCGCGGCGCGCGCGTTGCCGCTGCTGGCCGGGATTTCCCTCGCCGCGGCGCAGCAATTTCCCCTCCCGGAAATCGAAGACCCGCTCGCGGCGGACACCACCAGCGGCTTCCTCGCCGGCACCCTGCTGCCGGACGGTTCGATCATCAAAAACGTCATCCTGCCCAGCTACGACGACAAGCTGCGCCTCACCGGCACCCTTCAGGCCAGGGAATTGGTGATTGTGACCCGCCGCACGATCGATGCGAAGGATCTGGAAATCCGCCTGTTCCACCCCGACCAGTCGCTGCGCGGCGTCATCGGGATGTCGGAGGCCCGCTTCGACGACAGTAAGCGCCTGCTTGCCACCCGCCAGCCCGTTTCGCTGAAATCCGACGACCTCACCGCCCGCGGCAGCGGGCTCGACTACGATGTGGCCAACAACCGCGGGGTCCTCCACGGCCCGGTGGAAACCGAAATCCTCGCCGACCGCAGAACCTCCATGAACATGCCTCCATCTTCCCGCGGCTTCGCCGCCGGCGCCGTGCTGCTGGCCTCCGCGCTCGCCGTTCCGGCCCAGGACGATTCCGGCTATGCCGCCCGCATGGCCGATTTCGAACTCGGCCCGGAACAGATCGCGCAGATCGATGCCGATGCCGCCCCCGCCCGCGAACGCACCGCGCAGGAAGAACGCGCCGCGAATGAAATCCTGCTCGAAGCCGCCGCCGCATCCACCATCGCGGATGCCGCCATGAACGCCTTTTTCAAGATCGCCTCCCTGCCGCCGCTGCTGGCGGACGGAGCCCCGGCGGACGGCGAGGTGCCCGCGCCCGAAATCGAAGCCGGCGCGCAACTCACCCGCATCACCGCCAAGGAGCGCCTCTTCTTCGATTCGCCGAGCGGCTTGCTGGTTTTCCTCAAGGATATCGTCGTCCGCGACCCGCGTCTCGACCTGACCGCCACCGACGAGCTGAAGGTATTCTTCGAATCCAAGCCGGAGGAAGATGCCCCGGAGGAAAAGGAAGGCAAAAAGGACAACCTGTTTTCCGGCGCGAAATTCGGCAGCCCCTCGCGCATCGTCGCCACCGGCACCGTGGTGGTCGAAATCAAGCCCGAAGACCCCAAGGATCCGCCGATAAAGGCCTCGGCCCACACGCTCGTCTACGACATCAAGAAAGGGGAAATCATCCTCCGGGGCGGCTCGCCATGGGTCGTCCAAGGCTCCGAATACACCCGCACCACCGACGCCATCCGGGTGAGGCTGAAGGACATGATGGTTCTCGTCACCGGCGATTCCGACACCGGAATCAATACCCAGCGCAACCGCTGAGCCATGCACGCTCCCGCTTCCTCCAACGGCCATTGCCTGCTCACCGCCACCGGCCTGCGCAAATGCTACGGCGGGCGCAGCGTGGTGGACGGCGTCTCGCTGAGTGTCAAACCGGGCGAGATCGTCGGCCTGCTCGGCCCGAACGGCGCCGGCAAGACCACCTCCTTCTATATGATCGCCGGCCTCATCCCGCCCGATGCCGGCACCGTCCACCTCAACGGCAGCGACATCTCCCGCCTGCCCATGCACCGCCGCGCCCGTCTCGGCCTCGGCTACCTGCCGCAGGAGGAGTCCATCTTCCGCAAGCTCAGCGTGCGCGACAACCTGCTCGCCGTGCTCGAAACCCGCCCGGCTCTTTCCAAAAAAGACCGCTTCGCCCGCGCGGACGGCCTGCTGGAGCGCTTCGGCCTGACCAAAGTGCTCAAGTCCGAAGCCATCACCCTTTCCGGCGGGGAAAAACGCCGCCTGGCCATCGCCCGCGCGCTCTGCACCGACCCGCGCCTGCTCATGCTCGACGAGCCCTTCGCCGGCATCGACCCGATCGCCGTGGAGGATATCCAGCGCATCGTCCGCGAACTGCGCGAGCGCGACGGCCTGACCATCCTCATCACCGACCACTCCGTGCGCGAGACGCTCTCCATCGTCGACCGCGCCTTTCTCATCCACGACGGCCGCGTGATCCTCGAAGGCGAATCCGACGCCCTGGTCAACGACCCCATCGCCCGCAAGCACTACCTCGGCGAGGACTTCCGGATGTGAGCCTCCGTCTCCCGGGGTCGGTCGCACGAAACTTTTTTCTTGCCATCTCTCCGATGACCTGACTTGTCTCCCGCTCATGAAGGCGCGTCTCCACACAGACGTGTCGTCGCGCCTTCATCACATCAACAGCTTTTGCGACAAACAAGAGTTCCTGGGCCGTCCACGAAACCTGCAAGTTCATCTTGGCCCAAAGAAGACAGAACCGTCGCGCCTAACCGGCGCGGCTTGGCGTGTCTTCTTTGGAGGCGCTTGCAGGTGCCTGTGGACGGGCGCGATCAAGTCCGCGCCCTTTGCTTTTTCCAGGCAAAGGCCCAGTGAGCTGGAGTGCGGCGTAAGAGCCAGCCCCATCTTTTCCCAGCCGCATTCGTCCATCTGCAATCATCCATCTTCCAATGCCCCCGCCTATCCCCGTGACAACACCCCAACCCCTGTCCCCAACCATGAAACACCTCCTTATCACCATCATCATCGCCCCGCTTCTCCTCCCCTGCGGCCAACTCCACGCCCAGGACATCAAACCCCAATACCGGCTCGAAAACCTCCCCGCCACCGACGGCTCCGTCCAGCAATCTCTCGTCTTCCGGTCCATCCCGGGTGTAGTCCATACGGTGCAGGTATCCGACAATCTCACGGATTGGAACCCTTACACCATCACCGGCGCGGGCGATGGCGGCGAGGTCTACGGCCTCGGCGGCGAAATCGTCGTCCCCCTGCGACAGTTCACCCCGCCCCCGCCTCCGCCTCCCGGCGGCGGCGGCGATCCTCCTCCCCCGGGCGGCCCCGCCATCGTCGCCAGCCTCGTTCTCCGCCACGCCACCGGCGGCGGCACCCTCGCCTCATGGCGATCCTTCGACCACGGCGCCGGCATCACCGTCCACCTGGAGGACGATCTCCATGAGGATTGGGAAAGCACGCCCCTCTTCTGGAACCGCTACGGCAACTACCACCTCTTCATCTGGCAGCCCGGCACCGCTCCCGCCGCTCCCCCGCAGGAAGCGCCCCTCCTTTCCCCCGCCGACGAGGACTTCCTCGCACTCCTCCAAGACCGCTTCGACGACATCAACGCGCAGGTCGCCGCCGCCACCGCCGCCGCGCGCAATGCCCCGCCGCCCGCACCACCGGCTCCGGGCAATCGCCGATTTTTCCGCATCCACAGCGACTTTACCGTCGATTCCGACAATGACGGGATTCCTGACTATCTCGAATTCAGGATCGCCAACGATCCCCAACATCCGGATCACTCCCTGGGCGATCCGTTCAATCCGGACGTTGATGGCGATGGAGTTATGGATAATCGACGAGTTGATAGTGACTTGGACGGTATTGCCGACTTTTTTGACGCTAGCCCCCCCGATCCCGCCATCGATTGGGAAAAAGGCCCGGCCCCGCGATACGCCCTCTTCGACATCCAGGGAGCGCCCGCGCCCTTCGAGCAGGGCGGCTTCCCGCTCCATGTGACCGATGGCGGCCATGTGCTCTTCCCCACGGGAATCTGGAGCGCGGGGGACTTCGAGCAACTGTCACAGAGCAGCAGCACCGTGCAGGACGCCTGGGCCTCGGCCATGTTGCCCAACGGGCTGGTGGTCGGCCGGGGGCGTGCGGACCTCGACGACAACGGCACCTACGACTACCCCGTCGTGGTGTACTGGCCCTCGCCCCAGACATGGCCCCGGATCGTGCGCGAGCCGGGAACCGATCACTTCGCCTACCCGGACGCCAGTCTCAACGGCTGGACCGATGCGGGCAACCTGATCGGCGAAGAGGGAACGATCCTCGCGCCCGGGCTGCGGATCGTGTCTGCGGGACCAGGGGCCTACGACGTCACCCCCCTCGGCAACACACTGTGGGAACTGCAGGGCGAGGCCATCGGCAGATCCCCCGCGCCGGAACACGCCACCCGCCACTTCAACAAGCACATCCTCTGGGGAGAAGAGCCGGGGATTCACAGGAAGGTCGTGTGGTACCACCACGGCGACGAGGTCACGCTCGACCGCTGGTACCGCACCATCGCGCGGACTCCCGGCGGCGGCTTCGCCGCGATGGGCAACGAGGGGCATCCCTCGTTCTCCAGCCCGGAACGCGACCACGCCTGGGTGAAGTCCGAGCGGCTCAAAAGGACCGCGGACATGAGCCTGCAGGGGTGGATCGCGCTCGGCAACTCCGACATCTGGGCCAACGGCTTCCAGGTGCCGTGGAAGCAGGCGGCGCCCGGGATTCCGTCCGCCTGGGACAACCACTTCGTGTACATCATGGATTCGAGTCCGAAGGGCAACCTGCTGCTCCAGCGGCACTCCGAAGTTGATGGCGGGCTGCTCGGCTACGGCATGGGCGTGCCGCTGGTGCTGGAGGATGCGCAGCCCGCCACGGGAGTGGATGCGATATCGGTGACCAGCGAATACCCCGGCGCGCAGCCCGCGCACAGGCAGTGGATCATGGCCCCGGCGGGCGGTGAGAACACGCTGCGGATCAAGTCCCCGGCATGCGCGACCTGCGAATTGAAGCTCGAAGCGCCGGGGGTGACCCTGTCTCCGGACACGCTAACGACCAACGATCAGATGATCACGGTGTCGGCGCCGCCCGGAGCGGCGAGCTCCGACGTGGATCTGGAAATCAAGCTGGGCGGCAGCTCTTCCCTGAGCACCCCCATCGGCATCAAAGTCATGAAGCGCAGGACGGTGAAGCCCAGAGTCTGGCTGATTCCCTGCCTGAAAGCGGGCGGCGCCGTGAGTCACCCCACGGTGAAGCCGACGAAGACGGAACTGGACAACTACCTGACCGGGGTATTTCTTCCCCAGTTGAATGCGAGTTTCGACTGCACGGTCACCGAGACGGAGCCGCTGGCCTTCGACACCGCCGACGGCACCGCATTCGGCGCGCCCGCCGACAGGCTTGCGCCGGGGAACGGCTACCTGGATACCAACAACAGCGCCATCGCCGAGTACAAGACCATCCGCGATCAATATTACGACGAAGAAGCGAATATGAACATCTACATCCTGGGTGGGGTCATGGCGATCAAGACGTCCGTATGGCATGCTACCGCGGACAAACTGCTGACTTCCCCGAGCTTCGCGGTTGGGCTGACCAACCCGGGAACCCGGACCTGCGTGCTGGTGTCGAACCTCGTTTTCGGCAACAACCCCGGAGAGCTTAAAGACACCATCGCGCATGAAATCGGTCACATCATCCTGGGCGAGGGACATCCGGACGAGGCCGAAAGAAAAGAGATTAACGGTGTGGTGGAGTGGGATAAAGGCGGGGTAGCTCCACTTCCCGGAACCGACCATATCAAGCGCCAGATGTGTTCGGGATCTCAGAGAAAGAAAGACGGAACTTCCAGATTGCTTGTGAAAGGAGAATGGGATAAAGCGGAAGAATGGTTGAGTGAAAATGTAGACAAATGAGAATCATGAAAAGATTTGTTCCATTGCTATTATTGGTGACTTATTCGCATGGCGGGGAACTAAGCAAAGAAGAAATTCATTCGCAAAAAGAGGGTCTCGATCGGCTGAGTCAACTCGCTGATCGTGCTTTTGAATTGCCGCCTGATGAGGCGATAAAAAAACTTGGAGAAGGCGTTCGGAAAACTGCCCGACGCAGTATTTATTCGATTGAAGGAACGAAGGAAGTTGCGAATAAGCTGAAAGAGGCTTTAATCGCCATTCCTGGTCATGCTGATTACTTCTCTAAGGAAATTGAGCGTCTTCGACAGGATCGAACTGCACGTGCAACAGGATCATATGAGCGACATCGGTTTTGGATTATTTTCGAAACGCTAGGACAGATACCTAGCACTGAAACCGTTGGTGTGTTGGGTGAACTTCTTTCCGACATGGAATGGGATAGAGATCCGATCGAACATATCATGAGCGGTGCGGATTGGACGCAGACACCACCCAACGGCATGCTTGCCGCGCAAGCTTTGGCGAATCTGATCGAGTCGCCTCCCCTTCAGAAAGACCCCGAAGGCTATTTTGAGAGCGACGTTCACCCGTGGCAACTCTGGTATGAGCAGGTGAAAGCCGGCACCCGCACCTTCCGCTTCAAGGGCGATCCGCAGGAATACAGCCTCGCCGGCCCGGTGGACCAGGCGAGAGAGCCCGCGACCACCCGCCCGGCGAAGCCGCCGGTCCCCGCGGAGACGGGTATTGCCGCGGAGGAACCCGCCGGCTCCGGCTTTTCCTGGCCCATCCTGCTTGCCGCCCTGGCGGTTTGCGGCGCGGGAGTATGGCTCGTCCTGCGGGGCAGGCAACCCGGCCCGGTTGTCAAATAGCGGTCAGGCCCGGCCCGCGAAGCGGACCATGCTCTCCCCGGTTCCGGCCATCCCGATCAAAGAAGCGGATTCAACACCTTATGACGGCGCACCCGAATGCACCTGCCGGCTGACGTTTTCCAAAGTGGCCGATTTCCCCGCTGCGATCCGGGATGCGCACGATGCCAAGCGAAAGGGCTCCCGGCGGCTCGGCGGGGCTTTTCTCCCGCTGAGCGGGACCTGCCCATCTCCGCGCTTGCCGTCGCGGGGCAAAATGTATAGCGCATGATGGTCCGGAGCGATCGCCGGGCGCGCTTCGACGGTCTTTGCGCCATTGCCCAGGGAAGTGATTGAGTACAATGGCGTATCGACTAGAGAAAATGGACATCTACGTGGGCAACCTGCCCTTCAGCGCCACCGAAGAAGAAGTGGCCGGACTCTTCGCCGCCTATGGAGCGGTGGAGAAAGTGAAAATCGTCACGGACCGCGAGACCGGCCGCCCGCGCGGGTTTGCGTTCGTGACCCTTGCCGACACCTCCCGTGTCAAGGAAGCGGCCGATGCCGTGAATGGTCAGGAACTTGGCGGGCGCCCGCTGCGCGTCAATCCGGCCGAACCCCGCGAACCCCGTCAGGGCGGAGGCGGCTTCGGCGGTGATCGCCGGGGTGGCGGTGGCAAAGGAGGCTACGGCGGTGGCGGTGGCGGCAAAGGCGGCTACGGCGGCGGTGGCGGTGGCAAGGGAGGCCATGGCGGTGGCGGTGGCGGCAAAGGCCACGGCGGCAGGGGAGGCTACGGCGGTGGCGGCAAAGGCGGCTACGGCGGCGGCAGGGCGGACAAGGGAGGCTACGGCGACTGGGATTGATCCCGCCGCCAGCATCCTGCGAGCTTTCAAACATCGGCCGCGATCCCGGATGACCGGGGTCGCGGCTTTTTTGGGACGGGGGCGGTTGTCCCTGCCTTTTGGCCGGCCCCGGGCGTCCGAACCTGTCTTGCACCCGGGAATCAGGTCGATTTGCGGCAGATTTTTGTTCGTCCGAACATCTTTTTCTTGAATCCGGGACCGGTGTCTGGCACAGCTTTCCCATGGCCAAGACCACCGAAGACACCTCCGACAAGCTCGCCGACGCCCGCAAGCGCAACCTCGATCTCGCGATTTCCCAGATTCAGAAGGAATTCGGCGAAGCGGCCATCATGCGCATGGGCGACGGCCATCGCGTGGATGTCGATGTCATCCCCACCGGCAATCTCCTCATCGACCGCGCCCTCGGTGTCGGCGGCTTTCCCCGCGGGCGCATCATCGAGGTCTTCGGCCCCGAATCCTCCGGCAAGACCACCCTCACCCTCACCGCCATCGCCCAGGCGCAGAAAAAGGGCGGGCTTGCTGCCTTTATCGACGTCGAGCACGCCCTCGATCCCCAGTATGCCAAGAAGCTCGGCGTGAACATCGACGACCTTCTCGTTTCCCAGCCCTCCTCCGGCGAGGAGGCGCTCCAGATCTGCGAAACGCTCGTCCGCTCGAACGCGATCGACGTGATCGTCATCGACTCCGTGGCCGCCCTGGTCACCAAGCAGGAACTCGAAGGCGAGATCGGCGACTCCACCGTGGGCACCCAGGCCCGTCTGATGAGCGCAGCCATGCGCAAGCTCACCGCCCTGATTTCCAAGGCGCGCACGGTCTGCATCTTCACCAACCAGATCCGCGAGAAGATCGGCGTCATGTTCGGCAATCCGGAGACCACCCCCGGCGGGCGCGCGCTGAAATTCTTCTCGTCGGTCCGCGTCGACATCCGCCGCATCGGCCAGATCAAGGCCACCGACGGCACCGTCACCGGAAGCCGCACCAAGATCAAGGTGGTCAAGAACAAGGTCGCGCCGCCCTTCACCGAGTGCGAATTCGACATCATGTACAATGAGGGCATTTCCTCCACCGGCTCCCTGCTCGATCTGGCGTTGGAAATGGACCTCATCCAGAAGCGCGGCTCCTGGTTCGCCTACAACGGCGCCCAACTCGCCCAAGGCCGGGATGCCGCCAAGGAAGCGCTCAAGGCGGACGAAGCGCTCTACAACGAACTCAGGGAAAAGGTCCGCGAAAAGCTCGACGCGGCGAAGAAGTGAAGCGACCCGGAGAGTTCCCTTTTTTTGCAGCCCATGACAACCGGACGGCCGCCTGCGCAAGCCCAGGCGGCCGTTTTTGCGCTTGGGGATTTCAAAAACCGCGAGAACGAGAATGTTGGATGGAATCAGGAAATCCTCCCGTCAAACGGCCGTTCGGGACTCCGATGACAGCTATTTTTCATTTCATTCGCGTTGGTTCGCGTCGATTCGCGGTTTCAATTTCCTGAATGCGGTTGCCCTGCGTTCCTTGAGCCTTTGTCCTTGCGCCCCGGGGTATCATCGGGAGAATCCGCGCCCCCGCGCCTGGCGGGAGCGATGTCATGAATGCGACCTTCGGACAAATCGGCGAGGCGATCTCGCGGCATTCATCCTTCGTGATTCTCAGCCACGTGCGGCCGGATGGCGATGCCATCGGTTCGCAGCTCGCGCTCGCCTTTTCGCTCGAAGCGGCGGGGAAGAGCATCCGCGTGATCAATGAAGACGGGCTTCCCGACAACCTCGCCTTCCTGCCCGGTTCGGAGCGTGTGGAATCGCCGCCGGACGAGCCGGTCGAGGCGGAGGTGGCCATCTCGCTCGACACCGCGACCCGGCCGCGTCTCGGCGAGCGCGCCCTGCACGCCGCTGCGAAGGCGGGGCTCTGGATCAATATCGACCACCACAAATCAAATCCAGGCTATGGCGATCTCAATTTCATCGATGCCGACAGCCCGGCCACCGGGCAGATCATCTACAAGCTGATCGCCGAACTGGGCCTGCCCCTGCCGCCGGAGACGCGCGATGCCATCTATGTCGCCGTCTCCACCGACACGGGATCGTTCCAATATCCCTCGACCACGGCGGAGACCTACGAGATGGCGGCCGATCTCATCCGCCGCGGGCTCGATGTCGGGGCGCTCAATTCGCTGACTTATGACAATCATCCCTTCCGCCGCGTCGAATTGATGCGGGCGCTGCTCAATACCCTGGAACTCTGCGGGGCGGGCCGCGTGGCGCATTGGGAGCTGACGATGGCCACCCGTGAAGCGCTCGGCTTGAAGCCCGAGGACAGCGAGGGATTGATCGACATCATCCGCGCGATCCAGGGCGTCATCGTCGCGGTGTTCTTCGAAGAACTGCCGGAGGGGAAGATTCGCATTTCGATGCGCTCGAAGGATCCGCGCGTGGATGTTTGCAAGATCTGCGCGCGTTTCGGCGGCGGCGGTCACTCGCTGGCGGCCGGGATCCGCATGCAAGGGCCGCTCGCGGAGGCGAAGCGGGCCGTGCTCGCCGCGGTGGAAGACGAGCTGGCTTCGATCTGACCCATTTTTTTCCGATGAACCGTCACCATTCCGGATCCCAGGTTCCCAGCGGCGTGCTGTTGGTGGACAAGTCGCCCGACATGACCTCGCACGATGTGGTCGCTATCGCCCGCCGCTCGCTCGGCACGAAGAAGATCGGCCACTGCGGCACCCTCGATCCGATGGCCACCGGTCTGCTGATGCTGGTCGTCGAGCGCGCGACCAAGATTCAGGATCTGCTGATGAGCGAGGACAAGGAGTACGAAGGCACGCTCACGCTCGGTGTCACGACCTCCACCCAGGATCGCCAGGGCGAGGTGCTGGAGGAAAAGGAGGTGCCGGCCTTCACCGCCGGAGAGATCGACGCGGCGTTTGCTCCCTTCACCGGCGCCTTCGAGCAGATTCCGCCGATGGTTTCGGCGATCAAGAAAGACGGCGTGCCGCTCTACAAGCTCGCCCGCAAGGGCCAGGAAGTCGTCCGCGAGCCGCGGCCGGTGACGGTCTCGAAGTACGAGGTGCGCCGTATCGCCCTGCCGGAGGTGGATTTTAGCGTTCACTGTTCGAAGGGATTCTACGTCCGCACCTATGCGCACGACATCGGCGCGAAGCTCGGTTGCGGCGCCCACCTCAGCGCCCTGCGGCGGACCCGGTCCGGCCGTTTCACGCTGGACCGGGCGATCGGCATCGACCGGCTAAAAACCGCGCCACGCGAGGAATTGTGGCAGGCGATGGTCAGCCTGGCGGAGATTTCGCTGATGCGCGGGGCCTAGGGAGGAAACCGAGAATATTGATGCAGTAGCAAGGGCCATTTCTGAGTCGATTCCTCTTCTCAGAGAACGCCGCCCTCATCACCACTGCAATGACCGGGAAAATGTTCTTCCGAACACTTGACAATGGCGATTTTCACCTGCACTCTAGTCCTTGCGTTTGATTTACGACTATCCCATGAATCAGATTTCGACTTCTTATGAATCTGCAGCAAACTAAGCTTGGACTCGTTCTCGAAAGTGTCAATTTGCCGATCAATTTGAATACTTTCAACGACAGGCTGATTTTGCAAAAAGCGGTTTATTTGTTGCAAGAAGCTGGAGTGGACATGGGGTATCGCTTCCGTTGGTATCTTCGCGGCCCTTACTCATCTGGATTGACCGAGGATGCTTTCTCCATTGACGCTTTACCCGACAAGGGTCAGCAAGAACTTGCAAAGTGGGAGTTGGACGAAAGCTCGCTCGAACGAATCAATCGCGTCAGAGGTTTGTTTTCGAGAAAACAACAAAATCAGTTTACTAGATATGTGGAACTGATTGCTTCGACTCTTTTTCTCATCAAGACGCGCCAAGTTTTGCCCGATAATCCTGAAGGTATTTCAAAGGTTCTGAAGGAGAATAACAAGCCCTATGAGGCTGACGAGGTTTCCGAAGCTTTGGAAGAACTGAAAAAATTTGGATATGCCTTCCCGTAACGGAGCCAAGCGGCGGATTGTTATTGATAACATCCATGGCGACATCGAGCTGACGGAAATGGAGTGGCAGGTTGTGAATACCGCCACCTTCCAGCGGCTGCGCTCCTTAAAGCAGTTAGGCATGGGGCATTTGGTTTATCCCAATGCCACGCACACCCGTTTCGCTCACAGCTTGGGAGTCTTCAAAATCATGAGCCGGATCGTCGACCGGCTCAAAATCAATCACGAAGGCCCCACTCTCAGTGAAGAGGATCAAACGAACCTACGGCTTGCGGCTCTTTTACACGATATCGGACATTACCCATACTCACACCTCATGGAGCGTGTTGATTGGGTCAACTTGACAGAAGAAGTCGTTGATGGAGGCACCGAGAAAAAGAAGCTTCCACCGGAGGGGGCCAAATACCCCGATCATGAAACGCTAGGACGTCATATTCTGGAAAATCAGAAGGATATCAGGGAGGCCATAGGTGGTGCTGAGAAGGCAAAGATCGTGGGCGAACTCTTCTCGAGAACGACCGCCACCGATCAACAGCTTAGCAAACTCATCCACAGCAGTCTTGATATGGATCGCTTGGATTATTTGCTTCGTGACTCAAGGGCGGCAGGAGTTCCCTATGGCGAAATCGATCTGAACTATATTCTGAACAATATCCGGATCAGTCCCAGCGGAGTGTTGGGGGTCGAAGGAAAAGCACTGGCAGCAGCAGAGCATTTCCTTCTGGCAAGGCAATTCATGCATCGGTCGGTCTATTATCACAAAACGACCTACGCCTTTGAGGAAGTCTGCCGCCAACTGCTCCGAAGGATGAAGGATTCGGGGAAATTCTCGATTCTTAAAGACGGCGACGAGGTTCTGAGACGAGTATCTGGCGGTCAGCTAGCGACTTTCAACGACTCCTACCTGGACAATTTGATCCAGGAGGCAGCTCACTCGGAAGGGGATGAAACGATTAAAGCGTTGGCGACCTGCATTGCGAGCCGCAGACCCCCCAAACTTCTTGCGGAAGCGTCCGGCTTGCAAAGCAGGGCGAACAAACACACGAAATGCGCTTTTTTCCTGGAGAAATGCAAGGACAAGCTTGCCGCACTAGCCAGCAAACATGGCGTGCCTTTGGGGCTGTTTTTTCTGGGCGGTCCCAAGCCCATAAAAGTGGAAGAGCGTGGATCATTGCTCACTCCTGATGAAGCGAGAAATCTCGAACCGGAAGAACGGGAGGAGATCATCAAAATATTCAAAGTTGATCAGGAAGAACCTATTTCTATTTTGGGAATTTCAGACTCGATGATTTCACTTCTTTCCAATCACACTTTTGGGATACAGCGGCTGTATTTGGTTGATCAAGGCATGAGTGAAAGATCCGTTAATGACATAAGGAGCGAAGTTCGTTCGTGGGCGGAGTAGGTGATGTCCGAGATTATGTTCGCCATGTCTCGAAGGACTTCGACAAGGAGCTGGCGATCTTTCCCGGGACCGCCTTGCGATTCATTCGGGAGATCCAGCCAAAGGGTTGGGAGAAATCGGAAACCCTGCACCAGGAAGAAACCGGAGAGCGAATCATCGCCGTGTCAGGCAGGTGGATGGACACCCACGGTGTCACCACCCCGCGCCACGGTTTCAGATGCTACGGCAAAACCCTGCGCATCGCGTTCTTCAAACCCGCCCATGGACTGAACTCCGAACTGGAGGCGCGCCACGTCGGCAACATCCCTGGACTCGCCCGGCAACTCCATTCCAGTTCCTGGCGGCCGAAGGACAGTCTCGATGTCACCTTGAGCGTGAACGGCATCCCCTGCCCGTGAGCGCGCGCTTGCACGATGCGTCATGCGAGGCTGGTTCCGGGAGACGGGCCGGCCGGGAGGCATTGAGGCGATCGGGGGGATCGTACCGCCTCTCAGCCGCACCGGCAGGCCATTGGTTTGTGGGGGGGAACTGGCGGTCCTTACTCGCTGGCGATGTTGGCCTGCATGGTGCGCACTTGGAGAGTGCGGTCCACTGGCACGGTGACGGCGCTGAGGACGTCGGTGCCAAAAGGGGTGGTGGTGATGAGCTCCAGCAGGTAGGTGCCGTCTTCGGGGAAGACGTGGCCGTAGTCGGTGAGAATGATGATCTTGTCGGTGCTGGTCGGTTCCTCGGCGAGGAGGAATTCGGAGCGCTCGAAGGTGGTTTCGTAGTCCGATCCGGGGCGCGTCGCACGGAGGCGGGTGTAGCTGCCGGGATAGAGGTCCTTGAGGACGAGGGTGAGGGGCGGCGGGTGGAAGGAGATGCGCTCGCCGTGTTTGATGCCCCCGATGGCGCCGGTGGCGACCGGCCAGACCTGCACGAAGCCGGCGGCGATCTGGGTTTGGGCGAAGGAACCGTCCGAGAGGGCATGGACCACAAAGTGTTCCTCGCCGATCGGTTTCTTGGTATCGGGCGCCTGGAGCATCGACTGCTGGAAGTCGAAGGTGTAGAGGCGGTTTTCGGTGAGATAGCCGCTGCCGACGGGCGTGCCGGAAATGGCGATCGACGCGGGGATCGAAGTCTGCCCCTTGGCGTAGGGAGCGAGGTGGTGTTCGGCGAGGACGCTGGAGGCGGCCTGAGGAACGCCGGCGGTGCCGGTCACCAGGTCGCTGACGGTGATGTGGACCGAGAAGGGCTGGTCGGAGCGGGTGCGGGGATATTTTTCGTAGGGGTCCTGGGTGATGACCTTGATGTCGGCCTTCGGCATGTAGGCGCCGACGGTTTTCTGGTCGAGGAGGTAGTCCTTGCCGGTGTTTTTCTCGATGGTCCAGAGCTGGAACAGGGCGCCGGATTCGTCGAGGGGGTGAAGGGAGGCGGCGGAGCCGGCGGGGGCGACATTCTGCATGTCCCAGTAGACCCCGCTGCCTTGCTGGTACTGGCGCACGAAATTGGTGAAGTTCTCGCTGCTCGCGGCGAGGGGAGCCTGGAGACCCAGGACGGCGAGAAAAATGGCGGATGCGGCTTTCATGGGGTCGCGGCGGTTTGGGGTTCGGAGGGGCGGACGGAGATCGGGCCGGCGTAGTGGACGGCGACAACGACTTTGTCCTGTTTGGCCCAGGCGGCGATGCGGTCGGCGGGGAGCGGTTGCCGGCCGGCGGCCTGGGAGAGATCGACATCCTGGGTGGCGAGCCAGGCGCGGTTTTTGACGAGGAAATCCGACCAGGGCAGCAGGCTGCCGACCGGCTTGGCGTCCACGCGGGCTTTCATGGCGATGGGGATGTGGAGGACGGCCCCCTTGGGAACGAGGGTCCAGCTTTCGCCATCGTGGAGGATGGTGGATTGGCCGATGATCGATTGGTTCTTCGACCGGATGACCTGCTTTTCCGCTTCGGCCTGGGGAGCTTCCTGCGGGAGCTGGGAGAAGGGGCTCGAGACCGGCGGGGCAGCGATGGCCGCGCCGGCGAGGGCGAGTCCGAGAAGAGCAAGGGATTTCATTGTAAGGGGGGTGGGTGGTTCAGGCTTCGGAGAGAGTGACGATGATCACGTAGTCGTTGAGATCGTAACCTTCCGAGCCGTAGGGATTGAAGTCGCCGAGGAAGATGACCTGATTGACGCCGATCTTCGCGCGGTTGCTGGAGTCCATGTAGTTCGCGATGTAGTCCAGGGCGTTGAGCTGCATGTTGGGATACATGGACGCCTGGTGGGCGGGGAGCGCTTCGCCGTCGAAGAGGGCGACGACGGATTTGTCGCTCTTGGTGGTGGTGCAGGTGTAGACGGTGGTGGGCTTGGTGTAAGTGTCGTAGGCGTAGCCGGTGACGCTGATTTTGCGGCCTTTTTCGACGATCTGGTCGTAGACGATTTTCGACGGATTCACGTTGGGCTGGATGCCGTTGAAGATCTGGACATTGGCGCCGTTCACGATGATCCGGCCATCGACCTGGCAGAAACGGGTGTCGTTGCCGAAGGCGGCGGCGAGCACGCGCACTTGCATGCGGACACGGGTCTTGGTGGTGCAGTTGCCGTCCTTGTCCTTGCTGACGAGATCCTTGGCCCGGGCCGGGTAGGTGATGTTCCAGTTGAGCTGGGATTTGGCGCCGACGCGGACCATGTCGCGATCCACGGTGAGGGAGCCGCGGGGGACATCGTTGTTGGCGGAGACGGTGGAGCCGAAGATCGCGAAGCAGGCAAGCAGACCTGCCAGGAGGGCTCCACCACGGGGGGATGTGGGGGATTTCATGTTGTTGTGGGGGTGAAGCAGCGCCGGCCGCGGGGGAGCCGCCGACGAACCGGATGAAACGCTTGAGTTGCCGGATATTCAAGAAGTCCGGGCCAATCTACGCGATCGCGTAGGGGAAGAGATGGGTGGGAATTTTTTCGAGAATGTCGCTTTTTGAAAGAAAACGAACAAATAAGAAATAAAAATAGCCTCGATTGGGTTTCCTGGGCGGGAAATCCATCGAGGCGGAATTTGGTAAAGATATCTTAAGTGAACTGCAACAGCCTATCTTTTTCAGCGATCCAGAGCCGAGTTCCAGTGCTCGACGTTGTCCTTTTGCGCCTCGAAGAGAGCGGAGGGATCGTCATGGAGGGTGATGGAGCGGATTTTGTCGCCCTGGCGGATGGCGTTGACGACGTCCTGGCCCTCCGTGACTTCGCCGAAGACGGCGTGTTTGCCGTCGAGGTGTGGGGTGGCGAGGTGGGTGATGAAGAATTGACTGCCGTTGGTGTTCGGCCCGGCATTTGCCATGGAGAAGATGCCGGCCTTGGAGTGGGTGAGCGAGCGGTCGATCTCGTCGGCGAAGCGGTAGCCCGGGCCGCCGCGGCCGGTGCCGGTGGGGTCGCCGCCCTGGATCATGAAGTTCGCGATGACGCGGTGAAACGCGACGTCGTCGTAGTAGCCGCGCCGGGCAAGATTGAGGAAGTTGGCAGAGGTGACGGGCACTTTGGAGGCGAAGATGGTGCCGTGGATGTCGCCCTTGTCGGTGTGCAGCGTGATGCGGATGTCGGACATGGGGGGAGATTCGAGAGGCGAGAGACCGGAGGCCAGCAGGAAATGAGGCTTGGGCGGGACAGAGCCGCCGCATTGTCTCTTGCCGGATGCCGTCAGAGCCGAATGGGAGTGGGCGGCTGCGGCAGCCCTTCCAAAAGGCAGGCGGCGGATTTGCCCGCTCCGCGCAGGTAGCGGATGGAGAGAGAGTCGTGGCGTTTGGCGAGGCGGATGCCGTTTTCGTCGGTGACCAGCGGGTGGTGAAGGTAGACGGGGGCGGGCAGGCCAAGCAGGGCCTGCAGCAGGCGGTGGACGTGGGTGGAGGGCAGCAGGTCTTCGCCGCGGGTGACATGGGTGATTTGCTGGAAGGCATCGTCGACCACGACGGCGAGGTGGTAGGCGGTGCCGATGTCCTTGCGAGCGAGGACCACATCGCCGAGGAGAGAGGGGAAGACTTCCACGATGCCGTGGTGCAGGTCGTCGAAATGGAGGCGGCCAGCGAGGCGGGCGGCTTTTTCGGAATCGAGCCGCCAGGCCGGCGAGGCTCCGGCGGCGAGTCTGGTCTGGATGTCCGCGGGGGAGAGGCCGCGGCAGAGGCCCGGGTAGAGGGCGCCTTCGGGGCCGTGCGGGGCGTTGAGGATGCGTCGCACTTCCTCTTCGATTTCGCGGCGGGTGCAGAAGCAGGGGTAGACGACGCCGAGCGGGCGCAGTTTTTCCAGGGCCGCGGCGTAGGCGCTGGCGCGGGTGGATTGGCGGAGGGGTGCACCATCCCAGTCGAGGCCGGCCCAATGGAGGTCTTCTTCGATGCCTGTGTAGTATTCCGGCCGCACGCGGTTGTGGTCGATGTCCTCGAAGCGCAGCAGGAAGCGGCCCCCGGCCTGCCGGGCGAGGTCGCGGGCGACCTTCGCGGCGTAGAGATGGCCGAGGTGCAGGCGGCCGGTGGGGCTGGGGGCGAAGCGGGTGACGATCACGGCGGCGGTCAGTTGGCGAAGGAGGAGATCAGAAACCGGAGAGCGCAGGCAAGCGGCTCTTGATCACGCTGCGCCGGGCCGGCGGCGGTAGCTTTCCACGGCCCGCGACCAGACGGGATGGATGCTTTCCGCGGGGCGGAGCCAGACGGCGCGGTGCATGAAGAGCATGGCCTGGGGGTGGTAGAGCAGGTCCGTCCATTCGGCTTTGGAAAGCGAGGCGGGTCCCCCGCTCAGGCAGCGCTCGGCCAGCGCTTCGTCGCCGGGGGACAGGTCGGCGGACTCCAGCAACGAAACGTGGACGCCGTTCACGTAGGGATCGACCACCGCAGCGACCATGCCGCGGCGCGAAGACATCTTGGCGTCGAGAGCCGGGTCCACCGAGGCGACGGCCTGATCGGCGAGCTGGAGGACAGCCGGGGGATCGAGTTCCTCCGGAGTGGTGAGCACCCGCCGGCGGGCGAGGGCGCGGCCATAGCGCGCGCGGCTGGTCCAGACGGAGACCGGCACGCCGAGGAGCATGCCGAGCAGGATCGGCGACATCCAGAGGGTGAAGACCGGGCCGACCGACCAGGCCACGGCGGTCCAGGCGATGCCGAGTGTGGTGGACGCGAGATGAAAGCGGAACGCCTCGCGCCAGCCGCTGCCGTCGGTTTCGCGGTTTTGCGAACCCCAATCGACCGCGCGGCCCATGAGGATGCCCGCGACCATGAAGGTGTGGGCGACCATGATGCAGGGTGCGAGCAGCATGGAGAGGAGGATTTCCAGCGCGGTGCCGGCGAGCAGCGGGAGCGCGCCGCCGAAGGAGCGCCGCACCCGTCCGCAGAGGAGCGCGCCGGCGAGCGCCAGGAACTTCGGCAGGAAAAGCAGACCGAGGACGGCGAAGCCGAGAATGAGCCCGTGCCAGGTCCCGTCGACGCCGAACCAGCGGTCCACCAGGCTTTCGAAAGGCAGATCGCTGAGTTCGCTCGCCGTCCGGTCCCAGGCGACCCAGGTGCCGAGCGCGAGGAAGAGGAACCACAGGGGGCTGCCGAGATAGGCCATGATGCCCATGAAGAGATGGATGCGCACCGGCAGAGACAGTTTGCGGGCGAAGATGAGCCACAAATGTTGGAGATTGCCCTGGCACCAGCGGCGGTCGCGCTTGAGGTGGTCGATGAGTGTCGGCGGCGCTTCTTCGTAAGTGCCTGCGATGTCCCAGGCGAGCCAGACTTCCCAGCCGCCGGAGGCCATGAGCGCGGCTTCGACGAAATCGTGGCTGAGGATTTTCCCGCCGAAGGGCTCGCGGCCGGGCAGGGCGGGAAGCTCGCAGTATTCGGAAAAGGGTTTCACGCGGATGATCGCGTTGTGGCCCCAGTAGCTGCCGCTGCCGAGTTGCCACCAGTTCAGCCCGCGAATGAAGAGCGGGCCATAGAGGCGCATCGCGAACTGTTGCAGGCGGGTGAAGACCGAGGCGCCGCGGATCAGCCGGGGCGGCGTCTGGAGGATGCCGAGGCGCGGGTGGGCTTCCATGGTGCGCGCCATGGTGACGATGTCGGCGCCATCCATGAGGCTGTCGGCATCGAGCACCAGCATGCCCTCGTAGTTGCCGCCCCAGGTGCGGACGAAGTCGCCGATGTTGCCGGCCTTGCGGTTCTCGTTCTTTTTGCGACGCCGGTAGTAGATGCGGCCGAAGCCGTCGAGCCGGCGGCAGAGATTCGTCCAGGCGACTTCCTCGAGGATCCACAGATCGGGATCGCGGGTGTCGCTGAGGATGAAAAAGTCGAAGGAGGCGAGGTGGCCGGTGGCTTCGAGCGAGCGGTGGATGGCCTCGATGCGGGCGCAGAAGCGGTCGCAGTCCTCGTTGTAGACGGGCATCACGATCGCGTGGCGTTGTTCGAGCGGGCCGGATTTTCCGTCGGCCAGGCGGGTGATGCGGACAGCGCGGCGGCGGCCGGTGAGGATGTCCCAGGCGCCGAAGATCGCGTGGAAGCTGCCGAGCGCCAGCAGGCCGTTGAGGATGAAGAAGACGGCGAGCAGGAGCGCGTGGGCGCGGTGCAGCCCCATGCGCCAGAAGAGATCGCCGAGCCAAAAGCAGGCGGCGAGATTCACCAGCATGACGCTGCCGAAGAAGACGAAGCGCCGGCACGCGGCGCGGAAAGGGTTGAAAAAGGGCCGTGACGGCGGGCCGGAGTCTGCCGGGGAGGAGTCCATTCAGGAGTAGAAAACGAAGTAGAGGGTCCCGGCGACGAGCAGCAGCAGCAGCGCCGCGAACATGCGGCGGACGATCGGCCGGCGGTCCATCGTTTCCCACCACTGCGCCGCGCCGCTGCCGATGGCGTTGAATTCGAGCGGTTTGGGAACCATCGGGAGTTCGGCGAAACGCGGCCCCGCGGCGAGGTAGGATTTCCGCATCGCTTCGACGAAAGCCGTCGGCCATGGCGGCGGAGTAAGGAAGACGCCCTGCCAGCGCCCCGGCATGTCGGCCAGCAGCAGCGCGAGACGGCCGCGAGCGGCAAGGCGGCGGTTTTCCAGCGGTTCGTCCAGCACCTGTTGGGTCCATCGGGCGATCTCGGCGAGGGTTTCCTCCATTGCCAGCACGCGGGCCTGTTTGCCGGGCTCCGCGGCCCGACGGGCGGAAGCGCGCCAGAGGATGGCGCGGACGAGTTCGGCGACCAGCAGGCGATTGCGCAGGCGGAGAGCCTGGAAATATGCCTCCACCGCGGCGTAGGCTTCCTCCCATTCGCTCAGCTCGGCCTCGCTGAGCGGACGCAGGGTTGCTAGGGGATGATGCGATAGGCCCATGTTTCGGTGAGGAAATCGCCGCCTTTTTTCAGCGAGCAGCGCAGCTCGACCGGGCCGATATCTGCCAGTTTGCCGCCCTCCTGTGCCGGAGCGAGCTGAAAGCCGACGCGCCAGCGGCCTTCGGGCAGAGGCTGGAGCGCAACACCCTGGATCTTCACCTTTTCCGCCGCGCCGCCGACCGCTTCGACCACCGCTTCAGGCGGATCGCCGCTCCATTTTTCCAGCCTGCCGCCGGCGAATTCGACGATCATCGTGCGCTGCTCTGGTTGCCATTCGTGGACACCTGTGCGGGTGGCCACGACACGGCCGCCGGCCGCGCCAGGAGCCTCCTCCAAGGTCCAGCGCTGGATGTAGGAGAATTCCAATTTCTCGCCGGGCTGCGGGGTCCTAGCCGGCTCCCACAGGGCCACGATGTTGTCGGCGAGCTCGTTGGAGGTGGGTATTTCCATTAGCATCACGCGGCCGGGACCCCAGTCGTTGGCAGGCTCGATCCACAGCGAGGGGCGCAGGTGGTAATCGGCTTCGGCGTCTTCGTAGGCATTGAAGTTCCTGTCGCGTTGGAGCAGGCCGAAGCCTTCGCATCGCTCCATTTCGAAGAAGCTGAATTCGAGGCGTCCGGTGTCATTGGCAAGCGGGCGCCAGATTCTCTCGCCGCTGCCCGTGAGGATCGCGAGGCCGTCGGAGTCGTGAATTTCGGGGCGGAAGTCGTCGAAGCGGCGGCGGGAATTTTCGCCGAACCAGAACATGCTCGACATGGGTGCGAGACCGAGACGCTTCACCGCCCGGCGCGGAAAGAGGGTGGCGCGCACCCTGACCACGGTGGGGTGACCAGGTTCGACGATGAAACCATAGGCGCCGGTGTAGGAGGGGCCATCGAGCAGGGCATAGACCAGCGCCGATTTGTGCTCGGGCGCCGGTTTGCGGAGCCAGAACTCGCGGAACGCGGGAAATTCCTCCGTCGCGCCATCGGCGCCGGTGTCCACAGCGATGCCGCGGGCGGAAATGCCGTAGCGCTGACCCTTCCCCAAGGCGCGCCAATAGCTCGCGCCCTGGAAGACGATCAACTCGTCGAAGTTGGTCGGATGGTTGAGGGGTGCATGCAGGCGGAAGCCCGCGAAGCCGGCATCGGCCGGCTGCTCGTCGCGTGCGGGGACGAGCGGGCCATAGTCGAAAAAGGCTTCGGTGAAACGGATTTCCTGCCGGTGCGTGTCGGTGAATTCCGTCAGGCGCACCGGTTCGCGGAACAGGTAGCCGGGGTGGAAGAGCATCGCATGGAAGGGCAGGCCATCCGCCGCCCACAGCGCCTGCTCCGGACGGAAGCGGATATCGCGGTACTGGTCGTAGCTCAGGCCCTTCATCCACGGTGGCAGCGCTTCCTTGTCGGGAGCTTCGTAGGGCTTTGAGGCGAGTTCCTGCGCCCGCTCCTCGATGTCGGAAAAATTCACATCCTCCCGGTCCCAGATTTGGGCCGTGCCCGCGACGGTCAGGACCGCCGTCCAACACACAAAAAGCACACGGTGGCGCACACCTCAGCGCATAGTCGTTGCCGTCGTTCTGTCAATGGGCGGCAGGGCTCCGCACGGAAGAATTCTCGGATTTCTTTCAATAAAATGCCATTTTTCCTACGTCGCTTCACAGATGTTCCCTCCGGATACTCTCCAGCAACCCCGCGCAGGCATCTTCCACCAGGTTGGCGACTTCCTCAAACCCGCGTCGGCCTCCATAGTAGGGGTCGGGGACCCGCGGGGCTTGGTGTTGCAGGCAAAACTCCACCAGAAGGCGGATTTTCCCGGCGTGCTCGCCGGTGGCATCCAGCGTGCGGACATCGGCGAGGTTTTCTTCGTCGGCGACCAGGATGAGGTCGAACCGCTGCAGATCGGCGGCAGCGATCCGCCGCGCGCGGCCTTCGATTTCGTAGCCGCGGGCTTTCAGGATGGCGGCCATCCGGGAGTCGGGCGGATTGCCGGCGTGGTAGCCGATGGTGCCGGCGGAGTCGATCTCGATGCGGCCGGACAATCCGGCGTCGTATGCGAGCTTGCGGAAAATGATCTACGCGGCGGGAGAACGGCAGATGTTGCCCATGCAAACGAAAAGGATCCGGAACGGTTCGGACATGGGGCGGATGGTCGGGAAGCCTGACTTTCCGGCAACTGGAAAGCGTCTTCTTTCAAGCGATGCGCAACTTTTTCCGGGGGAGGGGGTTCCGCCCCGGGAGAATTCTGCCATGAAAAACACCATGACGATCGGAATCGCGGCCCTGCTCGCAGGCGCCGTAGGCGGCTATATGGCCGGCAAGGCGGGCGGAGGGAGCGGCGAGGCGCCGCCGGCCGCATCCGCCACACGGGAGCTGAAAACGCAGCGCCCCGGCGCGACCGCGGACGGCGAGAGCCGGAGCAGCCGCAATCGGAACGTCGACGACATCCTGCGCGAACCGGGCCAGCTCGCCCGCATGCAGGCGCTGATGGATCTCTATGCCGGCATGGACGCCGCCCAGCTCCAGGCCGAGGCCGACAAGCTCGACCGGTTGCCGATGGCGCAGCGCATCATGGCTTCCTTCCTGCTCTTCGGCCGCTGGGCGGAGATCGACCCGATGGGAGCGCTCGCCCATACCGACCGGATGGGCTTCGGCGGCGCCTTCGTCCGCCCGACGATCCTCCAGAGCTGGGCCAGCGTGGACCCCGAAAACGCGGCGAAGTATTTTTCCGAGAATCCCCGGCAGTTCGCCATGTTCGGCGGAGGTCCGGGCGGGGGCGGTCCGATGGGCGGCGACGGCGGTGCGTCGGTGATCGCCGGCGAATGGGCCAAGCTCGATCCCGAGGCTGCGCTGACTTGGGCGAATTCGCTCACGGGCCGCGACAAGTCGGGCGCGTTGTCTTCCGTGATCCGCGAGATCGCTTCGAAAGATCCGGCCAAGGCCGCCGAAGTCGCTGCCACGCTGAGCGGCGAGGATCAGACCCGCGCCTATCGGGAAATCGCCGGCCAGTGGGGCGGTTCCGACTTCGCCGCCGCCAAGGCGTGGATCAATGGCCTGCCGGCTTCCGCGCGCGATGAGGCGCTGGCCGCCGCGCTTGGCTCCTATGCCTTGTCGAATCCTTCAATCGCCGCCGGGGAGGTTGCCATGCTTTCTGCCGGTCCCGACCGCGACCGCGCCGTGGAGGATGTCGCCCAGGTATGGGCTCGCACGGACCCGGCCGCCGCCGCCGCCTGGGTGGTGCAGCAGCCGACGGACGATCCCGACGATGCGATCCGCGGTGTGATGGCGAACTGGGCCAGCCAGGATCCGGCCGGGGCGCTGGCATTCATCAACCAGCAGCCGTACGGCGAGCTGCGCGACGAAGCCGCGGCGACCTACATCTTTTCCAACCGCAGCGCCGATCCGCAGGAGTCTGTCGGCCTCGCGGAAAGCATTTCCGATGACGGCGCCCGCAACCGCGCCTTGTGGATGAGCTACTCGCGCTGGATGCGGGAGGACCCCGAAGCGGCGCGTGTTTCGATTCAGCAGTCCAACGCGCTTTCCGATGGCGCCAGAGAGCGCATCCTCGAAGGCCGCGGCGGCTGGGGCGGTCGCGGCGGCCGTCGCGGCGGCGGTGACCGCTGAACCTTTTTCCGCTTTCGTTGACAAGGCCGCTCCCGGCGTGAAACGTCGGGGCGGTTTTGTCATGTGGAACCCCGACGACACTTATGCGATCGCCCGCATCGACCTGCCGGGATCCAGCACGCACGGCTGGCAGGTGAGGATGCAGCGGCGGGGGGTGAAGTATGCCAAGTACTTCGCCGACCGCGGCCATGGAGGTCCGCGCGGCTCCTACGAGGCGGCGCGGAGATGGCGCGACGAACTCATCGCCCGGATCGAATCGGAGGAGAGGCAGGCCCGCGTGTGCACGAGGTCCGCACGGAACTCCTCCGGGGTGATCGGCGTCTCGAAGATCGCGGTGAGCGGGCCGAACGGCTCCGTCTATTTTTTCTGGCAGGCCGCCTGGTGCCCGGCTCCCGGCGAGCGTCGCTGCGTGAAGTTTTCGGTCCGCCGCCACGGCGACCGCCAGGCCTTCCGGATGGCGGTCGAGGCGCGTCGCGAAGGCGTCGGAATGCGGCCGCCGCGGATTTGAGACTTGGAAATGCCGGTGCGCCGGGCTGAATCGGGCCGATGTTCAGCGCCAGCCAGCTTTCCGACGAACAAAAGGCCGCCCTTCACGCCTGGGCGGCCGAAGGAGCCTCGATCGCCGATCTCCAGAGGAGAATAAAGGAGGAATTCAACCTCGGCATCACTTACATGGACGCCCGTTTCCTGGTGCTCGATCTCGGCATCGAGATCCTCGACACGCCGAAGGAGCCGGAGAAAAAGCCGGAAGAAGAGAAAGCGAAGCCCGTGCCGACCGGCGTCGTGGAGGTTACGGCGGACACGGTGGCGCTGCCCGGCGCGTTGATCAGCGGGAAGGTGACTTTTTCCGACGGCGAGACGGCGATCTGGATGCTCGACCAGTACGGCCGCCCGGGGCTCGATCCCGATACGGCCGGCTATCGCCCGAGTCCCGAGGACATCGCTTCCTTCCAGAAGCAACTCAGCGAATTGGTGAGGAGGAAGGGGTTCTGACGGGCTTTCAGAGACAGATCCGCCGGAACAATTCGTCGAGCGGAAGCTGCATACCGATGTAGAAATCGCCGAAGTCGGCGTAGCGGGCGGAGACTTCGTCGAAGCGCATTTCGTAGACGATCGCCTTGATGTCGAGGGTGTCCTTCGCCAGCAGCGTCACGCCCCATTCGTATTCATCGAGGCCGGTCGAGCCCGTGATGAGCTGGAGGATGCGCCCGGAGTAGGTGCGGCCGGTGCGGGCATGCCCGGCCATGAGCTTGCGGCGCTCCTCGAATGGCAACGCATACCAATTGTCCGCGCCGCTGCGGCGTTTCGACATCGGGTAGAAGCAGATGGCCGGCCAGTCGGGCAGGACGGGATAGAGCCGGTGCTTGAGGTAGTGGTCCATCCGCTCGTCGAATTCCTTGAGCGCCTGCTCGAATTCCGGCGTGCCTTCCTGCATGGCCTTTTCCGCTTTCAGCGTCTCTTCCGCGTATTGCTCGCGGGTGGTGGTGTATTCCGAACGCTCGGTCTGGGAGAGGTAGGAGTAGACCGGGTTGAGCATTTCGGGCCCCAGCGACAGGGTGAGCTGCTTTTCGTAGGCGGTGGCGGTCTGGAGATCGGGCGTCAACAGCATGAAGCCGAGATCGGCCTTGGGGGTGGCGACCGCGAAGGTGAGCAGGTGGGTGTCTTTGGTGGCCCGGATTTCCTGAACCAATTCGGTCAGGCGGGTCTTGGCGGCGCGCTTGTCGTCATCGCCCAGCAGCGACCATTGGGCGTGGTCGATCTGGTAGAAGAGATGCATCACGTGCCAGCCTTCGCGGGGCACCAGCGGGGAAACGGCGGATGAGGACATGGGAAAATCTCAGCGGCGGAGGGTGGAAAGCGGCAGCTCGAACAACGTGGAAAATTCCCTCGCGGGTGCGTCGGGGCCGGGGCCTTCGAGCACCAGCACGGTCCAGGGGTCGCTGTATCCGGCCTGATGCGCGTTGAACTCGCCGCTTTCGGAGAAGCCGTCGCTGGAAGCGCACTCGACACGCTCCGTCCCGGTGGTGTCGAATTTTCCTCCCGAAAAGGTGCGGGTGATCGTATCGCCCACCGGCGCGCCCTTGTCGTTGCGGAAGAGGAGTCGCAGCGCGCCGGAGCCGCTTTCCGGCGCCAGGGATATCTCGACGACCGGGATGAAGGCCGTCCCGCTTCTCGCGGCGTCGCGGTTCGGGCCTTCCCGGATCGGTTCGCGCCAGAAGCTGTCGGCGGCGGCGATCACGGTGCGCTCGCCCTTCACCGGGAATTTGACTTTGCGCTCTTCGGAATCGGCGAAGTGCAGGTGGCCGAAGAAACCCGCCAGGCCCCAGATCGCGGCGAAAAGGAGCACGAAGGAGAAAATTCCCAGACCGATGATTTCGCGGCGATTCGAACGCCACTTCGGGCCGGATGCCGGCGCGGGGGCGGGTTGGGGGGGAAGGGGCTTGTCCGGTGCCTCATCGGCGGGCGCTTCCACCTCCCACTTCGAGGTTTCGATATCGGGAGGAGGAGACGCGGGGGCGGGCGGGGTTTCTGCCGAGCGCGAGTCCGGAATGTCGATGTCGAGATTGTCGAAGGCGTCCGTCACCTTCGCGCGTTCGGGCTCCTTCCGGGCGGCGCTCCGTTTTTTGGAGGCTGGTTTTTCGAGTCTCGCCTCGATGACGACGGGTTTCGTCTTCGACGTGGCGGGAGGCGGGGTCTTTTCAGCCGAAGGGGCGGGCGGCTCCGGTTGAGGCTCGGGAATGCCGGCCGCGGGTTTCTCCGCGTCTTCGTCCGCCGGATCGCCGGGGTTGACGGCATCGGATGCCTCTTCGTCCAAATCCCAGAGGTCCTCTTCGGTGGTTTGCTTGGCAAGCTCCGAGAGGATGGGACGGCTGCGCGCCGGCAGGCCGGATGAATTGGGCGGGTCCGCGGACATGGGGTAAGGGCCGGCACCGATTTAGAAAGCGCGCCGCGGCTTGGCCAGAGCAAAGCACGCACGCGGCGGGGCGGGATGTGCGGGCTTCAGGCGGATCGGGCGATCCGCAATGCAGGGCTGCGTGCTCCCGGCGGCTTGGAAAATCGGGTTGAATCCGCTGTCGAGCCCGCGCATGCCTGCGGCATGTCCGCCCATGCCGAATGCTTCGAGTGCCGCACCCGGGGAAAGGGAACCTACGAGATCACCGGCGAAGTGGCGGAGATCGTCCGGCGCAGCGGGATCTCCACCGGGACGGTCACCGTGTTCGTGCGGCATACTTCGGCGAGCTTGGTCATCATGGAGAATGCCGATCCCAGCGCACGGCGGGATTTGGAGGCGTTTTTCGATCATCTCGTCCCGGAGGACACGCCGTATTTCGTCCACACTTATGAGGGGCCGGACGACATGCCGAGTCATATCCGGATGGCGCTGACGAGAACCAGCGAGGTCATCCCGGTGATGAACGGCGGGATGACATTGGGAACCTGGCAGGGGATCTTTCTCTTCGAGCATCGGCGGGCGGCACATCGCCGCGAGATCGCGGTGAGCGTGACCGGGGAGTAAAGTGGGCTCAGGGGCCGGAGGCCTGCGCCACTTTCGCCGTTGAATGTGGATTGCACGCAAGGCGGCTTCATGGGCACAGTTGCTGTGTGGAAGAGAGTGTGGAGCGATTGATCGACGCCGCCCTCGCCGAGGATATCGGCGGCGGCGATCTGACTTCTCTTTATTTTGTCCCGGAGGACCGGGTGGCCGTCGGCTTCATCGTCGCGCGGGAGGCGGGGGTGCTCTCCGGCACGGATGTGGCCGCCGAGGTATTCCGTCGCGTGGATGCTCGGACCGAGGTGGAGTCCCTGCTGGCGGACGGTTCGCAGGTGGCGGAGGGGGCCTTCGTCATGAAAGTGGAAGGCCCGGCGAGGAGCGTGCTGACCGCGGAGCGGACCGCGCTGAATTTCCTCCAGCGGCTTTGCGGGGTGGCCAGTGCGACGCGGAAGTATGTCGAGGCGATCCGCGGCACCGACGCGGCGGTGCTCGACACGCGCAAGACGCTGCCGGGCTGGCGCTGGCTCGACAAGCGGGCCGTGGTTCACGGCGGCGGCGTGAATCACCGCATGGGCCTTTATGACCGCGTGATGGTGAAGGACAATCACCTCGTCGCGGAGGGGGGGGTGTATGAACTTCAGGCGGCGATTGCTCAGTTGAAGGCGGAGCATCCCGGCGTGGGCGTGGAGCTGGAGGCGGACCGGCTCGATCAGGTGCGGGAATTTCTCGCGTTGGAGGGCGTGGATTTCATCTTGCTCGACAACATGAGTTTGGGCGATCTGCGCGAAGCCGTGGCGCTGCGCGGCGAGCGCCTGACGCCGCAACTGGAGGCGAGTGGCGGCGTGACGCTCGACACGATCCGCGGCATCGCGGAAACGGGAGTGGATTTCATTTCCGTGGGAGCCATCACGCATTCGGTGAAGGCGATGGATCTGGCGCTGGATTTCGTGAACCCATGAAGGCGGAGTGGCGGCAGGCGGAGTTGCCCGCCGGATACCGGTTGGAGTTCCGGGAGGCGACGGGCTCGACCAATGACGATGCCCGCCAGGCCGCGTTCGATGGGGCGGCGGCGGGATTGGTGGTCGTAGCGGAGCGGCAGGAAGCGGGCCGGGGGCGGCGCGGGGCGGCGTGGATTTGCCCGCCGGGCGAGGGGCTGGCGTTTTCCGTGCTATTGCGTCCGGGGGAGAAAAAGGCGTTGTGGCCGCGCCTGTCGCTGGCGGCGGGGCTGGCGGTGGCGGAGGGCTTGGATCGTCATGGCGTGGCCGCCGAGGTGAAGTGGCCGAACGATGTGTGGATCGGCGGCAGAAAGGTCGCAGGGATTCTGGTGGAGGCGGGCGAGGATTTCGTGGTCGCCGGGATCGGGATCAATGTCGGGGTGCGGGAGTTTCCCGCAGCGCTGGCGGGGGAGGCGACTTCGCTGGCGCTGGAGTGCGGCGAAGCGCCCGGCCTGCCGGTGGTGCTGGTGTCGGTGCTGGAGCGGCTTGCCGTGTGGCAGGCGAGAATCGGGACGGGATTCGACGAATTGCTGAGGCGCTTCCGCGAGCGTTGCGCGCTGACCGGGAAGCGGTTGCGGCTGACCTGTGCGGATGGCATTTTGACGGGGGAAGCGGCGGGGATCGGCGATGGAGGAGAACTGCTGGTGAAGATGCCGGAGGGGCTCCGTAGGATCGTGCAGGCGGAGGAGGTGAGGGTGCTTCGGAGAGAGTAGGGGCGCGGTTTTTCCGTTTACGTCGTGGAGAGAACGAAAATGAACAAGCCGACGACAGCCAGAATGATGATGCCCAGAACGATCCAGACGACGACCGATGTCTTGTAGCGGACGTGGGGCGTTTGTTCGATGATGAGTTTGTATTCTGGGGAAAAGACCATGGAGCCTTTGCGGGAAAGAAGAAGATAGAGGATATAGATGCTGATGAGGGTACCGAGCGGAAAGCCCAGCAAACCGATGGCGGCGAAAACGATGGCGGCGATGCGTGCCGGGTTTTTCAGGGCACGAAGTCCCCGGGCGATCCAGAAATAGAGGAAAGCGATAACCATGAAGACCGCCGCCATGGCCCATTCCGAAGCGTCTCCGCCTTCGACGACCAAGGCGAAGATCATCAGGATTATTGAGATCAAAAGTACGACGAAGCCGATGAAATAAAGCGTGCCAAGGCCCTTGACCGATACCTCGTGCTTGATGTGCGCACGGCGAATGGTTTCTGCCGCGGGTTCGATTTCGGTGGCGACGGGGTAGACCGTCGGGGCGGCATAGGGATTGTTCTCCATGCGGATTACAGCGGGAAGCTGGGGAATGTGCCGGGGAGTGTCAAGTTCCCCGGGAAAGACGAATCCCTCCTGCATATGTGGTTTCGTCAGGAGAGCCGCACGAGCAGGTCATCGCTGTCCACCTGATCGCCTTCCTTCACGAGCACCTCCTTCGCCATGCCGTCGGCGGAGGCGCTGACGGTGGTGAGGGGGAATCCTTTCGGAAGCGGGAAAGAGATTCAACGGTTTACGGATCAGGAGATCAGGACGCAGGCGGAGGGGCCGCCGGGGAGCAGGGTGGGATCGATATTGCGGTCGAAGGTGGCGAGGCAGGCTTGCCGGGAGATGGCGAGGGAGAGGAGGTAGAAATCGGTGAGGTGACTGGAGGCGGGAAGCCGGGGAAACGAGGCCGCGTCGAGGAGGGAGTGGTCGTCCGGCCAGAATTGGTGGCCGGGCATGGCAGTGAGGCTGGCGAGAAGAATCCTCGCGTTTCCAGTCGAGCCGGGACCGTCTGGGTAAGAGGGATTTCCAAGAATCCGGAGCAAGCCGTTCTCGGTGATCGGGCAGGTGGCCCAGCCCAAGGGAGAGTTGGCTTTGAAAAAAGCCTTCGCCGGAAGGTGGTTCGGGTGGCCCGGATCGAGCAGGGCAATCAGGACATTCACGTCGAGCAGGTGCATCAGCGTTTTCCGGCGAGTTTGAGGGCGCGGTCGAATTCTTCCTGATCCATCTCATTCTGGATGTTCCGGATCGTCTCGGTGGTGATGGTGACGCCGGGGCGGCGTTTGAGAACGAGAAAGCCGAGATCGTTCATTTCGAAAGGGCTGTCCACTTCCGGGGAATCGGATTGACCGATTTCCCTGCGGAGCGCGTGTTCCACCATGGCCTTGAGGGTGGTGCGGCGTTTGGCGGCCACGGCTTTGGCCTCGATCAGGAGGTCGTCGGGGAGGTCGAGCGTGGTCTTCATATGGGTGATAGTATGGTTATACGGCTCAAAAGCAAGTTTCGATCTGAGGAACTTGGGCAGGCGGTGAGTTACTGCCTGCCGCGAGCCGCGGTAGTCACACGAGCTTCATCGTTTCGGGGACAATGAGTATGTCGCCTTGCCTCACCTCCTGCCTGCGGAAAGCTCTTCCTTGACGGTCGGTTCTTTTTTGTCCAGGCAATGCCCATGCAAACCCGTCGTAGCTTGTTGATTACAAATCATTTTTGACTCGAAATCGAGTCCGTTTCCCTCTAATAGGGAACCGTCCGGTTCCCATAATCACTCTGTTCGACAGAAATTCCTGACTTCTCTCTCAAAAAACTCATGCCAATATCTATTAAAGATGGTATTGTAAACGAGCGCTGGAGGCTTGCTTACGATGGAGAAGATCTAGAGTTAGAGGTGAAAAAACCCAGATACCCTCACGCGCTTTTCCTTTCAAATCGAAGTGGCTTTCTGAACAGGCACCCTTGGGAGATATTTTTTAGAATTCTCAATGAATTTGTGTGGTTCTATGACATCAAAGTTCAAGATTTGAATGGAGGGCATGGCCATTATTCCGCCAATATTAATTTTCTTCCTTGCGACGATAATTATGTGACTCAGTTGCTTGACTTTAAGCAGCAAGTCTTCAGAGAAGATCAGCATCTGGCGTTGGGGTTTTTCCGAGAAGGTGTGTCCAGTGGTAGCGCGTATTACGCTTTCATGTGTTACTCGAAAATCCTTGAGATTCCATTCAAAGATGGGAGATCGAAAGGTGCTTGGATTGACGAAGAGATTCCAAACTTAAAAGGCGAATTGGCTATTTCATTACGAGACCGAAGAATTCACATGCTAGGAGGAAAGGCCCTCGGGATGTGGCTAAAACAAGATGGACGAGACGCACTTTCCCATGCAAACATTCAAAGCGGTAATACGGTGAGAGATCCCAACAGCTATCAAGACTGGGACGAGATTAAATGGGGTAACGAGGTGATGCGTGAGTTAGCGGAGAAAGTCATCATCGAAAAGCTTGGAGTTTTCGCCCCATAGATTTGGAATGCCAAACAAGTCGGTGGAGGCCAACCCAACAAAGCTGGGTGCCTCAACTCTGACGTTACGCAAGCCAAACAAGCAGGTCATCGCTGTCCACCTGATCGCCTTTTTTCACGAGAACCTCCTTCACCACGCCGTCGGCGGAGGCGCTGACGGTGGTGAGCATTTTCATGGCTTCGAGAACGATGAGCTTGTCGCCCTGCTTGACTTCCTGGCCGGGGGAGACGGCGATTTCGGTGACCATGCCGGGCATGGGGGCGCAGGCTTGGGCGGGGTCGGCGGGGTCGCCTTTGGCGCGGGTGGCTTTGGAGACGCTGGCGAGGGATTTGTCGGCGACGGCGCTTTCGCGCGGCATGCCGTTGAGTTCGTAGAAGAGGGTGCGGCGGCCTTCGGCATCGGCTTCGCCGATAGAGACGAGTTTGACGAAGAGCGTCTTGCCGGGGTCGATCTCGACTTCGACTTCCTCGCCGATGTGGAGGCCGTAGAAGAAGGCGGGGGTGGCGAGTCCACTAAGATCGTCGTATTTGCGGCGGAAGTCGATGAAGTCGGCGAAGACCTGGGGATACATCAGGTGCGAGTAGAGGTCGTCGCCATCGGCGGGGCGGCCGAGCTTTTGGGAGAGTTCGGCGCGGGTGGCTTCGAGGTCGACCGGTGCGGCGAGTTCGCCGGGGCGCTTGGTGGTGGCGGGTTTGTTGCCGAGGATGACTTTCTGGACGTCTTCGGGCCAGCCGCCGTCGGGCTGGCCGAGGCCGCCGGCGAGCATGTCGATGACGCTTTCGGGCCAGTCGAGGGAACCGGGTTTGAGTTTGGGGACGTCGGCGGCCTTGATGCCGCGGGTGACGAGGAACATGCACATGTCGCCGACGACTTTGGAGGAGGGGGTCACCTTGATGATGTCGCCGAAGAGCTGGTTGACGTCGGCGTAGGTGCGGGCGATTTCGCGCCAGCGGTGGCCGAGGCCCATGGCGTTGGCCTGCTCGCGGAGGTTGGTGTACTGGCCGCCGGGCATTTCGTGGTCGTAGACCTCGGCGGTGCCGGCGCGGGGGGAGGTGTCGAAGGGTTTGTACTGGGCGAGGACTTCTTCCCAGTAGTCGGAGATTTCGTTGAGGGCTTCGACGTCGAGGCCGGGGTCCTGCTCGGAGTTGGCGAGGGCGGCGCAGACGGAGTTGAGATTCGGCTGCGAGGTGGAGCCGGACATGGAGGCGAGGGCGAGGTCGGCGATGTCCACGCCGGCGCGGGCGGCGGCGATGACGGAGGCGGCGTTGAGGCCGGAGGTGTCGTGGGTGTGGAAGTGGATGGGGATGCCGATTTCCTGTTTGAGCGCCTTGACGAGGTTGTAGGCGGCCTGCGGTTTGCAGAGGCCGGCCATGTCCTTGATGGCGAGGATGTGGGCGCCCATTTTTTCGACCTCTTTGGCCTTGGCGACGTAGTATTTGAGGGAGAATTTGTCGCGCTTGGGGTCGAGGATGTCGCCGGTGTAGCAGATGGCGGCTTCGCAGAGGGCCTGGCTGTGGTCGCGGACGGCTTCCATGGCGACCTGCATGTTGGGCAGGTAGTTGAGGGAGTCGAAGATGCGGAAGATGTCCATGCCGGCATCGGCGGCGTGTTTGACGAAGCCGGCGACGACGTTGTCGGGGTAGTTGGAGTAGCCGACGGCGTTGGAGCCGCGGAAGAGCATCTGGAAGAGGATGCCGGGGATTTGTTCGCGCAGGCGGCGGAGGCGCTCCCAGGGGCATTCCTTGAGGAAGCGCATGGCGGTGTCGAAGGTAGCGCCGCCCCACATTTCGAGGGAGAAGAGGCCGGAGGCGCCGGTGGCGTAGGCGTCGGCGATGCGCAGCATGTCGAGGGTGCGCATGCGGGTGGCGATGAGCGACTGGTGGGCGTCGCGCATCGAGGTGTCGGTGATCAGCAGGCGCTTCTGGTCGAGAACCCAACGGCTGAATTCTTCGGGGCCGAGTTCGCGGAGGAGATCTCTGGATTGCCGATTTTCGGTTGCCGATTGAGGATTGGGGAAATGGGGGATGCGGGGGGATGGGATGGGGGTTTCGGGTTTCCAGCCCTTGGCGGTGGGGTTGCCGTTGACGGTGATGTCGGAGAGGTAGGAGAGGAGTTTGGTGGCGCGGTCGCGCTTGGCAGCGAATTTGAGCAGCTCGGGCTTGGTGTCGATGAGCTTGGTGTGGGCCTGGCCGTTGCGGAAGGTTTCGTCGCGGATGACGTTTTCGAGGAAGGGGATGTTGGTCTTCACCCCGCGGATGCGGAATTCGCGCAGGGCTCGGTCCATGCGCTGGCAGGCGATCTCGAAGCTGCGGCCCATGGCGGTGAGCTTCACCAGCATGGAGTCGTAGTAGGGGGTGATGACGGAGCCGGCATCGCCGGAGCCGGCGTCGAGGCGGATGCCGAAGCCGGCGGCGGAACGGTAGTTGAGGATGCGGCCGTAGTCGGGGGCGAAATTCTTTTCCGGGTCCTCGGTGGTGATGCGGCACTGGATGGCGTAGCCGTTGCAGGGGATTTCGTTCTGGGGAGGGATGGCGATTTCGTCACTGAAGAGGGAGTGGCCCTTGGCGACGAGGATCTGGGAGCGGACGAGATCGATGCCGGTGACGCATTCGGTAACGGTGTGTTCGACCTGGATGCGCGGGTTCATTTCGATGAAGAACCAGTCGCCGCGGTCCATGTCGTAGAGGAATTCGACGGTGCCGGCGTTGTCGTAGCCGATGCCTTTGGCGAGGGCGACGGCGGCGTCGCAGAGGTCCTTGCGGATGGCGGGGTCGAGTTCGACGGAGGGGGCGATTTCGACGACTTTCTGGTAGCGGCGCTGCACGGAGCAGTCGCGCTCGTGGAGGTGGACGACGTTGCCGTGGCGGTCGCCGAGGATCTGGACTTCGATGTGCTTGGCGCGGGAGATGTAGCGCTCGAGGAAGACGGCGGGGTTGCCGAAGGCGTTTTCGGCTTCGCTCTGGGCTTCGGCGAGGAGGGCGGCGAGTTGGTCGGGTTTTTCGACGACGCGCATGCCGCGGCCTCCGCCACCGAAGGCGGCCTTGATGATGAGGGGAAAGCCGATTTCCCGGGCGATTTCGAGGGCTTCGGCAGGGTCGGTGACGGGTTCCTCGGTGCCGGGCAGGGTGGGGACGTTGAATTTGGCGGCGAGGTGGCGGGCGGCGGTTTTGTCGCCCATGTTTTCGAGGAGTTCGGGGGAGGGGCCGACAAAGGTGATGCCCTCGCGGGCGCAGGCGCGGGCGAAGGCGGCGTTTTCGGAGAGGAAGCCGTAGCCGGGGTGGACGAGGGTGACGCCCTTGGATTTGGCGACGGCGACGATGCCCTCGACGTCGAGATAGGCACCGACGGGGCCTTTTTCCCGGTCGAGCTGGTAGGCTTCATCAGCCTTGAATCGGTGGCGGGAAAAGCGGTCTTCCTCGGCGAAGATGGAGACGGTGCGCAGGCCGAGTTCGTTGGCGGCGCGGAAGATGCGGATGGCGATTTCGCCGCGGTTGGCGGCGAGAAGCTTGTCGGTCTTGGGCTGCGGCATGCGGGGGAGTTCCTAAGCGTTCGCAGCGGAATCGGCCAAGGGGAAAGGTGACAGTGTCGTTTTCCGAAGGGTGCGGAAAGATTTCCGAAAAAAATTTCAGAAATGGGTTGACGGATCGGGAAATGGCGGTAGGATCGCCTCGTCGCGACAATAGTAGGCGGCCCGATTGAAGAGTCTTACCGGTTTTTGGGTTTTTCCGGGGTCTTATCGATCGGGCCGCTTCATTTTATGTCGGTTGCTAATTTGGTGAGCACCGCTTCGATCCGGGCCTGGTCGAAGTCATAGGGGGTCAGGTCGAGGGCAACGCGGCTGCCGTCGGGGATGACGACTTGAGAAACGGCCAAGGTTTTGGAAAGGTGGGCGGTGACCCGTTTGCCGTTTTTCAGCGAAACGGAGAAAAGGCCCGGCTTGAGGGCGTGGCTGACGGTTCCTTCGGTGCGGATGCAGTCGTCGAACATGGTTGGGGGATTCTTTAATGGCGAGGGAGAGGGAGGGGAAGGTTTTTGGAGGATATGCAGGCAGTCCCGGCTTCAGCCGGACGAGGCATGGGAAACGACGCTTTTCCGATGAAATGACGCCATTGGAGCATTCGGTCCGGCTGAAGCCGGGACTGCGCATATTGGGAGGGGATGAAAGGATTGTCGTGTTAAACCCGTCCCTACAATAGACCGATGCGACTCCGGATCTTATGGGCCAGCCTGATCGCTCTTGCTTCCGCGGGAGCTGAGGAGAAGCATTGGGCTTACGAGCCGCCGGTGGCGGCGGAGTTACCGGCGGAACGGCACCCGGTGGATGTCCTGTTGGAGGCTGCATGGATGAAGGCGGGGATCAAGCCGGCGGCGGAAGCGAGCCCGCGGCAGCGTCTGGAGCGGGCGGCCTACACCCTGACCGGCCTGCCGCCGGACGAAGGGCAGCTCCGACGGATTGAGGCGGATCCGGGGGAGGCTACTTGGACGGCGCTGGTGGAAGAACTGCTCGCCAGCCCGGCCTATGGCGAGCGCTGGGCGCGGCACTGGATGGATGTGGCGCGCTATGCCGATACGCGCGGCTACAATTTCGACCAGGACAACCGTTATCCCTTCGCCTACACTTACCGGGATTGGCTGATCCGGGCCTTCAACGAGGACGTGCCGTACGAGCGTTTCGTGAAGTTGCAGATCGCGGCGGATCATTTGACCGACCGGCCGGATCATCCGGATCTTGCGGCGCTGGGTTTTCTCACCGTGGGGCTGCGGAACGGCGGCGTGGAGACGATCGACGACAGGGTGGATGTCGTGACGCGCGGTTTCCTGTCGAGCACGGTGTCCTGCGCGCGCTGCCACGATCACAAGACGGACCCGATTTCGATGCGGGATTATTATTCGATCTACTCGATCTTCGAGAATACCGACGAGCCCGATGAGAAGCCGGTGATCGGCGAGGCGGCGGACGAGGAAGCATTCAAGCAATACGTGGCCGAGGCGGCGAAGCTGGAGGAGGAGGATCGGGCGGTGCGGCAGGAGCTTGTCGATCACATGCGTTCGAAGGAGGCGTTTCCGAACTATCTGGAACTCGCCTGGCGGGCGATGAAGGAGGATTGGGATCGCGGCAAGGCGACGAGCGAGGGTTTCAAGCGCGGCCGTCTGCGTCCGAACGCGCTGATGCGCTGGAAGGATTTTCTGAAGGAGCACGCTGGGGTGGAGCGGGTGAAGCGCTGGCTTGCGGAGATGGATGGCGCGGCGGACGATGCGGCGCGCAAGGCGTTGTGCGAGGCGCTGGCGGATGAATGGCGGTCGGCGGGCGAGGGAACCGAGCTGGCGGAGCTGGCGGCGAAGTCCGGCTGTCCGCTGAGCTACGAGGTGGATCGTATTCACGAATTCATGGATGTGGAGGACGGCAACAAGCGTCGCGGACGCCAGAGCGCGATGAGCAAACTGATGGCCGAGCATCCCGGTTCGCCGCCGCGGGCGATGAGCCTGCGCGACCGCAAGAATTGGTCGGAGGCGGTGATTTTCCTGCGCGGCAATCCGGCGAACCGCGGAGAAACCTTCGAGCGCGAATGGCTGGGCTTCCTCGGCGGCGGAAACTTCGATAAAGGAAAGAGCCCGCGTCTTTCGCTGGCGGAGAAGATCACCGATCCGGCCAATCCGCTGACCGCGCGGGTGATCGTGAACCGTGTGTGGGCCTGGCATTTCGGCGCGCCGCTGGTGGACCCCGGGGATTTCGGCCCGCAGACGCCGATGCCGGAGTTGCTGGGGCTGCTCGATACCCTCGCGCTGTATTTCCAGGAGAAAGGCGGTTCGTTGAAGGAACTGCACCGGCTTTTGCTGGGGGCGAAGGCATTCCGGCTCGCCGCCGAGGGACCGGCGGAAAACGACGCGATCGACCAGGGGAACGGGCTTTTCTGGAAATGGAACCGCCGCCGTCTGGATTTCGAAAGCATGCGCGACCGGGTGCTCGCGGGCAGCGGAGCGCTGGATACCGGGAGGATCGGCGGACGTTCGCTGCGGCTGGAGGATGCGGCTGCGGATTCGCGGCGCAGCCTGTATGCCTTTGTGGACCGCTATGCACTGCCGGGAGTGTTCGTTTCCTTCGATTTGCCGCATCCCGATCAACACAGTCCGAAGCGGGTGGAGACCACGGTGCCGCAGCAGGCGCTGTATTTTCTGAACAGTCCGATGGTGTTGCGCCAGGCGGAGAGGTTGACGTCGGGCGGCGATTTCAAGGCTCTGCCGGACGACCGGGCGCGGGTGCATTTCCTCTACCGGAAGCTTTTCCGCCGCGCGCCGGGCGATGACGAGGTGCTGGCGGTGCTCGACTGGCTTGCGGAGGCGGATCCGGCCGACTATGCGCCGAGATTGGGGGGGTACTGGGAGGTGCGCCACGGGCCGGACACGGGCCATCCGTCGGAGGATTTGCAGACGTTCCCGATTTTTGCCGATGGCGTGTGGAAAACGGGGCCCGATCCGGCGAATGCGCCGATCCGCTGGCTGAATGTGGGCTCGGGCGGCGGGCATGCTTCGGCCGGCCATGCGATGGTGATCCGCTGGCGGGCGACCGGCGCAGGCCAGGTACGCATAAAGGGACATTTGAAACGGACCCAGCAGGGCGGGGTGACACTGGCCTGGCGGCTCGATGGCAAAGGAGAGATCCTGGACGAAGCCAAGCTCGCGCCCGAGGAGGAGATGGAGATCGCCTCGAAATGGGTGGATGTGGCCCCGGGAGATACGATGGATTTCGTACTACGCGCGCCGGAGGGGGATGCCTGCGGCAATTTGGCGTGGACGCTGAAAATCGAAGGGCGGGAGAGCGAGGACGGGCCGGTGGGAGAAGTCGGCGATTTCAAGAAGCAATTTCCGACGAACAACAACCCCGCGCCCGGCGCGAAGCCCGCCGACCCCTGGGCCGATCTGGTGCAGATGCTTTGGGCGTCGAACGAGTTTCACTTTGTCGATTGAATGGATGCGGGAGCCGAACAGGAATGCTCCAACAAGAATCATCAACCGCGAAAGCCCGCGAAATGACGCAAAATCCGAACAGCCAAGAAACCATGATTTCCAGAGGCCGTGTGCCTTTTAAATTTCGCGTTTTTTCGCGGGCTTTCGCGGTTTAAATTGATCTCTGCCTATGTCCCATCATCCGCTTACCGCCCGTGACATCGTTCTCGACCGCCGCGACTTTCTGGAGCGCTGCGGAATGGGTTTCGGTGCGATGGCTTTGGGGGGCTTGTTGAGCGGCAGGGCTTCGGCAATGCCGGGAATGTCGGACGGGCCGCTGCAGCCGCATTTCGCGCCGAAGGCAAAGCGGGTGGTGCATCTTTTCATGAACGGGGGGCCGTCGCAGGTGGATACTTTCGACCCCAAGCCGAAGCTCCAGGAGTATCATGGCAAGACGCTGCCGCTGGAGACCTTGAAAACGGAGCGGCCGACCGGCGCGGGGCTGCGGAGTCCCTTCGAGTTCAAGAAATACGGCGAGAGCGGGTTGGAGATCAGCGAGCTTTTCCAACACACGGCGAAGCACGCGGACGATTTGTGCGTGATCCGCTCGATGACCGCGGATGTGCCGAATCACGAACCGTCGCTGATGCTGATGAATTGCGGCGACGGCCGTCTGCCGAGGCCGTCGATGGGTTCGTGGATCAGCTACGGGCTGGGCAGCGAGAACGAGAATCTGCCGGCATTCGTTTCGCTGTGCCCGGGGGGGATGCCGATCAAGCGGGCGGAGAACTGGCGTTCGTCGTTTTTGCCGGGGAGTTTCCAGGGGACCTACCTCGACAGTTCGATCGAGGATGTGGAGAAGATGATCGAAAACCTGCGCAATCCCTCGGCGCGGGACCCGCGGCAGCGTCGGCAGTTGGATTTTCTGCGGGGGCTCAACGAGAAGCATCTTGCGGCCCGCGATCACGATCCGCAGTTGGAGGCGCGCATCCGCAGTTTCGAACTGGCCTATCGGATGCAGAGCGAGGCGACGGATGCCTTCGATGTGAGCAAGGAGCCGGAGTACGTCCGCGAGATGTACGGTCCCGGCGCGTTCGCCCGCCAGTGCCTGATGGCGCGGCGGTTGCTGGAGCGCGGCGTGCGCTTCATCCAGCTTTGGCACGGCAATGGCCAGCCGTGGGACAGCCACGACGACATCGAGGATCACCGGCGCCTGGCAGGGGAGTGTGATCAGGGAATCGGCGCGTTTCTGGCGGATTTGAAGATTCGCGGACTGTTGGACGAGACGCTGGTGCTATGGGGTGGAGAATTCGGACGTACGCCGGCGGTCGAGCTGCCGCAAGCGGGGTCGAACCAAGGCGTGATGAAGGGGCGCGACCATAATCATTTCGGGTTCACGGTGTGGATGGCCGGCGGCGGGGTGAAGGGAGGCCATATCCATGGCGCCACGGACGAGTTCGGCTTCAAAGCGGTGGAAAAGCCGGTGCATGTGCACGATTTGCACGCGACGATGCTGCATCTGCTGGGTTTCGATCACGAACGGCTCACCTACCGCTACTCCGGCCGCGATTTCCGCCTGACCGATGTGCACGGGAAGTTGGTGGGGGATATTTTGGCGTGAGAAGGATGTTGCAGGGTGGTGGAGGTTTTTTGCGGGAGCCGCGGGGAGTGCCCGGATTCGCGACGGATGGTGCGGGGTGAGAATGGCTGCGTCGTCCCAGCCGGAGGCATACGCCGCTATTCCACGCGCAGCGCCGCTTCCAGGAAAGCCCACTCGTCCGCGGTTTTGTCGATCATCTTGGAGAGCGCCGTGCCGGCGCCGTGGCCTGCGCTGGTGTCGATGCGGATCAGCGCCGGCGGTCCACCCTCCGCCTGGCATTCCTGGAGCCGGGCCGCGAACTTGAAGCTGTGCGCCGGCACCACCCGGTCGTCGTGATCGGCGGTAGTCACCAGCGTCGCGGGATAGCGCACACCGGGTTTCAGCGCATGGTATGGCGAATATCCTAGCAGCACCTCGAATTCCTCCGGATCCTCGGCGCTGCCGTAGTCTTTTTCCCAGGCCCAGCCGATGGTGAACTTGTGGAAGCGCAGCATGTCCATCACCCCCACCGCCGGCAGCGCCGCGCCGAAGAGGTCCGGCCGCTGAGTCATGGAGGCGCCGACCAGCAGGCCGCCGTTGCTGCCGCCCTGGATGGCGAGCTTTTGCGGAGAAGTGTATTTCTCCTTCACCAGCCACTCCGCGGCGGCGATGAAATCGTCGAAGACGTTCTGCTTCCGCAGCCGGGTGCCGGCAAGATGCCACTCACGGCCGTACTCGCCGCCGCCGCGCAGGTTCGCCACGGCCAGAATACCGCCGCGCTCCAGCCAGACCGCTCTGCCGACTGAGAAGCCCGGCGTGATGCTGATGTTGAAGCCACCGTAGCCGCTCAGAAGCGTGCGGTGGCTGCCGTCCAGGGAAATCCCTTTCTTGTGGACGATGAAGACCGGCACTTTCGTGCCGTCCTTGCTGGTCACGAAAACCTGCTTCGTCTCGTAGGCGGCGCCGTCGAAATCCACTTGCGGCCGCTTCCACAGCGCGCTTTCGCCGGTTTCGAGATCGTAGCGGTAGATCGCGCCCGGATCGGTGAAGCCGGTGAAGGTATAGAAGGTTTTGTTGTCTTTTCTCCTGCCGCCGAAGCCGCCGGCGCTGCCGATGCCGGGCAATTCCACTTCGCGGATGAGTCCGCCTTCGATCGAATGGACGCTCACCGCGCTCCTCGCATCCCGCAGATGGGTGACGATCAGCCTGCCGCCCACCATGTCCGCATCCTGGAGGAGGTCCTTCGATTCGGGCACGATTTCCTTCCATGCGGTCCGCTCCGGTTTGGCCGTGTCGATGGCGATCACCCGGTAGCGTTCGGCGTCGAGGTCGGTGCGGAAATAAAAGACCGGCCCTTCGTTGCCGATGAAACCGTATCTTGCGTCCGCTTCCTTCAGCAGTTCGATCACCGGCGCGTCGTCGCGGCCGAGTTCGCGGTAGAAGAAGCGGTTCTTCGGCTCGGTGCCTTCGGACACATGGATGACCAGGTATTTTCCATCTTCCGTAACGCCCGCGGCGAAGCCCCAGCGCGGCTGATCCTTCCGCTCGTATACGAGACGGTCCTCCGCCTGGGGCGTGCCGATTCTGTGGAAGTAGAGTTTCTGGAATTCGTTCCTGCCGGTCAGCGCCTCGCCGGCCGGCGGTTCGTCGAAGCGGCTGTAGTAAAAACCGCTGCCGTCCTTCGCCCACGAGATGCCGCTGAATTTCACCCATTTCAGGTGGTCGCCGGTGTCCTTGCCGCTCACCACGTCGCGGACGAGGATCTCGTTCCAGTCGCTGCCGCCCCGCGAAATCGAGTAGGCAAGGAGCCTGCCATCCTCGCTTGGCTGGAAATTCGCCAGCGCCACCGTGCCGTCCTCCGACAGGGTGTTGGGATCGAGCAGCACGCGCCCTTCGTCCTCCAGGGTCGCGGCCACTTTAAGCAACGGCTGGTTCTGCAGGCCGCTGTTGTGGGTGAAGAACCAGCGCCCGCCATACTCGCGCGGGTGGCCGGTGCGTTCGAAATTCCAGAGTTCCGCCAGCCGCTGCCGGATCTCCGCCCGCTGCGGGATGCCGGAAAGAAAGGATTCCGTCACCGCGTTCTGCGCGGCCACCCATTCCTTCGTTTCGGGCGAATGGTCGTCTTCCAGCCAGCGGTAGGGATCTGGCACTTTCGTTCCGTGAAGTTCATCGACGACATCGGTTTTGCGGGCGGCGGGATATTCCAGGGCGGCGGAAAGGCCGGAAAACATGGCGAGAAGGCAAAGCGCGGTTCGGGATTCCATGGCGGGCACGGGTGTGTGCTATCCCAGCGATGCGCTTCTGGCGATCCATCTTTCGAAATGGGAAGCGGGCCGGGAAGCAGGGTTTTCCCATTGCTGATGAGTCCGGAATGGCAGGGGTATTTGCCCCAACGGATCCGGTGAGAGCGGCGCAATCGGGAAAAGGAAATTGGCGGGAGGAGGAAGGCGCCGGACGGCCCGGAGACCCGTCCCTGCCATTTTTCAGGCAACTCTCAGCGCCCGTCGTCCGATGCGGCGCCGAGTTTTTCCTCGAGGATTTGCAGGCGGGTATCGAGATCCTTCATGCAGGCGTAAAGGCCGTGCAGAATCGTGCACAAGCGTTCGGCATTGTCGGTTTTGAGGTCGGCGAGTTCTCTTTCCAGAACCTGTTGGAGGTTTTCCTCGGGCGTCTTGATCATACCGGGGTGGCGTTCGGGGGGAGAGGTGGCGCAGGCTTATCGAACCAGAACTAATTAGATTATCATTACCAAAATCGGACATTTTGATAATGAGTAAAATTACGTATATCGAAGGCCGGCCGAACCCGTGAATCAAAGCTTGCGGGAGCCGGCGAGGCTCATCCGCACGTCGCCGATGAATACGGAGGAGCGGATTTCGAGCGGGATGCGGTCCTGGTCGTCGCTCAGCCAGAGGGTGGCGCTTTTGAGCTTTTTATAGGCACGCAATTCCTTGGATGCAGGGTCGATCCGCTGGAGGGAGAGGGAGAGCCGGATAGCATCCCGACCGCCGAGTTTTTCGCGGCCTTGGACATGGATGCGGGCGAGGTAGGGCTTGTCGAAGGGTTGCAGCGGCATGACGAGGGTGCTGCCGCTTTTCAGGGGATGGCTGCGCACGTGGAGCAGGCAGGAGAAGATGTCGTGGACGGCCGGGTGGGTGAATTCGGATTTTTTCTCCTTTTGCGCTCCGGTTTTCACCACCCGGGTAGTTTCGGTGGAGCGGATGGTGGAGCCGTTCCAGACGCTGTGGGTGGTCTTGATCTCGTTGCCCTCGTCTTCGATGCCGGTGAAGCTGCGGGGCCGCAGGGTCGAGGGATCGAGGCGCGAACGGAAATCGATTTGGTAGGGAAAGAGCTTGGCGGCGAGCCCGCGGCTGCCGCCCCGGGCGGAGACGCGATAGCCGGAGACTCCCTTGGGGTTCCGTTCGCCGAAGGTGAAGCTGAGCCGGCCTGCCTGGAGCATGCCCTTCCAGGAAAGCTGGTAGTCGAGCTGGTGAGGCGAGAGGCGAGGGTGGGGACCGAGCTTCGCGGGAGTGACTTCCTTCCGCCAGTCCGCGGCGGCGGGAATGGCGAGAGCCAGCAGGAGGGCGAGAGTTTTCATGACCGGATCGGACGGCGTACGGTGGATTCGTATTCATTGCCCCGGCGGAGGTGGTGAGTCAAATTGCGAATCGGCTTCGGGATGGCGCTGATTCAGGGGATGCTTCCTTTCCGGCCGCTCCGGGGGCTTCCAAGAAGGCTTCACCCGCGAGGACATCGCCGTCCAGGAGCCCGGCAGGATCCGCAAGGCGGATCTGGGGAAAATCCGCTTCACCTGGGCCGGCGTTCTCCAGTCCGGCGAGCGTCATCACCACCGCCTGCAAAGCCCCAGCTTGCTGCCGGAGTATGCCAACTACCAGAACGGCGCGAATCACGTCCACACCGCCTGGAGGAGTTTCGAGGGAGACTACGGGCTCGATGCTCTGGCGGCCAGCTGATCACAGCGCCTGCCTGTCGCGGGTCTATCATGCTCTTCTCCCGTTAAGCCGGGCTTCGTGAAGCATGTGCAGGGTGATCTGTCTCACCGCGGCTTTGCTGGTTTCGACATGCGATGTCAGGAGAAGCCGCGCCTCCGCAAGCTTGCGTTGGATCAGATGGCGCAGGATCCGCCCGTGTTCCTGGTAGGTGGCGGCGATGCGATGGGGTTTGGTGAAGTCCAGACGGCGCACGATCCGGATGCGTTCGGTGATTTCATGATGTACGCGGATCATTTCCTCGTTGCCGGCGGCTTCCACGAGCTGCTCATGAAACCGCTCGTCCAGCGCGCACACCGTGGGGCCGTCGGCAAGGCGCTCATCGGGCTTCACCAGCCAGATGCGTTTGAGGTCTTCCAGCGGGAGCGGCGACGGCATGGCGCAGAGTTTCTCCACGGCGGCCAGTTCGAGAATGAGGCGCAGGTCGTAAAGTTGATCGAAGACCGTGAAGTCGAGCGGTTTGACCTGCCAGCCGTTGCGGAAACGCACCTGGACGAAGCCGTCGCGTTGCAAGCGATAGAGGGCTTCCCTTACCGGGGTGCGGCTGGCATTGGTGCGGGCGGCGATTTCGCTCTCGGTGAAGTGGTCCCCCGGAAGCAGACGACAGTCGAAGATGTCCTGCTTGACCCGGGTATAAATGCGGTCCGTGAGGCTCTCGGGACGTGCGCGGGCGGTTCCGCCGGGGCGGTTCATGGGACGTTTGAGCCTGCGAGTGAAAATGTCCAAGGCGTTCCGTGGAGTTCGAGCACGAGCAGCAAAAGCTGCACTTTCACATGGCGCGGGTCGTCGACGAAGCGCTCCAGGCACACGCCGTTGTCGCTGAAGCCCATCTTTTTCAAGGTACGGGCGATGTGAACGGCGATCTCGCCGCGGTTGGCGATGAGGAGGGTGCGCAGGCTCGATGACATGGTGGTGGAGGGAGGCGACGGTTCAGGGGCGGGAATTCATGAAGGCGCGCCAGCCGCCGAGCGCGGTGATGTCGGCGGCGCTTTCGCGGACGTGGCTCTCGCAGAGGAACCCTTTGACCTCGCGGCCATCGATCAGCTCCAGGGTGCCGATGCCCAGAGGCGGAGGAATCAGCGCCACGAAACCGCCGAATTCGGAAACGGGCATGTCCCATAGCTCCACTACGATGGGAGCGCCCGTGCCGGTGCGGATGAGGCCGGGTTTGGGAGGGGTGGTGCCGGGCAGCGCGTAGAGCCGGTAGGCGGACGACGTTCGCGTGGTCTCGACGAAGGTGGAACCGCGTTCGGTGAGCTGGCCGTTCAGCGGCATCCCGCTCAGGTGCGCACCCACGACGGCGATGCGGATTGTGTCTTTCGCCGGCGCGGGCGGGAGGGTGGAATCCGTTTCGGGAAAAGGTTCGCCCGTGGCTCCGAGCGGCAGCGCGAGATGTTTGGTCCAGATCTTTCCGAAGGCGGCAAGCGCCGCATCGTGCCAGGCCGGGGCGACCAGGGTGATGCCGAAGGGCAAACCGTCTTCGCGGAACCCGGCGGGCAGGGCCAATGCCGAGCAATCGGCGAGATTGACGAAGTTGGTGTAGGTGCCGAGCCGGCTGTTCGATTCGACCGGATCGGCGAGAACTTCCGCGATGGTCGGAAAGGTCGGGGCGCTCGGCACCAGCAGGGCGTCGCATTGAGCGAAGGTGGCGTTGATTTTTCGCGCCAGATCCATGCGGCGGTATTCCGCACGGTAAGTGTCCACGGCGCTGAAGTTCCGGCCCTTTTCGATGATGCCGCGGACCACCGGGTGAACGTCGTCCGCATTCGTTGCGAGAAATGCTTCGATCACCGTCAGCCGCTCCGCCACCCACGGGCCGTTGTAGAGCAACGAGGCCAGCTCATGCATCGGCGAGAAGTCCATCGGCTTGATCGTGATGCCGAGCGATTCGAGTCGCGCCAGAGCTTCGTTGAAAGCCGCTTCGCCCAGCTTGTCGCCGAACCACCGCGGCTCCGCCGGGACGGCGAAGACAGGTTTTGCGGGGAAACGCACGGCACCCGACTTCTGCGGAATCTTGCGCGAATAGCCGTCCTCCGCGTCGAAGCCCAGCGCGACAGCATAGACCGCTTCTGCGTCTTCCACGGTCAACGCGAAGATCGAGACACAATCCAGCGATTTGCAGGCCGGCACCACGCCTTGCGCGCTGAGAGCGCCGCGTGTCGGCTTGAGTCCGACGAGATTGTTGAACGCGGCGGGCACGCGCCCCGACCCCGCGGTGTCCGTGCCGAGACTGAAGGCCACCAGCCCGCGCGCCACCACCGAGCCCGAGCCCGAGCTTGAACCGCCGGAGATGTAATCCGGCTTGAACGAGTTCGGCACCGCTCCGTACGGCGAGCGTGATCCCACCAGCCCTGTGGCGAATTGATCCAGATTCGTTTTGCCAAGCAGAATCGCTCCGGCCGCTTTCAGCTTCGCCACGACCGTTGCGTCCTCCCCGGCCGTATAAGCATACGCGGGGCATGCCGCCGTGGTGACCATGCCCTTCGCGTCGATGTTGTCCTTGATCGCGAAAGGCACTCCATAGAGCGGCAGCGACCCGATGCCAGCCTCCGCCGCGAGCTTTTCCAGATGGAGAACTTGCTTCCTCAAATCGCTTTCAGAGACGATGGAAATCCAGGCCGGATCGGAGGGATCGAGTCGCTTGAGCAGACCGGGCAAAGCGGTCCCGGGGGTGAGCGTTCCCGAGAGGTAGGCGGTGCGCCAGGCGTGGAGGGTAGGGCCGTTCGGGGGGAATATGGCGGCATCGGGCGAACCGGGAATACGCTCTTGCATACAAGAGAGAGCGCAAGCAGCGGCTGTGCCATCGCCTCACCCGTTCATTTGCAGAGCCGCGGTGCCGCTTCCCAGGTGCGGCGAAGATTCAGGAGCGCGGGGTGGCAAGACGCGAAAGGAGGTCTTTGCGCAGTTTCGGCGACCAGGTCATCATCGGGTGAAGCGGACAGGGGATGATAACATTTTCGGCGCGGGCCCACTCGGAACTGCGGGAGGGGAGGATGACGAGATCGGCGGGGGTGCGGTAGGAGACGACGGGAATGTCCCCAAGCCGGTGCTCGGAGGCGGCCAGGCGGGCGAGCCATTCGCTGCCGATGCGCATTTGTTCCGCGCCTTCACCGGGATAGAGCGACGCGACGTGGGTGCCGCGGTGGGGGGAGGAGATGGTGACGAGCGCCTGGCAGCGCTTGGCGCCGCCGAGTTCCTGGAGGTAGTGGCGGGAGACGAGGCCGCCCATGCTGAAGCCGACGAGCAGGATGGGTTCGCGCGGGCCGAAGCGGGCGTCGATCTCATGCTTGAGCTGGGCGGCGAGGGCGGGGATGCCGTCGCGGGCATCGGCGGGTTTCAGGCTGGGGACGAGGCATTCGACGCCGCGCTTTTGGAGGTCGTGTTTGAGAAAGCCGTAGCAGCGCCATTCGTTCTGGAGGAAACCGTGGACGAGCACCGCCCGCCTGACGGGAATGCGGGAGTCGCCGCCGGCCATGGCACAGGAAATGAACGCGAGGAAGGCGAGGAGGAGGCGCTTTGTCATGATGACTGGGATGAGGATAGCAGGGCGAGGTTGCGAGGGAAAGCCCGGGGATTCCAAGCGGTGTCAGCCGCAGCCGTCGCAGCCCTTCTTTTTCTTTCCGGCCGCTTTTTTGACGAGAAACAGGACAGCGAGGATGACGGCTGCAAGGGCCGCCCAGGTTTGCCAGTCGTTCATCTCAGGAGAAGAAAGAGCCGATTTGGAAAACCGCAAAGGCGGCGAGCCAGGCGAAGGCGCTCATGAAGAGGAATTGCCCGGCGGCCCATTTCCACGAGCCGGCTTCGCGGGCGACGACGGCGGAGGTGGGCAGGCATTGGAGGGCGTAGATGTAGAAGACGATGAGGGCGAGGAGGGCGGGCAGAGTGAACATTTTCCGCCCGTCGGGCCAGGTGGCGGAGGTCAGCGCACTTTGCAGGCGGGTAAGGGTTTCGTCCTCGTCGTCGCTTTCCTCGACGCCGAACAGCTGGGTCATCGAGGTGACGAAGACCTCGCGGGCGGCGAAGGAGGTGAGGACGGCGGTGCCGGTGCGGCCGTCGAAGCCGAGGGGCTCCACGGCGGGTTCGACCAGGGCGCTGATGCGGCCCATGGCGCTGTGTTGGAGGATTTCGGCGGGGTCGTCGGAATCGGTTTTCGGATAGGTGCCCAGGGCCCAGAGGACCACGCAGATGGCGAGGATGACGGTGCCGGCGTTTTTCAAGAAGGCTCCGGCGCGGGCGAGGGTGTGGCGGAGGATGTAGCGCCATTGCGGCGCGCGGTAGGGAGGGAGTTCGAGCAGGAAGTGATTCGGCGCGGCGTCTTCGCCGAGCCTGCCGCGGAGGATGCGGGCGACGATCAGGGCGGTGGCGGTGCCGGCGACGTAGATGGCGGAGAAGATCAGCGCCTGTTGGAAGCCGGACATGCCGGTGAGGAGGAGGGGGACGAGGGTGAGGTAGACGGGCAGCCGCGCCGAGCAGCTCATCCACGGGGCGACGAAGATGGTGGTGAGGCGTTCCTTGGCGGAGTCGATGGTGCGGGTGGCCATGACGCCGGGAATGGCGCAGGCGTAGGAGCTGAGCAGGGGGAGGAAGGCTTTGCCGCTGAGACCGGCTTTTGACATCAGGCCGTCCATGAGAAAGGCGGCGCGGGCCATATAGCCGGAGCTTTCGAGCAGGCCGATGTAGAGGAAGAGCATGAGGATCTGCGGCAGGAAGACGAGCACGCCGTCGCCGATGCCGGTGACGATGCCGTCGGCGAGGAGGGAGCGGAAGTCGCCTTCTTCCATACTGCCGTTGATGAGATCGCGCAGGGCGGCGGTGCCCTCCTCGATCCAGCCGATGGGAGTGTCGGCGAAGGAGAAGATGGACCAGAAGACGGCGATCATGATCGCGGCGAAGGCGATCCAGCCCCAGAAGGGGTGCAGCAGCCAGGCGTCGATCCGGTCGGAAAGGGTGGCGCTATGGGCATCCGGGCGGCGGGCGGCGAGGTCGCAGATCTGAAGGACGCGGGCGCGGCGTTCTTCCGCCGTCCATGAGGGGTTCGGGGGGTAGGGGAAGGGGTGGCGGAGGGCCTGCTTGAGTTCGACGATGCCTTTGCGGGCGTTCGCCTGCATGGGGACGACGGGCACGCCGAGCTCTTCGGAGAGTTTCGCGGGGTCGAGGCGCAGGCCGGATTTTTCCGCGGCGTCGACCATGTTGAGGGCGAGGACGACGGGCAGGCCGAGTTCGATGATTTCGAGGGCGAGGACGAGGTGGCGTTCGAGGTGGGAGGCATCGACCACGCAGACCACGATGTCGGGCCGGGCGTCGATTTCGCCGAGCAGGGTGCGGCGGGCGATCTGCTGGTCGGGGCTGCCGCCCTCGAGCGAGTAGCAGCCGGGGAGGTCGACGAGGCGGAGTTTGCGGCCGTGGAGGGTGAAGAATTCGCCGGTTTTGCGTTCGACGGTGACGCCGGGGTAGTTGCCGATTTTGTGGTTGGAGCCGGTGAGGGCGTTGAAGAGGGTGGTTTTCCCGGAGTTCGGGTTGCCGGCGAGGGCGACCGTTTCGAGCGGCGCGGACATGGCGGGTCAGGCGGCGGAGACCATCACCTGGCGGGCCAGTTCGCGGCTCAGGGCCAGGCGGGCGCCGCAGACGGAGCAGAGGAGATTCCGGCCATCGGCGAGTTTGCGGATGGGCAGATTTTCGCAGAAGCCGAGGCGGCGCAGTTGTTCGCAGGCGGGGCCGTCGAGCAGGCGGATGCGGAAGTCGCAGCCCACTTGAGCCTGGCATAGGCTGATGAGGTTGCCGGTTTCGGGTTCGTTGGCGAGGGCGTGCGCCATGTGGGAGGATGGTTCTGTAATTGAGATGGGATTGCAATAGGAAAGCGGAAGGGAAGGGGCAAGGCTTCCATGTTGGAGAGCGGCGCGGGTTTTCTCCAGCTCGTGACCGGTTTTGGACCAGGATGGATGGGGTGGATAGGATCTTGAAGATCCCCGATGGCGGTCTCCTCCGCGGGTTCATCCTGTCCACTGCTCGGTTCCAAAGGAACCGTGGGCTCCGTTTTCAGAAGTCTGCGCCAGTGGGGAATGGTGGTCTGGCAGGTGAATAAGCGCTCAGCGCCGGGTCGCTTCGAGGCGCAGGAAGCCGCGGCGGGGGGCGGTGTCGATGTCGATGGGGAAGCGGACGGTGAAGTTGCGGAGCTGGCCGCTGGTGGAGGAGTCGAGGAGGAAGAAATCGGTAGATGGCGGAGGCAGGAGAGAGGCGCACGCGGCGGGGAGGCGGCGCAGGAGCGGGCAGGGAGGGAGGTTTTCTTTCATGAGTCAATGAGTCTACAAATTGAAATGCCGGGAATTCCGGAACCTAACGGGAGCATCGGGAAGATATGGGATTCGTGCGGTTGCTCCCCGGAGGGATTCCTTCCGGAATTTGGTGGCTTGCCGGGTGAATGCTGGCAGGCTCCGCGGCATGTCGGAGCGTTTGGCCGGATTGTTGCTTCCCGCGTTTTCTCCCCGCCGGGCCGGGGATCTGGGAATCGGCGACACGCGGGCGCTGATGGAGTGGATCGATCGGGCGGCGGAGGCGGGGATCGGGTTTTTGCAGTTGCTGCCGATCAATGAAACGGGGGGCGACGATAGTCCCTACAATGCGATTTCATCGGTGGCGCTGGAGCCGCTGTATCTGGCCATGGAGGATGTGCCGGGGATCGATGGGCAGGATTTGGAGGGGGCGAGGGAGGAATTGGGCGGGGCGCTGGATTCGCCGCGGGTGGAGTATGCCGTGGTGCGGAGGGTGAAGCGGGATTTGCTGGAGAAGGCGTGGCGGCGTTTCGGCGGGACGGGGGAGTTCGAGGCTTTTTGCAGCCGGGAAGCGGCTTGGCTGGAGCCTTATTGTGCGTTCCGCCGGTTGATGGAGCGGCACGGCGAGACGGAGGATTGGGAAAGTTGGTCGTGCCGGGATGCGGCGGCGGCGTGGGCAGCGATCGAGGCGGAAGGAGCGGAGGACCGTCTGGGATTTTTCGCTTGGGTGCAGTGGCTGTGCTTCGGGCAGTGGCGGGCGGTGCGGGAGCATGCCGACGCGCGGGGGGTGAAGTTGATGGGCGATGTGCCGATTGGGGTGAGCCGCTGTTCGGCGGATGTGTTTTTCGGGCGGGGGGATTTCGATCTGGACTGGTGCGGAGGGGCGCCGCCGGAGACGGTTTTCAAGCATGATCGGTTCATCCAGCGCTGGGGACAGAATTGGGGAATTCCGCTCTACCGCTGGGACCGGATGGAGGCCGCGGGGTTTCCCTGGTGGCGGCGACGGATCGGGAAGCTGGCGGAGATTTTCCACATCTTCCGGGTGGATCATGTGCTCGGTTTTTACCGGATCTACGCCTTTCCCTGGCAGCCGCGCGAGAATCCGGAGTTCCTGGAGCTTTCCGAGGAGGAAGCGGCGGCGAAAACGGGCGGCCCGCTGCCCTGCTGGTGGCCGAGGCCCGACGATACAGCGCCGAATCGGGCGGCCAACCGGGCGGAGGGGGAGACGCGCCTGCGGATGGTGCTCGATGCGGCGGGCGGCGCGGAGGTGGTGGGGGAGGATCTCGGTTGCGTGCCGGATTATGTGAGGCCGCATCTGGCGTCGCTGCGGATCGCGGGATTCAGCATTCCGCAGTGGGAATTCGACGGGGAGGGCAGGGTGATTCCGGGAGAGGAACTGCCGGAGTGTTCCTTCGCGACCTATGCGACGCACGATCACGATTCGCTGCGGGGGATGTGGGAAGGGCTGAGGTTTGCGGCGGAGTCGGATGACGAGGAGGAAGCGGGGAAGGCGGAGAGCGAATTGCGGCGGATGGCGGACTTTGCGGGGATCGGGAGAATCGGGCCGTATGATGCGAAGGTGAGGGGGAAATTGCTGGAGGCGCTTTTTTCGAGCCGCCCGCGCTACGCGGCGATCATGGCGACGGATTTGTTCGATCTCGGCGACCGGATCAACGCGCCCGGGACGGTGGGGCCGCACAACTGGAGTTGGCGGATGCCGTGGACGCTGGAGGGGTGTCCGCGGGAGGCGTTCGGGGAGTTGAAGGAGGCGATTTTCGTGGGGCGGAGAGGCTGCAGGTCCGTGCGTCCGGCTTCGGGTCGTCCCTGAGTCATTCCGCGGAGAACTTCACCTCCACCACGCCGAAAAGACGGGGTTCGTTTTCCGGGTCGATGGGGCGCACCATGATCACGCGCTCCCAATCCGCGTCGATGCAGGTGACGATCGCGATCAGCACGTCCATCGAGACGTAGCTGTCGGGTGCGAGACTCGGGGAAACCTTCGGGGTGTAAACCAGCCCGGCATCTTTCCTCCGCACGTATTCCACGCGGAATTCGCGGCCGCTCCCCGTCTCCACCACGCCGAACCACGGCAAGCCGGAAACGCCGTCGCCGGGAAGCAGTCTCGAAACGTCCGGCCCGGCTCCGTTCAGGTTGAAGGCGTATTTCAGCAGGTTTGGCACTCCGTCGCCGAAAGGAATCGCGCCGGGGAGTGCGTCGTCGTCCTGCAATTCCGCGTTGTCCGCCCACGTCGCGAAAAGCGCCTCGCCCGGAGTGCCCGACCCATTTCCCGCGAGGCGGTAGAAGGTTGCGTCCCCACCCGCGGAGATGGCGGTCACGCCGCTTTGCGTTTCAGCCGGAATGTTCATCTGGCCCGTGCGATTGGAGCCCCAGGCGATGATGCTGCCGTCCTCCTTGAGCGCCACCACGTGATACCCGCCCGCAGCGATAGCGGCGACGCTGTTTTGCGCCTCCGCCGGAACCGTGGTCTGGCCGTAACCGTTGTATCCCCACACAATGACGCGGCCGTCTTTGAGCGCCACCGTGTGATGCACGCCCGCGGCGATGGCGGTGACGCCGCTTTGCGCCTCCGCCGGAACCGTTGTCTGGCCATGCTGGTTGCGCCCCCAGGCGAAGACGCTGCCGTCCTGTTTGAGCACCACCGTGTGCTCATAGCCCGCGGAGATGGCGGTCACGCTGTTTTGCGCCGCCTCCGGCACTGTCCTCTGGCCGTAATCGTTGCTCCCCCAAGCGACGACCCTGCTGTCCTGTCTGAGTGCCACCGTGTGCAACCCACCCGTGGCGATGGCGGTCACGTGGGATTGGGCCTCCGGCGGTACCGTTATCAGGCCGTAGTTGTTCCGTCCCCAAGCGACGACACGGCCGTCCTGTTTGAGCGCCACCGTGTGCCAGGAACTCGTAGCGATGGCGATGACGCCGCTTTGTGCCTCTTCCGGGACCATCGTCTCGCCGAATTGGTCCAGTCCCCAAGCGATGACCCTGCCGTCCTGCTTGAGCGCCACCGTGTGCAACCCGACCGTGGCGATGGAGGTGACGCCGCTTTGCGCCGCCGGTACCGTCGTTTGGCCGTAGGAGTTGTCTCCCCAAGCGACGACGCTGCCGTCCTGTTTGAGCGCCACCGTGTGCCGATAGCACGCGGCGATGGCGATGACGCCGTTTTGCGCCGCCTCCGGCACCATCGTCTGGCCGTAATCGTTCCGTCCCCAAGCGACGACGCTGCCGTCTTGCTTGAGCGCCACCGTGTGCTGATAGCCCGCAGCGATGGCGGTCACGTCGTTTTGGGCTTCAGGGGGCACTGTGGGGCCGAAGTAGTTGGCCCCCCAAACGACGACGCCGTCTTGCTTGAGGACCACCGTGTGCTGATAGCCCGCTGCGATGGCGGTGACACCGCTTTGCGCCGCCTCCGGCACCGTCGTCTGGCCGTATTCGTTCCGACCCCAAGCGACGACGCTGCCGTCCTGTTTGAGCGCCACTGTGTGATACGCGCCCGAGGCGATGGCGGTGACGCCGCTTTGCGCTGCCTCCGGCACCGTCCTCTGGCCGTAGTTGTTCCGACCCCAAGCGACGACGCGGCCGTCCTGCTTGAGCGCCACCGTGTGGTACACGCCCGAGGCGATGGCGGTGACGCCGCTTTGCGCCTCCTCCGGCACCGTTGTCTGGCCATAGGAGTTGTCTCCCCAAGCGACGATGCTGCCGTCCTGCTTGAGCGCCACCGTGTGAGTCTCACCCGCGGCGATGGCGATCACCTCGCTCTGCGCCGCCACGGGAACCGTCGCCTGGCCGGATTGGCTGTCTCCCCAAGCGACGACACTGCCATCCTGCTTGAGCACCACCGTGTGATATACGCCCGCGGCGACGGCGGTGACATCCTCATGCAGCGGAACGGCGATTTCCGGCGGAACCGGCGAATGCTGGTAGCCCGAGTAAATCCAATTCCCCGCATGAACGGAGTGGGCCAAGAGGCAAAGGACGAGGATCGGCAGGCGGAGCAAGGATGGGTTCATGGCTGGAGGAAGAGATATTGGGGAATTGGAGATTGGGAAGTTGAGGGAGGTTTCGGAGCGACCGCCGAATGATGATCAATCTGCCCATTTCAAGCATACGAAGATGAGGGGGAGCAATCCCCGAAAACCAGGACCGGTGCATCCAGGAATCGGGGCAATGGGCTCTGCACCGTTCCGGGATGGAACTCATGGAGAGTCCGGCACGTGTCGGGCCGGTTCTTCATCCTTGCCGCGGAAGGGTTTGAGGTACCAGGCGACGCCGCGTTTCACACCGCCCAGGATTTCCTCCAGGACCAGGTAGAAGGCGGGGACGAGGTAGAGGGTGATGAAGCCGGCGAAGAGGATGCCGAAGCCCAGCGAGACGGCCATTGGCACAAGCATCTGGTTCTGGAGCGAGTCGTCGAGGATCAGCGGCAGCAACCCGGCGAAGGTGGTCAGGGAGGTGAGCAGGATCGGCCGGAAGCGGCGGGCGCCGGATTCGACGACGGTCTGGAAGAGATTGCCGCCGGCGGCGCGGCGCTGGTTGATGTAGTCGATGAGCAGGATCGAATCGTTGATGACCACCCCGGCCATGGCGATGATGCCGAAGATGGAGAGGTAGGAGGGCGTGATGTCGCGGATCATGTGCCCGAGCAGCGCGCCGATGATGCCGAAGGGAATCGCGAGCATCACGAGGAAGGGCTGGGTGAGCGATTTGAAGGGGACGGCCATCAGCGCGTAGATGCCCAGGAAGATGGCCAGGGAGATGAGGATGGTTTTCTTCCGCGTGGTTTCGTGCTCGGCGATGTAGCCTTCGAAGCGCCAGGAGAGTTCGGGGTGAGGATTGAGCAGTTCGTCGAGCCGCGGTTCGATGTCGCGGGCGATGGCGACGATGTCCACGGTCTCATCGATGGGACGGGCGCGGATTTCGATGACTTGCGCGCCGTCGATGCGGCGGATGTCGGAGCGGGCGGGAACGAAGAGAGCGTCGGCCACGGTGCGCAGCGGGGCGTTCCCGCCATCGGGGGTACGGATGTGGAGGTGGTCGAGGGTGTGGAGCGATTGGCGCTGATCGAGCGGCAGGCGGACCATTACGCGGATGTCGTCGCGGCCCCGTTGAACGCGCTGGGCCTGCTCGCCGAAAAAGGCGCCGCGGATCTGGCGGGCGAGCTCCGCCTGGGTGAGGCCGAGCGCGCTGCCTTCGGGCTTGAGTGTGACGTGAAGTTCGGTCTGCCCGCGCCCGGTGTCGGCGGAGGCGTCTTCGATGCCGGCGTAGGATTCGAGCAGTTCCTCGATTGTTTCGGCCATGTCGTCGCGCAGGTCCGAGGCATTTCCGCGCAGTTCGATCACGATGGCCTCGAGGTCGTCGCCGCCGCCGCGGAAGCCGCCGCCGCGGTCGCCGAAGATGGAGAAGCTCTGCGCATCCGGCAGGTCGCCGACGAGTTCCCGCCAGCGCCGGGCGATGTCGCTGTTTTTCGGGCCGGGTTCGCTGCGCAGGCCCGGATCGGTGACCGAAACGACGACAAAACCCTGGCGCGGGTCTACGCCGGGCCAGCCGCTCCAGCCGCCGGTGCTGGTGAGCACGTCTTCGATGAGGGATTTGCCGGTGCCGGGATCGACGAATTCCCGCTTGAGCTGGTCGAGGGCGGCGGCGATGCGGAGCACGCGTTCGTCGGTCGCTTCGATGCCGGTGTCGCGCGGCATGCGGACCTCGGCGATGATCCGGTTCTTGTCGATGGACGGCATGTTGGTGAAGCCCAGGCGGCCGCTGCCGAAGATCGCCAGGCTGATCGTGGCGAGGGCGATGAAGATGGAGATGGTTGCGTAGCGGTGGACGACGGCGAAGCGCAGAGTCGGCTGGAAGTATTTCCAGACGAAGGCTTCGAGACCGTCGGCGATGGATTTCTGGAAGCGGGTGAAGAAGTTGAAGCGGGTGCGGCCCGTTTTGACGTGCTTGAGATGGCAGGGGAGGGCGAATTTGGTTTCGATCAGGGAGGCGATCAGCACGGCGGAGATGACAGGAGGGATCTGGCGGGTGAATTGGCCGTAATAGCCGTCGAAGTACATCAGGGGGACGAAGGCGACGATGGTGGTGAAGGCCCCGTAGGTCACCGGGACGGCGATTTCCCGTGTGCCGGCGACCGCGGCTTCCAGCGGGTCCATGCCTTCCCGCAGTTTCGTGTAGACGCTTTCCGAGGTGACGATGGCGTCGTCGACGACGATGCCGACGGCGATGATGAAGGCGAAGAGGGTCATCACGTTCAGGGTCAGACCGAACCACGGCATGGCGATGAGCCCGCCGGCGAAGGCGACTGGGATGCCGATCACGACCCAGAAGGCGACGGCCGGCCGCATGAAGAGGCCGAGGATGAGCATGACCAGCAGGCCGCCCTGGGCCAGGCTGGTGAGCAGGGTGCCGAGCCGGCCTTCCAGTTCGACGGAGCTGTCGTCCAGGATGAAAAGTTCGATGCCTTCCGGGAAGCGCTGGCGCTGGTTCGCGACGTAGGTTTTGACCTTTTCCGCGATATCGAGAGCGTTTTCCCGGTTGATCCGCAGGGCCTCGACGAGCAAGGCGGGCTTGCCGTTGAAGCGGAGCAGTTTGCCGCCTTCCTCGAAGCCGTCGCTGACTCTGGCGACATCGCGCAGCAGCACTTCGGCGCCGCGCTCGTTGCGCACGACGATGGATTCGAATTCCTCCCTTTGGTATGCCTGTCCTTTGGAGCGGATGAGCAGGCTGCCCTCGTCGGTCTGGATCTGGCCGGCGGGGAGGTCGACCGAGGAGCGCCGCACCGCATCCGCGAGGTCGGCGAAGCCGAGCCCGAAGTCGCGCAGCCGGGCGAGATCGGCCTCGATGGAGATTTCCTGCCGCGTCTCGCCGAGGATCGCGGTCTGGGAAAGGCCGGGCATGTTGATCAGGTCGTCGCGGATGCGCCGGGCGGCGGTGACGAGGTCGGTCTGGTCCATGTCGCCGGTGACGGCGATTTTGATCACGTCGTGCCGCCTGGCGGTGTCCGGAATGTGCATCCGCGGCGGTTCGGTCTCCTGCGGGAAGCTGGTGATGGAATCCAGCCGGATCTTGATTTCGTCGAAGAGCTCCCGGGTGTTCGCATCGTTGTCCGCGATGACACGCACCTCGCCGTTGCCGGCGGAGACGCGGGAGTGGATCTGCTTCACTCCGGAAAGGCCCTCGAGGGCGTTTTCGATCGGGATGACCACGGCGCGCTCGACATCCTCCGGGCTGCCGCCGCGGTATTCGACATTCACCCGCACTTCCCTGAACTGGAAGCTCGGCTGCACCTCCAGCGGGATCTTTTCGAACGCCGTCCAGATCCCCCACAGGAGCAGGCCGAACATCAGGAAATTCGCCGCGATGTCGTTGCGGGCAAACCAGCGGATCATGTCGGGTCCATACGGGCGGGCGGCGGCCAAGTCCAGCGCCGGGGCGGGTGGCCGGGGTTTCGGTGCTTCAGTGTTGCGATGTTTCGGGGGATGGGAGGATGAGCAGCCCGTGCTTGAAATGCGGCGGGCGGCCTTCCAATCCTGCGCGGGTGAAGCCACGCCGCCGCGATTCCCATGATCTTGAAGCCCGCCGGAACCGCCACGTCCGTGAGCGAGAGTCACAGGGGCCGGCGCTCGACGAGGAGGATCTGATGGGGATTGTTGGCAATCAGTCGGTTCCCTTCGTTCTCATTCTCGATTGCGTGCAGGATCCCCATAATCTCGGCGCGATCCTCCGCACGGCCGATGGCGCAGGCGTTCACGCGGTGGTTGCGCCGAAGGACAAGGCGGCGGGCATCACCGAGACCGTCCGCCGCATTTCGGCGGGGGCGGCGGACCATGTGCCTTTCGTGCAGGTGACGAATCTTGCGCGCACCATGGAGCGCTTGAAAAAAGCCGGCCTGTGGCTCGTCGGCACCTCCGATCACGCGGACAAGTCGCTCTACGATCTCGATTTGAAAGGACCGCTCGCCATCGTTCTCGGCGCGGAGGAAAAGGGCATGCGCCGTTTGACGGAGGAGAATTGCGATTTCCTCGCCCGCATCCCGATGGCAGGGAAAACGGAGTGTCTCAACGTCTCCGTTTCGGCGGGGGTTTGTCTCTATGAGGCGGTGAGGCAGAGGAGAGTGATCAGTGATCAGTGATCAATGATCAGTGGGAACGGCTGTTCGTCTTCACTCTCAACCATCAACTATCGACTCTCAAACCGTCGTGAAAGAGCCTGTCAGCATTCTCTGCGATCTGCACCTCGGGCACCGGGTTTCGCGCATCGTTTCGGTGAAGAGTCTGCGTCCGCTTATCGCGGGGGCGGGAACGGTGATTTTCAATGGCGATACCTGGCAGGAACTTGCGGGAGGTTTCCGGGAGAAATCCGCCGCGATGCTAGAGGAATTGCGGGTGATCTGCGCGGAGGAAGGTGCAGAGCCGGTGTTTCTTTCCGGCAACCACGACCCCGGCTGGCCGGGGACTGGGTGGGTGGAATTGGCCGGCGGGCGCATCCTTGTCACGCATGGCGACGCGCTTTTCGCCGAAGGTTCTCCCTGGAGCCGTGAGGCGCTTGTCCGAGGGGATCTGATTCGCGAATTGTGGGAAAAGCACCGCGCCGCGGCCGGAGATCCGGCGGGGCGCATCGTGCTGGCCCGGGAAATGGCGCTTGCCCTGCGCGCCGCGGGATATCCGCAGGGGAAAAAGCTCCGGCAGCGTGTGATGGATGCCATCCGCCCGCCGCGCCGCGCCTGGGAGATGCTGCGCGTGTGGGCCTTGCAGGCGGATGCCGCGGCAGCGTTTGCGGAGCGTTATTTTCCGCGGGCCGAAGCGATCATCATCGGACATTTCCACCATACGGGCATCTGGCGGCGCGGCGGACGGCTCATCGTCAACGGCGGCGCGTTCCTCAACCCCTGCGCCGCGTGGTGGCTCGAATATCGCGACGGCTGGCTGAGTTGCGGGCGCATCGACGAAAGCGTGGAACCGTTCCGTCGCGGCGAAGTTTTCGGGGTGTGGCGATTTCCAGCTGACAACATGGCACATGCCTCCGGCTTGTGAGCGGAGCGCGGCCTTTCAGGCCGTGACGATACGGATGGAAGCCGGAGGCATGCGCCACTTTAATGAGACAGCGTCCACGCCATGTGCGGCGTGTAGTAGTCCGGCTCCAGCAGGAAGGAGTCGTGTCCCTTGTCGGAGTGGACGGTGATGTGCATGGCGTTCACTTTTGCCCGCTCCAGGTGCTTCACCAGTTCCGCCTGTTCCTCGGGATAGAAGCAGAAGTCCGAGTCGATGGAAAAGACGAGCCACTTCTGCCCGGCCTTGCGGCAACGGGCGAAGAGTTCGTCGGGTTTTTCCGCGTCGCCTTCCTTTGCACCGTCGAAGCGCGACCACATGTCGATGATCCGCAGGTAGGTGTTCGCGTCGAAGCGCTTCACGAATTTCTTCCCCTGGTGGAGCATGTAGCTCTGGAACTGGTCGCGCACCCGGTACCAGGCGAGCACGTCGTCGGGTTGGATGACATCGCGGCGTGCGCGACGCTCGATGGAATCGAGATGGACGAAGGTTTTGTGGGAAATCATCCGCGCCAGGGCCAGACCGTAGAACGGCGCGCCGTTGTCATAGTAGTCGCCGCCGTTGAAGAAGGGGTCGTTTTCGATCGCCAGGATCTGCTCGAAGAGGATCAGGCGGTTCAGCACCGTGGTCTTGTAGCCCGCGGCGATGGAAATGACATTTGTGACCCTTTCAGGAAAACGGGTGGCAAAGGTCAGCGCGAGCAGACCGCCAACGGAGGGGCCGACGACGGCGTGCAGTTTCCCGATGCCGAGGCTGTCGAGCAGTCTCGACTGGAGTTCCACCTGGTCGGCCGCGGTCACGTGGGGAAAGCGCGAGCCCCAGGGCCTGCCGTCCGGATCGGGCGATGCAGGGCCGGTGGAACCGTAGCAGCCGCCGAGGAGGTTGGCGCAGACGATGAAATACTTGTCCGTGTCGAGCGCCTTGCCCGGGCCGATCAGCTCTTCCCACCAGCCATGGTGCATTTCGGGTTGCCAGAGATCGCCGATGCCCGGGATTGCCGGATTGTGGCCGCAAGCGTGGTGCGAACCGGACAGCGCGTGGAAAAGGAGAATGGCGTTGCTTCCGTCGTCATTCAGCCCGCCCCAGGTTTCATAGGCCAGGGTGGCGGAGGGCAGCGCGCCGCCTTCCCGCAGACGGATCGGGCCGGGATGATGGAAGAACTGCGTCTCGATGTCGGGCACGGTTGCCGGGGTCTATGCCGTGGGCGGGGGATTGGCAAGGCACTTGGCGCTTGGCAGGGGACGGCCGGGAAGTTAGCGCGTGGTCATGGCAAACGGGTTCAAGGAATGGCAGGCGGTTTGCGATGCCCTGGCCAGCGGCAGGCAGTCGCTGATCTTGCGCAAAGGGGGGATTCACGAGGGGCGGGCCGGGTTTTCTTTCGCCGAGGAATCCTTTTTCCTGTTTCCGACCCGTTTCCACGCCCTGCCGGAGCATGTCCGCGAGGGCGCGGCGGAGCCTCTGCCGGAGTGGCAGCCCGGCGAGACGGTGCGCATCACCCACCACTGCGAGGCGATGTGGGCCGTGACGCTGACCGCTTGGGAGAAAGTCGCGGCCTTGCAGCCTTTCCACATCTGGACGGAGGAAACCATCCGCCAGCGCTTCGACTGGGAAGGGAAGGGAATGGCGGGCGGCAGCATCCATGCGGCGCTGGTCCGTGTGAGCGCCCTGGCGGAACCGTGGGAACTCCCCTACGAGGCGAAATACGGCGGATGCCGTAGCTGGGTGAAGCTGCCCGAGCCGCCCGCGGATTGGCGGGAAAAGGCCGACTGTGTGCTCGGCGACGACGTTTTTTCGACGCTGCTGGCGAAAGTGGAGGAAATCCTGGAGTTCGAGTGATCGGTCCGGTTTCTCAAGCGCCGCTCCTGCATCACGGAAAGAAGGCCGGCTGCATCAGCGCGGCCGGCCTTCCGGGAAAAATCGTGCAGGGACGGCGTTTTACTCCTCGGCGGAAGGTTCCGCGGAAGCATCCGCCGCCGGCTCCTCGGCAGACGGTGCGGCGTCTTCGGCCTTCTTGGCGGCCTTCTTTGCCGGGGCCTTCTTGGCGGCTTTCTTGGCTGCGGCTTTCTTGGCCGGAGCCGCCTTCTTCGCCGGCGCTTCGGCGGCCTTTTTCGCCGCGGAGACCTTTTTCACGATCCCCCCGAGCTTGGCCTGTTCCCTTTTCCGCTTGAGATAGTTCTTCCGGCGGGTGCGCTTGATGACTTTGTTGGATTGCTGGCCCATGATGTTGGTGGCGAGGGGTTTAATCCGGCACGCCGAACACTGGCAAGGGGAAATCCTTCCGAGATCCCGCTTGCGCCGGTCCCGCCGGTGGATCATGCCTCTGCCCTGCCATGCCCGGTCTCGTCATCGCTCCCCGCGCCCGCATTTTTCACGGCCACGAATGGGTTTATGCGTCGGAGGTGAAAAAATCCTTCGGCAACCCCCAGCCGGGCGACGTGATCGCGCTTAAGGACTTCAACGACCGTTCGCTCGGCTCCGCGATCTACAATCCGCATTCCCAGATCGTCGCCCGCCGCTTCTCCCGTCGCCGCCAGGATCTCGATGCGGAGTTTTTCCTCCGCCGTATCGGCCAGGCGCTCGAACTCCGCCAGCGGCTCGATCTCGACGAAACGCTTGCCCGCCTCGTCTGGAGCGAATCCGACGGCCTGCCCGGCCTGATCGTCGATCGCTACGGTCCCCGCCTCGTCGTCCAAACCCTGACCCTAGCCATGCGCCGGCGGCTCGATCCGATCGTCGCCGCCCTGAAAGAACTGCTCGCACCGGATTCGATCATCCTGCGCAATGACTCGCCCGTCCTGAAAGCCGAGGGCATCGACTCCGAAATCTCGATGCTTCACGGCGAAAACCCCGGTGCCTTCATGGTCGAGGCCAATGGCCTGCAATTCGAAGTCGACCTCCTCGACGGCCAGAAGACCGGCCTCTATCTCGATCAGCTCCAGTCCCACGCCGATGTCGCGAAGCTCGCCGCGGGCAGGCGCGTGCTCGACTGCTTCACCAACCAGGGCGGCTTCGCCCTCGCCTGCGCGAAGGCCGGCGCGGCGAAGGTCACCGCCGTGGATATCTCCGAAAGCGCCTGCGCCGCCGCCCGGCGCAACGCGGAGCTCAACGGCCTGGAGATCGAGGCGATCACGCACAACGTCTTCGATTTTCTCAAGCACGCCGCGCCGGAATACGATCTCATCGTCCTCGATCCGCCCAGCTTCACGCGGAACAAGAAAACTCTCTCCGACGCCATGCGCGGCTACAAGGAGATCCACCTGCGTTCGCTCAAGCTGCTGGAGAAAGGCGGCATCCTCTCCACCTTCTGCTGCTCCCACCACGCCAGCCGCGAGCTTTTCCAGGCGAATCTCGTCGAGGCCGCCGTGGATGCGAAGAAATCCCTGCGCCTCGTCGCCACCCACGGCCAGCGCGCCGACCACCCGGTGCTGCTGTCGCTGCCGGAGACGGAGTATCTTAAGGGCATGACCGCGGAGCTGATGGCAGGAAGGTGAAGCGCCGCGATTTCAAGGATCGGGAGTTTCGATCACCGCCATCGGCTCCGGTGCGGGAATTTTGATGTAGCGCGGTGCATCCGGCTGTGAGCTGGGATCCTTCATGATCGAGCCGGGTTCGAGGCTGCTGGCGTCGATCATGGCGTTGTTGAAGGGGTTGAAGATAAAACCCTGTCTGCCCGGTACCGGCCGGGCCTCGATAGCGACGATGAAGGTGTTGTCGTCAAGGACATGGACAGAACTCCGATCCCCCGATGCCGGCTGGGCTTCGGTGATGTCGGCTCCGGCATCTCCCGCTTCCGCGGAGGGTTGTGGCGCGCTTTCCTGAATCCCCTCCGGAATCCGGAAATACTTCTTCTCCGCCGCGGGGAAATACGGGTCCATCACGAGCTTTCCGGCGGGAACGCCGCGAACATCGACAGGCTTGCCGCTATACGGGCTTATTACCATTCCCGGCTTGTCAGGAGCAGGTTCGGCGATGGGCGGTTTCTTCTCGGCCGGGGGGCGCTCCGCGACCTTCGTCGACCTCTCGCCCGCCGTTTCCTTGGAATCGTCCACCGGCAGGGCACCCGCCGTGCTCCGGTTCGGCCGCTCCGGCCGTGCGGCGGCGGTTTCAGCGTGTTGTTCCTTCTCCCCGCAGGCGGCGAGCAGCAGGATGCCGAACAGGAGCGGGCTTTTTCTCTTCATCCCACGATCCCAAAGCGGAAATCTCCCCCCGCGTCAAGATTCCCTTCCATGACCGCACCTTGGCCCTGGACTTCCGATGAAGCGCTCCGTTTCGACCGCTTCATGGCCGCCGCACTCCACGATCCGGAGCGCGGCTACTATGCGCGTCGTATTCTCGGCGTCGGCCGCGGCGGAGACTTCACCACCACAGCGATGCTGTCCCCGGCGCTCGGCCGCGCCGTCGCTGCCTGGGCCGCCCGGGCGATGGAGGAATCCGGCTGCCGCGACCTGATCGAACTCGGCCCCGGCGAGGGTCTGCTCACTGCCGTCGTCCGCTCCGCTTTGCCCCTGTGGACGCGCCTGCGAACCCGGTTCCATCTCGTGGAAAGCTCCGGTCCTCTCCGTCAAAAGCAGCAGACCCTGCTCGGCACACAGGCCCGCTGGCACCGCACCGTAGAAGACGCTCTCGCCGCCTGTCGCGGCAAAGCCTGCCTCTATTCCAACGAATTCGCCGACGCCTTCCCCGTCCGCCGCTTCCGCCGGGAGGAGGCCCGCTGGAGTGAACTTCACTTGGCTCCCGGCGACCCATCCCGCGAAATCTGGCTCGAAGCCACGGCCCTGCCGCCCTCCTCCATCTTCCGACTGTCCCACCCGCCCGGCCAGATCGTCGAAGTGCACGACTCCTTCCGCCAATGGTGGCTCGGCTGGCTGCCGCGCTGGGCCGCCGGCCGCATGCTCACCATCGACTATGGAGGCACCGCGGAACACCTCTACCACCGCCGCCCGCACGGCACCCTGCGCGCCTATCTCTTCCAACAGCGCCTCGAAGGTCCGGCCGTCTATCAGAACCCCGGCCGCCAGGACCTCACCGCCGATGTGAACTTCACCGATCTCGCCGAATGGCCCGCCGTCTACGCGGAAGCTGGTCCCTGCCAGACCCAGCGCGATTTCCTGCTCCCCCACACCTCTCCGGACGATCCGATGCTCGATTCCTACGGCCCCGGTGGCGCCTTCAAAGTCATCGAGCACCGGCCAAGATAGCGGAAGCCTTGCGCCATCCCCAAGATCGGCCATCTTGCGCGGCATGATCCGCGTCCTTTCCCTCATCCTCGCCACCGTGCTTGTCGCCCGCGGCTTCGAACTGCCCGCCGCCTCTTCGCAATGCGTCGTCGGCGTCGCCAAGGACTGGAACAGCTCCACCGTCACTCTCTCCACCTACGAGAAACGCGGCGGCAAATGGGTGCAGGCCGCCGGGCCCTGGCAGGGACGTCTCGGCAAAAACGGCCTCGTCTGGGGCCTGGGCATCCATCCTCTGCCCACTGGCGCGAAAGTGAAATCGGAAGGTGACGGCCGCGCGCCCGCGGGCGTCTTCCATCTCGGCGGGGCATGGGGCTACGACGCTTCGATCCGCAAGCACCCGCGCCTTTTTTACCGCCAGGTCACTTCCCGCGACCTATGGGTCGAGGATCCCCAATCGCCGAGCTACAACAAGCACCTGATCCTCGAACGCGAGCCTTCCACCTCGTGGGAAAAAAAGCAGCAGATGAAGCAGAACGACTATCCGCATTCGCTCAAGCTCTTCATCGCCCACAACGCCCCGCCGCGTGTCCAGCCCGGCGCGGGCAGCGCGATCTTCTTCCACATCTGGCGTGGCGGCGGCTCGCGGGCGACCGCCGGCTGCACCACCATGGAGGAGCAGAAACTCCGCGACCTCATCTCCTGGATCGACCCCGGCAAGCAACCGATCTACGTCCTGTTGCCCGAAGCGGAATATACAGCGAGGAAAGCGGCTTGGAAGCTGCCGTGAAAAGCGGTCTACCGCGTCCCTCCGCCCGATGTCGCCGCCACTCCCCGGTAAAACACTCCCAACAGCGGAATGCACACCGCGATGCACGCCGTCTGCACCCACCAGTAAGCCGGCCAACCGCCGTGCCCCGCAATCACCGTGATCTCGTGCAGATAGCGCGCGAACACCGTACCCACCAGTGTCCCGATCCCGTTGCTCACCAGCGACAGCAGCCCCTGCGCCTGCGTTCTCATGCCCGGATCGACACGCCGGTCGAGAAAAAGCTGCCCGGTGATGAAATAGAACGTGTAGCACAGCCCGTGCAGCGCGATCCCGCCGACCAGCATCCCCGGCGAGCCGATTTGCCCCGCCACCGCGAAAATCGCATAGCGCAGCGCCGAAAGCACCAGCGCCACCATCAGCATCGTCTTCACCCGGAAGCGCGCCAGCACCGCCGCCATCAGCAGCATCGCCGCGATCTCGCTGATCTGCCCGATGGTCATCGTCGCCGCCACCTTTTCGTTTCCCAGAGCCAGCAAGTGCATCGGGGTGTGCATGAAGAAGGCCGCCAGCGGCACCGACAGCAGCGCAGTGATAGAAAAGAAAACCAGATGATCCCGCTCCCGCAGCAGCCGGAAGGCATCGAGCCCCATCAGGGTTCGCCACGAACGGGACTTCCCGACAGGCGGCGTGTGGGGGAGGAAAAACGCCGCGATTCCGCCCGCGAAACGCGCCACCGCACCGGCATAGCCGGCATTGACGGATTGATCGGCGTGAAGCACGTAGCTGGTCAATGCGCCCGCCACCATCCAGCCCAGCGTGCCGCCCAGGCGGACCAGCGGGAATTCCCGCTCGCCGGACTTCAGGTGCGCCATCGAGATGCCCGCCAGCATTCCCCACATCGGCGCGGCGACGATGGAGCTGGCCCCGAGCAATCCGATGAACGTCCACGGCGACCGGCCGAGATCCAGCGCCAGAAAAGCTCCGCCGAGCAGAGCCGAACTGATCAGCCCGATCCAGCCGAAGACCTTCTGCGCGGCGAAGCGGTTGTCCGCCAGCGCGCCGACGATCAGCGGGGAGACCAGCGAGGCGATCGGTCCGGCGAGGAACGCCAGCGCCAGCCAATCGCCGCCCAGTCCCCTCGCGGCGAGGATGTTCGCCAGCGCCGGGGCGTAGTAGCCCGGCGACATTCCCAGCAGGAAAAAGACGAACCACAGCCCGCCGAGCACCGGTGGTGTGGAACGCGCGAGCGGCGGCGGATGCACGGGCGGAACGCTAGCCGCCGCGTTTGGCAGCGCAAGCGTGGCGCATGCCTCCGGCGGCCATGCCAGATGGTGCGGCTGGACGCCCACCCCCGCCAAGGCAGGAAACGCCGTGATGATCTCCGGACATCTCGGCCACGGCGCGAAGTCCGGCGACGCCGTGACGCATTTCGCCATGGGCTACGCCGACTTTTGCCTTGGGCGTTGCAAAGTTCAGGGGAGGCGCATTTGATCCCAGCGATGAAAAATCGTACGATCATGAGACCGATCTTTCCATTGCTTGCCGGGGCTGCCGCGATGGTGACAGCCGTTTCTTTCTGGCCATCGCCCGCGCCCGCTCAAGAAGCTGCCGCCGAGACCGTGAAGCATCCTATCGGCCAGCGTTGCGTGGTCACTCTCGATCTTCAGATCAATCTGCCTCTTCTCCCGAAGGGTCTTAGCTCCGATGGCACGATCGAAGGGTTCCTGGTTTCCGTAAACGCCGACTGGGTGGTTCTCAAGGACGGCAACTACGAGAATTGGATCCCGCGGGACAAGGTGCTTCTCATGCGCGCTTCGCGCTGAGATTGCTTCCCTCGGCGTGCGGTGGGATTCGTTATGGAGAGCCCGGCGGCTTTCTCCTCCTCAATGCGAAGGTCCCGACCGACATCGTCGCACAGATCATCGCCGGTTGCGGCTCCGGCACCGTCGTGAAGGAAAGGTCGCCCAGCGAAAACGCCCACACCTGGAGGACACTTCCGTTCCCCGGCGTATATCCCGCCTGGAATTGTTCCGGATCCGGGTGGATTGCCACGCTCCGCATCGCCAGCTCGATCGCATCCACCCGCGATGAGAACGCTACCCGCACCGAGCCGCTGTCCGTCACGTGGTGTCCAGGAGAGGTTTCGTCGAACACGAGCCGGTGGTCGAAATCTCCGATCAAGGTGTTCCCGGAGATCAGATACGCCTGATCCTCCTCCGCCAGCGGGAGGAATAGAGGCGCGCTGGCGGATTCCCCGCCCAAGCTTCCATGGATCGTCAGTACATCCTGGCTGTTGAAGCCCGCGGCTTTTACCAGCGCGTTGATCGAGTTGACATCGAAAACCAGCGAGTCCACCGGCACCGCGAAATCGATCAAAAGGCTGTAGCTGTCCGAATCTCCATAGGCGGGCGGCGTCACGTCCCCCGCTCCGTCTTCCCCATAGTAGCCGTAGAGTGAGAGGGCCACCTCGTTGCTCCCGTTCGCCACCGTGTTGTAGTCAGGATCAGGCCTTTCATCCAGCGGCCAGTTGTCGATCCGCCATTGGGAAAACGAAAAGAGGCCGCTCGTTGCCCCCCGATGGACGAGCCGGAAGGTCAGCGTGTTCGCACCCGTCTCCACGGCATAGCTGGCCGTGAGGTTGTCGTAGCCTTTTGTCAACCCTCCCCGGTGATCGTCCCAGTCGATTCCGTCCCCCTTCACCACGCCTGTCGCGAGAAACATCGCTCCACATCCGGCAATCACTCGGGATTGCCCTGCCGTTCCGCGTCTGAGGCGTTGTGCCCAATTTTTTCGCATGGATTGACAAACGGCAGGTACAAACCTTTCGCCTTTCCGGCAAGTCCAATCCGGCAGGGAGAGTCCGGGGAACGGACGTGTTGTTCAGCGCCCTTTCCCTTGGAAAAAGTCTTATCCGTGCGGCACCACCCGGGACAAGATGCTTCTCATGCGGGCTTTGCACTGATTGTCTCCCTGCATGTCTCCCTCGCCGATCGACTGGGCCAGTTGGCGCGCCGAAGTCCATGCCACTCTGCTTTTCGTGATCCGCGACGGCGAGATCCTCCTCATTGAGAAGAAGCGCGGACTTGGCGCGGGCAAGGTGAACGGTCCCGGCGGCAAAATCGATCCCGGCGAGACCCCGCTGGCGTGCGCGCTGCGCGAGACTCGCGAGGAAATCGGCATCGAGGCTTTGCGGCCGGTGAAGCTCGGCGAACTCCATTTCGCGATGTCGGATATGCCGGACATCCTCTGCCATGTGTATTTCGCGCGGGATTTCCGCGGCGCGCCGGTCGAGACGGAGGAGGCCAAGCCGTTCTGGTGCAAGCTTGCCGACATTCCTTATGACCGGATGTGGGAGGACGACATTTACTGGCTGCCGCTTCTTCCCGATGAGCGGACGTTTCTCGGCCGCTTCATTTTCGAGGGAGAGAAAGTCGTGTGGCATCATCTGGAAACCGATGTTTTCTGGCCGAGGGGATGAGAGGCTGTTCCCAAGGAGGGGTTTTGAACCGGAATAGATAGGATGGATGGGGCGGGAATACCGGCGGGCGTGGAGCTGGAATCTTCATCCCATGCTTCCTATTCATCCCAATCCCGTTTCCTTGCATCGGCAGTATTTCGAGCGCATCCGAAAAATGAGGAGAACCGCACCATGGAATGGCCAACCGTCCTCTACGGAGGCGGCCGGACGCGAAAAAGCCCGCACTTCCTGGAAAGTGCGGGCGGATTTGGCGGATTCTTGAAGAAAAACCTTAAAGCGAAGACTTCAAAGAGTCGAACTGGGTGCGCAGGCGACTGAGTTCTTTTTCGGCCTTGGCGATCTGGTCGTGAAGACCTTGCAGCTTCGCGAGTTTCTTCCCGATCGGACCCGCGACGGACGCTGCGCCACCACGGCCCGAGGAAGCGCCACCGCCCACTCCGGAACGAATCCAACTGGAGATGGTAAGGGGCGAGATCTTGTATTTCTTCGAGGCGGCGCTCTGGCCACCACGACCTTTTTCAGTGTTCACTTTTTCGACGAAGGCGATGATGTCGGCCTTCTCTTTGGCGGTATAACGACGGCCTTTGGCGGCGTTGACGTTGGAGTTGCTCATGACGAGGAGATTTCTAAGCAGGTAGACAGGTCTCCGCAAGGAAAAACTTATTTCTGACACAATTTATTCATGTCTGCGTGAATCTACGAGGGTTAATTCCGAAGTGATCCCGGGTGGCGAAAATACCGTCATAACCAAAATCGGACATTTCGATTGAGCTTCGAGGGATCTCTTTAAATCATTGAAAAAGAGCAATTTGAATTGGATATGATGCCGTGGGTGACTCAAGATCCCGCAGGGAAGCCATGAAAAGCTGTTAGGATTTCTTGTTCCGGGTTGCTCCGACATTTATCAAAACGATTTTTTTCGGGAAGCGGTGTTTTTTAAAAATACTGAGATGTCCAAATTCGGACATTATGCCTCTTTTGAAAACGTTCGCAGAGGTTCAAAGGGTTGTGCTCCGGGGGCTGCGCGGAGTTCACGGCGGGACCTCACGAGGACAGGAATCCGGACGGCCCGGCTGAAGGGGTGTCGAGGGGGGAGTTTAACTGATGGAAACTCCTGATTCTGGAAGTTTAACATTACCAAAATCGGACATTCGGTCGAGCCATGCGTCGGCACCGTTCCGGACGGCTTCGCGTGCGACGACGCCGCCGAAACCGATGAAGAGATCGACTTCGCCGCGGGTTTCGAGATCGGAGATCCCGTCGCCGACCATGACGACGGCTTCGGGAAGCATGGCTTGCCGCCACTCGCGGATGATCTCGGGTTTGCCGCCGTTGCGGGTGGTCGGGTAGTCGGCGCCGTAGCCGACGTACTGGCCGTCTTCGTCGAAATGAAGGGGGACGGCTTCGACGTGGCGGATGCCGAGGAAGTCGGCGAGCGGCTGGATCAGGGGAGTGAAGCCGCCGGAGAGGATGACGGGAGTCCAGCCGTCCGCCTTGAGGCGGGAGATGGTTTCGGGAACGCCGGGGACGATGGTGTCGAGATAGAGCTTGGCCACGGCGTCGGCGTCGGCGCGGCTGGGGCGGATGATGTCGAGGCGGCGGCCGAAGGTTTCTCCGATGGGGATTTCGCCGTTCATGGCCTGATGGGTCAGACGTTCGACCATCTGGAAGACTTCCGGTCCGCGGGTGCGCGCGAGTTCGTCGATGCCTTCGATGGAGGAGAGGGTGGAGTCGCAGTCGAAGAAGATGAGCTTGCCGCGCTTGCGGGTGGGCGGGTGGATTTCAACAATCATGCCGGGCTGGACGAGGTCGTGGAGTTCGATGATGTCGGCATTGGAGAGGCGGATGCAGCCGCAACTGGCGGGGGTGCCGAGCTTTTCTTCCTGGTTGGTGCCGTGGAAGTAGATGAAGCGGTCGAAGGTATTGGCGTTTTCCGGTTGGAGTCCGCTGATGCGGAGGATGCGGGTAAGGACGAGGTCTTTTCCGGTGACGTCACCGGGTTGCCAGAGACCGACGGGTTGGCGGGAGACGAAGATGGTGCCGGCCGGCATACCGTCGCCGATTTTCTCGGCGATGACGAAGCGGCCGGTGGGAGTGCGGTGGCTGCCGGGGGTGAAGCCGATGCCCTTGGCGGCGGAGGAAACGGTGAATTCACGTTCGATTTGCCCGTCGCGGATGACGCGGAGTTTCTGGTCGTCGATGGAGACTTCGAGGTGCGGGGCGTTCATGGCGGAGTTTGCAGGGCGACGAGGGAGTTTTTTCCGCCGAGGGCCGAAGCGAGTTTGAAAACGGTGGCGGCGGGAGGAAGCGCGCCGGATGTCATGGTAAGGCCGGGCGGACAGGCGAGACCGGGGAGCGGGGCAGGAAGGCGGTTCTGGCGGAGGAAGGCGGCGAGCAGGGCGGTTTCGAGCAGGCCCCCGCCGCCGATGCCGTGGCCGGTGAAGGGCTTGAGGAGGCAGAGTGGGGCATTTTCGCCGAGGGCGTTGCGGATGGCGGCGGGCTCCAGCGTGGCGTGGGCAGGGGTGCCGCTGGCATGGGGGCAGAGGGCGGCAGGTGTTCCGAAGTCTTCGCGGGCTTGGCGGAGGAGATCGGTGAGACTGGGCGCGCCGGGCGGCATGCCAATGGCATCGGCGGCGTCGGAGTTGGTGCGGTAGCCTGCGAACAGGGGGCCGGGACAGTCGGTTTCCAGGCAAATGGCGGCGGCGGCTTCGGCGGGCAGGATGCCGGTGGTGGAGGGATGCCAGGGGTTGTTGAGGCTGTTTTTCGAGAGGATGCCGGTGGCGGCGTAGCTGTCGAGCAGGCTGGGAGAGAGCGGGAGGTCGACGGCGACAACGAGGGCGCGCGGGGCGAGTCCGGCGGAAAGCCAGAGTGCGGCCATGCCGAGGGCATCCAGTCCCGCCGCGCAGCCGCTGGCCTGGACCTGCCAGGGGCCGCGGATGCCGAGCTCGATGCTGATGGCGGCGGCGGGTTCGCTGTGGAGCGAGTTGCTGGCGGCCATGAGAGAGAAGGCACGGCGCTCGGGCCAAGGATCGAGCCACCCGGCGGCGGTGCCGCGGCTGGTGCCGAGGAAGAGGGCGGCGTCCGCCAGATCGGCAGCGGTCCAGCCGGCTTCGGCCACAGCTTCACGGGCGACACGCAGAGAGGCCATGGAGGCGGGAGACCATTTGCGGCTGCAAAGCAGCCGGCGCGGCTCGATCCAGGAGGCGTGGAGATGGCGGTGGGGGTTATCTTCGCCGAGGAGATTGGAGAGGGGGCGGAGGTTGGTATGTCCGGAATCGATGGCACAGAGGTGCCCGGCGAGATCGTTGCCGAGGCCCGAGAGAGCGCCGAGTCCGGAAATGGAGAGGGGTGCGTCGATGAAGGGGGACTAGAATCGTCCGTGGCCCGATGCCAAGGGAGAACTCCGGCGGCGGGTGAACTTCGCAGAGGTTCAGCTTTGCGCCAGCCGGATCACCCAGGAGATCAGCCCGGCGATGGAGGCAAGGAGCAGCGCGGTGAGCAGCAGGCTGCGTCTTTGGGCGCGGCGTTCGTTGCGGAGCTGGCCGCGGGAGACTTTGGTTTCGAAGTCGCGCCGCCGTCTGCGGTCCGCGAGGTCGTCCGGAGGAGGGAGGGTGGCGGCGCGTTCTTCGGCTTCCCGCCGCAGGCGGTCGGGCAGGGACTCGACTTCGGCGATCCGGCGGGCGATTTCGCGCTCGGCTTCTTCGAGCCGGGCGAGATCGGCGTCATCCGGATCGTCCGGGTCATCGTGGCTGCGGGACATCGAACTCATTTCAGGAGATAGACGATCAGGGCGATGCCGCCCAGAAGAAGCACGGGCAGGTTGAAGGCGAGACCGTTCCTGAACTGACGGGAGAAGTCGCCGCTCAGGATGCGGCGGGAGCGCCCGCCCTGGAAGATGGTACCGCTGCGCGAGCGGGAGAAGTGGTCGGCGGCCTGGGAGTACTCGTCTTCGGCGTGATCAGCGAGCGCCATGGCACGTTCGAGCCCGTTGGCGAGATTGGCGGTGGTCCAGCTTTCGGGGTTGATTTTTTGCAGCTTGGAGAGATGTCCGGCGAAGCAGGTGCGGCATTGTTCGAGGTCGTCGATTTCCTGCCGCATTTCGAAGACTTCGCGGTCGATGCGGGTGAGGGTGGAGGAGAGGCGCTCGGTGAGTTCCACCTGCGTGGCGATGAATTCGCGACGGCGGGTGTTGAGCGTTTCGACCTCGCGCTTTTTCCGTTCGAGTTCCTCGCGCTGTTGCTGGAGTTGTTCCAGTTGGACCTGGGCGGCTTGCAGTTTGCCGTCGTAGTCCTCGCCGGAGGCGCCCTTGCGGGTGTCCGGTGTCATTTCAAGCTGGGTGTCGCGGATGCGGATGTGGTGGGTGTGCTCGGTAGAGGGTGGCATTCCAGTGGTTAGGGATGCGGAACAGCGCCATTCTTTTACGGGAAACCTGATCTTCGGGCCAGTAAAAACATCGGTTTTTCGGGATGGAAAAGGGGAATCAAAGGAGAAGGCGAAGGGCGGGCCGCTCCTGCTGTCACATTTTTGAGTGCTTGTCTGATTGTCACGGGTCTTGGACCGCGTAGGGTCGCCCGCAATGAAAGCCCGCTTGTTTTTTTCCGCAGGTATGATTTTGGCCGCAGGTTCCGCCGCCGCGGCGACGAAGGTGCTCCAGGCCTTCGAGGGGGATGGCTTTGGCGACTGGAAGGTGGAGGGCGCGGCTTTCGGGCTGGCGCCGGTGGCGGGGGAGATGAACGGACTGAACGGGACGCTGACCGGATATTCGCAGGAGTCGGTGGCGTGCTCGGCGCATGGGGGGGATGCGGCGACGGGATCGCTGACTTCGCCGGAGTTCGAGGTGAGCGAGAATTACATCGTGTTCCTGATCGCGGGCGGCAGGCATCCGGGCAAGGTCGGGGCGCAGTTGTTGGTCGACGGGAAGGCGGTGCGCGAGGCGACGGGCGAGAATTCGCTGCAATTCAAGTCGCAGGTGTGGGATGTGACGGAGTTCCGCGGGAAGAAGGCGAGGATCCGCGTTTTCGACGAGGTGACGGGAAGCTGGGGGGTGATCGCGGCGGATCAGTTTGTGCTGACGGATTACCCGAACTACAAATTCCCGTCATCGACCAAGGGCGGCAAGCCGCACGCGGCGGGGCTGGTCGCCAGCGATGCGATTCCCGGCATGACGATTCCAGAGGGGGTGAAATCGGTGATCGTGGCGGATTATCAGAATGGCGGCGTGACTTCGCCGACGGCGCTGGCTTTCGGCGAGAAGGGCGAGATCTACGTGACCGAGACGCACCGCTTCCGCCACGGGGTGCCGGACAACCGCGACCATTTGTATTGGTATCTCGACGATCTCGCCTCGCAGACGGTGGAGGATCGCCGCAAGATGCACGAGAAGTGGAAGGACCGGGAGCGCAAGGCTTCGCTGGAGTTCCTGACGGAGAAGGAGGACATGGTGCGCGTGCTGTCGAAGCCGGGGCCGGATGGGAAGTCGGCAGAGGCGAAGATTTTCGCCGGGAAATTCAACGATCTGCTGGACGGGCCGGCGGCGGGGGTCTTTGCCTACGAGGGCACGATTTACATGGCCTGCATCCCGAAGATCTGGGCACTGCGAGATAAGAACGGCGACGGCGTGGCGGAGGAGCGGGAGGCGATGTTCGACGGCTTTGGCGTGAAGGTTTCCTTCTCGGGACACGATTTGAACGGCTTCGCGCTCGGGCCGGATGGGCGGATCTATGGGACACTCGGCGACCGGGGGATGAATGTGAAGACGAAGGAAGGGAAGCATTACGAGTATCCCGATCAGGGCGTGGTGTTCCGTTTCGATCCCGACGGCACGAATTTCGAGGTGATCCACACGGGGCTGCGGAATCCGAAGGAGATCGCCTTCGATGAGCTCGGCAACGCGATCTCGGTGGATAACAACTCCGATCAGGGGGACCAGGCGCGGGTGGTGTATATCGTGGATGGCGGGGATTCCGGCTGGGACATGGGCCACCAGGCGCTGCACAGCCACCACCGGCAGATCGGACTGGAGTCGCGTCCGCCGAACCGCTGGATGGACGAGAAGATGTGGGCGCCGCGGAGCGACGATCAGCCGGCTTACATCCTGCCGCCGGTGGCGAATCTGACTTCGGGGCCCTCCGGGCTGACGTATCATCCGGGCGCGGGTTTCCTGGAAGAGGAGGCGGGCCGTTTCCTGATCTGCGACTATCGCGGCGGGGCGGCGAATTCCGGAATTTATTCGTTCAAGGTGGAGCCGGACGGAGCAACGATGAAGATGACCAATTCGCGCCAGATGAACTGGGGCGCGGCGGTGACGGATGTGGAGTATTCGTGGGACGGCAAGGTGGTGGTGACAGACTTCATCGGCGGCTGGCAATCGCACGAGAACGGCCGCGTGTACATGCTCGAAGCGGAGAACACCTGGCGCGCCGAAGAGGCGGCCGAGGCGGCAAAGCTCATTGCGGAGGGTTTCGAGTCGCGGAGCGTGAAGGAACTTGCGAAGCTGATCTCGCATGCGGACATGCGGGTGCGGCTGCGCGCGCAGCTCGCGCTCACGCGAAAGGGGCAGGAGGGCGGCAAGGCTTTGATGGACGCTGCGAAGGGCGACGGTTCCCTGCTCGGCCGTCTGCACGGGGTCTGGGGGCTGGGTGTGATCGCCCGGCGCGGGTCGGCGGTGCTGCCGGGAGGCGGCGGTTTTGCGGAGCTGCCCTCGGCGAGATTCCAGGCCGATGCGAAGAAGATTCTGACGGAACTGCTGGAGGACAAGGATGCGGAGGTCCGCGCCCAGGCGATCCGTGCGCTGGGCGAGGCGGGCGGCGATGGAAATTCCCTGCCTTTCGGGCTGCTGCTTGAGGACGAATCGTCCCGTGTGCGCTTTTTCGCCGCGATCGCCGCGGGCCGTCTGAAGGCGGCGGGAGCGCTGGCGTATCTCGATCCGATGCTCGGTTCGTCGGACGATGCGTATCTGCGCCACGCCGTGGCTTTCGCGTTGGAGGGGATCTGCCAGGAGAATCAGTTGGCGGTCTACCGGCAGCATTCGAATCCGAATCTGCGGATGGCCGGGCTGGTCGCGCTGCGCCGCCAGAAGAGCGTGCATGTGGTGGATTTCCTGGCCGATGAGAGCCCGCGCATCGTCGACGAGGCGATTCGCGCGATCCATGACGAAGGGATCGAGGCGGCGCGGCCGCATGTCGCCGCATTGCTGGACGGAGAGGTCAAGGAGCGCCCGGTGATGATCTGGCGGCGTTTGCTGCACAGTGCTTTCCGGATCGGCGACGCGACGAATCTGGAACGTGTCGTGAAGTTCGCGGTGAACGACAAGGCGTCCGAGGATGCGCGTCTTGAAGCGTTGCGGCTGCTCGGCGAATGGGCCAAGCCGCATCCGGTCGATCAGTCGCTGGGCCGCTGGGCCCCGCTGCCGGAGCGCGACAGGAAGGAGATCGCGGGCGTACTGGGCAAGCACCTGAGTGAGCTGTTCAAGGTGGAGGGCAGGTCGCTGGAGCCGGCGCTGGCCTTGATCGGGAAGTATCAGATCGACCTTTCCAGCGTGCCGGACGAGGGCTTGAGAACATTGGTGATGAATGAGCGCGCTCCGGGCAAGGGACGCTCCGAAGCGCTCGATCTCTACGCCGCCCGCAAGCCGCAGGGGCTCGATCAGCTTCTCCAGCAGCTTGCCGGGGGGAAGGACGACGATCTGGCGATCGCCGCGCTGCGCCGTCTGGCGGCGGATCATCCGGCCGCGGCGCTGGAAGGGCTGCGCCAGGCCGTGTCGAGCGGCAGCGCGCATCGTCAGCAGGAAGCGTGGGGAGTTGCCGTGGAATTGAAGAGCGCGGCGGAGCTGATCGTCGCCAAGCTCGGCGAGCTGCGTGAAAAGAAAGGCGTGTCGCCGGCGGCGCTGGAGCTGCTGGAGGCGGCGGAGAAGCGAAACGAACCCGCGGTGAAGAAGGCGCTGAAGGATTACAAGGCGGCGCTGACCGCCAGCGACGATCCGCTGGCCCAATGGCTGGGTTCGTTGGAGGGTGGCGATGTGGAGAAAGGCGGCGCGCTTTTCGAATCGCATCCGGCGGGCCAGTGCATGCGCTGCCACGCGGGCGGCCATGGCGGCGGCGAAGCCGGACCGGACTTGAGCGCCGTGGCGAAGAAGGGCGACCGGCGCTTCCTGCTGGAGTCCTTGGTCAATCCGGGAGCGAAGGTGGCGGAGGGCTATGGCATCGCCAGCGTGACGCTAAAGGGTGGCAAGAATGTGGCTGGCCTGGTGATCGCCGACACTCCGGAGCATGTCGATCTGGATGCGACGGGCAAGGTCCTGCGGGTGCGCCGCGGCGATATTGAGTCGATGACCCCGCCGGTGTCCGCGATGCCGCCGATGGGCGCTCTGATGAGCGCCCGCGAGTTGCGCGACATCGTGGCCTGGCTGGCTTCGCGGAATGGGGAGGAACCCAAGCCCAAGGAGCGGCCTGAGCCGGAGCTGGTGACGCCGTGACGGGCGGGATTCTCCCAGAGCGGGACGGGACGCTCCGTCCACGAAATTGTGCCGAACCACGCGCCTGCATTTCGACACCTGGAGGTGGAACGCGAGTTGGCAACATGGTGCGAGCCTCCGGCTTGCAAGCGGATCCGTCCAGTTCCACCGGGCGCGGCGGAGCCACGCCGTCCGCTCGCAAGCCGGAGGCATGCGCCACGTTGTGCGGGCTATTCGAGGTAGAGATCCTCCACCTTGAGCGTCAGGCCGATCGAGCGCAGGGTGAATTCGCCGCTGCGGTGGATCTCTCCGGGTTCCCAGCCGTCTTCGCGGCGGTGGATGGTGACTTCGGCGCGCTCTGGGTGCTGGCTGATGACGACATATTCCTGGAGCGAGGGGATGCGCTGGTAGACGAGGAATTTCTCGACGCGGTCGCGCATGATGTTGTCGGAGAGGATTTCGATGACGAGCTTCGGACGGCGGACGAAATAGGGATCGTCGTCGTCCGGATCGCAGGCGACCATGATGTCGGGATAGTAGAAAATATCCGATCCCATGACTTCGGTGCGAAGTTTCATGTCGGATTTGAATGCCCGGCATCCCTTGCCGCGGAGATGGGCGTGGAGGGAGGTGGCGAGATTCATCCCCACCAGTTCATGCTTGCGGCTGGCGCCTGCCATGGCGGTGACGACGCCGCCGGAGTACTCGTGTTTGATTTCCGTATGTCGTTCGCCTTCGAGGTAGTCCGCGACAGAGACGAGATCGGGAATTTGCAGGGCCGCGCTGCCGCTCATGGAGCGACATTAACCGAAATGACCTGAGGAACAAGAAGAAGTCCCCCTCCCGGACAGGGAGGAGGACCTGAAGAGAAACGTGAAGATTGCGGCCAATGAATTCACACGGTCGCGGAATGACGTCGGCCACGGTTGCGGACCACGAGGCCGGAAGCCATGAGGAATCCGAGGGCGATCACACCGCTCGGTTCCGGGATTGCACTGTTGCCACCTCCCGGCGTCTCGGAGCCGAAGGTGATGTCATCGAAGACGATCTGATTGGCCGCCCCACCGAAATCGACGGAGAGTGCCGTTCCTGAAAACGAGACGCCGATGGGCAATAAAGGACTAAAAGAGCCGGTCGGATCCGGGGCGCCGTTGGTTGGAGTCACCGGAAGATTGATCGAGGCCAGCAAGTTTCCGGTGGCATCGGGGCCGTCGTAAACATTTACCACTCCCGGTTGATTGATGGCGGAATAATAAAAGGAGAACCCGTCCGTAAAGCCGGCCGTCACGTTGAGGATCGCGGTACCTGACAGGAAGAACAACACCGTGTCGGGCGAAGGTTCGCCGCCGATATTACCGCTGCCGCCCGCGTCCGCGTCAATGAGGGCAAGGCTGGTGGCACTGAAAGTAATGCCATAATCCGGGCCGGGGCCCGAACCGTTGCCTCCCAATCCTCCATTGTAGAAGTTGAGGACCGGTTCTAGATCTTGTAGTCCTTCGAAAGTGAGGACCGTAATCGACGCCGACACCGGCGCGACCGAGGCGATCAAACCGAACAGTATGGCCGAGGGGAGGAGGGGAGTTTTCTGATTGACGATTTTCATAGGGATGTCGCCGATGATTCTGTTAGATCCGAAATGTTTTGTCGATGTTTTTAGATCGGCCGGTGGAAAGTGCCGGCATTGGGACTATACTGCCGGGATGAAGGGGAAATCCACGGGGCTGCTTGCGGGGCTGGGGCTGTTCGCGTGTTCGGCGGAGAATGGTGCGCCCGCAGACAAGGACCCGACAGAGGCACCTCGGAAGGCGATGGTGGCGCGGCAGGTCGAGGCGCGGGGAGTGGACGATCCGAAGGTGCTGGCCGCGATGCGGAAGGTGCCGCGGCATGAGTTCGTGCCGGAGGAAATGAAGGTCCTCGCCTATGAAGACCGGCCGCTGCCGATCGGGGAGGGGCAGACGATTTCGCAACCGTACATCGTGGCGCTCATGACGCAGGCGCTGGGTCTGAAGCCGGACGACCGGGTGTTGGAAATCGGCACGGGATCGGGCTACCAGGCGGCGGTGCTGGCGGAGTTGGTGAAGGAGGTTTTCACCATCGAGATCGTGGAGCCGCTGGGCAGGACGGCGGCGGAGGCGTTGAAGAAGGCCGGGTATGGAAATGTGAAAACGCGGATCGGCGACGGCTACCGCGGGTGGCCGGAGGCGGCGCCTTTCGACGCGATCATGGTGACCTGCGCGCCGGATGCGGTGCCGCAGCCGCTGGTGGATCAGCTCGCGGAGGGCGGACGGATGATCATTCCGGTGGGACCGCAGGGACAGGCGCAGCAGTTGGTGCTGTTGCGCAAGAGAGCGGGGGTGTTGCAGCGTACGGAGGTGCTGCCGGTGGCCTTCGTCCCGATGACGGGGGAGGCGGAGCGGTGATTCATTTCCGCCACAGCCAGCGCAGGGTGTCGGGGAAGATCGCGCCGCCGTGCCTGCCGTTGTGTTCGCCATGGCCCCAGACGTAGCGGAAGTCATAGCCGGCGAATTTCAGCGCGGCCTGCATCTGCAGGTTGCCGAGCGGCCAGGAGCCATGGCGGTTGTCGAGGTCGCGGATGCCTTCTTGGAAGAAGGCGCGGATCGGCTTTTTGTCCGTCTTGCGGATCAGGCCCGGGTAGGCGTCGCCGCCGCGGATGTTGGTGAAGCTGCCGATGTGGGAGACGACTTTGCGGAAAGCGTCAGGTCGTTCCCAGGCGACGGTCCAGGCGCAGATGCCGCCGGAACTCATGCCGCAGATGGCGCGCTGGCCGGGGTCGTGGGTGAGGTTTTTCGTTTTCGCGACTTCGGGGAGGATTTCTTCCAATAAAAGGCGGGCGTAGGCATCGGAGAGGGTGTCGTACTCGACGCTGCGATTGGTGCTTTTCCAAGGTTCGGCGGGCAGTTCGTCCGCAAGGTGGCCGGGATTGATGAAAATGCCTATGACGGGCGGGATGTCGCCGGCGTGGATGAGATTGTCGAAAACGACGGCCGCGCGGAAGTCGCCGTTGGGATTCAGGTAGGCGTGGCCGTCCTGGAAGACCATGACGGCGCAGGGCTTGGCGGCGTCGTATTGGCCGGGGGTGTAGACATGATACTCGCGGATGGTGCCGGGGAAGACTTTCGAATCCTTCCAGACATGGGTGGTGATGTCGCCTTTCGGCACGCCGTCTTTCGGGAAGGAGTCCGCGCCGGGTTTCGGCTCGGGCATTTCGGGGAGGGACAGCGTGGGCAGGATGTCTTCGGCGAGAGCGGAGCAGGAGAGCGATGAGGCGAGAAGGAGGCGGATCACCCGGGAGGAACGCAGGGAGAAGAGGCTGGGTTTCATGTTCGAAGGAATCTGTATGGGCTTTTCGGGAGGGCTCGCGCTCTCATGCCGGATTCTCCGCCGCTTCAAGGACTGCGGGGGCGCCAGTCGGTTGCGACGATGGCATCGATGCCGAGGTAGATTTTTCCGTCGGCGGCAGTGCGTTTCGCCAGCTTGAGCACGGGGGTGAAGGGATGCCCGGCTTCCGTCGAGCGGGCGAGGCGTTTCTGCAGTTCGGAGCCCGTTTCGACGAATGCGTACTGGCCGCGGTCGGGCATGGGAGGATCGAGGCGATAGGCGGTGAGGCGCTCGATGCCTGCGAAAGATTCACCGGGGTAGTGGGTGCTGCGGACGATGAGGCGGAAGTCGGCGGGCTCGCCCTCGCGGCTTTCGGCGAAGAGTTTGAAGCGGTCGGCATGGAAGTCGATAAAGCTTTCCCAGTCCACTTTCCAGCCGTCCCCGGTTTCCATGACGGCGATGGGGATGCCGGACGGCATGGTGGCGGTGGCGACCTGGAAGATGATGAGCAGGCGGCCGGTCTGGGAATCGGTTTCGCTGTGTCCGGCCTTGACGGAAGAGACTTCGACCGGGCCGTCGGGATGTTTTTTATGCCATGCGGCGAGGCGGGGAGCGATGGCTTCGGGAAAGAGGCAGTATTTCAGGCGCTCCGTATGGTTAGAAGCGGCGAGGAAATTTCGCAGGGCGGCTTCGGGAGCGGCGATGGCCGGCAGGGGAGGAGTCGGATTCGTGGGTGCGGTGGGAGCGATCGAGGCGGAAGCGGTCGGCGGATCGACGGGCAGGGACGATTTGTGCAGGCTGCGGCCGATCCCGTAGCCGATTCCCAGTGCGATCAAGCCGGTGAGCGCGCAGGCGAGGACGGGGGATGAGGAGGGGCGTGTCGCCGGTTGCACCGGAGGGGCGGCGGGTTCCGTGTCTTCGATGGGCGGCGGTGCGGGTTGGGGTTCCGGGGCGGGCAATGGGGCGGCGCTTGGGGGAAACGGCGCGGTGATGTTGCGGTGGCAGCGGGGGCAGGGACCCTCGACGCCGGCCGCCGAGGCAGGGACCAGCAGGTGAGTGCCGCAAGCGGGGCAATCGAACCTCAGGGTCTCGGACATGGGAAAGAGATGGCAGCGGAAGTTCCGGCTGTCGATGGCCGTTGAGGGAAAGGAGGGCGGCTGGAACCAACGAAATTCCGTTCGCCTGCTTATGAACGCCAGCGCTTGGTCAGGTCGCCGTAGGCGTCGATGCGGCGGTCGCGGAAGAAGGGCCAGATGCGGCGGAAGTCTTCGACAAGGTTGAAGTCGAGGTCGTGGCAGAGGATTTCCCCGCGGTCGGTAGATGCCTTGGCGACGAGTTGGCCATAGGGATCGGCGACGAAGGAGCGGCCCCAGAATTCGGTGCCGTCGTGAGTGCCGCTGCGGTTGACGGCGGCGAGGTAGCAGCCGTTGGCGACGGCGTGGCCGCGTTGGACGGTTTCCCAGGCGCAGTGCTGGGCGTCGCCGAGAGCCTCTTTTTCCTCCGGCAGCCAGCCGATGGCAGTGGGGTAGACGAGAAGCTGCGCGCCGCCGAGGGCCATGAGGCGGGCGGCTTCGGGATACCATTGGTCCCAGCAGATGAGCACGCCGAGTTTGCCAAATTTCGTGTCCCACACGGGCCAGCCGCTGTCGCCGGGGGTGAAGTAGAATTTTTCCTCGAAACCGGGGTCCTGCGGGATGTGGGCCTTGCGGTAGAGGCCGAGCAGGGAGCCATCGGCATCGTGGATGGCGGCGGTGTTGTGATAGAGGCCGGGGCCGCGGTGTTCGAAGAGGGAAGAGACGAGGACGATGCCGAGTTCGCCGGCCAGCGCGCCGAGGCGGTCGGTGACGGGGCCTGGCAGCGAGTCGGCGAGGTCGAAGAGGGCGGGGTCTTCAACGGTGCAGAAGTAGGGGGTAAGGAAGAGTTCCTGGGTGACGACGATGTTCGCGCCTTGGGCGGCGGCCTCGCGGATCAGAGTTTCGTGGCGGTCGAAGGCTTCGGCTTTGGTGGCGAAGGTGCCGGACTGGAGCAGGGCGAGGCGTGGCATGGAGCAACGGGAGACGGGAAATCCGGGGGAGGCAAGAACGGAGCGGATGCCCCGGCGGGAATCGGGGAAGTCGGCGAGGGGTTATGATCTTTCCATCTCCCTTCAACCGGGCGGCCATTCGAGCTGGCGGCCGGCGAGGATGTGGATGTGCAGGTGGGGCACCGCTTCGCCGCCGTCGCGGCCGTTGTTGATGACGAGGCGGAAGCCGCGCTCGTCGAAGCCGTGCTCATGGGCGATTTTGGCGGCGGTGAGCAGCAGGTGGCCGAGCACGGCCTGATCCTCCGCGGCGGCTTCGGCGATGCGGGGAATCGGTTTGCGAGGGACGAGGAGCAGGTGGACCGGGGCCTGTGGAGCGATGTCTTTGAAGCAGACGCAGAGGTCGTCTTCGTAGAGGATGGTGGCGGGGATTTCGCGGTCGCAGATTTGTTCGAAGAGGGTTTTCATGGGAATGAGACGGCTAGCGATCGGTTTCGACTCTCAGGCGCAAGGGGCGCTCGCGGGGGCGGCGGTCGCGGTCGAAGTTGCCGAGGAAAGTGCGGATGTCGGCGTAGAGGGCGTCGCAGCGGGCGTCCCATTTTTCGGCGCCGCAGAGGAGCTGGGCGCTTTCGCGCAGGCCGGTGAAGCGGATTTCCTCGGCGCCGGCTTCGCGGAGGTGGGCGAGTTCGCGGCGGAGGGTTTCGAAGAAGGCGAGTTCAAAGCCGTTGCCGGCTTCGCGGGCGGCACCGGCGAGGGAGAGGGTGACGGGCGGGGCCAGCGGTTCGAGTTTTTCGGCGATGCCTTCGCAGCCGATGCGGTTGAGCATGTGGCGCAAGCGGGCGAAAAGGTCTTCGAGTGGGAGCAGGCGCAGCGGGCAGCGGGTTTCGAGGTAGGTTTCGATTCCTTTCCGAATCTCGTCCACGAACGGGAAATCGTCGCGCTGCGCGGCGGCGGCGGCACGACGAAGGGCGTCTCCGAGCCACGAAGTATCGTAGTGGAGCACCTGATAACGGCCGACCTGGATGGCGGGCCGGTTTCCGATGAGGGAGATCACGGGATGGCTTTGTCGGTGGTGGCGGGGGTGGGTTGGCGGTTAAGGGTGGGTAACAGCGGGCGGGGAAATCAGTCTTTGAAGAGGCGGCGCTGCATGGGATCGCGGGCGGCGCGTCTTTCGAGGCTTTGGATCTCGCGGATGAATTCGCCGACATCCTCGAATTGGCGGTAGACCGAAACGTAGCGGACGTAGGCGACGGGGTCGATCTGGTGGAGCTTGTCCATGACCTTCGCGCCGATGACGTGGGAGGGGACTTCGGAGAGGTGATCCTGGTGGAGTTCGGTGAGGATTTCCTCCACGGCGCGGTCGAGACGGTCCATCGAGACGGGGCGTTTTTCGCAGGCTTTGACCAGGCCGCTCATGAGCTTTTCGCGGTGGATGGCTTCGCGGGTGCCGTCGCGCTTCACGACGCGGAGTTCGGTGCGCTCGATCTGTTCGTAGGTGGTGTAGCGGTAGGTGCAGCTCAGGCACTCGCGGCGGCGGCGGATGGTGGTGCCGTCCTTCGACATGCGGGAGTCGAGGACTTTGTCTTTGAAGGAACCGCATTGGACGCACCGCATCGTGGAAAAGCGATGAATGCGAAGATAGATACCACCAGTGGGTGCGTCAATTCGAAAACTACGGCAGATTTAGTAGGTAGGGGCGGATGATCCGGGGAGGTGAAGGGATGTTTTTGGAAAACGGGAGGCGCGGACGTCGCGGAATGACTGCGTCATTCCACCACCCCTCCCTTTCTCCCCGCCTCACGGAACGGCGCAGCCGCTCCGTTCCGTTTTACTTCAACGCCGGCACTTTTCGAGGAGGGCGCCGAGGAAGTGGGTGATTTGAGCGAGCGCCTCCGTGTATTCGCCGCGGGGGAGGCCGGAAAGGTGGTCGCGGCAGGCGGAAAGCATGGATTGGGCGGTATCGACGGCGGATTCGATGGCGCCTTCGTATTCGGCGATGCCGACGAGCACGGTGAGATCAAGCGGCTGTTGTTCGATGATGCGCTTGTTGAGCTTGGAGCGCTGGGACTCGGTGGCGCTTTCGAGAAGATTGAGGATGGGCAGGGTGAGTTTGCCCTTTTCGAGGTCGGTGCGCAGGGTCTTGCCGACGGCGTCTTCGCTGCCGACGAGGTCGAGGCAGTCGTCGTAGATCTGGTAGACGGTGCCGAGTTTCATGCCGTAGTCGAAGAGGCGGGCTTCGGTCGCCTCGTCCGCGCCGGAGAGAGCGGCGGCGATGCCGGTAGCGGCGGCGAAGAGCGCGCCGGTCTTCATTTCGATGATGCGGAAGTAGTCGGCCTTGGTCAGGGTGAGGTCGAAGCGGCGCTGGGTCTGGATGATTTCGCCTTCGCAGACTTCGCGCGAGGCACGGCCGACCTTGCGGCAGATGGAGATGTCGTCGAACTCGGTGGCGAGCGCCAGGGCATGGGAAAAGAGCGCATCGCCGAGCAGGACGGAGAGGCCGGCGCCCCACTTGGCGTTGGCGGTGGGGACCATGCGGCGGGTGGTGGCACCGTCGATGATGTCATCGTGCACCAGCGTGGCCATGTGGATGAGCTCGAGGATGACGCCGATTTTCAGGTGGCCGTCGTTCACGCCGCCGAGCGCGCCGCCGACGAGGATGGAGAGGGCGGGGCGGATGCGCTTGCCGGAAGTGTTGCAGACGTAGCTGACGTAGGGCTCGACCGCAGGGTCGAAGGCGCGGACCTGATCGCGGATGGAGGCTTCGACGAGTTCGAGCTTGGGCCGGACGAGATCGAAAGGGAATCGGTCGCTGCGACCGGTGCTGGAAAGGGTGGTGGCCATGGCGGCGAAGCTTGGCGAAATGTTCACATAGCCGGAGGAGGCCGCAACCCCGATGTTGCGGACGGAACGAAAGATTGCCAGCGGGGCGCCGTTTTGACCATCTGGAATGGTGAAAGCGATCCGATGGACGGCGTTGGCCGGCTGCCTGGCGGCCGGAGGTGTGGCGATGGGCCAGGAAGGTTTCGGCATCAAGCCCGGGACGCCGCAGCTTCCAGGGGTGCCGTGGCAGGTGCACGACGGCACCCGGCCGCAGCCGCGGGTGGTGGAGACGGGCGGCGCGGTGAGCGTGAAGGCTCCGGGCGACGCGAAGGTGCTCTTCGACGGCCGCTCGCTGAATGCCTGGACGACCGATGGGAAAACGGCGAGCTGGAAGGTGAACAACGGCATTCTGACCGCCGCACCGGGGACCTTGATTACCAAGGACCAATTTGGGCCGGTGCAGGTGCACCTGGAGTGGCGGCTGCCCGCGGGGCGCAAGGTGGACGGCCAGGGCGGCGGCAACAGCGGGATTTTCCTGATGGGGCGCTACGAGGTGCAGATTCTCCAGAGCCACGACAACAAGACCTACCCGGATGGCACCGCCGGGGCGCTCTATGGGCAGACCCCGCCGCTGGTGAATGCGACCGCGCCGCAGGGCGAGTGGCAGAGTTACGATATTCTTTTCCACCCACCGAAGTACGAGGACGGCAAGCTCAGCGAGCCGGCCAAGGCCACGGTGATCCATAACGGCGTGGTGCTCCATCATGCCCGGGCCTTCCTCGGCCCGACCCGTTTCCGCGAAGTCGCCAGCTATCCGGACAACCATCCGGAGACCGGCCCGATCCATCTCCAGTGGCACGGCGACCCGATCGAGTTCCGCAACATCTGGGTGCGGCCGATCGGGAATTATGACGAAGCGGAGTGAAGATCCCATCTTCCCCCGGAGAAGGCCGGCCTTTTTCCGAGGCCGGCCTTTTTTTGTTCTCCGGGGAAAATCCGCTCCGCTTTGGAATTGCCGTTGGTCCTTGAAATCCCGTAGCGTCGCCGGGAAATGAAAGTTCGCAGTTCTTGGTGGAAGGTTCTCCCGGCGTCGGCCCTGGTTCTCGGCGCTTGCGGGAAAAAAGAGGTGGAACAGGTCAAGCAGGGGGCCGAAGAGGTCGCCGGCAAGATCGTCGAAGCCGTGACCGGCGAGACGCCCGCACCGGTGGTCGAAGCGCTCACCCCCGGCGAACGCGCGGCGATGCTCGGCATTGTCGGCCGTTTGTCGAAGGACAGCGAAAGCGTTCTGGCGATCTACGACGGCAAGGAGATCGTCAGCCGCCTGCGCGGTCTGAAAATCTGGGAGTTCATCCGCGAGACGGCGAGGGAGGAAGGCGGCACCGATCCGGAGGAGGAGATCGCGGAGGGCCTGGCGGAGGCCGGCAAGTTCATCGGCGAGGAATTCTTCCTCGCCACCGGCAAGGGGACGGTTCCCCAGGTGGAGAATCTCAATCAGGTCAGCGGCCGGATGAATTATCATCAGTTCCGCTTCCTCACCCGTGCCTTTGTCGAGGGCTTGCAGGAGGGGAATCTGGACGGCCTGAACGATCCCTCGGTCACCCAGGCCTGGTTGACCGAATGGATCAAGGATCTGGCGAAAAACGCGAAACTGGTGGACGGCCTGGCTTTCCCGCCGTTGCTCGCCGGCGTCAAGGCGGTGGATGCCGACACGCTGGGCCAGGCGCAGCAGGCGCTGGCTTCCAGCCTCGAATTCCTGCCCGCGATGCTGGGCGAGGCGGCCTCTCCGGTCGAGTTCACCCAGGGCGGCGTTTCTTTCAAGGGCTACAAGCTCGCCGGCAGCGTGCTTTCCGACATGATGGAGCAGGGCCGCGCGGAGCTGGAGCAGCAGATCGAAGCGGCCGATCTCGACCGCCTGCTCGCGGCGCTCAAGGAGAAGAATATCGTGATCTCCTCCGGCACTCTCGACAATTATCTGCTGACCTACATCGGCGACAGCGAGGAAAACTGCCCGCTGGTCGAGACGGTGGAGGATTCCCTGGCGGCCAATAGCGCGATTTCCTTCGTCGATGGTTTCAAGGGCAAGAAAATCGTCGGCTTCATTTATGGCGACGAGGGGCTCATGAAGCCGGCCAATTCCATCAAGGACCTGGCCGACGGCATCCGCGACGGCATCGCCGGGGTGGATGGCCTGGGCGACACCCGCGATCTGGTGGGTCTGCTCGATCTGGTCGGGGAGAAGGAAAGCGAGCTGCTCGCGCTGGCGAAGACCAACGCTTTCGGCGGGCTGGCCGTGCTCGACGAGGGCACGAAGTTCGAATTCTTCGGCGGCTTGGACAGCGGCGCGGTGGACTACCGCTCGCCCCGCACGCTTTCCGGCCTCGGCGGCGGCGAAGACACGCTTTTCTTCGCCAACTGGGTGGTGGACGGAGAATACGACAAGCGTGCCACCGAGTTCCTCCAGACTTTGTTCGAGACCGCGTACGGCATCACCGAGAAAATCGCCGGCTTCGAGATCGACGATGCGGATTTCGGGCAATTCCAGCAGGGCTTCGTGCTTTTCAACGAAAAATTCCGCGCCGATGCGGCCGCGTTGTGGGACGGGCTCGTGACGAGCGGCGACGGACTCGGCAAGGAAGCCGCCTTCGTGATCGACCTGAAGGGCTCCGTCCCGCCGGTCCCGGACGTGCCGCAGGAAGTGGTGGACGAGGGCAAATTCATCCGCGCCACGCTCGTCGCGCCGGTGACCGACCGCGCCAAGTTGGGCGAGGCCTGGACGAAGATCGACGGGTCGCTGCGCAATCTGCTCAAGACGGTGGGCGAGATGTCGGGCAGCGAGATCCCGATGCAGAAGCCGCTGACTTCCGAGCGCAACGGATCGATCAATTACGGCTTCGCTTTCCCCTTCTTCAACGATGACTTCTGGCCATCGGTGACGGTCGGCGACAAGTGGTTCGCGGCATCGACCTCGAAGCTCCAGGCCTTCGATCTCATCGCCGCGGCGGAAGCCGGCCCGGGCGAGGAAAAGGGCGCGGTGGCGGAGTTCGACTTCGATGTGCTGCGCAAGTTCGCCGGCGAGTGGCTGGACCTGCTCGACCGGCTCGGCGAAAAGGCGATTCCCAATCCCGAGCAGCTTGAAGAATTCCGCGAGCAGCTTCCCCGCATCCGCAAGGGAATCGCCGCGGTGGAGGAGTTGGAAGGGCTGACCTGGAGCCAGCGTCGCGAAGGCGGGCTGACCCGCTGCACGCTGCACTTCAAAGTCAGGTAGGGGTTATTGGATATTAGATATTGGATATGGGGGTGCGGCTTGCGGGCCGCGCCCCCCTTTTATCTTGCCGCTGCATCGGGGCGGCGATAGGTCATGCCGAAATGGACCCCAAGGTTCAGTATCTGCTGCCGGCGATGGCCGGGCTCGGTTTTCTCGCGGGATTCGCCGTGCGCCAGCCGCAGGAGACACAGGCCCCGGCCGCGTCCGCGCCGGAGCGACCCGGGCCAAGGTCCGCACGACCGCGCGGGGAGGGAGCGGGCGTCCCGGCCGGGGCGCCGGTGGTTGGGGTCGCCGGGATGAAGTCGGCGGATACGCTCGCGGACCTGCTGGCGCTCGACGATACGGAAGATCTCTACGCCCGGCTGGCGCTGTGGCTGCTCGACGCCCCGGAGGAGGACATCGCCGCCTTCTGGAGCGCCTATGCCGGGCGCGAACGGTCGCAGCGTGATACCGAACTCCTCGATCTGCTGTTCGCGCAGTGGACCCGGATCGATCCGGTTGCCGCGATCGAGGCCGCGAAGGGCAGCGGGCACGAGGGAATTCCCTGGTGGGCCTGGGCGATTCACGATCCCGATGCGGCCATCGCGGCGGCGCGCGACGCCCCGGCGGAAATGGCGGGCTTCGTGATGCGGGCCATCGGGCAATTCCACCCGGAACGCGCCCTGCGGATGCTTGAGGAAAATCCCGGCTTCGCCCAGTGGAACGCCATCGAGGGCATCATCAACGGCCTGGCGCGCACCGACCCGGAGGCGGCGCTCGCCTTCCAGCGCCTGCACGGCCGGATGCACGATACCAAGGCGATCGAAAAACTGACCCGCGACGACCCCCACGCCGCCCTGGAGTGGCTGCGTCGGCAGCCGCGCGGCGACAATGACTCGATGGGGGCCTTTCTGGGCACCTTGCAGCGCGAGAATCCGTCGATGATCGCCGAGCTGGCGGAGGGGCTGCCGCCGGGCAGCCTCAGGCGGCAACTCGAAAGCGCGGCCTTCCGGCATCTGGCCGAAACGGACCCTGCGGAAGCGCTCCGGCAGGCGCGCGACACCGCTTCGCCGCGCCTTGCCGCCGAGCGTCTGGCCGTGCTCGGCAGCCGGATGGCGACGGATGATTTTCAGGGTGCGCTCGGCATTTTCGGGGACCTCTTCGCGGCCTGCCCGGATGCGGGGAATCGCATGCTCTGGACCCGCCGCCCGAACGGATCGGGCGGCAGCCTGGCGGCAATCGAGGGAGTGACGCCGTTCATCGACCAACTGATCGCCGCCGACCCGCAGGCCACGATGGAGGCGGCGCTGCGAATGCCGGGCGTGGATGCCGCTCCCGGCCGGCAAATCATCCATCACTCCGGAGTGGATGGCAGTGCCGCTGCGGCAGTCGCCAGCCGATGGGGCAGCCAGGACCCCGAGGGCTTGGCCGGCTGGCTGGAAACTCAGGAACCTGGCCCGGATTTCGACCGCGGCGCCGTCTACGCCTCCCGGGGATACCTAGGCCGGAAGCAGTTTGACGAAGGCATCGAGTGGTCGATGCGGATTTCCGACGAGAGCCGGCGCTCCAGTGCGGTCCAAAGCGCCTTCCAGCTATGGCAGAATAATGATCGGCAATCGGCCCGGCAATGGGTGCAGGAAGCGGACCTGCCCGCCGATGTCCGGAAGTCGCTCGAACCTTATCTCGGTGAGCCATGAAATCTCTCCGTCTCTGGCTGTCTCCCGTCGTGTTCCTCGCCTTTGCCGCGGCGGGCTGGCAGATGCGCGGGGGGAAGGAAAGCTCCCCCGACCCGGCGGCGGCGGCTTCTCCGGCGACGGTGAAAGCTTCGCAGCGCGGGCCGCGGAGCGCGGGGAAGGCCGGGGTGCCGGAGGATGTCCGGCAGCGTCTGGCGGCCATCCAGGCGGCGCGCAGTCCTGTCGAACGGCTGCGCGCCACGCTCGCGCTGGCCCACAGTCTGCCGGTTTCCGAGATGGAACGCTGGTACCGGGGCGGGTGGTTCGATTTCCACGATGATATGGATGCGAACCTGTTCTATCGCATCACCCGCGCCCGCTGGCTGGAGGAGGACCCGGAGGGCATGATGCGCTTCTTCCTGCTGCGCAACAACGATAAGACCCATGAGATGGCCAGTCTGTGGGCGAAGCGCGATCCACAGGCGGCGCTCGCATTTCTGGAGCGGCTCGAGGACTCCGCCGAACTCCGGCGGATCGTTACCGCGATGGGTGGCCCTTTGGCCGCGGCCGATCCCGAACGCGCCGCCGCCCAGGTGCTCCGGCTTCACGGCATTCTCGGTGGCGACAATGCATGGGCGGTGTCCGAACTTGTCGCGGCCCTGGCCAAAAACGCTCCCGATCTGCTGGAGCGGGAGTCCGCCGGCTGGCCGGCTCCTTTGCGGGATGCCGCCGCGAAGCAACTGGTCCGCGCTTCGCTGGCGAGCGATTTCGCCGCCGGTGTGGCCGCCCTGCGTGACGAGCCCGACGGCAAGCGGCGTTTCCTGGAGGCCGTCGGCAGCGATGGTGGGCTACTGAAAGCGATGGCGAAGCAACCGGGAGAATTGCCGCCCGGGTGGTTCGCCGAGGCCGCATTGGCGCATCCTTACCATGTCGTTTCCGACGATCCGGGACAGTGGCTGGATGCCGATCTCGCCGCCTTGGGATTCAATGACGAGCAGGCCCATCGCCTGCGTAACAGTGCGATGAACCATCTGGGTTACAAAGATCCCGACCGTGCCCTCGCGCTGCTCGAAGGCGACAGCCTCGAAGATTCGCAGCGCCGCAATCTGCTTTCGAACACGCTTTCCCACCTTGCCCGCACCGACCCGGAGCGGGCCGAGGCCTGGGCCGCCCGGCTCACCGATCCGGAGGAGGCCGCCCTGGCGAAGCGGACGATCGAGGGCGCTCTTGCGCCAGTCACCCGTACTCCGCCGCCGGAGCCCGCCGATTGGCTGGTGGGGCTCGCCGATCAGGACTCATCGGCCATGTGGCAATACATCCGCCGCATCGAGTCCTGGGACTGGGAGCAGGTCGCCGCCGCGGCCCGGGAATTCGGCGCATTACCGGAGGAGCGGAAAGCGGAGGTGGCCGGCAAGCTGGTGAATTCCAACTGGAGCGGGATTCCGGTGGAACTCCGTGCCGGGGCCATTTCCCATTTGCTGGCGCATCCCGCACCCGCCGGAACGGAAACCCCGGGCGGCGAGAGAGAGTCGAATCCCTTGCTGCGGTCCGCGAGCGAACTCGCCGTCTCATGGGTCACCGAGGATCCTATCGCCGCCGGTCGCTGGGTCCGCGGGCTGCCGGCCGGCGAGGAGCGCCTGTGGGCGGCCAGAAACTTGGCGGCCCGGTGGGCGGAGTACGATCCCGCGGGCGCCCGCCAGTGGGCGGCCGGGCTGCCGGAGGCGGAAAGGCAGCAGATTCTATCGCACCTGGAGGCGGAGGGCGGAAGGGGACGAGCAAACGAATGATCGCCCCGGGAATTTGAAAGGCGAACGCCGAGCATTGAACGCCTGGAGCGATCTGTGTTGAATCGTAGCTGAAGAATCACTCGATTTGGAGAAACAACGAAAAACGCGAAACGAGCGAAAATACTGAAATTCAATCCCTTTTCGCGGAATTTCGTCGATTTCGTTATTCTGTTTCAATTCCATGATTGGCTGCGGCTTTACGCAAAATGCTCTAACGTCTCCTGCGAACCGCACAGAGCAGGAGTGCTGGAATGGCCAGCAGTATAGATGAAGGCTCCGGAACACCGAGAAATCTCGCCACATTCTGCCGGAAGATCACATTGTTCGGATTGGACGGAAAGCTGGAGTCGCTCATGATGTTGGCATCTCCGATCAAGAGCACGTCCTCATTTTCTCCCACCAAGGTGACCACATCTCCGAAGACGCGCGTTCCCCCTTGGATGCCTTCGCCGAATCCGACACTGATGGGTCCGGTAATCCCCTCCACGAGAGAACTCGTGCCCTCGGGAAGAAGCATGGTGATTCCCGCCGCCGATACGACAGTTCCTCCGGTGAGGGCTGCCAGTTGGACGTTCGAGTTGTTCCACGCGAACCATTCGAAGTGAATCACCGCACGCTTTCCGGAAGCAATGATCTCCGCGAGGGTTTGGAGTTCTTCGGGGGTATATGTAGCACCATTCGTGCCTCCTCCCTCGATTAAGTTCACGAAGAACGCGTCCGCCTGGTTTACCACGTCCGCCGCTCCCAGCGGGGAAGTCGCGTAGGTGTCGAAATAGGGATCGAGGAGGGGAAGCAGGCTGGATTGGCTGCCGCCGGTTGGGGTCAACAGCGGGCCTACCGAGGCGATCCGTTCCGGAAACAGGATCATCAGCGTAGCGGCATTCACGGAGGAGAAGGCGAGTATCGCGGCGGCAATGCTGGTGGTTTTTATCAACTTTACTGGCAGGAATTGAAAAGGGGATCGGGGGGAAGGAGAGGAGGAAGCGATACTCATGATTCTTGGGCTCTTATTACCGGAGCGTAGTTTTTCGTGCCGCCTTGCCAAGGTCCAAGATCAGCAACTGGTAGACACTGGCATTACTTCACCCGCCTGGCCGGATTTCGGCCATCGCGCGCAGTTCGGGTTTCAGGAGACCGGCCGCGACACTCTGGATTTCTTCCGCGGTGACGGCCTGCCAGGTGGCGAGGGCTTCGGCGGGGGGGATGATGCGGTCGTACTGGAGCAGGCAATCGCCCGCCCAGGAGCCATGGGCGGCGGTGCTTTCCATGGCCATTTTCGTCTGGCTGGCGGCGAGGCGCTTGGCGCGGGCGAGTTCGGCGGGCTGGGGGCCGTTGAGGACGAGGTCTTCGATCTCGCGGGCGATGCAGTCGAGCGCTTCCCCGCGGGATTTGGGCGAAAGGCCTGCGTGGATTTCGAAGGAGCCGGCGTCGTGGAAGAAGGTCGCGTCGCAATTCACCTGGTAGCAGAGGCCGCGTTTTTCGCGGAGTTCCTGGAAGAGGCGCGAGCCGGCGCTTTCGCCGAGGATCATGGAGAGCAGGCGCAGCGCGTGGCGCCGCGGGTCGAGGCGGCCCGGAGCGCGCCAGGCGAGGGCGAGCTGGAGCTGATCGGTATCGCGCTCGTCGATCAGGTGGCCGGGCGGGGGCAGGCGGTCGATGGCGGCGGTGGGGACGGAGGCGCGGGCCGGCGGCAGAAGGGCGGCGAGCAGATCGGCCACCTGGCCGGCGGCGAAGGGGCCGGCGACGGAGATAACCACGTCGTCGCGGAAGTGGTGGAGGTCACGGAAAGCGGCGAGTTCCTTTTTGCGGATGCGGGCGATGCTTTCCTCGCTGCCGGAGACGGGTTCGCCGAGCGGGTGGGGGTTCCAGAGCGCGGCGGAGATCATGTCGCCGATGTGGTCGCCGGGGGATTCGCGGTACATCACGATTTCTTCGGCGATGACGTCGCGTTCGAGCGGGATCTCCTTCGCGGGGAAGACGGAGTTCCAGACGATGTCGGCGGCGATTTCGGCGAGCAGCGGCAGGGAATCGGCCTCGCCGCGGGCTTCGTAAACGATCTGGTCTTCGGTGGTGCAGGCGTTGAGCGAGCCGCCGGCGTCCTCGATTTCCAGGCTGATCGCCCGGGCATCGCGCTTTTCGGTGCCCTTGAAGACCATGTGCTCGACGAAATGCGCGGCGCCGGCGAGACCGGGCGGGTCGTCGCGGCTGCCGGCGGGGACGTGGATGGAGAAGGAGGCGCATTCGCTCCGCGGCAGGGTGGCGACCGCCAGCCGGAAGCCGGAGGGCAGGCGGAGCGATTCGTAAGTCGCGGGGTTCATCGCAGCAGGGCGGCGGCCAGTTCGATGTCGGCCGGGACGGTGATTTTGAGGTTGGGGGAGGGGGAGGCGAGCAGTTTCGCGGGAATGCCGATGGCTTCCACGGCGGAGACTTCGTCGGTGACGGTAAGGCCCCGGGCGCGCACGGCGGCGTAGGCCTGGCGCAGCAGTTGGGTATGGAAGGTTTGCGGGGTTTCCATGAACCAGAGGTTTTCGCGGTTCACGTTTTCGCGGGCGAAGTCGTCGGAATCGGCGCGCTTCATCGTTTCGGTGACGCGGCGGGCGAGAGCGGCGGCGCGATGCAGGCGGGCGGCGGCGATGCAGGCGTCGATGGCTTCCGGGCGGACGAGGGGGCGGGCGCCGTCGTGGACGGCGACGAGCTCCTCGGCGACGAGGGCGAGGCCGTTTTCCACCGAGTGCTGGCGTTGCTCGCCGCCGTCGGCGCGGAGGATGGGCTTCGGGAAATCCCCGCCGAGCGTGACGAAGCGTTCCAGGGTGGTAACGACGATCACCCGGGAGACGCTTTGTGCGGCCATGAAGGCGTCGACGCTGCGGCGCAGCACGGATTTGCCTCGCAGATCGGCGGATAGCTTGTCGAAGCCCATGCGGCGGCTGCCGCCGGCGGCGACGATGATGGCGGCGCAGGTCATCAGGAGAGGCGCTTGGCGACTTCCTGGGAGAGTGTCTTCCCGTCGGCGCGGCCGGCGGCGCGTTCCTGGACGAGTTTCATGACCCTGCCCATGTCGCCCTTGGAGGAGGCGCCGGTTTCGGCGACGGCGGCATCGACCAGGGAGGCGATCTCGTCGGCGGAGAGAGCGGCGGGCAGGTATTTTTCGAGCACGGCGATCTCGGCCTGTTCGTTGGCGGCGAGTTCGTGGCGGGCGGCCTTGGTGAATTGTTCGAAGGAGTCCTGGCGCTGCTTGATCTGTTTGCGGATCACGGCGGTGATTTCGGCATCGTCGAGCGTCGCGCTGAGGTGGCCTTTTTCGATCGAGGCATTGGTCAGGGCCGTCTTGAGGGCGCGCAGGACGGTCAGGGAGACCGTGTCGCGGGCCTTCATGGCGGCTTTCATGTCTTCGGCAATGCGGGTGGCGAGTTCGCTCATGGCTCCGTTAGGTAACGCGGGATGCTTGAAGTGGGAAGTGGGAACTCGGAGCGCGGAATTTCGGATTTGGAGTTTGGAATTCCGGGCTTGGCCGGGCTAGGGAGCACCATGCCGCAGCGATCCACGGGGACCCGGGTGTATTTGAGCGTCATCGGGCTGATGCTGGCGCTGGCCGGGGGGGTGTTTACGTGGCTGATGTGGCGGAGTTTCGAGCGGGCGCGGGAAGTGGAGAGCTGGCCGCGGACGCCTTGCGTGATCCTTTTGTCCGAGGCGGAGGAGCGCCAGATCGACCCGAACGGCCCGGTGGAGAGGCGCTTTGCGGTGCTTTTCGGCTACGAGTGGGAGGGTGTCGCGAGGGAGAGCGATTTGTTGAGTCTGCGCGGGAGTCCGTGGAGCGGCAAGGCGGAGGGAGTGGAGGCGCTGCTGGAACGTTACCCCGTCGGGCTGGAGATGGAGTGCCGGGTGAATCCCGCCGATCCCGGCATCGCGGTGCTGGAGCGGGAATCGAAGGGGCCGGGTTACTCGCTGTGGTTCCCGCTGCTTTTCGTGGCCGGCGGGCTGGGGATCATCGCGGGGGCGTGGCGGAGGTAGATTGGGTCGTTTTTGTCCGGAAGATGTCCTGGCGGCGGCGGTCCGTTCGTCGTAGAGGTGAAGGGCCGGGCCAAATCCGGCCGTGAATCGGAACCACCATGACAATGAATGCCACGACAGAAGGGGAACGGCCCGCAGTGAAGGCGGTGCCCGAGGGAATGCACACGGTGACGCCGCATCTGGTTTGCGCCGGGGCGGCGGATGCCATCGAATTTTACAAGCAGGCCTTCGGGGCCGTGGAGCTGATGCGGTTGCCCGGGCCGGATGGCAAATTGATGCACGCCGGCATCACGATCGGCGATTCGCTGGTCATGCTGGCGGACGAATTCCCGGAGTGGGGTTCGGCGGGGCCGCTGACGTTGAAGGGCACACCGGTGACGATCCATTTGCAGGTGGAGGACGCGGATGCGGTTTTCACGCGTGCGGTGGAGGCGGGCGGGGAGGTGGTGATGCCCATCGCTGACATGTTTTGGGGCGATCGCTACGGGGTCGTGAAGGATCCCTTCGGCCATCATTGGTCGGTGGCCACGCATGTGCGGGAGGTCTCGCCGGAGGAACTGGAGACGGCCGCCCGGCAGAGTTGCGTGTGCCCGGAGGCGGAAGCGGAGGCGTGACATCTCCGCAGGCGCGCCCTGCCCGCCGGTGGATTTTTCCGCGTGACGGCCGGGGGTGCGCTGTTACAACCCGGCCACCGAGCGAGGCATGGGCGGAAAACTGACTTACCAAGAGGCCGGGGTGGACACGCGGCGAGCGGCCGCCCTGGTGGGCGACATCAAGAGCCATGTGGCCCGCACCCAGCAGAACCGCAAGCTGTGGGGAGCCTTCGGGCTGTTCGCCGCATGCTACGATCTGAGCAGCTATAGCGAGCCGGTGATCGTGACGGGCTGCGACGGCGTGGGCACCAAGCTGGAACTGCTGCTGGAGCGCGATCTGCTCGGAACCGCCGGCAAAGATCTGGTGGCGATGAGCGTGAACGACATCCTGACCACCGGCGGCGATCCGCTGCTGTTTCTGGACTACATCGGCATCGCGGCGCTGGACGAGGAGAAGATCACGCGCCTGATCGCCGGGATGGCGGATTATCTGGAAGCCTGCGACTGCATTCTCGCCGGCGGCGAAACGGCTGAAATGCCGGGAATCGTGCCCGTGGACGTGATCGAGCTTTCCGGTTTCTGTATCGGTTGTGCGGAAAAGAGCGAACTGATCGACCCCGCGACGATTATGGTGGGAGATGTGCTGGTGGGGTACCCCTCGGACAGCATTCATGCGAATGGCTGGAGTCTGGTGCGCCGGGTGTTGCGCGAGCATCCGGGCTGCGTGACGGAAGAGGAGCTGGGCGGGTTTTTGAAGCCGACGCGGCTTTATCATGACGTGGTGCGGGATATCCGCGCGGCGGGGGTGAAGCCGAAGGCGATGGCGCACATTACTGGCGGAGGGCTGCCGGAGAATCTGGAGCGGCTTTTCCGGGGGATGGGTGCGGAGCTGGAAATCCCGGCTTGGGATTTGCCGGGGATCGGCAATCTGCTCGCGCATGTGGATGCGGAGGATCGCTTCCACACCTTCAACATGGGCATCGGGTGGGTAGCGATCGTCGCGCCGGACGAGGCGGAGCGCATCCTGTCGGCAGGGCCGGGAGGAACGGTGCTGGGGAGGATGGTTGACAGCGAAGGCGTGCGGGTGAAAGTCCGCGGCGAGTAAAGCTCTCTCCCGCACCCAACGAATGAGCGACTTTCTGAAGCACGAATGCGGGATCGCCGCGATACGGCTCCGCAAGCCGCTGGCCTACTACTACGACCGCTACGGCACCGCACTGTGGGGATTTCACAAGCTTTTCCTGCTGATGGAAAAGCAGCACAACCGCGGGCAGGATGGGGTCGGCATCGGCTGCGCGAAGCTGAACATGCCGCTCGGCCAGCCCTACGTCTTCCGCCGTCGCGACAGCGAGAAGGACGGGCTGGCGAATGTGTTCCGCAAGGAGATCAAGGCTTTCCACAAGATGGCCCGCAAGGGCATCCTCGACCCGAAGGAACCGGAAAGCGTCAAGCGGCACTACGAATTCGGCGGCGAAGTACTGATCGGGCATCTGCGCTACGGGACTTCGGGCGAGTTCGACGAAGGTTCCTGCCACCCCTATCTGCGCCGCAGCAACTGGCCGACGCGCACGCTGATGGTCATGGGGAATTTCAACATGACCAATGCCGCGGAGCTGAACCAGGTGCTCATCGAGCGCGGGCAGCACCCCGTCTTCGGCACGGATACGCAGACGGTGCTGGAGGAAATCGGTTTTCATCTCGATGAGGCGCATACCGATCTCTACCGGCGTTTGCGCGACGAGGGCGTGACCGGCCGGGAAATGCCGGAGCGCATCTCGGCGGAGTTGGATCTGAGCCGCATCGTCGGCGAGGCCGCTCAGACGTGGGACGGCGGCTACTCGATCTGCGGCGTGGTGGGGAACGGCGACATGTTCGTGATGCGCGATCCGCGCGGCATCCGGCCCTGCCACATGCTGGTGACCGAGGATGTCATCGCTTTCGCCTCCGAGCGGGTGCCGCTGATGACGGTTTTCGAGGCGGATCAGGCGCAGGTCCGGGCGCTCGATCCGGGCTCCATCGTCACGATCAAGTCGGACGGCACTTGCGAGGACACCTCGTTTTCCCCGCCGCAGCGCTACACGCCGTGTTCCTTCGAGAAGATCTATTTTTCCCGCGGCAACGACCCGCAGATCTACCGCGAGCGGAAGGCGATGGGCGCCTCGCTGGTGCCGCAGATCATCGAGGCGATCGGCGGCAGCTTCGACAAGGCTGTCTTTGCCTTCATCCCGAATACGGCGGAGACCGCTTATTACGGCCTGATGGACGGTCTGCGTCTGTTCCGCAGGCAGGAGGTGCGTTCGTCGATCCTGGAGGCGCAGGAAAAAGGAGAACTCACCCCCGAGCTGCTCGACGAGCTGATCCTGCGCAACTGGCCGCGCGGCGAGAAGATCGCTCATAAGGACATCAAGATGCGAACCTTCATCGCGCAGGAGAAGGGGCGCGATCAGCTCGTTTCGCACGTTTACGACATCACTTATGGAGTGGTGCGCCCGGACGACGTTCTGGTGGCGCTGGATGACTCGATCGTCCGCGGCACGACGTTGAAGAAGTCGATTCTCAAGATTCTGGCCCGCACCTCGCCGCGCAAGATCGTGGTGTGCTCCACCGCGCCGCAGATCCGCTATCCGGACTGCTACGGGATCGACATGTCGGAACTCGGGAAATTCATCGCTTTCCAGGCCGCGGTGGCGCTGCACCGCCGGGCGGGGCGGCAGGGCTTGCTCGACCGCATCAGCGACGAGTGCCGCGAGGAGCTGAAAAAGCCCGTCGCGGAGATGACCAACCGGGTGAAGCAGGTGTACGAAGCTTTCACCGATGAGGAGATTTCCGCCGAGATCAGCCGAATGGTCGCGCCGGAGGACATCGACTGCGAGGTGCAGGTGATTTTCCAGAACATAGGCAATCTGCACGCTTCGGTGAAGGGGCCTTGCGGCGACTGGTATTTCACCGGCGATTATCCCACTGCCGGCGGCTACGCGATGGTCAATGCCGCTTACGTGCGCTGGTACGACGGCATCGGCGGGCGGAGTTACGGGTTGCAGTTGTAGACTGCCGACGGGGTAGGGACAAGCGCCACCGCTCGCCCGCGGAGGACCGTGCGGTCATCCCTACTTCGCGGACGAGCGAGGACGCTCGTCCCTGCCATTGACATTCCCGCCCCCGCTGCTCCTTTCGGGCCGCGATGAAAGCTCCCGACCTGCGCGATTCCGTCGGCCGCCTGCGTGCCATCGGCATGCTCGAAGGCGTTTCCTTCCTGGTGCTGCTCCTGATTGCGATGCCGCTGAAACGCATCTGGGGCATGCCGATGGCGGTGACCTACGTTGGTTGGGCGCACGGCATTCTCTTCATCCTTTTCCTCATCGCGCTGTTCCAGGCTTGGGGGAACCGCGCGATCACCAACAAGCAGACGGTTCTCGCCTTCATCGCCGCGCTGCTGCCCTTCGGGCCCTTCGTCATCGACCGCCAGCTCGAGCGCCGCGAATTCGGCGACGGAGGAGCGGCGGGTTGACATGCGCCCGGCGGCGTGGAAGCTCTCCGCGCCATGAAATTCCGGCATCTTTCCCGTTTCGCCGCCGCATCCGTGTTCGGCTTCGCCCTGCCTCTTCATGCCCAGGAACCCGCCACCGAACCGATGATCGAAGTCCCCGCCGACGTAGCCGCCGCCCCCGACGATGCCGAAAAGACCCCTTCCGGCCTTGCTTCCAAAGTCCTCGTCAAAGGCACGGGAACCGAAAAGCCCGGCCCAGCCGACAAGGTTACCGTTCATTACTCCGGTTGGACGACCGATGGCAAAATGTTCGACTCCTCTGTCAAGCGTGGCCAGAAGGCCACCTTCGGGCTGAACCAGGTCATTGCCGGCTGGACCGAGGGTTTACAGCTCATGACCGTGGGCGAGAAACGCCGCTTCTGGATTCCCGGCAAGCTCGCCTATGGCGACAACGCCGGCGGCGGACGCCCCAGCGGTACGCTCGTCTTCGATGTGGAGCTGTTCGAAATCAAGGCGACACCGAAGCCGCCGGAAGCTCCCGCCGATGTCGCCGCCGCGCCGGAGGATGCCGAGAAGACCGCCTCCGGCCTCGCCTCGAAGGTGTTGAAGAAAGGCGACGGCAAGGAACACCCGAAAGCAACCTCGAACGTCCGTGTCCACTACTCCGGGTGGACGACCGACGGCAAACTTTTCGACTCCTCTGTGGTCCGCGATGAACCGATCGTCTTCCCGCTCAACCGGGTGATCCCCGGCTGGACGGAAGGGGTGCAACTCATGGTTGCCGGTGAAAAACGCCGTTTCTGGATCCCCGCGAAACTCGCCTATGGCGACAATCCGCCTTCGGGCGCGCCGGCCGGCACGCTCGTCTTCGACGTGGAACTCCTCGAAATCCTGCCCTGATCCATGTCCGCCGTTTTCGAGAACGCCAGCGTCGCCGCAAAGGCGAACATTTACTTCGACGGCAGGGTGATCTCCCACTCGATCACCTTGACCGACGGACGGAAGAAGTCGCTCGGCGTCATCCTGCCCGGCGAATACCACTTCGGCACCGGCGAGCCCGAGGTCATGGAAATCACCGCCGGGGCCTGCGAGGTCGTGATCGACGGCGCTCCGGAAACACTCGCCGTAGCGGCCGGGGAATCGTTTTCCATCGCCGGAAACAGCGGCTTCACCATCCGCGTGCAGGACTCGCCCTGCGAATACATCTGTTCCTTCGGCAGCCCCTGAGCCGGTCTGCCCGGGAATTCGTGGTCTCCCGTCATGTCCATCCTCCGCCTCGCCCTGCTTCCGCTGGCCGCGCTGTTCGCGTCCTGCGCGATGCACCTGCCCGCACCGGAAGAGGCGAGGCGAGCGGAGACCCGCCATCTTCGCGTGAGTTCCGTGGAGGAGACGGTGACGGTCCACCTGCTCGCGGACAATCTTCATACCGCGCTCGCCTTTGACCGGGCTTGGCTGGAGGAGTGCGGCTACGTGCCCCCTGCAGAAATCCCCGCAAGCCGCTATCTGACCATGAGTTGGGGAGACGAAGTGGCGTACGTGCAGAAGCGCTGGCTCTCGCCATGGCAGGTGGTCCGCGCGTTGTGCATCCCGTCGGCTTCCGTGATGGAATGCATTCCCTTCGATTGGAAAGTGGAACAGGTCTGCCACCGCCAGCGCGTTTATGTCGCGGAAATCCCGCGCTCCGCAGGCGTGCCGCTGGCCGCCTTTCTCAACGCCTGCGCGGTCAGGGATTCGAGTGGCCGGCCCGTGACCATCGCGCCCTCGAGCTGGGGCGATGGCCGGCTGATCCGCTGCCCGGAAAATTATTCCTACTATTTCCCCCGTATCTGCAACGTGTGGACCGTCCAGGCGCTGGACAGCATGGGCTTCGACATCAGAACCGGCACGGCCCTCAGCGCCAGCGGGCTCATCCGCCAGGCGACTTCGGAAGGGAACGGCTTCCGCAAGATCTGGGATCCGAAGACGGGGGCGCTTTGAGGTTCCGGAGGTTCATGACAACGCCTGGGAGACGATGCCGGCGATGGTTCGGACAAGACGTTCCGCTTCTTCCGAGGGGAGGGAAGGAGGTTCCCGGTCGCCGAGGACGCGGAGGAGCACGGCGCGGGTGAAGGTGTGCTCGCCGAGGTAGCGGTCGATTTCCCTGCGCCGGGCGAGCGAGAACAGGCCGGCATAGAAGAGCGGTTTGGGGTCCTTGACCCATTTCCGCTGGTGGACCAGTTCCATGGCGATTTCGCATGACCGGTCGAGACGGTGAGGATCGGTCCGTTCGAGGTGGTCGAGGTAGGCGTTCGCATGGTCGCGCAGCTTGCCGTGAACGATCCACCGGTTGTTGATGCGGCGCACCTTGGCCACGGCTTTTTCGCTTTCCTCGTGCTCCATGCCCTTCGGGAAGTCTAGCCGGGTTCCGGGCGGTGGCAACCCGCACCGCATTGCGCCGCCGGGAGGGCCGATTCCGCACGCACGCGCAGATCGGCGTTGAGCGTGCGGTCTTCATCGGATCAGGGTGGGTCATGGCGATTCACCGCGTGCTCGCACAGGGATGCACCGACATCCTCCGCGATGTGCTCCAGCACGGCCGGGTGCTCGACCGGGCTCTCGACGAGCGGTTCCGGACGAATCCGAAATGGGGCAAGCGCGATCGAGCCTTTGTCGCGGAGACCGTTTTCGAGTGCGTCCGCTGGTATCGAGCCCTCGCTTTTGTGGCGGATGACGAAAGTTTGGAATCCGTCTGTGCCGCCCAGTGGCGGCGGATGGGGCTGGAGATTCCCGGCTGGTGGTCGTGGGGTGGCTGTCCCGTGGCGGATATGCCGGCGCGCGAGGCCGCGCTGGCCGGTCAAGCGCGGACCATCCGCGAATCGGTGCCCGATTGGCTGGACGCCCGGGGCGAGGCCGAACTCGGCGAGCGATGGGCCGCCGTGATCGCCGCGCTCAATCGCCGCGCACCGGTATTCCTGCGGGTGAACACGCTGCGGAACAGCCGCGAGGAGGCCCGCACGTGGCTTGCGGCGGAGGGGGTGGAAAGCGAGGCCGTGCCGGGTTTTCCAGAGGCGCTGCGGGTGGCGGCGAGGCGGCAGATTTCCAAGAAGTTGCTGGCGGAGGGGCGCGTGGAAATCCAGGATATCGGTTCGCAGCGCATCGCCCCGCTGCTCGACGTGGAGCCGGGGATGCGGGTGATCGACGCATGCGCAGGGGCCGGAGGGAAGTCGCTGCATCTCGCTTCGCTGATGGGCGGGCGGGGCCGGGTGCTGGCGATGGACATTTCGGCGGTGAAGCTCGACGAACTCCGTCGCCGGGTGCGGAGTGCGGGAGTTCGCATGATCCGGGAGGAGAGGTGGGATGGCGGGAGTTTCGCACGCCACCGCGGGTGGGCGGACCGGTTGCTGATCGATGCGCCTTGTTCCGGGTTGGGAACGCTGCGCCGCCAACCGGATCTGAAGTGGCGGCTGGGCGAGGCGTTTCTTGAGAAGACGGTGCGGCTCCAGAGGAAGCTGCTCGACGGCTATCCGGGGTTGCTGAGACCGGGAGGGAAGTTCGTTTACGCCACCTGCTCGGTGCTGCCGGTCGAGAACGAGGGGCAGATCGCCGGTTTCATGGAGCGCAACGAGGGATGGAGGGTGGAGGCGGAGGAGGTCGTTTCTCCGGTGAATTCCGAGGCGGACGGCTTTTTCGCGGCGAGGCTCGGGATGGAGGGGTGAGCGTTTATTGGGGATCGTGAGATGTACCATCCTGCGAAGCGGGCTTGGCCATGAAACGGCGGCAATTTTTCCGGGAACGGTTGCTGCCGTCTCACAGTTCCAGACCGGCGAGCATCTTCCTGAGATCGGGGTTTTCCATGATGTAATCGAGACGCGGATCGCGGAGGATGTCGGCGTAGCGGCCGGCTTTGGCGAGCCGGCGCAGTTTTTCGTCTTCGAGGATCAGGGCGCGGATTTCCGGCTCTTCCATCACAGGGATGGCTTTCGGAGGTGCGTCGCCCGCCGCGATCAACTTGGCCAGGGTCACCCGGGCATCGTCCGAAAAGGGGGCGATGCCGAGAAACCAGTTCTCCGGCATCGCGCGGTCGATGGTGTCCTTGAGCGCGGCGAGGAAAGAGGAGCGGGGATGCGGGCCGGCCGGATTGCCGGCGAAGTTCCGGATTTCGGCGATTGAGCCGAAGTGACGGAGGGCGGCGGCTCCGGTGAACCAGAGGAGCGCCGCGGGGACCAGGCTGAAGAACAGGGTGAAGGCCCAGCGGAGAGGGGAGCGCCGGTTTGCTCCGGCCACTTCCTCATTGGGTTTGCCGAAGGGCCGCACGACGAATTTCAGGATGGCTCTGAGCAGGAAAAACGCGGCGATCCCGGTCACGAGCGGCAGGGCCGCGGAGAAGCCGGGCAAATCGTGGCCGGGCAGCGCCGGACCGTGACGCCAAGCGAGGTGCGCGGCGAATCCACTGGCGCAAAGGATGACCGTTCCCGCCAAGATGCGGAGCAGGCCGCGCAGGACCGCCAGGCTGGCGCAGGCGCCGAAGATCAGCAGCGCCGCTGTCCCGAGGCTGACCTGCGGGATGCTTTCGAGATCGAGCGCGGCGAGGAGTTCCTTCATGCGAGGCGGCCGCGCCGAGTGAATCGCGCAGGTTTCATGTTTCGGGAGCCGGAAAGCCGCCGACCTGCCCGCGCTGGCGGAGGAGATGATCGCAGAGGACGAGCAGAGCCATGGCTTCGACCATCGGCACGGCGCGGGGCAGCACGCAGGCGTCGTGGCGGCCGCGGCCGGCGAGTTCGGTGTTTTCGCCGGTGCTGGTGACGGTTTCCTGTGGGGTCATGATCGTGGCGGTCGGCTTGAAGGCGACGCGGAAGACGATGTTTTCACCGTTGGAAATCCCGCCCTGGATGCCGCCGGAGCGGTTGCTGGTGGTGCGGACCCTGCCGTCGATCATGCGGAAGGGGTCATTGTGTTCACGACCGGTGAGAAGCGTGCCGGCGAAGCCGGAGCCGATCTCGAAGCCCTTGGTGGCGGGCAGGGAAAGCATCGCTTTGGCGAGTTCCGCTTCCAGTTTGTCGAAGACCGGTTCGCCGAGGCCGGGGGGGCAGTTGCGGATCACGCATTCGACCACGCCGCCGACGGAGTTGCCTTCGGCGCGGACCTGTTTGATGCGCTCGATCATCGGTTCGACCATGGCGGGGTCCCCGGTGCGGACGATGTTGCTTTCGATTTCCGCGGCGGTGACGGTTCCGGGATCGACGTCGGCGTTGAGATCGTGGATGGATTTGACCCAGGCCAGCACTTCGATGCCGGGAGCGAGATGGGTGAGCACCTGCTTCGCCACGGCGGCGGCGGCGACGCGGCCGATGGTTTCGCGGGCGGAAGCGCGGCCGCCGCCGGAGAGGGCGCGGACGCCGTATTTCGCATCGTAGGTGTAGTCGGCGTGGGAGGGGCGGTATTTCACGGCCATTTCCTCGTAGGCGGCGGGCCGCTGGTCCTCGTTGCGGACGATGACGGCGATGGGAGTGCCGAGAGTGGCGCCGTCGGTCAGGCCGGAAAGGATCTCGGCTTTGTCGGCTTCCTTGCGCGGGGTGACGATCTCGCTCTGGCCGGGGCGGCGGCGGTCGAGTTCGCGCTGGATGTCCTCGACGGTCAGCGGGATGCGAGGCGGCACGCCGTCGATCACCACGCCCACGCCGCCGCCGTGCGATTCGCCGAAGGTGTGGATGCGGAAGGCGTGACCGAAGGTGGATGACATGGAAGGGAGTGTAGGAGCGGGGAGCGGTGAGCCAAGAGCGGAGAGAGGGGAACGTCCAACATCGGACGTCGAATGGGCAAGGCATCCGGGTCCGGGAGAAGGATGGGCCGATTCCGGCTGGAGGCTCTCCGGATCACCTGCAAATGGCAAGGAACCGCTCTCCGAGCGGGCAGGCGGGGGGCGGCCCAGGCCATGCGCCCCCTCTGGCGCGACCTCATTCTCAAGGTCTGGGGCGGCGATCCGCTGCAATGCCCCTGCTGCAAGGGTGTGATGAGACCGGTTCGCCAGTTCGTCCACCCGGAGCACGTCGAATTTTTCCTCCGCCTCTATGGCTTGTGGGAGGGCATTATCCAGCTTCCCCGTCCACCTCCGCCGCCCTTCGACATTGAGACGATGGAGCCTGTCGAGCCGCCGTGGCGGGCGATCAAGGAATGGATTTCCGACGAAGACCCCGGTCTGGACTGGTTCAACCGGCCCCGGCCCCGGGATTTCGACCAGCGTCCCGCATGGCGCGCGCCGGAAGTCCCGATCGGCGACGGTTGTGTCCTGATTCTCGACCCCTGATTCAAGAGGGGGAGCACAAGAGGGGAACGGGCGGCCCGCCCGTTGGCTCCAGAAACTCCAAAAACTCGCTGCCTGATTTCAATCCTGGCACGGCGGGGCGGGGAGCCATACTCGCGGCCAATGGATTCAAGCCATGAAAAGCCATGAACGCCCCCATTCTCCCGATTTTCGCCGCCGGGCTGCGCCTGAAGCGAATCTTCTGCTCTCGTCGCGCGCGGGTGGAACCTCCCTCTTCCCCCCGCAACCCCCTTTCTCCCTCCCCTTGGCCCGGCCAACAGGTGTTTCAGGGCGCACCCCCAAAAAGCAAATTCCTAGCAGTTAATCAGCTCGCGGAACTGAAAAAAGAACTCGAGACCGCCGCCAAACAGAAGCCGGCGGAGGAACAAATTCCCAGCAATTAACGGCTCAAACACGCTGTTTTACGTCGTCGTCTGGCTGGCTCCGGAAATAAACTGCGCCGTGATTGTCGCATCAAACATCGGGGTGGATGAGGCATTCGCAGGCTGTGAGGAAATGGCGGTGAAGTTGATCTCCGAAGTAAGAACCAGAAGAGGCTTGCGAAATCGCCGGGCAAGCACGTCGGTGGAGACGAACTGCCGCCCCGCTTTTCCGGGCACGCTCGAGGTTCGTCCGACAACCGTAAAGAAAATCCCCTGTCACCTTTCTGGCTGATTTTACCACGTATGCGGTGATATGATGGCAACCACAGCAATGGAACTCGTCGCGCAGAACGACGCCGGGCTTGTCGCCGAAAGCCTGAAGGGCAATCACGAGGCATTTAGAGAAATCGTGTCGCGCTACCAATCCCTGGTCTGTTCGCTGGCTTACAGCGCCACGGGAAGTCTCAGCCACAGCGAAGACCTCGCGCAGGAAACATTCGTCACCGCGTGGAAACAACTGCGGCAACTGCGCGAGCCGGGAAAACTGCGTGCATGGCTCTGCGGCATTGCGCGAAATATCATCAAGAACTGGTTGCGCCGACAGGACAGCGAGCCGAGCCACGCTGGGGAAACACTCGATGCTGTTATGGAATCGCACGCTCCCGAACCGTTGCCGCACGACCACACCATCAGCAGGGAGGAAGAAGCGATCTTGTGGCGTTCACTGGAACGCATTCCAGAAACTTACCGCGAGCCGCTGGTGTTGTTTTACCGCGAGCATCAATCGGTTGGGAGCGTGGCGGCTGCATTGGAGTTGAGCGAGGACGCGGTTAAACAACGGCTTTCTCGCGGACGCAAACTTCTGGCGGAGGAAGTCACAGCGTTCGTGGAAGGCGCCTTAAAAATGTCCACGCCGGGACGCGCTTTTACTTTCGGTGTCATGGCGGCGTTGCCGCTGTTCACAACTTCGGCGGACGCGGCGACGATTGGCGCGACAGCGGCCAATAGCGCGGCGGGCAAAGCGTTTGCACTGGCGGGCGTGTCTGGCGCGACGCTCGGCACGCTCATCGGTATTCTGGGCGCGTGGTTCGGCGTCAAAGCCAGTCTCGCCCATGCGACGTCGGAAAAGGAGCGGCGATTGATCATCCGCTGCGCGTGGGTTGTGATAGGGCTGGTCGTCGTTTCGCTGGTTGTCAATGTGGTGGTGATCAAGGCGGTGATCGGCATGGCTCAGGCCGCGCCGTTGAAAGCGGCCCTGTGCCTGATTGGTTTTACTCTGGCTTATTTCGGGGTATTGCTTGCGGTGATCTTGAGATTCAACCATCTCCTGCGCCGCGCGCGACTGGAGACCGCCGCGAAGGGTGAAACGACAACCGCCGCAAGGCACGGGCAGACTCTTCAAGTATTTGAATATCGCAGCCGGTGGACGTTCCTGGGGCTGCCGTTGATTCATGTCCGAACGGGACGATGCCTCGAGGGCAAAATGCGGCCGGCCGTGGGCTGGATCGCTTTTGGCGATGTTGCCGTGGGCGTGTTGTTCGCCGCGGGCGGATTGGCCGTCGGCGGCATAGGCATGGGAGGCGCAAGCGTGGGAATCATCAGTCTGGGAGGATTGGCGGTGGGCGGATTGGCCTTTGGTGGATTGGCGTTTGGCGGCGCGGCCATTGGCGGCGCAGCCGTCGGCATTCTGGCGCTCGGCGGCGTGGCGTTGGCGTGGCAGTCGGCGGTGGGCGGCATTGCCGTTGCAAAGCATCTGGCGATGGGCGGCGTGGCGCAGGCTCAACATGCCAATGACGCCGTCGCCAAAGCGTTCTTCGATTCGCATCCGTTCGTCCAATTCGGCATGCAATCAATCGCGCACTCGAAATGGCTTGCCTGGCTCTGCGTTGTCCCGGTCGGATTCAGCATCTGGTTCGCTTGGCAGACCCAACGAAAACGTCAGCAACACCAACGACAGGAAGCAAGCCGGTCAACACGGTTGCCGCTGATCATGTTGCTGTGCCTTTCGATGTTCTTCGGCGCGGGCTGCGGGCGCGCGACTGAAGCCGGCGGCAAAGTGGATTCGGCGTCGTTGCCCAACGGATTGCGCGTCGTTTCGGTTCACTTCCCCGCCAGCACCAATGTTTCCATCTTCACGTTTCTGCCGATGGGATTGACCGCCGATGCGCCTGATCAAGCGCAATGGTCGCACTTGGTCGAGCATCTCGTGATTCGCTCGACCATTCCCGCGAATTCAGCGCAGGCGAACGCGGAAACGCTCCCCGATCACATGCGGCTGGATTTCTACGGTCACACGGGCAACTGGAAAGAGGGCCTCACGCACCATCGTCGCTGGCTCGAAGGCGTGCCGTTCACGGAAGTCAATCTTGCCGCGGAGAAACCAAGAGTGATTGCCGAATGTGACTTCACTGCGCGCAACCTGACGACGCACAAGTTCACCGTGGCGGCGTGGAGTCACGGGATGCGCCACGGCAGGAAACATGTCGCGCTCAAAGGCGACGTCACCGCCGCCCGCCTGACGGACGTGCAGCGATTTCGCGATGAACGATTGGCGGTTTCCAATGAGGTCACCGTTTGTGTCGTCGGTGGATTGCCGGCGCAGGATGTTTTTGCCGAGGTCAAACGGCAGTTGGGCGACCTGGAACTCAAGGGGATTTCGACACCGCCAGGGAAAGCTTCGCATCACAATCTGGACCTCACTTGGGATTTGAGCGCGCGACACCTGCTGTTGACGTGGCCGATTCCCGATCATCACTCGAACGAACATGCCGCGCTGATGGTGGCGGCGCGCGTGTTGAACATGTGGCTCTTCGCCGATGCGGAATTGAAGCGCCTCACCGGGATGACCTTGGCCGGCTGCGATCTCGTGACGCCGGATGGAAATTACTTTTTTGTTTCGGCATCGCTTCGTCCGGAAACGGACTTCGAGGAGCTCCGCGAGAGATTGTTGGCAGGCGTTGACCGGCTTACCGCAGATTCCTCCGTTCCGGTTTCAATGATCAGCGGTCAGCTTGCGGAGTCGTTGATCAGTGTTCCCGACCCGCTGGCACTCAAGGCGCAAACGCCAACCCATGTGAGCCTGGCAATGATTGAGGGCAATCTGGGATTGCAGTTCGGGATGCACGAGCACCGCTACGGCAGCCGGCGCGGCACGCTGGCGAAACAGGTCTCTGACACTTCGCCGGAGCGGATGCGCGAAGTGGTGCGGAAGCATCTCGTGACGGCGAAGGCGGCTGTTTGCGCCGTGCGTTCTGAAACTGCGTCTAGTCGGTAAATAGGAGATGCGAACAAGAGCTCTCGGTTGCGATGAGGCGGCGATCAAGTTGATCACGCAATATTTTGGGAAGTTCATGATAACCCCCTTTCTCCCTCCCCTTGGCCCGGCCAACAGGTGTTTCAGGGCGCACCCCAAAAAAGCAAATTCCTAGCAGTCAGTCAGTAGTAGTCAGTAATTCCTAGCAGTCTAGCAGTCAGTAGTCAGTAGTCAGTAGTCAGTTCCTCCACCAGCTCGCATGTCCGGGCCATCCAGGCGGCGGGATCGAAGTGCCGGGAGAGGTCTTTTGCCTGTTGTCCGATGGTGGCATCGTGCAACAGGCGGTCGAGGGTGGCGGCGATCTTTTTCGCTTTGAATTGATGGGGATGCAGGCCGTCGCCGACGCCGAGGTCGCGGACGCGGCTCAGGGTGTCGAGCTGGTCGTGGGCCATGGGCTGGACGAGGTGGGGGATGCCCGCCCGCAGCGTTTGGGCGCAGGTGCCGACGCCGCCGTGATAGGCCAGCGCGGCGGCGCGGGGCAGGACCTCGCTGAAGGGAAGGTAGGAGAAGCGCCGCACGCCCTGCGGCAGATCCGTCGGCATGGTGTCGGGGAAGCGGCTCAGGAGGATGCCGCGCTTGCCCAGCATTTTCAGGGCGGCGACGGCTTCCGCGAAAAAGGCGTGGCCGCGGTCCATCGCGCTGCCCGGGGTGAAGACGACGGGCGGGTCGCCGTCGTTCAGGAAGTCGTCGAGTTCCCGCGGCAACTCGCGCAGGCCGGCTTCGTCGAAGAGGGGAAAGCCCGTCAGGCGTGTTTGCGGCGGCCAGTCCGGCTGCGGCGGGCCGAACCATTCGGGGAAAAGCGCGATGACCCGGTCGGGGGAGTGCCAGCCTTTCAGCATGCGGCGGGCGGGTGGCAGGCCGTGTTTTTTCCGGAAGCGGTTGAGCTCCGGCAGCACATGGAAATCGACGATTTTTTCCGCCATCTGCCATTGAATGGCTTTCATGAAGCGAGGCGCCCATTGGGGGATCGGGGCGCCGTGCAGCACCGGCTGACGGTGGGAGCTGACGAAGAGCGAGGGCGCCAGATGCACCGTAGCGACCGGGATGCGGAGAAGTTCCCGCACGGTCAGCGCCCCCCAGGCCAGGGAGCTGGCGAGGATGATGGTGTTGCCCGGTTCGTGCAGTTCGCGCGCGTGGGCCAGGATCAGCTCGTAAGTCGGATCGACGGCGTTGCGGATGATCGACGGCAGCGCTTTGGTGGGATGCCAGAGGTGGGGATCGCTCTGCACGCGCTCGAAATCCGCGACCGTGCCCAAAGGGCGGAAGCCGAGGGCGGCGCGTGCGACGAGCTCTTCGAAGTACGCGCTGGTGATGACGAAAACCTCGTGGCCCCGCGCCTGCAATGCCCGTCCGACGCCGACGAAGGGATGGACGTCCCCGGCGCTGCCCATGGCGTAGATCAGGATACGCATGGGGCGGGGAGTCGGATGAGAGACGTTTTCCCGGCGCCTGACCGATGGCTCATCCCAGCAGTGCTTCGAGCATTTTGTCGTGTACGGTCTCGTTGCGCACGAGGCCGTGGAAACGATCCGCCTGCGGGCCGAAGGAGGTGATCATGGTGTAGTCGGCGGTGTGGGTGGTGCCGGTCCAGCCGATGCCGGTGTGGTTGCCGGTGATCTGGCCGAGGATGCCGGGGGGATTGGCGAGCTGGTGGTTCCATTCGATGACCGGCTTGCCGGAAAGGGTGTCGAGCAGCGTTTCCGCTTCCTCCTCGCCGGGTTTAAAGCCGAGGCGTTTGTCGATCAACCCGATCAGATCCCTGGCGCCGCCCTTTTTCGCATTCCACTCGGCGAAGAGGCGTTCGTGGGAGGCTTTCATCCCGGTGATGCGGGCGAAGTGCTCGTTGCTGCGGCGGTAGGCGGAGCCGATGCCGTTGAGGCCGGGATTGGCGTTGCCGTGGTCGCTGGTGATGACCACCAGGATGTCGTCGCGGCCGGCGATGGCGGCCATGACCGCGGCGATCGCATCGTCGAAGGCGAGCTGATCCCAAAGCAGGCCGGCGATGTCGTTGGCGTGGGCGGCGTGGTCGATGCGCGCACCTTCGACCTGGAGCAGGAAGGGCGCTTCGGCGGCGAGGAAGCGTTTCAGCGCCGCATCCGCCATTTCGGCGAGAGTGGGGATTTTTTTCTCCAGCTCCCTGTCGTGGGCGCGGTCCACCGAGTAGGGGACGTGACCGGAGGAGAAGGTTCCGAGGAGACGGGAGGATTTCGCTGCGAGGAGTTCGTCGCGGTTGCGGACGACCTGGTAGCCGGCATTCGTGAAGTCGCCGAAGAGGTCGCGTTTGTCCCTCCGCCGGGCGGGATCGAAGAATTGCGAGCCGCCGCCGAGGATCACGTCCACGCGGTCGAGGTATTGCGTGGCGATGTTCTGCTCGTCGCCGCGGTCGGGCGAATTCGCCGCGAAACCGGCGGGGGTTGCGTGCGTGACGGTGGCGGTGGTGACCAGGCCGAAGCTGCACTTTTTGGCATGCAGGGTCGCGCCGATGGGTTCGACCTTGCGGCCTTTGTCGGTCACGTTGATGTGGCCGTTCGGCACTCTCTTGCCGCCACCCCAGGCGGATGAGGATGCGGCGGAATCGGTGACGAGCGAATTGGCTGAGGCGGTGTCCATGAGGCCCTGGACGGTTTCCGAGGATTGCAGCAGTTCCCACCAGCGGGTGGGGCGTTTCCTCGTCTGCTGTGAAAAGGCTTCGGCGAGGGGCAGCACGCCGTGGCTCATTCCGTCGGAGACCATGAAGATGATGCCGCGCACGCGTTTCGCCGTTTTGGCGGCGGCGGGTGGAGATGTTTGGGCGCTTGCGGATGGAAGCAGGGTGCCGAGACCTCCAAGGAGGCCGGCCTGGAGTAGGTGGCGGCGGGTGGATTTCATCGGTCGCTCGGAAAATGTCGGCTTTCGGGCCGGGAGGACAAGGGCAATACGTTACAAAATCGGTTACTATTCCGCCATATGGGTGTTTCCGACTAGGACGGCCAGGCATCGATTCGCCGCGTGTAGTTTTCGCCGACCATCGGATCCTGCTGGCCGTCGCCGCCGTCGCCTTGAGAGATCCCGGCCCAGCGGTAGCCGATGGCGCCGCCATAAGCCGTGGGTTGATTGGCGACGGACGGGCCGGCGTTGAGCTTCCCGTCGAAGAAGAGAGTGCGGTCCGTTCACCTGGGAAAAACCGTCCGGAACGCGCTTCCTTTGCCGGGTTCGCTCTCCACTTCGATTGCTCCGCCGTGATTCTCCACGATCGTCCTGGCGATGGCCAGGCCGAGGCCGGTGCGACCGCTGGCCTGACCGCGCGCCGAATCGGCCCGATAGAAGCGGTCGAAAAGCCGCGGCAGATGCTCCGCCGCAATGCCCGGCCCGTTGTCCGAGACTTCCAACACCGCCCCCTGAGGCGACGAGAATGTCGCCAACCGGACCCGGCTGCCCGCGGGCGGATGTTCCAGCGCGTTCGCGAGCAGATTTTGGACGACCATCGCCAGCGAGTGGGGATCGCCGGTGAGGGGGGCGGGGGAGAGATCGCGCTCGATGGAGATCGAGTGTTCGTCCGCCAACGGCTGGAGCAGATCCGCCACGCCGCCCGCGATGTCGGCGAGATCGCAGGGCAGGGGATCGGAGCCGGATGCCGGGAGGTCCTGGCGGGCAAGCACCAGCAGGGATTCCACCAGTGAGCGCATGCGCTCGGCGGCGCTGTGGCAGTTGGCGAGGATGGCGCGGTATTGTTCCGGTTCGCGTTCGCGTTTCAGGGCGCGCTGGGTTTCGGAGAGGATGATGGTCACGGGTGTGCGGAGTTCGTGCGAGGCGTCCGCGGTGAAGCGTTTTTGCCGCTCGATGGCCGCGGCGAGACGGTCGAAGGTTTCGTTCAGGACGTGGCCGAGCCGATCCAGTTCGTTGTCGGTGTCGGCGATGTCGATCCGCTCGTCGAGGTTGCCCGCGGCGATGCGCGAGGCGGTGCGGCCGATGGTGTCGATGGGTTTCAGGGCGCGTCCGGCGAGCCACCACCCGCCGGCGAGGCCGGCAAGCCAGAGGGCGCCGCCGCCCAGGCCGAGCAGCACGCCGAAGCGCGCCAGGCCGGCCTGCTCGGCGGAGATGTAGCGGCCGGAGATGGAGACCATGCCGGAGGGGTGCTTGCGGTGGCTTTCCCGCCGGGTGCCGCGGTCGAGCATGATCCGCGAGCCATCCTTGGGAGGGGTGGGCGGTTGCAGGCCGGCGGGGGCGTTGGCGGAGATGAAAAGAGGCGAGCCGTCACCGTCCCAGTAGGCGAGGTAGGTGCCCCGGCGCTCGCTTTCGAAGAGGGTGTGGAGTTCCAGGGGGAAAGCGGAGATGTCGCCCGGGTGGCGGAGGCGTTCGCGGATTTCGTCGGAGCCCGGAGGTTCGCCGCCCTGCCTGGCGCTGGCGGGTTGACCGGCGAAGAGGCTGCGGAAAAAGGCGCGCTCGAAGGAGCCGATTTCGCGGTCGATGCGCTGGAGGCGTTCGTTCGCCGCGAGGCGGTAGGCGAGGAGACAGAGCCCGGTGATGAGCCCCAGCAGGATCAGCGCGTACCAGAGCAGCAGACGCCAGCGAACGGATTGGAAGAGGCGCGTCATTCGATGCAGTAGCCGTGGCCGCGGCGGGTGGAGATGAAGGAAGCGCCGAGTTTCTTGCGGACGTTGGAGATGTGGACGTCGAGGAGGTTGGAGAGCGTGTCGTCGTTCTCGTCGAAAAGGTGTTCGTAAAGCTCGGTGCGCGTGACGACGCTGCCACGGTGGAGGGCAAGGTACTCGACCAGGCCGTATTCCCGCGGGGTGAGGGGGACCGTGCCATCCTCGCTTCGCACGAGGCGGGCGGCGGTATCTATCACGATGCCGTCGATTTCCAGGAGGCTCGAGCCTTGGCCCGAGCTGCGGCGGATGAGGGCGCGCAGGCGGGCGAGCAGTTCTTCGAAATCGAAAGGTTTGGTCAGGTAGTCGTCCGCTCCGGCATCGAGACCGCGGATGCGGTCGGGCACGGCGTCGCGAGCGGTGAGCATCAGCACAGGGGTGTTTTTTTCGCGGCGTAGCAGGCGGAGAAGTTCCCATCCGTCGATGCCAGGCAGCATGCCATCGAGCACGAGGGCGTCGTAATCGGTGGACAATGCCTTGGAGAGCCCTTCGTTGCCATCCGCCGCCGCATCAACCGCGTACTGCTCCTCCCGCAGCCCTTCGGAAAGGCTGTGGAGGAGCAGCGGATCGTCTTCGATGATCAGGAGACGCATGGGTGGAGGAGTTGAGAGTTGATGATAAGAGGTTGGTGGTTCGGAGGGGCTTTGGCTGTTCGCCGTCAACTCTCAACTATTGACCCTCAACTCATTCATGCCTCAGCGCTTCGATCGGATCGAGCTTGGCGGCACGGCGGGCGGGCATGAAACCGAAGAGAATGCCGATGGCGGCGGAGAAGATGAAGGCGATGAGATTGATCTTGGGGTCGAAGAGGAAGGGCGCGCCGACGACCTTGGCGAGGCTGGTGCAGAGGGCGTAGGCGATGGCGATGCCGCAGAGGCCGCCGACGCAGGAGAGGGTGACGGCTTCGACGAGGAACTGGAGCATGACTTCCCGCGCCCGGGCGCCGATGGCCATGCGGATGCCGATTTCGCGGGTGCGTTCGGTGACGGAGACGAGCATGATGTTCATGATGCCGATGCCGCCGACGAGCAGGCTGACGCCGGCCACGGCTCCGAGCAGCGAGGTCATCACCTGGGTGCTGGAGCTGACGGCATCGGCGATCTGGCGGGTGTCGGTGACGGAGAAATTGTTCTGCTCGTTGCGGCTGAGGTTGCGGCGCTCGCGCATCAGGGAAGTAATGTCGGCGACGACGGCGGTGCCCGGGTAGCCGTCGAGAGAGGAGATCATGATTTGGTTGATGTTCTGGTGCGAGGCCTGGGTGTTGAGCCGGCTCTGCAGCATGGTGATGGGAACGATGATGTTGTCATCGAGATCGTCGCCCCAGCCTCCCTGCCCTTTCACGGCGGTCACGCCGATGACTTCGACGGCGGTGTTGAGAAGCCGGATCTTTTCGCCGATGGGATTGCGCTCCCCGAACAGTTCTTTGCGGATCGTCTCGCCGATCACGGCGACGGTGGAGCCTTCGAGCACTTCGTCTTCATCGAAGAAGCGGCCTTCGGCGATGGTCCAGTTGCCGATGAAGAAATATTCGGGGGTCGTGCCCTGGATATCGGTCGTGCGGGTTTCTTCGTCCGAGATTGCCTGTACGGAAGTGTTGGTCATCGGCGCGACCGCCTGGATGCCGGGCACCTGCTCGCGGACCATCTCGACATCCTTCATGCTGAATTGCGGTGCTCCCCCCGACCACCATCCCTGGCCGGGACGGAGGACGAGGAGGTTGCTGCCCAGGTTGGAGATCTGGGCTTTCACCTGCTCGGTGGCGCCGCGGCCGAGCGTGACCATGGTGACCACCGCGGCCACGCCGATGACCACGCCGAGCACGGTGAGGAAGGCGCGGGTGAGGTTCCGCCGGATTTCGCGCAGCGCGATGATGAAGGCGTTCCAGAACATGACTCAATTGGGGCGCTGGGTGTTGCTCACGTCCGACTCGATCAGGCCGTCGCGGACGTGAACGATGCGCTTGGCATAGTGGGCGACATCGTCCTCGTGAGTGACCATGATGATGGAAATGCCGAGTTCGTCGTTGAGCCGGCAGAGCAGGTTCATGATCTCGCGGGTGGTTTTCGAATCGAGGTTGCCGGTCGGTTCGTCGGCGAAGAGCGTGCCGGGATTGGTGACGATGGCGCGGGCGATGGCGACGCGCTGCTGCTGGCCGCCGGAGAGTTCGGCGGGCGTGTTGCGCTCCTTGTCGGGCAGGCCGACGCTGGCCAGGGCATTGCGCGCCATTTCGTGGCGCTGCCGGCGCGAGTAGCCGCGGTAGAGCAGGGGCAGCTCCACGTTTTCCAGCGCGGAGGTGCGGGCCAGCAGGTTGAATCCCTGGAAAATGAAGCCGAGCGCGTGGCGGCGGAGCAGGGAGCGCTGGTCCTTGTTCAGCGTTTCCACGGCGATGCCCTGGAAACGATAGCTGCCGGTGGTCGGCCTATCGAGGCAGCCGAGCAGGTTCATCAGCGTTGATTTGCCCGAGCCGCTGGGGCCCATCACCGCGACGAACTCGCCCCGGGAGATATCCATGTCGACGCCGCAAAGCGCCTGGAACTCCGCGTCGCCGCGGCCGTAGGTTTTCGTGAGGCCGCGCAATTGAATGAGGTCGTCCTTGCTCATGATTTCACGGGCGGCCTGGCGCTGACAATGATCTGCATGCCTTCGACGAGTCCCTCGCCTCTGACTTCGGTATAGCTTCCATCGGTGATGCCGGTGGTCACGGCGATCTCGACGGGCTGGCCATCCTGCAGCACCCATACGCGCGAACCCCTGCTCGGCGAGTCGGAGGCGGGGGGAGCCCCGCCACCTCCGCCGCCCCGGCGGCGCCCGCCGCCGGGCGAGAGGGCCTGCACCAGCGTGCGTTTCTGCTCGTCCTGCTGTCCGAGCCTCGCCGCGGCGACGGGGTCGAAGCGCAGCGCGGCGTTCGGCACCGTGAGGATGTTTGCCTTGCGCTCGATGAAGATGTCGGCGGTGGCGGTCATGCCGGGCCGCAAGCTCAGGTCTTCGTTGTCGACCTCGAGCTCGGCGTTGTAGGTGACGACGTTGTTGGTGAGGGTGGAACCGAAGAAAACCTTTTTCACCGTGGCCGAGTAGACGCGCTTCGGCCAGGTATAGACCCCGAACTCCACTGACTGCCCCTCTTCCACCCGGCCGATGTCGGCTTCCACCACGGAGACGACGAGTTCCATTTTCCGCAGATCCTCCGCGATGACGAAGAGCTCCGGCGCGGTGAAGGAGGCCGCCACGGTCTGGCCGCTTTCCAACTGGCGCAGAAGGACGATGCCGTTGACGGGCGAGCGGATGACGGCTTTCTCCAGATCGCGTTCGTTGGCCTTCACGTTGGCCTCGGCTTCGGCCACGGCGGCATTCGCGCTTTCGAGGTCGGCCTTAGCGCGCTCGACGGAGGCCAGGGCGCTGTCCATGTCCGCCTTGGAAGGCGTCTGGCCGCCGCTCAGGCGGTGCAGTTCCTGCAAGCGCCCGTAGGATGCCTCGTTTTCGCGCACGGTAGCCTCGGCCTGGGTGACGCGCGCCTTCACGGCGAGGAGCGTGGCCCGGGTCCGCTCGGTCTGCTGTTCGAGCTTGATGGTGTCGAGCTTGGCGAGCGGCTGGCCTTTTTCCACCGTGTCGTTGGTATCGACATAGATTTCGGCGACGGTGCCGGAAAGCTCGCTGCCGACGGTGACCTGATTGGTCGGCGCGAGAATGCCGGTGGCGGTGATTTCGATGGAAATCTCGCCGCGCGTCAGCGGCCGAGTGATATATTCCGGACCTGTGGAGCCATTGCCGTTACGGGAAAGATAGTAGTAAATGCCGCCGGCGGCGAGAGCGGCGCCCAGCGTGATGAAGATCCACTTGCGGATCGGCCGGGATGCGCCGCGCCGGACGACGGCGGCGAGGTCTTGGGAATCGGATGGTTTCATGGAGATCGGAGAAGTTGAATATCACCAGCCCCCGCCGAGGGCCTTGTAGAGCTGGATATGCGCGGCGGCGCGGTCGGCTTTCACGGCGGCGACGCTTTCTTCCAGCGCCAGGTCGTTGCGCTGGGCGTCGAGCACGGTGGTCATGTCGATCACACCGGCGCGATACCTCTGGCTGGCCAGGCGTGAAGCGTCTTTGGCCGCGGCGGAGGCTTTTTCCAGCGACGCCAGGCGTTCCTCGGTGCGGCGGCAGGCGATCAGGGCGTCCTCGACTTCCGACAGGGCGGTGAGGATGGACGTTTCGTAGCCGAGCAGCGCCTGCTCCTCCGCCGCGCTCTGGGCGGCGATGACGGCGCGGATGCGGCCGGCGTCGAAGATCGGGCCGGAGATCCCGGCGACGATCCCCGCGGCGGTGGTCTCAGGATTGAAGAGTTTGGAGCTTTTCAGGGTGTCCACGCCCAGCGAACCGGAGAGCCGCAGGCTGGGCAGGCGCTCCGCTTCCGCGGCCCGGGTGCGGGCGATGGCGGCCACCCAGTTATAGCCCGCCGCTCGGACGTCGGGACGCTGGCGGATCGTGTCCGCAGGAATGCCGACCGCCAGGCGGCGGGTGGGCGAGGGGATGCCGCCGGAGCCGGTTTCCACATCGCCCGGCACCCGGCCGCAGAGCAGGGCCAGCCGGTTGCGCGTCTGCCCGATGCTTTGCTCCAGCGAGGCGAGCGACGAGCGGGCGCTTTCCAGGCCGGATTCCGACTGGCGCAATTCCAGTTGGTCGATTTCCCCGGCCTGCGCGCGCCACGAGGCGATCTGTGTCGTCTCCTCGCGCGAGGCGAGGCTGCGCCGCACGATCCGCAGCCGCTCCTGCGAGGCCCGCAGGTCGAGATAGGCGAATGCGACCTCCGAGGCCAGCGAGGCCCGGGCCGAGTGGAGGTTTTCCTTCGCCGCCTCCACATCGGCCGATGAGGCGAGCACGGCATTGCGGTTCCTGCCGAAGAAATCCAATTCCCACGAGGCGCTCAGGCCCGCCGAGTAGGAGGTGCCCGTGGTATCCCCGGCACCGTCGATCCATGTCCGGCGGGAACTACGGGATCCATCGTAACCGAGCGAGGGGAAGAGCGAAGCTCTCTGCGCGTCCCGCTGGGCCTGCGCCTGCCGCACCCGGGTCATGGTGGCGGCGAGGTCGCGGTTGCCCGCCAGCGCTTCGCGGATGAGCCTGGTCATTTGCGGGTCGCCGAAAGCCGTCCACCACGCCGCCAGGTCGCGGTCCGGCGCGGCAGTGGGGAAACCCGCGGCATTCCGCCAGGAAGCGGGGAGGACGACCGACGGAGCCTGCCCGGTTCCCGGCGGATGGGCGCAGGAAGCAAGCAGGCCGCCGGCGCACAGCGCACCGGCGAGCGTGCGGGTTGAGAGTGGGTTCACGCCCGCGACCGTGGCACGGGAAACCTTTAGGGAAAGTGAAGGTGTGGAAGATTCCAGTTTTCTCCCGCGCCGGGTGTCCGCAACCTCCGGATCGGGCATGACGTGGGGCTTTGCCAAAGCGGGAATCCCAGCCGCAATCCCGCCGAGGCCCCGCAGAGCGACTTCGTTGATCCCACGGCCGTATCACCCGTGACACCGGTGGACTTGTGACGGCTCTGGGAGCTCCTCTTCAACCCGTCGAGGGATCATATCCTTCCTTCGCCAGTCCGAAGCGTTGCGACCGGGCCTTCCATAAGAGAACGGAGTGCACGTCTCTTTACCCCCTTCGGGTAATTGGCAGGGTCTTAATAATAATCGCATTTTGCCCGCCACGCTCCCGAAAAACCCGGGAAGTGATCCCGAAACGAAGAAAATCATGAAACCCCGAAGCTCCCTCCAACTCCTTGCGGGCAGCCCCCATCGAGCGAAGTTTGCCTTTCCTCGGCCGGACTGGCGTTTCGCCGCGGCACTGCTCGCCTCCGGCGGCCTGCTGGCGATGGCGGCCAACGCCCAAACCCGAACGTGGACATCGACAGCATCCGGCAGCGGCGACTGGTCCGATGCTGACAACTGGTCCGACGACATCGCGCCCTCTCCCGGAGATTCTCTCATTTTCGCCATTCCGACGGGGGGCGGAACCCGAGTCACAAACAACGACTTCGCCGCCAACACCCTGTTCGGCGACATCACGATCCAGGCCAACACGACTCAACTCAACGGCAACGCGATCAACCTGGGTGGGAACATCGCTTTCACCGCGGGGGGAGCCAACACGGCTTTCGTCAACCTGGGACTCCAACTCCAACAGGCGGCGGTCATTTCTGTGGCTGCCAATACCTCAAACGGACGCCTGGAAATCGGAGGCGGTATTTCGGGCGACTACGGGATCGAAAAAACCGGTGACGGCCGGCTCCGGTTTGTCGGCACGCCCAAGAGTTACAACGGAGACACCATCGTCAGCGGCGGGATCCTGGATCTGGTCGGCGCCGACAACCTGCTTCCCTACGGAGCCGGCAAAGGCAGCGTCTTCATCGCATCCGGGGCGCAACTCCTGATCAACAACCAAAACACCAATATCAACGGTTTGAGCGGGTCCGGGACCTTGACCAAGAGTGGCAGCAACACCCGCACGATCACCATAGGCAACGGCGACGCGTCCGAGAATTTCGCGGGCGACATTTCCATGAGCGGCGGTTCGAGCAGCTTGAACAAGGTAGGCGCCGGCACCCAGATTCTCGGCGGCAATGTCACCACCGCAGGCGCCGGCACGGTCTCCGGAGGCACCCTTCGGATCGATGGCTCGTGGTCAAACGGTCTGACGGTCAACAACGGCGCCACCCTCGAAGGGAACGGAACCATCGGCGGGACCGCCACAGTCGCAAGCGGCGGCATCCTTTCTCCCGGCGCTTCCATCGGTTCCCTTGGCGTGGGATCGGTCTCACTGAACGGCACTTTGGAAATCGAATATGACGGAGCGGCCATCGACCTCCTCAATGTCACCGGAAATCTTAACATTTCCTCGGCCGCCGTGAACTTCTTCCAGCTCGGCGAGTCGCTGACCGAAGAATCCTACATCTTCGCAACCTACGGCAGCCTGACCGGAACCGAATTCGCCAACGTGTCGAATCTGCCGGAAGGATACCAAATCGACTACGCTTTCGGAGGAAGCAACTCGATCGCCCTGGTCCTGATCCCCGAACCCGCAACCACCCTTCTTGGAGCGCTCGGCATGCTCGGCCTGCTCCGCCGCCGCCGCTGAGTTCTCTTCCTGATCTCGATACCGCCGCCGCCGGAAACAGGGCCGGCGGCGGCCATTCCGTTCCCGATCCGCCTCCATGACGACGCTCGCCTCAGTCTGTTCGGGCCTCGTCGCACTCGCCGCCACCTTGTCCTCCGCGCCGGCCCAATCGGCCTCGACGCCCTACTACATGGAGAACATCGGGCGCGGCCTCGTCGGCCTCCGCACGGGCACGAACAACGCCTATCTGAGCTGGCGTCTGTTGGGGACGGACGATCCGGACATGCGCTTCCACGTATACCGCTCGATTGGCGGGGCGGCTCCCATCCGTCTGACAGCCTCGCCCATCGCCGCCACGACCGACTATCGGGATACACCCGGCGGCAGCGCCTTCGATGCGAGCATCGCTTACCATGTGACGGCCGTGCTCGGCGGCGTGGAAGGCGAGCCGAGCCGTCCGTGGGCTTTCGCTCCCGGTGCTCCGATCCGTCCCTACATTCCTGTGCCCATCCAGCCTCCCCCGGGGGGAACCACGCCGGCCGGCGAGACCTACACCTACTCGGCCAACGATATCTCCATCGGCGACCTCACGGGTGACGGCGAATACGATTTCGTCGTCAAATGGGAACCGAGCAACGCGAAGGACAATGCCAACTCCGGCTACACGGGGAACGTCATTCTCGATGCCTACACCATCGAGGGCACACTGCTATGGCGCATCGACCTCGGGCGCAACATCCGCGCCGGCGCCCACTACACACAATTCATTGTCTACGATCTCGACAGCGACGGACGCGCTGAAGTGGCGGTGAAGACCGCTCCGGGCACGGTGGATGGTCTCGGCCAGCATGTGCTCCTCCCCGGCGACGATCCCAATGCCGACTACCGCAACGGCTCCGGCTACATCCTCTCCGGCCCGGAATATCTCACCATCTTCGACGGCCGGACGGGTGCGAACCTCGCCACCGTCCCCTACATCGTATCGCGCCACCCGGGGACGCAGAATCCCTCGGGCAGTCAGCTCAACAGCGTCTGGGGGGACAACTACGGGAACCGCGTGGACCGCTTCAACGCGGCCGTGGCCTATCTCGACGGCGAGCGCCCCTCCCTCATCATGGCGCGCGGCATCTATACCCGCGTGGCCGTCGCCGCGTGGGACTGGCGCGACGGCGGATTGACCCTGCGCTGGCTCTTCGATACCCACAACAGCCCCTCGCTCAACGCCTACCGCGGCCAGGGCAACCACCAGATCTCCATCGCCGACGTGGACGGCGACGGACGCCAGGAGATCGTCTACGGTGCGGCCACCATCGACCACGACGGCACCGGCCTCTACAGCACCGGCCTCGGCCACGGCGACGCGCTGCACGTGGGCGACTTCGACCCGGCCCGGCCAGGACTTGAAATCTTCTCCCCCTTCGAATCGCCCGGCAGCAACGGTGGCATCGGCACCGCGATGCGCGCCGCCGCCACCGGCGAAATCATCTGGTCCACCCCCGCATCGGGAGATGTCGGCCGCGGCGTCATCATGGACATCGACCCGCGCTATCCCGGCGCGGAGGCCTGGGCGACCAACAACAGCAACATTTACGCGGCCGACGGCACGGTCGTCGCCCAGAAGCCGAGCAACATGTTCCACAACTTCGCCGTCTGGTGGGATGGCGACCTGCTGCGCGAAATGCTCGACCGCGAGACCATCTCGAAGTGGAACTGGAACACCGGCGGCCGTCAGAACCTCCTCACGGCATGGACCTACGGCGCCGCCGACAACAACGGCAGCAAGGCTACTCCCTGCCTCTCCGGCGACATCCTCGGCGACTGGCGCGAGGAAGTCGTCTGGCGGAAAGGCGACAATACCGAGCTGATGATCTTCACCACGACGGTCCCCGCAGCCAACCGCCTCTGGACCTTCCTGCACGACCCTCAGTATCGCATCGCACTCGCCTGGCAGAATGTCGCCTACAACCAGCCCCCGCACCCGAGCTTCTTCGTCGGGGCGGGCATGGATGACCCGTCCCGGCCGGATATCCGCACCGACGCCATTCTTCCGCCCGGTCCGCCGCGCGAACCTGCCGAAATCGTATGGACCGGCGCGGGATCGCCCGTCTGGCGGGCGGGACCGGACGGACCCGCGAACTGGGCGCTTCCGGACGTGGGGCCGACCTTCTTTCTCGACGGTGATGATGTTCTCTTCGGTGCGGCGGGGGGGAATTCCGTCACGCTGGAGGGCGTGCTCGCTCCGGTCTCGGTTAGGGTGGACCGCGCGGGCGCTCTCACCTTCGGCGGCGCGGGATCGCTGACGGGCGCCTCCGCGCTGACGAAGCGCGGTGCGGGCGTGCTGACCGTCAATATGGTCAACGCCTATGGGGGCGGCACGTTCATCGAAGCCGGCACCGTCGTCATCGGGCATGCCTCGGCTCTCGGATCAGGCCCCGTCGTGCTGCGCGGCGGCACCTACGCGACCGGCGCTCTTTCCCCGGCGAATCCGGTCGTCGCCTGCGCGGACTCGCGCATTACCGGGGGGCACAGCGGCGGCGCGCACGGCATCTTCGCCGTATCCGGCGACGCCGTTCTCACCGCGGAGACTTCCAGCGTCTTTGACTTCCAGGGAGACATGAGCGGCTTTACCGGGCGCCTCACCCTCGCCGGGGCGGGCTATTTCCGCTTCTTCGGCAGCGCGGGCGCGCCGAATGCCGATATCGATCTGGGCCCCTCCGTCTCGCTCAACACCCGCTCCGGCTCGGCCATCGCCCTAGGCTCTCTTTCGGGCGCTCCGGGCTCGACCTTCTCCGGCTCGTCCGGAGGCGGCAACAATGCCAGCGTCACCTACACGATCGGCGGCAAGGCGACCGACTCGCTCTTCGCCGGAGCCATCACCAACGGGAGTAACGCGACCAATGTCACCAAGACCAGCTCCGGCCGCCTCACCCTCGCCGGTGCCAACACCTACACCGGAGCCACCACCGTCAACGCCGGCGCCTTGCTCGTCACCGGATCGCTGGCAAATACGGTGGTCACCGTAGAAAGCGCCGGCTCCCTCGGCGGCAACGGCGCCATCGCAGGTCCCGTCACCTGCCACGGCACGCTCGCCCCCGGCGCCGACAGTCCCGGTGCGCTCGTCCTGCAGAGCGGTCTCACCCTCTCGTCCACCGCCGTGCTCGACTTCGAGCTCGGCCCCGCTTCGGACGAAATCCAGGTCACCGGCAACCTCACGCTGGACGGCACCCTGAACGTCGCCGCCGATCCGGACATCGCGCCCGGCACCTACACTCTGGCAGCCTATACCGGCACGCTCACCGACAACGGTCTGAACGTGGGCGCCTTGCCCGAGGGCTTCACCGGCAGCGTCGCGGCATCCGATGGCACGGTGCGGCTGACGCTCGATCCCGAACTCACCCCTTACCGGCAATGGCAGATCGAGCACTTCGGCAGCGCCGACCGCTCGGATGCCGCGCCGGATGCCGATCGCGATGGCGACGGCACGCCGAACAAGATCGAGTTCCTCCTCAGCCTCGACCCCAGGGACGGCGCCAGCGCCTTCCGCGGGACCATTTCCGATGGTCGTAAGCTCGTTTGGCCGAGCGCCGAAGGCATCGTCTTCACCGTGAAGCGCAGCCTCACGCTCAATGGCGACTGGGAAACTGTCGGGACAGTGACCGGCGGCCCCGGCAACACCGCTTCGTTCACCGACCCGCAGAGCTTCGACAGGGCTTTCTACCGCATCGAGTTCGAACCATGAGGATTATCCCCTTTGGATAATTGACGCACAATATGTTACGACACATCGTTATTTTCGGTTCCCCACCATGAATCGTCTTCTCCGTTTTTTCCTTCTTTTCCTGGCCGGCGCGCTTCCGCTCGCCGCACAGCGCCGGATGGAATCGCTTGGTCGCGGCGTTGTCGCGTTCCGCACCGGCTCGTCCGCCGTTTACGTGAGCTGGCGGCTGCTCGGCAACGACCCCGAAGACATCGCCTTCAACCTCTACCGCGCCGCCAACAACGGCACGCCCATCAAGCTCAACGCCACACCCCTCACGGCATCGACGAACTACTCCGACAATCCCCCGAGCCTCGGGTCCACCTCCTACACCTACTCCGTGCGGACGGTACGCGGCGGCGTGGAAGTCTCCGACGAGTGGGCGAATCCGCTCGGCGACTTCTCCTTCGCCCTGCCCGCCAACCCGCCCACGCGGCAGTACCTGCCGGTCCCCATCCAGCCCACGCCCGACGGCGCACACACGGTCGGCTTCGTCTGGGCCGGCGACCTCGACGGCGACGGCGAATACGACTTCGTCCTCGCGCGCCACCACGGCCAAACCGCCAACCAGCGGCAGTTCGTGGAAGCCTACCGGCGCGACGGCACCCTCCTCTGGCGCATCAATCTCGGGCCCAACAGCACCAACCACTACAACATCGAACCCGGTTCCTCGACCGTCGGCATCGGCCACGGGGACAACCTCACGGTGTACGACCTGGACGGCGATGGAAAGGCGGAGGTCATCCTGCGCACGGCCCGCGGCGTCGTCTTCGCCGACGGTTCCACGCTCAACGCGGCCACCGACAACCACCAGTTCATCTCGATCATCGACGGCCTGCAGGGCACTGAGCTGGCCCGCGCTCCGGTCACCACGAAGTATATTTCCGACGGCCCCATGCAAGGCCACATGGGCATCTTCTACCCCGACGGCCGGCGTCCCTCCGTTCTCTGGAGCGCCAAGAATCGCCGTGACAGCGCGGGCGGCGACGGCGGATTCCAGGGCATCGTCGGGGTCTGGGACTACCGCGACGGCCAGATCTCCCAGCGCTGGATCTACGACCCCGCCGTGCTCGACGAACACGCCCCCGAGGGCCACCAGATCCGCTTCGCCGACGTCAACAACGACGGCCGCGACGAGTTCGTCGACATCGGCTACACGCTTCAACACGACGGCACCCAGCTCTTCAACATCCCCGAGGTGGTTCACGGCGACCGCTTCCACATCACCGATATGGACCCGGACCGGCCGGGTCTCGAAACCTACATCATCCAGCAGAACAACCCCAGCGGCCTGGCCACCGCCCTCTTCTCGACCGAGGACGGCCGCTTCATCCGCAAATGGTATGCCTCCAGCATCGTGGACGTCGGCCGCGGCCTGGCGATCGACATCGATCCCGATCACAAGGGCTACGAAATGTTCTCCACCCAGCCGGGCATCTACGACGCCCGCGGGGAGCGGATCACCCGCTACGGCAACAACCGGCCGTGGCCCACCGAGGGCATCTGGTGGGATGGCGATCTCGGTCGCGAGTTCCTGGCCTCCGTCGGTTCCGAGGGGCGCTCCCCCGCGATCAACCGTCTTGGCGCCACCGGCGACGACTCCCGCATTCAGCCCAACTACTACAACCAGGATGGCGGCTCCTATTGGCTTTACGGCGCCCGTGCCAACTTCTGGGGCGATATCCTCGGTGACTGGCGGGAGGAATTCGTCTGCGTCACCCACAACAACTCCCAACTGCGCATCTACTCCACCATCCTCCCCACCTCCCACCGGCTCTACACGCTGATGCACAACCCCCAGTATCGCATCCAGGCGACCACCAAGGGCTATACGCAGGCGCCCTACGTGGACTACTACCTCGGCCACGGCATGACGCCTCCGCCTCCGCCGCCCATGGTCGATGCCGACCTCGTCTGGCGCGGCGGACCCGGCCCGGCTGTCTGGGACGCCGGCGGCGCCATGCCGTGGGATCGCGACGGCCAGCCCGACAGCTTCTCGCCGGGCGATACCGTGCGCTTCGACATCGGCGGCGACGCCACCGCCTCCATCGCCCTCACGGGCACGCTCCAGCCCGTCGCCGTCACCGTTTACAGTCCCCGGGACTACGTCTTCGCGGGCGACGGCTCCCTCTCCGGCGCAATGAAATTCACCAAAGCCGGCGCCGGTTCGCTGACCCTCGCTGGAGACCACCCTTTCACCGGGACGACGACCATTTGGGACGGCGCTCTGATCGTGAACGGCGAACTCTCCGGCAGCCCCGTCACCGTCTGGGGCGGAACCTGGGGTGGCATCATGGCCGCCGGCCGCAGCGGCGGGCGGCTCGCGGGCACCGGCGTCTTCGGGGCGCACGTCACCGTCCGCTACCGCGGCGCAATCACCCCCGGCACCGACTTCGCCACGCCCGCCACGCTTACCTTCGCGGGCGGCCTTGCACTCGAAGATGACTCCCTCCTGGTTCTGGGCCTGTCGGACGACCCGGGCGGCACAGCCAAGCCCCACGATCGGGTCCACGTCGCGGGCAACCTCGTTCTTTCCGGCTCGATCGGGCTCATCGTAGAAGCGCTCGACGATCGCATCGAGCCGGGCAGCTATCCGCTGATCACCTACACGGGCACGCTGACCGGTTCGTCCGCCAATCTCGACCTGCGCGTCCCGCCCGGCATTCCCTACACGCTGACCACGGACGCGGGAGCCATCACGCTACACGTCGCCGCCACGCGCGATCCCGATACCGTCACCTGGCGAGGTTCCGGCTCCGTCTGGGACCTCGCCGCCAGCGAAAACTGGCTCCTCGGCGGCAACCCCGGCGTGTTTGTGAGCGGCGACGCTGTGACCTTCGACGCCACCGGTTCGGCGGCGACGGCGGTCACGCTCGCCACGGAGCTGTCCGTCGCATCGGTTCTTGTCGATTCGGATACCGACTACACCTTCTCCGGTCCCGGCGGCATTGCCGGCCCCGGCGGATTGACGAAGCGCGGGCCCGGCCTGCTCACTCTCAACGTGACCAACAGCTACACCGGTTCGACCCGCATCGAAGGGGGCGTCGTGGCGGTCACGGAATTCGGCGACGGCGGCTCCCCGGGAGCGTTCGGCGCGTCTCCGGGTGATCCGTCCAACCTCGTCCTCGACGGAGGCACGCTCCGTCTGACGGCCCAACAAACCAACACGAACCGCGGCCTCACCATCGGGCCGGCGGGCGGCACGCTCCACGTGATCGGCAACAACGGCTCGATGCAGACGAGCGGCCTCATTACCGGTCCCGGAAGTCTCACCAAGACCGGCCCCGGCACCCTCATCATCTCCCACTCCAACAACCACTCCGGCGGCACCACCATCGCCGCCGGCACCGTCTTCCTTTCCGGCCCCACGCCCAATGTCTCCGGTCTCGGCTCCGGCCCGATCACTCTCGCCGGCGGCACGCTCACCATGGCCGACGCACGCGCCAATATTTCGGCCCCGTGGCATCTGGTCGTCCCCGAGGGCGCGGCCGGCCGTCTGAATGCCGACGGCCGCTGCTCCCTCACCGGTTCCCTCACGGGAGCCGGCACGCTCACCTACTTCACCCCGTTCGTCCGCACCGACCTGCGGGGCAACTGGTCCGTCTTCACGGGCACGATCGAAATCCTCGGCAGCTCCGGGGGAGGCGACTTCCGCGTGGGCAACAACTTCGGCTATGCCAACGCGGCCCTCGTGCTCGGCGCCGACAGCTTCCTCCACACCATCGACACCACTCCTCCAGCCGGGCGCACGGTCGATCTGGGTTCCGTCGCCGGCCATGCCAACTCCGGTATCGGCGGCGGCCCCACCGGCGGCCGCACCGTGACGTGGCGCGTCGGCAACCGCGGCGAGGACACCACCTTCGCCGGGTCCATCGTCAACGGCACCGGCCCCACCGCCGTCACCAAGGTCGGCGCCGGCGTCTGGACGCTCACCGGCGCCTGCACCTACACCGGCCCCACCATCGTTTCCTCCGGCAGGCTCTCCGTTTCCGGAGCGCTGGGAAATACGACGGTTACCGTACAAAGTGCCGGCGCTCTCGGCGGCTCCGGCGTCATCGCGGGTCCCGTCACCTGCCACGGCACGCTTGCCCCCGGCGATGACGCCCCCGGGACGCTCACCCTGCAGGGCGGTCTCACGCTCTCGTCCACCGCCGTAATCGACCTCGAGATCGGCGCGGCTTCGGACAGCCTTCAGGTTGCCGGCAACCTCACGCTGGCCGGCACCCTGAACGTCGCCGCCGCTCCCGGCATCGCACCTGGGACCTACATGCTCGCCACCTATACCGGCACGCTCACCGACAATGGCCTGACCCTCGGCTCCCTGCCCGCGGGCTTCACCGGCAGCGTCGCCGCATCCGGCGGCACGGTGCGGCTGACACTCAACCCCGAACTCACGCCCTACCAGCAATGGCAGATCGAGTACTTCGGCAGCATCGCCGACCCGGATGCCGCGCCCGATGCCGACCCGGATGGCGACGGCACGCCGAACGCAGTCGAATTCCGCCTGGGCCTCGACCCGAAGGATGGCTCTGCATTCTTCAAAGCGGAAGGATCGGCCACCTTGGAGGGCTTCACCATCACCTGGCCGTCCGCGCCGGATTTGAGCTTCGAAATCTGGCGCAGTACGTCGCTCGAGGGCGTTTGGGAACGGCTCGACACCGTCACCGGCACGGGCACCTATACCGATCCGTCGCCGCCACCGGGCCGGGGATTCTATCGTGTCGCGCTTCTGCCGTGAAGCTGCTCCACTCTTTTGAGATCACAAGTGACCCATTAAAAATGAGGAAGAATCGCGTCCGGTGGGTTGTTCAGTTTTTCGCATTCGCCGCAATCTTGTCGGTAAACCATTTTCTCTTGGTTTCCCGGAATTCCGGAGGGAGTCCGTTGGCTTCCTGACGCGCATTCAACCAATCGTCCAGGATCAAGCCGACCCTGCACGCGTCCCGCTCCGCAAGCTCCGCATCCTTGCGGTGGCCGGCGACTTCCCATTTCACACGGATTCGCAAACCCGATTCACTATGATCTATACATACCCATGTTCTGCGGGTTCTCGAGTCGCGCCGGAGAAACCACACGCGCACCGATTCCTTACTGCTGACCCCTGCCCAGGCATCCATCGTGGATGGTGCTTGAACCACCTCGAAACCCAGCAGCCCGAGATGCTCCGAAAGATCGGAATGAACAGTCGTGAGAGTCCCCGCATCGCGGGAGTGAAACTCGGGACCGGCGAACGTGGCCGAACGGACACCGCGATTCGCGCTCCAAATCCATAGTGCAAGAAGCGCCACCAGCAGAAAAGGAATCGCGATTCTCGGCAGCTTTCTCATGAAAGCCCTTTTAAATCCCACTATCCATCAAAGACAAGATCATAGAAAAGGCCGGGGACCCATTCACCGGGCCGGGACCCATTCCCCCGGCGCGGCAACCCATTCCCCGGCCTTTTCTGGTGTTGCTTACCCAAGCAAATTGGTCGTCAGCGGCTTTCAGGGTTCCTCTCCGATCACCACGTCGAGGAATCCTTTCGGACCGCGCGTGCCGATCGCGCCGTCGAGGCGGAAGCTCCGGTATTCCCAGCCTTCTTCATCGCTCAGAGCGGGCAGGCCGCCGGTGCTGGCGGGGATTTCGCTGACGCCCTGATCGAAGTTCGCCAGGTCGTTGGTGCCGCGGATGGTGTAGATCACTCCATCGCGCGCCGCGGTCTTTGCGGGAGCGCCGCCGAAGCTGGCGCCCTTGCGCACGGGCAGGGTGATGACCAGCGCGGGCGACCCGCCGACGGTCTCGATACGGGCCCTCACCTTGCCTCCCGCCGCGCCGGAGGTCGGATCGCTGTCGAGGGCGAATTCTTCGAGGTTCGTCAGGCCGTCGCCATCGGGATCGGCGCCTTTTTCCCTGTCGGCGGGATCGGCGAGCGAAGCGAAGGAGTCGATCCACTGCTCGAAGGCGTCTCCCTCGGTCACCAGCAACTTGCCGTCGCCGGAAATGAACTCCGGGTGGGTGATGCTGTCGAAGAGGCCGGCGCCCTGGCTGATGCCGTTCACCACGAAGCGGAGGACGGTGTCGGTGGCGTTGTGGTTCAGGTGCAGCTTGCCGCCGGTGGAGACTTCGACCTCGCCTTCATTGCTGAGCGTCGCGCCGTCGAGTTGCAGGATACCTTCATCGACGATGGTCGAGCCGGTGTAGGAATAGCCTCCGGCAAGCGAGAGGGTGCCCGAGCCGGACTTGATCAGGCTCCCGGTACCGGTGACCGGGCCGGAGAGGACGATGTTACGGGAAGCGTTCGCAGCGTCCGCGGTGCGGATCTCGAAGAAACCGGCGGTCTCCACCGGGAGATCGGTGGACCAGTCCGCCTTCGCGGCCAGCGTGCCTCCGAACAACTGGATTTGGCTGGTGAGCTCGGCTGCGGGCTGCACCAGTCCGCCCGCTCCGACGTAGAGCGTGCCGGCTCCTGTGAGCGTGATGCGCCCGATGCTGCCGGCGGCCGAGGCTTCGGCTCCGAAACCGATGCGCTCGACGGTGGCGACACCGCTTCCGCTGACGAGGAACAGGGCGCGATTCGCGGAAGTGGCATGGGGGCTCAGCACGATTCCCTGCGTCGCATCGGTCGAGACGAAGGTGCCGGAGCGGACTTCCAGGATCGACCAGCGCGAGTTCGTGGTGTTGCCCACGGTCACCGCTCCGCCGACGCTGAGATCGCCGCCATTGACCAGCGCGCTGGCGCCGGAATTGGCCGTGCCGACTTGAAGCGTGTCGGTGATGGTGGCGGTCCCGCCGTTGATCACCAGGCCGCTGTTGCCTGCCTCCGCCGGCGACGGATTATCTCCTGTATTGTAATTCAGCGTCCGGCGCAGAATGACATTGAGTGCGGAGAACTGACCGCCCCAGATTTCGAGCAGGGAACCGTCGTTTTGCGACGATTGCACCCCGCCGTTGAATGCCAGGGAGCCGGCGTCGAGGGTGACGGCGATGCCGCCGTTCTGGAAGGTGGAGAACGCGCTTGAAGTGAGGCTGCCGCCGGTGACGTGCAAACGGCCGCCGACACCGATGTTCGCCGTGGTGGTGTCGATGGAGCCGCCCGCAAGCTGAAGCGTGCCGCCGTTGATCGTCGTCGATCCGGTGTAGGCATGCACACCCGTCAGAATCATCTCTCCTCCGCCCAGCTTGGTCAGCGAACCCGCTCCGCTCAGAACTCCGCCGTATGTCGTGGACGCTCCGTTCCCGCCGACCGTCAGCGCGATGGGACCGTCGAAGGCATCGGAGAGCGCGATGTCCTTGGCGCCATCCAGGGCGCCGAGCGTCACCGAGAACAGGGTGGAGATGTCCAGCGTGCCGCCGGCGTTCGGGTAGAGCAGCGTGCTGTTTTGCAGGGCCTGCGGATTCATCAGCGCGAGCGTGCCGGAGGCGATGCTGGTGGTGCCGGTGAAAGTGTTGGCGGCGGTGAGATCGGTCACGCCGGCGCCGGAGTGGACGAGATTGCCGGCGCCGCTGATGACATTCGGGACGAAAGCGCCGGAGGCGAGTTTGAGTTCGAGCGTGCCCTCATTGACGATGTCGCCGAACACCGATCCGGTAGCGCCATTGTTGCCGAGTTGCAGGGTGCCCGCCGCGATGGTCACGTCGCCGAAGAATTCGGTGTCGCCGGCGAGCGTGAGGCGGCCTTCCCCCTGTTTGACGAACCCGGCTTCGCCGAAGCCGCCGAAGGGGTTGGCGAGCAGCACATCATTGGCTCCGGTGTCGAGGGTGACGGCCTCGTCGCCGAAGGCGATGCTGCGGTTGCTGATGTCCTGGGTGTTGCCCGGGGCCCACGCCAGCGTCGCTCCGTCCACGGTGAGGCTGCCACTTCCCAGACCGCCGCTGGCGAAAGTGGTGGAACCCCCGGAGAGGGTGACGGCGCCGGTCAGTGTGTTCGACGCGAGCAGCGAGAGCGAACCGGGGCCGATTTTGGTGAACGTGGCGGAACCGGAAACGACGCCGCCGAGGGTGATCGAGTCGCCCGCCCTCTCGGTGTTCAGAATGGTATTGGTGGTGAGCGTGACAGGCGCGGAGATTGTGTGAATGCCGCCGCTGTCCACGATGGCGGAAGGATTCGCGCCATTGTTCAGCACGAGCGATCCGCCGCTGCCGGCGGCGAGCGTGTAGCCGCTTCCGCCGCTGAGGAAGGTGATGGAGCCGACGGTGCGTGTGCCGTCCAGCGTGACCGTGGCGGGGGCGCTCAGGGCCACCTGGAAATTCGCGGTGGCGCCGACGCCGTTGGGGATGCCGCCGGTCCAGTTGCCGGCGGCATTCCAGCTGCCGCCGCCATCCGTGTTCCAGTAGGAGACGGTGCCGCTGGTGCCGATGGTCAGGGTGACGAAACCTCCCGAGGAGCCGAAGCTGTAGGTATAGCCCGGCTGCGGATTGGCCACGGAAAGCGCGGAGACGCCCGCGCCACCGATGGCGCCGGAGTATTGGAAGAGCTGGTAGGTGCCGGGGCCCGCGAAGACGGCGGAGCTGCCTTCATGGAGAAGCGTGAGCGCACCGCCGCCGATGATCAGGCCGCCCGGGTTCGCGACGACGATCCTGTCGTTCGAGGAGCCGAATTCGATATCGAGCGCGCTGCCCGGGACGAGATTGAGGCCGCCGACCGTGAGTGTGCCCACGCTCGCGCCCGGAGCGATTTTGCCGCCGGCCTCCACGGTCACGGCTCCGGAGATCGTGCCGGTGCCGCCGAGGCGGGCGCCGCTTTGCACCGTCACCGCGCCGGAGCCGGTGGCTGAGCCCGTGGTGTTGGCGGCCAGGAGCGTGCCGGCAGCGACCGTGGTGCCGCCCGAGTAGGTGTTGGCCGCGGCGAGGGCGAGCCAGCCCGAGCCGGCGCCGGCGATCGTCACCGCGCCCCCGCTGCCCGAGCCCACCGGGTTGGCGAGGGTGACCGTCTGTCCGTTGCTGTCGAAGGTGGCGCCGTTTTCGCCGATGAGGACGTTGCGGGTCGACAGGTCGAATGCACTCAGGAATTTCACGCCGCCGCCGTTGAGGCGGATCGAGCCGCCGGTTCCGAAATTGTCGGTGGAAGAGGCGCCGATGCTGCCGGCAAGGACGTGGGTGTCGCCGGTGTAGGTGTTGGCGGCGGTCAGGGAAATGCTGCCGGTTCCGGCCTGGGTGACATCGCCGGGGCCGGAGATCGGGCTTGCGAATTCGAATTCGTTGGTGCCGTTGAATGCGAGGTGGGCGTTGTTCGTCACCGCGCTGGCGGCGTTCCAGCCGAGGATGTCGGCGGCGTTTCCGATCTGCAGGGTGCCTTCGAGGATCCGGGTGGGGCCGGTATGGCCGGCCGATTGAACAATCATGCGTCCGGCTCCCAGCTTGATGATGGCGCCCGTCCCCTGCTGGGAGATGTTCGAGTTGATGATCAGGTCACCCCCGGTGTTGTGTTGAAAAACCATCAGCTCGTTGGTCGTGTTGCTGATCCGGAAGAAGCCGTTGTTATAAACGACATGGTTCGGCCCCACGTTTTCGGTGACGAGAACGGCGCTAGTCGTGATCGTGCGGTTTCCGGCGGCGAGATCGAAGGTCCACTGCGGATTCGTCCCGTGCTGCTGGTTGAAGCGCATGGCATTGATGAACTGATTCCCGCCGAGCCTGGCGCCGTAGGAGGAATCATCCGTAAAATCGAGAACGGTCGCGACGCCCCCGATCGTGGGTGTCGCGCCGCCCGGGTTGCTCACGTAGAGCCCTTCGATCGCCGCCCCGCCGACAACGAATCCGCTGGGGTCCAGCGCGGCGAAGTCGGTATTGCCGATGGTGGCGTAGCTCGTGGAATTCCGGCGGATGAGGGCTCCGGCCGGGCCGGCGGTCCACTGGATGGAAGCGCCGGACGCGAGATCGAAGTTCACGGCCGCGCCGGGGGACTGGGTGAGCGCGTTGTTGAGAACGACCGCCCGCCCCGTGCCGATCGCCCACTCCTGCGGGACGCCCAGCGTCACGTTGCTGTTCGCGGTCAGATTGGCGGTCGCGGCCGACAGGTCGATCCCCCCGCCGCCGACGGTCAGCGTATGATTCTGAATCGTGACGGGACCGACCGGGTTGGCGATAGCGATGCCGTGGATCGTACGGTCGGCGGCGAGATCGATGGCGAGATTCGAGACGGAGTTGCCGTTGAAGATCACCGTATCGGTGGCGCCGGGTAGACTCGCTTCGAGCCAGTTGCCGGTGGTCGCCCAGCTTCCGTCGACAGCTCCGGTCCAGGTCCGGTCGGCATGGGCGGGCAGGATGGCGCAAAGGGACGCGCAGGCGAGCAGGGCGGAACGGCGTCCGCCAACGAACGGGGATTTCATGGGTTTTATATCGTGGGGTTTCCGGCAAGCGGTGGCTTGGTCCACCTGAGAACCACGATTAGAATGAACATGAGCTGTCCGGCGGTCGATCACCCGAGGGGGTTATCTGTCAGACAAATCCCGGCGGGCTGGATGGAAACGGGCCGCATGACGTGGGGTTGCCACATTCGGAAGAAGCCCCGGTTCTCTTCAGCCTCCCGGATCCGCCATTCCCTTCCGCGCGATCTCCGATGAGAAACGGCGCTGCATGCCGGCCTATTTCCTGGAATGGCGGGAGCTGGAAAAGAAGAGCCCGCTGGCGCCGTTGGGGGGAACGAGGGCAGCGGGCTCTTCCTGGGGGATCTGATCTCCGGCCGCGGGGGGAGCGGACGGTTTTGGGGGGTGGGTCAGGTTCGGCCGCGGGGGGATGGCGTTGCTGACGGATGCATCATGTCCGATTTTGGATAAGATGCCATTACGCGATCATGGGGGGTGGGTTCCCGACCCGGGGCATCGCCGTGCGGAGGACCCAAAAAACCTCCGCACGGCGTTTTTTCTCCCAATGAACCTCGACGGAGAACGGAAAAGGACGGAATGGCGTTTCACGAAGCCCGGCGGGGCGGCGGAAGCTCATTTTTGTATGATATCTTTGCCGGATGCCGATGACGGGACAGTCGGCAATTCTGCCGATGTTCACGGGCGGACAGCCTGGAGCCGGAGGAAGCGTCGCGATGCATCGGAGGGAAGGGGGAGGACCGCCCGGACGAGGGGAAGGGCGTTTTCGTCGATGCCTATGCCGGTGTCGGACCATTCTTGCAGATCGGCCGACCATTGGGGGATGAGGATGACATCGGAAGGGAAGACATGGCGCTGGAATTCCATCACCAGGGTGTCGTTTTCCAAGCGGAGGGCAGGAGATGGATCGGCTGAGAGAGGATGGAGGCCGAGGGCGTATTCGATCAGATTCGGCCAGCCGTCGCCATCGGGGTCGGCGTCGTCGCCGGCGATGGCGGGGTTTCCGGCGTCTTCGCCGAAGTGAAGCAGGCGCCAGGTTTCGACAGGCGGGGAGGGATCGGCAACCGGGATGATGAAGACGCTTTCCATGGAAAGGCCGTGGGGATCGGTGATGCGGATCGTGAAGAGGTTGTCGCCAAGGTCGGCGGCTTCGGGAGTGCCGGAGAGAAGGCCTTCGGCAGAAATATCGAGCCAGGCGGGGCCGTCGAGTTTGGTGAAGGTGAGAGTGTCGCCGGGAACGAGGGATTCGAGGTAGGGGACGCCGGGGATGGCTGCCGGCTTGGTGGCGGGGATGACGGTGAAGAAGGGCGGGCGGGGAGTCTCGTGGAAGACCCGGACGTTGTCGATGCGGAGGCCGGCATTGATGCTGCCGTTGCGGATCGCGACGGTGTTGAAGACGGTGGTGACGGGAGGGTCGGTGGAGGTGGCGATTTCCACGCCATCGACTGCGCCGCGGAGGGTAAAGCCGGTGTCGGTGCGCCGGATTTCAAAGGTGGCGTGGTGCCTGGCGGTATCGTTGAGGGAGGATTTGGAGGCGGATGCGATGGAACCGAAGTTGCTGCCGGAGCCGAAGCCATCGGGGCCGCGGAGCAGGGCGTAGCCGGTGGAGCCGCCGGTGCCGTGCTGGACGGCGTAGCCGCCGCCGTTGGAGTTGAAGAAACCGAAGCGGAAGCCGCCGACATTGTTGCCGGGCACGGAGGTGTAGCGGAAGTCGAAGGAGAGGCGCAGGGTGTCGCCGGGGTTGGCGAGGGTTTGCGCGGGGATGGCGCCCCGGAGGTGGCTGAAGGTGCCGGTGGAGGCGGCGGCGAGGGCGCGGCCGGTGCCGAGGGTGGCGTCTTCGGCGAGGGAGAGGTTGAAGCCTGTGGCGGTCCAGGCGGTGTCGAGCGAGTCTTCGGCGTCGTTGCCGTGGGTGGGGGGCGAGCCGATGTCGAAGGTGTCGTGGACGAGATCGCGAACTTCCCGGGGATCGGTGCTGGCGACGAGAAGGCGCCCGCTTCCGGAGATACGAGAACTTTCGTACATGGCGCCGGAGCCGGGTGCTCCCCAGATGCCGGGGGGGAGCGGAATGCCATCGATCGTCAATGACCGGACGATGTCGGTGCCGTCGAAACCGAGGGAGAGAGCGCCGCCGCCGGCGAGGTGGATGGCGGAGGCGTCGTCCAGCAGGGGATGGAGCAGAATGAGCGTGCCGGCTTCGATGCGGGTGTCCCCGGTATGGGCCGTGCCGCCGGCCAGGGTGAGGGCGCCTGTGCCGGATTGGACGAGAGTCCCCGGGCCGGAGAGATTCGACAAAGTGAGCGCATCGGTGCGGCGGATGTCGAGGATGGCGTTCTGTTCGAGCTCTATGCCTGGGGTTTCGAGGCTGCCGGTGAGGAGGAAGGTGCCGGCCTGGACGACAGCGGGGCCATCGAAAACGCCGGCTCCGGCCAGTTGCAACGTGCCGGAGCCCCGCTTGACGATGGATGCAGGGCCGCTGACCGGGCCGGAGAAGGAGGCGGAGACGTCGTCGCAGTCGAAGATCGCATCGCCCGGCAGCGCGAGCGGGGCGGAGAAGTCGGCGGTCAGCGAGGTGAAGCCTCCGCTGCCGTGGAAGCGGAGCAGCGTTTCGTCTTCGCCGGCTTCCCGGGAGACGTGCAGGGCGGCGGTGGAGCCGGCGAGGTCTCCGCCCGGCAGGCCGATGGAGACGGAGGTTGCGGCCCCGAAGGCGTCGAACCACGTTTCCTGCGGCCCGGTGGTGTCGAGCCGCACGGTGGTCACCTTGGCTTCCGGCGAAGCGGCGGCGAAACGGAACGCGTCGGTCGAGGATTCGTATTGCGCCATCGCCGGGCCGTTCGCGGCCAGCGAGCCGCCGTCCCAGGAGATGGTGCCGGCGGCATGCCAGGCTCCCTGCACCAGTCCTGCGGCGGTGTCGCGGACGGCCTGGGCGGTCGCGTCGTTGCGCAGGATTTCCAGCGTGCTCCGGTAGGCGGCGGTTTCTTCGGACGAGAGGCCGGGGACGATGGTATAGGCGTAGCTGCCGCCGGTGAAAGCGGTGCCGTGGCGGATCGACAGGGCAAAGACGTCCCGGGTGACCGGGTTGTTGTCCAGGTTGCTGTTGATCGACTGCCAGGTGCCGGTTTGCGGCGCGGCCTGCAGGGAAGCGGAGGCCGGCGTTTGGTTGAAGAAGTAGCCGGTGCCGTCGTGATGGACCCATTGCAGATCCGCCACGGTGGCGGAGCCTCCGGCGAGCGTCTGCGGAGGACCGCCGGCGCCGTAGGTGACGGAGCCGCGCAGCAGCGATTGGTTGAGGGTGGTCTCGACCTGGCCGGCGGCGGCAGGGGCGTCGATGCCGGCTCCGAGGGCGACGAAGCCGCCGTCGAAGAAGAACCAGGCTTTTTTCGCGGAGACGTTCCGGCGGTTGTAGTGGAAGGCGGTGGCGGCATGGCGGCCACCGGAGATGCCGCCGGCGTAGGTGCTGTTGCCGGCCATCCCCCAGTCGGTGGAGGGTTTGAGAGAGTAGGATGCCTGCTCGGTGGTGGTGCCGGGGAGCTTGCGCCAGTTCCACACCGGCATGATGTCGTTGTATTCGGTGCCGGTGCGGAGGATGAGGTTGACGCCATCGGCGAGGTGGAGGTTCTGAAGGCCTTCGCCGTTGCCGCTTTCGGGCTGGAGGGTGCGGGTGGAGGAGATTTTCACCGAGGCGTAGCCGGCGGGCCGGTGCCAGGCGGTGAAGTCGCTGCGCCAGAAGTGTTTCGCGCCGCTGTGGGAGAGAGCGGGGTCGGCGATGCCGGTGGCATTGGCGGCGGTGATCGAGGCGCGCAGGGCTTCCAGTTCCGCGGTGCGGTAGCCGGGAAGTACGGTCATTACAGTGGTTGCCAGGCTGCCGAGTCCGGCGCCGTTGGCGGACTGGTTCCTGCGGCTCAGGCCGCGGCCGGAGGCGGTGTAGTCGATCATGCGGCCACGGTTCATCCAGCGCGTGCCGTCGAGCAGGTAGTCGGCGAGGATGCGGCGCATGTCCTCGGGGAAAGCGAGGCCGGTATCGGCGGACAGGGAGGCCCACTTCAGGGTCTCGGCGATGAAGAGCGAGCCGTAGCCCTGGTTGTAGAGTTGCGCGCCGTGTTGATGATAGGAGTGGTCACGCTGGATCCCCTCCGCGGTGGTGATGACGATGGTATCGGCGATGGCGAGGAAGGCGTCCTGGGCGATCGGCACGCTGTCGGCGACGATGCCGCGCTGGATGCCGGCGATGGCGCGGTCCACGCGGTTCTGGCCGGTGTTGGTGCCGGAGTTGGTACTACGCGGGACGTAGGCGCGCTGGAGCACGGCCAGGCCGGCGGTTTTGCGGGCGGGGGAGAGTTCGTCTTTGACGAGGACCATGCATTCGCCCAGGTACTGGGGAACGGCGATCTGGTTGTACCACCAGTTGGCGCTTTGTGAGTTCCGGGAGATCCAGTAGTCGAACGCGCTGAAGATGCCGGAGAGGAGCGCCGCATCCCGGTGGAGGTTGCCGGAGGGGTGGGCGTATGCCCGGCACATCAGGCGCAGGCGGTCGAGATGGGTCAGCGGCTGCCAGTTGGTCTGGGAGGTGGAGCCGTAATTGATGCCGGACCAGCTTCCGTTGGCCTGGAGGGAGGAAAGGTGGGACTGGACGGTGGACGAAGAGGGAACGGAGCCCAGGATGGTTGTGGTCAACCGTTCCCCGACGATGGCGAGGTCGGCGGAGGTCTGGGCGGTGGATGCCAGCGGCGCGAAGATCCAGATCCCGGACAGGATCGCGGGAAGAAGCGCCCCCGCTTTGCTCGGAGGACTCACGATCTGCGGCGGCGGAGAAGAGTGACGATGCCGAGGCCGCCCAGCAGGGCGATTCCGGGTTCGGGGATCGGAACCAGGGAGATGGCGCTGTTCGTGCCGGTGCCGTAGTCGATGATGTAGCCGTCCGGCAGATCGAGGATGGTGGAGAAGGCGTCGCCGGAGAGACTGCCATAGGTGGCGAAGACATAGGAACTGGTGCCATCGAGCGCGCCGGAGATTTCGCTGAAGTTGACGGCGGCCCCGGCGACTTCGAGCAGGCCTGCGACTTCGAGCAGGTCGATGGCGCCGGCGCCGTATTCGACGAGCAGGGTGCCGCCGCCGAGGTCGGCGGCATTCAGGCCGAGGGCGCCGATGGAATTGCCGGGGCTGATGAAGCCGGCTCCGGAGAAGGCCACGGCGCCGGTGGCGATGAGGCCGTTGCCTTCGAGGGTGGCGCCGGCGGCGATGGTGACGCCGGAGGTGCCGGCAAGGGTGGCGTTCACGCGCAGGGTGCCGTCGTTGATGCTGGTGGCGCCGGTGTAGGTGTTGGTGGCGCCGGAAATCGTCCAGGAGCCGCCGCCGGATTTGATGACGGAGAAGGCGTTCGCGCCGGTGTTCACGATGTCGCCGGTGATTTCGCCGTCGCCCGCGCCGGAGAGGCCGAGCTGGCGGGTGTTATCGGCGACGGTACTGGTGATGGTGCCGGCGAGGGTGAGCAGCCCGGCATCGGACTGGATGTTGATGCCGTTGCCGCCGGTGGCGGTGAGGGTGAGATTGCCGGTGAGGGTGTTTTCGCCGGAGATGTTGCGGATGTGGGCGGAACCGCCGCCGCTGAAGCCGGTGGCTGAGGAGAAGGTGAAGTTGTTGGCGACGGCGATGTCGTTGGTCAGGTGGAGAGCGCCGTCGTTGGTGGTGCTTTTGGTGATGGCGACGGTGCCGGTGCCGAGGGCGGAACCGTGGGAGATTTCCACGACTCCGGCGTTGCTGCCGATGGTGGTGCCGCCGGTGTAGGTGTTGGCGGTGTTCAGGGCGAGGGTGCCGGTGCCGGTCTTGGCGAGAGCGACCGTGCCGGAACCGTTCTGGATGAGGCCGGAGAAGGTGCTCGATACATTGTTGCCGCCGACGGTGAGGGTGGATGTGCCGGCAGCGCCGCGGGTGATGACGCCGGCGCCGGAGAGGCCGTTGATCGTTTCGTTGGCGCGCAGGTCGAGCGTGCCGTTGACGATCAGATTGCCCTTGTCCGCGCCGTCGGGAATGACCTGATTGGCAGTGAGGCGAAGGGTGGCTCCGGAGTTGATGGCGGTGTCTCCGGTCCAGGCGTTGCCGGTGTTGGCAAGGACGACCGCCGAACCCGAACCTACCGCGGCGTCGCGGGTAACGGTGACGGCGCCGACGTTCGAGCCGATCGCGGCGTTGACGTTCAGGGTGCCGTTACCGGTGGTGCCGATGTTGGAGAGGGTCAGATTGCCGCTGTGGTTGACCGCTCCGGTGTTCACATTGAGGGTGCCGGCGTTGGTGGTGGTGAACTGGAGGTTGTTCGTACCGGTGACGCCGCCGGTGAAAGTGGCGCTCGCGGCTCCGAGGGTGTCGATTCGCAGGGTGCCGGTGGTGCCTTCCACAAGTTCGACCGCTTTGGAGATACTGGTGGCGATGCGCAGGATGGCAGAGGTGCTTCCCGAATCGTCTCCCAGGAAAATGGTGCCGGTGGCGCCGAAAGCGTTGGTGCCGCGAGCCCAGAGGCTCCCTCCCCGGTGGTAAACGGTGGTGATGTTGTTGGCGGTGCCGTGGAATCCCAATTCCCCGGTGCCGGTCTTGATCAGGGTGTCGGCGGCGACATTGACCCGCTCGCCATTGGTGTTGACGCCAAATGTAACGTTAGCGCTGTTGTCCACCGCCAGCGTGCCGCCGGAGCCGAGATTCAGGAGGCGGTCACCCGAGCCGAGACGGGTAAAGTTCACGGCGCCGCCCGCGGTGTTGGCGGTGATGTTCATCGTCGCATCCGTCAGCGCCACGTCCGCGGCCGGCAACTGGAGGGTCGTGGCGGCCGTGCGGTTGATGGTAATGAGGGGGTTCTCGCCGGTGGGAACGCCGCCGTTCCAGTTTGCGGCATTGTCCCACGCACCGGTGCCATCGATATCCCATGTGAATTGGGCGTGAAGGGGGGAGGAAGCAAGGAAGGCGAAGAGGAGCGGGTATTTTCGTTTCATGGTATCGGCATGAGATTGAGGTTCGGAAATCAGGGTTCTTCGGAGGAAAGGCCGGCGCGCAGGAAGCCCTTGGACGTGGAGTTGATGGGAGCGGTGAGGCGGAAGCTTCGGTAGGTCCAATCTTCCGAGGAAAGGGCGGGCAGACCGGCGGACAGGGCGGGGATTTCCCCGACGCCGGCGGTGAAGGTGGAGAGGTCGCCGCTGCCGTCGATGCGATAGACGAGGCCGTCGATGGGATCGGAGATCAGCGGGCCGTCGCCGGTGAAGGAAGCCCCGGCGCGCACAGGCAGGGTCAGGGTGAGATGGCCTTCGTGAAGGGCAGAGGCGATCTTGCCGCTGGCGGCGCCGCTGGTGGGATCGCCGTCGAAGGCGAATTCCTGCTCGTTGGTCAGACCGTCGCCGTCGGGATCGCCGCCGCGGCTGGTGTCCGCGCCGGGAGCGAAGGTGAAGGAATCGATCCAGTCTTCGAAGGGATCGCCCGAGGCGCCGGTGACCCGAAGCACGCCGGCGCCGGAGAAGCGGGTGTCGTCGATGAATGCGGCTCCCGAGCCGGTGGCACCGTAGGTGCCGATTTCCTGCGGGACGTCGTCGAAGGTGAGGGAGGCCACGGCATCGGTGCCGGAGAAGTTCAGGTGGAGCTTGCCGCCCGTGGAGATCTCGACTTTCGAGGCATCATCGAGGTATCCCGTGGTGGTTTCGAGGATGCCGGCGGCGATCACGGTGTCGCCGGCGTAGGTGTTGGCGCCGCTGAGAATCAGGGTGCCTTCGCCGGTCTTGGTCAGGGCGGCGCCGGGGGCGGCGCTGCCGATGGCCGAGGATACGGTTGCGGTCCGGCCGGCGGCGATGTCGAAGGTGTGGGTGCCGGTGCCGCCGAGAACGATTTCCACCCCGCTGATCGAGAGGTCCTCTCCGGGGAGGTTGCCGATGGTGCCGTCGTCCCAGTTGATTCTCGCCGTGCGGGAGGTTTCATTGAAGACCACGGCGCCCTGCCGGATGGTGGCGGCATTGAGCCGCGCACCGCCGCCGATGGAGATTTGTCCGTCCAGATGGGTGGTCCCGTTCAGCAGGGGCAGGTTGTTTTGGGCAAGGGTGATGGTGGCGATGCCGGCGGTGCCGGGGCCGGTGAGGTCGAGCAGGCCGGTGGCGGTGAAGGTGTTGGGGCCGGTCGGGGTGATGCCGCCGATCACGCCGATGTCGGCGGAACTGGCGGTGAGGGAACCCGCTCCCATGCGGAAGGTGCCGTTGCTGTGGACCCGGCGGCTGGCGCCGGTGCCGTCGCATTGGGCATTGCCGATGAGCAGGGTGCCGACCAGAGCGTCGAGCACGGCTTCGTTGCCGGTGGTGTCGAGGACCGAGGCGTATGTCGTGGTGTCGGTGCCGAAGGAGGAATTCCGGCCGATGACGACGTTGGCCGCGCCGGAGCCGGCGGTGTTGCGGATTTCCAGGGTGCCGCCCGGGGCGAGGCCCGGGGAGAATTCGAGAACGGCGGAGGCTCGCCCGGAGCCGGCGGCGAGGTTGAGATTGTTGGCGTGAATTTTGTTGTTCAGGCCGAGATGAAGTACCGAACGGTTGCCGGAGGCCGCGTTGACGGCGGCGAGATTCAGATTCGCGGCGGTGATCGAGTTGGTTTCTCCGGCCAGGACGACGGTGGTGATGCCGGTGCCGGTGGCGGCTCCCGCCTGCAGCGAGAAGGTGCCGGCGGGGTTGTCATAGGTGAATCCGCCCAGTGAGCCCATCGACACCGAGAGGCCGGCTGCGGCGGGAGCGGCGGCGGGAGCGAAAGTCAGATTTGCCGGAGATGTGGTCAGAGACGAATCGAAGCTGCCGTAGAGGGTAATGGACGCGCCCGCCGAGGTCTGGGTGCCGAAGGTGATGCCGGCCAGGCTTTGATCGATGCCTGCGATGTCGAGAAAGACCGGAACATTCGTATTCGTGAAGGCGAGCGTGGTTCCGGCGGGAAGCGAATCCTGTCCGCCGATGGTGAGCCCGCCGCCGGCGATGGTGGTGGTGCCGGTGTAGGTGTTGGCACCGGAGAGAATCGCTTCGTCGGTTCCGGTTTTGACGATGCCGAAGCCTCCGCTGATGTCGCCTCCCAGCTCGATCAGGTTCGTGCTGGAGTCGATGACGACGTCGCCGCCGAGTTCGATGGAGAGGTTGAGGACCTGGAAGGCGCCTGAGGCATTCTCGAGCCGGTTCGTGAGGACGATGGGGTTGCCGCCAATGGTGAAGGACGGCGCATCCGGTTCGAAGCGGATATGGGTGAAGGGGGTGCCGGCGGGGAGGTTGTTGGAGAGCGAGGTCACGGCGCTGTTGCCGAAGCGGAGCCGGGTGTCCGGGCCGGGCGGGGAGTTGACATCCCAGTTGCCGCCGTTGGACCAGTTGCCGTTGCCCGCGCCGCCGGTCCAGAGGAAATCGGCCTGGGAGACGAGCAGGATGCCGCCGCCGGAAATACGATCGCTCACATGGTCGGCGCCGGAGCCTGGAGCGCCCCAGGTGCCGCCGTCCTGCACGATGCCGTCGAGGGTCAGTCTGCCGATGGTGTCGGTGCCTGCGAAGTCGAGCACGAGGGTCGCGCCGGAGGAAATCTCGACAGTGGATGCATCGTGGAATGCGGGCTGGGTGAGGGTGAGCGAACCGCCTTCCAGCGTGGTGGTTCCGGTGTAGGCATTGGGCGCGGCGAAGATGATCTCGCCGTCGGCGATCCGGACGGCGAGGGCGCCATCGGGGCCGTCGGCGATGGGATGGGTGTCGACACGGATCCTGCCCGGGCCGGCGAAGGTGAGGGTCTGGTCCTGGGCGCTGTTGGAGACGATGCCGCCGGTGAGATGGAGGGCGTTGGCGCCGGTGGTGGCGGCCTGCGAGATGGTTGCGTCTCCGGCGAGCTGAATGGGGCCGGAGAAGGTCGAAGTGTTGTCGGTGCTGCCGCCGATGACGTTGACGCCTTCGCCCGGATCGGCGTTCACTTGGATCGAGTTGGGGATGGTGACCGGCCCGCCGGTGAGCAGGCTTGCCGCGGCGGCGGAGCCGACGCTTCCGGCACCGCTGCCGAGAGCGTTGCCGTGGGTGATGAGCAGGAGGCCCGCGCGGACCTGGGTTCCCCCGCTGTGGGTGTTGCCGGTATCGAGGGTGAGCGTGCCGGCGCCGGTCTTGGCCAGAGTCACCGTGCCGGTGCCGTTCTGGATGAGACCGGAGAAGGTGCTTGTCGTGTCATTGGCGCCGACGATCAGCGTGGAGCCGCCTGCCTGGCCGCGGGTGACGGTGCCGGTGCCGGAGAGCCCGTTGATCGTCTCGGAGCCGGCGCGGAGGTCGAGCGTGCCATCGACGATCACGTCGCCCTTGTCCGGCCCGTCGGGGATGACGTTGCCGGTGGCGAGGCGGAGGGTGGCGCCGGTGTTGACCGTGGTGTCGCCGGTCCAGGCGTTGCCGGCGCTGGTGTTGGAAAGACTGACGAAGGAGCCGGGATTCGTCCCGGAATCGCGCGAGACGGTGACGGAGCCGACGTTTTCCCCGATCACGGTCGAGACGGTGACGCTGCCGGCGGCGCCGGTGGTGCCGATGTTGGCCAGGGTGACGTTGCCGGACGGGTTGATCGGGTTGGTGCTGAAGGTGATCGTGCCGTTGTTGGTGTTGGTGAGTTGGATGTTATTGTCGCCGGTGATGCCGCCGGAAAAAATCGCGCCGGAGGAAGCTCCGATGGTGTCGATGCGGAGGATGCCGGTGCCGCCGGACTGGAGGACGATCGGCTTGGCGAAGTTGTTGCCGCTGCCGATGCGCAGGATGGCGGGGTTGCTTCCCGAAGGGGCTCCGAGGGTGATGACGCCGGAGTCGCCGGCGCCGAGGGATGTGGGCTGGCGGACAAGGGTGTTTCCTCTCTCAAGTGAAACGTTGCCGATGGTGCTGGCGTTCCAGAATTGCAATTCGCCGCTGCCCGTCTTGGTCAAGGTGTCGGCGGTGATGCTGACGTTCTGACCCGCGGTGGAGGAGCCGATATTCACCGCGCCGCTGTGGGTGGCGGTGGCGCCGCCGCCGAGAATCAGGGTGCGATTGGCGCCGCCTCCCGTGATCGTCAGGGCGGCGGTGTTGTCGAGAAGCAGGGTGGAGCCGGTCTGGTCGGCGTCGAGAGTGATGGTGCCCGCTTCGGTGATCGCGATGGCGATGTCGTCGCCGGCACCCGGCACGCCGGCGGGGTTCCAATGGTCCGCGACATTCCAGGAGCCACCGCCTGCGGGACTCCACAGGACGGGATTGGCGTGCGCGCCGGCGAGCAAACTTCCGGCAAGCATAAGGCCGGCGGCCGAGGGATGAATGGATGGCGCTTTCATGGAGATGAAACGATTTAGTGGTCAGGGTTCCGGAGGCGTTGACGCGGTGAAAAGTCTTCAGGGACCACCCGTGGGAATGGGGGCTTGGAAAGGGAATTGGAGATGTTTTTTATCCGATATCGTGAGCATTGTTGCAGGCGGGCCGGGTGCCGGTAGTCGGCAAAAATGCCGACAGGGCGGCGCTTGTCCCGGCGGCGCAAAAGGGCATGCTGCGGCGATGATCGCCCGCTGGATCCGCGCATGGATTTGCCTGGCCGCGGCCGTGGCGGCTCAGGTGGAGCCAGTGGAAATGCTGCACCGCAACTGGAACAGCGGCGACGGGCTGCCGCAGGACCGCATCCGGACGATCCTGCAGACCCGCGACGGCTTTCTGTGGCTGGCCACCGATGCGGGGCTGGCGCGTTTCGATGGCAACGCGTTCAAGAACTACGGTCTGCGCGACGGGCTCGGCGCCGTGACCGTGCTCTCGCTGATGGAAGCGGACGACGGCGCGTTGTGGATCGGCACCCTCGACGGCGGGGTGAGTGTCATGAGAGAGGGGCGGATCGGGAAAAGTTATCCGCGGGTGGAGGGATTGCCCGGAGCGGCCAGTCCCGAGCTGGCACAGGACATGAACGGGGATATCTGGGCGGCGGGCGCCTTCCGGCTGGAGGGCGGGCGCTTCGTGCCGGGGCCGGGAAAACGGCAGGCATCCCGGCTGGTCTTCCGCGACCGCGAGGGAACGATCTGGGCCGGCTACGGCAGCCGCGGAATGGCCCGCTGGCGGGACGGAAAGTGGGAAGAGGGCTCCGGCGGGGGGCCGCGGACTGTCAATGTGTTCGCCGAGGACGCCGGGGGGCGGCTGTGGATCGCCGACGCCGAGCGCCGCCTGTGGCAGCGCGACGGCGGCGCCTGGCGGTCGTGGTCCCTGCCGCCGGCGATGAAGAGCTGGGTGAACTCGATGACCGCGGCACCGGACGGCACTCTGTGGATGGCCTTTATCCGGGAGGGCATTCTCGGATTCCGCGACGGGAAATTCATCGAGCCGCGCGTCGAAGGAGAGAGGTTTCTCGATCTGGCCGAGGTGGTCCATGCGACGCCCGACGGCCTGTTGTGGATGGGCTCGTCCACCAGCGGCCTCTACCTGCTGGTGCCGCGCCGGATCGAACTCGCGACGCTCGACGGCCCTGCGGCGAACCGCGGCGCGAATTTCATCGGCGGACTCGTGGAGACCGCCCCGGGAGAGTTCCTGACCGGCACCCAGGGGCACGGATTTTTCCGCTGGAGGAGCGGCCTTACGGAAGCGGTGGAAGGGATGCGGGGGATGAACCAGGGGCTTTTCGTCAATGTCCTCCTGCGCGATCGGTCGGGAGCGGTGTGGACGGGCTCGGGAAGAGGGCTGCACCGTTTCGCGGACGTGCAGCGGACTCCTCCGGCGAATCCGTTGGGCGGCAATATCTGGGATCTCTGCGAGGATGGCGAAGGCGGTCTGTGGGCCGGCCGAGGCGACGGCGCGCTCTATCATCTGCCGCATGGGGGCAGGCCGGTCCGGATCGACTACGGCGGCAGCGGCTCGGTTCCCATCAAGGGCTTGGCACTCGCCGCCGACGGAGCCTTGTGGATCGGCACCCGTGGCAACGGGCTCTACCGGTGGAAAGATGGGAAATCGCAGCGCTTCGGCACGGCGGACGGACTCGGCAGCGAGGTGATCCGCTCCGTCGATGCCGGGGACGACGGCTCGGTCTGGGTCGGTACGGCCGGAGGCGGGCTGTCGCTGTGGCGGGGCAGGGGCTTTCTCACCGTGACCACGGCGGACGGACTGCCGGACGACATCGTCTCGCAGGTCGCCGAAGACAGGGAAGGTCGGCTGTGGGTCGGCACCAACCGGGGCATCGCCGTGATCGCGAAAGACGAGGTTGCCCGGCTGAAGGAAGGCCATCCGGGCGCCCTGCATCCGCTCATCGTCAATCGCGCCGACGGTCTGGTCTCCGAGGAATGCACCATCGTCCCGCCGGTGAAGATGAGCGACGGGCGCATGGCCTTCGCCACCAACCACGGCTTCGCCATGCTGAGGCCGGAGGAGTTCCGGCCGGATGAAACGACGCCGCCGGTTTTCATCGAACGCGTCCGGGCGAATGGCCGGGAAGTCGTGCCGGTGGAGGGGAAGCTCAAGCTGCCGCCCGGCCTCGAACGCCTGGAGATCGAGTTCACCGGCCTGCATTTCACCGCCCCGTCACGGCTGAGTTTCCGCAACCGTCTCGACGGTCTCGAAAAGGAATGGGGGCCGCCGGGCACGGAGCGGCGGGTCGAGTACCGCAACCTCGCGCCCGGCGACTACCGCTTCGAACTCGCGGGCTCGACCGGCAACGGCCTGTGGACGCCGCAGCCCGCCGTGCTCGACATCGGGATCGCGCCGCACTTCTGGCAGACGCTCTGGTTCAAGATCGCCGCGGGGCTTTCCGCCCTCGGTCTGGCCGCCGCTCTCGCCCGCCGGCGCGAACGCATGCTCGCGCAGCGGAAAATCGAACGCCTGAAACGCGAGCAGGCCATCCAGGACGAGCGCGCCCGCATCGCCCGCGACCTCCATGACGATGTCGGCGCCAGCCTTACCCAGGTCGCCCTCTTGAGCGAGCTCGCCGACAGCGATCTTTCCGCCGATCCCGAACTCGCCCGCAGCCACATCAACGAAATTTTCACCACCGCCAAGGAGGTGACCCGTTCGCTCGACGAAATCGTCTGGGCCGTGAACCCCGCGCAGGACACGCTCGAGCGCTTCGCCGCCTTTCTCGGCACCTTCGTCCAGAACTACGCCCGCAGCGCCGGTCTCAAGGGGCGCCTGGACATTCCCGGGGAGCTTCCCGACATGGTTCTGACTGCCACCGTCCGCCACCACCTCTATCTGGCCACCAAGGAAGTTCTCCATAACATCGTGAAGCACGCCGGAGCCACTTCCATCCGCCTGCGCCTCGCCCTCGAGCCCCGCGGGCTCCGCCTGCTCGTCGAGGATGACGGCCGCGGCCTCGACGATGCAGGGCGGGGCGAAGGCGACGGCCTGGACAATCTCCGCAAGCGCCTCGGCCAGATCGGCGGCTCCTGCATCCATCGCGGTACTCCAGGGAAAGGCACCGTCGTGGAAATGACCGTGCCGCTCGATCTTTCATGAGAATCTGTTGAATGAAACGGATGGAGGTTTCCTGCTCTCCGCCCCCAACAGCGGCGAGATGAAGGCCCGGAGCAATCCTGCGAAGCGGGGGCGACGCCGGGATCAAGTTATATGTGAATACCGGGAGGAATTTTCTCGACAGAGCACCTGGCAATTCGTTAGGTCGCCATGTCCGCTCCGGCGGACGGGGTCTGAATAACCCATCAAAGCGCAAAGCGGCAGGCAATGGCCGCAACATTGCCGCCGATCCGGCTACGACAGGCCGGGGAGATTAGATGAGAAGGCAGGAGACGCC
>JBBCJF010000019.1:0-113819 GCA_037190465.1 Haloferula sp. | reverse complement strand
CAATCCCTCGCTGCTCGTGCAAGCCCGCATTGCCACACCGGGCTGCCCCCGCACTTCTGCGGAGCTGGGGCTCCGCGCTCCCAGACTCCGCCAGAAAAGAGAGATCCGAAACAGATTCTCACCCCTCCTTATCCGCAAGATACCGTTCCGCCTCCAACGCCGCGGCGCAGCCCTGACCGGCGGCGGTGACCGCCTGGCGATAGTAGTGATCCGCCACATCCCCCGCGGCGAAAAGCCCCGGCGTCTTGGTAGCGGTGCGGCCGTTCTGCTGGAGAATGTATCCGTTCCCGTCCTGGTCCACGAGATCGCCGAGGAAGGCGCTGTTCGGCACGTGGCCGATGGCGACGAAGACGCACTTGAGCTCCAGTTCGCTCTCCTCGCCTGTGACGAGGTTCTTCAATTTCACCGCACGCATTTCCCCCGCCTCGTCGGTCAAATATTCGGTGACGGTCGTGTTCCAGACCGGCTCGATCTTTTCGTTGGCCAGGGCGCGGTCGGCCATGATCTTCGAGGCGCGGAGCTCGTCGCGGCGGTGGATCAGGTAGACCTTGCTGGCGAAGCGCGTGAGAAAGGTGGCCTCCTCGCACGCACTGTCCCCGCCGCCGATCACCGCCACCGGCACGTCGCGGTAAAAGGCGCCGTCGCAGGTGGCGCAGGAAGTAAGGCCGCGGCCGATAAGCTGCGTCTCGTTCGGCAGACCGAGGTGCTTGGGCGCGGCCCCGGTGGCGATGATGACTGTCTTCGCCTCATGCTCGCCGGAAGAGGTTTTCACCAGAAAGTTCCCGTCATCTCGTTTCTCGACCGACTCCACATTGGCGTACTCGATGCGTGCGCCGAACTTCTCCGCCTGCCGCTGCATGTTCATCATCAGCTCCGGTCCCATGACCCCGTCCGGAAAGCCGGGGAAATTCTCCACCTCGGTGGTGGTCGTGAGCTGGCCGCCGGGCTGGGTGCCCGAAAGCACGAGCGGCGACAGATTCGCGCGGCCGGTATAGATCGCCGCGGTGTAGCCGGCGCAGCCGGTGCCGATAATGATGACGTTTTCCATGGTGCGTTCGTTCGATGCGGGGCGGCGGAGTATTCCGGCGGGATTCCCGCGGCGTCAATGGCGGGGAGGGAAAAGTGCCGAGTGATCGGTGATCGGTAGAACAGCCCTTTCCATTCGGACCATTTCCCTCCCTACCACCGCTCTCCGAGTTCGGACCAGACTGCCCGCCCTACCTCTGCCGTGCCGAACCAAACCGTCTTTCACTGATCACCTGGCACTTCACTGCATCCCCCGTTTCTCCTTCTCCTGCCGGATCCATTCCTGATCTCCGGCGGAGAGCCTCTTCTCATGCGTGCGGAAGCGCTGACCATCGGGCTCCACAAGAAAAAGTTCACCGTCCCGGTAGGAAACGAGCCGTGCGAAGATCGAGCGGCCTTTACCGTCGCTCCATTCGCGGTAGCCTTTCTTTTCAAGCGAGGCGACCCAGCGCTTGTGATTATCGGCGGCGACGCCGGCCGACTGCTTGAGCTGGCCCCAGAGAAATTCCGACCTCCCTTTCCGATACCCCTTGTAGCGGCCTACTACCTCGCCTGAGGGGGCCACCATGAGAAGGCTCGGGTATCCCCTGACCTTGTAGCGCTCCTTCAGTTTCCGCACGTATTCCCTCTTCTCCGCGGGCTCTCCCTTGATGATGCTGCCGACGCCGCCCACGTTCTGGTCCACCCGCAGGCGGATCACGTTCGCGTCCGCCCATTTCTCGAAATCGTCGCGGATAAAAAGCTCCGCGTCGAGGTTCTTGCATTCGACGCTGCGGGCGCCGTCGGTGAACCAGATAAGCAGCGGCTTGCCGGTTTTCTTCGATTCTCGACGCACGGAGGTTTCGCTCTCCGCCCAAACACCGTCCTTCGTCGCCTCCTGCAACAGCCCGGAAAGGTCGGGAATCTCGGCATCGGGGTCGTCGGCATCCGTCCATACGATATCCTCCGGGTTGACATGCCGTTCGAGCACGGCGGCGTTCCCGCCGGGAGCCACGGGCGTGCCCTGCTCCCCTCCGCCGCGCAACCCGGGCGGGATGCCCGTGGGGCCGAAGGGATTCGGCTCGGTCGCGGCTTTCTTGTCATCCTTCAGCGCGCCGCAGCCGACGAGACCTGGAACGAGCGGAAGCACACAAAGCAAACGAAACCAGCGCATGCGCGGGACGCTAGCCGCTCCCCGCCCGGCATGCAATCCACTCGGTTTCCCTTGCTCCGGTGCATCCGGCAGGCAAACTCGCCGCCGTTTCCCGCTCCGCCATGAAGCGCCTTCTGCCGTTCCTGAGCCTCCTCTTTCTTCTGCTCATTGCCTCCGGCCTCCATGCCGCGAGTGAACACAAGGTCCCCGAATTCGTCATGGAAATGGCGCAATTCCCCGCCCTGGAGCAGGAACAGGGCATCGAAACGATCGGCCAGAAGCTCGCCTTCCGTGCGAAGGAGCAACCCTTCCTGCTGGTCGCCACCATCATCTTCCTGCTGGCCATTCTCCACACCTTCGCCGCCGTCCCCATCACCAGGCTCGCCCACAGGATCCAGCACGAGCACGACGCGAACATCCGCCGGGAACATGCAGCGCGCGGAGAGCCGGCGTACGCGCGCGACATGGTGAGCTTCAAGGCGACGATCCTCCACTTCTTCGGCGAAGTCGAAGCCATCTTCGGCATCTGGGTGGTCGTGCTGCTCGCGGCGATGTTCTCCTTTTACGACCTCGATACCGTGAAGAGCTACATGATGACGGGTGTGAATTTCACCGAGCCGCTCTTCGTCGTCGTCATCATGGCGCTCGCCTCGACCCGCCCGGTGCTGCGCTTCGCGGAAAGCTGCCTGAGCTTCTTCGCCCGCTTCGGCAGGGAAACCCCGGCGGCCTGGTGGCTCGCCATCCTCATCGTCGGACCGCTGCTCGGCTCCTTCATCACCGAGCCGGGCGCCATGACCATCGCCGCGATGCTGCTGGCGAAGAAATTCTACAAGCTGAAACCCTCCCCTGCCCTCTCCTACGCCACGCTGGGGCTGCTTTTCGTCAACATCTCGGTCGGCGGCGTGCTGACGAATTTCGCCGCCCCCCCCGTGCTCATGGTTGCCCAGAAGTGGGGTCTCACGACGATGGAAATGCTGCTCCACTACGGCGACAAGGCCGCGATCGCTATCGTCGCCTCGTCCCTGCTCTACTATTTCTGCTTCCGCAGGGAATTCGCCGAACTGGCCGCGCGCGCCGGGGACAGCGACGGCGACGGCATCGGCGATGTCAAAGACGTGGAGCGGCCGGTTCCGCTCTTCGTCACCGTGACCCATCTCGCCTTCATGGCCTGGACCGTGTTCTTCTCGCACTACCCGCCGCTCTTCATCGGCGGCTTCCTCTTCTTCCTCGCCTTCTCACAGGCCACCGCCCACCACCAGCACGCGATCCAATTGCGCGGCCCGATCCTCGTCGGCTTCTTCCTCGCCGGCCTCGTCGTCCACGGCGGCCTGCAGGGCTGGTGGCTCGCGCCGATCATCTCCAGCCTCACCGAGTGGCCGCTTTTCATCGGTGCGACCATCCTCACCTCCTTCAACGACAACGCGGCCATCACCTATCTCGCCAGCCAGGTGGACGGTCTGGCTCCCTCGCTGAAATACGTCGTGCTCGCCGGCGCCGTGACCGGCGGCGGTCTCACCGTCATCGCCAACGCGCCGAACCCCGCCGGCCAGGCCTTGCTCAGCCGTTTTTTCGGCGACGGCGTCTCCCCCGCGAAACTGGCCGCCGGCGCGCTTGTTCCCACCCTCATCGTCGCCTGCTGCATGATGTTCTTCCCCGACAAGGGCATCGACGAAATGTTCGCCCTGGAAAGCGACAAGATCCCCGCCGCCGAAACGAGTGCCCCCGATAACCCATAACCCATGTTCACCGGACTCGTCGAAACCACCGGCCGCGTGCGTTCTCTGGGACGCCTCGGCGGCCAGGCCCGGCTTTCGCTGGCGATCCCCTTCGCCGCGGAACTGGCCATGGGTGAATCCGTCGCCGTGAACGGCTGCTGCCTCACCGTCGCGGGATTGGATGCGGAAGGCGCGGTCTTCGATTTGCTGGAACAAACCCTGGCGGTGACTTCCCTCGGCGACCTCGAAACCGGATCGGTGGTGAATCTCGAGCGCGCCCTGCGCGCCGGCGACCGTTTCGGCGGGCATTTTGTCCAGGGCCACGTCGATGCCACCGGCACCGTGCTCGCGCTGGAAGCCCGCGGTCAGGATCATGTTTTCGACATCTCCCTGCCGCCCGGAATCTCCCGGCTGTGCATCGACAAGGGCTCCTTGTGCGTGGACGGCATTTCTCTGACCATCGCGGAACTGGAACCGGAGCGCGCCCGCTTCTGGATCACCCCGCATACCTATCAAGCCACGCATCTGCCGTGGCTGAAAGCCGGCGCCCGGGTGAATCTGGAAGCCGATCTTCTCGCCAAGCATGTGGCGAAGCTTCTGGATGGATTCCAGCGGTAGCTTCTCCTCCGGCTACCTCGCCATCACATGCACCGCATCCGGCGGCACGGCCAGCATCGTTTCGCCCCCATCCGGAAGTCGTTTCCCCGAAGGGCGGGCGATGAGGAGAATCCCCGCGTCCAATTCCACCCGTGCTAGGGGAATCCCCGCCTGGACCGAAACTACGCGGGCCGGAAAAGCATGCCCTCCGGTATCGCCGAAAACGACATCCTCCCCCCGGAAACAAACCCACACCTTGCCCTCCGCCGCACACGTCGCGCGCAAACGAATCTTTCCGCACTCCACGATCGCCTCCTCGCCCTCGCGCCCCACCACACGGCCGGGCAGGATGTTGTCCATTCCGACAATCTCCGCGACTTCAGGGGAAACCGGCCGGCGGAACACCCCGGACATCTCGCCATATTGGAGCATGCGTCCGGCCTGCATCACCGCCAGTTCGTCACCCAGCGCCAGTGCCTCGCCCCGGTCATGCGTCACCACGATCGCCGGCACCCCGCACCCCAGCAAATGCCGCCGCAATTCCCCCTGAAGCTCCTCGCGCAAAGCCCGGTCCAGTGCGGAAAGCGGCTCGTCGAGCAATAAAACCCGCGGCTCCGCGGCCAGCGCCCGCGCCAGCGCCACCCGCTGCCGCTGCCCGCCGGAAAGCTGATGCGGCTTCCGCCTCCCCATCCCGGACAGCCCGAACCGTTCCAACCACTCCCCCACCCGCCGCCGGGCCTCGTCCGCTGCCACCCCCTTCAGCCCGTACCCCACGTTCGCCGCGACGCTCAGATGCGGAAACAGCGCGTAATCCTGAAACAACAACCCCACTCCCCGCTTCCGCGGCGGAACGAACACCCGCCTCTCCGCATCGAACCAGGTTTCCCCGCCGAACCGGATGACCCCCTCCTCCGGCCTCTCCAGACCCGCCAGGCAACGCAGCATGGTCGTCTTCCCACAGCCGGAAGGACCGAAAAGCACCGTCACCGACGACGCTCCTCCCTCCTTCTCCAGCGCACCGCGGATCTCCGCGCCGCCGGGGAAGCGTTTCACGAAACGGACGCTCAAGGTTTCAACCATGACTGCACGAATCTACGGTTCACGCCGTACGTCACGGCCAGGACCACGAAGGAGAAAATCAGCATCGCCAGCGCTGTCTCGTTGGCGGCGTCGTAATTGAGCGCCTGCACCTCATCGTAGATCGAAATCGAAACCGTGCGCGTCACCCCCGGTATATTCCCTCCGATCATCAGCACCACGCCGAATTCCCCGACCGTATGCGCGAAGCTCAGCACGATCCCCGTCAGCACCCCCGGCCAGGCCAGCGGCAGCACCACGCGGAAAAACGTCGCCAGCCTCCCCCGCCCGAGACACCACGAAGCCTCCACCATCCGCCGGTCCACCGTCGCGAAACCGGCGGCAAACGGCTGCACCGCGAAGGGCAAACTGTACAATACCGAAGCGATCAAAAGCCCCTGAAACGAAAACGGCAGCCTCCTGTCAAAAAGCGCCTCGTACGCCCGCCCGAACGGACTCAGCGGTCCGATCGCCATCAGGACATAAAACCCGAGCACCGTCGGCGGCAGCACGATCGGCAGCGCCACCACCGCCTCGACCAGAAATTTCCATCGCCGCCGCGTTGCTGCCAGCCACCATCCGAGCGGCAGCCCCAGCGCCAGCAGCACCGCCGTGGTTGCGGCGGCAAGGCGCAGACTGAGCCGGATCGCTTCCCAGTCCATCCTTCACTCCTTCTCCGGCATCGAAAAACCGTAACGTTTCAGCACCCCGCGGCCGTGCTCGCCGAATACGAAATCCCGCAGCGCCTTCGCCTCCTTCGGCGACTTCGTCGCCTTCAGAATCATCCCCCCTTGCTCCAACTTAGGATAAGCGTCCAGCGGCACGGTCCAGTACTTCCCGCCCTCCATCTGCGGCGCCATGGCCAGCGAAAGCGCGATCACCCCGATATCCGCCGCACCGCTCTGCACGAACTGCGCCGCCTGCGCGATGTTCTCCCCAAGCACCAATCGCTTCTCGACCGACTCATACACACCCAGCTTCTTCATCGCCGCCACCGCCGCCGCTCCATAGGGCGCGTGGCGCGGATTGGCGATGGCGATCCTCTTCGCCGCCTCCGCCTCCAGCGCGCGGATGCCGAGCTTCTCCACGTCGATCGGCGACTTCTCCGGCACCCACACCACCACGCGGCCGACCGCGTAGCGGAAGACCTCGCCATCCAGCGCCATGCCCGCCTCGGCGAGCTTCCGCGGATACTCGATATCGGCGGAAAAATAGATGTCGTAGGGTGCTCCGTTGCGGATCTGCGCGTGGAAATTCCCGGAAGCGCCATAGCTGACTTTCACCTTCGTCTCCGGATGCTTTTCGTGGAATTCCCCGATCAGTTCATCCAGCGCGAATTTCAAATCGGACGCCGCCGCCACCGTGATCTCTCCGCCCTTCGCCGGGCAAACGGCGAGCAGCAGGAATGCGACAAAGACGCGGAACATGCGGACGGTGTTCATGGCTCGGGAAGGGTGGCGCGGACCAGCGCGATCCGCTCGACCTGCCGGATCCAGCGGGAATGGCGAAGATCGTCTGCCGCCACGATCATAAACGGTCCCTCGAAATCGTCGAGTTCCTTGCCATCGACCCGGTCGGCCAGAATCACGTTCGATTTCCGGAAACTCCCATCCAGCTCCGCCAGCGAAAAGACCACCTGATAGCCGTCCTTCGCCGACAACAGCACCGCCCGGTTCATCTCCGCCCCGCGGATCGCCCTTCCCTCCGGCGCGCCGAGCAGCCTCAACACCTCCGCGATGGACACCCCGGCAAAGCGGCGCTCGCTCCCGTCCCTCGCCTTCGCCGTCAACTCGGCCCGCGGCAGTTTCCCCCACGCGGCGGCATCCACATCCCTCCACTCCTTCCCGTCGTGCAGGCGCAGCACCGGCTCCGCCGCGGCAGGCAGAGCCATCACGAGAAAAATCAGGATCGTCTTAAAATTCATAGCGGCAATTGACAAAGAAACTGCGCCCCGGTTCGGGATAACCGTCCGCCAGTTCGTAATGCTTGTCGAGGAGGTTGCGGACCCCGACGGAGACGGAAGCCCGGTCGCTGAACTCGTACTCCACGCTGAGATTGACGAGGCCGAACCCGGGCACATGGGTGAATTCATCCTCGAACCGGTTCGACGACCAGCGCGAACTCGACAGCTCGGCGCTGGGCTCGATGGTGAGCTTCTCGAACGGACGCCAGCGGGCATAAAGATAGGCCAGATGCTCGGGCGTGCCCACGGGCTTCAGGTCCGGGCGCTGCGGATCGCTGAGGCTTCGCTTGAGCCAGGTGTAATTGCCGCCCAGCGTCAGTTCCGGCAGCACCTCCCATTCGCCGGAGACCTCGAATCCATAGCTGCTTCCTTCGCCGACATTCCGGTTTTGCACCATGCCGCCGCCGAGCGGGATCGACTGGATGGCGTCGGTGAGATCGCTGTAGAACACCGCGCCGCCGAGCTTCGCCGCGCCGTCGAGGAAAGTCTGAGTGCCGCCGATCTGATAGTTGATCGCGCGTTCGGGCTTCAGGCCGGGATTCGGCACTGCGCTGCCGAAGCGCGTGCTGTAGCGCTCGAAAAGATTCGGGAACCGCGTGCGGGAGGAGACGCTTGCATGGAGTTCCGTATCGCCGGCGGGACGCCAGATCGCCGCCGCCTGCCAGTTCAGGGCGTCGTTGTCGAAGAGCGGATATTCGCCGAGCACGCCGCCGCTGAAGAACTCCGCCCGCCGTGTCTCGTACCAGTCGTAGCTCAGGCCCGCGACGAGATCCAGGGTCTCCGTGGCGTGGAACGTGTTCTCGGCGGCCACCGACCAGGTATCCTCCGTTCTGCGCTGCCTCGGCGATATGTCCGCGGGCACGGCATCCGGCGAGTTGTGCTGCCAGCGCTTGTGGGCATCGCGCCGGTAGTGAACCGCCGCCTTCAGCGTGTTCATGGGAATCAGCTCCGTGCCTCCTTCGATGCTGAAACCATAGGCATAGTCGTCGTAATGGCTGTCGAAGGCCCGGCCCGTCGTCTGCGTGCTGAAGGTGGAATCGTCGAAGGTGGAAAGCAGATTGTCGAACGTGTTGTAGTAAACCCTGGTCTTCACATAGGAACCCTCGCCGATCGCCGTATGCGAGTTGAAGGCGGTGCTGGTGAGGTCCCACTCCGGCCAGGTCCAGTCCTGCTGGTAGGCGAGACCGGCGGGAAGCGGCATCGGCGTGATGCCGCGAACCGGTTGCCTCACGTGATAGGGTGCGAATTTGCGCCCCTCCTGCCGCGTATGGCTGATCACGTACTCGTCGGTGGCGTTGGGCGTCAGACCGGCCTTGAGATTGACGCGCCAGTCCTCCGCCTCGCTGAAATCCCGCCGGCCCTTGCCCTGCACCGGACCGCCAAGTCCCACGCCCTCCGGATCGTAGTCGCGCGAAAGAAACCAGCCGTCGCTGTCGCGATACGAGCCGCTGGCCTGCAGATAGAAAAGCTCCTGCCGCGTGCCCACGGAGCCGAAGAGAGTGTAGGACGCCAGATCGCCCGTATTTCCGAACTCGAAGCCGGAGCGTAACTCGCCTTCCAGCTCGCGAGTGGGCTTGCGGGTGACCAGATTGATCGCGCCGCCCATACCGCCCGGCCCGTTCAGCACCGACACGTAGCCCTTGTGGATCTGGATCTCGGCGAGGTCGGGCGTCAGGAAGCGGCCGTAGTCGAGCCGGTTGTCGGCCGGCAGGTAGATACGCACCCCATCGACAGAAAGGGGCACCTGCCAGCGGTCGAAACCCCGCACATAAACCATGCGCTCGTTCCGGGCGCCGCCGAAATTGGACACCTGCACGCCGGGCGTCGTCCGCAGCGCGTCATCCAGCGTGTTGCGGTTCTGCGTGCGCACCTCCTCGGAGGTGACAACGCTCTGCGACAGGGTCTGGCCGCTCGTGCCGCCATCCCGGCTGCCATAGACGGTGAGGCGCCCCAGCTCGAACACATCGCCATTGCCGCTGTCGGAGGTCGGGAAGCGCGGCTGCCCCTCCGGCGCCTCCTGCTCCTGCCCGGCAACCGGCGCCTCATCCTCCTGCGCGGACGTCCAGCCCGGCAGCACCGCCAGGCATACCGCCGCTATCAGGAATCCGCTGGCGGGAGTCCGCTTTCCAACCACCCCGCACAGGCAAGGCGCTACACGCGACGCTGCGATCTTTCTCATGGCGGAGAGGAGCACAGCACTACCGTTATATTTTTCCAAGTATAACGAAATGCCCGCTCATGAGAATCACTCATTTCCCGTAAGCAGCCTTCTCATTCCCGCCAAAGCCGGGCCGCTGGCAACGGCGGCGGCGAGCACCGCTTCCCGGTATAGCGCGAGAACTTCGCGTCCCGCATCCGTCAATTCCGCGCCGCCCTTCTCCCTCCCCCCGCGATGCAGCGCCACCAAGGGCTCGCGGAAACGCTCGTTCAGGCCCTTCACGATCTTCCAGGCCTTCATGTACGACATCCCCATCTCCGCCGCCGCGGCCTGCACGCTGCCCGTGGTCCCGATCTTCTCCAACAGCTCGGCCTTCCCCGGTCCGAAGGAAAGCTCGCCGGACAAAAGCAAACGGATGGAAGATTCGCCGGACATGGACAACGCCAATGAAACCATTCCCGGAACCGCCGCCATGCAAAAACATCCCTCCACCCGGCAAACCCGCCCCAAATCTCCCATTTTGGCGTGGACGGATAGCAAAGAAATCACTTTTTTCCGGTTCACATGTATGAGCGCACATTTCGTTCGACCCGCCATGGATGATGACGCGGAAGCTGCCGTAGAAGTTCTCCGCCGCTCGATCATGGAAATGTGTGTTGCAGATCACCAGAACGACGAGCCAACTCTGGAGCGTTGGCTGCGCAACAAAACGCCAGAACGATTTCGATCATGGAGGAGTGAGCCGGACAATTTTATGGTAGTTGCTGACTGCGATAGTGTGATTTGTGGGGTGGGGGCAATTCGCCAAAGCGGCGATCTCGGCCTCTGCTATGTGCATCCCTCATACCAGGGAATTGGAATTGGAAGATCGATCCTGACGGCTTTGGAGTCCCAGGTTCGGGATTGGGGCGTTCGCAGCATTCGTCTTATCAGCACAAAAACAGCCCGGAATTTCTACGAGCACTATGGCTATATGTTCCTTCCGGACGAATCCTCCCCAGGCTATGGTATCCTTTTCGATTACCACTATAAGAAGTCAATGCCTCCAAAAGCTGAGCGGATGCGGACAACCGTTCCGCCGTGGCCTAATCTTTGACGTCTCTACTCTGCCCGTCGCCATGAAATTCCCATCCATCGCGCTCCTGTTGGCGCTCACGGTATCCGGCGCTTGCGCGGACGAATTCGCTTTCAGGTTCGACCCTCCCGCCAAGCTGGCCGCCATCCGGGCCATCGAAAATGACGGCAAGCTGACCATTGGCCTTTTCGGAGAGTTCGCATCCGCAAATGGGGAACACACCGGCAGGAATGCAACCTTCGCCGTCATCGAAAACGGAAAGATCGGGAAGGCCTTTTCTTCGAAGGAAATGTCCTGGGCCTCGGATCAGCCCGAACACGAGCTTCCCCATCCCCTCGCACGCCCGATGAAAGCGACGGCTGTGATCGCGAAACGGAGCGGTTCTTCCCTGATTTTCCACATCGTAGGCCAGGATACCGCGGTCAGCCTCGAATTCGGCGCCGGGGTATCCCCTCCCGTCGAGAAGCCGGTTGCTCCAGAGCAGGTGCCCGATTTCTCCAGCATGACAGGCCTCAACATTTCCGGCAACGGCACCATCCAGATCGTCCCATGATCCTCCCTCCCGAACTCCCGCGGATTTCCGATTGACACCCCGCGGGCGGCTCCCTAGCTTGCGCGCCCCTCCGCCGCCACGGGCCCGCGGGCCGCGCCGGAGGGGCATTCCGTTCCAATTCCATGAAGACGTTTTCCGCCAAGCCGACCGACATCGAGCGCAAATGGTACGTGATCGACGCTGCGAACAAGGTTCTCGGCCAGGTCGCCGTCGAGGCCGCCCGCCTGCTCCGCGGCAAACACAAAGCCATTTTCACCCCCCACATCGACACCGGCGACTTCGTCGTGGTCATCAATGCCGACAAGGTCGTCCTCAGCGGCACCAAGGAAAACGACAAGATCTACACCCGCTTCTCCGGCTACGTCGGCGGGCAGAAAGTCGAAACCCCGCGCATGGTGCGCAAGCGCCGCCCCGTCCTCCTCGTCGAACGCGCCGTCTGGGGCATGATCCCCAAGACCCGCCTCGGCCGCAGCCAATACGGCAAACTGAAGGTCTACGCCGGCGCCGAGCACCCGCACGAAGCCCAGCAGCCGCAAGCCTACGAAGTCGCCTGAGGACGCAGCCTCCAACGAATTTTCCCACCATGAGCGAAGCCAAGACTCTCAGCGCCACCGGCCGCCGCAAAACCGCCGTCGCCCGCGTCCGCATGACCGAAGGCAGCGGCCGGATCACCATCAACGGCCGGTCCTTCGAGGAATACCTTCCGACCCTGCCCCTGCAGAACGCCGTCCTCGCGCCGTTCCAGCAGAGCAATCTGGTCAACAAGTTCGATCTCGTCATCACCGCCGCCGGCGGCGGCGCCCATGGCCAGGCCGGCGCGATCCGCCTCGCCGTCGCCCGCGCCCTGACCCTGTTCGACGCCGAACTCCGCAAGGTCATCAAACCCCACGGCTTCCTCCGCCGCGACCCCCGCATGAAGGAGCGCAAAAAGCCAGGCCGTCCCGGCGCCCGCAAGCGCTTCCAGTTCTCCAAGCGCTGATATGGATTTTGGGAAAAGGCCGCACCCTGTTGGGTGCGGCCTTTTTTTCTTTATCGGTCCCATGAGCCCCATAGGACCTGTCCCATGAAACTCGTCTCCTGGAACGTCAACGGCATCCGCGCCACCCTCGGCAAGGGGCTTCCCGAATTCGTCGCCGCCGAGCGCCCCGAAATCCTCTGCCTCCAGGAAATCAAGGCCCGCCCGGAACAAGTCGAACTGCCGCTCGAATTCGGCGGCTACCATGCCTTCTGGAACTCCGCGGAAAAACCCGGCTACTCCGGTGTCGCCGTCTTCACCCGCGACAAGCCGCTCGACGTCCGCCAAGGCATCGGCATCGACGATCACGACCGGGAGGGCCGAGTGCTCACCCTGGAGTTCCCCGACTTCCACCTCGTCAACGTCTACACCCCGAACTCCCAGAACGAACTGCGCCGCCTCCCCTACCGCATGGACTGGGACGAAGCCTTCCGCCTCTACCTCCTCTCCCTCGGCGCTTCGGGCAAACCGGTCGTCTTCTGCGGCGATCTCAATGTCGCCCACCAGGAAATCGACCTCGCCCGCCCGAAGGACAACCGCCGCAACGCCGGCTTCACCGACGAGGAACGCGCCAGCTTTACCCGCCTGCTCGACAGCGGCTTCCACGACACCTTCCGCCACCTCCACCCCGACCGCACCGGAGCCTACTCCTGGTGGAGCTTCCGCGCGAATGCCCGCGCCAAAAACGTCGGCTGGCGCATCGACTACTTCGGCACCACCCCGGACCTCCTCGGCCGCGTGAAAGACGCCGCCATACTCCCCCACGTCACCGGTTCCGACCACTGCCCGGTCTCGCTCACGCTGGCGTAGATCGCCCGTCCGCAAAAAAAGAGCCGCAGGTCTCCCCGCGGCCCCATACTATGGAAAAATCGGTCTCCGCTCAGTTCGCGAGATAATCGCTCACCCCGGCATGATCCGGCGTCATCGCCTTGTCGCCGCGGTTCCAGTCCATCGGGCAGACCTCGCCGTGCTGTTCGAAATGCTGCAAGGCATCGACCACCCGCAGCGCCTCGCGGATCGAGCGCCCCAGCGGCATATCGTTGACGACCTGGTGGCGGACCACCCCATTCTTGTCGATCAGGAAAAGGCCGCGGTAGGCGACCATTTCGCCGCGGGCGACGAGACTGCCCTCCTCGTCCACATCGTACTCGCCGGCGAGGACATCGTAGGCGGAAGCGATCGTCTTGTTCACATCGGCGACGAGAGGATACTTTACCCCTGCGATGCCGCCCTTCGCCTTCGGCGTCTGCAACCAGGCCCAGTGCGAAAACTCCGAATCGGTCGAGCAACCGACCACCGCGACGTCGCGGGACTCGAACTCGCCCAGCTCCTCCTGAAACCGGTGCAGCTCCGTGGGGCAGACGAACGTGAAATCCTTCGGATAAAAGAAAAGGATCACGTATTTCTTACCGAGATATTGATCGAGCGAAAAATCCTCGATGATGGTCTCGCCGAGGACGGCCTTGGCTTTGAAGGACGGAGCTTTCTTTCCTACGAGTACGGGCATGGCTTGTGGAGTTCGGTGATGTTTGGAAAACGCGCGGCGACCTAGGATCAAAGCAGGCGGCATGCAACCACGAAGGGTAATTTTCTCCCCGCTTCCCAAAACCCGCCGGCGCTACCAAGCTCCGCGGCGATGCACGTGGCGATCATCGGCGGTGGACCGGCCGGCCTGCGGGCGGCTGAAGTCGCCGCGGAAGCGGGCGCCCGCGTCACCCTGTTCGAGGCGAAACCCTCCGCGGGCCGCAAATTCCTCGTCGCCGGGCGCGGCGGCCTGAATCTCACCCACGGCGAGGATTTCGCCGACTTCGTTGCCCGCTACAGCGGCCCCGGCCAGCCGCCGGACTTCTGGCCTCGGGCCCTCGCCTCCTTCTCCCCCGTCGACCTCCGCTCCTGGGCCGCCGGTCTCGGCATCGAAACCTTCCGGCAGCGCACTGGTCGCGTCTATCCGCTCGAAATGAAAGCCGCCCCCCTGCTCCGCCGCTGGATCGGGTGCCTGCGTTCACTCGGCGTTACCTTCTCCACGAACCACCGCTGGACGGGCCTCACCCCCGGCGTGCCGCACACCCTCACCTTCGACCACCACGGCGAAACCCGCACCTTCCAGGCCGACGCCGCAGTCTTCGCCCTCGGAGGAGCCTCCTGGCCCGTCACCGGCTCCGACGGCGGCTGGACGCGCCTGCTCAAGAACCTCAACATCGGCATCCATCCCCTACAACCCGCCAACTGCGGCTGGGAAACCTGCTGGCCCGCCGGAATCCTCGCCGCCGCCGAAGGTCGCCCGCTCAAAAACCTCCTCCTCCGCGCCGGCGGCATGGAAGCCCGCGGCGAACTCATGGTCACCGCCTACGGCCTGGAAGGCGGCGCGCTCTACCAGCTCGGCCCCCTCCTCCGCGCCATGCCCCGCCCCTCCATCGAAATCGACTTCAAGCCCACCTCCACCCACGCCGACCTGCTGCGCAAGATGGAATCCGTCCGCCACGATCCCCTCCAGGCCTGCCGCCAGCGCTGGAAACTCTCCGACGCCGCCCACGCCATCCTCTGCCACGGTCTGCCGCCCGACATCCCCCTTTCCGCCCTGGCCGCCCGCGCCAAAGCCTGCCCCATCGCCTTCACCCGCCCGCGCCCCATCGCCGAAGCCATCTCCTCCGCCGGCGGCGTCCGCTGGGACGAACTCGACGAAAATCTGATGCTCCGCAAAATTCCCGGTATCTTCCTCGCCGGCGAAATGATCGACTGGGAAGCGCCCACCGGCGGCTACCTCATGCAGGGCTGCTTCGCCACCGGCACCCTCGCCGGCCGCGCCGCCGCTCGATGGAACCCCTGAAGGGTTTGAGCTGTCGAAACGCTTCACCTTGCGGATGGATGGACGAAACGACCTGAATCGTTGATCTCAAACCACCAACTCTCGACCATAGACTCTCAACTTTCCCCATGCCCGAACTCCCCGAAGTCGAAACCACCCTCCGCGGCGTCGAGCCCCACCTGAGCGGTCGCCGCATCGCCGAAGTCATCGTCCGCCAGCGCCTCCTCCGCCTGCCCGTCCCCGACACCCTCGACCACACCGGCGGCGACCGCTTCGTCCGCGCGGCACGGCGGGCGAAGTACCTGATCTTCGACCTCGAGAATACCGGTTCGCTGCTCGTCCACCTCGGCATGTCCGGCTCCCTGCGCCTCGCCGACCCTGCCGCCGATTTCAAGAAGCACGACCACATCGCCCTCACCCTCGACTCCGGCAGGCAGCTCCGCTTTCACGACCCTCGCCGTTTCGGGATCTTCCTACACCTGCCCGGTGGAGACGCCGCCTCCCACCCCTTGCTCCTCAACCTCGGCCCCGAACCCTTCGACCCCGGCTTCTCCTCCGCCCATCTCGCCGCCCGCTTCGCCGGTCGCAAATGTGCGGTCAAATTGGCTCTCATGGACAACAAAACCGTCGTCGGCGTCGGCAACATCTACGCCAGCGAGGCCCTGTTCCGCGCCGGCATCCGCCCCGCCGCCCCCGCCGGAAAAATTTCTACCCCGCGCCTGGAAAAACTCGCGGTTTCCGTCCGCCAGGTCCTTGCGGAATCCATCGAACAAGGGGGCACCACCCTGCGCGACTTCCTCCACTCCGACGGCGAACCCGGCTACTTCCGCCAGCGCCTTTTCGTTTACGAACGCAAGGGCAAGCCCTGCCGCGCCTGTCATTCGCCCATCCGCCACGCCGTTATCGGCCAGCGCTCCACCTACTGGTGCCCCAAGTGCCAGCGATAAAATCGTGGCCGCCGCGGCTCGCGACGACTCCGGAAACCGGCGCGCAAAAGAGCCTCACCCTTCCTCCGCCGCCTTCTCCACCGGCACGGGCAACGCATCCTCCTCGGCCACCACGATCACCTTCGTCTTCGCATAATCGTCGCCGAGGCGCCGCATCGCCCCGCCCTTCTCGTTACGGCTCCAGAGAATGAACAACTCGACCGGCCAGATCAGCATGAAGACGTTGCGCACGATCCCCGCCCGCCAGTTCCCGGCCAGCGACTGACCATCCAGCGTGACCGCCTTGATCCGCATCGCCTTCTTCCCGATGCTCTGCCCTTGCAGAAATGGCAGACTGTCGCGGGTCAGGAAATAAGCGGTCGAAGCGAGAGAACCTATGAATCCGAGAAAGTCCGGAAGAATCCAGAAAACCACATAAATCCCGAGGCAAACGCACGAATCGATCGCCCCGCCGATCACCCGGCTGTTGAAGGGCGCCTCGCTGCCGGGCTTCGGCTCCTCATCCTCGTCCCCGCCGCTTCCCTTCGCGATCTTCACCGGCTTCAAGGCGGCGCCCGGTTCCGTCGCAGCCGGTGGCGGCGCGGGCGGAGACGGCGGAGGAATCGGCGCTGGCGGCGGCCCGCTCGTAAGATCGGGCGGCGGCGGTGTCGGACGGGGCAGCGGCGAAGATTCGGAATCCATAAGCTTTTCGGAAGCTACTCTAGCAGAAAATACGCCGCCGGTCGAATCCTATTCCGCATTTCCTGCATCATCTCGGATCCAGCGCTTGACTTAGTGTATTTTTTACACAATTTCTTCCCGAACATCCATTCCATGCCCCACACCTACGAATTTCCCCGCCCTGCGCTGACCGTGGACTGCGTCGTCTTCGGCTTCGACGGACGCGACCTGCAAATTCTCCTGATCCGCCGCGGCATCGAACCCTTCCTCGGCGCATGGGCGCTGCCCGGCGGCTTCGTCCGCATGGACGAGGACCTCGAAGACGCCGCCCGCCGCGAACTCGCCGAAGAAACCGGCCTGCGCGACATCTTCCTCGAACAACTCCAAACCTTCGGCGCCCCCGGCCGCGACCCGCGCGGCCGCGTGGTCAGCGTCGCCTGGTACGCTCTCGTCCGCCCGGACCGCCACCCCGCCAGGGGCGACACCGACGCCAGCGAAGCCTCCTGGTTCTCCACCGGCGATCTCCCCCCCCTCGCCTTCGACCACGAAACCATCCTCGCCGCCGCCCTCCAGCGCCTGCGCGGCAAGATCCGCTACCAACCCATCGGCTTCGAGCTCCTCCCGGAGCGCTTCACCCTCGGCCAGCTCCAGGCCCTCTATGAAGCCATCCTCGGCCGCCCCCTGGACAAGCGGAACTTTCGCAAAAAGCTTCTCTCCTTCGACTTCCTCGTCCCCCTCGACCGATTCGCCACCGGCTCCCACCGCCCCGCCCGCCTCCACCGTTTCGACCGCAAAAAATACGATACCCTCACCAACCGCGGCTTCCTCTTCGAACTCTGACTTTCTCTTCCACCGATCATCCGGCACCATGAACACCCCTCTCCAAACCGACCTCTACCAACTCACCATGGCCGCCGCCTACTGGCAGGCCGGCATGGCGGACCGGGAAAGCGTCTTCCATCTCTTCTTCCGCCGCCTGCCCTTTCAGGGCGGCTACGCCGTCGCCGCCGGGCTCGAACCCGCCCTGGAATGGCTGGAAAATTTCCGCTTCCGCCGCGAGGACCTCGACTACCTCGCTTCCCTGCGCACCCGAAACGACCGCCCCCTCTTTCCCGACGCCTTCCTCGCCTGCCTCGGCGACCTGCGTCTCTCGCTCGACATTGATGCCATTCCCGAAGGCGCCGCCGCCTTCGCCCACCAGCCCCTGCTCCGCGTGCAGGGAAAAATCCTCCACGCCCAGCTCGTCGAAACCGCCCTCCTCAACATTGTCAACTTCCAGACTCTCATCGCCACCAAGGCCGCCCGCATCTGCCACGCCGCCGCCGGCGCGCCGGTCATCGAATTCGGCTACCGCCGCGCCCATGGCCCGGACGGCGCCCTTTCCGCCAGCCGCGCCGCCTGGATCGGCGGCTGCGAAGGCACCTCGAACGTCCTCGCCGGCCGGCGCTTCGGCATTCCCGTGCGCGGCACCCACGCCCACTCATGGGTCATGTCCTTCGACGACGAGCAGGAAGCCTTCGACCGCTATGCCGAAGCCATGCCGGATAACTCCACCCTGCTCGTCGATACCTACGACACTCTCGCAGGCGTCGAAAAGGCCATCGCCACCGCCCGCAAACTGCGCGGGCAGGGCCACGAACTCGCCGGCATCCGCCTCGACTCCGGCGACCTCGCCTGGCTCAGCCAGCAGGCCCGCGCCAAACTCGACGCCGCCGGCTTCCCCGACGTGAAGATCGTCGCCAGCAACGACCTCGACGAACACCTCATCGAAAGCCTGCGCCACCAGGATGCGAAAATCGACATCTGGGGAGTCGGCACCAATCTCGTCACCGCCGCAGACCAGCCCGCCCTCGGCGGCGTCTACAAGCTCTCCGCCCTGCGCCGCGACGACGGCTCCTGGCAGCCGCGGATCAAGCTCAGCGAACAACGAGCCAAAAGCTCCATCCCCGGCCGCCTGCAAGTCCGCCGCTTCACCGAAAACGGCTCTTTCATCGGCGACGCCATCTACGACGCAGATCGTACTTTCGAAGGACCCGCCGCCATCGTCGATCCCGCCGACCCCATCCGGCGCAAACGCATCCCGGCGGGCAGGGATTTCTTCGACCTCCTCCAGCCCGTCATGATGGACGGCCGACGCCTCGCCCCGGCCGAATCTCTCGAGACCCTCCGCAACCGCTGCCGGGAGAACCTCGCAAGCCTCCACCCCGGTATCCTCCGCCTCGACAACCCCCACGCCTATCCCGCCGGCCTCGAAGCCGGCCTGCATGAGCGACGCGAAAAAATGCTCGCCGAAATCCGCTGACAAATCCTCCGGCACAATCCCATGGACCTCAAACCCGCCAGCAAATTCCTCAGCCTCGTCCTGCGTCACAAACCCGGGGACATCGGCATCGTCCTCGATGAGCAAGGCTGGACCGATTGCCAGGCTCTCATCGAAGCCGCGAACCGGCACGGCATGAAGCTCGACCGCGCCACCCTGGAAGAAATCGTCCGGACCAGCGACAAGCAACGCTTCGCCCTCAACCCCGACGGCACCCGCATCCGCGCCAACCAAGGTCACTCGGTGTCCGTCGATCTCGCCCTCGCTCCTCAAATCCCCCCCGAATTCCTCCACCACGGCACCGTCGGCCCATTCCTCGACTCCATCCGCCGCGACGGCCTGCAAAAGGGGCGGCGCCATCACGTCCACCTCAGCCCCGACGCCGCCACCGCCTCCAAAGTCGGCGAACGCCGCGGCAAACCCATCATCCTCCGCATCCGCGCCGCCGCCATGTCCGCCGCCGGCCACGAGTTCTTCCGCTCCGAAAACGGCGTCTGGCTGGCCGATGCGGTGCCGCCGGAGTTTATCGAGTTTCCCCCTTCCTGATATGCGAAACGCGCTAAGCGCCTTATTTTAGCCACCATCCTCGCCTGCCTGAACTGAAGCCATGAACGCGATCCAAGCCGACATCACAACGCTTTCCGTGGATGCCATCGTCAACGCGGCAAACTCCAGCCTGCTCGGCGGCGGGGGAGTTGATGGAGCGATCCACCGCGCCGCCGGACCTGAATTGCTGCACGAATGCCGCCTGCTCGGCGGCTGCAAAACAGGTGAAGCGAAGATCACCAAAGGCTATCGGCTGCCTGCCCGCTTTGTGATCCACACGGTTGGTCCGGTATGGCGCGGCGGCACATCGGGAGAGCCCGAATCGCTTGCCAACTGCTACCGAAACTCGCTGCGGCTGGCGGTGGAACATTCGCTGACGACCATCGCATTTCCTTCGATAAGCACCGGAATCTACGGCTATCCGGTCCATGAAGCATCGCGGATAGCCATCGCCACTGCCAAAGACTTCCTCCAGAGCCGCCTCGCTGGAATTGAGGTAACATTCTGCTGCTTTTCCCGCGCCGATCTCGATGTCTACGACGCGCTGCTCACTTCATTCGATCCATGACCACCACTCTCTGCCGCCCCGTCGGCCCCGAGGAATTGAAACTGATCGAAGACTCCGGCTGGACGGCATTCCCGCCCCGCCTGCCCGATCAACCCATCTTCTATCCGGTCACGAATGAAGCCTATGCGATCCAAATCGCACGGGATTGGAACGTCCCTGCGTCCGGCGCCGGGTTCGTCACCCGCTTCGAGGTCGATTCCGACTACCTCGCAAGGTTCCCCGTCCAAACTGTCGGAAGCAGCGAACACACGGAACTTTGGGTGCCCGCCGAAGAGCTCGACGAATTCAACCGTCACCTCGTCGGCAAAATCGAAGTAATCCGATGCTTCCCCTGACAAATGATGAAGCGGAACGCCCTCTCCAACTGCCTCCTCGGCGGCGCTCTCTCCGCGACCTCCTCGCCTCTGCGTTTCGTTTCCTCCACCATGACCACCACCCTCCACCGCGCCCAAGGCTGCTTCGCCGGACTCGCCATCGGCGACGCGCTCGGCACCACTCTCGAATTCACCTCCCCCGGCTCCTTCGAACCGCTCACCGGCATGACCGGCGGCGGCCCTTTCCGCCTCAAACCCGGCCAATGGACCGACGACACCTCCATGGCCCTCTGCCTCGCCGAAAGCCTGGTCGAATGCCGCCGCTTCGACCTCAAGGACCAGGCCGAGCGATACGTCCGCTGGTGGCGACACGGCCACCTCAGCGCCACCGGACGCTGCTTCGACATCGGCAGCACGGTGCGCTCCGCCCTCGCCTCCTTCCAGCGGACCGACACCGCCGCCAGCGGCAGCACGGACGAACGCTCCGCCGGCAACGGCTCGATCATGCGCCTGGCCCCCGTGCCGATCCATTTCAAGGACGCCTTCGACGCCATCCATTACGCCGCGGAAAGCTCCCGCAGCACGCACCAGGCCCCCGCCTGCCTCGATGCCTGCCGCTACCTCGGCGGCATCCTCTGGGGCCTCATTCACGGCGCGACGAAGGAAGAGGCGCTTGCCCCATTCTACCACCCCGCCGGCGCGGAATGGCGCGACATGGACCCCGCCATCGCCGTCATTGCCGCCGGATCCTTCAAAGAAAAAAATCCTCCGGCCATCCGCGGCAGCGGTTACGTCGCCCACTCGCTTGAAGCCGCCCTGTGGGCCTTCCACCGCTCCGGCTCCTTCGAAGAGGGAGCCCTGCTCGCCGTGAACCTCGGCGAGGACGCCGACACCACCGGCGCGGTTTTCGGCCAGATCGGCGGCGCCTGCTATGGCCTGGACGGGATCCCCGCCCCGTGGCTCGAAAAACTGCACGCACGGAAAACCATCCTCGATTTCGCAACCAGACTCCACACATGAACGCCCTCATCCTCGTCGATCTTCAGAACGACTTCCTTCCCGGCGGCGCGCTGGCCGTGCCCGGCGGCGGGGAAGTCATCCCGCTCGCCAACCGCCTCATGGAAAACTTCCCTCTCATCGTTGCCACTCAGGACTGGCATCCGCCGGACCACGGCAGCTTCGCCGCGAACCACCGGGGCAGGCGGCCTTTCGAAACCATCGACCTCCACGGCCTCCCCCAAACCCTCTGGCCCGTCCACTGCGTGCAAAACACCGGCGGCGCCCTCTTCGCCCCCGGCCTCGACACCCGGCGCATCACCCGCGTTTTCCAGAAAGGCACCCGCCCGGAAATCGACAGCTACAGCGGCTTCCACGACAACGGCCGCCGCCACCCCACCGGCCTCGCGGAGTGGCTGCGCGACCGGAATGTCACCCATATCACCCTCTGCGGCCTCGCCACCGACTACTGCGTGAAATTCACCGCGCTGGACGCGCTGGCGGAAGGCTTCGCAGCCACCCTCCACCTCCCCGCCTGCCGCGGCGTGAACCTGAACCCCGGCGACATCGACGCGGCGATCGGAGAAATGCGCGCGAGAGGAGTCACGATCTCAGGATAGGCCGAAGGAAAGAGGCCCGCGGCGGAGCCGCTTTGGAGTGCGGCCGAAAACCCCGTCAGAGCGCCATCCCCGCCCCAATCATTCCCTCACGCCCTCGAACACCCGGTGCGAAAAGTACCGCTCCATCCGGTCCGGAAACACCGTGACCACCCGCGCCTCCCTTCCCAGCCGCCGCTTCGCCTCCAGCGCCGCGGCATAATTCAACCCCGACGAAGGCCCCGCCGGAAATCCCAGCGCCCAAAGCCGCCGGGTCAGCCGCAGACACTCCTCCTCATGCACCGGCAACTCCTCCACCACCCCTCCGCGCGGCCCCCGCCTCCACTCCGCGTACAACGCCGACAAACCCTCCACCACCCCTGGCACCTCCCTGCTGAAGACCAGACTGCAACACTCCTCATTCTCCCCGAAAGCCCCGCCCTCGCACGGAATCGCCGCATACGCCCTCGCCCCGCAGCCCGCATCGTCGAACGCCTCCCACAAGCCCCGCAGCGTCCCGCCCGTCCCCACCCCGCTGACTACCGCATCCACGCACCCGCACTCCAACTGCGCCAAAACCTCCGGGCCCGTGAAAAGCCGGTGCGCCTCCGCATTGTCCGCATTCTCGAACTGCCGCACCGCGAATCCCTTCTCCCGCTCCGCCGCCCCCGCCGCCGCTTCGATCGCCTCCGCCATCCCGCCCTCCACCCGCACCACCTCCCCGCCGTATGCCCGGATCATCAGCGCCCGCTCGTTCGTCGCGCTCGCCGGAATATATGCCGTGAACCGCAGCCCCATCTGCGCGCAAACCAGCGCCAGCGCGATGCTCGTCGAACCGCTCGACGCCTCCACCACCCGGTCCCCTTCCCTCAACACCCCGCGCCGCCATGCCTTCTCCAGAATATGCCGCGCGATCCGGTCCTTGGTCGAACCGCTGGGATTCATGAACTCCAGCTTGCACCACACCGCCCCCAACTCCTCGTCGAGCGTCACCGGCACCAGCGGCGTGGGCGGAATCTGCCGGATGAAGCGTCCTCCCTGCGGGACCGACGGAGCGACAGGCGTTGCGGATGCCATGCGCTAAAAACACCAAATCCCCTCCGCCCGTCAATGCGCCCATCGCTGGCTCGCCACCAGCGAACCCAACACCAGCACTCCGCCCGCGATCAACCCCCACCCCGGCCTCTCTCCCAGAAACGCCATCGACTCCACCGTCGCCGCCAGCGGAATCAGAAAACGATACCCCGCCAGCAGCGGCACCGGATGCCGGGTCGAAAGATGATTCCATAAACTGAACGCCGCCGCCGAAACGAACGCCAACCACAGCGTCAGCCCCGCGACCGTCCACGTCATCAACTCTCCCGCCCGCCAAAATCCCGGCGCCCCCACTGCCAGCAACCCCAGCCCGCCGCCCAGCAACGAAAACCCCGTCGCCGCCCGCGCCCCGATCGTCTCCCGCAACTTCCCGAACTGCACCACCCCCAGCGTCCCCAACCCCGTCGAAGCTACCAACAACGCCGTCCCCAACCACGGCCGACCGGCCCCCGCGCCCGGCGCTGCGGCAGCCAGTGTCACCCCTACCCCGCCCATCACGATCGCCAGCCATTGCCCCCGCGTCGGCCACGCCGTCCCTGCCAGCAACGGCGCCAGAATCATCCACCAGAAGCTCCCCGCCGCCGACAACAACCCCGCCAGACTCCCGCTCGCCACCGCGATCCCTAGATAAAACAACAAATACTGCCCGAAGGTCTGCGTCAGCGCGAAGCCCGCCAAGCTCCGCTTCCGCGTCGCCCGGAACTCCGCCCACGGCCGGCGCGCCACCAGCAGCAGCAAGCCACCCGCCACCGTGAACCTCACCCCCGCGAACCACCAATAATCCGCCAGCCCCGCCTCCACCCCGCGCTCTTCCCAGATCCGGTACACCGACTTGATCCCGGGAAATGCGCTCCCCCACAACACCGCGCATACCAACACCGGCGGCAACACGCGGAACCAGCGGTCATCGTCGGCGGACACCCCGCAAAACTGACCGCCCGCCCCGCGATGACCATCCGAAAAGTTCATCGACAACCCGCCTCCCCTGCCCCCTGATAGCCACCCGAAATGCCGCCCTTCCTGCGCTTCGAAAATGTCACCCGCCGCTTCGGCTCCTTCACCGCGGTGGACCGTGTCACCCTCGACATCGAAAAGGGCGAAACCTTCTCCCTCCTCGGCCCCTCCGGCTGCGGCAAGACCACCCTCCTCCGCATGGCCGCTGGCTTCGATAAACCCGACGAAGGCCGCATCTGGCTCGACGGCAGGGACATCACCGATCTCCCCCCGGACCGCCGCCCGGTCAACACCGTCTTCCAGAGCTACGCCCTCTTCCCCCACCTCAGCGTCCGCGACAACATCGCCTTCGGCCCGAAAATCGCCAAGAAACCCCCTGCCGACATCCGGCGCGACGTGGACGAAATGCTCGCCCTCGTCGACCTCGCCGCCCACGCCGGCAAAAAACCCTCCCAGCTCTCCGGCGGCCAGCGCCAGCGGGTCGCCATCGCCCGCGCCCTCGTCAACAGGCCCAAGGTTCTCCTCCTCGACGAGCCCCTCGCCGCGCTCGACCTCAAGCTTCGCCAGCGCCTCCTTGTCGAACTCGACGCCATCCACGACGAAGTCGGCATCACCTTCATCTACGTCACCCACGACCAGGGCGAAGCCATGTCGATATCCGACCGCATCGCCGTCATGAACAAAGGTGTCATCGAGCAGGTTGCCCCGCCCGCCGAAGTGTACGAGGCTCCTCGTACTTCCTTCGTCGCCGCCTTCATAGGAGACACCAATTTCCTCGACGGCAAAATCGTCGAGAAACTCGACGCCCGTTTCTCCAAATGCGCCGTCAACGGCCTGGGCGTCATCGTTATCGACAACGACAAACCCGTTTCCACAGGCGACCGCATCCACCTCTCCCTGCGCCCCGAAAAACTCCTCGTCTCCCGCGAACGCCCCGCCACCGGCGAATTCGAAAACGCCCTCGAAGGCACCGTGGAGGACGTCATCTACTTCGGCTCCCACACCCGCTTCTGGGTCCGCAGCGGCGACTGGAAGCTCTGCGCCGAAGTCCAGCACCGCAAATTCCTCCTCGACGAAAGCCCGCCCAAATGGGGCGACAAGGTATGGCTCCGCTGGCATGCCAACGACGGCTACCTGCTCGAACAATACCGGGAGGAAGACGAAAACCTCCTCACCTTGCCCGAAGACTGAAACATCTCTTCGGAATCAGGAGATGCCCGCATCTTGTTCCCCTCTTTCCATAAAAACACGACCCCGCCATCCCCCGTGATGAAGCGCCCGCACAAGCCCGAACTTCTCACCACCGCCCCCAGCCTCCTCTGGCTGGTGATGTTCGTGCTCATCCCGGTCTTCATCATTTTCGCCATCGCCTTCCGGCCGGCCTTGCCCGCGGGCGGGATTGGTTCGGGCTGGAGCCTCGATGCGGTGAGATCCCTCGGTGACCCCGGCTACCTCGGGCTGTTCTGGAGGACGCTTTGGGTCAGCGCGGCGGTGACCTTCATCTGCCTCGCCGCCGCCCTGCCTGTCGCCTTCGCGATGGCGCGCATGACGCCGAAATGGCGCTCGCTCCTGCTCCTGCTGGTCATCATCCCCTTCTGGACCAACTTCGTCATCCGCGTCTTTGCCTGGCAGCAGATCCTCCACGCGCAGGGTTTCATCGCGGAAGGCCTGCGCTTCCTCCGCCTCATCGGCGAAAACGACCGCCTGCTCGGCAACCATTTCGCCGTGGTGCTGGTCAGCGTTTACACCTACCTGCCCTTCGCCATTCTTCCCCTCTTCGCCGCGGCGGAAAAATTCGATTTCGGCCTGCTCGACGCCGCCCGCGACCTCGGCGCGAAATCCCTGCGCGCCTTTTTCTCCGTCTTCGTCCCCGGCATCCGGCAGGGCATCGCAACGGCCTTCCTCGTTGTCTTCATTCCCATGCTCGGCTCGTACGTTGTCCCCGACATGGTCGGCGGCACCGGCACCCAGATGATCGGCAACAAGATCGCCCAGCGAAATTTCAACGACCGCAACCTTCCCCAGGCCGCTGCCCTCTCCGGCGCCCTCGCCCTGCTGGTCCTCGCCCCGATGTTCCTGAAGCGCCGCGAGAAGGAAGCCTGACCGCCATCTGCCATCCACTGTCTCCACCCATGAAACCAAGCCGGATCCCTCTCATGACCACCATCCTGGTATTGGTATTCTTCTATCTACCCATCGCCTCCCTCGTTCTCAACTCCTTCAACGCCTCCCGCTACTCCGCGACGTGGCAGGGCTTCAGCCTGCACTGGTACAAGCGCCTCTTCGCACGCGACGACATGCTCGCCGCGCTGGGCAATTCGCTGAAAGTCGCCGCCTCCGCCAGTCTCGCCTCCATGGTTCTCGGCACCGCCGCCGCCTTCGCCCTGCACCGCTACAAGTCGCGCCTCCAGAACGCCCATCGCCTGCTCGTCACCGTGCCACTCGTGCTCCCCGACATCCTGATGGGCATGAGCCTGCTGCTCCTCTTCGTCTCGCTCGGCATGTCGCTGAACCTCATCACCATCACCTTTTCCCACATCACTTTCTGCCTCTCATACGTCGCGCTGGTCGTGCTCGCGCGGCTCCAGGATTTCGATTTCAATGCCGTGGAAGCCGCCCGCGACCTCGGCGCGACGAAATTCCAGGCCTTCATGAAAGTGACGCTGCCCCTGATCGCTCCCGGCATCCTCGCCGGCGGGCTGCTCGCCTTCACCCTTTCCATCGACGACTACGTCATCACCTTCTTCGTCAAAGGCCCAGGCTCCGACACCCTGCCCACCCTCGTCTATTCCATGATCAAAAAGAGCCGGGAGCTCCCGGTCATCAATGCCCTCTCGACGCTGATGCTGATCGTCACCTTCCTTGTCGTCGCGGTGTCGCAGCGGCTCACGAGGCAGGCGGCGTGATGAGAAAATTCTTCAACCTAGCGACCCCAATCAACTGGACGATGAAACAAAGGATCATTTGGTCCACTCTTACTCTGTTTCTTGTCATCGCAGGAACGGGGCTCTACGGCTATACGAACAGGGAGCGGTTGTTCATCGAGCGTGCGTTCGTCCAGTTGGCGGGAGGCCGGGGCAGCGAGCCGGTGGCGACTATCCAACTGGAATCCGGTGAGACCGCGTCAGTGATCCTGGAACACGGATGCTGCAGCGGGGCTGGATTTGACGCCGTAGCGGTTCGGACTTCCGATGGAGAGGAATATGCCTCTTGGAACAACTATTGCGGCCTAAATGCATTCGAGTTCTCGCTGAAAGACGATGCTTGGACAAGTCTGGCGGAGTTCAAAAGCTTTCTGTCTGCCAATGGATTCACAAAAAGGTAACGACGGAATGGGGCGACAACCCGCCACCATGTGCGCCTCGATTGGTGATTGAAGGATCGCCGATTGCTGATTTCCTACCGACACCATGAATCGCCGCCACTTCATCGCCACCGCCGCCGCTGCCGCGGCAACCCTTCCCGGCTGCAACAAACCCGCCGCCGGCGGAACGAAGACCCTCACCGTCTTCACCTGGGCCGATTATCTCAGCGACGATGCCAAAAGCAGCTTCGAAAAAGCCTTCGACTGCCGCATCGTCATCGACACCTTCGACTCCAACGAATCGATGCTCGCCAAGCTCGAATCCGGTGCCGGCGGCTACGACATCCTCGTCCCCTCCTCCTACGCCGTCCAGGCGCTCAAGCGGAAGGACATGCTGCAAAAGCTCGACCACTCCAAACTGCCGAACCTTTCCCACGTGGACCCCGACTACCTCTCGAAAGCCCTCGACCCGCAGATGGAGCTTTCCGTGCCCTACATGATGGCCCCCACCTGCCTCGCCTACCTCGGCTCGAAAGTCGCGGACCCCGACGAATCCTGGGCCATGCTCGACCGCAGCGCCCTCAAAGGCCGCGTCACCCTGCTCGACGACATGCGCGAAGTGCTCGGCGCCGCGCTCAAATTCCTCGGCCACTCCCTCAACTCCACCGACCCCACCGCCCTCGCCGCCGCCCGCGACGTGGCGATCCGCTGGAAGGCGAACATCGCGAAATTCGAAAACGAACAATACAAATCCGGCCTCGCCTCCGGCGAATTCCACCTCGTCCATGGCTACGCCGGCGATCTCATCCAGGCCAGCGACGAGAACGACGACATCCAGATCTTCATCCCGAAGGAAGGCGCCTCCTTCCCGTGCGACGACCTCTGCATTCCGAAAGGCGCGAAGGAACCCGACCTCGCCCACGCCTTCATCAACCACCTCACCGATCCGGCGGTAGCCGCCGAAAACATGGAATGGATCGGTTACCGCGCCCCGAACAAGGGCTCCTACCCGCTGCTCAGCGAGGACTTCCGCGGCAGCCCCGTGCTCTTCCCGCCGGAGGAACTTTTCGCCAAATGCGAACCCATCGCCGACCTCGACGACAAGCTCCCCCTCTGGACCGCCGAGTGGGACAAAGTGAAAAGCGCCTGATCCGCCCCAACCCCGCAATCCCTGCATATCCGCCCCGGCGTCTCCGCGTTCCACCCCCGGAATCCGGGACGCGCCGGTCGCGGGGATCGGGCTTGCCGCCGCGGCTTTCCCCCTCTTAGCCTTCCACCCATGCGATCCTTCCGCTTCCTTCTTCCCGCCGCGACGATCCTCGTGGCGTCCTGTGGCAACAACAAAGACCTGCCGCCCCTGCTTGGCTCTTCCTCACCGAACACCGAGCGGGCCGAGGCTCTCTTCCAGCAAGCCAAGCAGCAGGACGACGCCGGGCGGCACGACAAGGCGATCAAACTCTACGACAAGCTCGCCGACGAAATGCCGCTGGCCGCCCGCGCTCCGGACGCCCGCTTCCGCCAAGCCGAGCTTCTCGAACAGGCGGGCAAGATCCGCGAGTCCTTCGACGCCTACCAGGATTTCATCGAGCGCTACAACCACAGCGGCCTCTACGAACGCGCCCTCAGCCGCCAGTCCGCGATGGCCCAGTCCGCCGCCGAGGGCAACGTGAAAACCAGCTTCCTTGGCCTGAAATCGAGACTCTCCAACGACAAAGCCGCCGAGATGCTCACCAAGGTCCGCCGCAACGCCCCCCGCTCCCCCGTCGCCTCCAAGGCTCAATTCACCATCGGCGAACTCTGGGAAAGCGCCGGCGACGCAAGCAGCTCGGTGAAAGCCATCGCCGCCTACCGCGAACTCACCATCGAATACCCCGACAGCCGCGAAGCCCCCGAAGCCCAGTTCCGTATCGGCAAAATCCTTCTCGACCAGGCCCGCCGCGGCAACCAGGACCAGGCCAATCTCGACCGCGCCCGCGAGGCCTTCCAGGACTACCTCCGCCTCTACCCCGGCCATTCCCGCAACGGCGAAGCCCGCCAGCTCCTCTCCAACCTCGGCGGCCAGGACATCGAGCGCTCCTTCAGCATCGCCCAATTCTACGAACGCAAAGGCGACACCGGCTCCGCCCGCTTCTACTACGAGGAAGTCGTCCGCAAAACCAAGTCCGGCGACCTGCACGACAGGGCAAAGGCGCGCCTGGCAGCGCTGGGAGGAAATTAAGATATTAGGATAATTGGGATATCAGGCGTCCGAAAATGCCCTCGGCCGATCGACCCAATCACCCAATTGACCGAATCGACCCAATATCCAATATCCCATCCTCATGCGTCTCCTGATTCCATTGATCACCCTGTTCTTCGCTTCCTGCGCCGGCTACCAGCTTGGCGGCGGCAAGCCTGCCGTGCTCCGTGACGTGAAAACCATTGCCGTGCCGATGTTCCGCAACGATACCCTGCACCCGCGCGCCGAAGCCATGGCCACCACCGCCGCCACCGGCGCCTTCGTGCTCGACGGCACCTACCGCATCGCCTCCCACGCCCACGCCGATGCCGTGCTCGAAGGCACCGTGAAAAAAATCGACTACGATCAACTCCGTGCCAACCGCCTCGATACCCTGCGGCCGGAGGAACTCGAAAACACCGTCACCCTCGCCTGGACGCTCCGCGATGCCCGCGATCCGTCGAAGCTTCTCGCCTCCGGCGAATCGAAGGGCACCAGCCGCTTCTTCGTCGATTCCAACCTCCAGACCGCGCGCAACAACGCCCTGCCCGACGCCCTTGAACGGGCCAGCGAAGCGATGGTCTCCCGCCTGGCCAACGGCTACTAGAACCCGCGATGTCCGAACCCGCCGCCGGCCGCGTGGTCCTGGTGCCGACCCCCATCGGCAATGCCGGCGACATCACCCTGCGAGCCATCGAGACGCTGAAAGCCGCCGACCGCATCGCCTGCGAGGACACCCGCCACTCCGCACCCCTGCTCGCCCGCCTCGGCATCGAAGGCAAACCGCTCGTCTCCCTGCACGAGCACAACGAAATACGGCGCATCCCGGAAATCATCGAAGCCGTCCGCCGCGGCGAAACCGTCGCCGTCGTCACCGATGCCGGCATGCCCGGCGTCTCCGACCCCGGCTACCGCATCGTCCAGGCAGCTATCGAAGCGGATCTGCCGCTCGACATCCTGCCCGGCCCCTCCGCCGTGCTCACCGCGCTGGTCGGTTCCGGCCTGCCCGTCCACGCTTTCCGCTTTCTCGGCTTCCTGCCGGTGAAAAAAGGCCGCCGCCTCGCCGTCATGGCCGAGTCTCTGGAAACGGAAGGCACCAGTATTTTCTTCGAATCCCCTCACCGCCTCCTCTCCACCCTCGAACTCCTCGCAGAGCATCACCCGCAAGCCAACTGCTGCGTCGCCCGCGAACTGACGAAGAAATTCGAAACCTACCACCGTGGTGCCGCGGCGGAACTCCTGGCCCATTTCCAGACCCATCCCCCAAAAGGCGAAATCGTCTTTCTCATCGCGGGGAAGTAAGGCGTCAAGGAACCGGGGGGAACGTCAAGGATCAGGCATCGGACTTTGCCCGGTTGCATCCGCTTGTTCGACTTGGTTTGCAGGTAGCTTCGCATACCCACGTTTGCGGAACGCTGGGATGGCCTGATAATGATTCATTTTTCGGAGCCACGAAAGGAGTCTAGCGTCAAAGGTCAGGCACCCACCGTAGGCGGGTTGTTCGACCTTGGTTGGCCATGGCCGGTCATTGCTGAACGGATGGTCCTTGTAATGGGGCGTGGATGCCGAATGTATGCCGCAATCTCTTACCGTTCTTCAGATGAACAGCAACCTCAATGTAAACAAGATCTCCTGCAGGCCACTTCGTGGGGCGTTGTCCAGAACTCGAAACACGGTCGAGCTTGATGCCGAAGTGCCCGCAGGCAGCCGCAAGGATGTCGTGCGTGGGAAGCCGCTCAAATCCCGCGGTGGTCAACCAGTGAACAGAAGCCTTGCTGTGCTTCGGGAAAGAGTCGTGAACCACGAAACGCTTGCTGTCAGGATTCCAAATAACGGTCGTCCGTCCCTTGTGTGGCGCATCCGTGCTCCACTCGGTATGTATGGCCACAGTCCAAGGTTCTGCTTCCGATCGGTGGTAGCAATGATGACGGAATTCTGTGTGGTGTCGCTGTGGAAGACCTCAAGTAAGCAATACTTCCCGTCTGGCGACGTGCTGCCGGGAATCAGCTTCCCCTGCTGTATATTCTCGGGCAAAACGCTCTCAGCCCGCACGAGCGATACGACTGTGAAGAAAACGAAAGCGATGATCTTGTGAATCATGGCGAGTGACGCTCAGTTGTTTGGCGGACGCTAAGGATCAAGCACCGCGCGCAGCGCGGCTGCCTGCATACGCTTGTTCGGCTTGAGTTATGTGTGATTTCATTGTGATCCGTGAAGATTGCTGTCAGTTTTGTTACACAGCAAGGAAATTTGCTTCGCTACTATCCAGCGCAAAGCGCAAAGAAATACCTTCCACATCACCGCAATTAATACAATCACGCCCACCAAAATTAAAGCTGACGTCACAAATGACATGCTTCCGCCCATGTCACCCGGCTCGACGAAACCGAAGATCATCGTCACAAGTCCACCGACTGGTGCAATCATGCAAAGAGCCATAAAGGAGTGAATCACGATTCTCATGATTCGATGCTTTTGCTCGATCTCTTTTGGAGTGATGAACATGCAACGTGATTCGTGGAAGGTTTTTATCTGCCGAACGTCAGAGGTGAGGCACCGGCTTTAGCCGGTTCCCTCCACCGACTTGTTCTGCATATTCTTTTCGTGGGCTCGCTTCCGCGCAGCTTGGCAATCGGAACACCTCACCGCCTGCTGGTATGGTGACTCCTGTAGCACCTCAAAATAGTATTGCTGGGTCTCAGCAAGCCAAGTTGAATGCCGACCACAATCGATACAATCATAATCAATGTCTTCGTAATATAGGGGAGGAAGAATCAAAGTCGCCTTCGTCGAACGATCCAGATCAATAGGAATCGCATGCTCTGGAACGTCCTTGTCCGACCTGATTAGACCTCGATCAATCAGCTTGCGAATCCGACCGACTCGTTGCTCATTAAGGAGCCGAAGCCTGAGCTTTTTGGTCTTGTTGTCGGAAAAGCTCATTTTTTGCAGAACGTCAGAGGTCAGCCACCGGCTTCAGCCGGTTGGCTGCACCGCCTTGTTCGCTTTTGTTGGATTGTTGATGAAATATTTCGCCACCTCATTTATCCCGTTGGATGTGAGCGAGTATGGTAATCTTGCCGTCCTTGTCGATCTTTCTGATCCGTGGTTCCCATTCGCGGTTCTTCGCTAGTGAGTGGTCATACTCCAACACGAACACCGCACCGTCACGCACGGCCACTCCGGTCGGGGACCAAGGCGCATTCACCCTGAGCATCTCTTTTATCTCCCCATTCCGGTCGATCCGGTACACCGCCCGGCTCCCGGTGCCGGCGACATACACCACTCCCGATTCGTCCACCGCCAATCCTCGGCAGTATCCCCACCGTACCTCGTCCAGTGGGTCGCCCTTGCCGGGCACGAAGTTCTCGGCAACCGCCGAGACTTCTCCGTCCGAATTTACCTTCAAGACCGCGTGGTAGTCTGTCCCGCTAATTCGGTCGGAAGAGTCCACGCTGAGCATATACACCGACCCACACGGACCGATCGCGACGCCGGTGATCAACCGGAGCTTTTTCTTGCCGTCCGCTCCCCCGACGAGGATTTCTGCATTCTTGCCCATGATCTGGCGGTATAACTCGTCGCCCTTGAGAAAATACACGGCGCCTCCGGCATCAGCCGCGCACGGCGAATTCGGGTTGGTCAGAACAGTCGGAGTAGCCCCTTCAGCCGACGCTCGCCCGAACTCTGGCGGGGGTGTGTTCGCCCACTTCCCAGACTCGTCTAATGCCATCCAGTGGGCAGCCTCCCCGCCGAGCAGGGAAGTCTTTCCTCGCTCGTCGATCAGCTGAATTCCTTTATAGGTATCGGTGAAGTACACTCGTCCCTTGGCGTCCACGTCGATCCCGCTGCCAGGGTGCCCATAGCCTGTTGCTACGAACGTGAGCAAGGCAATTGCTATCGAATTACACACTTGAAGTGCTTTCATGGTTTCAGCGAACAGTATTTATTCTCCCACATCTATCTGAGCATTTAACAAATCAACAACGGGTAATTTTTATGAGAAAGATTTCCATAACTTTCTGATTGTCAATCATAAATTTTGGAATAGATTCGTAGCGCCTGATTTTTTGGAACTTGAAAATTTCTTCAGTCATAAAAGGTCGCGCTTTTTTGCGGCTCGTTCGGACGAACCCCTCCTTGCGATATTCTTATGAACACCAAACGAGGCCCGTACTGTGTCTCTTGAGCAGAGATTGGGAAACATCCCGCGATGCGAACTTCCGGGAGCGGAAGGAATTTCCGGTGTCGTTGGGGTCTCCTGACAAGCAACCCGAAACCGTGCCGCCACCCGAAAACCGCCGCTTCGGCGAAGAAGGAATTTGGAATTTGGAATTTGGAATTTCACCCTTCCCCCGTGCTCGCGTTCTCCACCTGCTGGAACAATTCCCGCCACACCGACGGCGAGGAGATGATTGACGAAATCCTCGAACTCGGTTTTTCCCACATCGAGCTTTCGCACGGCATGACCGTCACCAAACTGCCGGGCATCAAGAAAGCCTTCGCCTCCGGGAAATTCCACTGCTCCGGCGTGCACAACTACTTCCCCTCCCCCGTCGAGGTGATGATCGATGCGCCGGACGCCTACGAATTCACCTCGCACCGCCCCTTCGAGCGCCAGCGGGCGATGGAAATGACCCTCAAAACCCTCGAACTCGCCGCGGAGTTCCGGGCGCAGTACCTCGTCCTGCACATGGGCTCGGTGCCGATGAATCCCCGCAAGTGGACCAAGCGGCTCACCGCCATGGTCGCCGAACAGGGCCGCAACGGCCCGGACTACGCCGCGGAGAAGATCGCCTTCGTCAAAAAGCGCGAGAAGATCGCACCGCGCTACTACCAGCGTGCCATCGACGCCCTCGGGCAGATCGCCGAAAAAGCCGCGGAATACGGCGTGAAACTCGCGGTGGAGTCCCGTTCCCGCTTCGAGGACATGCCCACCGAGCGGGAAATGCTGCGCTTGCAGGAGCACTTCGCCGATCATCCCTGGGTGGGCTATTGGCACGACTTCGGCCATGTGCAGCTCAAGCACAACCTCGGCCTGCTCAATCATGCCGAATGGCTGCGCCGCATCTCGCCCCACCTCATTGGCGGCCACGTCCACGATGTCCAGTGGCCCGAGCGCGACCATCGCGTGCCCTTCACCGGTACCCTCGATTACAAAGAGTTGCTGCCCTTCTTCCCGGACAACTGCCCGCTGGTCTGGGAACTCAGTCCGACGCGGAAATCCTCCGAAATCCTCGAGGCGCTCGCGGTGTGGAAACACACTTTTCCGGAAAGAAGCCACTGAGAACTGCTGGAGCATCCTCCATTCTCATGACACACATTTCAGGAATATTAAATTTCAAGGCTTGCTTATCGCTAACGATAGCGCTTTAAACGCAGCGGTTACTTCCCCCATGAGAAGCCCCCATCCGCAGTTCCAGTCAGTGGCATGGATTCATGTCCCGGGGTTTTGTATCGTTCCGACGGCGGGGCTTCGTCTCGTGCCTTGATTTCCCCGGACCCCCCCGCAGCTCCGGAGGCCGCCGGTCTCCGGGGCTGCCCCGGGTGCGAACTCTCCCGCGAATTCCGGGATGGCCTTGCGGCCCACGATTTTCCCCCTACGCTGCCCGGCATCATGCGATACCTGCTTCCCTGCCTCGCCGCTGTCATCGCCGTCGCAGACGCCCGCCCCGGCGTGGAAACCGTCGCCAAGGGATTCGAGCGCCCGATCTGGGTCGGCTCTCCCCGGCATGTGAAGGACCGGCTGTGGGTCATCGAGCAGGCCGGGCGGATCTGGATCGTCGACGCGAAGACCGGCGAACGGCAAAACCGGCCCTTCCTCGACATCGTCGATCAGGTGAGCCGCCGCGGCAACGAGGAGGGCCTGCTGGGCTTGGCCTTCGCGCCGGATTTCGAGGAGAGCGGACGCTTCTACCTGAACTACAGCGACAAGGGCCAGAACACCCGCATCGTTCGGCTCGTCTCCAAAGGACCGGATTTCACCACGGCGGACCGCGAGAGCATGGAAGTGCTGATGTCCTACAAGCAGGACTTCAACAACCACAACGGCGGCTGGATCGACTTCGGCCCAGACGGCATGCTCTATATCGGCAACGGCGACGGCGGCGCTGCCAACGACCCGCACAACCGCGCGCAGGACATGGGCAGCTACCTCGGGAAAATGCTGCGCCTGGATGTCTCCCCCGCGACCGGCTACGAAGTGCCGAAGGACAATCCCTTCGTCGGCCAGGACGGCGTGAAGCCGGAAACCTGGGCGCTCGGCCTGCGCAACCCATGGCGCTGCTCTTTCGACCGGGAAACCGGCGACCTTTGGATCGGCGACGTGGGGCAGAACCGCTGGGAGGAGATCAATTTCATGCCCAAGGGCAAGGGGGCCGGCGCGAACTACGGCTGGCGCCTCCGCGAGGGCGACAAGGAAACCCCTCAGAAAGGCGTGGGCGGCCGGGCGCCGAAAGGCGCTGTGGAGCCGGTCTACGTGTACGATCACGGCCACCGCGGCAATGAGGGGTTGTCGGTGACCGGCGGCTATGTCTATCGCGGACCGGTCAAGGAACTCCAGGGGCGCTACATTTTCGGCGACTACGAAAATCCGCGGGTTTGGTCCTTCGTCCTGCGGGGCGGCAAGGCCCGGGACTTCAAGGACCACACCGACGATTTCCAGCCGGAGGAAGGCAAGCTCGGCAAGATCGCCTCATTCGGCGAGGACGCGCTGGGCAATGTTTACATCGTCGATCACGGCGGGCCGATCCTGCGGATCGTGGACAAGTAGGGGAGGACCGGCGCCTACCGCCACAACTCGCAAGCGTGGGCCGCGAAGCCGGCGCCGAAGGCGGTGAGCCACCAGCGGCGGTCTTCGCCGGCCCGTTGCAATGCCCGCTCCAGGGCGAAGAGCACCGAAGGGCTGCTCATGTTGCCGTGGTCGCGCAGGACGCCGCGGGTTTCGGCAAGTTCGTGGGGCAACACGGCTTCCAGCGCCTCGATCACGTCGCGGCCGCCGGAGTGGGCGAGCGCCCGATCGGGATCGGCCGAGCGCAGGGCGTAGAGCTCCGCCACGGCATCCGCGGCGAGCCCCGGCACCGCCTTGTCGAGCTGGTTGCGCAGTTTTCCGCCGGCATTGACGAAGCGGATCTTCTCGCGCTGCCGGGGGCGGTGAATGGTGGTGAAATGGCCCGCCCGCCATTTGCCGTCGCCGGGCCGGTCCGACCACACCGCCGCGGCCGCGCCGTCGCCGAAGAGGCAGAGCGAGATCAGCACGCCCGGATCGTCGTCGGCGTAGAAGGCCGCCGAGCAGACCTCCACGGCCACGGTCGCGACCTTCGCGCCGGGATGGGCGGCGAGAAAACCGGCCGCGGAGCGCAGCATGGGAATGGCCGCGCCGCAGCCAAGGCCGACGAGATCCTGCAAGTACGCCGTTTCCCGTAGCCCGAGCGATTCGGCGACGTGGCTGGTCACGCCGGGGCAGAGGTAGCCGGTGCAGGTGCAGACGAAGAGCGCGTCGAGCGAAGCCGGGTCGAGGTCCGCTTTCGCCAGCGCGGCGGACAGGGCGGAGGCGGCGAGCGCGGGCGCTTCCTTTTCGAAAGTTTCGTTCAGCGACTGCGCATCGCGCCCGACGACCGGGCCGATCTCCGGCAGGCAGAAGTGACGGGTGGCGATCCCGGACACGCCGTTGCCGAGCACCTTTACGAGGAGGGCCTGCGAGCGGGGCAGGAGACTCCCGAAAACAGGCGTGGCCCGCAGCGCTTCGAGGCATTGCGGCTGGGTGTAACGGTGCGGCGGCAGTGCGGTGGCAAGCGATTCGAGATACATGATCAGCGGACAAGGGAGAGGAGAGGACGGAAAGGCAGCGCACCCGTGCGGGCCGCACCTTCGAGAAAACGCCGTCCGGCGGGACGCAGCAGAAACGCGTGCATGAAATCCGCCGCGGCGAGACGGCGGCGGAAGCGCTTGCGTAGGCGCTCTTCCACGGTGGAGACGCAGGTGTCCCAGCCCACTTCCCCGGAACTCCAGCTCGCCAGGGGATCGAGAGCGGACTCGGCGGCCTGGAAGGCCATGCTCATGCCGTTGCCGGTGAAGGGCGGGATCATGCTCTCCGCATCTCCCAACGCGCACAATCCGGCGCAACGGGTCTGGCGGCCGAGGAGAAATCCCGCCACGCCGGTGAACGAATCTTCGCCGATTTCCGAGTCCAGAATGCGGTCGGCCAGACGCCCGTTGCCCCCCGCCCGTAGATATTCCAGCAACAGACCGGCCCCGGACGCCTTCAACGAGCGGTCGATGCGGAACAGGCCGCAGACATTGACCGCGCCACCCTCTACACCGGCCAGCCCCGCGTAGCCGTTCGCGCCGAGGTGCATTTCCAGATCGGCGTGCATGGCGAGGCCGCGGACATGGCACTTGAGGCCGATCCACGGGCTTTTCGCCAAGACGCGCCCGGCGGCCCAGACAAGCCCCGGGCGCGGCTCGCGCCTGAGGCGGGAATGCTCGATCACCGTCCCGCCCGCATCGCGGACGATGCCGCAAAGCCGCCGGTCCAGCAGGTGGCGGGAAATCCCCAACGCGGGCTCAGGCAGCGCGTCTTCGTGAATCAGACGCCCTTCCCGCCACCAGGCGACCGACCGATGGAGCAAGGCTCCGGAAAAAGCCCCCGCCACCCCCAGACGTTCCAAAGTTTCCCGCGCCACGCCGGAAATGAATTCGCCGCAGACGCGGTGCCGCGGGTAGCCGCCCGCCTCGTGAACCTCCACCGCCACGCCACGCCGCAGCAGACCCGCGGCCAGCGAAAGCCCGGCCAACCCACCGCCTGCGATGACGATTTCCCGCTTCAAACCCGCCAAGCTAGCATGCGGAGCGCACCGCGCCAGGTGCATTGCCCGCGGATTTCCCATGTATCGGACGCAAGCCCCAGCAGCTCCGGCAGCTCCCCCGGCGCGAAACCGGCCCGGATGCTGACAAGCATGTCGTGCCGCGTGACCGGGCCGACGAAGGGACACAACAAGCCGCCCTGCGCGAGCGCCAGACCGGAGCGCAGCGGCTCGCTGAAGACCAATACGCGGAAAGCGCCGCAAAGACGCCCGAGCGCCGCCAGCGCCTCCGGCTCGAAGTGATGGAGAAATAAATTCGCCGCCAGCACCCCCGACGCGCCGGGCTTGGCGGAGGTCGCATCCTCTCTGCGCCAGCGGATGCGCGGATCGAGCCCCGCCGGTCTTGCGGCGAGGTCGATGCACTCGATGGACGCCTCGGGATATTCGCGCAGGATACGGCCCGCCAGAGCTCCTTCCCCCGCGCCGATTTCGGTCAGGCCGCCTTCCGCGAGCTGCGGCGCGAAACGGCGGAGCTGGCGCAGGATCCAGCGTTCGTTGCCCATCAGGAAATTGATCCGCCGCAGATCGCGGCGGCTGCGGATCGCCCGGGGATCGTCCGCCGGGAGGCGGTCGAGGATTTCGGGCTCCACACGACGCCGCATCATGGTTAGAGCCTGTCATCCCTTCCCGCGTGCGCAAGATTTCCGCCTGGCTTCTCCGAATGTCCGCCGCGCTGCTGTGCCTGGCGCTGGCCGCGTGTTTCGACATCCGCGAGGAGGTGTGGGTCCGCGCCGACGGCTCCGGCAGGGCGGAACTGCGCTATGCGGTGCCCGAAACCGCGGCGCTGCTGGCCGGCGGACCGCAGGGACTCGAACGCCACATCCGCGAGCTGATCGAGAGCCAGCCGCCCCTGAAACTGGAGAAAATCGAAGTCATCAGCGCCCGAGGAGAAACCCGGATCGCGGTGGACATCTCGACGGATTCGATGCTCTCGCTGCTGGATCTCAAGGAAAGCGAGTCCATGCGCGAACTGCCCTCCGCGGCGGAAGATCTGATGGGGAACTTCGACGTGCGCATCCATGGTCTCGACATTGATTTCACCCGCATGGTGCGGGTGAAGGAGGCGCTGGGTCTCGCCGCGCTCGGAGTCTCCCGCGAGCAGCGCGAAATACGACGTCTCTCGTACGTCATCCACCTGCCGAAACCGCCGAAGGAAAGCAATGCGCCGCGCACGGAGAACAACGGCAGGACCCTGATCTGGGACCATTCCCTGAACGAGGCGATGCAAGGGCCGCTGTCCATCCGTTTCCGCGCACGGATGCCGCTGCCGCGCTGGGTGGTCCCGACGTTCTGCGCCGTCGCCTTCGCGGCCGTCTTCGCCTCGCTGCGGCTGTGGCGGCGCCTTCTCCGCGGTCCCCGCTGATTCAGCGCCCGGCATTCTCAAGCTCCCCGATCCGCACCCGATCCCGCGGTTTCAGGAACAGCAGGGCGCCAAGCAATGCCCAGACCAGCGAACAGAAAAAGCCGATGAGCGAGCCGCTGACCGCAATGTCATCGGGCATGCCCGTCAGATCATTCATCAGCAGCTCGAAGGTCTTCTCGCGCACGCCGATCCCGGCGATGGAAATGGGCATCGCGCTAATCGCATCGACCACCGGCATGGCGGAAAAAACCGGGCCGAAGCCGACATCGCCGCCGACGGCCCGCGCCCCGCACCAGAAGGTGGCGAAATAGACCGGCAGCATCGCCATCGAGACCGCCAGCGAACTCAATGCGTGCGGCCAGCGCCTGCGGAAGATGTCGTTGAGTTCCGGCAGCCGGCGCAGAATTTCCCATTTCCATTTCCGCCCAGGCCGGTGGATGAATTGGTGGACCGGCGGATAGGACATCACAAACATCAGAGCGATCAGACCCAGGCCGCCGGCGAAGAACACCCAGGCGAAACGGATGACCCCCTTGCCGAGCACGCTCTGCTCCTCCAGCGCATCGAAGTTCCCCGCCGTCACGGCGAAAAAGAGCAGCGCCATCGACACGAGCCCTACGAGATGATCGACCATCACCGTGAGCGTGATCGCCAGCTTGCGGTCCGGATGCTCGCGGATGAGCAGAAAGACCCTCGCCGCCCCCCCGCCGATTCCGCTCACCGCTGCGAGGTTGAAAAGATTGCCGATCAGTGTCAGCTCCACCGTTCGCCAGAATCCCGTGCGGACATCCTGCGCGCGGAGCAGCAGCCACCAGCGGGCAGCCGTCAGCAGGATCGCCGCCCCGGCGAAAGCCAGCCCCGCGGAAATCCAGCGCCAGTCGAGATCCCCCGGACGCGCGAAGATCGATGAGCCGAAATCGACGCCTGACAGGGCCCACCACAGGCACGCGGCGGTCAGCAGGCCCTTGACGAAAAAGAGCAGCCACTGTTGCCGCTTTTTCATCGCCTGCCTCCTTGGATTGGAATGACGGGTGCCGGAAGAGGGATGCCGGGAGTCGTCATTCCTCTTTCGCCTCGATCGCCCTGGCGATGGTCTCGACGCTCTGGAGCACGCCCTTGGCCTTCTCCGCGTCGGCGATTTTCAGGCCGAAATGCTTTTCAATCGCGACCACGAGTTGGAGCGCGTCCACCGAATCCAGCCCCAGCCCGCCTGCGCCGAAGATTGGCGTTTCGTCGGCGATTTCCGACGCGTCGAAATCGAGCATCAGTTCCTCCACCATCGTTTCCTTGATTTTCGTCCGCAGTTCCGCGCCTTGGGCCATGAGTGTAAACTTGTTAGAAAATACCGCCGTCGATTTTCAGGGCGGACCCTGTGACGTACCCCGCATCCTGGCAAGCGAGAAACCGCACCGCCGCTGCGACTTCGGCGGGCGTGCCGAAGCGCCGCATGGGAATGCCCGCCCTGGCCCGCTTCGCCGCCTCCTCGTCCATATGGGCGAGCGCCTCGGTGGCGATGTAGCCGGGCAGCAGCGCGTTGACCGTGATGCCGTAGCGGGCGACCTCCTTGGCCAGCGTCCGCGTCAGCGCGACCACGCCGGCCTTCGCCGCGGCATAGTTCGTCTGGCCGAGGGGCGGCAGCACGGCGCTGAGCGAGGCGATGTTGACGATGCGGCCGAAGCGCCGGGCCATCATCGGCCGGATCACCGCCCGGCAGCCGAGGAAGACGGAATCGAGATTGGCGGAAATCACCGACGACCACGCCTCGTCCGGCATGGTCGCGAGCAGGTGGTCCCGGTGCAGCCCGGCATTGTTCACCAGCACGTCCACACTTCCGTCGGCCTCGACGATGGCGTTCACCGCGCTTTCCCACGCTTCTTTCGAAGTCGCCTCCAGCTCCACCAGACGGCAGCGCCCGGGAAACTCCGCGGCCAGCGCTTCCGCCGTCTCCCGCCGCGAACGGACGCCAAGCCACACCCGGCTGTCCGCATCCCTTTCCAGCAAATAGCGGCCGATACCCGAGCCGAGCCCGCCATTGCCGCCGGTGATGAGGATGCTGCGCACGGGCGGAAGCATGGGTTTCGGATGCGGGAGTGCAATCCTATCCCACGAGGCCCGGGGTTTGCCCCGGCCGGTCACTTGTCCCGGTGCACCAGAGTTACCTTCAATCCCGCCGCCTTGGCCAAGGTCGCCTGCCGGATATCGCAGGTGACGAAATCCTTGGCGTGGAGCTGCAAAGCGGCCGCCACATGCAGGATGTCGAAGCCGCGGGCGCCGACGCGGCGGCTGTGCTCCTCGGACAACCGCATTCCCCGCTCGGCGGCGGCGTCCCATGGCATCGGCGTGTCCAGAAAGCGTCCGGTGGCGAGACAGCCCGCCAAGCGGCGCATGGCCTCTGCCTCTTCCCGCTTAGCCTGGCGCTTCGTGGCGGCAAGCGCACCGTGGGAGGCCATAAAGGTGCGCAGACGGAGGGCGTTGGCGACCTCCAGATGATGAAACGGCGTGTAAATCAGGAAAGGACGGCCAATCCGGCGGTGCGCGGCGTCGGCGGCGGCATTGTCCGGATCCCTGACCAGCAGGCGGACAAGAAAGCTCGTGTCCGCATAGGCCCTCATCGTCCTTCTCCGCGCGCATGCTCCATCACTTCGGCGACCGATGGCAGGGCCGGGTTCGCGGGCGGCACGGCGGCGAGTCCGGCGAAATGTTCCTCCCACAAGCGATGCCGCTGGGCTTCCGCATCGGCGCTGCCGGACTCATCCTCCGCGAGAGGCGGGCGGATGTCCCACAGCGGCTTGCCGCCATCGGTGATCCGCACGGTGATGCCCGCGAGGGTGAGTTTTTTGACCCTCTTGGGATCGCGCAACAGTTGCCGCAGAGGCAGGGTTTCCATACGTCAGACATTAGCGTCAGACGTTTTGGTCGTCAAGGTTCTCCCCCTCGGCGGCTCCGCTACTTCTCCAAGCCAAGCAGGCTCTCGATTTCGGCAACCACCGCAGCGGGGTCGGCGGCATTTTCGACCTCGGGTAGATCGTTTCTCCGCTCCAGCGCGGCCAGTTGCGAGTCCAGCAGGGTCGGCGGCATGAAGTGTTCGCGCTTTTCCATCCTCCGCCGGATCTCATCCGGCGGCAGGGTCAGAAGAATGAAACGGACTTCCCCTCCCCCGCTTGCCAGGCGCTCGCGATAGGATCGCTTCAGTGCCGAACAGGCCAGCACCACCTTGTCACGCGCGGCAAGCTCGCCGCGCAGGCGGTCCAGCCAACCGGCCCGGTCGGCGTCGTCGAGCGGCACGCCGGATTTCATTTTCGCGATGTTTTCGGGCGGATGGAAATCGTCGGCGTCGAGGAATTTGCAGCCGAGCCGGGCCGCCAGTATCCGACCGATGGTCGTTTTTCCGCTGCCGCTGACACCCGCGATGACAATTTTCATGACCCGGCGCGAATGATGCACGGCCCGGCGCGCCCGTCATGCGGGAATTCCCAACACCTGCACGGAACCTGCGAACCGTCGGAGAAAAAGCGGAAGTTGTGTGACAGTTCAAGGCATGATGGGGCCGGACATGCCTTCCCCCGTTGGAGCTTCCGCGCCTATGGAGGACTGGAATTCCTCTGGATGCCCTCCCTCCCCGCCATCTAGCATCCGCCCCGTGCAACGTCGCAGCGCCCAGATCGCGGGAGAACTCGAACAGGAAATCCTCGCCGGAAAACTCCCCCCCGGGGAACGCCTCCCTTCCGAGGAAAAACTCTGCGCGCGCTTCGGTGTGAGCCGCACGGTGATCCGCGAGGCGATCCAGCAACTCCGCGGCCGTGGTCTGCTCCGCACCCTGAAGGGTTCCGGCACCTACATCGCCGATCCCAGCCTGGAATCGCTCGGCAGCGCGGTGGAGAGCTACTCGGTGCTCGCCGAGGAAAGCGATTTCCTGGAACTGATCGATTTCCGCATCCTCATCGAAACCGAGTGCGCCCGCCTCGCCGCGCTGAATGCCGGCGAGCAGCATCTGCGCGAAATCCGCCGCGCGCTCGACAACATGGACAAGGTCCGCGGCACCCGGGCGAAATTCAGCAAGAGCGACATCGCCTTCCACCTGGCCATCGCCCGGGCTTCGGGCAACAGCATCTACTCGATCCTGCTCGGTGCGCTGGAGAGACGCTGCATCGACTACGCCCAGGCGAACCGCGGCGACGGGGATTGGTACACCCCGGTCATCGAAACTCACCGCCGCATCCTCGAAGCCATCGAAGCCGGCCTGCCCGACAAGGCCGCCGAGGCGATGCGCCTGCACCTGCTCGCCTCGCGCCGGCATTTCGTGGATCTGGAGGAAAAGGGGCGCTGACCAGCCGCGGCATTCAGATCGAGCCGATCGCTTCGTCGAGGACGGCGAGGAGGAAGTCGGCGTCGTCCCGGGTGATGTTCATCGGCGGAGCGAAGCGGATGGTCTGGCCCCAGAGGCCGCCCTTGCCGAGAAGCAGGCCGAGTTCGCGGGCGTTCTCGACCACCTGGGCGCAGATTTCGCTGCCGGGCTCCTTGGTCGTCCGGTCCCTGACGAACTCGATGCCGAGCATCAGGCCTCGGCCGCGGACATCGCCGATGACCGGGTATTTTCCCTTCAGTCCGTTCAGGCCGGCGAGGATGTGATTGCCGAGCTCGAGGCAGTTTTCCTGCGTCTTTTCCTGGTCGATGACTTCGAGCACGGCCTGGCCGATGGCGCAGACGACCGGGTTGCCGCCGAAGGTGTTGAAGTGGGTCTTCTGCGCGAGCAGCGCGGCGATTTCGGGCGTGGTGACGACCGCGGCGAGCGGCGCGCCGTTGCCGATGCCCTTGGCCATGGTCACGATGTCGGGGATGACGCCCTGCGTCTCGAAGCCCCAGAAATGCGTGCCGGTGCGGCCGAAACCCGTCTGCACCTCGTCGGCGATGCACAGGCCGCCGACGGCGCGGACGTGCTCGTAGGCGTGCTTGAGGTAGCCCTGGGGAAACTCGACGAAACCGCCGACGCCCTGGATCGACTCGGCGATGAAGGCCGCGACCTTGCCGGGCGTGGTGTATTCGATGACCTGCCGGACATCGTCGGCGTACTTGCGGCCGGCATCGGGATCGTCGTAGCCGTGGAGGCCGCGGTAGGGATAGGGCGCCACGCTGTGGTGCACGCCGAAGCTGTGCGGGACGTTGAATTTCCAGTTGCTGTTGGCGGTGACGCCCATGCCCGAGGCGTTGCCGCCGTGGTAGGCGTTGCGCAGGGCGATGATATCGTAGTTGCCCGTGTAGAGCCGGGCCATGAGCAGGGCGAGGTCGTTGGCTTCGGAGCCGGAGTTGACGAAGTAGCAGACCTTGAGGTCGCCCGGCAGCGTCGAGGCCAGTTTCTCGGCGTAGCGGACGATGTTCGGGTGGAGATAGAGGGTGGTGGCGTGTTGCAGGGTTTCGTTCTGCCGGTTCGCGGCGGCAACGACATGGGGATGGCAGTGGCCGACGCTGATGGTCACGATGCCGCCCAGGCCGTCGAGGTAGCGCTTGCCGGTGCTGTCCCACACCCATTGCATTTTCCCCTCCACGATCATGATGGGCTGTTTGTAGTAGAGCAGGATGCCGGGGTTGAGGTGCTGCCGCCGCAGCGCCAGCACTTCGGCGGCGGAAGGACCAGTGTAGGGCGCGGGCTGGAAGGAGGTGGGCGGCAGCGGGATGGATTTCATGGAAATCAGGTATTGGGTGCGAGTTTGCGCAGGGCGAGATAGACGACGGAGGCCAGCGCGAAGCCGACGAACCAGGCGTAGTGGTAGAGGTCGAGCAGCGGAGCGGGCAGGCCGGCGCCGTCGAGAGCCTTAATCGTGACGAGGAAGCCGGGGAGGCTCGGCAGCACGCCGGCGACGAGCGCCGCGACGGCCACCCAACTGATGCCTTTGCGGTAATGATACTCCCCGCGGGCGGCGTAGAGGTCGGGCAGGTTCAGCGTGCGCTTCCGCCAGACGAAGTAGTCGGCGATCATGATGCCGCCGATCGGGCCGAGAAGCGCGCTGTACGCGATGAGCCAGGTGAAGATGTAGCCGGAGGGATCGGCGACGAGTTTCCACGGCATCATGACGATGCCGATGATGCCGGTGATGAGCCCGCCGGTGCGGAACGAGATCCGGCGCGGCGCGAGCTGGGCGAAATCGTTGGCCGGGCTGACGACATTGGCGGCGATGTTGGTGGCGAGGGTGGCGATGCAGAGCGCGACCATGGCGACGATGAGCACCACGGGGTTGCTGAACCGCGTGAGCACGTCCACCGGATCCCAGATGGTTTCCCCGTAGATGATGGCGGTGGCGGAGGTCACGGCCACGCCGATGAAGGAGTAGAGCGCCATCGTCAGCGGCAGGCCCAGCGCCTGGCCGGCGATCTGGTCCTTCTGGGTTTTCGCATAGCGGGAGAAGTCGGGGATGTTGAGCGAGAGCGTGGCCCAGAAGCCGATCATGCCGGTGAGCGCCGGGAAGAAGAAGCTCCAGAACTGCCCGGCCTTCGGCTGGCCCGGCTCGAAGGCGGAGGGCTGCGAGAGGATCGGGCCGAATCCGCCGGCTTCGCGCCAGGCCCACCACAGAAGGAGCAGGCCGAGGACGAGGAGGAGCGGTGCCTTGATGTTGAGCAGGAGGCGGATCGAGTCGATGCCCTTGTAGATGACCCACATGTTGATCCCCCAGAAGAACAGGAAGCAGGCGAACTCCGGTGCGGAGATGCCGAGGAATTTCGTCGCGCTCGCGGCGATGAGGGAGGGAAAGAAGACGGCGAGAATTTTGAAGATGGCCGCGCCGCCGATGTAGGTCTGGATGCCGAACCAGCCGCAGGCGACGAGGGCGCGGAGGACGGCGGGGATGTTGGCGCCGGCGGTGCCGAAGGAGGCGCGGCAGAAGACCGGAAAGGGGATGCCGTATTTCGTGCCGGCGTGGGCGTTGAGCACCATCGGAACGAGCACGATCAGGTTGCCGAGGAATATGGTGAGGACGGCCTGCCACCAGTTCATGCCGCCGCCGATGAGAGAGGAGGCCAGCATATAGGTCGGGATGCAGGCCGCCATGGAGACCCACAGCGCCGCGAAGCTGAGCAGGCCCCACTTGCGGCGGTTCGCGGGCACGGGCGCGAGGTCTTCGTTGCAGAGATGGCTGGCCGCGATGTCGGCTTCGACGTCGGGGGCGTTTTCAAGGAGACCTGTGGACATGGCCGGGAGGTCGCGGCGGTTTCGGTTAGAAATGACTCGGGGTTCTCGCCAGGAATTGGCCGCGGCCCAGCGTGCCGGTGAATTTCCCGTCGCGGGCGGCGATCTGTCCGCGCACGGTGACAACGCTGGCCCGGCCTTCGAGCGGCCAGCCTTCGAAGGCGCTGTAGTCGACGTTCATGTGCTGGGTTTTCGCGGAAATCGTGCCGCGGTACTCCGGGTCGAAGACGACGAGATCGGCGTCGGCGCCCGGCTGGATGGCGCCCTTGCGCGGGAAGAGGTCGAATTGTTTGGCGACGGCCGTGCTGGCGACGTTGACGAAGGTGTGCAGGTCGATTTTGCCGGTCCTGACGCCGCAGGTGTAGAGGAGGTTGACGCGCTCCTCCAGGGAGGGGATGCCGTTGGGGATTTTGGTGAAGTCGTCCCGGCCCATCGGTTTCTGGGTCTGGAAGTCGAAGGGCGCGTGGTCGGTCGCCACGGTCTGGATGAGTCCGTCGCGTAGTCCGTTCCAGAGCACGGCTTGGTTGCCGGCGTCGCGCAGCGGGGGGGACATGACGTATTTGGCGCCCTCGAAGTCCGGGCGCTCGGCATGGGTTTTGTCGAGGGTGAGGTATTGGATGAGGGTTTCGACCCCCACGCGCACGCCGCGACGGCGGGCGGCGATGGCCTGGTCGAGCGCTTCCTTGCAGCTCAGGTGGACGATGTAGGTGGCGGCGCCGGTGAGTTCGGCGAAGGTCATCAGATGATGCACGCCCTCGGCCTCGACGATGGGCGGGCGGCTTTCGTGATGCTGGCCGGGGTCGGTTTTCCCGGCGGCGAGCAGTTCCTTGCAGCGCTCGGTGACGAGGGTTTCGTTTTCGCAGTGGGCAGTGACGACGACGCCGAGTTCCCTGGCGAGTTTGAGGGTGCGGTAGAGTTCGGTGTCGTCCACACCGAAGGCGCCCTTGTAGGCGAGGAAGATTTTGAAGGACGAGATGCCGCGCCGCACGATTTCGCGGAGCTGGGCTTCGGTCGTGTCGTCGAATTTGGTGACGCCCATGTGGAAGGTGAAGTCGCAGGCCGATTTGCCGGCGGCCTGGCTCATCCAGAGTTCGAAGCTTTCGAGCGCGTCGTCGGAGCGCGCCGGGCAGCACATTTCGATGAGGGTGGTGGTCCCGCCTACGAGCGCCGCCTGCGAGCCGGTCTCGTAGGTGTCCTTGGAGAAGGTGCCCATGAAGGGCAGGTAGATGTGGACGTGCGGGTCGATGAAGCCGGGGAAGACGAACTTGCCGCGGGCGTCCACGATTTCGCAGCCGGGCGGCGGCGGGATGTTGCGGTCGATGCGGGTGATGGTTTCGCCCTCGCACCAGATGTCCGCGATGTAGCGGCTGTCGGCCGTGACGATTTCACCGTTTTGGATGAGGAGACTCATGGCTGGGCGGGATGGATCAATCCATGGTCGTTCATTTTTTCCACACGTCGGCCACGTCGCCGCCGAACCAGCGGGACGAGACGACCTTTTGCCGGGTGTAGAACTGCACGCTTTCCTTCCCCTGGATGTGGAGGTCGCCGTAGAAGGAATCGTCCCAACCGGTGAAGGGGAACATGGCCATGGTCGCGGGCACGCCGACGTTCACGCCGACCATGCCGGCCTTCACCCGCATGGTGAATTCGCGGGCAGCGCGGCCGTTGCTGGTGAAGATGGCGGCGCCATTGCCGTAGGCAGAGCGGCCGGCCTGCTCGATGGCGGCGTCGAGGTCGTCCATGCGCATGACGTTCAGCACGGGGCCGAAGATTTCCTCCTTCGCCAGCGTCATGTCGTTTTGCACACCGTCCACGACGGTTGCGCCGAGGTAGAAGCCCTTGGGAGCATCGGGCACCTTCACGCCGCGGCCGTCGGCGATGATCTTCGCGCCTTCCCGTTCGCCGCCGGCGAGGAGGTCGAGCACGCGGTCGCGGTGGGCGGCGGTGATGAGCGGGCCCATGTCGGGCTGCGCCGGGCGGTCGGTGGGGCCGATCCTGATGGACTGGGCGGCTTTTATCAGATCCGGCAGCACGAGGTTGGCGGCGGCGCCGACCGCGATGGCGGTGGAGCCGGCCATGCAGCGCTCGCCCGCACAGCCGAAGGCGGCGGAGGCGAGGTTTTCGACGGTCTTCGAAATGTCGGCGTCGGGCATGACGACGATGTAGTTCTTCGCGCCGCCGTTGGCCTGGACGCGCTTGCCGTGTCTGGTGCCGGTTTCCCAGATGTATCTGGCGATGGGGGTCGAGCCGACGAACGAAACGGCTTTCACGTCCGGGTGGGTCAGCAGGGCATCCACGGCCGGCCGGCCGCCGTGGACGATGTTGAAGACGCCCTTGGGGCAGCCCGCTTCTTCGAGCAGGCGGCCGAGGAGGATCGCGCTGAGCGGGACCTTTTCGCTGGGCTTGAGGACGAAGGTATTGCCGCAGGCGATGGCGGTGGGGAACATCCACAGCGGGACCATCGCGGGGAAGTTGAAGGGCGTGATGCCCGCGCAGACGCCCAGCGGCATGTGGATGGTTTCGCAGTCCACGCCGCGGGCGATGTTGCGGAGCGAATCGCCGAAAAGAAGAGTGGGGATGCCGCAGGCGTACTCGATGTTTTCGAGGCCGCGGAAGATGGAGCCGCGCGCTTCGGCGTGGGTTTTACCGTGCTCGCGCGAGACGGTCTGGCAGAGCAGGTCGAAGTTCTGCTCGACGAGCTGGCGGTAGCGGAAGAACACCCGCGCCCGCTCGACCGGCGGGGTGTCGCGCCAGGCGGGAAAGGCGGCTTGGGCGGCTTCGACGGCGGCATTGACTTCATCGGCGCCGCCCGCGGGGCATTCGGCGATGACTTCGCCGGTGGAGGGGTTGTAGACGGGCGTGCCGGGGAGGTCCGGTGTCAGCCACTCGCCGTCGATCAGGAGCGGACAGGGGGTGAGAGATGCGGCGGGTGGCATGAGTTTGTCAGCCTTTGGAGAGGGCGTCGGATTGCTTCACGAAGTCGTCGCCGGTCCATTCGCCGTCGGATTTGACGACTTTCTCCGCGGCCTCGGCGGCGGCTTTCTGGGCCGCCTTGCGCTCGGTGTGGCGTTTGACGAGATCGGCGTGGGTCGTGAAGTAGGGCAGGCTCGCGCCCTTGAAGTCGTCGAGAGTTTCGAAGTTGTGCTTTTCCATGAAGGCGAGGAGTTGTTCCTGCATGGTCTTCACCCACGGGTAGCCGAATTTCATGACGCCGGTGCAGACTTGCACGGTGTCGGCGCCGAGGAGGATGAACTGCGCGGCATCCTCGCCGCTCTCGATGCCGCCGATGCCGGAAAGGCTGCGGCCGGGGAATTCAGCGCGGATCATCGTGGCGAGTTCCATCACCATGCGCAGGGCGATGGGTTTGACGGCCTTCGACGAGTAGCCGCCGGGTGTGGTGTAGCCCTCGACGGAGGGCTCGGGGCGCAGGGTGTCGAGATTGACGCCCATGACGCTGCGGATGGTGTTGATGGCGCTCAGGCCGGTGGAGCCGCCGCGGAGGGCGGCGCGGCCGGGTTCCTCGATGTGCGTGACGTTGGGCGTGAGTTTCGCCCAGACGGGCTTTTTGGTGGCGGCGGCCACCCAGCCGCAGACTTCTTCGAGGATTTCGGGGTTCTCGCCCATCGCGGCTCCCATTTTGCGCTCGGGAAGGCCGTGCGGGCAGGAGAAGTTGAGCTCGAAGGCGTCCACGCCGGCGGCTTCGCTGCGCTGCACGAGTTCGGTCCAGGCGTCCTTGTCGTATTCCTCCATCACCGAGGCGATGAGTACTCCATCGGGGTGGGCGTCCTTGCAGCGCTTGAATTCGTCTTCCCAGAGATGGAAGGGGCGGTCGCTGATGAGTTCGATGTTTTCCCAGCCGATGACTTCCCCGCTGGCGGCATGGAGTTTGGCGTAGCGGGGCGAGACGTTGACGACCTTGGAGGCGTCGAGGCTGACGGTCTTGGCGATGACGGCGCCCCAGCCTTCCTTGAAGGCGCGGTTGATCACGCTGAGATTGGTGCCGGGCGGGCCGGAGCCGATGACGAAGGGATTCGGGAGCTTCAGACCGTCGACGGTGGTGGCGAGCGTGGGCATGGCGGTGGCGGGATTGGCTGGCAGCGGAGGCCGCAATGGGATTCGATGACTGGCGGATTGAATGCGGCCGATAAGCCGCTAGCCTCCAAGCAGTAATCGGGCCGCCCGGGGCTGCAAGCTCAGAAAAATACCGCGCGGCCGTGCGGAACGCCGCAGGCGATCCGCTACCTTGGCATGAAAAATTCAGCGGAAACGGTCATGGCGCTCGATCCCAAACGCACGGTGGCGGAACTCAAGGAACTGCGCGTCCTCACCGGCGACGAAAACGGCGCCCAGCGGGTGGCGTTCACACCGGTGTGGGTAAGAACGCGCGAGTGGCTGAAGGGAAAGCTCACCGGCCTGCCGGTCGAGACGCACACGGATGCCGCGGGGAATTTCTGGGCCACGCTGCGCGGCGAGTCGGACAAGGCGCTGCTCATCGGCGGGCACATGGACTCCGTGCCCAACGGCGGGTGGCTGGACGGCTGTCTCAACGTGCTGGCCGGGGTGGAGATCCTGCGGCGGATCAACGGCGAGTATGGCGGCAGGCCGCCGGTGACGGTGCGGCTGGTCGATTGGGCGGACGAGGAAGGGGCGCGCTTCGGCAAGAGTTTGTTCGGTTCCTCGGCTTGTGCGGGTACGCTCGATATGGGCGAGGCACGTGGGCTCAGGGACAGGGAAGGGGCCGCGCTGCCCGACGCGCTGAGGGAGGTCGGGATCGACTTCGAAAAGGTGAAGGACAGCGGCGTGGAATTAGAGAACGCCTCCGCCTACATCGAGTTGCACATCGAACAGGGGCCGGTGCTGCTCGATCTGGATTTGCCGCTGGGCGCGGTGTTGGGGACTTTCGGCGTGGAGCGGCATGCGATCACGTTTCACGGGCAGGCGGCGCATTCGGGCAGCACGCCGATGAACCGGCGCAGGGATGCGTTTCTAGCCGCGGGCAGGATGGGCCAGGAGATCTACCGCATCGCGGAGGAACACGGCGGTGTGTGCACGATCGGCTCGTGCACGACCAGACCCGGCATCGTGACGAGCGTGGTGGAGGAATGCCGGATCACGCTCGATCAGCGGCATCTCGATGCGGAGAAGCTGGCGCAAATGCTGGCCGGGGCGAAGGCGGCGGCGGAGAGATTCGCGGAAGAAGGCAGCGTCGGCGTCTCGTGGGAACGACTCTGGAGAATCGAGCCGCGGCCGTTTCACCCGGAACTGATCGGGTTATGCGATGAGGCGATCCGGGAGACCTGCGGAGTTTCATACCGGCTGCCGTCAGGCCCGCTGCACGATGCCGCCGAGATGTGCGGCGCCGGCGTGCCGACGGTGATGATGTTCGTGCAGAGCCTACACGGGATCAGTCATAATAAGATCGAGGATACGAGGGAGGAGCACCTCGAGCAGAGCGTGGCGGCCTTCGACCGGCTCGCGACGAAGGTGCTGGCGTGGATCGGCGAGGGTACGTAGTTCCTGCCTCACGTTTTCGACGGATCGTAGAAAATCCGCACGTCGGCCTTTTCGCCGCCGAGGAGTTGCTGAGCGCGTTTGAGGGCGCCGCGGGTGGAGAGGTTTGGGTTGCTCGGGCGGTTGAGGAAGAGGTTGCTTTCGCCCTTTTTGCGGTCGGCGCCCTGCTGGATGGTTTCGAGCACGCCGGAATTTTTCAGCACGCGGTAGACGTCGCGGGTCGCGCCGGAGATGAGGACGTGGCGGTTGTTGGCGCGCATGAATTTGGTGAGATCTTCCAGCGCGAGGACGGAGGTGGCGTCGAGGTGGCGGGCGTTTTTCAGGCGCAGGATGAGGATGCGCAGCGAGGGATCGGCAGCGGTGCGCTGGATCTGGGTGCGGAAGAGTTCGGCGGCGCCGAAGAAGAGGTCACCCTCGACATGCACGATGGAGATGGCGGGGTTCGGCCGCTGACGCTTTTCGCCCATTTGGCGGAGTTCGCCGGCGTCGTTGAACTCGTATTCGACGAGGTGGGGGCGGCTGGCGCGGCGCAGGAAGAGGGTGATGGAGAGCGCCACACCGATGAAGATGGCGACGTGCAGCGGCGCGAGCAGGGTGGCGGCGAAGGTCGTCACGAGTACCGCGGCGTCATCCGGCGTGGAGCGGGCGCAGATGCGGATGTTGTGGCGGTTGATGAGCGCGAGCGAGATGCCGATGACGAGCGCAGCCAGCGCAGCTTTCGGCACATAGTCGATGGGCGAGAAGCCGAAGGATGGCAGCCAGGCGATGACCAGGGCCACGGCGAGGACGAGGAAGCCGGAATAGATCGAAGCGAAGCGGGTGCGCGCGCCGGAAGAGAAATTCAGCGTCGAGCGCAGCAGCGAGCCGGAGGCGGGCATGCCGCCGGCGATGGCGGAGGCGACATTGGCCGCACCGACGGCGAACATGTCCTGGTTCACATCGGCGCGATCGCCGGTGCGGGAGGCGATGGTTTTCGCCATCAGGGTGTTTTCCAGGCAGGCGAGGAAGGCGACGGCCAGCGCGATGCCGAGCAGGGCCGAGACGTCCTCGAAAATGCCGGCGCGGGCGAGGGAAGGAAAGGCGGGAATGAGGTCGGAGGGTGCGAAATTCCGGAAGCGGGCAACTTCACCGAAGGGGCCGATCTGGTGGATGATGAGCGGGCCGAAGATGGCGGAAACGGCGACGAGGACGATGGCGAGATTCGGCCAGCGCGGCTTCCATTTCCGCATCAGGATAAAGGCGGTGAAGGTCACCGCACCGATCAGTAGCGGCGCCCAGTCGGCTTCGGGCAGAGAGCGGACCAGCGCTTCGACGAGACCCATGAAGCTGCGCGGGCGCTGCTGGTCGACTTCGTAAGCGATGCCGAGCAGGTGCTTGAACTGATTGGTCATGATGAGCACCGCGGCGCCGGAGACGTAGCCGACGAGGACGGAGCGGGAGATGTACTGGAGCAGGTCGGCGACGCGCAGCAGGGAACCGAGCAGGCAGAAGACGCCGACCATCATGACCAGCAGCGGGATGAGTTCGGTTTCGCGCACGGCGAGCATGGGCTCCACGGCGAAGAAGCCGAAGATCATGAAGGCCGTGGCATTCGTCGGCCCGAGGATGGTATGGCGGGAGCCGGCGAAAAGCGGCGCGACGATGGAGGCGGCGGCCGAGCAGGCGATACCGAAGAAGATGGGAAGCTCGGCGATGGCGGCGTAGGCCATGCCCTGCGGGATGTCGAGCAGGGAGACGTTCGCCGCGGCACGGAAGTCGGCGCGAAATTTCTCCTTCGAATAGCGGCGGAGGGTTTTGAGGGCCGGCAGGGGATCGAGCTTTCCGCCGCGCAGGAAGTCCGCGAAGCGGCGGAGCATCCGGCGGGGGTGGAAGTGCGAACTCATGTCACCTGGCAAGCCTCTAACGGAAACGGGCGCGGCGGAAGAGGTAAACGCCGAGCAGCACGCAAAGGACATTCGGCGCCCAGGCGGCGGCGATCACGGCGGCCTCGGTCTTGCCGCCGATCATCGAGCTGCCGAAGTAGGCGGCGCCGAGCAGCAGGCTGAGGACGAGGCCGGTGGAGGTGTCGCGGCGGCGGGCCTTGATGCCGAGCGGCACGCCGACGAAGGCGAAGGCCAGACAGGCGAAGGAGGAGGCGTAGCGGCGATGGAGTTCGGAGACGAATTTTTCGATCCGGTCCTCGGGTTTGAGGCGGGGGTCGCCTTCGGCGAGGATCTCGCGGATCTCGCGGTTGGTCTTGGTGGAGGCACGCAGGCGGTCTTTCTGGACGAAGGAATAGGGAACCACGACAGGGACCGCCTCGCCGGCGACGGCGGATTGCGTGTCGCCCCTGCCATCGGTGGTGTCGAAGAGAGCATCGTAGAGGTGGAGGCGGAATTCCTGCGCCTGGTCATCGATGACCGCCTCGGCGCGCATCGCGTGGACGTACATGTCTCTGGACCGGGGGTTGTCACGGTCTCGGAGGCTGAAGAGATGCAGACCCTGCATTTTTCCGTCGCTGCCGGATTTTTCGATGTAGGCGCGGGTGTTTTTGAGGCTGCTTTCGAGTTGCTCGAGGCCGTCTTTTTCCGCGGCGGCGCTGAGCATGCTGCGCGGGTCTTTGAAGAAGGCCCGGATAAGGATTCCTTTCACGTTGGCGCGGGAGCGCGGGGCGATCTCGACATTCAGCCACAGGCAGAGCAGGGAAAGCGCCGCACCCAGCGCAAAGACCGGTGCGGCCAGCCGCGGCAGGCTGATGCCGGCGACGCGGAAGGCGGTCAGTTCCTGATCGGAGGAGAGCCGCCCGAAGACGAGGAGGACAGCCGAGAGGAAAGCCCAGGGCAGCGTGTAGATCAGCGAGAAGGGAATCACGCCGACGATGAACTCGCCGATCACCGAGACGGGCGCTCCGAAGTCCACGAGCAGTTTGCGGATTTCCTTGAAGAGACTGCCCATCACCATCATCCCGCTGAGCAGGACCACGGCGAAGAGGGTCCCGACGAGGACCTGGCGGCCGATGTAGCGGTCGGAGAGGCGCATGAACTTCCCCGAAGCTTGGGCGGCGAAGGTTTTCCTGTCGAGAGGCGAGTCGTTTTGAAACGGGGAACGCATGGATCCCGCGTGCGCTCCCCGGGACCTTGCAGCATCTACGATCCCGCCACGAACGGCCGCGGTGCCTGCCGGGAAAACAACGCACGCGGGACCGCCATGATCCTCGCCAGCCAGCCGAGGGAACGCTTTTTCGAATCCTTCGCCGCTCCGGCTTCCTCAAGCAGACGGACCATCTCCGGATGCCCGAACATCGCCGCGAACATGACGGGCGTGCGTCCTCCGCCCTGGTCGGCAAGCGGATCGGCCCCGGCAGCCAGCAGCAGGCGGGCGAGACCGAGGTGGCCCTTGAAGGCCACCCCTGCGAGCGGCGTCTGGCCGCGGTCGTTGCGGGCATCGGAGGCGGCGCCCTTTTCCAGCAGCAGCGCCGCCGCCTCCGCGTTGCCGTGGTATGCGGCGAGCATCAGCAGGGTGTTGCCTTTGCCGTCCTTCAACTCCACCGGCATGCCGGCTTCCAACATCGGGCGCAGCATTTCGACATTCCCCTGGCGGGCGGCATCGAGCGCCATTTGTTGCAGCTCGGCGTAGCGGCGCAATTCTTCCTCGCGGGTCATGGGACGAAAAAGAGTGAAGATGAAAAATCCGGTGGAGCCCGGGCCTCGGCGTCCTCCCCGACGCTCCGGCCCGGAACTCCACCGGAAATAGGTTCACGCGCCGGAGGGCGGGGCTTGTGAATCCTCCTCCTGGAGGGAGATCGTGCTGGTGCCGGCCGGTTCTCTCAGCGCCGCGCGGACACCCTCGCCGTATGCCGGATCGGCCTTGTCGAAGTGCGCGAGCTGGCGGTCGATGATGTGCTGCGGGACGCCTTGCATGGCGGCGGCGATATTGCGGCAGAGTCTTTGTCGTTGAGCGTCATCAAACAAGCGAAAAAGATTGCCCGGCTGGGTGTAATCGTCGTTGCCGTCGCGGTGGTTCCAGCGGTCCGCATCGCCATGCAGCGGCAGCGGCGGCTCGGCGAAGCGTTTGTCCTCCTTCGCACCACCGAAGGAATTCGGCTCGTAGTAGGCGTCCACATTGCCGGTGAGGGGGGCGAAGAAACGCATCGGACCGTCCTTGTGGTAGTGGTGCACCGGGCAGCGCGGGGCATTGACAGGCAGGGCCTCGTAGTGCGTGCCGAGGCGGTAGCGGTGCGCGTCGGCATAGCTGAAGACCCTGGCCTGCAGCATCTTGTCCGGCGAGAAGGCGATACCCGGCACGATGTTCGAAGGCGAGAAGGCGACCTGCTCGATCTCGGCGAAGTAGTTGTCCGGGTTGCGGTTGAGTTCGAGGATGCCGACGTCGATCACCGGGAAATCCGCGTGCGGCCAGACCTTGGTGAGATCGAAGGGATTCCAGCCGGTGCGCTGCGACCACTCTTCGGCCTGGGCGCCGGTCATGATCTGCACCTGGAAATTCCACCGCGGGAAATCGCCGCGCTCGATCGCGTCGAAAAGATCCTCCTGGGTCGATTCGCGGGTCTTGCCCACCACTTCCGCGGCTTGCTCATTGGTCCAGTGCCTGTGGCCTTGCAGCGTCTTGAAGTGGAATTTCACCCAGACTCGCTCGCCTTTGTCGTTGATGAGGCTGAAGGTGTGCGAGCCGTAGCCGTTGATGTGGCGCACACCGATCGGCAGGCCGCGGTCGGACATGAGAATGGTCACCTGATGCAGCGACTCGGGCGAAAGCGACCAGAAATCCCACATCGCCGTGGCCGAGCGCAGGTTGGTGCGCGGGTGGCGCTTCTGGGTGTGGATGAAATCGGGAAATTTGTAGGGATCGCGGACGAAGAAGACCGGCGTGTTGTTGCCGACCAGGTCCCAGTTGCCTTCCTCGGTGTAGAATTTCAGGGCGAAGCCGCGCACGTCGCGCTCCGCATCGGCCGCGCCGAGCTCACCGGCGACGGTGGAGAAGCGGAGAATCAGATCCGTCTTCGCGCCGGGTTGCAGCACCTTGGCCCTGGTGTACTGGCTGATGTCGCCGGTAATGGTCAACGTGCCGTACGCTCCCCAGCCCTTGGCGTGGACGGTGCGCTCAGGGATGCGTTCGCGGTTCTGGTGGGCGAGCTTTTCGATGAGCTGGTAGTCCTGCAATAGCAGCGGGCCGTAGCGGCCGGCGGAGAGGGAGTTCTGGTTGTCGGCGATCGGATTGCCGGCGCTGGTGGTCAACAAGGGTTCAGACATAGGTATGTGGGGAGTTTGAGTTGCCCGGCGAGCATGGGGAAAAATGAGGCATTTGTGAAATCACCGGTTGAAAACCGAGCTATTCGGATTTCTTATGGCAGCCGATGGAACTCCGCCAGCTCGAACTTCTCGCCAGTGTCGCCGAAGCCGGCTCGCTGACCGCTGCCGCAGCGCGCTGCCATCTTTCCCAGCCGGCGATCAGCCAGCAGATCCAGGCGCTGGAGGAAGAGATCGGCGAGCCGCTGCTGATCCGCCGCGCCCGCGGCGTGGAGCCGACCGCGGCGGGGCGCACCGTGCTCGATCACGCCCGGCGGCTGCTGGCGGAGCGCGACCGGTTGCGCGACGCCTTCGCGGATCGGCGCAAATTGCGGCAGGGAAGAATCGCCTTCGGCATCATCCCGACCATCGCGCCCTACCTGCTGCCGCAGTGGCTGGGGCCGTTCCGCGAGCGGTTCCCGGGCATCGCCATCGCGATTTCCGAGTCGCGGACCGTCGAATTGATCGTGCAACTGGCGGAGGGAAAGATCGAGTTCGCCGTGCTCAGCGACGTGCCGGAGCACGACCGGAAAAAATGGTCGCTGCAAGTCCGCGAACTGTTCCGCGAGCCACTGCTGCTAGCCGCCCCCGCACAGCACCCGCTGGCGCTGCGAAAGGCCGCGCCCACGCCCGCCGATCTCGATGCCGCGGAGCTGATTCATCTCAAGGGCGGCCACTGCCTGTCCGACCGCACCCTGCGCCTCTGCAAAATCCGCGAACCCGATCCCGGCCTGCAATGCGACCAGCTCGGCACCGCGCTTTCCATGGTCGCCTCCGGCCTCGGCGTCACGGTGATTCCGAAGCTCGCCACGCGGAACCGCGCGATGGACGGCATCGCCGTGCGCCCCTTCGCGGGCAAGGGTCTGCACCGCGTGATCTCGCTGATGAAACGCCGCGGCAGCAGGGACAGTCCGGCGGCGGCGGAGTTGCTGGAGATGCTGTCCGGGACCCGAAGGTAATCGGGAAAACCCGGACGCCGCCGCGCCGTCAAACCTCTATCTTCCATGGCCCGCGCATCGGCTGGTCGATCAGCTTGTTCGCCGCCGCGTTGTCGAATTTCAGGGTCTTCGGGTCGAATTTCAGACTCTTGTTCAAGCGGTGAGCGGTGACACCCATGTTGACCATGGTGCAGGACCAGAAACCGTTGCGCTCGTTCAGGGCGAATTTTTTCCGGGTGCGGATGCTTTCGTGGAAGTCGGTGAGCTGCGGCTCGGGGTCGGGCAGCTCTGCGAGTTTCTTTTCGAGATCGGGAATGTCGGACTTGAAGCCGCGGAAGATCCTCCCTTCCGGCCCTTCCATGTAGGCGGCGTCCTTGTCCTTGTTCTCGCCGTCGAGGATGATCTTGCAGCCGTCGGCGTAGGTGTACTCGATGCGCCGCCAGCTTCCGATGGCGTCGGCATCCTGCCGGTCGGCGTCGATTTCGACGGAGATGGGCGCGGTGTCGTCCTTGTCGAGGATGTATTGGACGGGATCGAGGTAATGCTGACCCATGTCGCCGAGACCGCCGCCGTCGTAGTCCCAGTAGCCGCGGAAGGTCTCGTGCGTGCGGTGCGGATGGTAGGGCTTCTTCGGTGCGGGGCCGAGCCAGAAGTCGTAGTCGAAATGCGGGGGCACCGGCTGTTCTTCGAGATCGGTTCTGCCGGACCACTGGAATTTCCAGTCGAAGCCGGTGACGCCGGAAACGGTGATCTTCAGCGGCCAGCCGAGCAGGCCGTGCATGGCGGCTTTCTTGAGCTGTTTCACCGGCACGCCCATGCCGTAGAAACCTCCCTCGAAGCGGAACCAGGTGTTCAGACGGAAGACGCGGCCGTATTTCTCGACCGCCTTCACCATGGCCACACCTTCGCCGATGGTGCGGCTCATCGGCTTCTCGCACCACACGTCCTTGCCCGCCTTCGCCGCCTCGACGGACATCAGCGCGTGCCAGTGAGGCGGGGTGGCCACGTGAATCACGTCAATGTCCTTGCGCGCGAGGATTTCGCGGAAGTCGTGATAGCCTTTCACTCCCTTCTCCTCGCCGCCGGCCTGCTGCATGCGTTGGGCGAGGTGGTTTTTGTCCACGTCGCAGAGCGCGAGCAGTTTCCCGGGCATGCCGAGGTGGGCGGCGGAGATCCCGCCGCAGCCGAGTATGGCCTTGGTGATCTCATTCGACGGCGCGGTCTGGCCGTTGAGACCGAGCACGCGGCCGGGGACGATCTGGATGGTGGCCAGAGCGGCCAGGGTTTTGAGCGATTGGCGGCGGGTGGCGTTCATTGGATGGTTTCCGGGGTGTTGGCCGTCTCCTCGATGACTTCATCGACGCCGGGGCGCATGCGCTCGCGGAAGAGAAGGAAGAAGAGAACGAGAATGCCGCCCGCCATCGCAGCCGGAATCCACCAGAAGGCGGGCCACACGCTCAGCGCCTCGGTGCCGGCGGCGGTGGGTTCGCCGACTTTTGCGGTGAAGAAACGGTCGTTGAGCTTGGCACCCGCATACATTCCCACACCCTGGGTCAGCAACACCAGGAAGCCCTGGGCCTGGCCGCGGATGGCATTCGGCGCTTTCTTGTCGGTGTAGATCTGGCCGGTGACGAAGAAGAAGTCATAGCAGATGCCGTGAAGCAGGATGCCGCCGAAAATCATCCACTTCACTCCTTCCGGAGCCCCCACCGCGAAGAGCGCGTAGCGCAGCACCCAGCAGGCCATGCCGATGGCGAGCATCCACTTCACCCCCAGGCGCGAAAAGAGAAGCGGGATGACCAGCATGAAGAAGATCTCCGAAATCTGCCCCCAGAACATCGTGCCCGCCGCCGAGCCGAATCCGGCATCCGTGACGAAAGTGGCGGCATAGGCGTAGTAAGCCTGAAGCGGAATGCAGATGAGCATCGAGGCGATGGCGAAGACCAGGAAATTGAAGTCCTTGAGCATGCCGAGCGATTCGAGACCGAGCGCCTGGGAGATACTCATTTTCTGCCCTTTGCCGGCCGGCGGCGTGTGGGGCAACACGAAGGAGTAGATGCCCAGCGCAAAGCTGGCCCCGGCGGCGATCTGCAGCGGCAGCGCGGTGGCGTCGGCTTTCAGGATCGTGCCGACCAGGAAGCCCGCGACGATCCAGCCGATCGTGCCGAAGACGCGGATCACGGGAAACTGCTTCTCCGAATCGCGAATATTGCGCATGGCCAGCGTGTTCGTCAGGCCGAGCGTAGGCATGTAGCAGAGCATGTAGCCGAGGAGCATCCAGAAGAAGAATCCGCTCTTGCCCGCCAGCTCCTGAGTGATCGACCACGGCACGAGCAGCATCAGCACTCCGCCGATCAGATGCAAAACGCCCAGCACGACCTGGGTCGGGAAAAAACGGTCGGCGATGAGCCCCAGGAAAACCGGAGCGATGATCGCGGCGATCGGCCCCACGGAATACGCGGTGCCGATGCCCGCCTCGAAATTCATTCCCTGGCGCAGGTACACGCCAATGGTCACGAACCACGCCCCCCAGACGAAGAACTGGAGGAACATCATCACCGACAAGCGGGTGGTCACGGCGGCGGCAGCGGAGGTTTTTTCCATGTTGGGGCGAGATTTGGTCGCCCGGTGGGCAGGCGGCAAGCAGGAACGCGCTTGAAAATCGTCCGAGAGCGGCCAATTCTCTCACGAACGCGCCGTTTTGATGAAATTTTCGTCAGCATTCCTGAAACTCCGGAATTCCCTGTTGCGTATTCTGCACGCGTTCGTCCTCATTTAAAATCATGACACCGATCCCGACCAACCGCCGCCGCTTCATGGCCGGCACCGCCGCTGCCACCGCCGTGGCCGGCTTTCCGAACCTCCTCCTCGCCCAGCGCAATGCCGCGAAGCTCAAAGTCGGTCTGATCGGGGCAGGCGGGCGCGGCACCGGCTCCGCCCAGCAGGCTCTTTCCTCCGACCCGAACGTCATCCTGTGGTCCATCGGCGACGCCTTCGAGCAGCCCATCAAGTCGAGCCTGCACGGGCTCCAGAGCTTCGGCGCGAAGGTGGATGTTCCGGCCGAGCGCCAGTTCACCGGACTCGACTCCTACCAAAAGGTCATCGAAAGCGGCGTGGATGTTGTGCTGCTCGGCGCGCCTCCGGGATTCCGGCCGCAGCATCTGCGCGCGGCGATCGAGGCGGGCAAGCACGTCTTCGCCGAAAAGCCGATGGCCGTGGATGTCGCCGGCGTGAAGTCCGTCATGGAGTCCGCCAAACTGGCCAAACAGAAGGGCCTGGCCATCCAGCACGGCTACTGTTGGCGCTTCTCTCCCGGGGTGCGCGAACTTTACCAGAAAATCACCTCCGGCTCGCTTGGCCGCATTTTCTCGGTCTACGGAACCTATATGGGCAGCCCGCCGAAGCCCCTCCAACCCGGCATGACCAAGCCCGGCGACATGGCCGATGTCGAATGGCAGGTCCGCTGGTGGACGAATTTTGAGTGGACCAGCGGCGGCCCGCTGCTGGAGCAGGCCATCCATACCGTCGACAAGATCGCCTGGGCGATGGGCGATGCCGCCCCGGTCGCCGCCGTGGCCAACGGCGGCCGCGCCTACCGCACCGACGCCGGCAACGTGTACGACCACTACGACATCACCTACGAATATCCGGGCGGGATCTTCTGCCACCTCGGCGAGCGCCAGTACAACGGCTGCCACACCGAGGTCATCGACCGCATCTTCTGCGAAAAAGGCACCGCCGTCGCGCCGAACACGCCGATGGTTCTCGGTCCCGACGGCAAGAAGCGCGAATGGATGTACCGCGCCAAGCCCGGCGTGGAACAGAACATGTACCAGGTCTGCCACAACGAATTCTTCGCCGCGCTGCGCAAAGGCCAGATCATCAACACCGGCGAATACATGGCGAACAGCACCATGCTCGGCCTGCTCGGCCGCGAAGCCGCCCACACCGGCCAGCGCATCACCTGGGAACAAATGTGGGCCGCCAACCAGGATCTCGCCCCCGACACGCTGAAAATGGACGACAACTTCCCGGTCGCTCCCGTGCCGGTTCCCGGCGTTCATAAACTCGTCTGAATCCAGCTTGACCCGATTGCTGCTGAGGAGCGCGCTGGACCTTTCCCGGCCCGCTCCTCATCCTTTCCACCCATGAAGCGTCTCCCACTGCTCGCCCTCGTCCTGCTCGCCGGTTGCGACAAAAAAGGTCCCTATCCGCCGAACCGGCACGGCCTGGAAATCCTCTCGCCCGCCGCCTTCCCCGCAAAGCCCGCCGAAGCGGAACCCGCCGCCGGGCCCGCACCGGACAGCGCTCCGGCGGACGCCGATGCCGGAGCCTCGGAGACTCCCGCCGGGACGGATGCCGCGGAATTACCAAACCCGCAGTACTTCCCCGTCACCGAACAGATTCACGCTCTCGTCGTGGAAAAAGGCAGCCCCCCCGATGCGGCGGCGATGGAGCCCTATACCGAAACCATCCCCGCCGCGGGCGGCGCCGCCTTCGACTTGGTTCCCATCCCGGGTGGCGAATTCACCATCGGCTCTCCCCCGGACGAAGCCGGCCGCCGGGACGACGAAGGCCCTCAGGTCGAAATCGCCGTCGAGCCCTTCTGGATGGGCAAGTGCGAGATCACCTGGGATCTCTACAGAGCCTTCATGGAAAACGGCAAGGCGCGCAACAAGGACGGCACCCTGAACCGCGACGCCAACATCATGACCTCCGAGACGCCCGAAGCGCTCGACGGCGAAACCCTCGTCGATGTCGTCAGCCAGCCCACCCCGCCTTACATGCCGATGCACTTCGAAATGGGCGAAGGCTACGGCGCCGGCTGGCCGGCTATCGCCATGACCCACCACGCCGCCAGCAAATTCTGCGAATGGCTCAGCGCCCAGACCGGCCACTACTACCGCCTGCCCACCGAGGCGGAATGGGAATACGCCTGCCGCGCCGGCACCACCACCTCCTGGTCCTTCGGCGACGATCCCTCACAAATCGGCGAATACGCCTGGTACATCGACAACGCCGAATACACCTACCAAAAGGTCGGCCTGAAAAAGCCGAATCCCTGGGGCCTCCACGACATGCACGGCAACGTCGCCGAATGGTGCCTCGACGCCTACCTGCCCGATGCCTACGCGAAATGGCAGCCCGGTGCGAAAAATCCCTGGCACTCCGCGACCGAACGCTACCCGCACGTCGCCCGCGGCGGCCATTACGATGCCGACGGCCCGGAAGACCTCCGTTCCGCCGCCCGCATCGCCTCGACGCCGCAATGGAAGATGATCGACCCGCAGAACCCGAAGTCGATCTGGTACCTCACTGACAACCGCTGGATCGGCTTCCGCGTGGTGCGCCCGCTGAAAACGCCGGACGTGCAGGAAATGCACCGCCTGTGGAACACCGGTCCCGGCCCGACGGAATAAAAAGCATTTCGCCCCCTAACGAAAGAGTCAGGCGATCTGGTTGTCTCCCCAGATGCAGGGCTTCAAGCCCCGCTCCTTGCGCAATGAAGCCCAGGGCTCCTGCGTGCCGACATCGAACGGATCGGGATCGCCCGCAAGATCGTCCGGCAGCACGGCGGGCGACAGGATGGCCAGAAACACCAGCGGCTCGGCGTGCGGGTTGAACGTGGCATGAATCACCCCCGGGGGAATGTGCGCGATCTCGCCGGGCCCCAGAATGCGATACTCGTCGCCGACCCACTGCTCCGCACGACCGTATACGACGTGAATGATCTCCTCCCGGTGCGGGTGATAGTGAAACGGATGGCACCAGCCGGGCGCCATGTTCGCCCGCACGAGCAGGAGCTTTTCGGCGGCGACCACATCCGGCCGGCACAGCCATTCGTTGTTGGTCCAGGGATTGGTTTCGCGGATCGCGTCGGAGATCTGGACGAATCGGTTCAGGTGCGGGTCCATGCCAATGGGTGGAAATTCCCAGCCGGTCTGCCAAGGATTTACTTCCGGGAGGGATCTGCCGGAAAAGTCCCCGCTTGAAAAACGCCGGCCCCGTCCCCACGTATCCGGCCAACCCATGAAAGCCCGCCACCTTGCCCTCGCCGCCGCATTGACCGCCGAAACGCTTCCCGCCGCGGTCGAGTGGGAAACGAAACGGCTCGACGACAAATTCTATTCCGAAGGCGGAACCATCGCCGACATCAACAAGGACGGCATCGCGGACGTGGTCTCCGGACCGTTCTGGTACGAGGGGCCGGATTTCACCAAGCGGCACGAAACCTATCCTCCCGAAGCCCATGATCCGCGCGGCTATTCGGAAGTGTTTTTCATGTTCGCCCCCGATCTCAACGGCGACGGCTGGAACGACATCCTCATCTACGGCTGGCCCGGCAAACAGGCATGGTGGCTGGAGAACCCGAAAGGCGAACCGGGGCATTGGAAAAAGCACGTCATCCTCGAAGGCATCGACGGCGAATCCCCGGCATGGGTGGACATCACCGGCGACGGCAAACCGGAGATCGTCTGCGCAAAGGGTGGCTCCTTCGGCTACGCGTCGCCGCCCGAAGATCCCACGCAGCCCTGGCCTTTCGTGGCCGTCACGCCGCCGCACGAATCCGTCCAGCGCTACACCCACGGGCTCGGCGTGGGCGATGTGGACAAGGACGGCAGGATCGACCTGATCGACAAGCGCGGCTGGTGGCGGAACACCGGCGAAGCGGGCGGGCATTGGGAATTCCACAAGATCGATTTCCCCGCACCGGGAGGGGCGCAGATCTTCGTTCACGACTTCAACGGCGACGGCAAACCGGACATCCTGAACGTGGACGACAGCCACGCCTACGGGCTTTCCTGGTATGAGCAGACAGAGGGGGAAGGCGGCGCCATCGCCTGGAAGCACCACCCGATCCTGACGAAAGACACGGCATCCTCCGCGGGCGGACTGGTGGTGAGCCAGCTTCACGCCGTGGAACTGCTCGACGTGGACGGCGACGGCGAGAAAGACATCGTCACCGGCAAACGCTGGTGGGCGCATGCGCCGAATCCGGACGGCAGCGGCGGCGACCCGGGCGTGCACGATCCGGCGCTGCTCTTCTGGATCAAGGTCACGCGCGGGGCCGGTGGAGCGACCTTCACCCCCCATGTGATCCACGAGGATTCCGGCGTGGGCACACAGCTTTCCACCGGCGACCTGAATGGCGATGGTTTCCCCGATTTCCTGACCGCGAGCAAAAAGGGCACGCTGATCCACATCCAGAAGCGCAGGCCCTGAGCACAACCGCGATTCCATCAAGGGGCGGAACACTCCTGTCCGCATTTTTTACGATGGGGGACAAGAGCGGCCCCCATCCCTCAGTTCCTCCACCACCTCTCGCACCGCCCTCGCCGCGGCGCGGAACTGCTCCGCTTCCAGCGGACTCAGATCGGGATGCAGGAAGCGCTCGATCCCCCGCTTCCCCACCACCACCGGCATGCTCAGGCAAACACCCTCCACCCCGAGGTACCCGTCCACCTTCACGCTCAGGGGCACCGTCCGCTTCTCGTCCAGCAGGATCGACTCGATGATGTACGCCGCCGCCTGCCCGATCGCGTAACACGTATTCCCCTTCTTGCGGAACACCTCGATGCCCGCATGCTTCGCCCGCTCGCAAAGCGCCCGCCGCTCCGGCGTATCCTCGATCTTCTCCCCTCCCGCCTGCGCCACGCTCATCGCGGGAAACTGATTCTCCCCATGCTCGCCGAGAATGTACGCCCGCAAATCGTCGGGATGGATCTCCAGCATCTCCGACAACAACTCGCGGAAACGGACCGAATCCACCAGCGTGCCCGTTCCCATCACCCGCTCGCGGGGAAAGCCGGTCAGCTCCAGCGCCTGCCAGGTCAACACGTCCACCGGATTGGTCACCATCAACAGTACACACTCCGGCGCGGCCTCCGCCACCCGGGGCAAAATCCCTCTCATCAACTCCGCATTCCCCCGCGCCAGGATATTCCGGTCGCGCAGCCCGGACGGCATCGGCACCGATGCGCACACCGCCACCACCTCGCTGCCCGCCGCATCCCCGATCTCCCCGGCGCAAACCTTCACCGGGATCTGCTGAAAAGCCTGCGCATGGATCAGATCCAGCGCCTCCCCTGCCGCCTTCGCCCGATCCGCCCCCACCAGCACCACCTCCCGCGCGATCCCGCGCAGCACCAGCGTGTAGGCCAGCACCATGCCGACCTTCCCCGGCCCGATGATCGTCACTTTCATGCGACTATTCATCCCTTCCCTGATCGTCCTGCAAGTCCATCGCAAAGGATGTCCCCAAATTTGGAACTTGGCACTTCTCACTTGGCACTTCCTGCTCGGCGCGTGGCCTCCTACGTCGTCTCCATCGCCGCCCTCAAGCGCAACACCGCCATCCTCCGAGAAACCGCCGACGCCGCAGGCTGCGGGATCGTCCTCGCCCTCAAAGGCTTCTCCTGCTGGAAGGCTTTCCCCCACATCCGCGACCACCTCGACGGCTGCTGCGCCTCCGGCCTCTGGGAGGCCCTGCTCGCCCGCGATCACTTCGGCAAGCACGTCCTCACCTACTCCCCCGCCTATCGCGAAGACGAAATCCGCCGGCTCTGCGAATTCACCCACCACCTCGACTTCAACTCTCTCTCGCAGTGGTTCCGCTTCCGCGAAATCGTCATCGCCCACCCGCGCTTCCAGGCGGGCGAACTCCACTGCGGCCTGCGCGTCAATCCCGAGTGTTCCACCGGCTCCACCCCGCTCTACGACCCCTGCGTTCCCGGCTCCCGCCTCGGCATCACTGCCGACCAACTCCAGGGCGCGGACCTCACCGGCCTCACCGGTCTCCACTTCCACACCCTCTGCGAACAAAATTCCGGCGACCTCGAAAAAACCCTCGCCGCCGTGGACGAAAAATTCGGCCATCTACTACGTTCCTCGCAGTTCACCTACCTCAACATGGGCGGCGGCCACTGGATCACCAAGCCCTTCTACGACCGCGAGCGCCTCATTCGCCTCGTCCGCCAGGCCCGGGAGAAATACGACGTCGAAGTCTGGCTCGAACCCGGCGAAGCCGCCGCCATCCATACCGGCATCCTGCGCGCCGAAGTGCTCGATGTCTTCGACTCCGCCGGCCACCGCCTCGCCATTCTCGACATTTCCGCCACCGCCCACATGCCCGACGTCCTCGAAATGCCTTACCGCCCCGACGTCTTTCTCGTGGAGAAAAACTCCAAATCCCAAATCCCAAATTCCAAACAGCCCGCCGTTACCTTCGCAGGCGAAACCTACCTCGAAGCCTCCGACCCGGAAAACCTCCGCGTTCCGTCTTCCGCGTTCCGCGTTCGCTTGGGGGGCTCCACCTGTCTCGCCGGCGATGTGATCGGCGACTTCTCCTTTCCCCGTCCGCTCCAACCCGGCGACACTCTCCTCTTCGACGACATGGCGCACTACACCATGGTCAAAACCACGACCTTCAATGGCGTGCCGCATCCCTCCATCGTCCTCCAACACGAGAACGGCTCCCTCGAAACGATCCGCGAATTCGGCTTCGAGGATTTCCGTGATCGCCTGTCCTGAACTCCCCGCCCCCGTCAACTACGGCATATCGCCGGACGCTTCCTCCTTGCCCGCGTCCCGCGTATCCGTGAACGCCGACCAGTCGACGTTCCCGTGATCCAGCCGCTGCAGCTCGCTCGCATACACGGCATCCTCGTTCTTCGGGTCCAACTCGGCGGCGATCTCGACAAAAGCCCGCGACAACAGCAGATTCTCCTCTCCCCCCTGCTGACGGAGCAGCTCCGCGCGGGTAAACAGTAAACGGGCAAGCACCTCCGGATCGTATCCCTCCGGCTTGATTTCCGGCAGCACGCCGCGGCTGAGCTGGAAATTCAACACCAACGCCTTGCGGTTCCGCGGCGCAAGCTGGAGCGCCAGCCCGAGCAAACGCCGCGCCTCCGCCAGCGACGCCGCGCTCGCCTTGCCGCGCATCACCCGGTTCGTCGCCTCCGCCGCCAGATTATCGGCGTAGTCTTCCCGCTCGCGGTCGAGCATGCCGAGCTTGTCGCTGAAAAGCCCCTTGCCGACCGCCGGCGGCGTCCACGTGAAACGACGCTCCGCCTCGTCGGCGAAGAGAGACCCTCCCCCGAAGGAGAGCGCCAAGGCCATCGCTTGCCAGCCGCGTGTCACCCTGACAGCCTCCCGGCAACGCCCGTCCCTTGCAAGTGACAAGTCCCGGTTCCGGCCATCTCCCGAAAAACGAACTCCGCCGGCGACTCCGCGCCGCGCGCCCGGATCCCGCCTCGCAAAGCGCCCAATCCGCGGCCATCCGCGGCCACCTGCTCGATTGGCTCCGCAGGCGCGGAGAAAAAACCATCGCCCTCTTCGCCCCCCTTCCCGGCGAACCCGATCTTCTCGATCTCACCCGTCTCCTCCCGGAAAAACGCTGGCTGCTCCCCCGCATCGACGGACAAACCCTGGCCTTCCACTCCATCGGCGGCCTCCATGCCCTGCCCCCCGGCCCCTTCGGCATCGCCGAACCTCCTGCGGACTGCCCCTGCGTCAAAATCCGGGAGATCGACCACTTCCTCTGCCCGGGCCTCGGCTTCGCCCCCGACGGCGCCCGCCTCGGCCGCGGCAAAGGTTACTATGACCGCGCCCTCTCCGCCGCCCGCACCGACGCATTCCGCACCGGCGCCGCCTTTCACGAGCAACTCGTCGATGCCATTCCGGCCGAACCGCACGACCTTCCCATGCACCACCTCGCCACGCCCGACGGTATCCTCCCCTGCGGCTGATTGTTTTACACATGCATGCCAAAATGAGAAACCCGCCGGGATGCGGCGGGTTTTTCGGAAAGGGAAGTACCCCGGCTTGGACTCGAACCAAGGACCAAAAGATTAAGAGTCTTCTGCTCTACCAACTGAGCTACCGAGGCTTTGGGAGCGGCTTGCGCCGCGGGGCCGCAAGGATGCATCCGATCAGCCCGGTCGCAAGAGGAAAATGCGTGCCGCCCAAGGGGACGAAAGCCTGCTCCAATCCCGCTCACGGCATGCCGTCGAGCGCTTTGACAATGGCCTTGCGAAGCTCCACGGCATCGACCTGGCCGCTGTGGCGCCAGACGATTTCGCCCTGGGGCGAGAGGATCACGGTGTGCGGCTGAGCGCCGGTCCATTCGCTGTCGATCGCTTCGGCGAGCAGGTCGGGATTGTCGCCGGAGAAAAGGTAGTTGTTCGTCTCCCGGCCTTCTTTCTCGAGCGCGGCTTTGGTGCGGTCGGAGAGGGCCGCATGCTGTTTTTCGAGGAATTTCTTCACCTTCGCCTCGTCGGCCACGGGGTCGAGACTGATGGTGACGAAATCGAAGGAGCGATTCTGGAAACGACGGTAGGCATCGACCAAATCGGGAAACTCCGCGACACAGGGGCCGCAGGTGGTCGACCAGAAATTGATCAGGCGGACATTGCCGGCGGCGTTTTCGCGGAGCTTCTTCGCCGTTTCGACATCGAGCTTGCCGAGGGTGACGGGCTTCGCCTCCCAGGCTTTCTGGTCGGCGGCAACCTGATCTTTTTTCCAGATCCACTTCGTCGAGCAGCCGAAGGAACGAGTCGTCGGGGTTTCGACGGGCTTGCCCGCGAGCACGGCGTCGAGGGCATCGCGCACGTAGCTTTTATCGACCGGGCCGGTCTTGCGCCCGGCGTCGTCCATGCGGCCGGTGTAGGCAAGCTTGCGGTCGGCGTCGAAAACGAAGACGTGCGGGGTGGATTGGGCGCCGCAGGCCGCGCTGAGTTCCTGGGTTTCGCCGTCGTAGAGGTAGGGGAAGGTCCAGCCGTTCTCCTTGGCGAAAGGAGTCATTTCCTCGAAGGAATCGCCGTAGGGACCATAGCCGAGCTCATCGGGGCGCAGGCCGAGCGGGCTGCTGCTGTTGATGGCGACGAGGGCCACCCCCTTGTCCTTGTAGTCCTGATGAATCTCCTCCGTGCGCACTGCGGCGGCGATGGCGTCGGGACAGTGGTTGCAGGTGAAGATGAGACACAGCACCTTGGCATCGGCGAAATCGGCGAGCTTGTGGTCCTTGCCGTCGATTCCCGGCAGGGAGAAATCCGGGACCGGCGAACCGATGGCCAGCACCGGCGGATTGGCGGGTTCCGCGGCGATGGCGGCGGAAACGAGGGTGAAGGCGGCGAAGAGAGTTTTCATGGCGATGGATTCAGGAAAAGAGGATACGCCCACAGAGGCGCAAAGTTGCGGAATTCCGTTCGGAGATTACGTGAAATTTCGAATGGTTCCGCAAGCCCCGCGTCTCAACGGGGATGAATGCCATCCGCTCCCTTGCCGGAACCGCCGTGCTGGGGTCGGATCTGGGCAGCAGGCGGCGACGGGATTCTCGAAAAGACTGCCAACTTCTGTGAATCGATAGCCTGGCAGAGCACTAGAGTTTCACCGCATACGACTTCATCGCACCCAGGGGCAGCGTCCTTTCCGATTCCAGACGCGAGCGCCGGTGCACGCCGCAGAGCAAACCGACCGCCGCAAGGGTGAAGACAAGACTGGTGCCTCCGTAGCTGACGAAGGGCAGCGGCAGGCCGTCGTTCGGCAGCAGCGCCGTCGTCACGCCGATGTTCACCATCGCAGGAACGACAATGCCCGCCGTAAGGCCGAGCGCGAGGCAGCGGTCGAAGACATTCGATGCCTGCGCGGCGATGGCCGAGCCCATCACCGCGATTGTCACGAAGCACAGCACCGTGCCCAGCGTGCCGATCAGCCCCAGTTCCTCGCCGATCACAGGGAAAATGAAGTCGCAGTGAGCCAAGGCCAGCGTGCTGAATTTCTCCGAGCCGTTGCCGAGTCCCACGCCTGTCGACCCGCCATTGCCGAAAGCGAGCAGGCCGCGCCATTGCTGCATCCCCTTGTCGAGTTGGTGGGCTTCGAGATCGAGCCACGCCTGGATGCGGGTCCAGCGGTTTTCGTTGTTATAAACGTACCAGAACGCCCCTCCCATGGCGGTCAGAGCGGTCGGCACGAGATAGAGCAACCGCGTCCCCACACAAAACATCACCGCGGCGATGGTCACCGAAAGGGCAAGCGCGGTGCCGACATCGGTTTCCGCCATGATCAACAGCACGGGAATGCCCACAATGGCGCCGGGAAGCACGAAGCCGCGCCAGAATTTCCGCGTCTCCGTCTGCCAGCGTGCAAACCATCCTGCCAAAGCGACGACACAGACGATCTTGGCGATCTCGGATGGCTGGAACTGCCCGATGACCGGCATGGCGACCCAACGCTTCGAACCGTATTTTTCCAGCCCGATGCCCGGCACGAAGCACAGCCCGAGCAGGATGCAAACGATCAGAATCTGCCAGGCCCAGGTCTTGCGCAGCCACTTCGGGTCGAGCCGCACGAGTATGATCGCACCGATTACCCCCGCCACCGCCATTCCGGCCTGCCGGGAAAAGAAATGATAGGTTCCGTCGGCATCGCGGGACCACACGCCGGTGCTCGCCAGCATCACCAGCCCAAGCGTCAGCAGGGAGGCGACGGCGGTGCAGAGGAAGATGGAAGCGTGGCGGAACAAAGGAACGGGCGAATGAGGGATTAAGGTATTGAGATATTGGGTTTTTGAACAGCGCAGTCGCCGATCCGTTTGATCATTTCATCTGGCCGGGACCTTCAGCTTCATGCCGATCCTCAGCTTGGAAGCGTCCTTGATCCCGTTGGCTTTCATCAGCGCGTCCGGGGTGGTGCCATGGGCTTGAGAGATGCGCCACAAGGTGTCGCCAGATTTCACGGTGTAGGTGCCGGTCATGGATACCGCCGTGCGGGCGGCGGGGGCCGGAGCGGAGGAGGCAGCGGGTCCAGGCGGGGCCTCGGCGGCGCGGGTGACCTGCGGGCGGACAAATACCGGCTGGTTCGCCGCGGCCGCGGTGGTTTCGACCATTGGCGCTTCGTCGCGCTGCGGATCGGTGATGACCGGCGCGATTTCCGGGGCCGCCGTACCGGAGCGCAGGGCGGTCAGTTCCGGCGGCTCCACGGCGACGATGCGCTGCGGCGGGATGCGCAGGATGCGGCCGGAGCGCAGCTCCATGTTGTTGTTCGCAGCGCGCAGATCTTCTTCGGAAATGCCATGAGCGGCGGCGATGGTCGTGTACGACTCCCCGGCGGTCACGGGATAGGGCGTATCGCCGGGAGCGATCTTCGGCAGGCGCGCGGCATCCTCCGGCACATTCGGCACGATGGGCGCAAGCAGTTTCGGCCCCTCGGCAACGGCGGTTTCGCGCTCCTCGAAGAAACGGCTGTGGATGAAAATGCCGGCGATGGCGACGACATGGATGGCGAGGATGACGACCAGGGCGCGGGCGACACCGACATTCGGCACGTCACCTTCGACGTCGGGCATCGGGGCGGCGGCGGTGGCGGCGCGGTGACGCTTGCGGGCGACATTGACGAAGAAGGTGCGCAGAGCACCCTTCTTCACGGAACGGCGTTTTACGGGCAGGCTAGAGTGTTTCATAGTTTTAACGAAGGTTGAGGACGAGTTCGCGGAAGGCGTCTCCGCGCTGTTCGTAGCCGGAGAACTGGTCGAAAGAGGATGTGCCGGGCGAAAGCAGCACGGCGCCGCCGCGCGGTGCGAGACGACGGGCGGCGGCGACCGCCTCGGCGAGCGTGCCGGTGCGCTCGACCGGCACGGCGGCGGAGAAAATTTCGGCAAGCGGTTCGGCGATCTGACCGAAGGTCACGGCAGCGACCGCCTTTTTCGCGAGCAACGGCACGACAGACGAGTAGTCGAGGCCCTTCTGCTTGCCGCCGGCGATGAGCACCACGGGACGGGTCTGCGAGCGCAGGGCGCTTTCGAGGGCGTGGAGATTGGTCGCCTTCGAGTCGTTGAGGTATTCCACGCCGTCGAGAGTGCAGACGAGTTCGCAGCGGTGGAGCGGCGGGGCGTAGCCGTCGAGTGCGCGGGCCGCGGCTTCCAGCGGAATTCCGGCGGCTTCGCTGGCGGCGATGGCGGCCATGGCGTTCTCGGCATTGTGCAGGCCGCGCATGCGGGTGGCGGCTTCGAGGTCGATGACGGTTTCGCCGCGGCGCTTGAGGATGCGGCCGTCGGAGAACCAGTCGGCGGATTCGTCTTCGGTGGAGAAGGTGACGATCTTCGCGGCGATGGGCGGCAGGTTTTCGCCGTGGCGGACGATAGCGGTATCCTCCGCGGTCTGATTTTCGAAGATCCGGAACTTGGCGTCGAAGTAGGCCTGCACCGTGGGATAGCGGTCCATGTGGTCGGGCGCGAAATTCAGCCACACCGCGACTTCCGGACGGAAGGTGCGGATGGTTTCGAGCTGGAAGGAGGACAGCTCCAGGGCCACGGCCGTGGGAACCGGATCGCGCAGGACGACTTCGCAGAATGGCACGCCGTAGTTGCCGCAGGCGGCGGACTGGTGGCCCGCGGCGCGCAGAATGCGCTCGACGAGTTCAGTGGTGGTCGTCTTGCCGTTGGTGCCGGTAATGCCGATGGTACGACCTTTGTAGTAACGGGCGGCAAGCTCGATTTCGCCGATGGTTTCGCCGGCGCCGGCGGCATAGGCGGCGACCAATGGGCCGTAGGTATCGATGCCGGGGCTGACGACGAGCAGGTCGCAGGCGGTGGCGCGACCGGTTTCCTCGGTGGCATCGGGGTACGCCGCCGCTCCATCCGGCACGCCGCCGATGGTGTCGGCCGTGTCGTGGACATGGACTTCCGCGCCTTCGCGCAGCGCGAGGGCGGCGGCGGCACGGCCGCTGCGGCCGGCGCCGAGGATGATGACTTTTTTCCCGTGAAGCGACATCAGGCGATTTTGAGGACGGCCAGCCCGAAGAGGGCGAGCATGATGGAAAGGATCCAGAAGCGGATGATGACCTGGCTCTCGTGCCAGCCGCGGAGTTCGAAGTGGTGGTGGATGGGCGCCATGGCGAAGATGCGCTTTTTGCGCAGCTTGAAGCTGCCGACCTGGAGCATGACGGAGAGCGCCTCCATGACGAAGACGCCGCCGATGATGACAAGCAGCAGTTCCTGCTTCACGCAGATGGCGGCGGTACCGAGCGCGCCGCCGATCGCCAGCGAGCCGGTGTCGCCCATGAAGACCTTGGCCGGGTGGCAGTTGAACCACAGGAAGCCGAAGCCGGCGCCGGCGAGGGAGAGCAGCGGCACGGCGAGTTCGCCGACGTAGCGGTTGTAGGGGATGACCAGGTAGTCGGTGGCCATGTAGAGATGGCCGGCGAGGTAGGCGAGGATGCTGTAGGCGAGCGCCGCGGTGATCGTGCAGCCGGTGGCCAGGCCGTCGAGGCCGTCGGTGAGATTTACGGCATTCGAGCAGCCGATGATGATGGCGATGAAGAAGGGCAAGATCAGCAGCCCGAGATCCGGCAGGCCCTGTTTGAAGAGCGGGAAGCAGATCTGGCCGATCTCGATGGGATTGTCGCCGAGGCGGAAGCCGGCGAGGCCGCTCAGGCGCTCCGCTTCGGTCGCGCCGTAGCCGGAGATTTCCTTTTTGAAGTAGATGAAGAGGGAGGCGACCAGCGCGATGACGAGTTGCCAGAAGAGCTTCTGCCGGGCGCTCACACCGTCGGATTTCTTCTGCTTCACCTTCTTGTAGTCGTCGCAGAAACCGAGCAGGCCGCAGGCAGCCATGGTGCAGGCGCAGACGGCGACGAAGGGATTGAAGGGCCGCGAGCAGACGAAGATGGCGATGAGGACCGAGCCGAGGATGAGCACGCCGCCCATCGTCGGGGTGCCGACCTTGCCGCCGTGAAGTTCGGCGAGTTTGTGGACTTCCGCGGCGGTGCGGATCGGCTGGCCGACTTTGAGCGAGATCAGACGGCGGATGACACGCGGGCCGAAAATGAGGCTCAGCACGAAGGCGAGCAGGCAGCCCGCCGCGGCGCGGAAGGTGATGTATTGGAGCAGATTGAGAAAGCGGAAGGTGTACGCCCAGCCCTGTTCCCCCGCCGCTTTTTCCGCGTCGAAGGCCGCCTGCCACCATTCGTAGATCCAGTAGAGCATCGTTCTTTCAGTCGGGGGGGAAGGCTCGGTTCATAAGGCGCTCGATCGCCGCGCTGCGGCTGGCCTTGAAAAGGGCGACATCGCCGGGATGCACGTTTTCCGCGAGCCAGGAGATCGCCTCGCCGTCGTCGGCGAGGCAGGGAGCGCCGCCCGCTCCCTCGGCAATGCCGAGCGCACCGTCACCTACAGCAAGCACCGTAATTCCGCGCTCGGCGGCGAGACGGCCGACCTTGTGGTGGGCTTCGGGCGCGTATGAGCCGAGTTCGGCCATGCGGCCGAGCACGGCGATGCGGCGGGCGCCGGCGGGCACGGGCGTCTCGGCCAGCGTCTCGAGAGCGGCGGCCATCGATTCGAGGTTCGCGTTGTAGGTGTCGTCGAAGACGGTGACGCCGTGCGAGGCGTAGCGGCGCAGACGGCCGCTGGTCAGCACGGTGGCGGAGAGCCCGGCGGCGATTTCCTCCGGCGCGATGCCGAGAAACCAGCCGGCGCCGGCGGCGAGCAGGGCATTCTTCACCATGTGGCGGCCGGCGACGGGCAGATCGACCGGTGCGGCGGGCTTGTTGTCGATGACCAGGGTGAAGCGGGCGCGACCGTCGTCCTGGTGGAGATCATCGGCCCGGATGAAGCCGCGGCCGTTGCCGACCGTGATGACGCGCGCCTTGGTACGGCGCTTGAAGTATTCGAAGAAGTCGCAACCGGCGGGAACGAAGAGCGCGCCGCTTTCCGGCAGGGCGCGGGCGAGCGCGCCTTTTTCCTCGGCGATGGAGTCGCGGCTGCCCATGTACTCGATGTGAGCGGTGCCGATGTTGGTGATAATGCCCAGCGTCGGCTGCGCGATCTCGCAGAGTGGGGCGATTTCGCCGGGGTGGTTCATCCCCATTTCGAAGACCGCCGCGCCGTGGGAGTCCTCCAGCGACAGGACGCTGAGGGGCAGACCGATGTGGTTGTTGAGGTTGCCGCGGGTCGCGCAGACGGAGAAGGCACGGCCGAGCACGGCAGCGGTGAAGTCCTTGGTGCTCGTCTTGCCGTTCGAGCCGGTGATGCCGACCACGGGCAGTTTTTTTTGCCTGCGATACCAGCGGGCGAGGCGTTGCAGGGCGACGAGGGTATCGGGCACACGGATGACGGCGGCCCGGCCCGGGTCAGAGCCGTCCCAGCGCTCGACCACGACGATCGACGCGCCGGCGGCGATGGCTTGCGGGGCGAAGTCGTTCGCGTCGAAACGCTCGCCGCGCAGAGCGAAGAAGGCGGCGCCGGGCTCGATGCGGCGGGTGTCGGTCGAGACCGCGACCGCACGCACGTCCGCATTGCCGGCGACGATTTCGCCCCCGGCGGCGTGCGCGAGCTGTGCGGCATCGAGCGGAGTCATCGGCGTTTTTTCGGTTCGTCGTCGGGGCGTTCGGCGAGGGCCCTGCGCGCCTCGCGGCGGTCGTCGAAGTCGATCGTGCGATCGGAGAATTGCTGATAGGTCTCGTGGCCTTTCCCGGCGATGAGCACGATGTCGCCCGGGGCGGCGGCGTGGATGGCGATGCGGATCGCTTCGGCGCGGTCGGTCACGGTCTTGTAACGCGCCGCGCCCATGCCGGATTCAATGGCGCGCAAAATCGCTTCGGGATCCTCGCTGCGGGGGTTGTCGGAGGTGAGGATGCAGATATCGCTGTGCTGCGCCGCGGCCTTGCCCATGAGCGGGCGCTTGGTCCGGTCGCGGTCGCCGCCGCAGCCGAAGACCGTGATGAGGCGGCTGGGATTCAGTTCGCGCAGCGTGCGGCAGGCGTTTTCCAGCGCGTCGGGCGTGTGGGCATAGTCCACGAAGACGCTGACGCCGCCGCGGATGCCGCAGAACTCCATGCGGCCGGGAACCTGCGGCGCTTCGGCGAGGGCGGAGATCGCCTCGCGCAGCGGAATCTTCACCACGCCGGTGGCGGCGAGGGCTGCGAGGGCGTTGTAGACATTGAAGCGGCCGATCAGCGGGGTGCGGACGAGGTAGGATTTCCCCTTCGCGGTGAGTTCGAATTCGCTACCGCGGGCGCTCTGGCGGAAGTTGTTGGCGCGGAAATCGCAGTGGACGCCGAAGCCGTAGCGGATCGCCGGCATGCGCCCGGCGAGCAAATCGAAGAGTTTTTCGCCGTAGGTGTCGTCGAAATTGATGACCGCCACGGGTTTCTTGCCCTGGGGATCGGCAACCAGGGATTCGAACCAGGAGAATTTCGCCCGGGCGTAGGCCTCCATGGTGCCGTGGTAGTCGAGGTGGTCCTGGGTGATGTTGGTGAAGATGGCGGCGTCGAAGGCGACGCGGTCGATCCGCCGCTGGTCCACGCCGTGGGAGGAGACTTCGAGCGCCGCTCCGCGACAGCCGTGGTCGACCATGCGGGCGAGCAGGGCCTGGAGTTCCACCGGACCGGGGGTGGTGTGCGAGGCGGGCACGGCGCGCTCGCCGTCGTCGATCAACACGGTACCCATGAGCCCGGCGCGGTGCCAGGCGCGGTGCATGAGATGATGTACGAGGAATGCCGTAGTGGTCTTGCCGTTGGTACCGGTGACGCCGGCGAGACGGAGCTTTTTCGACGGCTCGCCGGCCAGTGTGTTGGCGAGAACGGCGAGCGCGGCGCGGGTGTCGGCGACCTGTACCCAGGGAATGTGCAGTGGGTGGTCGGTCTCGGGCGCGATGTCGGCGACGATGGCGGCTGCGCCGTGCTCGATGGCCGCGGGGATGAATTGCCGCCCGTCCTGCCCGCTGCCGCGGATGGCGACGAAGGCGGCACCGGGTTCCACAGTGCGCGAGTCGGCGGTGACGGCGGAGATTTCGACGTCGAGAGAGCCCGCATGGACGGGCCGGGAAAGCAGGGCGATGAGGTCGCGGAGGGTCACGGGCGCGAAGAGCCGGCGAGTTTGTCATCGACCGGCTCGGTGGGAGTCAGATTCAGGTGGGCGGCGGTACGGGCGGCGATGCGGGCGAAGCAGGGCGCGGCAATGGAACCGCCGCCGGGCTTCACCTTGGTGGTGCGCGGGTCGTCGATGACCACCACGCAGACGAAGGCGGGATCTTCAGCGGGAAGCATGCCGGCGAAGGAGACGGTACGGCGGTCCTTTTGGTAACGGCCGCCGACGATGCGATGAGCCGTGCCGGTTTTACCCGCCACGCGGAAACCGGAGACCCGCGCAAGCTTGGCGGTGCCGCCCTGGCCGGTGACTTTCTCCAATGCGCCGCGCATGGAACGGGCGGTTTCGGGCCGGATGACTTCCCGGACCACTTCCGGCTCGTAGTGCTCCACCACGGTTCCGTCGTTGGCGATGACCGAGCGGACGATATGGGGCTTGCGCAGTTTTCCGTCGGAGGCGATCGCGGCGTACGCCTGGGCCACCTGCAATGGCGTGACGGAGAGGGCGTAGCCATAGGTAGCGCGGGAGAAGTCCATCGGTTTGCCGGTTTTGCGGACTCTCCCGGAGGATTCGCCGCTGAGCAGGATGCCGGTTTTCTCGCCGAAGCCGAAGCGGTCCATGTAGCCGTAAAAGCGCGTCATTCCGAGCTGCTGGCCGAGCTTGAAGGCACCGATGTTGCTGGATTTCTCGAGGATGCCTTCGACAGTAAGATTCCCGTAGGGACTATGATCCGGCACACTGAAATTGCCGACGACATACAGGCCATTGTGGCAGAAAATCGTGGTTTTCGGGGAAACCAGGCGCTCGTTCAGGGCGCCGGCGGCGGCCACGATCTTGATCGTACTACCCGGCTCGTACGTCGCCTGAAGCGCGAAGTTCATTCCGGCTTCGTCGAGGTTGTCGAGGCGGTTGAGGTTGAAGTGCGGCCTGCTGGCCATGCCGAGGATCTCGCCGGTCTTCGGGTCGAGCACGATGGCGCAGCCGCGGGGCGCTTCGAATTCGGCGAGGCACCACTCGAGTTCTTCTTCGACGATGGCCTGCACGCTCATGTCGAGCGTGAGCTGCACGTTCAGACCGGCCCGCGGCGGGCGGATGGAGCCGGAGTCGCCGGGGATGCGCATGCCGCGGGCGTCGCGCTTGTGCTCGCGCCAGCCGTCCTTGCCGGCGAGGAAGTCGTCCAGCGCGGCTTCGATGCCGAAGTTTCCTTTTTCTCCCGTGTAACCGATGACATGGGTGGCGTGGTCGTCTGAGGTGTACCAGCGCTTGTAGGAGCCGGCGAAGCGGAAACCCTCGATCCAGTGCTGGTCCACGAGATCGCGCAGGCTGCCGGCGACATCGTCGGGAATATTCTTCGCCAGGATGAATTCGCCGCGCTGGCGGTCGCCGAGTCCTTGGGCGATTCTTTCGCGCATCTGTTCGCGGTGCAGGCCGAGCGGGCGGGACAGCACGTTGACGGCGTGGGCCAGGGCGGCCTCGCGGATCGCCTCGGCGGGCATGCCGTCGAGCACTTCGCCGCGCTCGAAGTGGATCAGCTTGCGGCGGGTGGCGTCGTCGAGATTCTCCCAGTCCGCTTCGCGGCTTGCCCGCGCGTAGGCCACGGTGAAGGCCATGACCTTGGGATCGCGCAGGTGGGAGATGTCGACGAAGATGGTGCTGACGGGCATGCTCTTGGCGAGCACCTCTTCGTTGCGATCCACGATGTTGCCGCGCAGGCCGGTCAGCGTTTCCCTCCTGTCGAAGGCGCGGCGGGCCTTGTCGGCGTATTCCTTCCGCTCCCACACCTGAATCTGGATGAGCCGCACCGAAAGCGCACTGAGCCCGATCACGAGGATCGAGCACAGTGTAAGGCAACGGAACTGGAATGCGCGCGACGACATCTCTAGTTCAGACCGGCAGAGGCGACGGCGGGTGCGGGTTGCGCGGCGGGCACGACTTCCTCGATGTCGCCGTGCTCGATGGACACGAGACCGGAGCCCGCGGTGCGGAGGCGTTCCCGGAGTTCGAAGCGATTGAGCATTTCGTCCATGCGCACGCCGGTGATCTGGATGTCGAGAAGGTGCTGCTCGATGCGGCGCTCGGTGGCGTCGATTTTACGCTCCACCAGGATCTGGCGGTTTTTCCAGACGGCATGCAGCACCCCGCCGGAGGTGGCGACGAGCGCGGCGAGGATCAGCGTGAGAAAGACGGACGAAGGCGTCTTGTCGGCGGTGGAGCGGCGTCGGTTCATGGGCGTGAGGAAGCGGGGTCCAGAAGCTCGGCGACCCGCAGCTTGGCGCTGCGGGCCCTGGGGTTGATGCGGAGTTCGTTTTCGCCGGGGGCGATGGCTTTGCGGACGGGCAGCCGGAAATGCCAATCCGGATTCGGCCGCGGGGCGGGCCAGGTTGGGTCGTCGATGAATGGTTTGGCGCGCTCCTGCATGAAGCGCTTCACCAGCCTGTCCTCCAGGCTGTGAAAAGTAATGACCAGCAGGCGGCCCCCGGGTCTGAGCACCTGGAGCGAGGCGTCCAGCGCGCGCTCCAGCGAGCCGAGTTCGTCATTGACCACCATGCGAATGGCCTGGAATGCCTTCGTGGCCGGGTGGATGCGACCGTGGCGGCCGATGGTCTTTTCGATGCAATCGGCGAGATCGGTAGTGGTGGCGAAAGGGCGGGCAGCGCGGCGGGCGACGATGGCGGCGGCGATGCGCCGGGCCTGCGGTTCCTCGCCGTACTCGCGGAAGACGCGGACGAGCTCACTCTCCGGCCATTCGCTGACGACATGGGCGGCGTCGAAGGCGCAGGAAGGGCCCATGCGCATGTCGAGCGGGCCTTCGCCGCGGAAGGAGAAGCCTCGCCCGGCGGCATCGAGCTGGCGGGAAGAAACCCCGAGGTCCAGCAGCAGACCGTCGGCCTGCTGTTCCCCCCGGACCTCGGGGTTGTCTCGAAGATCCGCGAAATTCCCCTGCCAGGTGCGGAAGCGGTCTCCGAACCGGGCAAGCCGTCGTGAAGCGTAGGCCAGCGCCTCGGGATCGCGGTCGATCCCGAGCACCCGCGCGCCGGCCTTCAGGAAGGCTTCGCTGTGCCCTCCCCCGCCAAGCGTGCCGTCGATGATGTATTTCCCCTCTCCCGCGGCCATCCAATCGCTCACCTCGGCGGGGAGCACGGACACATGGTAGTCCGCGGCGGGGGCAGGGGAATCATCGCCGGCGGCACCGGCGGTCATGAAAGCCACCGGCCGCCGCACCGCCAACCAGCCATGGAACGCGGTGCGGACAGCCGTATCGGTAGGGACGGAAGGGCGCGCTGTCCCGGGTGCGCCGGTCCGTCCGTCTTGAAAAGCCGCATCGACGGTCCGCCCCGGCAACCAGCCAGAAGCGGCGCGGACCGCCGGTTTGAGCAGCGAAAGGGGTGCTGTCCCGAGTAACCCCTTCCGCCCAGCCAGGAAAACCACCGGCCGCCGCACCGCCAACCAGCCATGGAACGCGGTGCGGACAGCCGTATCGGCGTGGACGGAAGGGCGCGCTGTCCCGAGTGCGCCGGTCCGTCCGTCTTGGAAAACTTCATCGGCGGCCCGCCCCGTCAACCAGCCGGAAGCGGCGCGGACCGTCGATTTGAAAAGCGAAAGGGGTGCTGTCCCGAGAAACCCCCTCCGCCCAGCCAGGAAAACCGCCGGCCGCCGCGCCGCCAACCAGCCATGGAACGCGGTGCGGACAGCCGTATCGATACGGACGGAAAGGAACGCTGTCCCGAATGCTCCGATCCGTCCGTCTTGAGAAAATGCACCCAACCCCGGCACCGGGTCGCACTCCACGGTGGGTGCCGCAAAGCGGTCCTTCCCGGGTGCCGGAGTTGGTAGGGCGAACAGCATGTTGTCTTGTTCGGTAGGGTGAAATTTTTTCGATTTTCAGAGGACGCCGAGTTCACCGTCGTCCATGCCGAGTTCGATTTCCTTGATGCGGTCGAAAGTCTCCTGCGGGCAGAGCATGTAGTAGGGGCCGCGGCCGGCGAGGATCACCTGGCCCTCGGCTTTCAGGCCGACGCCCTCGCTCCAGTCCTTCGGCACCTGGAGCTTGCCCTGATTGCTGATCGTCGCCTTGCGGGACATCATCCGCAGATGCCCGACGATCTGTTGCTTCTTGGCCGGGGTGAGATCGCTTGCCTCCACCTGCCGGAACTTGTCGTCGAAGACCTCTTCACTGAAGACCTTGATCACCGGTATTTTATGCTCGTTCGAAAGCTGCAAACGGACCGGCGTGTCCTCCGTGACGGGGCGCCATTCCACGGGGATGGAAACCCGGTATTTCGGGTCCATCTTGTAGTCGTAGTGACCCTCATGAACTGTGGCGGTGGAGGACATCGACGTGGGAAAGTCGCTGAAGTGCCTCGAACTACACCAAAGTACACTGGAATGGTCAACGGAAAATCAAAGAGAACTTAATAAATTTTTAGAATGCTGATTATCAGTGATTTTTGTTTGGAGATCAGATGCTTTCCGGCCTTTTCCAAATGGGAATCTTTCGGTTTCCCGTCCCGATTTTCCAAAAAAATCACCTACTGAAAGTCTCTTTGCGTCAAATTTCCGAATTCAGGTGTACCCGGTGCCACTTCTTTGGCAAGGTTGTGTTCTCCGGTGTACTTTCAAGGTCCAGCAGGCCGGGTCTTGTTCGAGCCGCAATGGATTTGGGGGCTGGGATGGATTGGGTGAATGGATGAAAATGAAAAAAACCTCATCCGGTAGCTTCGGAATATTCTGTTCATCCCGGTTCAAAAAAAGTCACGACTCCTGTTTCTTCCCAAATGGAGGAGCCCTGGGTGTATTGGTCGGTCACGAACGGACCGCTTCAAAGACCCGCTCCGCCGCGCCCGGATATGTTTCTCGTTGGTTTCCCCGGAACGCTCGCCTAGAACCCCCGCGGAATCCTCCGCATGTCCTACGACGCCATCATCATCGGCGGCGGCCCGGGCGGCAGCACTGCCGGCTGCGCCCTCGCCCAAGCCGGCAAGAAAGTCCTGATCCTCGAACGCGAACGCTTTCCCCGCTTCCACATCGGGGAGTCGCTCATCCCCTACGGCAACGACGTGCTGCGCGAGATCGGCGTGTGGGACAAGATGATGCAAGCCGGCTTCATGGAAAAACTCGGCGCGGAATTCGTGCTCGGGAACTCGAAAGCCTGCACGAACATCCTCTTCGGCCGCTATCTCAAATCCGGCTACGCGCAGACTTTCCAGGTCGAGCGGGCGAAATTCGACCACCTGCTGCTCGACCACGCCGCCTCGCTCGGCTGCGAGGTCTGGCAGGAGGCCAAGGTGAAATCCGCCACCGTGACCGATGACGGCGCGACGGTGACCTGCGAAAAAGACGGCCGAACCCACGAAATCTCCGCCCGCTGGATTCTCGACGCCAGCGGACGCGACGCCTTCCTCGGCCGCCAGATGAAGCTGCCGAAGACCGACCTCGGCCTGCCGAAGAAATTCGCCACCTTCGCCCATTTCCACGGTGTCAAACGCAACGACCCGCCGCACCAGGGCCACATCACCATCGTCCGGCTCGACTTCGGCTGGTTCTGGATCATCCCGCTCGATGCGGAAAAGACCTCCATCGGCCTGGTGCAGACGCTCGACCACTTTAAATCCACCGGCAGGACGCCCGCCGAATGCTTCGAGCACGTCGTCGCCACCTCGACGGAGCTTCAGCGCCGGATGACCGGCGTCGAGCGGGTGAGCGACTACCATTTCGCCGGCGACTACACCTACCGCCATCTCCAGAACGCCGGGCCGCGATGGCTGCTCATCGGCGACGCCGCAGGCTTCATCGACCCGATCTTTTCCTCCGGCGTCATGCTGGCCATCCGATCCGGCCATGCCGCGGCGAAGGAAATCGTCGCCGCCGACGCCGCGGGTACGGTGCTTTCGCCCCGCGCGCGAAAACGCTACACCAAACACGTCGGCGAAATGTGCGAGGTCTTCCTGAACATGATCAAAATGTTCTACAACAACAGCTCCTTCGAAGTCTTCATGGACCCGGACCCGCCCATATCCATGGCACAGGCCGTCAACAACCTCGTCGCGGGCAACACCCACATGGGCTGGAAACTGCGCCTGCAAGTGTGGCTCTTCTACACCATCTGCACGCTCCATCGCCGCTCCCCTATCGTGAAAAAAATCGATTTCTCCGACCCCGCCGCCGGCTCCGTTTCCACCCCAGCCTGAACCTCCCATGAACACCCCTCCCCCGGCCGATGAATACGACGTGATCGTGCTCGGCGGCGCGCTGTCCGGCGCGGCCACCGCCACGCTGCTGATGCGGCAGACTCCCGGCCTGCGCCTGCTCATTGTCGAACGCACGGAAAAACTGACCCGCCGCGTCGGCGAAGCCACCGTGGAGGTCAGCGCCTGGTTCATGGGCCATGTGCTGGGGCTCACGCGCTACCTGAACGAGCACCACATCTGCAAGCAGGGCCTGCGCTTCTGGTTCCGCAACGACCAGGTGGAAAACCTCTCCCAGGCCAGCGAAATCGGCGGCAAATATCAAGTACGCCTTCCCTCGTACCAACTCGACCGCTCCACCTTCGACGAGGAGGTGCTGCGCCGCGCCGGGCTCGCCGGAGCGCAAATCCTCCGCCCCGCCACGGTCCGCAATGTCGAGCTTTCCCCCGGCGGCCTGCAAAGCGTGGAACTCAAGCACGCCGGCGAAACCCGCACGGTGAAAGCCCGCTGGGTCGTCGATGCCTCGGGCGTCGCCGCCCTGCTCGCCCGCAAAAACGGCTGGTGGGTCCGCAACGACGAGCACCCGACCGCCGCCGCCTGGTCGCGCTGGAAGGGTCTCAAGGACTGGGACGGCCACGAACTCGCCCAGAAGTATCCTTGCTGGGCGAAAGCCGCCCACGCCGTCCGCGGCACCGCCACCAACCACATCGTCGGCGACGGCTGGTGGAGCTGGTGGATTCCGCTGAAAGGCGGCGACACCAGCGTCGGCATCGTCTTCGACCAGCGCATCGTCGATTGGCCGGAAGGGGGCAAGGTGGCCGACCGGCTCAAGGACTTCCTCATGGAGCACCCGGTCGCCCGCGAGATCCTCGCCGATGCGACCTACGACGAGGAAGACGTCCACTGGCGGCGCAATCTCGCCTACTACAGCACCACCTTCGCCGGCGACGGCTTCGTGCTCGTCGGCGACGCCGCGGCCTTCATGGACCCCTTTTACAGTCCGGGCATGGACTGGATTTCCTTCACCACCACCAGCGCGGCCCACCTCATCACCCGCCACCGCAACGGCGAAGCCATCGGCCCGCTGGTCGAGCGGCACAACCGCGACTTCTCCGTCTGCCACCGCCGCTGGTTCGAGTCCGTTTACAAGGACAAGTATCACTACATGGGCGAGTTCGACCTCATGAGCCTGGCCTTCCGCCTCGACCTGAGCCTCTATTACTGGGGGGTGGTCGTGCCGCCGTTCCAGGACGGCATCAAGGCGCTGACCATGCCGCCCTTTTCGCCGCCGAGCGGGAAGATTTTCGCCGCGCTGATGAGCTGCTACAACCGCCGCTTCGCCGCCATCGCCAGGCGCCGCCGCAAGCACGGCCTGCTCGGCCGCACCAATAAGGACATGCGCTGCCTGCTCCCCGGCTTCACCCTGGAGCGCAAGGACATGCTCCGCCTCTTCGGCATGCTCGGCGAGTGGCTGAAACTGGAGTTGAAGGAAGGCTTCTACACCTGGTTCTCCGGCGACGAAGAAAGCCGGGCCTCTTCCGGCATGGCATCCCCGGCGGAAGGAGAACTCTCTGGCAAGGCCTGACACGGGCCCTTTTTCCATGAAGCGCACCATCACCTTCTACACCCTCCTCCTGATCGCCGCCGCACTGGGCATCGCCGCCCTGCTGCATTTCGGGGCGCGCCTGCCCGCACCGGCCGGCGCGGAGGAAATCGCGTCCGCCCCGGCGCATCCCGCCGGATCGGTCATCGGAGCCATGCTGGCCGGGCTGAAGGAAAATCTCAACCATCCGCTGAGCCACCTGCTCCTCCAGTTGCTGGTCATCATCTTCGCGGCGCGTCTGTTGGGCGGCTTGTTCGCCCGCTTCGGCCAGCCCTCGGTCATCGGGGAAATGGCCGCGGGCATCGTTCTCGGCCCCTCCCTCTTCGGCATGCTCGCGCCGGACGCCTTCCAGTTCGTCTTTCCCCAATCCTCGCTCGGCGCGCTGAGGCTGCTGAGCCAGGTGGGTGTCTGCTTCTTCATGTTCGCGGTGGGCATGGAGCTGAACATGAAGCATGTCCGCAACAAGGCCCACACCGCGGTTGTCGTCAGCCACGCCAGCATCGTGATCCCCTACCTGCTCGGCGTCGCGCTGGCCTATTTCCTGTTCACCGGCCTGGCCCAGCCGGGCACCACCTTCACCGCCTTCGCGCTTTTCATGGGGATCTCCATGAGCATCACCGCCTTCCCCGTGCTCGCACGAATCCTCCAGGAGAGGGGTATGACGAAGAGTCTGCTCGGCAACACCGCCATCACCTGCGCCGCTGTGGACGACGTCACCGCCTGGAGCGCGCTCGCCTTCGTCGTCGCCATCGCCCGCGCCTCCAGCCTCGGCGCTTCGGCCCTGAATCTGGCGCTCGTGCTGGTTTTCGTCGCCCTGATGATCTGTGTCGTCCGCAAGGCGCTGCCGCTCTGGATCGGGCGCGAGGAATTGGAACGCCCGGACCCCTCCAAGCGCACCCTCGCCCTGATCATGTGCGTGGTCGTCACCTCCGCGCTGTGCACCGAGGTGACCGGCATCCACGCCCTCTTCGGCGCCTTCCTCGCCGGCGCGATCATGCCCGACACGAACGGCTTCCGCCACAAGCTGAATGTCCGGATCGAAAATTTCAGCTCCGTGCTGCTGCTGCCGCTCTTCTTCGCCTTCACCGGACTGCGCACGCAGATCGGCCTGCTCAACGATTTCCAGGGCTGGATGATCTGCCTGCTGATCATCGCCGTGGCCACCGCCGGCAAGCTCGGCGGCTCGGCCCTCGCCGCCCGCTTCACCGGCATGGGTTGGGTCGATTCGCTGCAGCTCGGCGCTCTGATGAACACGCGCGGGCTGATGGAACTGATCGCCCTGAACATCGGCTACGACCTGGGCATTCTTTCCCCGCGCATCTTCACCATGCTCGTCATCATGGCCCTCGTCACCACCGCGCTCACCGGGCCGCTGCTGACATGGTTCGAGCGACTGCGCGTGCGCGAGATGGAGCCGGATGGTGCTGTCAGGTCCTGAGGGAATCCGTTTCCTCCGGCGGGAGGAGCAAAACAGAGCCGGAGTCCGTCCATCAAACGCGGGCACTTCCCATTCAGTAGGAAACAGCGATGCGGGAAAATTTCGCCCCCGATGGCGGGCCGACGGGCGTGATGGTGACTGTCTCGGTGCCATCGCTGTTGGGAAGGAGGGCCTCCATATAGTCATTGCCGGAAATGGCGGTATGCCAGTCGATGAGACTTCCGAGACTTTGTTCCACGCGATAGACCATGCCGGGAATGCCGCCGGCAGGGCGGCGATAAGTGATTCTGAACAGACCGGGGGCGGTGATTGGAGAAAGTGGGAGTCAGAGGATCGGTTCCGAGCGCGTATTCGATGAGGTTCGGCAAGCCGTCATGATCGAAATCGGAGCGGTCGGCGGCGCTGCCCGTGTTCGCGGTCGTACCGAAGTGCTTTTGCCGCCAATTCTCGAGAGGGGTGGCCGGATTGCCGATGAGTTCGATGTCAAAAGCTTCCACGTCGAGATCGTTGCTCAAGACACGCAGGGTCGTTCTTTTGGTGCCGGTGGCGGCGGGGGAAAACGTGACGCTGAATGTGGTTTGGCCTCCGGAGGGGATGGAATCGAGCATATCAGAGGTGTTCACGGTGAAGTCAGCGGCGTCGCCCCCGATCACATCCACGCCGGCGATGTGGAGCGGGGCGGGGCCGGTGTTCTTGACGGTGAAGGTCTCCGCTTCACTGGCGGGGCCGGGAAGTTGATCGACGAATGTCACGGTGGAATTCATCAACGCCACAGATTGGCTGGCCCTCGTTGCGATCGATTTCAATCCGGCCAAATCCACGGGCGGAAGGAATTGTCCGTTGCCGCCGTATCCCCAAGCGATGGGGGTTTGGTCGCTCCTGAGCGCCACCGTGTGGTTGGTGCCAGCGGCAACCGCGGTCGCCCCATCCAGCCCCCAGGGTATGGTCGTTTGGCCGGAACTGTTATCTCCCCAAGCAACGAGAGTGCCGTCGCTTCTGAGAGCCACCGCATGATGACCGCCCGCGGAGATCGCCCGCACATCGCTCCGCGCCTCCAGGGGCACATTCGTCTCTCCATCGAAGTTTCGTCCCCAAGCGATCACGGTGCCGTCGGCCTTCAACGCCACGGTGTGGGAGCCACCTCCCGCGATCGCCCTGACGCCTGTCAATCCGGGGGGGGGAGGTTGCCTGGCCGCTGGCATTACTTCCCCATGCCACGACGGCGCCAGTCTCCAACGGTATGTCCTGCGGCTGCTCGATGGAGATCTCCGGTGCCGCGGCGGCAGGGACAACGAAGGCCAACAAAGCCACGCCAACCGCTTGCAGCTTGGAAGCGAGGATGGAGGGACGAGGAGTCATTGACTATCTTCTAGTCGGATGCTCTTTGGCAGGCAATCGCTCAACTCGGACCAATCGTCAGGAAGAAGTTTGATTGCTCCGGGAGAGGCATTTTCACGACTTCATTACAGCTATCCTGGATAGGCAATTCCAGGATTTTTTATTACGATTTTCTCGCATAAAAGCATGACTCCCGTTCCTCGTAGGCGCAGATCTCCGTAGAGTGTGCGTGAATGGGAGCCATTTCACCGGTGTCCCGCCGCAGGCAAAGTGCCCGGATGGCCGCTCACTCGATCTGCTCCTTCTTCCGGCGCTCCTCGAGTTGAGCGAGGTGCGAGGCATTCTCGGCGCCGAGCATGGCGATCTCGCCGGCCCCGTGATTCATCTGCATTGGTGAAAAACCAGACGGCCGCCGCGAGCATGACAACCAGTACGAACCACACCCCCAAAGTGACGGCAACGCCGGCGCGCTTCCCGCCCAGGCAAGCACAGGGATCAGGCAGAACACTGGGATAAGCCGTCTCTCCCACGGGAAGAAGCCGACATGCCATTCCGGCGAGCCAGCCGGTTTTCTCCTCAGCCTCTCCTGCTTTCGCCCGTGACATCCATTCCTCTTGCCGTCGCGGGAGGCTTTCCCGTATTCCATCATGAAACCCAAAACCCCCATGATCCAAGACGTCCTCGTCCTCGGCGGCGGCAGCGCCGGTTTCGTTTCAGCCATCTCCATCAAACGTAAAATCCCGAAACTCCGCGTCGTCGTCGTGCGCAGTTCCGCCATCGGCGTCATCGGCGTCGGCGAAGCCACCACGCCGAATTTCCCGCGCCACCTCTTCGAATACCTCGGCATTTCGCGCAAACGCTTCTACGCCCTCGCCGAGCCCACCTGGAAACTCGGCATCCGCTTCCTCTGGGGTTCCCGCGGCCGCTTCGACTACACCTTCAACCTCCAGCTCGATTCCCACTACCAGGGGCTCGAGCGTCCCACCGGTTTCTACTGCGACGACGATTTCTCCAATGCCAGCCTGCCCGGCGCTCTCATGCGCCAGGACATGGCCTTCCCCCGCCAGCCGAACGGCAGCCCCGACATCCACCCGTGGCATGCCTTCCACATCGAGAACAAGAAATTCATCGAGATCCTCGAAATCGTCGCCCGCGAGGAAGGCGTGGAAGTCATCGACGGCAAAGTGACCGGCAGCGAACGCGGTACCAACGGCATCGCCGCCGTGCATCTCGAAGACGGCCGCCGCCTCACCGCAGATCTTTTCATCGACGCCAGCGGCTTCCGAAGCGAACTCCTCGGCAAGACGCTGGAGGAACCCTTCATCAGCTTCAGTAAGTCCCTCCTCTGCGACCGCGCCGTCACCGGCGGCTGGGAGCGCGGTCCCGACGAGCCGATCCTCCCCTATACCACCGCGGAAACCATGGACTCCGGCTGGGCTTGGCGCATCGACCACGAGAGACTCATCAACCGCGGCTACGTCTTCTGCTCCGATGCCATCAGCGACGACGACGCGGCCGAGGAATTCCAGCGCAAGAATCCCAAGGCGGTCCTCGAACCGAAGATCATCCATTTCCGCTCCGGCTACTACCGCCGCCAGTGGGTGGACAATGTCGTCGCCTTCGGCAATTCCGGCGGTTTCGTCGAGCCGCTGGAATCCACCGCCATCATGATCCTCTGCTCCCATGTGCAGACCCTGGTGGATTTCCTCCTGCACTGCGAACTGGAGCCCACCGACAGCATGCGCGATCTCTACAACGACCTGACAACCGCGAGTTGGGAGGACATCCGCTCCTTCCTTTCCCTTCACTACAAATTCAACGGCATGCTCGACACTCCTTTCTGGAAAACGGTCCGCGCCGAGGCCGACGTTTCCAGCGTGGCCGACTTCATCGAGTTCTACCAAGAAAACGGCCCCACCGGCTTCTGCCGCTACCGCCTCCCCCGCTCCGAAAACGATTTCGGTCTCGAAGGCTTCCTCGTGATGATGGTCGGCAACCAGGTTCCCTACAAAAAACGCCATCGGGCGAACGCCTCGGAAAGCGCGCATTGGCAGCGTCTCAAGCAGGGCTTCATCGAGCAGGCCCGCAAGGGCATCCGCAGCGAGGAAGCCCTCGCTTACGTCAAGCATCCCGGCTGGCAATGGCACGGCGATACGCGGGGTTGACTCCCGAAAGCGCGGTGTCGCCTGGATGCCGTTCCCGGACTCTCCGCTCCACATCCTCACCGTACCATCAGCGAAAAGCGCAACTTCCCCTCCGGGTCCTTCCCTTCGTCCGCCCGCCAGCCCATCGTGAAGCCCCGGTAAAGCGGCGCTGCCCCGGAATTCCGGAAATCGAATCTCGATCCCGCCGGCGCCGCCAGCTCGAAACGCGCTCCCCGGTAGCCATCCATATCGACCCGTGCGCGGGAAATCCCCGGGCCGTTGTGCTCATCGCTTGCCGCGTTCACATCGCTCAGCACATCTAGTCTCAGCTTTTTGCCATCCACACGCTCCAGATCGACGCGATCCTTCTTCGCCCGCTGCGCCAGCTTCGCCGGGTCGCGCTCGTGGAAGTAGGCGTTCGGCAAAGTCACCCGCAGCGTGAAGCGCGGGTTCTTGAGCGTGCCGGCCTCGATCAGACGCCCGCCGGCGCGGATCTCCACCCCGTCGAACTCCACATGCACCTCGAAGCGCGCACCGCCGGTCACCGTCCCCCGGTAGGCGACCTTTTCCGCCGGCGCCGCGGCGGGCGTCAGCGCCTCCCAGCCATCCTGCAGGCGCTTGCGGAAGGAACCGGTCCCATCCGCCCGCATCTCCTCGATCACCGGCTCGATCTGTACCCCGGCGCGGTTCATCACATAGCCGCCCCTGCCGTCGGCCTGGCAGACATAACAAACGCCCTCGCGGTCCACCCACGCCCGGAAGCCGCGTTTTTCGTATCCCGCGAAATGCCCCGTCCACGGCCGGTCATCGAGCTGCGGCAGCATGCCCGCATCCGAATGCGCGGCGCAAAGAAACGCCAGAACCAAGAAAATCCGTTTCATCATGACGCCGAGCCATAGACAACGGCGGCGGATTTTGCGAGACCTTTCGCGCAACATCATGGACGCCGAATCCCTCGCCCGCTCCGCCGCCTCCGGGGATGACATGCCCGCCGGACTGACGCCGGAGTGCCAAACCCTCTGGCTCGCCCGCGCCGGACGCTGGGACGACGCCCACGACCTCTGCCAGAACCTTCCCGACCCCGCCGGTGCGTGGATTCACGCATGGCTCCACCGCCAGGAAGGCGACCTCGGGAACGCGTCCTACTGGTATTCCCGGGCAGGGAAAACGGCACCTCCCCGCAGCTTTCCGCTGGAGGACGAGTGGATGGACATCGCCCGGGCGCTCTGCCGCTGAATTCCGGCCCGTCTGGCGCCCCTCGGAAATCCAGCCGGTCCCGTCCCCCCAATCTGTCGCCAACTCCGCGGTTTCAAGGGAGCATTTCGTTTGAATCCCGGCATCGCGCAGCACCTCACTCCCCCCTTCCGGCAAGCTAGGGAAAACTGGGATGTACTTTTCTCATGGTTCTTTGGATCACCCACAAATATCACTTTATATCATTTATAATCGATAAAAACAAATTCTCTTGCGATTCCGGGTAATAAAAGAGACCCGTGGTCAACCTCGAATGACCACGAATCAGATGACCTCGTCTCTCCGTTCCTCGCTCCTCAACGCCGCCCTCTTCACGGCGGTCATCCACGCTCCTGCCCTGCAAGCCGCAACCCTCTACTGGGATGCCAATGGACCCGTCACCGGTTCCGGCAACCTTGGCGGCTTCTGGGAAGCCAGCAACTGGAACGCCAGCAGCGACGGCACCGGCTCCCCCACCTCCTTCGCCAATGGAGACAGCGCCATTTTCTCCGCCGGCACCGACGGCACCGGCGCTTTCACGGTCAATATCGGCGGCACCATCTCCACCCCCCTGATCCGGCTTGAGGAAACCGGCCTCGTCACCCTCAGCGGCGGCGGCATCGACATCACCGGCGGAACCACCTTCGACACCTCCGTCCTCGGCCCCGTCACCGGCCTCTCGCTGACGTGGAATCCCGTTATAAGCGGTGCCGGCACCTTCACCCTCGCGGCCCACGGCGACACTTCGCCCGGCGGAGGCAGCTCCAACACCATCTTCACCCTCAGCGGCGAAAACACCTTCACCGGCGATGTCGTCATCACCTCCGGCATCGTGGGCTACACCTCGAATTTCGGCAACGCCGCGAACAAAATCGTCCTGGACGGCGGCGGCATCGTCAACAACACCACCGGCACTTTCGCCCGGAACATCGAAGCCGGCTCCAACGGCGGCATCCTCCGCAACTACGGAGCCGCCACCACCACCCACACCGGTGTCCTCTCCGGCTCCGGCGCCTTCATCCGGACTGACGGCGGCAACTTCATCGTCACCCAGCCTGCCACCCACACCGGCCCCTGGAACATCCAGCGTGGCACGGTGACCGTCGGCACCGGCACCCAGACCGCAGACCTCCTCGCCACCTCTGGCACCATCACTCTCGGCGAATCCGGAGGCGCGGGCATCCTCCGCTATCACCTCGACACCGATCTCGCCTGGACCCGAGCCGTTACCTTCGGCCATGCCGCCGGTACCCTCGCCTGGCAGGGCGCGCAACCGGCCCGGACGCTCACCGTCGCCAACGCCACCTCCTTCACCGACCCCACCTTGGGCAAACTTCAAGTCGCCAACGGCGAACTCAAGCTCGCCTCCAGCGCCGATGTCCGGGTCAACGAAATCGGCCTCACCAACGCCGACCCCGCCAACGCCCGCCTCGCCGTGGAAAGCGGCGCATCGCTCACCGCCCGCTACCTCAACATCGGCGACGGCAACGCCACCTCCGGCACCATCAACCAGGCCGGCGGCGACGTCACCGTGCTTTCCGGCGCCGCCGGCATCCGCATCGGCCACTGGACCAACGGCACCAACCCCGGCAGCACTTATAACCTTTCCGGCGGCACCCTCGACGCCACCGATCTCGTCAACAATACCGGCGAAGCCCGCTGGGTCAGCATCGGCTGGGACGGCCAGGCCACCCTCAACGTCGGCGCCGCCGGCATCCTCAAGGCCGCGGGCATCCGCCTCGACCGCAACCGCGCCGGCAGCGCCAACCACGCCTCCACCCTCAACCTTCACCCCGGCGGCCTGATCGAGATCGGCGAACTCGGTATCGAAGGCCAGGGAACCAACGATAGCGTCGTGCTCCACGGCGGTACCCTCAAAGCCACCGCCAACTCCACCTGGGGCGCGCACTTCGAAGCCACCCCCGCCACCAACACCATCATCGACGTGGACGGCTACGTCCCCCGGATTGCCGGCACCGTCAGCGGCACCGGCACCCTCACCCTGAACGACAGCAGCGGCAACGGCGTCCTCGAAATCGACTCCGGGGCCGGCACCCGCACCTGGACCGCCGGCATCGCCGGCAGCACGGACATCATCAAAATCGGCGCCGGCACCCTCATCCTCGACGGCTCCCACACCAACACTGGCACACTCCTCGTCACCGGTGGCGCCCTCAACCTCACCGGCGGCATCGCCGCGCCCCTGCTCGACATCGACGATGGCGCGACCCTCGCCGGCGAAGGCTCCACCAGCGGCGACCTCGCCCTCGGCTACGCCTCCGGCGCCACCCTCATCTTCGACCCATCCACCCCCGGAGCCCTCACCATCGGCGGCGCCGCGACCATCACCGGGGATGCCCTGCTCCTTCCCGCCACCCCCTTCAGCGGCACCGTTACCGTCCTCACCGCCGGCTCCCCCATCGTTCTCGACGGCACCCTCGGCCTCCCGGGCGGCACCCCCAACTACCGCTCCGCCAGCATCTCCACCGTCGGAAACACCATCACCGCCACCATCAACAATGAACGCCTCGTCTGGACCGGCGCCGGCGGCGGAGTGTGGGACCTCGACACCAGCGCCTCCTGGACGAACTCCAGCGCCTCGGGCGACAACTTCTTCTTCGGTGATGACGTCCTCTTCGACGACAGCGCCGCGGAAGCCAGCACCACCGTCACCATCGCCGGCATCCTCCAGCCCGGCCTCATCACCGTCGACTCCTCGGTAAACCAATACCTCTGGAACGGCGACGCCTCCAACCACATCGCCGGCAACGCCTCATTGCTCAAAAAAGGCTCCTCCATCCTGACGGTCAACGCCCCGAACACCTACACCGGCGGCACCGTCATCCGGGAGGGTGCCATCGACATCCAGCAGGCCGGCGCGCTCGGCAGCGGCAGCGTTATCCTCGGCGACGGGCAAACCGGCGACGCCGCGGTCGCCCTCTATCTCAAACCCGTGGACAACACCGCCGCCGCCCGCGTCAATTTCGGCACCCAGGTCATCGTCTCCGGCCACGGCTCCGCCACCCTCGGCAGCCGCCTCACCACCGGCGGCGCCGCGGACAATCACCAGTTCACCAACATCCTGCTCCAGGGAGACGTCACCTTCGACTCCCACGCCTTCGACCGCACCGACTACGAAAACATCTCCGGCGCGGGCAACATCACCGTCACCGGCGCAGCCCGCTCGATCTTCCCAACCACTCCCGCCGTCTGGACGGGCGACCTCACCGTCGCCACCACCGGACCGGGCGGCTCCCTTCAGATCGGCGTGGCGTCCACCGCCGGAAACCGTATTCCCGACACCAGCAACGTCACCGTCCACGCAGGGGCCCTGCTGCGCCTCTCGACCGCCGGAGAAACCATCGCCGGCCTCCACGGCGCCGGCACCGTCAACCCCAACGCCCCCAGCGGCGGCACCGCCACTCTCACCGTCGGCTTCGGCGACGCGAACGGCGACTTCTCCGGCATCCTCGAAAACGGCCCGAATACCCTCACGCTGACCAAAACCGGCGCCGGCACCCAGATCCTCTCCGGCAACAACACCTACACCGGCGCCACCACCATCAATGGCGGCACCCTCCAGATCGGAAACGGCGGGGCAAGCGGCTCGCTCGCGGCTACCGCCACCTCCATCGCCTCCGGCGGCACCCTCGCCTACAACCGCAGCGGCGCCCTCAACCACGCCGGCGCCCTCAACCACGGCGGCACCGTCGCCAACGCCGGCACCCTCGCGGTCGATGGAGGCGTCACCCTCACCCTCGGCGCCGCCGGAAACTTCTCCGGAACCATCCAGGTGCTCGACGGCACCCTCGTCTACGGCGTCACCAACCCCGTCAACACCCAGGCCAACGCGCCCGCCATCCACCTCCACCCCGGAGCCGTTCTCACCAACCTCGGGACCGTCACCCACTGCCACGTCGGCCCCATCACCCTCGACAACGCCACCTGGACCACCGGCGCCGGCACCGGTAGCTACAACGGCGAGAACTACCAGCTCAACGGAGACGTGACCGTCACCGGCTCCGCCCCCTCCCTTATCACCCGGGAAGCCTCCCGCACCGATGCCAACTCCGGCATCTCTCTCGCCGGCGTCCGCACCTTCCATGTCGCCGACGCGACCGGCAGCCCTGCCGCCGACCTCATCGTTTCCACCGAACTCGAAAACGGCGACGGCGGCAACAACAGCGCCAACGGCTCCCTCGTCAAAACCGGCGCGGGCACCCTGCTGCTCAACAATGCCAACACCTACACCGGCGGCACCACCCTCAACGAAGGCACCCTCGGCGGCACCGGCTCCATCCCCGGTCCCCTGCTCACCACGGCAGGTTCCACCCTCGCCCCCGGCGCATCCGCAGGCACCTTCACCGTCATTGGCTCCGCCGACATCGGCGGCTCCCTGGCGATCGAGCTGGATGGCTTCCAGGCCGACTTCCTCGCCGTCTCCGGCACCCTCGACATCACCGGCGCGAGCCTCAATGTCTCCATCCTCCCCGGCGGCGTCACCCTCCCCGCCTACATCGTCGCCAGCTACGGCTCGCTTGCCGGAACCTTTGCCGCCACCAGCGGCATCCCCTCCGGCTACACCATCGACTACGCCTACGACGATGGCTTCTCCACCAACAACATCGCGCTCGTCCAGACCGGCGAACCTAGCGATCCTTACGCCGCCTGGGCAGCCGCCAACGGCATTCCCGGCCAGCCGGCCGGCAGCGACTTCGATTTCGATGGCATTCCGAACGGCATCGAATTCGTCCTCGGCACCCATCCGAATGCCAACTCCAACGCCGACCTGCCCACCGCCTCACTCTCCGCAGACGGCCTTTACATCGACTTCGTCTTCCGCCGCAGCGACGCCTCCATGACTCTGCCGGAAGCCCAGCGGCCCCATGTCGAATACGGCTCCGACCTCGCCGGCTGGACCAAGGCCGTCCACGATGGAATCAACGTCATCATTCCCGCCGCCGAAGACGACTTCTACGGCCCCGGCATCGATCGCGTGACCGTGCGGCTCCTCCGTTCCGGCCTCACAAGCTCAGGCAAACTCTTCGCCCGCCTCCGCGCCGACATCCCCTGATCGAAACGCCTCCATCCCTCGCAACCAGGCCGCCCGGTTCCCGCCGGGCGGCTTTTTTGTCCCGCACACCGCCTTTCGCTCCGGAACGAATTTTCGGATTCCCCCTGCAAGAACCCAACTCCCCTCACGCTATACTCTCATGCACACGCGACGTGCTTTCCTCCGCGGCCTCTCAGGCCTCGCTTTCGCCGCCCCATCCTTCGCCCAGGCGCCGCCGCCGGAAAACGAACTCTGCCTCTTCACCAAACACCTCCAGGGACTCGGCTTCGACGACATCGCCGGCGTCGCCGCCGAAGCGGGCGTGAGTGGCATCGAAGCCCCCATCCGGCCGGGCGGCCACATCGAGCCCGGACGAATCGAAGATGACCTGCCCAAACTCATCCAAGCGCTCGAAAAGCAAAACCTCGGACTCACTATCCTCACCTCCTCCATCACCGAAGTCAGCCCCGCGCAACGCACCGAAGCCATCCTCCGCACCGCGGCGAAACTCGGCGTGAAACGCTTTCGCATGGGCTATTATAAATACGATCTCAAACGCCCGATCTGGGACCAGCTCCAGGCCGTGAAACCGAAGATCGCAGACCTGATCACCCTCTGCGGCGACATCGGCATCCAGCCGCTCTTCCAGAACCACAGCGGAAACGACTACCTCGGCGCGGCGGTCTGGGACATCTACTCGCTCATGCGCGACTGGCCGGCGGACCGCTTCGCCCTCGCCTTCGACATCATGCACGCCACCTGCGAAGGCGGCAGATCCTGGCCGCTGGAATTCCACCTCGTCAAGGACCGCCTTGGCGCGGTCTTCTTCAAGGACTTCAAATGGGAAGGCCGCAGACTGACCCCCTGCCCCCTCGGCGACGGCCAGGTCGATCCGGCCTTCGGCCGCATGCTCCTCGAAACCGGCTGGCGCGGCCCCATCTCCCTCCACCTCGAATTCCTCCACGGCAATCCGAAAGACGCCGCCGTGCTCCGGAAATTCCGCGCCGCCCATGCCCGCGAGGTGCAGACCCTGAAACGCTGGCTGGGACGCGAGTGACCCGGCAACGGGAATTCCCGGCGGATCTCTCCTGAATCCCTCATGTCATTCATCAACAAACGATGATTTCAGGACGATTTCTGACCCGCCTATCCGGATACCTTCCCGGACATGGCATGAATCTCAGAAAAACAACGGATACCATATAAAATCCGTCTTGTGTCCCTGCAGTGAACCCTTCACCTTCGTCGCTATCCCAAGAAACCCATGAACCCAAAAACCTCGATCCGCAGAGCGCTGCTTCAGTCCGCCCTCCTCACCTCCGTCGTCTCCACCCCCGGCGTCCATGCCAACCCCGTCTACTGGGACGTCAACGGCCCCATCGCCGGCTCCGGCAACGGCGGCGGCTTCTGGGAAGCCTCCAACTGGAACACCGTGGCCGACGGCACCAGCATGCCCGGCCTCTTCACCGCCGGCAATACCGCCATCTTCGCCGCCGGCAACGACTTCACCGGCAACAACACCGTCACCGTGGGCGCCTCGATCACCACGCCCTCGATCATCGTTGAAGAAGCGGGAAATCCCTTCACCATCACCGGCGGCTCCATCGTCATCGGCGGCGGCTCCGTCACCACCTCCGCCCTCGGCGCGGCGACGAATCTCAACGTCGTGATTGCCTCCGCCCTGGCAGGTTCCGGCGGCCTGACGGTCGCCGCCCACGGCGACATGAGCCCCAGCGGTGGGGGGTCGAACTCCCACCTGCGCCTCAGCGGCGAGAACACCTTCACCGGCAACATCACCGTCACCTCCGGCCTCCTCGGCCTGCCCACCGACGCTTCCTTCGGCGCGGCCGGCAACGAACTCATCCTCAACGGCGGCGGCTTCCTCGAAAGCGCCGCCACGCGCACCCTCACCCGCAACATCCAGATCGGTGCCGCCGGCGGCACCATCCGCACCTTAGGCTCCACCACCCTCGACCTCAACGGCTCCATCATCGGCGGCGGCGCCCTCAACCGCACCGACGGCGGCACCGTCAACCTCAACACCAACGGCACCGGCTTCACCGGCACCTTCAACATCCAGGGTGGCACCGTCCGCATGGTGGCGAGCGACTGGTCGGGCACTCCCTTCCACCTCCGCAACACCTCGAGCGTCCTCCGCACCGTCGGCAGCGGCACCAAGACCATCGCCTCCCTGGACACCGACCGCGATGTCCACATCGAAGCCGGCACCCGCCTCAACGTCGCCACCGGTAATATCGACTTCGCCACCGCCAACTTCTGGATCCAAAACGCCGGCGCGCTGACTTCCTCCTCCGGCACCCTCACCGTCAACACCCCCACCCACTACAACACCGCCACCGACCAATCCATCCGCGTCCGCGTCGAGGACTTCAACGGCTCCACCCCGCTCGCCCTCGTCAAAAACGGCTCCGGCCAGATCAACCAGTTCGACCAGCCCAACACCTACAGCGGCGGCACCACCATCAATGGCGGTCGCATCCGCGCCCTCCACCCGCAGGCCTTCGGCACCGGCACCGTCACCGTGAACGATGGCGGCCAGGCCCTGCTCGAGTTCGTTCCGCCCGCCACCAACCATTTCGTCATCAACGGCCTCGGCGCGGTGGAAAATGCCGGCGTTTTCGGCGCGATCCGCCTCAACAACCTCGGCACCCTCGCCGGCGACACCACCGTCGCCTCCGCCTCGCGCATCGCCCTCGCCGGCGGCGACGCCTCCCATGCCTTCATCACCGGCAGGCTGCTCGGCTCCGCGCCGCTTGAAATCAACAATGCCGATGCCACCAGCACCCTCGCCGACGGCACCATCCACTTCTCCGGCGACGGCTCCGGCTATACCGGCACCCTCACCGTCGCGCGTGGCCTCTTCAACCTCGCCAGCACCCTCGGCGGCCATATCACAGTGGGCGACAACGGCCGCCTCAATCTCGTCGGCACCGTCGCCGGCAACGGCACCGTGGATGGCCGCCTCCACCTCACCGGCACCCTCCAAGGCAACCTGCTCGTCACCGACTTCGGCACCCTCAGCGGCGGCGGTACCGTCAGCGGGAATCTCACCCTCGGCGAGGACTTCGGCGCGAACAGAGTCATCCTCGACCACAACGATCCTCTCACCGTCAATGGCGGACTCGAACTGATCGGAATCTCCTACATCTCCATCCCGCAGACTTCACTGCCCGCCGGCACCTACGGCCTGCTGAACTACGGCGGACCGTTGACGGGCAACGCCGCCAGTAACCTCAACTTCGACATCATCCCGGCGGACTACCGCCAGACCTTCGCCCTCGACACCTCCACCCCGGGCGTGGTCAACCTCATCGTCACCGGCAACGCCGGAAACCTCGTCTGGAACGGCTCCGACAACGGCAATTGGGACATCAACCTCACCGAAAACTGGCTCGCCCCCGCCCCCTCCACCTTCCTCCAGGGCGACGCCGTCTCCTTCACCGATGCCGCCGCCAACAAGGCCGTAACCATGCAGGGCAGCCTCATGCCCGGCTCCATTACCGTCAACAACTCCGCCGAAAACAACTACACCATCAGCGGCAGCGGCAGCATCGGAGGCGGCGCCTCCCTCACCAAAGCCGGCGCAGGCCGCCTCACCCTCGGCGGGGCCAACACCTTCACCGGCCCCGTCGCCATCAACCAAGGCTATGTCTCCCTGACCAGCGCCCGCGCCTTCGGCAACAACTCCGGCGTCGCCATCGCGGCGGGAGCGCAGCTCGATATCAACGGCCAGAACGCCGGCGCCGGCCTGCTCGGCTGGGACTACACCATCGCCGGCGACGGCCCCGAAGGCGCGGCCCAGCCCGGAGCCATCATCAACACCGGCGCCGCCGCCATCGCCGCCACCGGCATCCGCAGCCTCACCCTCAGCGGCGACGCCTCGCTCAGCACCGCGACCCGCTTCGACATCGGCAGCGGCGCCTTCGGCACCGGCATCATCCACGGCAACGGCTTCACCCTCACCAAGAAAGGCAGCGGCACCATGGCCCTCCGCGGCAGCAGCGCCCAAAACGTGAACATCGTCGTCGAAGCCGGACGCCTCTGGGCCGAAAACTTCGACCTCGCCCTCGGCGACGCCACCGGCAGCCTCACCATCAAAAACGGGGCCCGCGGCGGCACCTTCGGCGCCCGCACCATCCCCGTATCCGTCACCATCGAGCCCGGCGGCATCCTCCACAACCAGGGCGGCGGCATCGGCACCTGGACCGGCCCCGTTTCCGTCGGCGGCGACTTCGGCATCCACACCGAAGGCCAGTCCATCGCCCTCACCGGCAGCATCGCCGGCACCGGCAACCTCACCCGCACCGGCGCCAACGTCCTCGCCCTGCAAAACAACGCCGCCTCCTGGACCGGCAAGATCCTCAACAACGAAGGAACCCTGCGCATCGCCGCCGACGCCGCTCTCGGCGCCGTGCCCGGTGCTCCGGTTGCCGATACCATCACCATGGCCGCCGGCACCACCCTCCAGAGCGGCACCATCGCCGCCCAGGCCAGCGCCAGCCTCCATGCCAACCGCGGCATCACCCTCGGCAACGGCGATGTCAACTTCGACGCCGGGGCGGGCAATACCCTCACCATCGGCGGACCGTTGAGCGACGCCGGCGAGAACGTCGGCAACCTCGTCAAACCCAACAACGCCGGCAATCTCGTCTTCGGCGGCCCCGTCGATCTCGCCGGCTACGCCAACCTCAACGGCGGCACCGCCGTCTTCAACGGTCCTCTCAACGTGCCGGGCAACAGCCTCCGCCTCCAGAACGGCGTCGCCGCCACCATCAACTCGCCCTCCGGCGTCGTCGGCACCAGCGAGGCGAACGGCGGCCTGCGCCTCTGGGCCAGCACCCTCAACATCAACGTCGCCGGCACCCTCGCTGTCTACGACATCCAGGTCGGCGAAGCCAGCGGCCTGGCGGGCACCGTTAATCACACCTCCGGCGCCGTCGATGTCACCGCCGATGTCCGCATCGGCCATTGGCCGAACAACACCTCCGTCTACAACATCTCCGGCGGTTCCCTGAACCTGCTCGGCACCGTCACCTCAGTCACCGACGAAGGCCAGGCCAACCTCTTCCTCGGCATCGACGGCACCGGGGTGCTCAACATCTCCGGCACCGGGGTGGTCAACGCCTCCTCGATGGTCTTCGATGGCCGCGGCGCCACTGCCGGCGACGATACCCTCAACCTCACCGGCGGCGCGCTCAACATCGGCATTCACGGCATGCGCACCGGCCCCACCGGCACCGGCCACAGCTACAAGATCAACCTCGGCGGCGGCGTCCTCGGCGCCACCGCAGGCTGGAACTCGTCGCTCAACATGGAATTCACCGGCACCAACGGCGACGTCACCATCGCCACCGGCACGCACTCCATCGTTCTCTCCGGCGTTCTCTCGGGCGCGGGCGGCTTCACCAAGACCGGCACCGGCTTCCTGACCCTCAGCGGCGTCAACACCTACACCGGCGCCACCCGCGTCAACGAAGGCACCCTCTCCCTGCTCACCGACTCGCTCGACAACAATTCCGAAGTCCGCATCGGCGCCTCCGGCGTGCTCGACCTCGCCCACACCGCCGCCGACACCGTCCGCTTCCTCTACATCAATGGCAGCCCGATGGCGCCCGGCACCTACGGCTCCAGCTTCTCCGGCGCCACGAATGTGGACGACGTCCACTTCGCCGGCACCGGCATGCTCCAGGTTACCGAAACCGGCAGCGCCGCTTCCTACGATGCCTGGGCCGAGCAGATCCCCAATGCCAGCCGCCGCGGCTTCGATGCCGACGCCGACGACGACGGCATCTCCAACGGGCTCGAATACGTCCTCAACGGCAACCCCAACGCCTCCGACTCCGGCATTCTCCCCGTCTTCGACGACAGCGGAGCGGAAGCCATCTTCGTCTTCTACCGCAATGACGACTCGCTCGCCGACACGGTCCAGACCGTCCAATACGGCAGCGACCTCGCCGGCTGGACCGACATCCCTGTTCACCCGAGCCCCGCCCCCAATGTCTTGGTGGAAGACCAGGGCGGCGGCGTTTCGAAAATCACTGTCACCCTCGCCAAACTCACCCCGCGCATGTTCGTCCGGCTCAAGGTGGCGCAATGACTTGCGTAACCGCGCCGGGTCCGATCCCCGGCGCGCCGTTCACCCGCCCCGCACCCGCAGGCAGTAAGCCCGCGCCGCCGCGGAAACCGCGGAAGCGACATCCGCCTCCGGCTTCGCGAAAGGCGGCACGAACCATGGGAAACTCCCGACCAGATCGGTCGCCACCGCCACTTCTCCGTCACAATTTCCCTCCCCGCACCCGATACCAATGACCGGCACCGGCACTTGCGGCGTCAGCCAGCGGGCCGTGGCGGCCACCACGCTTTCCAGCACGATCGCAAACACCCCCGCATCCACCAGAGCCAGCGCACCTTCCAACAAAGCGGCGCTCTGCTCGGGAGTTTTGCCCTTCTTCCTGTAACCGCCCTCCTCCAGCACCCGCTGCGGCAGCATGCCCAGATGCCCGCAGACGGGAATGCCCTCGCCAACGATGGCGCGCACCTTCTCCGCCTGGCGGACCCCGCCTTCCAGCTTCACCGCATCCGCCCCGGCATCGACCAGCCGCCGGGCGCTCGCCAGCGCGCCCGCCGGATCCGGGTAAGTGCCGATGGACAGATCGCCGATTACCAGAGCCTGCGGTTTCGCCCGCACCACCGCAGCCACGTGGTGCACCATGTGATCAAGCGTCACATGCGTGGTGTCCGGGAAACCCAGCACCACCATCCCGAGCGAATCGCCCACCAGCAACGCATCCACCCCCGCCTCGTCGAACAACCGTGCGGTGGGATAGTCATAGGCGGTCAGCATCGCGATCGGGAGACCGGATGCCTTTCTTGCGGCAAGCGCCGCGGCTTTCTCGATGGCGGTCACGACTCGGGAACTACCAGACGGCCTGCACCATGACCAGCGGCGGCTCCGCGGAATCGAGATGCCGCAAATGCTCCGCGATGGTCGCCGCATCGCCGGGCAGAACCAAATCCGGCCGGATGTCGGCCAATGGCTGGAGCACGAAACGCCGCGAAGTCAGGCGCGGATGTGGCAGATCGAGAATATCTCCCTCGATCCGCTCGTCGCCGAAATACAGAATATCCACATCGATCACCCGCGGCGCGTTCCGCTCCGAAACCGCAACACGGCCGAGACGGAACTCGATCGCCTGCGTCGCATCCAGCAGATCGTAAGCCGTGCCGGCATACTCAAATTCGATCACCGTATTGTAAAAATCCGGCGAATCTGGAGGACAGGCGACCGGCTCTGTCTGATAGACCGGCGCCTGCAGGAAGCTCTCCGGCTCTGCGAGTTTCCTCAACAAATCGCGGGCATCCTGGAGATGCTTGAGACGGTTATCGAGGTTCGAGCCGAGGGCGATGCCCACTTTGGAGATAGAAGACTTCAAGACGACAGGCAGTAGATGAAGGAGGCTTTCTCAGTCTGGTGTCTTGGAGCGCAGCGGTCCGGTTTCTTTCTGGTCTCTCACTTCAACCCAAGCACATCCTGCATGTCGTACAACCCCGGAGGCCTGTCGTAGAGCCAGACGGCGGCATGCACCGCCCCGGCCGCGAAGGTCATGCGCGAACTGGCCTTGTGGGTCAGCTCCACCCGCTCTCCATCCGCCGCGAAGATCACCGTGTGATCGCCGACCACGTCCCCGCCGCGCAGCGTGTGCATGCCGATTTCCCGCGGCGGACGCGGACCGACATTGCCGAAGCGGCCGTGAACGATGTCCTTGTCGTATCGCGTGACGGTTTCCTCGTTGAGGATTTCCAGCAGGCGGCGCGCGGTTCCGGACGGCGCGTCGATCTTGTGGCGGTGGTGCATTTCCGTCACCTCGATGTCAAAGCGATCCTGAGTGAGAACCTGCGCCGCCTTCCGCGTGAGCCAGAAGAGCGTGTTCACGCCGATGGAGAAATTCGGCGCGTAAACGATAGCCAGCGTCTTCGACGCCTCGCGGATCGCCTCGCGCTCCTCGTCCGTGTGGCCGGTCGTGCCGATCACCAGATGCGTGCCATGCTTCAACGCGGCGTCGAGCAATTCGCGGGTGAACCTGTGGATCGTGAAGTCGATCACCGTGTTCGCCCCGGCGATGGCGGCGTCGAGATCCTCGCCCGTATCGTGAGTGGCGGCGATAGTGACGGCGGTCTCCTGAGCGGCGGCCTGCAGCACGGCTTGGCCCATGCGGCCTGATTTTCCGGTGACGAGGAGTTGGATCATGAAGCTTCGTTTTCAAGGCGGTAATTGCCGTTCTGACCGGGTTCGTAAAGCCTGAGTCCCAAAATCGGCGCCATCAGGGGAAAATGCCGATCCACAGCATAGACCCGGCAGGAGAATTTCAGAGCCAGCGAGGCGATCAGAACATCGTTCCAAGGCGCGGTGACAGCATGCCGCCGCAATCTGGCGTAATGACCGGCGCTCTCTTTCCACAGCCGCTCGTCGCTCCGCAGCCAGTACAGCAGCCGGAAATCCTGCTCAAGCCGTCGCCGGTCCTGCTCCCGCGCGCCGCCGAGTAATTCCATTGCCACCGGCCCGCAGATCGCGGCCTGCATTTCGTCGCGGATGTGGGCGACCGCGAGCTTGACGCCGAGGTCACCCCCGCGGCGGAAAAACTCCACCCACGCGCTGCTATCGATCAGAACCATCGGACCATTGCTTATCCATCCGGGCGATGTCGGCGAGTTCTTCGGCTTCCAGCTCGTCGTTGGTCATAGGGTAGTCGAATTCCCCGGTCATCACACGCCGGGTGAAATCACGGACCTTTTCACGGCGGGCGAACTCCAACGCCGCCTTGACCACTGCAGGGCCTTTCTTTTTCTCTCCAGTCCATTCCATCACTTCCCGCAAAGCATCGTCGTCGATATCGATGGTGATTCGCATGCGGCAATCAGGATGAAAAAGATGAAAAATCAAACTAAAAAATCATCTTTTCCCATCAAGACAACAATCCGAACTCTTTCAAAAGTGCGCCAAGCTGCAGCTTGGCGGCATCGGACAGTGGGGCAAGCGGCAGGCGGAATTCCTCGGTGCAATGGCCTTGCAGGGCCACGGCGGTCTTGATCGGCACCGGGTTGACGTCGAGCGACATCAGGCCGCGGAACAGCGGGTACCACTTCTTCTGCTGCGCCAGCGCCGCGGGAAAATCGCCGTCGAGACAGCTCTGCACGAGCTTCACGAGCACTTCCGGAACGAGGTTCGCGGCGACGGAAACCAGCCCGACCGCGCCGCAGGCCATGAAGGGCAGGGTCAGCGGATCGTCGCCGGAAAGGATCGAGAAGCCCTCCGGCACGGCCTGGAAAAGCTGGTTCACACGCTCCACCGAGCCGCCGGCTTCCTTGATCGAGACAATATTCGCGCAGTCCGCGGCAAGGCGGGCGGTGGTCTCCACGCCGATCTCGATGCCGCTGCGGCCGGGCACGCTGTAGAGCATCACCGGCAGCGAGGTATTCTCCGCGATGGTGCGGAAGTGGCGGTAAAGCCCCTCCTGCGAGGGCTTGTTGTAATACGGGCAGACCTGCAGCGTGCCGGTCGCGCCCGCCTTCTCCGCGGCCTGGGTGAGTTCGATGGCCTCCCTGGTCGCGTTCGCGCCGGTGCCGGCGACCACCTGGCAGCGGCCGGCGGCATACTCCACGGCCAGACGGATCACTTCGACGTGCTCGTCCATGTCGAGCGTCGGCGACTCGCCGGTGGTGCCCACCGGGACGATGCCCGTGATCCCCGCCGCGACCTGGCGCTCAATCAGGGCTTTGAAAGCCACCGTATCGATCCGGTCGTCGCGAAAGGGAGTGATGAGCGCGGTGTAGGTGCCTCGGAAGATCATGGCCCGCGGAGAATGAACATCCCGCGCCACTCTTCAACCCGGAAGCCGGGGCGGGACGAAATTCTCACGGCGTTCTCCGCACGCCGCGGGAAAAGGGGCGCAGCAATTGGCCGAGATAGCTCCGCCGGATCGGCTCCTCGATGCCGAAGGCTTCCGGCTCGCGGCCGGGGCAGCGGCCCGCTGGGGTGGCGGAGTTTACCAAGAAGGCGGGCTGCGCGCTCCAGAAATACCACCCGGCGGCCAGAGGAAGATAAAGATGCACTTGGGATCAAATTTCAATGTCCCCCTCGAACACGAAATCCGCCGGCCCGGTCAGTGTGACGTTGGCAAAAGTCGTCTCTCCGGTCTTCTCGAAACCGATCTCCAGCGTGTCGCCGCCCTTCACATCCACCTTCACCGGCGACGGTGCCCCGGTCAGCAGGTGATGCAACAGCGCGCAGGCCACCATGCCCGTGCCGCAGGCCAGCGTTTCGTCCTCCACCCCGCGCTCGTAGGTGCGGATCGCGATGTGGCCGGGCGCGAGCACTTTGGCGAAATTCGCATTCGTTCCGGCTGGCGCGAATGCCTCGTGGTAACGGATCGCTGCGCCGTGCTTCACCACTTCCGTGCCCGCCAAGTCATCGACGAACGCGACGACATGCGGCACGCCGGTGTTGAGGAAGCGCAGCGCGGCATCGAGCCCGGGAATCGTCACTCCCGTATCGAGGCGGAGGTCCCTCGGCTCCGACATCGCGATGCGGATGTTCTCCTCGACGATCTCCGCGGCGAGCGTCCCGGCGAGGGTTTCAAAGGTCACGCGCTCCGGCATCTCCTCCATCAGTGCGGCGGTGAAGCGGCCGAAACAGCGCGCCCCGTTGCCGCACATCTCCGCCTCGCCGCCGTCGGCATTGTAGTAGCGGAACCTGAAATCCGCGCCATTCTCCGCCGGTTCCACCGCCAACAAGCCATCCGCTCCGACGCCGCGATGGCGGTCGCAGAGGAGTTCGATCTGCTCTTTCGAGAGAGAGACGGAAAGATCGCGGTTGTCGATCACGACGAAGTCGTTTCCGGCACCGTTCATTTTGTAAAAGTGGAGAAGCATGGTGGGTAAAAGTTCCAAGTTTCGAATTCCAAACTCACTGCTCCGCGCTCTACGCTCCAAGCCCTTTCGTCGCGGCGACGAGCGGGGCGACAAATTCCCGCACCGCTTCCGCAGCCCGGTCGGCATTCAGTTCGATCTGCTTCACGATGGCCGAGCCGACGATCACCCCGTCCGCGGCTTTTGCAACCATCGACGCCTGCTCGGGCGTCGTGATGCCGAAGCCGACACAGACGGGCACCCGGGCATGTTCCTTGATCTTCGCCACCTGTTCGCGAATACCCTCCGAAGGCGCGCCGTGGGCGCCGGTCACGCCGGTACGGGACAAGGCATAGATGAAGCCCTCCGCGCTTTCCGCCAACAGCTTCACCCGCCCATCCGGCGACGTCGGAGCGATCAGGCGGATGTGCTTCAGTCCCCCGCCACAGGCCAGATCATCGTTTTCCCTCGCCTCGTCGGGCGGCAGGTCGAGCAGCAGGATGCCATCCGCCCCGGCCTCCGCGGCATCGGCGTGGAATTTCCCGAAGCCGTATGTGAAGACCGGGTTGAGATAGGTAAACAGCACGATCGGCGTCTCGTGCGTTTCGCGGAACCGGCGGATCAGCTCCAGCGAGCGCGCCGTGCTCATCCCCGCCCTCAAAGCCCGGTCTGCGGCCATTTGATTGACGATGCCATCCGCCAGCGGGTCGGAAAACGGTAAGCCTAACTCAATAATATCCGCGCCCGCATCAGCGAGCGCCTTCACTACCTCTAACGAAGCTTCGAATGAAGGATCGCCGGCGGCGACATAGGCGACGAAGGCTTTCTTTCCTTCCGAGCGTAGCCGGTCGAAGGCGGCGTCGATGCGGTTCATGGGCGGCGGAGCATTCCCGCTTCCCCGGGGTGTGACAAGACCGGGTTTGATCCACTCAATGCGAGCAACCGCAACCTCCGCTACTGCAGCAGCCGCTCTCCATCTCGGCGAAATCCTCTGCCGTTGGCATGCGGCCGAGTTCCAGGGTCATGCCGACGTATTTGTTGATCGAGCGCTGGAGCGTTTCGAGCTGCCCCTGCGCGTCCATGAAGGAACGGGCGACCTCGTTTTGCATCAGCGCGTCGCGGGCGGCCTCGAATTCACGGATCTCCGCCGCGCCGAGCTGGATGCCCGCATGCTGCTTCTGGTGCAGCTCCTCGCCGCGCTCGTGCACGCTCTGATACATCATGCGCGCCGCATCGTCTTCGAGAAAGCGCTCCACATCTCGCTGGAGCTTCGAGAACTCCGCATCTTCCGCGATAGCAGCGCAGAGCTCGCGGGTTTTGGTCATCACGGCGGAGGTATCGGCAAGTATGCTCATGCGCCTCCCCTACGCCCCCCGGCGGCGGCTGGCAAACGCGATCTTGCGAAATCTTCGCTTCCATGGACGCAGAAGGAAGCGGGACGATCGCAAAGCCGGAGACGTCCTTCGGCGCCCCATAATCGGCAACAGCAGGCGATGTCCCAAGGGCCTCGCCCGCCTCCGGCTCACGCCGTCGGCAGGGAACGCCCGACCGATTGCCGCGGTTAATCCTCTATCCGATAGAATTCGGAAGGTTCGGAAGCCTCGTCCGCCGGGACAATGGCCTGTCCGACGCCATTGCCATCCGTGGTGGCCGTGAGCGGAGGAACCAGAGGAACGAATGTGAGGAGGTCGGAGGATTTCGTCACGTTGTAGGTGGATTCCGAAGCCCCGATAAAGTCGATGACCACGTTTCCGCCTCCATCGATGCGCACGGCGGTGACACGAAGCGAAGAGGGGGAGGATCCCGGAAAATCGGCGGGATCGTCCGGGTCGGTCCCGGCGCTTTCCTCCGCTTCGTTGTCGAAACCATCGTCGTCGGGATCATCCGTCCCATCGTAGAGAGTGATGTCACCGAAATGGTCGATTTCCCATTGGTCGTCGAGCCGGTCGTGATCCTCGTCGGTGGTCTTGCCGGGATTCGCATGGAGAAATTGAATCCGGCTTGCGGACAAGGCTTCGTTGTATACCTGAACGTCATCGATGAGTCCGCCGAAGGGATCGGTAATCCCCGATCCTCCGCTGCGCCCGAGGCGGCCGATCTCGAAATTATTGAAGGCCGGGAGGAAGGGGGCGCCATTCAAGGGGATTTGTGTCGCCGCCAAGGTCCCGTCCACATAGAGCGAGATATTGCCCGCCGCCAGATCGATGGTCACGGCGAGGTGCCGCCACTCGTCGTTGTTGACGAGCACCGGCGTGCTGAAAATCTCGGTGATGTTGGAATCTCCGGCCGGCCGGAGACGGCCGTTGGCGGCGCCGGTATTGGGAGCCTGTCCGCTCAATCCGAGATCGATGTAGCTGTTGGCTACCGTGTCGCTGCCGGCGTAGACCGCGACATTGCGGCCGTTGTTGGTGTCGGTCGTCTTGACCCATGCCGTAAGGGTAATGGCCTTGCTGGATTTGATGTCCGTGAAGAATGCGGCGTTGCCCATGTCCACGATGCTCGCCTGAGTGGCGCTGTTGGGGAACTGGTAAGCGTTGCCTGAAATGCCGGGGACACCCGTGACAACGGAGGATCCGACGGCTCCCGGGCTGTTGGCCAGCGCGTTGACGGCCTCGGTCGCCGACGCCGGCTCGTCGAACTTGTAGTGGGCGATGAGCCCCTTCGCCATGACCGGAATCGAATCGATGTCGGTGGGGTCGCTTCCGGAGGCGAACTCCTCGCCGTCGCCGAAGCCGTCGAGGTCGGTGTCGAAAAGGTTGGGATCGGTTCCCGGCCTCACACCCGCCGCATAGCCGGCGTCGGGATTTTCCTGGCCGTCTAGCAACCCGTCGCCGTCGGTATCGGGATTGAGCGGATCGGTGCCGGTGAAATCGATACCACCCCAGGATCCGGACCGGTTTTCCTGGCCGTCGAGCAGCCCGTCGCCATCAGTGTCGGGGTTCCACGGATCGGTGCTGTTGATCCCAAAGTCGTACTCTCCGAAGTTATCCAATCCATCGGAGTCCGGATCACCGAAATCTCCGTCGTTTCCATCGGCGCTCCTCGGATTCAGCGAATTGGCGACCTCCCATCCGTCCGGCAGGCTATCGAAGTCGCTGTCCGGGTTGTTCGGATCGGTGAAGTGGTCGTTCACCTCGGCACCGTCGAAAAGCCCGTCGCCGTCGGTATCGGGGTTCAGGGGATCGGTGAAGTGGTCGTTTATCTCGGCACCGTCGGGAAGCCCGTCGCCGTCGGTGTCGGCGATGGTGGGATTGGTTTCGGCCTCCTGTTCCTGAAGATTCGTCGCGCCGTCCAGATCGGGGTCATCATCGCCGGATTGGGAGGTGATGTCGTCGAAATAGAGGATCTCCCAGGCATCATCCAAACCGTCGAGGTCGGTGTCCTCGGGGTTGTAAGACTGGCCGGGATTGTTCTTAAGGTAGGCGATCTGGGTCGGTGTGAGGACGTGGTCGTACACCTGCACGTCGTCGATGAGACCGCTGTAGGGATCGACGGGCGACGAGCGCCCGAGACGCCCGATCTCGAAGTTGTTGAAGGTCGGGAAATTGGCCGTTCCCATCGTCTGCGTGTTCGCCAGCACGCCGTCCACCCAGAGTTCGAGCCTGGCGGCGGACAGATCAACGGTCATCACGAGGTGGTGCCACTCATCGTCGTTCACCGGGAGCACGGCCGGCCTGCTGTAAATCCCGGTCTGTTGGGCGGCGATTGCACCTGCCGGGCGGTTGCGGGCGCTGGCAGATCCCTCGAAGCCCGCTACGGCGGCGGCGACTCCAAGGTCGGCGTATACATTGGAGGAGGTATTGTCTCCGGCAAAGACGACCGTATTGCGGTTGCCCGTGGTGTCGGTGGTCTTGATCCAGGCCGAAAAGGACAACCGCCCGCTGGTCTGGATCGCGGGGAAGAACGACGCGTTCTCCATGTCCACAATGTCATCCTGGCTGGCGGTGTCGCCGACGAAACTGTAGGCATTTCCGGAAATTCCGGTAACGCCGGTGGTGACCGCGGTTCCGACCGCGCCCGTGGATGCGCCCGCCACCTCGTTGAGGGCGGTGGTGGCTGACGCAGGCTCGTCGAACTTGTAGTGGGCGACCAGCTCCGCCCGGCAATTCTCCGCCGCCAGGAGAAGGGATAGCGGCAGAAGGAGATGCTTGGGGTGTTTCATGTATCCTGATGAAATGGACAGGCCGCTCTGTGGCATCACGCCGCCCCGGGAAGCCACTGGTTCCGGAAAGCGAGGGATCAGGCGCGCCGGCGACGGACGAGCGACAGCAGGCCGAGTCCGGCCAAGGCGAGCGAACCCGGCTCCGGAATCGCCACCCCTGGATTGTTGAACAGGAACTGAATCTGACCCGCGGTCAGCGCCTCGTCATACACTTGCACGTCATCGATGAGTCCGCCGAAGGGATCGGTAACCCCCGATCCTCCGGTGCGCCCGAGGCGGCCGATCTCGAAATTATTGAAGGCCGGGAAGAAGGGGGTGCCATTCAAGGGACTCTGTGTCGCCGCCAAGGTCCCGTCCACATAGAGCGAGATATTGCCCGCCGCCAGATCGATGGTCACGGCGAGGTGCCGCCACTCGTCGGTGTTGACGAGCACCGGCGTGCTGAAAACTTCAGTGATGTTGGAATCTCCGGCTGGCCGGAGACGTCCGTTGGCGGCGCCGGTATTGGGAGCCTGTCCGCTCAGTCCGAGGTCGATGTAGCTGTTGGCGACCGTGTCGCTGCCGGCGTAGACCGCGACATTGCGGCCGTTGTTGGTGTCGGTCGTCTTGACCCATGCCGAGAGGGTGATGGCATTGCTGACGGTGATGGCCGGGAAGAACGAGGCATTGCCCATGTCCACGATGCTCGCCTGAGTGGCGCTGTTGGGAAACTGGTAAGCGTTGCCTGAAATGCCAGCGACACCCGTGACAACGGAGGATCCGATCACTCCGGAAGTGCCCCCCAGTTCGTCGGCGGCGGAGGTCGCTCCCGCTTCCTCATCGAATTTGTAATGGGCGACCAGGGCGGCTTGGCTGGACATAGCGAAACCGCAAACGCCGGCGGCAATCAGCAGGATTTTTCGATTCATGAATAAGCGGGGGTTGTTGGATTTCATCAATGGGCTTCCATAGGATCGGGTTCCGGAAAGACCGATCCAGCCCTTCAACAGTGAAAGGCGATATTCGCCCGAAGAACCCGACAGGATATTTTTCACAAATGCGGATTCACCTCCATTCCATGCCCGGCAAAGAAGCGGCTGGAGCGGACTCCCCGCTCCAGCCGC
>JBBCJF010000018.1:0-284700 GCA_037190465.1 Haloferula sp. | reverse complement strand
AGTCGCGGCAGCATCTCTTCAGCCAGTTTCCGGCTCATCGGCATTCCTTTCGGTAGCCGGTGTCATCCTTTTTGAGTCAACGACCTTCTCCAGCCGCCCCCGGCCAATCCGCCAGGGTGTCAAAACTTCTGAGGCAACAGGAGGGAGGCTCCTACGTCGCGTTTACGGTTGATAATGGCATTTGTCTGCGCCCGGAAGGCGGCCACGCATGAGAACGCTCCACGTTTCCATGTCCCATCGCCAAACCCCGGCAGGGGCTGAGCCGTGGTCCCCTACGCGGTGGTGTCGGGGTGCAGTTGGGACCAATTGGTTCCACCTCCAGCAGCAATCTGCCGGTCTCGCGGGCTCGGATCAGTCGGTCGAGCACGGCCGGGAGCCCGAGAAGCTGGAGTTCCGCATCTGCTGGGATGCCGTTACCGATGACCAGCATTTCTCCAGATTTCCTTCCTTTCTCCGGCCCGCTCTCCGGACTCTTCCGCGATGGCCGCGGATTCTCAGGCTTCCGGCCGTTCCAAGGCGACCTTCACTTCCTTGACAAGTGTTTGCGGCGAAATCCCGAACGCCTCCGCAAAGCGGAAAATCACGTCGAGCGAAGGCGTGCGGATGCCTTTCTCAAGCCTCGAAACATAGCTCCGCTCCAACCCGCAGTAACCGGCAAGGTCAGCCTGACTCCATCCCTGGCGGATGCGTCTCCGGGCAATGACCTGCGCGAAGCAGGAACGAAGCTGGTCGATCTCGTGCAAACCGACAGGATGCCCGATCCCCCTGCCCGAGTCGCGGGGACTATTGGCCCCGTTTGGAGAATTTGGGATTTGACAGAAAAGATAAGTCTTCTCCAAATGGCCCCAACGGACCCAATACCACCGCACCCCCAAGCGCGTTCAAGCGACCGAGAAATTCGCCAGAAACGAGCCGGCAAGAAATTTCCCTCGAAAACACCGACCAAATAGATCCCTCACCATCCATTCGATCCTCTCATGAAAAGTATTGCATATACCTTGGTCTTACTCGCGGCGATTCCTCCGCTGTTGAGCCAGGAGGCTCCCTCAAAAACGGATGCTAAAATCCTCGGCCACGTTGCTGATGGCACGCCATCCCCTCCACCGCCGCCAATTCGGAGGCTTGTAGTCGAAGCTGAAGACATCCTCGAATCAAAAACCACGAATTTAGGCGATCAGCGAGTAACCGTGCAGCGTATCGCACCCATAGAACTACCGCCGATACCGGAACCGACTCCACCGCCCAATATCGACGATCCCGAAACTCAGGAACGCTTGCGGGAACTTGGCAAGAAATACCGTGACACACAGATTTTATTTGTCGGGGCAACAGTTTACCACTCATCCACTTTTGAAAATGCCCCCCGGACATTGGTGCGAATGTGGGACCAGAAAACCAAACAATATTCTACTTTCTGGTCATCGGCAAACTGGAATTGGCTGGGAGGATTCGGTTCGTTTGAGGGGGATGATGGGCAACAATACATGCTTATCATGAGCCACAGCAACATGGATATTGATCGTTGGTCCGACTTTTTCGCAAGGCATGGGCGGAAATTCACCCCGCCTAAAGTCCCGGAGATCCCTGCTGGGGATGCGACGTTTATCCTTAACGAAGGAGAACCCAGTGAAAGCTCGTTAACTGCATTAAAGACACTTCATAAAATATACAATACCCAAGGCGATCGTTTGCAAGCAGCCTACGAAGGGCGAGAGGCCGCTAGGAAAGCCCGGGAAGAATATCTAAGAGAAAATCCGGAGAAACCGAAGAATCTTATTATCCGTCAATGGCGGATTGACCCGAAAGGACAAGCTGGATTTACCCCCAAACCTGCCGTTACCCGATGAAACTCCCCTCTTTAAATTCTCGCATATTGGTTGTATTGTCCGCTGTGCTTGCTTCTAATCATGCGCACGCATTGATAGATAGCGATAACGACGGGATGAGCGATGTATGGGAAGCTAAATTTGGATTCTCGATTGGAAGTTCCCCGCCAGCGGGTGAATTGCCGAATGACGATCCTGATGGCGATGGTTGGACGAATCTGCAGGAATCCGAAGCGGGAACAGACCCCAATTTGGCAAACCCTCCTTTGGGCATCGTAGCCACTGAACTCATTCAGCATCCGGATGTACCAAGCGTTTTTATCATAAGCTGGCCCTCGATTGAAGGCAAGCTATACACGCTCTACGCTTCACCTGATCTTTCTTCGGGCAGTTGGGTGGAGGTGGATGACGCGATATACGGCACAGGGGAAACCATTTCTTATGGCGTTGAGCCTCTTGATGACGCGTATCAACAATTTTCAAAGGTGTTCTTTAGAATAAGCATATTGGATACCGATAGCGATGGGGATACGTTAAGCGACTGGGAAGAGCTTGAACTTAATTACAATCCATATAGTGCTGATTCCGATCTCGATGGAATCCCGGATAATCTTGATCAATTTCCCTTAGTTAGCGCAACGCTCGCCGATCCTGATGGGATGGGAGTGGCTGCTACAATCACGAATAGTGGCATGGTGGCGTGGTGGGATTTCCAAGCTGCTGGCACAGGCACATCCCCTAAGCAATTTAATAGCCGTTTTGCTCCGCTGTATCACCCATTGAAGCACTACATGGGGACTCAGGTAGGACACTGTTTTGCGGATAAGGGAATAACTAATAGTCCGTCATTCAGTACCCGTGTGGACTTGGAAGTATTCAGTCAGTCGTCACCAAATTTACGCGGAACCAATACTCTCACGATAAATTACTGGCTAAAGATTCCCAAGAATGAGCTGGATGAAGATCCAGTATTCGATCAGGCTCATGAATATACTGGTCCCAATAGCAATCAATACGCTTCTGCTACCGATCGAGTTATTACTCTCGCCTCCTATGGCAATTCCTCAGTTCATAATCCAACCCTTGACTGGAGGGCCATGCGCTCTCCGGGCAATGGAACCAGATTTGAATTACGAGGGTATTCGGGTTATGTATACACTAATTATTTCACACCGGGAATGTGGGATACCCCCACTAGGATTGATGATGGGGAGTGGCATCATGTAGCTTTCCGGGTTACAGGCAGCGGTAATAATATAAGGATGTATTTGGATGGTGCACAGGTAGGCAATGCTTTCGCGCATTCCTTTTCCATTCCCTCGAATGCCAATTCTACTGGAGCATGGCTACTTATCGGGGGCACAAAAAGAGTCTTTCCTGGAATGCCGGCTCAAACTCCAGCCACTAGCTATTCTGATTTTCGTGGGAAAATGGATAGCATTATGGTTCATAATCGTGCTTTGTCGGAAGCTGAAATCCAAGGCTTGTATAAGCGTGATCGAGATTCCGATGGATTATGGGATATTACCGAAATCAAAACTTCTCTATGGCGGGATGATAATGCCAATGGAGTAGAGGAAGATTCCGAAATTACTTATTTATCTTCGCCTTTCCACTGGCAACCTCCTGATACTGATACTGATGGTGATGGTGCCACTGATATAGTGGAGCAAGGGGTAGGCACGCTAATTGGTAATCCTGACACTGACGGAGACCTTATTCCCGATGGGTGGGAAATCATGCACGGCCTCAATCCCAAGGTGCCAAACACCGGCGATACTGACGGAGATGGACTTAGTGATTTGGATGAGTATAGATACAATACGAATCCGAACGTTAGAGATAGCGATGGAGATGGCATTGAGGACGGTCCCGAGCACAATAACGGCTCACACCCCGGCGATAATCGCGACAATGGCCAGCCACTTCCCCCAGGGGAACGATTGACAATCAATCTTGGGGTTGGAGATAGAAGCGGTAGTGAGTCGGAGGACTACGTTCTTCACGTATACAAAATAAACCCGCAAACCGGCGCGGAAGAGCGTTTTTATACTCTGCGTTCTGGCGGTTATGGTAAGTATGAAGAAATGCCTATATCCATTTTCCGAAAAGGTGACACCTATACCTTTCAGATAGACTGGCAGGGATCGAATCTTCACTTCCTGCAAGCGAGCGAGGGCGGTCCCGAAGGGCCTGACTTCGATTACCACATGGTCGTTGAGCCGTTGGGGGATCATGGCGGACAGTTGATCGACTCCTACGATACACGGACCAAAACGATCAGGACCGATGATCCAATCCTCGACCCGTATGACGTAAACCCAGAGGACGACAACGACGACAATGTTGAAGATTTCGTCACCCGGATCGAACACCGGAGGGTTGCTCTAGTGTACCTGAAAGTGGAATGGGAATCGGTTTCTCAGGATGCCTCATTGGAGGATCATGTCGATCCTTGGACAAGCAACGTGAATGGTGACGCCTGGCACGCGGATGCTCCGACGCCGGATGACAGTACCTTCCGGGATGTTGTCGGCGTAAGAGTATCTGGAGGATTGCCCAATGCCGAAGTATGGCTGCGCTCTTTTGACGTGGACGACACCACATCGGAAACTTGGGATACCGACGGAGGAACGAGCCCCCCAAAGGTGGACACCAACGGCGAGTCGGGACTCGACAACAGAACCCACGGATCGGAAATTGTGGGAGTTCCTCGTTATGGGCGCTTTCTCCGCCCTGGTGGAGGGCTTGGCGGTCGCTTCAGTGGGCGGCTGGATGCCACAGGCGCGGTCCTCGCCAAGCTGCGGATCGGCGTTTCCCCAGGCAACAATTACAGGATTGTTGCGACACAAAAGAGCCAGGCTGAATTGGAGGATCTGTATGTAACTCTCGGGCTCGGGCCGGCCAATAAGCGGGTCACTCCGCTCTCTACGCACAAGCCTGATTTTGAGGGCAGCATTTCGCCGTTGCTCACCATCTGGAGGCGCCTATGGTTGGAGCTGGATACCATGACCAGTCAGGACACGCCGCCAGCCGGAGAAGAGAACTGGATTCACGGCAACGTAACGTCCATCGCGGCGGGCACTCCGTTGCCCGGCGGAGTTCCTGTGTGGGATTGCGTCTTCGACGGGAATATGAACCGGAACCTCGATGAATTTGAGAAGGGCTGGCTGCACAATACGACAACGCTCGTGTCCCACAGGATTCACGATGTCGTTCAGTGGCCATCTGGAGCCATCGTGGTGAGATCGCTCTCCAATCCGGGTTCGACCGGCCAGTATGCTCTTCTGGATGACGACAATACGGGCTTGCCGGTGGCTTACTCGCCGATCCTGCCGCGCCTCACGATCGACTTCCCCTACGTCGCAGGAAAATTCCGATCATCGTTTATCACCCTGAGCAACCCCGACCAATACAATACTCGCAGAACAATACCCTTCAAATTGAATGCCGGGTCCACTACGGGAGTATTCCTGCCGGGAGTTTGGAACAATTCAGCCGATTTGGAGGATTCGAAAACCACATGGGTAGCACACGCTGTATTTGGATTCCAAGATGTCGCAACGAAAGACTGCGACCCTGATAGCGAAACAGGGGGTGCATCTTCTGGTCAGACTCCCTTTTTCCCAGTTCTTGGAAAAACTTTATACTCTGTCATTTGGCTTGAGCAAATTCGAGAAGATTTTGAATCTAGTCTGACACATCATCTTCCTGCGGTAGTTGCAGGTGCTCAGGCTGCATTACATCGGGAGATCAACTTGACGCTCACCCATGAAATCGGACACCTTCCTTCTAATCTTGTAGAATCGATCAGTGATTCTCACCATGATGAGGATGGCATCATGCAAGATGGCGGAAGCGGTGGAGCTGATAATGATTTCACTCCTGCAACTGTTTCGAGATTCCGAAAGTCAGTCCGATGGACCCAAAGCGAAACCGAATAGCCAATATGAAAAATAAGTTCGCCATTGCGGTCACCCTTGCTTTATTGATGTTTGCGCCTCGTGTGGAGGCGGTTAAGCTGGGTTTGCCTGCGAAAAGCTATAAGGCTCTCTCATCATTAGCTAATATGGCGGTCGAGCAAGGAGAGGCATTGGCCGCGGAAGGAACGGAGGGATTGGTCGCAGATGCAACATTGGAGCAGCTAGACCGATTCCTCGCATCTAGCGCCATCTCCGACCTCTACCAGGCAGAATGCAAGGCTATCATGGATGGTCCCGGGATATTTGCGATTTCATCTCCCAAAAGGGTGGGTTCGAGAATGATTATAGGATTCACTGAAGAAACAAATATCAATGCGGATCGAATAGGCGAGGAGCTGCCGATCGAGAATGGTCGTTACCTATTTTATTGGGACGAAAAGGCTCTGCGTGCATCCCTCTATAAGTCGAAAAACTTTGATGAACTTGCAACAGTGCATGGGATCGACCCAAACAATGCGGTTTTATTCTCGTTTCCTGAATTGAGAAAGCTCATCGCAGCAGGTCCACCTCCACCACCTTCAGGTGACTCTTCTCATCTTCCAAAGGGGCTTTTGGAAGCGATTCAGGCTGACGCCAAGGCCAAAGGATATATCGAGGAAGAGTCGCCTCCGCCTCAATCTTCGTCGGCGCCCGGGTCAACGAGGGAACAAAACCCACTCGACGGGACGGCTTCGTCACAAGAGGAGGTTACGCGTTTTCCTTGGAAATTATCAACCATCGGCCTTTTGTTGGTGGGGCTTGTCGCATGGATATTCTTCAGTATCAGATCAAAGTGAATTACCAGAAAATAATATGGCCACATCAATCATAATCGAAAGCGACTTCTCTAATTGGATTGACGACAGGGGGTATAATTTTATTGCCGGTGCATCTGAGTTTTCGATTGGCCAGACAACTTATGGGGCCGGCGCATCGCAATTCTATTCAAAGCAGAATGCTTACTCGATCTTTTCTTCCAAGCCAACGGGTGAAATATTATCCGGGAGAATCGAGCTTGTTGTTGGGCTGTATCATTCGGGCCAGCCATCCGAGAAGGTCCTCGTGTACAGTATGAATACTTCCGTTGACGAGCTTCTGGTAAGTCACACTGCTGATGGAAATGGACTTAATCCACAGATATTTCAAGATACTCAAGATGGCGTATTGATCGGTGAGTTTATTCGTTCCGATCAGTTCCCGGGAACCATTCAATTTGCTCAAGTGGAATTATCGGCGGAGGGGATAGAATGGTTGAATGGGCTGGAGGATGGCGCTCCATTTGCGATTGGATATTCTGTTGCTGATGTCGGGCCTGACGATTATATTATGCTTGGCATCAGCAGCGGCATTGCTCCAACTTTTGTACTCAACGTGGTGCCGGAAGCTACCACTTCTCTAATGCTAGGGCTGAGTGTTGCCCTGCTGTTTTCGCATAGGAATCGAAGGAATGTTGTGCGAAATCTGTAAGTTCGATCCGCTTATTTTTATCTAAGATTCAATGGTCTTTTTGGATGATTTCGGGAGAGGAAGTGCTTCATAGGAAGTGCTTCCGCGGGGCATAAATTATCTGATGCCGATAGGTTTCTCTGTCGATCGTATTAACGAGTTCAATTTTTACATCAACTACCTCACGCACCGTATATGAAAGATCGAAGTTGCTGTGAAAAGCTTCTCTATTGGTTTCGACGCCTATTATTTTCGGCCTGAGATTGGCAGTGAACGGCACCTTCAAGGCAGTATGGCGTGCTCGCGGTGGTGCGGTCACGCCTCTTTTTTTTGTGCGACGTGTTCGGTAGGAGCTCTCAGGACAACCCGAGCCCCTACTGTGATCTTGCAAAGGAGCGAGAGCGTCAGGCGGCCGGCGTCACGAAATCGTCTCGCATCCTGAACGCGGCGGAGTAAGCGATCCGCGCGGCACCCGTTGACGGGCACCGGCCTCATCCCGCCATTTGCGCCGGAGCCGCGGTTTTGCCGGCAGGCTGCCAGTTCGCCGGCAGCAAGGTGCCGATTTCGCCCGCCTTCATTCCGGGCAGCCTCTCCAGCACATCCTTGAGATAGGCAGCTGAAGCGACCCTTCTCAAGGCGTTTGGCCACGACCCAATAGCCCGTTGTGTCGAAGTACAATATTTTGATGAGGGTGCGGACTTTGTTGGTGAAGAGGAAGGCCGCGCCGCTGAGGGGGTCGAGTCCGAGGTGGTTGCGCACCATGGCGGAGAGGCCCGAGAAGCTCTTGCGGATGTCGCAGGGCTCCAGCGCGACGTATACCTTGAGGTTGCCATTGAAGGTGAGCATGGCGGCGGAGGCTCAGGAGAGGTGGCGCAGGAGTCCGGCGAGGAGCCTCACTTGGGAGGCATCGGCGGCCCAAGCGACGGCTCCGCCGGGCAGGCGCACTTCCAGGGCCGCGCCATCGGCCGGGGCGGCCAGCTCGGCGAGGATGAAGGCGGGCTGGGCAGGAGAACCACCGGAGGGTTGCGCCCGCGCCTCTGTCCTGCGCTTTGCGATCCATGAGGCTAAGGTGGGATATTTGATGCCGCATTGCCGGGCGAAGGCGGGGGCGCTCAGGCTGCTGGACTCGAAAGCCTCAAGAACTTCGCGCTTGTACCCGGCGGTGTAGCGGGTGCGGCCGCTGCGGTCGCTCTTGATGATGGCGCCCTCTGATGGTCCGGTGGAAGTTTCCATGGTCACCCAGCATACCGAAGCCCGACGGCGGAAGGGTAGTGAGGTTCTGTTGACCGGTTACTTCACCTCCCACAAACATCCAGTTCTTCTTGCCGACCTTCCGCCGCGAGGTCCTCAACGCCCACTTGTTCGCATCGCTCAGCGAAGTCCGCGAAATCGTTCACGAATGGATGACCTCCTACAACGACGAGCGTCCTCACCAAGCCCTCGGCAACGTGTCGCCGAGAGTCTTCAGCCAGCAACAGGCACGCACCAAACCCGAGTCCCTACCGCGACCGTTAAATCCCCAATTATCGTCGAACGTGATTGCCGAATGTAAGCGGTCCACGCGCCCCCCGTTGACGGGTGGCCGCTTCAGCCCGCGTTCTGCAACGGCACCGTGGCATGGCCCCCGGGCTGCCAGTTGGCTGCCGTCGGCGCACCCGTTTTTATCACAAAGCGAAGCCGCGCGCCGCTATTTCCGGGTCATGTTTCGCCAGACTCGTGGTCCGCAGTCCCGTCGATCCCCGGCAAACGGGTGTACAGGCTGAAAAAGCGGTTCGGTGTACCTGTGATGCGCCGCAACGCCGGGGATGATCGGAATGTGAAATTGCAAACGGTCCGCGCCATTCTGACCGGACGCCCGCGGGAGGCGCGCGCCCGGTTGCGGCTGAAAAAGCTCTTTGCCGGAATCCGCCGCCGCACCCGGATGAGCATGCGGGTCGTCGAGTCGCGTCTCGCCTCCTATTATCGCTTGTGCGGCCTTGCGGGATTGTCGCCCGGGGAGCCGGTTTTTTCCCGATCCTCCGGCGGCGGCAAACCGGCCATGAAATTCACGGTCACAAACGATTTCGCCCGGCGCTTCGCGGATGAGTGGCTGGATGCATGGAACTCGCACGATCCGGACCGGATTCTGCCGCACTATGCGGAGGACTTCGAGATGACCAGCCCGGGGATCGTGGAATTGATGGCCGAGCCCGCGGGAGTCCTGAGAGGAAAGGCCGCGGTCCGGGCCTATTGGGAAATCGCCCTGGAGCGCCGCCCGGACCTGCGCTTCCGGCTGCTGGACATCTTCACCGGCGTCGAAACGATCTGCATTTCCTATGATTCGGGCACGGGACGGAATGCGGTGGAGTGGTTTCATTTCAACGCCGACGGCAAGGTAATCCGGGCGATGGTCCATCACTCCCGGTAGCCGCCGCAAGGATGGCGCATCGCGGCCGGTCATCCGCGCGGCTTGTAGTGCTCGTGCGCGGGAAGTGCGGGGTCCAGGATTTCCCACGGGCGCGCGTCGCAGATGAAGATGTTCATCGCGGGTTCGAACAGGTCCGGATCGTCCAGGCTGCCCGCCATCAGGCCGACCCGGTCGCGGTCGGAATCCTCGCCCACGGTCACGGACGATCCGCAATTCGTGCAGAAGCCGCGGAGATTGGGCCGCCCGGTCAGGCGCGTCGTCGCATGGCGCCGAAGGGCGCCGGTGATCCGGAACGAACTCTGCGGGACGACCAGCACGGAGGCGAAAGCGCCGCCTGTGATCCGCTGGCAATCGCGGCAATGGCAGTTGTGCATGCTCAACGGGCGGGCTTCGCATTCGTAGCGGACGGCACCGCAGGCGCATCCTCCGGTGAAGAGTGTTTTCATGAGCGGAGAATGGACGTCCAAAAAGCCGGGCGGGGCAGGGCGGGTCCGATGGCCGGCGTTTCTCGGGATTCCGCGGCGTGGGGTATTCCTTCGTTCCGCAGGAGCAGCAGTTCGGCCGGCTCCAGCGCCTCGACCACAAAGGGCCAGTCATCGGAGAGTTCCAGCCGCTCGCCGCCCGAGAGGATCAGATCGCCCCTCGCGGGGGTGCCGGTCAGCCAGATGCGGCCCGACATCAGTTGGATGCCGCGGATCTTCAGGTCTTTCCCGAGCCGGATCACCTGGCCGCGTTGCAGCGGAAGCCGCTCGCGGTCGGGGCCCGGGGACGATCGTTGTTTGCGTTTCACCGGGCCATGATGCCCCCGGAAGAAGAGGCGGGACAGATGCAGCGGGCCGTTTTTTTGCCTGCACAGATTCGGGATGCGGGCATTCTGTACCACATGAAAATGCAAGGTGCTGCATCTGTTAAAATTTCGCGTGCGGGGAAGAATCGCCGCATGAACCGGACGGTTTCCGAAAAAGCCCGCAGCCCGATCTACCTGCTCCTTGCCGACATCCTGGAGGAGATGATCGACAGCCGTTCCCTGCGCGTCGGGGACCGGATGCCCTCGGTGCGGCAGTTCAGCGCGCAGCAGCATGTGAGCGTGCCGACGGCCTTGCAGGCATACGTGACGCTGGAATCGCGGGGGCTGATCGAGGCGCGACCGAAGTCCGGATTTTATGTCCGCTCCCGATTGGCGGATCTGGCCCCCGAACCGGCGCCGTCACCGTTCGCTCCGAAAATCACGAGATTGGAGGACCCCGATCCGGTCGAATCGTTGCTTGCCGACTACGCCGACCCGAAGCTCATCCCCCTCGGCGCCGCGCTGCCGTGCACGCGGCTGTTGCCGGGCGTGAAGCTGACCAGGATCTTGGGCGCGATCGGCCGGAAGCTCGGCCCGGACAGCATCGGCTACGACCTGGCGCCGGGCCACGAATCGCTGCGCCGCCAGCTTGCCCGGCGGTCGCTGGAATGGGGCTGTGCGCTGAAGGCGGAGGATTTTCTGGTAACCGTCGGCGCGACCGAGGCCGTCTCCCTGGCGTTGCAGGCGACGTGCAGGCCGGGCGACACCGTCGCGGTGGAGACACCCACGTATTTCGGCCTGGCCGGCACCCTGCGGGAGCTTCGGCTCAAGGCGCTTCCGATTCCGGTGAACGCGGCGGACGGCATCGACCTCGAAACGATGGAAAAGGCGCTGCGCAGAACCCGCGTGACCGCCTGCGTGGTGGTGCCCAATTTCCACAACCCGACCGGCTTCGTGATGCCGGACGACCGTAAACGGGAACTGGTGCTGATGTGCGCGAAGCGCGGAATCGCGCTGATCGAGGACGACACCTATGGCGACCTGCCGCATGAGGGACCCCGCCCGCGCTGCCTGAAGGCCTTCGATCCCGGGGATACGGTGATCCTGTGCGGCTCCTTCTCGAAGAAGCTGGCGCCGGGATACCGGGTCGGCTACGTCGCTGCGGGCAAGCGGCAGCCGAAGGTGCGCGCGCTGAAACAGACGAGCACTCTGATCGGCGCCCTGCTGCCGACGCTGGCCGTCGCGGAGTTCGTGAAAAGCGGCGGCTACGACCGCTACCTCCGCTCCATCCGTGCCGCCTATCGCGGGCAGGTGGCCGGGATGCGGGAAGCCGTCGCGGAGCATTTTCCCCAAGGTACCGCCCTGTCGCGGCCGAAGGGGGGATATATGCTGTGGTGCGAGCTTCCCGGCGGGGCGGACGCGATGCGGTTGTTCGACATGGCGCGCGATGCGGGGATCAGCATCGCGCCCGGGCCGATGTTCTCGCCGACCGGCGGGTTCCGGAACTGCATCCGCATCAACTGCGGCTATCCGTGGAGCCCGAAAATCGAGCGGGCGGTGAAGGTTCTGGGAGGGCTGATCCGCAAACTCTGAAAAACTCCGCCGGACGCATTTACTTTCTGCCGCAAAAGTGAATCCGAGACGGCGCTTTTTCGGGGTCATGAACACGATATTACCCGCAAAATGGTGGTCCGGCCTGGTGCTGGGGCTTTCGGTTTCGATCGCTGCGGCCGGGCTGGAGCCGGGCGACAGAGTGCAGCTGACGCTGCGCGGGGTGGCGAGCATGCTGCCCGATTTACCACCGTAGGATTTTTGAACGGTAGCCAGCTTGGCAGGCATCACGCTTTGAGAAAGAATGGCAAGCCTTGCTGGAAACCCTTGGCCCGTCTCATTTCGGCTTGTTGAAATGTTCATTTGAACATTTATCGGGCTGCATTACGCTGCGTCCGTGCCCGCCCCTCGGATCGAAGAACTGCGCCGTGAACTGCGGGAGAAATTCCCCCGCGCTCACGGTTTGCGGTCATCCACGGAGGATCGACCGGAAGCCGTGGAACTCTCCTTCCGCCTGGAATCCTTCCCGGCAGGCGCGATCTCGGAGGTGATTCCGGCCGGACCGGCCGCGGGGCTGTCTCTGCTGGTCGCGGCGCTTCTGGGCAATCCGCCGGAAGAGAGCCCGCACCCCGAACTGGTTCTCATCGACGGGGCGGATGGATTCGATCCCGCCTCTTTCACCGGGGCGGCCTGCTCGCGGTTGTTGTGGGTGCGTTGTTCTTCCGTCACGGAAACGCTCAAGGCCGTCGACCTGCTGGTCCGCGACGGCAATGTTCCTTTCGTGCTGCTCGACGTGTGCGGACTTCCCCGCCGCGAACTCGCCGAGATTCCGGCGTCTTCCTGGTGGCGGCTGCGGCAGCTCGCCGGGCGAAGCGGCGTGCGGTTGGTGGTGCTGGCTCTTTTCTCCATCGTTCCGGGGGCGAGCCTGAGGCTCAGAGTTTCCGCCGATCTTTCCCTGCGCGATTGGGACGTGCCGCGGGCGGAATTGCTCACCCGGATGAAATCGGAAACCCGCACGCTCCGCCACGCTACCTGACGATGTTCGCTTCGTTGTACATCCCGGACTTCCCGATGATGGCGGCTCTGAGGAACCGGCCGGAGGAGAGAAAATCTCCCTGCGCCATCCTCGTTTCCTCTTCCGGGAAAGTCCAAAAGGACAAGCTTCCTCTGCTCGCCGTCAACCAGGCGGCGAGGACCGCCGGAATCGAAGCCGGCTGGCCGCTCAATCGTTCTCTGGTCCGCTGCCCTTCGCTAAAAGTGATTTCTTCCAATCCCGAAGCGGAGGCAGCGTTGAGCGAGGAGTTGATCACCCTCGGCGAATCGCTGACGCCGGATCTCGAACTCACGGCCGCGGACGCCGTGATCCTCGATCTTTCCCGCCGGCGGGCGCGGACGATGCCGGAGCGGCTTTCGCTCCCGGGCGTAGCATTGTGGCAGGGTTTCGCCCCCACGCCCGATCTGGCTCATCTGGCGGCACGTCACCGCGAGCTTCACGGACGCGTGATCGCTCCCGCCGACCTGGCTCCGCTTCCCATCGACCGGCTCGGCGTTTTTTCGCCCGAAGGGGACACGCTCACGATTCTCGATTGGTGGGGACTGCGAACCCTCGACGACTTCATGAAGCTGCCGCGGCAGGCATTGGCCGAGCGCCTCGGGCCGGAAGCCGGACACTGGCACGACGTGCTGCACGGCAAACACTGCCGCCTGCTCCGGCTGCATCGTCCGCCGGAGAGCCTGGCGCAGCGGATCGAACTCGAAGATGCGGCGATCACCCTCGATCCGGTGATCTTCGCGCTCAAACGCCTGCTGCACGCGCTGGCCGGTCGTCTGGCTAGCCGGTCGCTGGCCGCCGGGTTGCTCGACCTGCGGGTGGTGCTGGAGTCGGGGGCGGAAGTCGCCCGCCGCGTCCGGCTGCCCGATCCTCAGACGGCAGTGGAAGGCATGCTTTCGCCGTTGCAGACGTGGCTGGAATCCCTCCGCCTCGATGCACCGGTCATCGCCCTCGAACTTGATGCCGAAGCAACCTTCGCGGATGAGTCGCAACGGGATTGGCTGCGGCGCGAGCTGCCCCATCCCGCTCGTTGGGCGGAGACCCTCGCCAAATTGGAAGCGTTGCTCGGGCCGGGCCGGGTCGGCATCCCGGTCCCCGCCGATTCCCATGCGCCGGATGCCTTCGCCCTGCGCCCGGCGGTCGTAAATGCTCCGCCTGTCCCGGTGCGGACGGACCGCCCGGCCTGTCCGGTGCCGTTACAGCGCTACCGCCCGCCTTATCCTGTCGCCGTAGCTCACGAGTGGATCGACCGGAAACCCCGGCCGCTCGCACTGCTCAACGGCCCCCATCCCGGCGCGATCATCGACCGGCGAGGACCGTTCCCGGCCTCGGGATCGTGGTGGGAACCGTCCACCGCCTGGCAACGGCTGGAATGGGACATCCAGACGGAAAGCCGCCATTTGCTGCGGCTCGTCTTCGAAACGCCGGACCGCTGGCAACTGGAGGGAATCTACCGATGAAAGCGGCCTTCGCGGAACTGCACGCCCTTTCCTCCTTCTCGTTTCTCGAAGGGGCAAGTCAGCCGGAAACGATGGTCCGCCAAGCGGCGGCGCTCGGATACGAAGCCATCGCCATCACCGACCGCGCGGGCTTCTACGGCTCGGCGCGGGCGCATTACGCGGCGACGGAATGCGGCATCCGCGCCTTGGTGGGCGCCACGCTCGACCTGCCGGACGGCACGGCTTTCCCGGTGCTCTGCGCCACCCGCGAAGGCTACCGGATGCTCAGCCGCCACTTGACCGACCGCCATCTGCTGCCGGAGGGAAAACACCATCTGCCGCAGGGCGGCGGCCACCTGATCGCTCTCACCGGCGGACGCGACGGGCCGGTCTGCCGACCATTGCTGCGTGACGACCGGCGGCAGGCGCTGGAAGCCGCTCAACGGCTGGTCGATGCCTTCGGCCGGGCAAACGTCTATGTCGAACTCCACCGCCATGGCCTGCGCGACGATGGCCGACTCAATCGCCATCTCGTCGATCTGGCCGGCCATCTCCGCATTCCCATCGTGACGAGCAATGCACCTCTCCACGCCACGCGCGGCGACCGAAGGCTGGCCGATGCCTTCGCCTGCCTACGCCACCACCTCCCGCTCGACCGCGCCGGGCGGCTGCTCGCACCCAATGGCGAGCGCCACCTGAAATCCTTCCGCGAAATGGCGGAACTCTTCGCCGACCTGCCGGAAGCGGTTTCCAACTCGCTGCGCCTCGCGGATCGGATCGGCTTCACGTTGGAAAACCTCGGCTACCGCTTCCCGGACTTTCCCGACGGGAGGGGCAACCCTCTCTCGCTCGCCGAACAGTCCACACTGCTGCGCCGCTTGGCGTACGCCGGCGCGGCCCACCGCTACGGGATTTGCAGCGAGAAAGTGAAAACTCAGCTCGAAAGCGAACTGGCGATGATCCAGCGGCTCGGCTTCCCCGGTTACTTCCTCATCGTCCACGACCTGATGGAATTTGCCCGCGGCCGGGGCATCCTGTGCCAGGGGCGGGGTTCCGCCGCCAATTCCGTGGTCTGCTACTGCCTGGAAATCACCGCCGTCGATCCCATCGGCTGCGGTCTGCTTTTCGAAAGATTCCTCTCCGAGAACCGCAGCACCTGGCCGGACATCGACATCGACTTTCCCTCGGGAGATCACCGCGAGGAAGTCATCCAGCACGTTTACCGCAAATACGGCCCCCGCAACGCTGCCATGACGGCAAACGTCATCACCTACCGCTCCAACTCGGCTTTCCGGGAAATGAGCAAGGTGCTCGGCTTTCCGCCGGAGCTGGCCGATCGCTTCTCCACCGGTTCGCACCGGTTCTATCGGATGGAAGGCGAAGCGGAAGCGGCGCGGAGCGAGTTCGAAGACCGCATCGCGCCGCTGATCCCACCCTCGCATCCGCGACTGCCCGCCCTGTCCCATCTCTTCCATGCGGTGCTCGGAATGCCCCGGCATCTGAGCCAGCACTCGGGCGGCATGGTCATTTGCGATCATGGACTCGATGCCGTCGTGCCGATCCAGCCCGCCACGATGCCGGGGAGAACGGTGCTCCAGTGGGACAAAGACGACTGCGAGGATCTGAGTATCGTGAAAGTCGATCTGCTGGGACTTGGCATGCTCGCCGCCATGGAGCATGCGCTGGAGATCCGCTCCCGGCGCGGCGCTCCGGTGGACCTTGCGAAAATCCCCAAGGACGATCCCGCCGTGTTCGATCTGCTGTGCCGGGCAGACACCATCGGCACCTTTCAGGTGGAATCGCGCGCCCAGATGGCGACGCTGCCGATCCTGCGTCCCCGGACCTTCTACGATCTGGTGGTGGAAGTGGCGATCATCCGGCCTGGCCCGATTGTCGGCGATCTGGTCCACCCCTACCTCCGCCGTCGCAGCGGACGCGAGCCGGTGGACTGCATCCACCCCGCCTGCGAGGAAACCCTGGGACGAACCTTCGGCGTCCCCTTGTTTCAGGAGCAGGTGCTGAGGATGGCAATGGACGTGGCCGGGTTCAGCGGCGCGGAAGCGGACGAGTTACGGAGAGCGATGGCATTCAAGCGCAGCGACGAGCGGATGGAGCGGGTGACCGCGAAACTCCGATTACGCATGACCGAACGCGGCATCGGGGAGGAAGTACAGCAAAAAATCATCGCCTCCATCGGCTCTTTCGCACTCTACGGCTTCCCGGAAAGCCACGCGATCTCCTTCGCCATGCTCGCCTACACCTCCTGCTGGCTGAAGGTCCATCACCCGGCGGAGTTCTACGTCGGCCTCATCAACAATCAACCGATGGGCTTCTACTCGGTCCACACGCTACTTGAGGACGCCCGGCGCCGGGGAGTCCGGGTGAAGCCGGTCTGCTGCCTGTCGAGCGAAGTGGAAACCACCGTCGAGGACGACCGCACGATCCGACTCGGCCTGCATCGTCTCAAGGGCCTGTCCGCCGCCACCGTGGAGCGGATCGTCACGGCGAGGAAAGAGCGGGAGTTTTCCTCGTTGGAGGATTTCGTTACACGGGTAAGGCCAACGGAGAAAGAGCGACGGATTCTGGCGCGGGCCGGAGCCTTAAACCGGTTGCCGAAGGTGACTCACCGGCGGCAGGCGCTGTGGCAGGTCGAGCTTCCCTTCCACGCCGACTTGCTTGCGTCCGCGTTATCCGATCCATCGGCATGCCTTCCGCCCATGACGCCGGCGGAGCGGGTTTCGGCGGATTTCGAACTTCAGGGGGCATCCACCGGTCCGCACCCGATGCGGCTATGGCGCGAGCGATCAGAGAGCCGGGGAATCCTCCGCGCCACCGACCTGCAAAACCTGCCCCACGGCATCCCCGTGAAAGTGGCGGGCATGGTGATCTGCCGCCAGCGGCCCGGCACCGCCAAGGGGCATTGCTTCATCAGTTTGGAGGACGAAACGGGTATCGCCAATCTGTTCGTGAAGCGGGAGACATTTCACCGGCTGCGTCTGGTCATCACCAGCGAACCGTTCCTGCTCGCGGAGGGACTGCTCCAGCGATCCGAGGGCGATCAGCCGACGGTGTATGTCCACCACATCGAGCCGCTGCTGTGGATGGAGATGGTCCGTTCGGTGAAATCGCATGACTTTCATTGACGGAATAGAAACCGCCCAAGCAGGGAGTCTGCTTGGGAAGATCATCAGCATGACAAAGGCATCTCAGCTTGGCTGATTCCAGAAAGGGGTCACTGCCCCTCTCCGAGGCAGAGGTGGCTGCCGTGGGAGGGCACTGAGATTGCGGATGGTTTTAGATTCGGAAATTTCTTCGTGACAATCGGGGTATTTTTCCCTCAATGGGTGCTCATTGGAACTCATTGATTGACTGATCTTTGGCGAACTATGCTGACCCTCATCCACCTCTCCGACGTCCACTTCTCTCAGCGGGACGATAGCTCACAATTTGATCTCAACCGTCAATTGAGAGAGGCCATTCTTACCGATATTGCATCCAAACCTGCGGGAGTCGATTACGACGGTCTGCTTATTTCTGGCGATTTGGCATTCAGCGGAAGGAAGGACGAATATGAGAGCTTAAAGGTCTGGCTTGGTGAGCTATTTCACATCGCCGGTTTATCCATGGACGTGACCTACGTGGTACCCGGAAATCATGATGTGGATCGCGAACGCGTTCGTCCGAAATTTCCTCTGTGGGACGCTCATCAACAGATTCGATACAATGCGACTCCAGCATACTGGCTGGATGCGATCCAGACTCAGATCAAGCTCGATCCAGCTGAACTACTTCTAACCCCATTCCACGCCTTCAATGACTTTGCGCAGGGTTGTGAATGCCAGACAACGAAAGATAACCTCTCGTGGTCGCACAAATTCCCGAAGCACCTACCTCTCGATCACCGATTGAATTTAATTGGATTAAATTCTGCTCTTATATCTGATGCGGCCGATAGCCCAGGGAATCTCTTGGTTTCCCAATATCAGACGAGCCCCATTTCTAACACTCCGGGCGTGGTCAACTTAGTGATGTGCCATCATCCCCCTGATTGGTTGATGGACAAAAGGGAGGTGAGAACAGCGTTAAACGCCTTTGCGCCGATCGCGCTGTTTGGACATGAGCACACTTCACGGGTGGAGGTTGTGGCCCGTCAACTTCGGTTATTCGCTGGAGCGGCTGTCCCTCCCCGGAGTGAACCGGAGGGATGGCAGCCAACCTACCACATCCTAACGATCGACGTAGTAGGAAACCACGCAGGGCCTCGATTGCAGGTGTGCTCCTACACGAGAGAGTACATGAAAGACCTTTACAGCTTCGGAGAAGGAAGAGGCGAGGGGGCGTCTTGGATTTCCGAATTTACTTTGGATCTCCCGGCATTTACCGCTGTTCAGGCCTCTCAAGTTCACGCTGCGCCCGAGCCGACCGACAATGTAGAAGTTGGGCCGGTAGCGCCTATGGTTCCAGGGACCACAGGAGGTTCGACGATGCCCACCAGCCAAGATTCCAACGAAGAAAGAATGCGATCACTGGTCGTGCGGTTTTTCATGCTCGCCACCCCGAGTCGTTACCGAGTGGTTGTCGAGGTAGGTTTGTTGGAAGATGGGGACGACTCCTTAGACCCGCAGAAGCTTTGGGCCGAAATCTTTCGGCGAGCCGAGGAGAAAGGGACCTTGGATGCCCTCTGGGACGCAGTGGCGGCTGCGTCGAATCCGCCTATAAAACACAAAAACCCATTCAACGCCTGACAACATGCACCGCAATACGACCGACTGGTACCGCCAGATTCACCTCAAGCCTGATTCTGCGTTGGCAGCCTCCCGCTGGAATACCGCAAAGAGTTTCTCAGAGAAACTGAATCGCGACTCGGTGCTCGGAATGATCAGGCTGTTTCTGGGGCTTCCCAACGGAATGGATTTTCATCGGCGAATGACGGATGAGGTGCTCGCAATCGATCCGGAGTTCCCCATTTCGGACAATTTGCAAGAGCTCCGACTCATGGCGGGATTGGTAATGGTAACCACATTCGAGCCGGATGCGCCTTTCGGACCAGCTATGGCTCTTGGCGTCAAGAGTGCCTGTTTTGAAAACCAAAAAGCTGCTCCAATTCAGCAGGAGATCGCGGAAGAAGCGAATTCCTACCTCTTTGTCGAAGGGGAGCGTAAGCGTCCGAGGACCATGCCTAGTGAGCAGCCAGAACTGGTCAATTTGAAAGCGCGGCTCAAGACGATAACGGCTTCCGAGACTGATGAGGCAAAAATCAAGACGGCATCCAATGCATTCAGCAGATCTGTATTGGCGGCCATCGAAGCGATTGCCGAGCGTTCAACGGCACGCATTGAGCAGCTCGCTGAAGAGTCCGATCTTCTATGGTGGTTGCTCTGTGGTCGTTGTGATTCATTGGCTTGCCAAGTCTCAACACTCTCAGCAGCAGAGTATGTTTTACCTCTCGCACTAGATTTGTCTTCGCGGACATCGATTAGCCCTCCTCCCCCATCCTATCCAGCGCTGGTTCAGAAGGCCATTAGTGGAACTTCAGACTGGCAGGATGAGTTTCCGTTTTCAGATTTCCTGAAAGCCACGACCTCCCAATGGAGGTCTGAATTGCCTAACGGCTATACGGATTGTTTGGATCTTCTGCCTGTTACACTCGCGATCGCAAAATTTCACGAGTCGGGAGATGTTGATACGACGCAAAGGCTCATCCAATCCGTGTCGGATCTGAATTTGAATAAGTCGTTTTCCCCGGTGGTCGTGGCGGATCAATATTATATAGAATTACTGTTCCTTGATTGCCTGAATAACTTGTAGCTCCCGACCCTATGCCAGAATGCAAGATCGCGGAATGTCCAATGGCGAAAACCGGCAAGTGCCTGGAAGGGAGGGGCGCAGAATGCCCTAATCTAATTGCCGCGGACCCGGAATCAATCGCTGCAGAATCAGTTTCGGACGTAGAGGTAGAGCCACCGCAGGCCGATCTGGAAAGCTATCATATTTTGCGGGGCATTGAGCCGCTTTCGATCCTGGAGGCTCGTCGAATCGCCAGACGGGGTCCAACAGTGTTTGTGATGCTCGTAGGCAAGCAGGACGCTGGCAAGACGTCGCTCATTGCGCGGTTGCATCAAATGTTTCAAAGTGGTCCGATCGACGAGTTGCTCTTCGCCGGTAGTTGGACATTACCTCGATTTGAAGAGATCAATTGGCTGGCAACTGTTCAAAGCGGAGTTGACGAGCCCATGATCGAGAGGAGCGTCCCGAAATATGATAACTCTGTTCTACACTTTCGCGTTGTCTGCAATCGTACCAAGGCGCGCGTCGAGATTCTACTAAATGATGTTTCCGGCGAGACCTTTAATGCGGCAGTCGGCATTCAGGCGGTCTGCGACCAATTGTTGGGTGTGGGTCGAGCCGATCATCTCGTTTTGGCGCTCGATGGTAAGGCAGTAGAGGATTCGAAGCTTCGCAATCACGAATTAGGTCAAGCGATTGATTTCGTCGAAAGGGTCAAGCAATCGAGCACCCGCTCGGGAAAATGTGAACTTCATTTTGTTCTCACCAAAATAGATGCCGCACCGACTGCGGCTGCCAGGATTGATGCATGGGAGGAGATGATCCGTCATCGCTTTTCAGATGCTTTCCAACGAATCAGTTTCTGGAAACTGGCAGCCCGGCCAAAAGATGGCAGTATGCCGACCGAAGAAATCGTTGCGAAACTCTTCTCGTCTTGGGTCAGGACCGCTCCGGCAGAGTCAGTAGTATCTACGTTCCGAGGCGAACCCCAGAGGGACAGTCGCGAGTTTTGCCGTTTTCAAGCCTGAACCAAATCAACCATGTCCCCTTCAGAGTTGCTAATCCTCGGTCTGCCAGATTCAGGAAAATCTAGCTTTATCCAAGCTGTTGATGAGGCGCTTAAGCATGCTCAAGATGCGGACGATCTTTGCTTTGATGGGCTTTCGGAAGATCGTAGTTACTTGAATGAAGGCAAGCTCACTTTCCTCGCTGGTGACCCGCTGGAGCGGACGAAATTGCATAAGGCTAACACTTCAGTCGAGCTATTGTTTGCGCATCGCCCCTCGGGAAAGTGCGGAAGACTTATCCTTCCGGATGAAAAGGGAGAGACATTTAAAAATCACTGGATTGATAGAAGGTGGGAAGCTCAGTTTGAACAACGACTAGAGAACATTTCGGGCGTCTTGATGTTCGTTCACGCCGATGCGAAAGCTAGAAATGATGAAAGGCTTGGGATCTTAGCAAGAAGTTTCGGGAAGCCGGATCAGGAGGTTTCCCCTTGGTCGCTCGGCGAGGCAAGCACGCAAGTTCAGATGGTTGAACTCCTTCAGTTCATTGCTGAACATCCACGAATCCAGTTTCCTCTCCGATCTGCCGTCTTGATTTCGGCGTGGGATACTGTCGAAAATGCCAAAGATAGCCCGCCTATCCGGCCCCAAGATCCTGCCATATTTCTCTCTCGCGAGTGGCCGCTTTTGTCGCAATATCTATCTACGAATCCTGAAGCTTGGACGACGAAGATTTTTGGGGTGAGCGCATATGGGGGTGTTCCGGGTAAATTGGCTGACGAAGTTGTTAGCCTGCAAGCTCATGAGCGTTCCAAGCTAAAGCTTGATGCAGCGAATTTTGGGCCAGTAACAACACCCCTAAAATGGATGCTCCGAATTGACTGAATGTGATGTCTCAACGGATCAATTTTCATCAGGCGATCTTCGGCTACCGTCGTGGCCACGAACTTATTGCGTCATCTCTTCAATTTAATCTCGATGAGAAGCTTGTGCTTACTCGTGCGTCGGATCTTTCGGGCTCCACCCCTCCGGTGGGGTTTCGGCAAGTCTTTACCGGATTTCCTCTTGGGGTTGGTAGATATGTATTAATGTCGACCTGGCCAGCTAACGAAATGCCCCGGCCTGGGTGTGTTTGGACGCATGCCCTTTTTATTGATTTTGCCGACTTGGCTGAGATCGAAGATCTTGGAATCATTCGAACCTACTTCGTTCGACCAACTTTGAGCGATCTCGACGTATCGATACTCCCAGAGTTAGGCTTCGCGCAAATTGCTGCGTCCGGTGCCAGGAGATTTGAGACTGAAGGAATTGGAGCCACGATCAAAAGCGTCTTGTCGGCGCTGTATGAGACGGATCGTGATGTTCTTGTTTCGACACCCGAAAACGAATTTATGGAGGACGCCTCATTTGGTCTCTGGTCACAGCAGTGGCCTAGGCTTCGCCGGTCCTTTCGGTTTTCGACTGGTTCATTTTCCGATAGAAAGAGCAACGTTGGTTTTGATCTTCAGGTCACTCCGGAAAGGAATCTTTCATACTGGGATTTGACTCAATTTAAGCATATCTCTACGGAAAGAAGATTTGACGAAGATGCTGAATGGTTGTCTGTTGCCTCCAGCGACCTTATTGACTCATCATCATCTTCATCTTTCAGATCCTTTTTGAAGGCCTATGGCGTGGATGCTTTGAACCCGCGATCATCATTTGAGATACTAGCACAATCGTTTTTGGCTTTCGCAAAGCGGCCCCCGAACGAGCTATCAGAACAATTCATTCGCGTCCTGAGGGAACACCCAAAAGCCGAGGATCTCAGAGAACTAAAGCAGCACTTCATTTCCGGCATCTCAGAACAGCCAAGCGTTCAGGATGCCCCGTCTTTGCTTTCCGTGCTGGAATGCTTAATTATTGAAGATCAGGAGAACGGCGCGAAAAATCTTGAGATTGATTTCGACGTCCTTATAGGAGTGTTAGTTGAATCTCATTTTCAAAGATTGACTTCTATGTTGGTTCGGAAGCCGCTTTCGAAAAAGAGGTGGACGGAGCTGGCAGCCGCAATAGCGAGGAAGCTTATAGGCGGGAGGCTTGAGGAGCTATGGACCAATAGTCCTGAGCTGCTGCCTGTGATGATCCGGTTAAACCCGCTGCTAGGATTGGATGTGGCTACATGGCGGTTGCCCGAATCAGCACAATGGCGCGTCGTTGAAGTCTTAGAGTCCATCTCCCATTCGGATGTCGAAGTTCGAAGAATCTTGGTTTCGATGATCGAAGCCGGAACAACAATTGGCGCGGCCGAAATCAGCCGCCTTTGTCCCTCATCTCTTTATCCAGCGATTGTCGAATCTAACGATTTTGGCATCGCTTTCGCATTGGCATCACCGGTTTGGATCAACGAATTGGGAAGGATTTCCAACTTTCCTCTCCCATCTGAACCGTCTTCAGATGACGAGGTTGTACTAAGGGGGATGTTCAATCCTCGTCAGGATCTGTCTTCCTTCCGTGATACTTTCGTTTGTTTGGCTAAAAGTGATTTGACCACTCTTCGATCGCAACTTCGTGTGCCAGCTGCATTTCTGCTGGTGGTTTCGGTATTGGAATCGCCATCACTTGCGGATGGATTTATTTTAGGACGCGGTTTTATTCACGCGCACAAGGCATTGGAAGGTTCGGTTGAACCCCCGAGTGCTTGGCGACAACTCGCGCCGCTCTTGCCTGAGGGGTGGTTGTGGGAAGAGTGGGATAGATGCAAAAGATTGCGCAAGGGGGTCAAGAAGTGGCTCAAGCGAAATCCGAAGGAAGCGAAGAGATTCGTTTCTTCCGCAAGGAGCGATGCTGAGCGTGACTGGTTACACTCGCTCACTTAGCAGCCTGTTGATGAACCCGCCACCCGATCCTGTGCAATGTGACTTCTCACCATCGCTGCTCTTGTCGCCCTTTAGAGGTTGCTAGACCGACTTTCAAAGGGCCGATGGTGATTCGATGGGAACCGGCGGGCAAGCTGGCTTCGGTGTCGGTCTTCGAACTCGATGGAAAGGTCGATTACGCGTACGTGAGTAAACGATCCATCGGGCACCACTTCCCTCCGGATTCGTAGAGGTCGTAGATTTGCCATCTATGACATCTCCCAATTCTGGCAACCCGGATGACAAGCTGATCCGGGCAGACCGCCGAGGCCGCCTGCTCGTCCGGGCGGAGCAGCGTGCTGCCATCCTCAAGGTGGCCGCCGTTGAGTTTTTGGACCAGTTGGAGTGAGAAGATCCGGGAGTTCATCTACGCTGGATGATCTCCTTGTTCAAGCCTCCTCTTCGCCCGAGGTTAGGCCGGGCGGAGGGGCTCGCGGCGAGAACCGAGCGGAGCGAGATAGACTGACGCGTAGCGTCAGCCCGCAGGGGACCGCCGGAAGGCGGGATCAATGGGTTCTCCCAACTCGTCGGAGCCGCGAGCCCCGCAGCCCGGCCGGGCTTGTTGCCAGCGCGGGCTCTTCGCTGCGAACTCTTCAGGGGTGAGCATTCCCAGGCTCCGGTGCGGCCGCACCCCGTTATACTTGTTTCGCCAGTCCGCAATGACCACCCGCGCTTCGCCCAGTGTGTAGAACAGTTCGCGCGCCAGGCATTCGCTGCGGAACTTGTCATGAAAGCTCTCCACGAACCCGTTCTGCCACGGGCTTCCGGGCTCGATGTAGAGGGTCTTGATCCGCACCCACCCCAACCACTCCCGGAGGCTTCGCGCCACGAATTCCGGACCGTTGTCCGAACGGATGAAGCCCGGTGCTCCATGCTCGGCCACAAGACGCTCCATGACTTCCCGGACCTTGCCCGATCCGATGTGCCGCTCCACCTGCAACGCAAGCACCTCTGGGCATCTCCGGCGCCGGCATCCTCCAGTGCGATGGCTACAGCGTCTACCCCGCCTGGGCGAAGGACAAGCCCCACATCCGGCTGATGGGCTGCCATGCCCACGTGAGGAGGAAATTTTTCGAAGCGAAGGACCAGTCACCGGAACTCAGCGGGCGGCTCCTCAACCAGATCGGCCAGCTTTACCGGATCGAAAAAGAGCTCCGTCAGCAACGCGCCGGACCCGCCCTGCGCGAAGCCATCCGCGCCTCGCAAAGCCGTCCCATCCACCAACGGTTCCGGCGGGCCGTCGACCTGCTCGCCCGCCGCCGCTCCATTCTGCCGCAAAGCCTGCTCGGCAAGGCCCTTCGCTACGCCCTCAACCAATGGGAACCCCTCACCGTGTATCTCGGCGACGGCCGGGTGGAGATCGACAACAACAGCACCGAAAACGCCATCCGTCCGACCAAGCTGGGGGCGAAGAACTGGATGTTCATCGGCAGAGGTGAAGCGGGTGGAACCACCGCTATCCTCACCTTCACGCCGTCATCGAGGTCGAGCTCAATGCGGGCTTTGGCGAGGGGGGACGGCGAAGCGGTTGAACCAGGTGTAGGCCACGCGCTCGATCAACCCGGCGCGAACCGTTCTCGAAAGATGTCGATGCCTTTCACCACGGGTATTCGTCGATGAGGGTTTCAAGCTGCTGCTGGACGCGCTCGTCCGGCGAGTCCCGCAGGCTGAGGAAGAGAGAGAGAGGGTCGACGTGGGTGTTGGTGCCGAGGAGCAGGGGATTGTAGCTCCAGCTTTCCAGCCGCAGGTCGGCATCCTCCGGGCCTTGGCAACCGCTGTAGAGGCCGCGTTCGAGCTTGGCTTGGAAAGTTCCGGAGAGCAGCGCGTAGGTGGGCAGGCGGCCGTCCGAAAGGTCTGTAAGCTGGCTGAGTGCAGTGATGCCCGCGGCGAGGGCCGGGTAGCAGGGCTGATCCCACTGTAGCCAATGGCTTTTTTTCACCGGGCTGGAAAGAAGCGGCTGCACGCGTCCCCACAACTGCCGGCCCTGGGTTTTGAAGCGGAGGGTGATGGAACGGCCTTGGCGGGAAGACTCACAGAGATTCGCCGCCTCCAGCTCGCCCTTCACCTTGGTGAGCATGATAGCAGAGTAGCCGATCTTTTCCGCAATGACTCCCAGGGGTAGATCCTCCAGGGAATGGCGTTGGAGGTGGTAGAGGACCAGACATTGGGCGGCGGGCGTGAGGCGTTTTCCCTTTTCCGGTTTCGGCTGGGAGAAACGCTCGCGCAGGTCGATCATCGCCATGGGCAAGAACATCTGACTGCCCGGCACGATGAAGGGGATACCCAGTCGGACCATGCGGTTCCGGGCATGAGAAGGAAGCTGGGAGAGCACAAGCACCACGGGCTCGCCGAAGTGGGAACTCAGGGCCGCGGACTGGTTTTCGTATCCGCCGGGTGATCCGGATTCCCAATCCTCTTTTTCAACCGCCAGCAGGAATCTCCTGCCGAACAGATGCGCCGACTGGACCCGGTAGCGCTCCCGCAGGAACAGCGGTAAGCCGGCGGCTTTCTCGGCCACTAGGTCAGGACGCTCCCCTAAAAGAGCTTCCAGGTAGTCCAGCAGGCGCTGCGGGAGGCTGGTCATGAGTGAATACACTGAAGAAAAATGGTACACCATGCAAGTGTATCGTTCAAAAATAGGGTATTGTAGTGGTTTGAACACTGATGCCAGTTTCGAGGCGGGGGAGGCAAGATGCTGATCATAAGCGAAGTGCGTGGAGGGTCTCGCAGGCTTGATCGAATGAGGCGATCAAGGCCGGGGCGGGCCAACAAATTCTGTCCGGACAAGCCATCAGCGTGTTCCGCAACGTCGGCCTGAACCGGAACGAGTGGATCCGCGGGTATAACCCCGCCTCCTCCCAGCCCGGCGTCATCTGGGTTGCCCGCCATGACGTGACCGACGCCGACGTCCGCGCAGCGGGCACCCTCGCTGGATTCTGTGGGGGAGCGAAAGCTTCATGCCGATGTTTCAGAGAATGCGACCCCGAGGCCTGATGTCACCCTGCCGCGGTCATCGGTATAGATCGCGGCGGTCATGGAAATGTTCGTGTGCCTAAGCAGACGTGAGGCAACGTACACACCGGCCTTTTGGCAGACGATTGAGCCGAACTCCTTGCGGAGCGAGTGGAGGGGATTGCGGGCGGTCAGACCTTTGCTGTGGAGCCATCGAATCAACTCCTCATGAGCGCGCGCCGCCCGATAGTGATGGCCGTCGGTGTTCACCTTTGGATCGACGCCCTCGACCACAAAACGGCAGGTGGAGGTCTTTTTCCACTCTTTGAGGATTTGTACAATCTCTTTGTCAATCGGGATTTCTCCCACCGAGTTGGCCTTGGGGGCGAAACAATCGGTCGCTTTGACGGCAATAAGAAATCCCTCGAAATTGATCTGAGTCCAGAGCAGCCGGTCGATTTCCCCCCGCCGCAGTCCTGCGCACAGGCCCAATACCAGTACCTTGAAGGCTCCCCGTTTGCGGCTGGCGGATAGTTCGGCACGGATACGCTCTGACGGTGATGGCTCAGGGGTGCTCCCTGTTCCTCCCGCGGCTTCCCATTTTTTCTGCCATTCGCCTTCCATTGAAGCGTGTGCCAATTCCCTCACGCCGGCGACCAGCAATACCTCCGGATTTTCGATCTCCGAACTGTAGCGGGTGGGCCGTTCCTTGGCCGTTTTCAGCCCGACAAACGGAATCGGATTCGGGAGGGCGATGTGCGAGAGCCGCTCCAGGATTCGCTCGGCGAAGATCGCTTTGCCTGCGCGGATGCAGGAGTTGGCGGATTTGGTGGCGGAACTTAGTTTGGCCGGGTTGCCTCGGAACGGAGCGAGGTAGTTGACCAGCCATTGATGGACGGCATCAGGCGTCATTTTGCTCAATGGCGTTCGATCCACCAGTTCCTGCCATGCCTTCGCTCCCCCGTGAACGTGGTCGTATTTGTTGAGATTTCCGGGCAACCGGACCTTGGTTAGATCCGCTGCGATCTTTCGCACTTTGGTTGCGTAGGTGCGGAGCGTGCGCGGGGCGATCGTGCCGCTGGCTGCGACCGCCGTTAGGTAGTCGCCCAAAGAAACAACGCTCTTCTGAGGGGGGATCTCACCCCTGAATTGGGCCAATCCTCGGTCCCACCCTTGCGCCTCAATGAGCTTGTACAGTGACATCGCCGCCTTGCCCGCATCCCGTTTGGTGGTCTCTCGGAGGGTGATGTTTCGCCGTTCACCGTGAGCTTGGATGCGAACGGCGAACGCTCCGGACTCTTTGGCTTGGCCACTCTTCCCATATGCAGGGTGGTAGACACGAGCTTCCCAGTAACGGGCGTCATTCTTCGAAAATCTGGGGGGATGTTTGTCGGTCATTTCTTGGCCACTTCTTGGCCATTTTTCGCTGGGGTCAGATCACTCCACAAGGGGTAACGATGTCCAGAATTATTCGTTATTCACTATTAATAAGTAATTTAAGGCCAGAAATGACCTTCTATGGACATTCATGGATTTCTGAGAAGCAGAGGACTCATAAGCCTTTGGTCGGCGGTTCAAATCCGCCCTCTGCTACCAGATTTCTTCGAGAGAACGGTCCGGATTGCCGGGCCGTTTTCTTTTGCCCATGGGTCCCGTAGGGGAAATGAATCCTCTCGAACGACTCTCCAAAATTCCCTGAAAATCAACCAAGCCAAACCAAAATCCACCTCTGCAAAAATTCTCGAAATAGGTCTTGCCAGGTCAGGCGCGACGACTAGATTCGCCGCCCCACATCGCAGCCCGCCCCCGGTGGGCCGCTTCATTCCATCTCCAAAACTATCGGGTGCAGCTCCGGATAAAAGGCTCCTGCGAGGGATTTGTTTCTCGCCGCCTCTCCGGTACGCACTTGAGCGAACACCGAACCACGCAGGAATCCCATGCCGACCATCAACCAGCTCGTCCGGAAAGGACGGCTGACTCCGATCGAAAAATCGAAGTCGCCGGCGATGACCAACTGTCCGCAGCGCCGCGGCGTCTGCCTCCAGGTGATGACCCGTACGCCCAAGAAGCCGAACTCGGCGCTTCGCAAAGTGGCCAAGGTCCGCCTCACCAACGGCTACGAAGTCATCGCCTACATCGGCGGCGAAGGCCACAACCTTCAGGAGCACTCCATCGTCCTCGTCCGCGGCGGCCGCGTGAAGGACCTTCCCGGTGTCCGCTACCACATCGTCCGCGGCGCCCTTGACACCCTCGGCGTGGACAAGCGCCGCCAGGCCCGTTCCAAGTACGGCGCCAAGCGTCCGAAACCCGGCCAGCCTGCCGCTCCGGCCAAGGGCAAGAAGTAATCCCACCACCCACCTCTTTCCACCATGTCCCGCCGCAAGCGAGTCTTTGCCAAGCCAGATCGTCGCGATTCCCGCTACGACAGCCCCCTCGTCGGTCACCTCATCTCCAAGGTGATGCGCGACGGCAAGCGTTCCACCGCCGAGCGCATCGTCTATGCCGCCATCGAGCGCGCCAATGAGGGTGTCGAAACCGTCGACCCCCTCGAAGTCGTCACCCGCGCGATCGAGAACGCCAAGCCCCGCGTCGAAGTGAAAAGCCGCCGCGTCGGCGGCGCCACCTACCAGGTGCCTCTCGAAGTCGCCCCGGACCGTTCCGAATCGCTCGCCCTGCGCTGGATCGTCGGCTACGCCCGCAACCGCAAGGGCACCCCGATGCACGTCGCCCTCGCCAACGAGATCAAGGACGCCGCCTCCAACCAGGGCTCCTCCGTCCGCAAGCGCGACGACGTTCACAAGATGGCCCAGGCCAACCGCGCCTTCGCCCACTTCCGCTGGTAATTCTCTCTATCGAAGGTCTCCAACCGTCCGCTCCGATGTCCGCGCCCGTCAACAGTCCCGAACGTCCGTATCCGCTTGAGCGGACGCGGAACATTGGGATTGCCGCGCACATCGACGCCGGCAAGACCACCCTCACCGAGCGCATCCTCTTCTACACGGGGATGATCCACAAAATCGGCGAGGTTCACGACGGCGCGGCCACCACCGACTGGATGGAGCAGGAGCGCGAGCGCGGCATCACCATCACCTCCGCCGCCGTCACCACCGAATGGTGGCAGCGCGAAGAGCCCGGCGTGGTGAAATCCTTCACCGGCCAGAAGCAGCGCATCAACATCATCGACACCCCCGGCCACGTCGATTTCACCGCCGAGGTCGAGCGTTCGCTGCGCGTGCTCGATGGCGCCATCGTCGTCTTCTGCGGCGTCGCCGGCGTCCAGCCCCAGACCGAAACCGTCTGGCGCCAAGCCACCAAATATCACGTCCCGCGCATCGTCTTCGTCAACAAGATGGACCGCGTCGGCGCGAACTTCGACAACGTCTTCCATGAGGTGAAGGAAAAGCTCGGCGCGAACGCCGTGCGTGTCCTGATCCCGATCGGCGCCGAGGACACCCTCTCCGGCCAGATCGACGTGGTGAACCAGAAGGCGATCCACTACATCGACGACGCCACGTTCGGCTCGACTTACGAAGTGGTCGATCTCGACGCCGCGGAAAAAGCCATCGCCGAAGCCGCCTACACCGAACTGGTCGATACCGTCGCCAGCGTCGATGACGAGCTGGGCGAGAAGTTCCTCATGGAGGAGCCGATCACCCCCGCCGACCTCAAGGCCGCCATCCGCCGCGCCACCATCGCCAACAAGCTCGTCCCCGTCGCCGGCGGCTCCGCCTTCAAGAACAAAGGCGTCCAGTACCTCCTCGATGCCGTCGTCGATTACCTCCCGAGCCCGCTGGAACTCCCGGCGATGATCGGCATGGACCCCGACAACGAGGAACACAAGATCGAGGTCCATACCAGCGACAACGAGAAATTCTGTTCCCTCGCGTTCAAACTCTGGGCGGACAAATTTGTCGGCAAACTCGTTTTCTTCCGCGTCTATTCCGGTGTCATTCGCAAGGGTGACACCGTTTATAATCCCCGGACACGACGATCCGAACGCGTCGGCCGCCTGATCCAGATCCAGGCCAACGAGCACAAGGACATCGCAGCCTGTTACGCCGGCGACATCGCGGCGATGGTCGGGATCAAAAACGTCACCACCGGTGACACGCTCGCCAAAGAAGGCTACGATGTCGTCCTCGAACCCCCCACTTTCCCGGAGCCCGTCATCTCCATGGCGGTTGAGCCGAAAACCAAAGCCGATCAGGAAAAGCTCGCCAACGCGCTGAGCCGGCTTTCCGAAGAAGACCCCACCTTCCAGGTCAAGACCGACGAAGAAACCGGCCAGACCATCATCTCCGGCATGGGCGAGCTTCACCTGGAGATCATCGTCGACCGCCTGCGCCGCGAATTCAAAGTCGAAGCCAACACCGGCGCCCCTCAGATCGCCTACCGCGAAACGATCACCGCCGAGGCTCCGGGCGAAGGCAAGCTCGTCAAGCAATCCGGCGGCCGCGGCCAATACGGACATGTCCGCCTCCACGTCCGCCCGAACGAAAAGGGCAAGGGCCTGACCATCGAAAACAAGATCGTCGGCGGCGAGATCCCGAAGGACTACCACAACGCTGTCTTCAAGGGCATCGCCGAAGCCATGACCAACGGCATCGTCGCCGGCTACCCGGTCATCGACGTCCACGTGGATGTCCTCGGCGGCTCCTTCCACGAAGTCGACTCCAACGAGAACGCCTTCACCATGGCCGCCATCTTCGCCATGAAGGACGCCTTCAAGAAAGCGAAGTCCATCCTTCTCGAACCCATCATGGCCGTCGAAGTCTCCACCCCGGACGACTACCAGGGCGACGTGATGGGCGACCTGAACCGCCGCCGCGGCCAGATTCAGAACATGGAGAGCAAGGGGAAGCTGGCCGTCATCCGCGCCAACGTCCCGCTCAAGGAAATGTTCGGCTACTCCACCGCCGTGCGCACCCTTTCCTCCGGCCGTGCCTCCTACTCGATGACTCCTTCCCACTTCGAGCAGGTCCCCGGAAACATCGTCGCCGAAATCGTCTCCGACCGCGGCCACTAAGCATTTACTCAACATCTCACACCGCCATGGAAAACCAGAAGATCCGCATCCGCCTGCGCGCGTTCGACCACCGCGCCATCGACCGCTCCGCCGCGGAGATCGTCGAGACCGCCAAGCGCACCGGCGCCAAGGTGGCCGGGCCGATTCCGCTTCCGACCCGCATCGAGAAGTTCAGCGTGAACCGCTCCGTGCACGTCAACAAGAAGTCCGCCGAGCAGTTCGAAATCCGCACCCACAAGCGCGTCCTCGACATCGTCGATCCCACCGCCCGCACCGTCGACGAGCTTAAAAAGCTCAACCTCCCCGCCGGCGTCGACATCGCCATCCGCATCTGAGTCTCCGGCCATCGGACTCTCAACCATCAACTCTCCACTCTCAACTTCCACCGCCATGTCACTCGGACTTCTCGGCAAGAAACTCGGCATGACCCGTCTCTTCGACGCGGCCAGCCAGTCCATGATCCCCGTCACCGTCATCGAAGTGAGCGGCAACACCCTGCTTCAGACCAAGACCGCCGAAAAGGATGGCTACTCCGCTGTCCAGGTCGGCTACGGCGACCAGAAGGAACAGCGCGTCGGCAAGCCTGCCCTCGGCCACTTCAAGAAGCACGGCTCCGGCCCTAAGCGCATCGTCCGCGAATTCCGTTTCCAGGAAGGCGAAGCCGCCCCTGAAGCGCACCCCGGTCTGGAAACCTTCACTGCCGGCCAGTGGGTCGACGTGATCGGCACCACCAAGGGCCGCGGCTTCCAGGGCGCCGTGAAGCGCCACGGCTTCGGCGGCCTCAAGCAGACCCACGGCTCCATGATGCACCGCCGGACCGGCGCCATCGGCTGCCGCTCCACCCCCGGCCGCGTCTGGAAGAACCAGAAAATGCCCGGACACATGGGCGACGTGCCCCGCACCGTCCAGAACCTCAAGGTCGTCGCCGTGCGCCCCGAAGATGGCGTCATCCTTATCTCGGGCGCCGTCCCCGGCTCCAAGGGCGGCTACGTCACCATCCGCCCCGCCAAGAAGAAGACCGCCGCCGCGTAAGCCGCCGGCCTGAACCGCCAACCCTTTCCGCATCACCGCCATGCCCGCGAAATCCTTCACCGCCGAAGACGCCAGCGCCGCGAAGATCCTGCTCGCCGAAGCCGATAAAGGCTCCCAGGCCGTGCACGACCTCGTCACCGCCTACCGCGCCAACCGCCGCACCGGCTCCGCCAACACCAAGACCCGTGGCGAAGTCCGCGGCAACAACAAGAAAATCTACAAGCAGAAGGGCACCGGCAACGCCCGTCACGGCGACAAGCGCGCTCCGATCTTCGTGGGCGGCGGCGTCGTCTTCGGCCCGCGTCCGCGCGACTACTCCAAGAAAGTCCCGCGCAACGTCCGCAAGCTCGCCCTGCGCCGCGTGCTCGGCGACGCGATCCGCGACGGCTCCATCAAGCTGCTCCCTTCCTTTTCCATCGCCGACGGCAAGACGAAATCCTTCATCGCCGCCGTCACCGCCGAGGCCGAAGCCAAAAAGGTCCTCATCGTCGCCCAAAGCTTCGACGAAAAGACCTACCTCGCCGCCCGCAACGTCCAGTGGGCCCAGCTCGTCACCGCCGACAGCGTGAACGTCGAGGAACTGCTCCGCGCCAACACCATCCTGCTCGTCGAGGATTCGCTCGAAACCCTCGCCAAGCGCACCGCTTGACTTCTTCCCGCTGCCACGCGCCATGAAAGACATCTACCAAGTCATCAAAAACGTCCGTCTCAGCGAGAAGGCGACCATGCTTCAGGAAAACCACAACGAGATCGTCCTCGAAGTGGATCGCAAGGCCAACAAGCTCGAGATCAAGCGCGCCGTCGAACAGCTCCTTGACAAGAAAGTCGCCGACGTCCGCACCATGAACTACGACGGCAAGCTCAAGCGCCAGCGCCGCGCCGACGCCGGCCGCACCAACCACTGGAAAAAGGCCGTCGTCCGCCTCAAGGAGGGCGAATCCTTCGACCTCGTCTAAACCTTTCCATCGGCATTAACGAACAACCCTCAAGCGAGCCATGCCTCTCAAGGAGTTCACACCCAACACCCCGTCCGAACGCTACAAGGTGCTTCCCTCATTCGAGGAAATCACCAAGCGCAAGCCGGAGAAGAGCCTTCTCACCCCGCTCAAGCGCAGCGGCGGCCGCAACAACACCGGCCGCATCACCACCCGTCACATCGGCGGCGGCCACAAGCGCCACTACCGCCTTGTCGACTTCAAGCGCCGCAAGCAGGATGTCCCCGCCACCGTGCTCGGCATCGAGTACGACCCGAATCGTACCTGCCGCATCGCCCTCATCCAATACAAGGACGGCCAGAAGAGCTACATCCTCGCCCCCGCGGGCCTCGAAGTCGGCGCCACCGTCGTCGCCGGCGCCAACGTCGCCCCGAAGGTCGGCAACGCCATGCCGCTGGCCAACGTGCCCCTCGGCACTGCCATCCACAACATCGAGCTGATCCCCGGCAACGGCGGCAAAGTCGCCCGTTCCGCCGGCCAGCAGGCCATCCTCTCCAACCGCGAAGGCGGCTGGGCGCTGGTCAAGATGCCCTCCGGTGAGATCCGCCGCTTCCACGAAGCCTGCTTCTGCACCATCGGCAGTGTCGGCAACCGCGACCACATGAACGAAGTCTCGGGCAAGGCCGGCCGCACCCGCTGGCAGGGCGTCCGCCCCACCGTCCGCGGCATGTGCATGAACCCCGTCGACCACCCCAACGGCGGCGGCGAGGGCAAATCGAAATCCGGCGGCGGTCGCCAGCACCTTCTCAGCCCCTGGGGCCACGCCAAGGGCCAGAAGACCCGCAAGCCGAAGAAGCCCACCAGCACCTTCATCGTCGAGAGCCGCCACAACAAGAAGAAGCGCTAACCTTTCAACCTGACCTGTCATGCCCCGTTCGCTCAAAAAGGGTCCCTTCGTCGACCAGAAACTCCTGATCAAGATCGACGCCGCGGTTGCCGCCGAGGACAAAAAGCCGATCAAGACCTGGAGCCGCAAGTCGATGATCACCCCCGACTTCGTCGGCCTCAACTTCGCCGTCCACAACGGCAAGACCTTCGTCCCGGTGTACGTCACCGAAAACATGGTCGGCCACAAGCTCGGTGAATTCGCTCCGACCCGCATCTTCCGCCAGCACGGCGGTATCGGGAAGAAATAAGCCACCGTTCTCCCGTCATGCTCCGCACCCGCTCCATCCGCATCGCCGCCCTGGCTTCCGCCTGGGTCGCCGGCGCGTGGACCTGTGCGGCGCAGACCGAGACCGCGGACCTGCAGGCCCTCGTCCAGCAGCTCCGCGTCCAGAACGGCGAACTCCAGCGCAGCCTGGCCCAGGCCAACCGCGCCGAGAAAGAAGCCACCGAGCAGCTTGCCGCCGTCCGCCAGCGCCTCGAAGCGCTGGGGCGCAACCTGCTCGACGGCGGCGAAGAACGCCTGGTCGATGCGGCCGCCGACCTCCACCTCAAGGAAGCCCGCATCAACGCCCTCGAAAGCGTCTCCTCGCGTCTTGCCTCCGCCATCTCCGACTACCTCCGCCAGGCCGTCTCCGCCGACCCCGAAGCCCGTCTTCGTGTCGAAACCGCCATGCGGGAGCTTGACGAACTCTTCGGACTCCGCCAGAAGCCCGCCCCCGCTCCGGTCACCGCCGGCCAGGCGAAGATCATGAGCATCGACGAGCAAAGCGGCCTCCTCGTCCTCAACGTCGGGGAAGCCCAGAACGCCCGGATCGGCACCACCTACCGCCTCGTCCGCGGCGACCAGCCCTACGGCACCGTCATCATCGCCGACGTCCGCCGCAATGTCTGCGGCGCCTTCGTCGAACATCTCGACCCGGGAGCCGGCCCCGTCCACGCCGGCGACAAAGCCATTCTCATCACTCAGTAACGCCCCACCGACCCGACCCATGGAAGTCAAGAGCACCACCAAATTCGTCAGCCTCTCGCCGAAGAAGGCACGCGACGTCGCCCGCGAAATCCAGGGCCTGCCCGTGTCGAGCGCGCTGGATATCCTCACCTTCACGCCGAAGAAAGCCGCCTTCCACATCGGCAAGACTCTCAAGACCGCCATCGCCGATGCGGAGAACAACTTCTCCCTCTCCGGCGACTCTCTCATCGTCAAGGAAGCCGTCATCGGCGCCGGCCCCGTCCTCAAGCGCTACAAGCCGCGCGCCAAGGGCTCCGCCGGCTCCATCCGCCGCCGCACCAGCCACATCTCCATCACCCTCGCCGAAGCTCCCGAAGACGAAGCCAAACCGAAGCGAGTCCACGTCTCCAAGAAGGCATCCTCCGAAGCCTGACCATCACCGATCCACTTCACCAAGCACTCAACATGGGCCAGAAAGTCAACCCCATCGGTTTCCGCCTCGCCGTCTCCAAAGACTGGCGCTCCAAGTGGTTCGCCGCCGGCAAGGATTACGCCGAGAAGCTCCACGAAGACCTCAAGATCCGCGGTTACATGCGGGCGCGCCTCCAGTTCGCCGCCCTCGCCCGCGTCGTCATCGAGCGCGCCTGGAACAGCGTCCGCGTCACCCTGCACACCTCGCGCCCCGGTCTCATCATCGGCCGCAAAGGCTCCGAGATCGAGCGCATGACCAAGGAACTCTCCGACATCTGCAAGGGTGCACAGGTCAAGATCGACATCGTCGAAATCCGCAAGCCCGAACTCGACGCCCAGCTCGTCGCCGAGCAGGTCGCCGTGCAGCTCGAGCGCCGCATCTCATTCCGCCGCGCCATGAAGCGCGCCGTCCAGACCGCCATGGACTTCGGCGCCGAAGGCATCCGCATCCGCTGCGCCGGCCGCCTCGGCGGCGCCGACATCGCCCGCTCCGAATGGTACCGCGAAGGCAAGGTGCCGCTCCAGACCCTGCGCGTCCCGCTCGACTACGGCTTCGCCGAAGCCCGCACCGTCTACGGCGTCATTGGCGTCAAATGCTGGATCAACAAAAAGGACGACGAAGGCCAGGGCGGAGGCCGCAGCGAGCGCGGCGGTCGTGGTGACCGCGGTGATCGTGGCGACCGCGGACCGCGCCGCCCCCGACCCGCTCCTGCCCAGCAATAATCCGATTTTTCCAACCCGAACCTAATTTTCCCAGGAGGACTGAGCCATGCCATTGATGCCCAAACGCACGAAGTTCCGCAAGACGCACCGCGGCAGTCGCGCCGGCAACGCGCAGCGCGGAACCACCGTCGCCTTCGGTGACTTCGGCCTCCAGGCGCTCGACCGCGGCTGGATGACCAACCGCCAGATCGAAGCCTGCCGTATCGCCATCAACCGTTTCCTCAAACGTAAAGGAAAGGTGTGGATCCGCATCTTCCCGCACAAATCGATCACCGCCCGTCCGCCGGAAACCCGTATGGGTAAGGGCAAGGGCGCCGTCGATGCCTGGGTCGCCGTGATCCGCCCCGGCAACATGCTTTTCGAGGTCGCCGGTGTCCCCGAGTCCCAGGCCCGCGAAGCCATGCGCCTCGCCTCCTACAAACTCGGCATCCCCACCCGCTTCGTCGTCCGCAACCCGCACGCCTGACGACACTCTCCAGTTTAGTCATCAGTGCTTTAAAATCAGTAATTTCAAGACCATGGCCAAGTCCAAGGAAACCAGCGAACTCACCGCCAAGGAGCTTCAAGCCAAGCTCCGCGACCTCAAGGAAGAGGCCTTCAACCTCCGTCTCCAGCAGGCCACCGGCCAGCTCGAGAACTCCGCCCGCATCCGCATCGTCCGCCGCGAGACCGCCCGCGTGCAGACCTTCCTCAACGCCCGTCGCGCCCAGGCCTGAGCCCCGACCCCGCAAAACTACCTAGCGAACCGCACCTATGAGCGAGCAGCCCCAGCAGGAAACCGTCTCCAACGACCGCAAGACCCGCGTCGGCGTCGTCGTGTCCAACAAGATGAACAAGACCCTCGTGGTCGAGCACGTCGCCCGCGTTCCGCATCCGCAGTTCAACAAAATCGTCAAGCGCTCCAAGAAATACTACGTGCACGACGAGAACGGCGAAGCGCAGATCGGCGACAAGGTCCGCATCGTCGAGACCCGCCCGCTCTCCAAACTCAAGCGATGGACGCTTGAAAAGGTGCTCTCCCACTGATTTCTTCCGCCGCCCGGCCACCACCACTACCTAACCGCCTTTTTCCCGCCATGATTCAGATGGAATCCGTCCTCACGGTCGCCGACAACACCGGCGCCCGTTCCGCCAAAATGATCGGTGTGCTCGGCAAGCGCTCCCGCACCGCCTCCGTCGGCGACATCATCACCGCCCACATCCGCGACTCGATCCCGACCGCCTCCGTCAAAAAGGGCTCCGTCGTCAAGGCCGTGGTCGTCCGCACCGCCGCCCCGATCCGCCGTTCCGACGGCTCCGTCCTCCGCTTCGATGGCAACGCCATCGTCGTCATCGACAAGGACAACAACCCCCGCGGCACCCGCATCTTCGGCCCCGTCGCCCGCGAACTGCGCGAAAAGCAGTTCATGAAAATCGTCTCCCTCGCCCCCGAAGTTCTCTAACCACTTTTTCCATGAAGACTCACGTCAAGAAAGGCGACGAAGTCGAAATCATCGCCGGCAACCATAAGGGCAAGCGCGGCAAGGTTCTCTCCGTCAACGCCATCAAAGGCCAGGTCGTCGTCGAAGGCGGCCGCATGATCAAGAAGGCCGTCCGCAAATCCGAGAAGCAGCCCGAAGGCGGCATCATCGAAGTCGAGGGCCCCGTCCACATCTCCAACGTCAAGAAACTGGGCTGAGACTCCGGTCCCCGCCCGCGCTTAAGCGCACCAACCGAAGCGCTGACCCGCTGAAACCAACATGAGCACGCCAGTACTGCAAAAGCACTACAAAGAAAAGGTCGTGCCGGCTCTCACCCAGAAGCTCGGCTACGCCAATCCCCACCAGGTCCCGCGACTCGAAAAGATCGTCGTGACCTCCTGCATGGGCAAGGCCCCCGACCGCAAGGTCGCCGTCGACGATGCCGTCGCGGAAATCGCCAAAATCACCGGCCAGAAGCCCTCCATCACCTTCTCCAAGAAGGCCGTCGCCAACTTCAAGCTGCGCGAGGGCGAGCCCCTCGGCGCCCGCGTCACCCTGCGCGGCACCCGCATGTGGGAATTCCTCTACCGCTTCATCAACATCACCGCGCCCAACATCCGCGACTTCCGCGGCATCTCGCCGAAGAACTTCGACGGCCGCGGCAACTACGCCGTCGGTTTCGCCGACCAGTCCATCTTCCCGGAAATCGAACTCGACCAGATCAAGCGTCCCATCGGCTTCGACCTCATCTTCGTGACCACCGCGAAGACCGATGACGAAGGCCGCGCCCTGCTCGCCGAGCTCGGCCTGCCGTTCCGCGATCTCAAGAAGGAAGCCGCCGAAGGCGCCGCCGCCTGAGGAAACCAGTCACCCCACACAGAACCACCACCATGGCCGTTCTCACCGATCCCATCTCCGACTTCCTCACCCGCTTCAAAAACTGCTGCCGCGCCGGCAACGAGGAATTCACCGCCCCTTACTCCTCCATCAAGGCGAACATCGCCAAGATCCTCCAGGAAGAAGGCTACATCTGGAACTACGAAGTCGTCACCACCTCCGGCCGCCCCGAGCTCAAGGTGAAGGCCCGCTACGTCGATGGCCGCCCGGTCCTCACCGACCTCAAGCGCATCTCCAAGCCCGGCCGCCGTGTCTACGCCGGCGCAGGCGAGATTCCCCGCGTCCTCAACGGCCTCGGCATCGCCATCGTCTCCACCTCCAAGGGCGTCGTCTCCGGCGCCACCGCCAAGCGCCAGCAGCTCGGCGGCGAAATCCTGGCCCACGTCTGGTAAACCCCCAACCCGAGAAAGGAACACAGCACCATGTCACGAGTTGGACTCAAACCGATCTCCCTTCCCGAGAAGGTCAGCGTCAAGGTGGACGCCGGCAAGGTTCTCGTCGAAGGTCCCAAGGGCAAGCTCGACCTGCCCCTGCCCAGCGGCATCACCGTCAAGGCGGAGGAAGGCTCCGTCATCGTTTCCCGCGCCACTGAGGCCCGCAACCACCGCGCCCTCCACGGCACCGTCCGCAGCCTGGTCAACAACATGATCACCGGCGTTTCGAAGGGCTTCGTCAAAGATCTCGAAATCCAGGGCGTCGGTCTACGCGCCGCCGTCAAGGGCAAGGACATCGACCTTTCCCTCGGCAAATCCCACCCGATCCTTCACCCCATTCCGTCCGGCCTCACCGTCACCGTCACGGAGAACACCAAGATCAAGGTCGAAGGCATCGACAAGCAGCTCGTCGGCCAGTTCGCCGCCGAGGTCCGCGGCTACTACCCGCCGGAACCCTACAAGGGCAAAGGCGTCCGCTACGCCGGCGAGAAGGTCCGCCGCAAGGAAGGCAAGAGCGTCGGCAAATAACCCGCTAACGACCCCATTCCATGAGCAAGATCAATCGCAAGGAAGGACGCCGCCGTATCCACGCGCGCATCCGCAAGAAAGTCTCCGGGACCGCCGAACGTCCCCGCCTGGCCGTGCACTACTCCAACCAGCACGTGTACGCCCAGGTCATCGACGATACCGCGGGCCGCACCCTCGCCGCCGCCTCCACCCTCGACAAATCGGTGGAAAAGGCCGCCTCGAACGTCGCCTCCGCCAGCCAGGTCGGCAAGCTTGTCGCCGAGCGCGCCAAGGCCGCCAATGTCAGTGCCGTGGTCTTCGACCGCGGCGGCCACCTCTACCACGGCAAGATCAAAGCGCTGGCGGACGCCGCCCGCGAAGCCGGCCTGCAATTCTAATCCGCACTCCAGAGAACCATCATGGTGACCACACCGAACAATCCATCCACTCCTCCGGAGCGCCAGTCTCACGGCCAGCGCCAGGGCGGCCACGGTCATGGCCACGGCCGCGGTCCGCGCGGACCCCGCCGTGAAGAGCGCCAGCCGGCCGAAACCGACGGACCGCAGCTCGCTGAGAAGGTCGTCTTCATCAACCGCTGCGCCAAGGTCGTCAAAGGCGGCCGTCGCTTCAGCTTCTCCGCGCTCGTCGTCGCCGGCGACCGCGAGGGCAAGGTCGGCCTCGGCTTCGGCAAGGCCAACGAAGTCGCCGACGCCATCAAAAAGGCCGGCGAAGCGGCCAAGAAGTCCCTCAAGCCGGTGAACCTCGTGGACGGCACCATCCCGCACGAAATCTACGCCGAATTCGGCGGCGGCAAGGTGCTCCTCAAGCCCGCCTCCCCCGGTACCGGCATCATCGCCGGCGGCGGTGTGCGCGCCGTCTGCGAAGCCGTCGGCATCCGCGATATCCTCGCCAAGTCGCTCGGCTCCTCGAACCACTCGAACGTCGTCAAATCCACCCTCAAGGCCCTTTCCCTGCTCCGCACCCGGGACCAAATTCTCGGGAGCCGCGGCAAGAAGAAGAAAGAGTCGCTTTGATCCGGGACAACAGACTTCAAGACTTCAGTCTCTATGAAACTTCACACACTCGCCCCCAACAAAGGCGCCAAGCACCGCGTCAAGCGGCTCGGTTGCGGCGAAAGCTCCGGCCACGGCAAGACCGCCTGCAAGGGCAACAAGGGCCAGAAAGCCCGCTCCGGCAGCGGCACCCGCGTCGGCTTCGAAGGCGGCCAGATGCCCCTTCACCGCCGTCTGCCCAAGCGTGGCTTCAACAACGCCAACTTCAAGACCAAGGTCGAAGTGGTGAACGTCGGCCAGCTCGAAAAGACCTTCGAAGACGGCGCGACCGTCAATGAAGAAAGCCTGCGCAAGGCCGGTCTCATCAACCGCGCCTGCGACGTCATCAAGGTCCTCGGCCAGGGTGAACTCAGCAAGAAGCTCACCGTCTCCGGCGCGACCGTCAGCGCCGCCGCCCGCGAGAAAATCGAGAAGGCCGGTGGCAGCATCGAAGCGCCCGCCGAAGCATGACGGGCGCTCCGGCCAGCCCATGACGTCCCTCCGGTGAGGAAGCGCTTGTCCGCTTCCTCTCCGCGTTTACAAAGCCCGCGTCCCAAGACACCCGATTCTCTCCTGAAATGATCTCCGCCTTTGCGAACACCTGGAAGGTCCCGGAACTCCGCGACCGCATTCTCTTCACCCTCGCCATGGTCGTGATCGTGCGCCTCGGCGCGCACATCACCCTGCCGGGCGTCGATGCTTCCGTCATCGACCGCTGGATGGAAAGCACCTCGCACAGCGGCGGCAACGCCTTCGGCGCGATGCTCACGATCTTCGCCGGCGGCGGCCTCCAGCAGTGCGCGGTGTTCGCCTTGGGCATCATGCCCTACATCTCCGCGTCGATCATGATGCAGCTCATGCGGGCCGTCGTGCCCAAGCTCTCGCGCATGTCGCGCGAGGACGGCGGGCAGCAGAAAATCACCCAGTACACCCGCTACCTCACCATCGGCATTGCCCTGGTGCAGTCTTATTTCGTCGCCACGTCACTGATGCACCCGGAACGCCTGTTCTACATGGACGGCATCCAGGCATTCGGCGATCTGGTTCCGAATCCCTCGTTCGCGTGGGTCACCCTCACCATTCTCACCCTCGTCTCCGCCACCCTGCTGCTCATGTGGATCGGCGATCAGATGACCGAGCGCGGCATCGGCAACGGCGTCTCGCTCATCATCACCGTCAACATTATCTCCGCCCTGCCCGGCGCGCTGGTCGAGGCCTGGAAATTTTTCGTCAACCCCGACGACCCGAACGCCTTCCGCTCGATCATGATGGTCGTGATGATCGCCCTGCTGCTGATCGTCATTGCCGGCACCATCACCGTCACCCAGGCACAGCGCCGCATCGCCATCCAGTACGCCAAGCGCGTCGTCGGCCGGAAACAGTTCGGCGGCCAGACCCAGTACCTGCCGCTCAAAGTCAACTACGCCGGCGTCATGCCGATCATCTTCGCCACCGCGATCCTCTCGCTGCCGCCGATGATGATCAGCATGATCGCCAAGGGCGCGCCGTGGGCGGTCCGGATCCAGGAGAACCTCAACCCCGGCGGCACCTGGTACTACATTCTCGGCAGCCTCTTCATCTTCTTCTTCTCCTACTTCTGGGTCGCCACGATGTTCCAGCCCTCCCAGATCTCCGAGGACCTCAAGCGCAACGGCGGCTACGTCCCCGGCGTGCGTCCCGGCAAGCCCACCGCGGAGTTCCTGGACTACACCATGACCCGCCTGACCTTTGCCGGCGCGATCTTCCTTACGATCATGTTCATCCTGCCGGCCATCATGGGGCACATCGTGGGACTGCCCCAGCACTCGATGGTCCTCCAATTCTTCGGCGGCACCAGTTTGCTGATTCTCGTCGGCGTCGTCCTCGACATCATGCGCCAGGTGGAAACCCACCTGCTCCAGCGCCACTACGACGGCTTCCTGCGCAAGGGCAAACTCAAGGGCCGCTACGACCGTCTCTCGCAGGGGCGCGGCACCAGCAACGCCGCCCCGACCACCGCTCTCGTCTATCTCTGGACCGTGATCGGTCTGCTCGTTGTCCTCGGCATGGCCGCCTGGATTGCGAAGTGACCTTTCCCGTCCGGTTCCCGTCTCACCCGCCATGCCTCTCCACCTTGTGCTTCTCGGTCCCCCGGCTTCCGGTAAGGGAACCCTGGGCCGCCGTCTCTCTGAAGAACTCGATCTTGCCTATTTGAGCACCGGAGCGCTGCTCCGCTCCGCCGTCGAAGCGGGCACCCCGCTCGGCCTGGAAGCCGAACCCTTCCTCGACCGCGGCGAATACCTGCCGGACGAGCTGATGTGCCCGATCATGGGCGAGTGGCTGGCAAAACAGACCGGCGGCTGGGTGCTCGACGGCTTTCCGCGCAGCGTCTCGCAGGCGGAGTTCCTCACCCGCTGGCTGGAAGACAAGGGGCAGTCGCTCGATGCCGCGATCCTGCTCGAAGCGCCGGAAGCGATCCTGCTCAAGCGCATCCGCGCCCGGGTCGAATGCCCCGAATGCCGCTGGTCCGGCCGCTTGGCGGATCTGACCGCCGACCGCTGCCCCGAATGCGGCGGCGTCGCCGGCCCCCGAGCCGATGACACTGAGGCGAATCTCCGTTCGCGGCTCGCCGAATACCAGCGGGTCACGCTGCCCGTGGCGGACTACTACACCGCGGCCGGGAAGCTTCACCGCTGCGACGCGACCGACCTTCCCGACCGGGTGGCCGGGCGCCTGCTGGAACTCACCCGCACCCTGAGCGCCCATGGCCAGGCGGCATAAGATCAAGATCAAGACGCCGCACGAAATCTCCCGCATGCGCATCGCGGGCGAGACGGCCAGCGAAATCCTGCGTGCGCTCGCCAAGGCTGTCGAACCGGGGCGGACCACCCTGGAAATCGACCAGCTTGCCGCCGAACTGATGCGCGAGCGCGACTGCCGCAGCGCCTTCCTGGGCTACCGCGGCTTCCGCGGGCAGATCTGCATCTCGGTCAACGAAGAAGTCGTCCATGGCATCGGCGGTCCGCGCCGCATCCAGCCCGGCGATGTCGTGAAGCTCGATGTCGGCATCGTCAAGGGTGGCTGGATCGGCGACAACGCGACCACCGTGGCGGTCGGCGAGATCCCGGACGAAACGAAGCACCTGCTGAAGGCCACCGAGGAATCGCTTTATATCGCCATCGACCACGCCCGCGCCGGCACCCGGCTGGCGGACCTCTGCGGCTCGGTGGAGGCCCACGTCAAGCCGCTCGGCTTCTCGGTCGTGCGTGAATTCGTCGGCCACGGCGTCGGCCGCGAACTGCACGAGGAACCGCAGGTCCCGAACTACCGGCCGCAGGGGAAAAGCCCGATCCTCGAACCCGGCATGGTCCTGGCCATCGAGCCGATGGTGAATGCGGGCACGCCCGCGGTGAAGATTCTCGACGACGGCTGGACGGTCATCACCGCCGACCGGAAACCCTCCGCGCATTTCGAGCATACCGTACTCGTGACCGCCGGAGATCCCGAACTGCTCACCTGGCGGCCCCGGGAAGCGACCGCGGAGATCCTCGGGCTGGTTTGACGAAATGAAGTGATCCGCACACACCATGTGCGGTTCGAGGCCATTTTGGCGGCTGTCGGAGATTCCCGGTGCTTTTGGGGAAACCGCACACGGAATGTGCGGGCCACTTTTGCCATCAAGGCTTGCGCGCGGCGGTTTGCGGGTTGAGAGCCCTTCGATATTTGTCCACCCCCAGCATGATGCTGTGCGCGATGAGATTGCGATATCCTGCGGTGTGGATGAGCTTCGCCTCGTAGGGGTGGCTCATGAAGCCGCCTTCGAAGAGGATGGCCGGGTGCTTCACGCCGGTCAGCACGCTGAAACGCGCCCGCTTGATGCCGCGATCCAAGGTATAGGGCTGCTTGGTGTTTGGATTTTTGAGATGGGTGAGGACCGATCCGTGTATCGCGGTGGCCAGCGCGACATTGGCGGAGTCCTGGGTGTTGCCCTGGCGGGCGACGAAATCGCCTACATTCACGCCGCGGCCGTAGTGCGCCACGCCGACCGGTGACAGTGTGAAGGTCTCGATCCCCCGGGCGGTACCGCCGGCATTGAAGTGGATCGAGATGAAGATCGCGTTTTCATTTACCCGGTTGGCGAAGGCGACGCGCTCCTGGAGCGTGAGGTAGCGGTTGCTGTCACGGGTCAGCAGCACGCGGAAGCCCTGCTTTTCGAGAAGGGGCTTGAGACGGAGGGCGACATCCAGATTGTAGTGAGCTTCTGTCCCCAGCGAGTTGACCGCTCCAGCGTCCTTGCCGCCGTGACCGGCATCGAGGATGACGGTGGTGAATGCCCCCGCGTTGGGAATATAGGTGGGTCGCATCACGGGGTCGATCAGCTTCGCCAAGTCGATTTGCGACACCCAGCCCTTGCCTTCACTTTCCAGCACTTTGTAGGAGAAGACGAACTTCACGCCGTTCATCAGGCATTCCTGTTGCCCGACGCGCAGTCTCATGTCGATGTCGAGCTTGATCTTTTGTCCTTTGCTGTTGACCCGCACCGGTCCCTTGCGGAACAGCGTGAAGCTGTTCCCGGAGCGCGTCAGCGTGTTGAAGCTATAGAACGATTTGATGCTGTCCAAGCTCACGTAGCTGCGGCCGTCGATCTGCTTGGCGGGCATCTGCGCCGAAGAGGCTGCCGTGGCGGAAAGCCACAGCAGCAGCGCACAGGCGGCGCGGACAAGAAAAGATTCGCGGGATCGGATCATAGGGTTTTCGTCGGTATGGATCGGCGAAAGCGATGGCTTGCATACCGTTTCCCGGGCCGTATGACAAACCGATTTCTCGGCCCGATCGCAGAATGAGCCGCATTTGTATGACTCGCTCCAAGGCGGCTGCGCCGCGATTCATGGGCCGCTCATCCGGGCCGGGTCGAGGAGTCCGGCGAGTTCCGCGGCAGAGAGACCGAGGCGGTCGAGGCGTTCTTCGCAGATTTCCCGCACGGTGCGGCCGCTTTCCACGGATTCCTTGGCGATTTTCGCCGCTGTTTCGTAGCCGATCTTTGGTGCCAGGGAGGTGACCATCGAAAGCGACAGTTCGATCAGTTCCCGGCAGCGCCCGGCATTCGCTGAGATGCCCGTGACGCATTTCTCCTGCATGATCTTCGCGGCATTCGCCAGCAGCGAGATGGATTCGAGCAGACAGGCCGCGAGCAGGGGCATCGAGACGTTCAGTTCCAGGAAACCGCCCGCGCCGCACCAGGCGACGGTGGTCTGGTTGCCCGCGACGCGGGCCGCGACCATGGTCACGGCTTCGGGGATCACAGGGTTGACCTTTCCGGGCATGATGGAGGAGCCGGGCTGGGTCGCCGGCAGTGAAATCTCGCCGAGCCCGCAGCGCGGCCCCGAGCCGAGCAGCCGGATGTCGCTGGCGATTTTGTGGAGCGAGACAGCGATGGTCGCAAGCTGGCCATGTGCCTCGACGCAGGCGTCCTTCGCGCCCTGCGCTTCGAAATGATCTTCCGCCTCGCGGAAGGGGATGCCGGTTTCCTCCGCGATGCGGGCGATGGTCAGCGCGGCGAATTCCGGGTGTGCGTTCAGGCCCGTGCCCACGGCGGTGCCGCCGAGGGGGAGTTCGAGCAGGGCTTTCTGCGCCTTGACCGCACGGGAAGCCGCTTGGCGCGCCTGCCGCGCCCAGCCGCCGAATTCCTGGCCGAGCCGCACCGGCGTGGCGTCCATCAGGTGGGTGCGGCCGATCTTGAGCACATCGTGGAAGGCGGCGGCTTTTTCTTCGAGGGCCGCGGCAAGCGATTCGAGGGCGGGGATCAGGTCGTCGCCGAGCACCCGCGCCGCGGCGATGTGGATGGCCGCGGGGAAGGTGTCGTTGGACGACTGGCCGAGATTGACGTGGTCGTTCGGGTGGACGGCCAGCGGCCGGCAAAGGTTGGAGATCACCTCGTTGACATTCATGTTCGTCGAGGTGCCGGAGCCGGTCTGGTAGATGTCGACGGGGAAGTGCGCGTCGTGCTTTCCATCCGAGATTTCCGCCGCCGCTGTGGCGATGCGCGCCGCGATGTCGGGCGCCAGCAGGCCCAGCGCGGCGTTCGTTTCCGCCGCGGCTTTTTTGATCGTGCCATAGGCATGGATCAGGCGGGGCGGCAGTGGTGTGCCGGAGATCGGAAAATTCTCCACCGCCCGCGCGGTGGAGGCGCCGTAGAGGGCATCGGCCGGGACTTCCATTTCGCCCATCGAGTCATGTTCGGTGCGGGTCGGTTTCATGGGGGCATGAGAGCAAAGTCCGCGGGGGAGGCGAAGTCCGGAATGGTTTCTGAATGGAACGAACCGCGGAGACGCGGAGGTCGCGGAGGCGAACGCAGAGTTTGAAAGCCCACAGAAAAGCCGCAGGTTCCGGCTTTGCCATTCTCATGCGCTCACCTCCGCGACCTCCGCGTCTCCGCGGTTCGTTCCTTCATAAAAATGGCGCGGCGCAGGATCAGCGGATGGAGCAGGTTCGCCGCGACGATCGCCAGCACGCCGGCGTAGAAAAGCGGGTGGAGCTGCCGGTGCTCGCCGAAAAGAAGCGCCGCGGCGGCGATGCCGTAAACGGGTTCGAAGTTGATCGCCAGATTCGACGTGTACGCGCTGAGGTGGCGCAGCAGGTGGATGTGGAAACCGTGGGCGAACACCGTGCAGGTCCAGGCGAGCAACAGCAGCCACAGCCAGTCGAGGCCCTGCCAGTCGAACAGCGACGACAGCGGCGCGACAAAGGGCAGCATCGCCAGCGAGATCGCGCCGGCGCCGAGCATTTCCCAGGCGACCATCACCTGCGGATCGCCGCCGGCCTGGACGATCCGGCGGTTGAGCACCGGAAAGATCGCGGCGAGAAAGGCGCTCAACAGCGCGACGCCGAGACCGAGCAGGCGGCCCTTTTCGAAACCGGCAACGAGCAGGATCCCTGCGACCACCAGCAGCCCGAGCAGGACTTCGAAGGGACGCACGCGGCGCTTCTCGAAAAAAGGCTCGGTGAAGGCGGTGAACAGGGAGATGGACGCCATGCCGGCTAGGCAGATCGAGACGTTGGAAAGCCGGATCGCCCCGAAGAAGCAGACCCAGTGGACGCCGATGATCGCACCCACGCCGAACAGGGCGGCGGCATCCCGTTTGCCTGGCCACAGCGGCGTGCGGCGGACGAGGGAAGCCCATGCCGCCGCGCCGAGCGCCGCCAGCGCGGTGCGCCAGACGACCAGCGCAGGGGCGGGCAGCGAGATCAGTTCCCCGAGGATCGCCGTGGCCGCGATGAGCACGACGAGCAGGTGAAGCTGGAAAAGGTGTTTCACGAAAAGGCGGCGGGCCGCCGCCGTCACGATCAGAGTTCGCCCGCGAGCAGGTCGTCGAGGGGCTGGCGACGGCGTACGACGGTTGCCGTATTTCCATCGACCAGGATTTCGGCAGGCAGCGGGCGGGAGTTGTAGTTCGAGGCCATGACGAAGCCGTAGGCCCCGGCACTCATCAGCGCGATCGTTTCGCCGGGCTGGAAGTCGGGCAGTTCGCGGTCCTGGCAGAAGAAGTCGCCGCTTTCGCAGATCGGGCCGACGACATCGACCTTGCGGAGTTCCCCGGAAGGCTGCCTGAGGGGGACGATCTCGTGGTGGCCCTCATAGAGCGCGGGGCGGATCAGGTCGTTCATGCCCGCATCGACGATCTTGAAGGTCTTGGCCGTGCCGCGCTTTTCGTAGAGGCAGGTGGTCAGGAGCACGCCGGCGTTGCCGACGATGAAGCGGCCGGGTTCGAGCAGGATTTTCAGGCCGGCGTTTTCGAGCCGGGGCAGCAGGGCCTTGCCGTATTGTTCGATGGTCAGCGGGCGCTCCTGCTCGGACTGCTTGTCCCACCAGCTCACGGCACCGGATTCGAGGGAGTCCTGGTAAACGATGCCGATGCCGCCGCCGATGGACCAGAATTCGATGCCATGGTCGTGCTTGAGGTGAATGGCCAGCGGCTCGACTTTCTCGACCGCCTCGATGAAGGGGTCGATGGAGGTGAGCTGCGAGCCGATGTGCATCTGGAGGCCGCGGAGCTTCACATGAGGCAGTTCGCGGGCGGCGCGGGCGTAGAGGTCGGCGATGGCGTCGAAATCGACGCCGAACTTGTTCTCGGACTTGCCGGTGGAGATGTACTTGTGGGTCTTGGCGTCCACGTTCGGGTTCACCCGGACAGCGACGGGAGCGACGAGGCCGAGTTCGCCGGCGACTTCGTTGATGTAGCGCAGTTCGGCTTCGCTCTCGACGTTGAAGGAGTAGATGCCCTGGCGGAGGGCGTATTCGATTTCGGGGCGGGTCTTGCCGACGCCGGCGAAGGTGCATTTCGCGGGGTCGCCGCCTGCCTTGATGACGCGGAAGAGTTCGCCGCCGGAAACGATGTCGAAACCGGCGCCCTCGGCCGCGAGCAGGCGGAGCACGGACAGGTTCGAGTTCGCCTTCACGGCATAGGCGACCTCGTGGTCGATGCCGGACAGCGAGGCGTCGAGCCGGCGGAAGTGGTCGCGGATGGTGTTCGCCGAATAGACGTAGAGGGGCGTGCCGTGCTCCCTGGCGAGGGTCTGGAGGTCAACGTCCTCGCAGTGCAGCGAGCCGTGTCGGTAGGCGAATCCGTGCATGGATGCCCGTGTAGCGGGGGAAGGCGCGGCGGGCAAGCGGATCGAGTGGGGACGTGCGTCAACCCGGTGTCGCCGGCGCATCGGCACTCTTACGGGTGTGCGTTTCGCCCGGCTAATGTGGATGTGGCCGACAACGAACGACATCAGCGACTTCAATTCTTCTTCTCCGCAATATCGAGAAAATCAGAGCGGCTCCACCCATCATGAAGAATGACCCAGGCTCGGGAATCAAAACTCCTTCCGAAAAACTGAAACTCATGGATTCATTCTCAACATCACCAAATGGACTGGTGAAAAGTGCTCTCCCTCCAGCGTAGGAGGATTCCAAGGGGGCAGACCACCAGAGATCGTCTCCAGAAATATGATCAATGTAGAAAGAATATCTGATTCCCGGGTCGAGGGATACGGGTGAATCAAAGAGCCACGTGACGGGATCGACGACATGAGATACCAGGGTGAACTCTCCGGCTGGAAGTTCAACCGTACGCGAGCGCACCACAATGTCCGGAGAGAGGGCGATCGCGTCCGTTGATCTGTCTTCTCCCAAAAATAGTCTGATGCGCAGCGTTGTCTGGACCGGAGTGTTATCCATCGATCCCAGCGCGTTGATCGTAATAAATTGAATGCTGGATAGGCTGGGCGTAAATGATTGTCCCAAAGAATTGTCCATGCGCAAAGGAAGTCCAAGGAAGAAATTCCCCGAATATTTCACCTGCTGGTCAATCACAGTCGCCCCTTGAAGCGGCATCAATGACAAGACAACGCCACAGTAGAAGACGGAGACCGTATTGGGAAAAATCATGAAATAATAAGGTTTCTTGATCCGAGCGGAAAATCAGCTTGCCAAGAGCGGGGCTGAGTCAATCGAAGAAGGCGAGAATGAATTTTGAGTTCCTGGCTTTTGTGATATTGTAATCAAAAACTTAGGTGTAGATCGAGAGATTTCGAATCGACTTGGCTGCGGAAGATCACACTTGATCCGCCAGCGCCACGTATTCGCTTTCGTGGAGTATGGCCGGTTTTTTCTTCCGCAGCAGCAGCACCCATTCCCGTGCGGAGCCGATGACGATCAGGGCGACGAAGAGCATGAACATGGCGGTGATGGCGACATCGACTTTGGCGTTCACCAGGGCGGTTTCGGCTTTTTTCAGGGCGTCGCCGCTCAGGCCGCCGGCGATGGCGGCTTCGAGTTTATCGATGGCAGGAAGGAAGCCCGCGGCTTTCGGCGAGCCGATTTTCATGATGCCCGCGGTGAAGGTCACGACGGTCAGGAAGACCATCGGGACGAAGGTGGTCCATGCGTAGCGCGCCTTGCCCATCTTGATCAGGATGGTGGTGCCCAGGCAGAGGGCGATGACCGCGAGCAACTGGTTGGCGATGCCGAAGATCGGCCACAGGCTCTTGGCGATGCCCTCCGGGTCGAGCGCGCCCTGGTAGAGGAACCAACCCCACGCGGCCACCAGCAGGCCGGTGGCGGTGACATTGGCTGTCCACGAAGCGGTGTTCCGCATTTTCGGAATCACCTGACCTAACAGATCCTGGAGGATGAAGCGGCCCACCCGCGTCCCGGCGTCGAGGGTGGTCAGGATGAACAGCGCCTCGAACATGATGGCGAAGTGGTACCACAGCGACAGCGCGGTATTGCCGGGGATCACCCTGGCGAACATCTGCGCCATGCCGACGGCGAAGGTCGGGGCGCCGCCGACTTTGCCGATGATGTACGGTTCGCCTAAATCGGCGGCGAGTTGCTCCATTTCCTCCACGGTCACGGCGTATTCGGGGCCGTAGGAGTTGATCTTTTCGATCTGCACGGCGACGGCGGCGCTGTCCTTCGGGTCCACCGGCGAATTGATGGCGAAGTACTGGCCGGGCTGGAGCGCGCAGGCGGCGATGACGGCCATCAGCGCGACGAGCATTTCGACGACCATCGAGCCGTAGCCGACGAGGCGGATGTCCTTTTCCCGCGCCAGCAGTTTCGGCGTGGTGCCGGAGGAGATGAGCGAGTGGAAACCGCTGATCGCGCCGCAGGCGATGGTGATGCAGACGAAGGGAAAGACCGGCCCGGCGACCACGAAGCCGCTGCCGTCGATAAAGGGGGTGACCGCGGGCATATGCAGCGGCGGCGCGAGCAGGACGATGAACAGCGCGAGGACGGCCACCGTGCCGAGCTTCATGAAGGTGCTCAGGTAGTCGCGCGGCGCGAGCAGCAGCCAGACGGGCAGCACGCTGGCGGCGAAGCCGTAGATCATGATGGCCCAGGCGAGTTGCGTGGCATCGAGCGTGAGCGCCCGGTTCATTTCGGGCGTCAGGTATTTGCCGCCGACCACCGCGGCGAGCAGGCCGACAACGCCGAAGACGGAGGCGGCGGTGACGCTGACTTTGCCGCTCTTGATGGCGAGGCCCATGATCATGGCCAGCGGGATGGTCGCGGCGATGGTGAAAAGGCCCCACGGGCTCTCGGCCAGGGCCTTGACCACGACCAGGCCGAGGACGGCGAGGATGATGGTCATGATGGCGAGCAGGCTGAGCATCGCGATCAGGCCGATCACGGGATTGAGTTCCTCCTTGAGCATCTGGCCGAGCGATTTGCCCTTCCGCCGCATGGAGGCGAAGAGGATCACCGCATCGTGGACGCCGCCGCCGAGCGTGGCGCCGACGAGAATCCAGAGCATGCCGGGCAGATAGCCGAATTGCGCGGCGAGCACCGGCCCGACCAGCGGCCCGGGGCCGGCGATGGCGGCGAAGTGGTGGCCGAAGACGACCCAGCGCGGCGTGGGAACGAAGTCCTTGCCGTCGCTGCACGTCACCGCGGCCGGGGCGCGGCGGTCGTCGATGGTGAGGACCTTGGCGACCAGCCAGGCGGAGTAGAAGCGGTAGGCCACGGCGAAGGTGCAGACGCCGGCGACGACGAGCCACAGGGCGTTGACCGGTTCGCCGCGCTGGAAAGCGGCCACGCCGATGGCGACCGCGCCGAGCAGGGAGATGGCGATCCAGAGGAGGATGCGGAGGATGGATTTCATCGGGGGCGGATGTCGCCGGAGGCGATTTCAAACACCAAAACCGCTGCGGGGGTGCAATCTTTTCCGCAGAGCGCCCGGCGGAGCCAGGCAAACCTTTCGCAAGCCGGAGGCATGCGCCACTATTGTCTCGCCTCCAGCGCTTCGAACACCGGCAGGGGGACGTAGCGCCGCACCTGATCTTCCCATCCGGCGGGACCGACGAGTCCCATGACCATGCTCGACGAGACTTCGGCGATGTCGCGCGGGGGCATCAGGAAGGTGGTGGTGATGGCCGGGGCGAGGTCGGCGTTGATGTGGCGCATCACGCGCTCGTATTCGTAATCGTTCGGCCCGCGGATGCCGCGGAGGATGAAATGGGCGTCCTGCTCCTTGGCATAGTGGACGAGGTAGCGGTTGTCGAAGTGTGCGATGGTCAGCCGTTCGCAGGAGGGGACGGAGGCGCGCAGGAGTTCGAGCCGCTCGTCCACGGTGAAGGTGTAGCTTTTCGCCGGATTGCTCCCGATGGCGACGATGAGGCGGTCGAAGAGTTCGAGCCCGCGCTGGATCATCCACAGGTGGCCATTGGTCGGGGGATCGAAGGAGCCGGCGTAAACGGCGGTGCGCATGCGGGAGGGTGAAATTCCAAATTCCAAATTCCAAATTCCAATTTTGCGGGCGGCGGCGTTTTGGGGCTTGGAAGGCGGGCCGTTTTCCACGGAGTTTCCGCGGCATGCGGAATTGGTGGCTTCACCTCTTGCTCCTCGCGGCCGTGGCGGTCGCGGCTTTGGGGCTTTTCCGGTTGAAATTCGATACCGACATTCTTTCGATGCTGCCCGACGGGCTGCCGGAAGTGAAGGGACTCAAGGCGCAGCACCGGGCTTTCGCCCGTCAGGACGAGGCGATTCTATTGCTGGAGGCCGGCGGCGAGGATTCCCCGGCCGAGGCCGCGCGATCCCTCGCCGCGGCGCTGGAGGAGGATGGCGTGGTGAAACGCGCCCGCTGGCAGCCGCTCTGGACGGAGGATCCCGCCGGGCTGGCGGAGCTTCTCGCTTATCTCTGGCTGAATGGCGACCCGCAGGAAGCGCTCGCTCTCGCCGACCGGCTTTCTCCGGAAAACGCCTCCGCCGCTTTCGCCGAAACGCTCGAAGGCTTGGCCACTTCCCTCGACGGGCAGGAGCTTGCCTTGTCGGCGCACGATCCCTTTGGATTCCTCGCCCATCCTGCCGTCGCCGACGTTCTCGACTCGGCCGGTTCGGGCACCGCCTTTGCCAGCGAGGACGGCACGGCGCATCTCGTCTTCATCGATGCTCCGGGAGGGATTGCCGGTTATCGTGAGGCCGGTGTGTGGCTCGATGCGGTGCGTGCCTCGATCGCGAAGTGGCAGGCGGAGCAGGAAGCGCCCGTTGTCGTTTCGATCACCGGCGAGCCCGCCTTTTCTTCCGAGATCGGGATGGCGATGGAAAAGGATCTCAGCGGGTCCATCGGCATCACCCTCACGCTCGTGGCTTTGCTTTTCTGGTGGATGCAGCGGCGGCTGATGCTGCTCGGCGGACTGGTGGTGACGCTTTGCGCGGTCTTTGCGGTCGCGCTGGGCGTTGCGGGATGGATCTACGGTGAGCTTAGTATCATGGCGCTCAGCGCGGTGGAGATTCTGATCGGGCTTTCCGCCGACTACGGGCTCATCATCTGCCAGGAGGCGAAGGTGGCCGGACACGACCGGACAAAGCTCCTGCGTGCCAGCGGCCGGCCGGTCCTGTGCGGGGCGCTGACGACGACGGTGGTTTTCTCCGCGCTGAACCTCGGCGGGCTGCCGGGCATGGCGCAGCTCGGGTCGATTGTCGCCTTCGGGCTGCTGGCGGCCGGTGTGCTTATGATCGTTTTTTATCTTCCGTGGGTGGTGAAGTACGGCGTCGACCGCGCGCGACCGGAGGACGAGGCGAGATGGCTTCCACGGCGGAAGAAATCATGGTCGATCACCGCCGCGCTGCTCGTTCTTTCGTTCGCGCTGCTTGCGTGGAAGGGTCTGCCCGGGGTGGAATTCGACTCCAAGATCATGCGTCCGCGCGACAGCGCTGCGATGGCCGCCTTCGAGCGCGTACAGGAAAAATTCCCCGACAAGGACCCGCGGCTGCTGCGTCTGGTGGTGGAGGCGCCCGATGACGCGACGATGCTCGCCCGCCTCGGCGAAGCCGAAAGCCGCCTCGCCGCGGGCAAGGCCGATGGCGTTTTGCTTGAAGCCGGCCTTCCCTCCTCCTGGTGGCCGGACCCCGCGCGGCAGGCGCGGAACCGGCCCATCCTGCTCGCTCTTGCCCATGAGGCTCCCCGTCTTTTGCGGGAGGCCGACGAGACGGGTTTTGCCGAAGAGGGCACCGCTCTCGGTCGCCAGGTTTTTTCCATTCTGGAGAAAGCCGCCGCGCTCGATGCCGCCTTTCATCCCGCTTCGCCCGCGGCGCGGGAAATCATGCGGCTTTTTTTCCAGAGGGGGGAAGATGGCGGCGGGTTGGTGCTTGGTTCCGCCCTCCCCGCGCCCGAAGTCGATCCCATGACGGACGGTTATCCCCGTCTGCGGGCGCTGAATGGGGAGGGCATCTGGCTCGCGGGTTGGAGTCTTTTCAAGCCCGCCATCGCCGGGTTGGTGAAGGAGGACATGACGCGCATGCTGGTGCCGATGGGCGTGTTGCTTCTGCTGATGATGCTGGTCATCTTCCGCCGCCTGCGCGATGTCGGGCTGGCGCTCTTCACGATGGTCGTCAGCGCGGTGGTCCTGCTCGCGGTGATGCGGGTCTTCGGCCTGAAGTGGAATTTCGTGAATCTCATGGCCACCCCGCTGTTGCTCGGCACGGGGATCGATTACGCGATCCATGTGACGCTTTCGCTGCGGCGCACGGGGATGTGTTTCAAGGAACTCTGGAACGGGACGGGGAAGGCGCTGCTTTTCTGCGGGGCGTCGAATGTGATCGGCTTCGGTTCGCTTTGTTTTTCGTCGAGCGATGCGCTGGTGAGTTTGGGGCAGGTGGCGGTGATCGGGATTTTGCTGAGCATGGCGTTTTCGATTTTCCTGCTGCCGGGGTGGCATGCTCGGGAAAGGGAAGATTGAAAGGACGAGGCAAGCCTTGGGCTTGCCGGGAATCCGTATCGTGTCTCTGATCCCGACCGCCGATGAATGCTTCCGCCCGTCTCGCCGCTCAACTTGGGTTTTTAATCGAAAGCGAGAAGCTCAAGGAGGTGCTGAGGCGGAGTTCGCCGGTGGGGGTGTCGCGACGGGAGAATTCGGCGGAGCACAGCTGGACGCTGGCGCTGATGGCGATGACGCTGGCCGAGCACGCGAATGCGGCGATGGACCTGGGGCGGGTGTTCAGGATGCTGTTGCTGCACGATCTGGTGGAGATCGATGCAGGAGATACCTTCTGCTACGACGCCGCGGGCAACGCGACGAAAGCGGAGCGGGAATGCCGGGCGGCGGAGCGGATTTTCGGGCTCCTGCCGGAGGATCAGGCTGGGGAGTTCCGGGAGTTATGGGAGGAGTTCGAGGAGGGGGCCTCGGCCGAGGCGGCTTTCGCCAACGCGCTCGACCGGCTGATGCCGCTGATCCAGAACTTCAACAATGGAGGAAGGAGTTGGCGGGAGCACGGGGTGACCGGTGGGCAGGTTCTGGAGAGGAACCGCAAGATCGGGGAGGGGTCGGCAGGTCTGTGGGAGTACGCGGAGGCATTGATCGGGGAGGCGAAGGCGCAGGGGTTTTTCGGAGACAAGCTGTAGAGCCCTCCCGACGCGCGGCATCGCTGAAACCTGCCGGTGTGTGCTGCGGCTGTCGGGTTTGCACCATTTTCGAACAGGCAGGGAGTCGCTTCGTTCCGATTGGGGGCTGTCTGAAAAATGGAAAAAATTTCAGCGACCAGGCCCTGCGGCCATTCTCCGTCACTGCGGAATTGTTTCATAGGATGCGGAACGGAGGTGCTCGAGAAAAGGAGCAATTCTGCTTTTATTGTTTTGTGACATGCTGATAATAAGTGATTTATTTCACTGGCTGATGCTGATTCCAGTCTGGTCTTGCCGTGGGGGTGAAATTTATTAAAATTTTCGTATCTTACAGATTTGCAGACACACTACTTAACCAAATAATGTGTCGCCGCTCCCAAGAATCAAAGATCCCATGCTGCCTCTCCCGCTCCCGAAACTCCGGCGTCTTTGTCTCGTATTGTGGTTGATCTCCCTGCCGGCGGCCGCGAGCGATCCGCCAGCCTTGGCGTGGGATCCGGGTATGGTGGACGAGGGAACTGCGACCGTTTCCCAACCATCGCCGGCGCCGGGGCAGTATTTTTTCCGAATCAGCACCCAATCGGCCAAGGTATGGCGGACGCGTCTGAACGTGTATTCCGGGGAGGCGCATCTTCACATCGCCAAGGGCCAGTTGCCGGAGCCGGGGCTGCCTTGGACCCGTTCATCCGCGCGAACCGGGAGCGATGCGATTGTGCTGAGCGACTCCGACTTCGCCGCGGGCGAAAGCTGGTACGTCCTGGTGGAGGCCACGGGCGATGACAACGGGTGGTCTCTGGCGTCCGGCGATCCTTATGTGAAGGACCTTGGCATGCTTCCCTTTACCGATGCCAATGGCGACGGGGCGTTCAATATCGGAGAAGACGTCCGGAACGGCGGGGTGACCGGGCAGACCATGGGGCCTGAAGGGGTGGCCTTTTTCAAGGTGACCCTGCCGCCGAACGTGCCGGCGTGGTCGCTGTGGATGCATGGCGCGGAGAATTTGATCGGTGTGCGCAAGAATTACGTGCCGGCGCTTTTCAGGACCACTCCGGTGGCCGACCGCAGGCAAAACGGAAGTCTGCTGCTGGTGCCTCCCTACCTCGGCCAGGGCTCCGACAGTTATTTTGTGAGCGTTCTGGGAGAACCGGGCTCCAGCTATTCGATGGATTCCAGGATCCAGCGGATCGAGGACATGGACTTCGACGGGACGGTCGAGGATATCGTGGTAGCCGACTCGCCGCCTTATCGCGTGTTCCGCGTGGAGGTCCCGGCGGAACAGGTGATCTGGGATCTCAGCCTGGAGCGGGTGGGTGGGGATCCGAACATCTGCGTTCGCAAACAGACCGTGCCGGCCGAGGCGGACAACGATGCCTTCAGCGAAGCCAAGGGCGAGGTGGACGATAGCATCACGCTCGTCTCGCCGGAACTCGCCAATGGCACGTGGTTCGTCACCGTGTATGGCGCCGGACCCTACCGGGTGAATTTGAAGTCCGGCACGCCCGTGATCACCGATCTCGGCTACCGGTCGGCGGTGAGCAACGACCAGCCGGAGCGCAGCGGCTGGCGTTACTACCGGGTGCCGGACATCGCCTCCCAGCTCGGGACACTGGGCTGGCAGTTGAATCTGGAGAATGCTCCTCAGGGAACCGAAATCGCGATCCGCCGCGCTCTCGCTCCCGGCACCTGGAAAAAGAGGATCAACGGGGCGACTTCCACGTCCACCGTGCGGCATGCGGATTTCTCGAGCGCCAACGGCATCCTCCAGCGGGTCGATCATGAGGCTGACATTTGGTATGTCGGGGTTTATCAACCAAATCTGGCGCTAGGGAATTTCACCCTGAGATTGAGCGACATCGTTGCCGGAACCGGTGTGTTTGACGGGATGGAGACGGCCGTGACGGACCAGATCGAAGGCGAATGGCGCTATTTCCGGATCAATGTGCCGGAGGACGCGGCATTGCTGGGATGGCATGTGGACATCACCGGGGTGGAAGGGGAGACCACGGCGAAAATCTCGGTGCGGCGGGACCGCCTGCCCCCCGCTCCCACAAGTGCCGGGACGGTCGCACCGCATCAGGATACGTGGCCGTCCGGCGCGGGATGGTCGCAAACGGACGATTTCACCGCGCAGATGCGGAATCACGATGGGGTGGATGCAACGGGCCGGCAGTTTCTCGCTGCCAAGGGCCCCAAGCGGCCCTTGCAGCCGGGCACCTACTATGTGGGGGTTTTGGTGGGAGCCGCCCAACCGCCTGCCGGGGTGCCGAAAACGGTTTCCTATGTTTTGAGGAGCCGGGGCATCGGCGAGGGCTACTCCATCCCCGTAACTCCATTGGACCCGATGGCCGGCACGGCCACGGTGACCAATCTGGGACCGCGGGATTTCCGGTTTTTCAGCATGACGGTGCCGCCGGAGGCGCAGTTATCCGCGTGGGAGCTGCGGCTCGACACGAATGCCGGAGATCTGTTGTTCCAGGTCCGCCGGGATTCGCTGCCCGACTTTTATCCCACCGCTTTTGTGGGTGAAATCAGCGGGTCGGAACGAGTTCAGGGCGGCAAGCGGCAAAAGAGGCCCGGATCCGAGAGCCTCATCCTGCTGCCGGAGGACGGTCAGGCTTTCCTGGCACCGGGCACGTATTTCGCCGCGGTGGTCAGCGAGGGCGACTCGCCCACGACGACGGGGCTTGGCGAAATGCCGGCTTCGGGAGTGTTCCGGGTGTCCACTGAGGTTCCGGTCACGCACCTCGGTGGGCTGGGTGACTCTCCGGTGGCTATTGACTTCGATCTGGCCGGCGGAGGACTGGCGGTCTATCGCGTGACGGTTCCGGCCGGAGTGAGGCAGCTTGAAGCCTTCATCACCAACAGGGAAGGAAATCCCGGCATTTCGATGATCCGGGGAACCGCGATCCCGAAGCCCTTTCCCGCGAGCACCTCGGGCAACAACGGTTATGGCTGGGTCGGCGGTCAGGCATCGCCGAACCATCCGGTCCTGCTCACTTCCCACCAGCCTGAAGCCGGTGAATACACCGTAGTGGTCCGGGCGAATGCCGTGGGTGCGAATTTCCCGCAAGGCGCCGGTACGTTGAACTTCCGGGTGGTGAATGATTTTCCCGCGCTTCAGGTCGGCGGGCCTGTCAAATCCCACACCATCACCGATCAGATGGCGGAAAGCTGGCAGTATTTCACGCTCGATGTGCCGGAGAGCGAGACGGTCAAGGGAGTGTATGTGACGCTGCGCAACGTGACCTCCGGCCTGCCGCGCATGGTGATCCGAAAAGGAACGACCTTGCCCAAGGACTTCACGACCACCAGCGGCTTCGGGTCCGACAGTCCCGCGTGGCCCGACAACACCCAGTGGTATCAGGCCGGCGATTTCACAGGTATCGGGAAAAATTCCGCTGGATCGGTCGTCGCGGGCCGGTCCTTCCTGTGCGCATACGGAGCGCCAATGGGCCCTGGCAGCTACATCATCGGGGTGGCCAAGGATTCCAGCGTCAACACGGTCAGCAATCCCGCCGCCGCGTCGATGAGCTACACGATCCGGGTGGATGCCATCGGAGAGGACCTTGACTACGATCTGACGGCGATCCAGCCGGACAGCACCGCCGCACCCGAGCAGATTCCCGCACTCGCGGAACGCGATCTCCGCTTTTACAAGGTGACCCTGCCGGCAGGGATGGACAGTTGGCGCTTTCAACTCGATGGCGGCATGCCCGCCGGCGCCGACGGCATGGTCGCCCTCCGCAAGGACCGGGTGCCGTCTTTCGACACCGGCGGCAATCCCTACACCAAGGGCGGTCAGTCCGTGAAAATCCTGGGCAAGACGGACCACTTCGCCCTGCTGCCCACCACCTCCGCCGGGACTTTGGAACCGGGGGATTACTATCTCGCCGTGACTTCTCTCGGCGCGGCGCCGACCTCCAGCCAAACCGGCGCTGCGCCCTGTGATCTCATTCTCACCACCCGCGGTGAAGTGCCCGCAACCGCGATCGAACCCATCGGCATCGAGAGCGAAACACTGATGCCGTATGTTCTCGGTCCCGCGGAAATCGCCGCCTACGAGTTCACCGTACCGGAGCGCTCGCAGGGCGAGACGCCTTATGGATTTGTCATCTCCATCAGCCGTTTCTCCGGCCGGTCGAATTTTTCAGCGCGCCTGGACGGGCCGGATGGCATCTCCCTTCCGGTTCCGCCGGGGCCGGGCAGCGACGGCTTTTCCGGCGGGCTGGCATCGCTGTACTCTTCTTCCGATAACACCGGCGGGCAGATCGTCCATCAAGCCACGCCGGGAACTTACCGTATTGTCGTCCGGTCCACGGCGTCCGGCAGCAACTACACGGTGGCCACCGGCATCCTCGGGGTGAAGCTGATCGATTCCGGCTCCGAAATCCCCACACTCCGGTTCGATGGCGAGAGCTTCACCGTCACCAATGCCGGAGAGCATACGGACATCCTGCAATTCCGCGTCATTGTGCCCGATGATCCTTCATGGAAAGCCTGGGGCGTCCGAATCGAAGATCATCCGCAGGCCGGAAAGCCGAACATCACCGTCCGGCGCGACCATCCCGTCGAGTCGCCGAGCGGAGCCGCGGTCAACTCTTCCGCGACTGCATGGCCGTCTCTGGCGCAGTGGAGGCAGGAAGAGGACTACACCAAGCACCGTTATGTTCCCGGTCCAGGGGGAACGTCGGAGAGGGAGCGCCTCCAGCAGTATTTCGTGGCCGCGCGCGGCCGGCCTTTGGAGCCCGGGACATACTACATCGGCGTCGACAACCGCGGCACCACCCTGGTTTCGCCGCGCTCATTCACATTGCGGACTTTCGCCTTCGGCGAGGGGTACACCATTCCGGTCCGGGAGCTGAACGAAACCGGCATCGCTGTTCCGGTGGAGATCGAGGATCCGCGCATGCCTGCGGTTTACAAGATTTCCGTTCCTGCGGAGAGCCGGGGCTGGGCGGTTTCGCTGACCAACATCATGGGAGATTTCACCCTGCGCGTGAGGAAGGATCACATCCCCGACACGGTGAATGCCACGGGAAGCTCAGCCTATCCCGATCAAAGCGGAGGCGTCCACATCCAGAAAGCCGGCGACGAGCGCTTCACCCTGCTTCCAAAAAACGGTGAGGACTACCTCGCTCCCGGCGACTACTATCTCGCGGTTGTCAGTGAAGGCCAGAATCCCTCGCTCGCCTCCAAAACCCTCGGCAGCGGTCCGGCGGCAGCGGTCATTACCAATCTCGGACCCATCACCGCCGCTCCTCTTGGCGAGGTTGGGGAAAGCGGCCTGTCCCATCCCATCGCTCTTGAACCGGCGGAGGTGAAATTTTTCACCGTCAACGTGCCGGAAAACATCACCAATCTCCAGTTCCGCCTCAACGACCGGACTGGCGACGCGTCCATTGCCGTGATTCCCGGCTTCCGTCCGCCGGCGCCGGCCATCAGCGAAAGCTACGGAGTCTTTGGCGGGCAGTCCTCCGGCGCTCTCAGGAAAGACAAGGCCATTGTCACCCTGCCGAATCCGGCTGCGGGCACCTATACCGTCGCGGTGCGCGCCGGAGGCACCCTGCCGTCCGCCTTCGCTCCGGCTTCCGCCATCCTTTCGGTCAATATCCTCAAGCCGTCGCCGCTGAACTTCTCCGCCTCGCTCAACGAAAGCAACGGCTTCTCGCATACCGACGCGCGCAGCCTCGCCGACAAGGAGAAGTATTTCTATCGCGTCACCATTCCGCCGCAGATCGAGGGCGAGCAAGTCCTCGGCTGGCTCGTCACCCTGGACGAAGGTTCCCCGATCGTCCGCTTTTATCGGTCGGAAAGCGAGTTCAGCGGAACGGCGCCGGTCACCATGAGCGGCCGCACCGCGCTCATTGTACCGCCGTTGCTGACATTTGGGATGAACTGGTTCATCGAGGTCGAGGGAGTCGGGACCACGGACTATGCGATCCGCAGCGAACCTGTATCGCTCACTGCGGCGCCGTGGAGCCTGCCTGCCGAGTTCAACGCTCACGCCGGCGATTCGAGCCCCGGCGCCCCGGACGGTGTCGGCGTCAGCCGTGAACTGCGCCAGGATCATTGGGATTTCTATGCCCTCGACGTGCCCGGGGATAATCTCGGCCTCATGCGTCTGGTGCTGGAAGCCTCCAACGGCAATCCCAACGTCTACGTCCGCCACGGCGGCATACCCACCACGGATCACAGGGGAATCTCGAGCAGCGACATCCTCTATCAGTATAAAATGATCAGCGAGGATTCCGAAGCGGGGAATTTCTCCGAGATCAGCAACACCACCGCCCAGCCAACAAGGCTCAAGCCCGGCCGATGGTACATCGGCGTGAAGTCCGACCCCGTCGGGTCCGTCCGCACATCCAGCCGCTACCGCCTCAAGGCGCACTCCGGCGTTGTCACCGATATCGATCTCACCACCGCGGAACCGATCACCGGTCAGAATCTTGCGGAGCGCGACTGGCGGTACTACCGGGTCGTCATTCCTCATGACGGCATCCCGGAGCGATGGATGCCTTCCTTCACCCGTCTTCACGGCACCGCCCAGCTCTACATCCGCGACACGCTCCCACCCTTCTCCTATGTCAGGAACAACGCCACCTCGGCGAACACCATTATCTTCAACGATTGGGGGACGGACGCCCGCAACGCGGTCGCAAGCGACGCCTACGTGCGTGCGCCCGCTCCGGGAACCGCCGCCCTGGCGGTCCCTCCCCTGCGGCCCGGCGCGACCTATTATCTCGGCTTTTACGGTGCTTCCGGAGGCGCCTTCGATGTATCCTCCTCGATTTCCCCGGCCGAGGTCGTCATTGATGCCGAGATGGAATACGACACCGGGAGCGTCACGCTGAACCTGCCGCCGAACGGCCGCAGGCTCATCCGCTTCCACGTTCCCGCGGAAGCAACCCGGGTGAAATTCGACTGCGTGCAAAGCGCTGTCGGGGTGCGCGTCAAGCTTGAGCAGGGAGCGCCGCCGGAGCCGTCCGCATCGGTCGTATCCCACTATCAAAGCGCCGGATCGCTGCCCGCTTCGGTGAGCGTGAATCGCCTTCTCACGACTTCATGGCCGTTTGTCCCGGGCCAGGATTACTACATCCTGCTGTCGAATACCACCGGCGCCGGCATCGAAAGCGTCATCACCATGAAAGGGGTGAACGCGGAGACCGAGGATGAGGATGGAGACGGCATCCCGGATGCGTGGGAGCGCCAGTACTTCTCCTCCCACACCCGCTACAACGCCACATCCGATCCCGACAACGACGGCAGCACCAACCTCCAGGAGTACCTCAACGGGACCGACCCGACCGACGCTTCCTCGGTGCGATATCTTGTTTCTGTCACCGCCCTCGGCGGCAGCGCCTCCGTTTCGCCCGGGCTGCAGTCGCATCCCCGCGACACGATCGTCACCCTGACGGCTGCTCCCGCGGCAGGCGACTCGTTCCACCAATGGAGCATTCCGGGTCACCCGCTGCACGGGAGTACCGAGCCGGAGATCAGTTTCGCCATCCAGGCGAACATCGCGGCCGAGGCGATCTTCGAGGTCCCGCTCGGGCGCGCGCTGGATACCCCGGCCGGCGTCGTGTGGAACACTTCGGGGGCCGGCGCATGGTACGGGCAATATCGCCGGAGCCACGACGGGATCTCCGCCGCATCCTCACCTCCCATCGGAAACAATACCAGTGCCGTGCTTTCCACGACGCTCACCGGGCCCGGGACGCTGACCTTCCGGTGGAGGGTTTCTTCCCGGCCCGGGGTTCACACGCTTGCCCTCCTGATCGACAATGTGGTGCAGCCCGGAGCCATTTCTGGCACCAGCATGACCTCATGGGGGGAGGTGACGGTCGCCATCCCGGGAGGCGTGCACACCGTTGCTTGGCGTTACTCGAAGAGCAGCGGTTCCGCCCAAGGCGAAGACCGCGGGTGGGTCGATCAGGTTTCCTATACCGGATTCCCCACCGGCGTTGCGGATTTCGCCGCCTGGCGTGCCGCGTCTTTCAGCACCGCCGAACTTGCCGATCCCGGGATCAGCGGTCCCGATGGCGATCCGGACCGCGACGGCCTGGCAAATTTGCTTGAGGCCGCCCTGGGCACAGGTCCGAAAAATCCTGGCGATGTGATTGCGCCGCTTGTAGTGACGGAGGCAAGGCCATCGGGCGCGCAGAAGATTCTACGCCTTGAGTCCCAGGTTGCCGCGTCCGGCGTGGTGGATGTCATCTTGCGTCTTGAGTCCACCAGTGATCTTTCCACCGGGCTCTGGACCGTCCTCGCCGAGCGGGTGGGCGGTGGAGCGTGGGTGACGCATGCCTCCACCGTGGCCAACCAGATCCACAGCGGATTGGCGCGCGACTCCGTGGTTTTCGAGGTCACGGTTCCGGAATCCGACGAGCGCAAGTTCTACCGTTTCTCGGCGGTAAGCTCCCCTTGAAGCCCTCCCCCCTCGACCGGGTGATGAGGATGCTGCTGATCCACGATCTGGTGGAGATCGATGCGGGGGACGCTTTTTGTTACGACACCGCGGGGAACGCGACGAAGGCCGAACGGGAGCGGCAGGCGACGTCGCGGTTGCGGTCGAAGCGCCGCGGATCGCCAATGGTCAACACAAAGGCCAGCGAGGTGATGGCCCCGACGCCGGGGATTTGACGGAGGCGTCCGGTGACGGGGTATCGTTCCCCGCAGAGCGCTTCGATGCGGCGTTCGAGTTCGCGGATGTTCCGGGTGAGCAGGTCGATGACCTGCAGGGAAGGCTCGACCATGGCGAGCGTTTCGGCGTGGTCGCTTTCCAGCAGCGTGCGGCAGCGCTTGGCGAAGCAGGCGGTGTTCGGAGAGGGCAAGCGGATGCCGAGGCTTTTGAGGGTGAAGCGGATCGAACTGATGATGTCCACCCGCTGGCGCACGAGGTTGTCGCGCAGCTTGATCTGGAGGAGATCGCGCTGGGATCGCTCGCTGCCGTGTTGGATGGGGTGGAGCAGCGCGGGGTCAACGCGGGCGAGCCGGGCGATCATGCGTGCGTCGGGTCTGGTCGCTTTTACGATGATTGGCGTAGATGGCGCGCAGCTTGCGGGCGTTGGCGACGAGCACCTCGTGGCCGAGGGAGGCGAGAAAGCGGCTGGTCCACGGGCTGTGCGAACCGACTTCCAGGGCGATGCGCGCGCCGGGGTATTTGAGGGAAAGCCTGCGGAGACTCTCGCGATGATTCGTGATGGAACGCTCGTCGATGATGTTCCCGGCGGAGTCGAGAACGCAGATGGCGTGCTTTTTATCCCCGAGGTCGAGGCCGATGGTGATGGATGGGATGATGCTGTTCATGGCAGTGGAAGTCTATCCCGTCCTTTAAGCAGGACCGTTCACTGCCTTCTCATCTAATCTTGTTCGGCACTCATTCTTGCTCAGTCCAACTCTTCGCTCTCTTGAGTCTCTTAAAATCTCTCACCATGAGCTTCTTGTTCACAGCCCGTGTTGAGTTGGGCGGACTACTCAACAACAGAATCTCCGCTGAACGCACGAACTCGGACGGAATAATAATCTTCCCACGGAAGAACTTCCCGTCATCGCTTGTTCTCCCTGCAAGGTCAGCACACAGGAGGAACTTGTCGTCTTTGACGATGGAGATACGGAACGTGTTGTAAACGACCGGCGCGCCATTCGAAGTGTCCTGAATTGGCAGACAAAATGAAATCTGTGCTCCCGTTCCGTCGTCGTAGACGATGTTCTCCTTTGCAATCACGGACAATGTAAGGCTGAGGCTCAACAGTAACGTGCACATTGTTTTCATACGGTATGCTTTTGCCGAACAGTAGAAATAGTCTGACGGAAAGGGAATCAATTCAACCGCAAATAACCGGAATAAAAGGCGATTCTTTAGATTTGAATATTGATTTTCAATGAGTTGAAATTGATTCGAATTATTGGGATCAGGGTTTTGCGTAGTGTTTGGAAGGGGAGTTCTCAACGCCAATATATTTCTTCGCCATCAGAGATGATCTCCGATGTTTGATTTTCAGAAGCTGCGGATTGCGCCGTTCCGTCATACCTTCTCGAATACGCCGGTCGAGTCGCCGATGCGGCGGGCCTTGACGTTCATGCGGTCGAGGAGGGAGAGATAGAGGTTGGTCATCGGGGTGCCCTTCGGGGCTTCGATGAGGCGGCCGGGCTTGAGGGTGCCGCCGCCGTGGCCGGCGAGGAGGACGGGCAGGTCGTCGTGGTTGTGGCGGTTGCCGTCGCCGATGCCGCCGCCGTAGACGATCATGGAGCTGTCGAGCAGAGTGGCGCCTTCGCCATCCGGGGTGTCGCGCATTTTCTGGAGGAAGTAGGCGAGCTGCTCGACGTAGAAGCGGTCGATCTTGCCGATGGACTCGAGAAGCTGCGGGTCGTTGCGGTGGTGGGAGATTTCGTGGTGGGCGGAGTGGACGCCGACTTCGGGGAAGGTGCGGTTGGAGCCATCGTGCGCGAGCAGGAAGGTGGAGACGCGGGTGGTGTCGGTCTGGAAGGCGAGGTGCATGAGGTCGAACATCATGCGGATGTGTTCGCCATAGCCGGCGGGAACGCCGTTGGGGCGTTTGTCCTCGGGGACTTCCTTGCGGAATTTTTCGGCGCGCTCGATGCGCAGCTCGATGTCGCGGACGGCGGTGAGGTATTCCTCCATCTTGCCGCGGTCGGTGGAGCCGAGGCGGTTCTGGAGGCGCTTGGCGTCGTCCATGACGAAGTCGAGGATGCTCTTGCGGTAGGCGCGGCGGCGGGCGTCTTCGTTTTCGTTGCCGGAGCCGAACATTTTCTCGAAGACGAGGCGCGGGTCGCGCTCGGCAGGGGCGGGGGTGGATTCGTTGATCCAGGCGAGGTTGAACTGGTAGGCGCAGGAGTAGCCGGAGTCGCAGTGGCCGGAGGAGCGGGCGGGGTCGGTGGAGAGTTCGAGCGAAGGCAGGCGGGTGAGGTGGCCGATCTGCTTGGCGGCGATCTGGTCGACGGACTCGCCGACCTGGATGTCGGAGCCGGCGGTTTTGCGGGCCTGGCAGCCGGTGAGGAAGGTGGCGTTCGCCCGGGCGTGGTCGCCGGCGCCGTCGCCGTTGGCGAAGGCTTTGTCGTGGTCGAGACCGCGCAGGACGGAGAATTGGTCGCGCAGGCCGGCGAGCGGTTCGAGGGTCTTGGAAATGGCGTAGTCCCTGCCCTTGCCGGTGGGCTGCCAGAGGTCGAGGTTGACGCCGTTCGGGATGTAGATGAAGGCCATGCGGGTGGGGGACGCGGCCTTCGCGGCGGCCTGGGCGGCCTGCAACGACGGGAAGGCCGGCACGGCGAGGGTGGCGGCGATGCTTTTGAGGAAAGTGCGGCGCGGGGTCATGACTGGAGACGGCGGATGGTGGATGGAAGATGGGAGATTCAGGAATCTCCCCGGCGATATTGGAAAGGGACGGCCTGGATGACGGCGCGGAGCATGGCATGGGAACCCCCGCCGGCGGCTTCGGTTTCGGATACGATGCGATCGATGGCAGGTTTATCATACCAATCGAGGCCGCGGCCGAGGGCGTAGGTGAGCAGGCGGGAGGCGACGGAGCGGTGGAAGTCGGAACGGTGGTCGGTGAGGAGGATGTCGCGGAGTTCCTCGACGCCGGCGAATTTGCGGCCGCTGATGAGTTCGCCGGAGGCGTCGATAGGCTGATCCCTTTCCTTGTCGCGCCAGGCGCCGGTGGCGTCGAAATTTTCGAGGCCGAAGCCGATGGGGTCCATGAGCTTGTGGCAGGAGGCGCAGGAAGGGTCGTCGCGGTGGCGCTCCATTTGTTCGCGCAGGCTGACGTGGGCGCCGTGGCGGGAGGGCGGTTCGAGCTGCGGGATGTTCGGCGGGGGCGGGGGCGGCTCGGTGTCGAGGAGGTTTTCGAGGACGTATTTGCCGCGCAGGACGGGGGAGGTGCGCAGCGGGTAGGAGGTGAGGAGGTGGAAGGAGCCGTGGCCGAGGATGCCGCGGCGGCGGCTGTCCTGAAGCCCGACCTTGCGGAAGTCGCGGCCTTCGACGCCCTCGACGCCGTAGTGTTTGGCGAGGGGGCCGTTGAGGAAGGTGAAGTCGGCGTCGAGCAGGGTGGTGACGGGCAGGTTTTCGCGGATGATGTGCTCGAAGAGCATTTCGGTCTCGCGCCGCATGTCGAAACGGAGACCTGCATTGAAGTCCGGGAAGAAGCGGCGCGCGGGCTGGGAGGAGGGGACGTCGCGCAGGCGCAGCCATTGGCCGGTAAAGTTGGAGACGAATTGGTTGAAGCGCTGGTGGCGGATCATGCGCTCGATTTCGCCGTCGAGGTTCTTGCGAAGCTGGCCGCGATCGGCGAGGCCGCTGAGGCGGTCGTCGGGCATGGTGCTCCAGAGGAAGTAGGCGAGCCGGGTGGCCAGGGCGTGCTCGTCGATGAGGTGGATGGCGTCCGTTTTGTCGGGGTCGGGCTGCGGTTCCTCGCGGTAGAGGAAGGCGGGGGAGACGAGCATGGCTTCCAGGGCGAGGCGGATGCCGTGGTCGCGGCTGTCGCCCTGGGTTTTGGCGAGTTCGACGAGTTGCAGGTAGCGCTCCACTTCGCCTTCGCGGCCTGGGCGGCGGAAGGCTTTGCGGGCGAAATTCTTGAGGATGCGCAGGGTGTGGGCTTCATCGCTTTCACCGTCCTCGCGCGGGAGGTAGATGCGGCGATGGCTTGGGGGATGGGAAGGAGGCGGCCCGTCGAGGGGACCGGTGATTTTCATCCGGCGGACCATCAGGTTGCGGTCGCGGCGGGAAGGATCGGGGTGTTCGGGATCGTAGTAATCGTTGGTGAAGGCGGCGCCGAGGCGCAGCGGGCGGTCGTGGTCGAAATGGATTTCGTGTGCGTATTCCCGCGGCTGGTCGAGGGGAGCTTCGACCTTGAAAGCGTGGAGGATTTCGCCGTCGGCGCGCAGTTCCATTTGCGGAGGTTCGTCGCCGCCGAGGGTGCCGGAGGCGGTGATGGCGATGCGGTATTTTCCCGGGCGGGTGGGGCGGAATTCGGCGGTGACTTCGCCTTCGGTGGAGAGGTAGTGGCCGTCTCCGGAACGGTGTCCGGAGCCTTTTAGGTCGCGACCTCTGATGGTTGTCTCGAGGCGGGGCATGCCGCCGGGGAAGACGGCGCGGTCGAGGGAGACGCGGGCGGCTTCGAGGTAACGCTCGAGGTGGGAGGGGGAGAGGGTGAGGACGTCGCCGATGTTGTCGAAGCCGTAGCCGGAGTCGTCGGGCGGGATGAGGTCGATGACCTCGACGGGCACGCCGAGGAGGTCGCGCAGGGTATTCTGGTATTCGATGCGGTTGAGGCGGCGCAGGGTAACGCGGCCGGGGTCGGGGTTGTCGGGGTCGACGGGGAAGACGGCGTCGTCGATCCAGGAGATCATTTCTTGGCGCTCTTCGCCGGAGGGCTGGTCCTCGTCGATCGGCGGCATGAGCTGGTGGCGGATGTGGTCGCGGATGCGCTTCCAGACATCGCGGTGCCGCTGCATTTCGGCGATGGAGCCGTAGCGGTCGATGGCCAGTTCGCCTTTTTTGAGGCCATCGCCGTGGCAGTCGTAGCAGTAGGTCTCCATGAGGGGGAGGACCTCGTTTTTCCAGCGGGCGTCGAGCGAGGCGGGGTCGGCATTGGAGGCGGTTGCGAGGACAAGGCCGGTCAGGAAAGTATGGAGAGTTCTCCGCATGTGCCTTGTTCCTACGGATTCATTCGCCCGGAAATCGCAGGAAATCCATGGATTGTGGTGCGAAATGATGCAGCCATTCCTCCACGGGAATGGAAAAGCCCGGGGCCGTGAGGCGCCCGGGCTTATTGAGAGGAAAGCGAGAGCCGATTCAGGCGCGACGGCGGCGCAGGATGCCAAGGAGACCCAAGGCGCCGAGTGCGGCGGCGCTGGGCTCGGGGACGATGGAGACGGACACGTTGTCGATTCTGCTCGTTCCCCCCGCTGCGACGGTTCCACCGTTGGCGCTGGTGGTTCCCGCCATGACAAGCCGGAAATAGATGGGCGCCGAATCGACGATGGCGATTGCCGGATTGATCGTAAACGAATAGGAAGCTGCGGGGACCGGTGTGCCCGAAGTCCAAGTATTGGGGGAAGCATTGGCCAGGACGGTGTAGCTCCCGCCGATAGTGAAGAGAATGCCGTTCGTGCTATATTGGAATTCGAATTGGGCAGGTCCTGTGCCACTGCTGATATGGTCGAAGGCGACGGTGATGCCCGTGGAGAGGTCGAAATCCGAGGGAAGTTCCGTGGAGAATTGGAAGAAATCGCCGACGGTCCAAGTGTTCACGGAATAGGATTCAGCGGAGCCATTTCCAACCGGAGTCGACCAATCGCTGTCAGCGGAAACATGGACTCCGAAGAGGGAACCCGTTCCCGAACTGGCCGAGACGGTCGGACCGGTGGCGCTGTTCGCGAGATCCGCCGGTGTGGTGGGGCTTTCAAAAGTCCACTCCGCAAGCACCACGGCGGATGCGTTGATGCTTGTCAGAGCTACGGCTCCGACAATAAGGGGGATGATTTTTTTCATTGGAGAATTCCGGTTTTGAGTTCGAGCAGTCCGGCGAATAGTCGATTTCGCAGGTGAGCGCAAGCAGCAGATCGCGGACCATTCCTCTTTTCGAGAGGAAGTCCGTGACAATTTTGTCGGAAGTCCGATTTTTGGGAGACTGGAAAAGGTAGTCGCGCCGATGGGGCGAATGGGACCGATGGGGATGAAGACGATGGAGGCGCAACGCAGAGATTTCCTTACGTCGCCTGCTCGCCGCGGGCCATGACGACCTTGCCGGTGCGGACGGTCTCGATGATTTCGAACTGCGAGAACATGCCGACAGCGGCGTCGATTTTCGGACTGTCGCCGGTGATCATGACGATCATCGAGGCCGGGGTGAGGTCCACGGTCTTGCCGCCGAAGTGCTCGGTGATCTGGAGCGCCTGCGAGCGGTCGGCCGGCGAGCACTTGATCTTGATGAGGATCATTTCCTTGGTCACGGATTCGGCCGAGGTGTGCTCGAAGCAGTGGATGACGTCGATGAGCTTGGAGACCTGCTTGATGATCTGGTCGAGGCCCTGCGGATCGCCGCTGATGCCGATGGTCATGCGCGAGAAGTTCGCGTTGCGGCCTTCGGAGACGACGAGCGAGTCGATGTTGAAGCCGCGGCGGGAGAAGACCTGGCAGATGCGCATGAGCACGCCGGGCTCGTTGTTGACGAGGATGGAGAGCGTGTGCATCGCGCCGCGGCGGGGCGTGAGGGCGGGGCCGGGTTGTTCGGTGGTGGTGATGGTGTGGGGCATGGCGGGAAGTGCCGAGTGATCAGTGATCGGTGATCAGTGGAAAGGCATTTGGATTCGGAGGGGTAGGGCGGTGCGGGCGGGTGGGGTGAGCCGGTGATTTGTGGGCGGTTTGAGTGAAAAAGGCTGTTTCACTGATCACTCGGCACTTTCCCATCACGTTGACCCGACGGGCTTGGCCATCTTGGTCTTCGGGGCCTCGGTGATCATGTCTTCGAGGGCGGCGCCGGCGGGGATCATGGGGAAGACGTTGTCGGTCTTCACGCATTCGGCGTGGATGAGGATGGGGCCGTCGTTGTAGGCGAGGGCTTTTTCGATCTGCCGGGTGACGTCGGCGGGGCGTTTGATGTAAACGCTGGGGATGCCGTAGGCGGCGGCGAGTTTGCAGAAATCGGGGTTGCCGCAGAGATCGACGCCGCTTTCGCGGTTTTCGAAGAAGAGTTCCTGCCACTGGCGGACCATGCCGAGGTAGTGGTTGTTGAGGACGACGATCTTGATGGGCAGCTTGTGGAGCTGGGCGGTGGCGAGTTCGAAGAGGGTCATCTGGAAGCCGCCGTCGCCGGAGATGGAGATGACGGTTTTCTTCGGGTGGGCGAGCTGGGCGCCGATGGCGGCGGGGAAGCCGAAGCCCATGGTGCCGGCGCCGCCGGAGGAGAGCCAGTGGAAGGACTCGCTGTTCTTGTAGAATTGGGCGGCCCACATCTGGTGTTGGCCGACGTCGGTGGAGACGATGGCCTTGCCCTGGGTGAGTTCGTAGAGTTCGTCGATGACCTGCTGCATGCGCAGGCCGCCCTGCTTCTTGTAGGTGAGCGGGTACTTTTTCTTGTAGCCGTCGAGCTTGGCGAGCCATTCGGAGGTTTCGAGCGGGCCGATCTTTTCATTGATCTCAGCGAGGGCCGCCCTGGCGTCGCCGACGATCATGATGTCGGGCCGGATCATTTTGTTGGCCTCGGCGGGGTCGATGTCGATGTGGATGATCCTGGCGTCTTTGCAGAATTTCGCCGGCTGGCCGATGATGCGGTCGTCAAAGCGGGAGCCGATGTTGATGAGCAGGTCGCACTCGATCATCGCCTTGTTGGCATAGGCGGTGCCGTGCATGCCGAGCATGCCGAGGGAGAGGGGGTGCGTCTCGGGGAAGACGCCCTTGCCGAGCAGGGTGGTGGTGACCGGGGCGTTGAGGGTTTCGGCGAGGTGGCGCAGTTCCTTGTCGGCGCGGGCGATCATGGCGCCCTGGCCGGCGAGGATGACGGGGCGTTTCGCCTTGGCGATGAGCGCGGCGGCTTCCTTCACCTGCTGGTTGTCGATCTGGAATGCGCCGCCCGGGTCGTAGCCGGGGAGGTTGAAGGGCGGGTTCATGTCGCCGGTGAAGGGGCTCTGGGAGATGTCCTTCGGGATGTCGATGAGCACCGGGCCGGGGCGGCCGGTGGTGGCGATATGGTAGGCTTCGCGGGCGATGCGAGGGAGGGAGTTGGTGTCTTTGACCAGATAGTTGTGCTTCACCACGGGCATGGTGATGCCGAAGATGTCGGCTTCCTGGAAGGCGTCCTTGCCGAGCATCCAGGTGACGGTCTGGCCGGAGAGGAGGATCATCGGCACGGAGTCCATCATGGCGGTCATGAGGCCGGTGACGGTGTTGCCGGCGCCGGGGCCGGAGGTGACGAGCACGGCGGCGGGCCTGCCGGTGGCGCGGGCGTAGCCGTCGGCCATGTGGACGGCGCCCTGTTCGTGGCGGACGAGGATGAATTTCATCTTCGTCTTGACCGTTTCGAGAGCGTCGAAGATGGGAATGGCCGCGCCGCCGGAGTAGCCGAAGATGTACTCGATGCCGAGGTCATCGAGCGTTTTGATGAGGGCTTGTGCGCCGTCGAGTTTCTCCGTGTTCATGAGAAAATAGGGTTGCGGGGCGAAAAATGGGAGTGGCCTGTGCTCGGTTCAATCGAAAAATTGCGATTTTTTGGGGAAATTGGAGATTTTTGGTCGGTTTGATATGTGAAAATGGGTGATTTTTGGGGAAATTGGGGTTGTGAGTGGATTATTCGGTGGATTCCTTGAGGCCCCTGATTGGTGTTTGATTCGGGATGCGGGTGTCGTATGATGGGGCGTGAGAAAGCTCGTCGCTTTGTTTTTCGCCTTCTTTTCGGGGATCTATGTGATTTTCGGCTGGGTGCCGGACCCGGTTTTTTTGGTCGATGAAGCCGTGGCGCTTGCCATTTTCGTCAAGTCGATGGCGGTGCTGGGCATCGATGTCCGCCGTTTCCTTCCATTCATCGGCCGGAAGGCGAAGCCAATCAGCCGGCCCGGCGGGCAGGTGGTGGATGTGTGAATGCCCGCGGGCGCCAAGTGTACTCGAATTTCGAGTGGAACTGTTGAAGATCCGCCGCATCCGTCCGTAAAGGAAACCCGACCATGTCCGAATCCGACAAACCCCGCCGGTCCGCGACCGGTGCCGTATTCCTGACGCTTTTTGGCCTGTTGGTCATCGCCTCTCTGGCCGTGCTGCCATTCTGGGCCGGGCCGCCGCCGGAGGCCGGGATGCCTGATCTGGTGAAGTTCTTCGGCCGCTTCCATCCCGTCGTGCTGCATCTGCCGATCGGGATGTTGCTGCTGGTGCTGCTGCTGGAAACGGGGCGGTTGTTTTCCCGGAAGAAATCGGGCAATTCCACGCTGGTGGCGATGTTCTTCACGGCCGTGTCGGCGGTGGTGGCGACGCTGCTCGGCTTCCTGCTCTATTACAGCATGCCGGACTACAACAAGGATCTGGCGGAGCGGCATTTATATGGGGGCATCATTTTCGCCTGCGGCACGGTGGCGGCTTTCATCGTGAAGGTATGGGTGGATGTCGCGGGTGGGCGGGGCGCATTCCTCTACTGGTTGCTGCTGCTGGCGAGCACGGGGGTGATGGGATTCGCCAGCCATGATGGCGCTTCGCTGACACATGGCAGCGGATATCTGACCGACTATGCGCCGAACCCGGTGCGGGAAGTCCTCGGGCTGCCGGTAACCGAGCCAAAGGAACCCGATGCCCCCGCTCCCATCGTGGTGAAGCCGCCGTCCGAGCGTGGAATTTACGCTGACATCATCGTCCCGATCCTCGACCAGAAATGCTATTCCTGCCACAGCGAGGCCAAAAGGAATGTGAAGGGGCGGTATCGCATGGAGGAGTACGATCTGCTCCTGAAAGGCGGCAAGGAGGGCGATGGGATCATTCCCGGCGATTCGAAGGCCAGCAATATGATCGTCCGGATCGAATTGCCGGTGGACGACGAGGAGCACATGCCGCCGGAGGACAAAACGGATCTTGAGGATCACGAGGTGGCGATCCTGAAATGGTGGATCGATCAGGGAGCGCCGAAGGACGCCAAGCTCGCCGAGGTGGAAGTGCCGGATGCGATCAAGGAGGCGATCGACAAGCTGGTGCCGCCCGAAGTGCTGGCGCAGCAGAAGGCCGCCGCGGAGGAAGAGGTGAAGCGGGAGGAGGCGAAACGCGACTCGGTGAAGGCGGAGGTGGAACGCTTGAGGAAGGAATTCCCCGCCGCGCTGAATTTCGAGTCACAGACTTCCAGCGGGCTGGTCTTCACGGCGGTGAGCATGCGCAAGGAATTCGGCGACGACGATCTGGCGAAGCTGGCGCCGGTGCTGCCGGCGGTGGTTTCTCTCGACCTCTCCGCATCCACGGTCACGGACAAGGGGGCGGCGTTGCTGAGCAGTGCGGTGGAGTTGAAATCGCTGCGGCTGGCCGAAACGGCGCTGACCGATGCGGGGGTGGAGGCTCTCGCGAAGCTGCCGAAGCTGGAGTCGCTGAATCTTTACGGCACACAGGTGGGAAATGAAGGGCTGATGAAGCTGACTTCGCTGCCGAATCTGAAGAAGCTCTACTTGTGGCAGACGAAGGTGGAGCCGGACGCCGTGGAAGAGTTCAGGAAGGCTCTGCCGGATTGCGAGGTGGTGATGGGGCTGTGAGGACCCGTTTGAGGTCTCCGTTTCCAGCCGTCGCATTGTCGTGCCGTTGCCTGGAGGCGCGGAGCCCAGTTCCGCATGAACTGCCAACCATCCTTCGCGGCTCATTCGAGCCCGCATTGCCATGCCGGACCGCCTTCGTGCTTCTGCGGAGCCGGGGCTCCGCGCTCCCAGTTTTTCACGGCAGCTCGGAACGGACGCGGTAGATCCCCCGGGGCTGCGGGGTCGCCACGGGCCGGATGACCGTGCCACCCGATCCGCGGACCGCGGGCAGTTCGGTTTCCCATGCGCCATGGCCTTCGGAGTATTTCTCGACGCGGTAAAGCCGGGCGCCGGAGGACGGATAGGAAATTTCGCCGGTGCCGGATCCCGTCGGCGTGAACCAGGCGCGGAACAGGGAGGTGGCCGCAAGCGGGTCGGTTCCCGCGGAGAATTCGTCGCGATTGGACTGACCGTCGCCGTCGCGGTCGGCGTCCGGCTCCGCAAGGCCCGCGGCGATGTCCTCGGGCGTGAAGGTATCGACCATCCATGCGTAATAGGCCGCTTCCGCGGCGAAGGCGGAGCCCATCGACTGCTGGCCGGCCGCGTCGAAGTGGAGGTTGTCCGTCTTCATGCCGAAATCGTCGGTATCGATGACGGCGGTGAGGCGGTCGGCGGCGGCCACCGCATTCTGGGCCGCGCGGACGAGATCGAGATGAGCCGCGGCGAGGGCGGTTTGCCTGCTGGAAAGGCGGCCGATGACAAAGGGCAGCGATTCCCCGTAGGTCGCGCGCACGTCGGCGATGAAGGCGGCGAGATTGGCCTGATAGAGAGCCGACGATCCGGCGACGGCATCGCTTTCTCCCTGCATCCAGACCATCGTCTGAAGGTCGAGGGTGGCGAGCGGATGGGCCGCGGCCAGCGCCGCGAGTCCCGAAGCCACGGTCTGTTGGAAAACCACATATTCCGGGCCGTCACCGGAGGTGGTTCCGTCGCCGCCGGCCTTCCACTGGGTATGGAGATTGGTGCCGCCGTTGGCGTATTTGATGATGGCCACCCGGGTGTCTTCCTCGTCCTGATGCAGATCGGCAAGGCGGTGGCCGAGCAGGATTTCGGGACCGAATTGCGTGGTTTCGCTCAATCCCGGCCGCAGGGTGGTCAGCGCGGGGAGATTCCCTTCGGTCTTGTAATAGAAATCGACATCGTTTCGGGGCGTCCGGAGAGCTGCCGGTAGGTCCTCGACCACCGCGCGGCCGTCGGCATTCGATTGGCCGGCGAGCAGGAAGATGCGGATGCGGGTGACGGACGACGGAACGGAATCCGGCTTTTCGTCATCGTAGATCTGCTTCACCTGGGCCGCATTCAGGGCCGTGGGCACGACGCGGATCTCATCGAGTGTGCCCTGGAAATTGTAGTGAAGGGACGTGGTTGGGTAGGCTTTGCCGATGGAGTCGATGGTGAAGGAGGTGTTACCGGTGAGAGTTTGGGCCGGCTGGCCGTCGAGATAGAGGGAGAGGTTCCCCACGCCATCGGCGACCAGCGCGTAGTGGTGGAGTTGCGTGTCCTTCGGGGCGGTGAAATCGAGGGTGACGGCATTTGACGAGCGGAAGCGCAGGCCGTTGAAGTTGTCGTTGAGCCAGATGAAGTCCGAGGTGTTGCCGGCGAGGCCCATGATCATGCCCTTGTTCGTGCCGGTCCGGCGCGCCCACCAAGCGGCGGTCCAGGGGTCGGCGGCCCCGTACGAGATCGGAGTGGCAAGCGTGACATGGCAATTGTCGGTGCCATCGAGCGCAAGGGCGCCGGCGCCCGCAACGATGTCACCGGGATCGGTGGTAATGGCGGCCCCGCCGGCCGGCGTGCCGTGGTTCTCTCCGGCGCTGCTGTCGCTGAAGTCGCCGTCGTAAAGGTGGTGAAAGCCTGCATAACCCGATGCCACGCCGGGATCGTTCGTTTGGTAAAGCGCGGCCACGGCATCCGCGGCGAGCGCTTCGTCGAAGATCCACATTTCGTCGATCTGGCCGTGGAAGCTGAAGTTCCTATCCGCCGTGTAGGCCTCGCCGATGGTATCGAGGATGAAACCGGTCAGCTTGTCGGTGGCGGTTCCGAAAAGCGCGCCATCGAGATAGATCGCGATGGTGGTGCCGGAGGCGACGATCGCGTAGTGGCGCCAGTCGTGATCCTTCGGGATCGGGAAATCGGCTTGGCGGTTCGCGGCATTCGACGAACTGCGCCAGCGCAGGCCGGCGTCGCCGTTGGTGTCGCCCAGGGCGATGAAGAAATTCGCGTTGTCGCGCTCGCCGATCACCATGTCCCAGAGCGCGCGGTCGCCGGTGTCGCCCGCGGTTTTCCGCGCCCAGAAGGCGATGGTGTAGGGAACCCCCGAGGAGAAGGTTTTCGAAGGGATGGCGATGTAGTCGCGGTCGGCGCTGAAATTCATCGCCCCGCCGCCGAATTTGAAATCGCCGGCAGAGGAAACGATGCCGCTGTTCCCCGGGGCCCCCACGTCGGTGAGAGAGCCGTGCCGGCCGTTGCCGGAGGTGTCGGTGAAATCGGTGTCGAAGGAGTAGTGCGCCCACACCCCGGCGATGGAGGGCAGGGGAAGCAGCAGGCCGGCGAACAGGATGGCGCGGAGAGAGTGCATGCGATGAAACGCGGTGACGCCGCGCGGAGAAGCGGAACGCTCCCGCGCGGCAGTTTGACGGTTGGTTCAGATCGCCACGACGCGGCGGCGGCGGAGCAGCGTCAGCAGGCCGGTGGCGGAGATCAGGATTACGGAGGGCTCCGGGATGACCGAGTTGAAGGCGTGCAGGTTCGACACCGCACCGGCATCCAATGCCTCGTCGAAGACCCACACTTCGTCGATCTGGCCGTGAAAGTGGAAGTTGGCGGCGGTGGTGTAGGCCTCGCCGATGGTATTGAGGGTGAACCCGGTCAATTTGTCGGTGGCCGTGTCGAAGAGTTCGCCGTCCAGATAGAGCGAGATGGTGGTGCCGGAGGCGACGATCGCGTAGTGATGCCAGTCGTAGTCCCTAGCCACCGCGAAGTCGGCCTGGCGGTTCGTGGCGTTCGACGAGCTGCGCCAACGCAGGCCGGTAGGACCGTTCACGTCGCCCAGGGCGATGAAGAAATTGGTGTTGTTGCGGTCGCCGATCACCATGTCCCATTGAGCGCGGTCGCCGGTGTCGCCCGCGGTTTTCCGCGCCCAGAAGGCGATGGTGTAGGGCGATCCCGAGCTGAAGGTTGCTTCGGGAATGTCGATGAAGTCGCGGTCTGGGCTGAAATTCATCGCGCCGCCGCCGAAGACGTGGTCGCCCGAGGTGGTGACGATGCCGCTGTTGCCGGTCGTGCCCACGTCGGTGAGCGAGCCATGGCGGCCGTTGCCGGAGGAATCGGAATAATCCGTATCGAACGAATAGTGGGCGAGCACCGCGGCATGGGCGGGAATGGCGAGCAGGGCGGCGAAAAGGCCGGCGGCTGGGGATTTCATGGGTTGTCGGGGTTGGATCGGTTTTTTCCGCCGGCACGGGTGGACACCGGCGTTGGGGAATACCCCGGAGCGGAAATGGTTAGCCGGATTTCCGAGAAAAATCCGCGCCGCCGCCGTTCACTCCTCCATGGCGATGCGGTTCTCGCGGAACAGGATTTCGATCTGTTCGTCGCTGAGGGCCGCACGGACGATGTGAAGCTCGTCCAACATCACCGGGATATTCCCGGGACCACCGGGAAGCCTTCCATCGTATGCCAGCCGCAGGGAGGCCGCCGCCCCGCCGGCGCGCGTGTCGATGCCGTGACCCATCACCACGTAGGTGGTTTCCACCCGCCTGCCATCGATGTAGTGACGGACCATTTCCGTGTCGCCGTCCGCACCGGTCGCGCCGGTGTAGACGGAGGCGATGTGGTGCCAGCGGCCGTCGAGGATGTCCTGCGAGCCGATTTTGCCCGCAGTCATCCAACCGTTGCCCGCCCATTGCGTGCCGACGATTCCCGAGATGCAGTGGGCGCGCACGCTCCACAGGCCGCCCGGGATCGAGTCATCGCCCCAGCTTACGACCGACGGCGTGTATTCGACGGACCGGCTCGTTTTGCGGCGCTCGATCGGCCTGCCCCTGATCCACAGCGCCACGGTGCGGGGCCCGGAGCCGGAGATGCCGGGGAAATCGCTCTCCGCGAAGGAATCTCCCACCGTGAAATCCAGAGCGGAGCCGAAGCGCCCCGGCACCACCCGCGCCGCCACGGGCTTGGAACCGAAGCCCGACACGCGGACGGGGGCCGGATCGAAACCTGTGGCCGTGGCGGGAAAACCGTCGGCGCCTTCTTCGTCGAAGCTCCAGTGGATGGCCACCGGCCTGGTCGGCAGGGAGCGCAGGAACAGCGCCGGGTCGTAGTCCGCCGCGGTGGTCCGGCCGACCAGATCCGCGTCGACGGCCTGGCCGGATTTCAATGCCGCCGGGGGGATGCCGGGGAAGCGCGATTCGAGCCGGACGCTGCCTGACTCCACCTGTACCCGATCCGATGCCCCCAGGGCGGAAATGCCGAAGCGTGTGCCGAGATCGATCACATGCAGCCGCCCGGTCAGGACGGTGAATCCCTTGTCTTCCGGGGCCACATCGAACCAGCCCTTGCCGCGGGAAAGACTGACCCGCCGCGGATCGTGGATTTCGAAGACGGCGGGTCCTTCCAGCAGCATCCGCGTGCGGCTTCGCGTGACGATTTCCACGCTGCCGTGGTCTACCGCGATCCGTGTCGCCGGGAGGAAATCGCCTTTTTTCCCGATGCCGCCGTCTTCGAAGCGCCAGACGGCCCCGGCCCCGGCGGTGGCCGTGACCGGCGGCAGCATCCGGCCGCGGATGGCGATAAAGCTGCCCGCGACGGCAAACAGCGCGACCAGCGCTGCGGCGGCGAAAAAGGATCTGCGCAAGGACCGGCGCTGGAGGATTTCAGGGCTCGGCCGGGCGGGTTCCTCGTGCTCCGGCGCCCAGGCTTCCGCCAGTTCATGCAGTCCGGTGGCGAGCGCCATGTGCTCGTGGTAGGCCTCCCGGATTTCCGACCTCTCCCGCAGCAGATCCATCAGCCACGCATGGTCTTCCGCGCTCAGGGCGCCGTCTTCCAGATCCTGGAAGAGTTGTTCGAGCTGCCGCGGCGTGGGGAGGCGGGAGTTCATGACCGGCATTCCTCCCGGATTTGTTCCTCGATGCAACGCTTCAGGACCGCGCGCAGGCGGAAAAGCTGCACTTTCAGGCCGCTCAGCGAACGCCCGTGGATCACCGCGAAATCCTGCAGGCGGGTCTTGTGCCAATAGCGCTGCATGAGCAGGTCACGATCTTCCGGACGCACCCGTTCGATGCAGGTTCTCAACGCTTCGAGCCGCTTCTCGATGAAGTTGTGATCGGGCCGCTCCTCGATCTCGTCGGCCAGCAGCTCGGCCACATCGTTGTCCAGTGTGACCCAGCGCCGCCGCTTCAGCACGCGGCAGTGGGCCATGGCCTGATAGCGGGCGATGGTGAGCGCCCAGGCCCGGAAATTCGTGCCGGGCTCGAACTCGGCGCGCCTCGTCCACATCAGCGCGTTGGTTTCCTGGATGACGTCGTCCACGCCGGGGGCTCCCGGCAGCAGGGAAATCACGAAAGAGCGGATCACCGTCTGATGATCGGCGAGCAGCTTGACGAAAGGAATGTCCGGGTCGGCGTCCACGTGCCCTGCTGGTGATACCGGATTCGGGCCGAGGTTAGCAGGCCGGGGAAGATTTGCGGATTGCGGATTGCGGATCGCGGATTGGAATGGGGAGGTGATTTGGAGATTGCGTGGGAGGAAGATTGCGTTTCCCCGGCGTCCCTTGGTGATGGGGATCGTGAATGTGAACGACGATTCATTTTCCGGAGACGGGACGCTGGAGACCGACGCGGCGGTGGCGCTGGCGAGGCGGCAGGTGGAGGAAGGAGCGGACATCGTCGATGTCGGGGCGGAAAGCGCGCGGACGAACCGGGCGGCGGTGACGGTGGAGGAAGAGATGCGGCGATTCCGCGGGTTTCTGGAGAGATGGCCGGAGGTGCTGGAGGCGGCGCGGCGGGACGAAGAGCAGGTCTGGCCGCCGGTGCTTTCGGCGAATACATGGCGGCCGGAGGTGGTGGAAAGGGTGCTGCCGCTGGGGGTGGAGCTAGTGAACGACATGGGCGGCCTGCCGGATGACCGGAACGCGCGGCTTTGCGCGTCGGCGGGGGCTTCGCTGCTGGTGATGCACTCCGTGGGCGAGCCGAAGATGCCGCATTTTCATCAGCGCTGGGAGGATGTGATGGGGGAGATGGAGCGGTTTTTTGAGGAGAAGATCGCGCTGGCGGAGGCGGCAGGGCTTGCCCGCGAGGCTCTGGTGCTCGACCCGGGGATCGATTTCGCCAAGCAGCGGGACGACAATCTCACGGTTTATCGGGAATTGGAGCGGCTGCGGCGTTTCGGGCTGCCATTGCTGGTCCCGGTAAGCCGGAAGACGGTGATCGGCGAGGTGCTGGATCTGCCCGATCCGCGGGATCGGGATGCGGGGACGATCGCGTGCATTTCCGCGACGCTGCGGCGCGGGGCGAATGTGTTCCGCGTGCATGAAGTGGGGGCGGCGTGGCAGGCGGTGAAGGTGTTGCAGGCGCTGGGGTGACCGGGAGCGCGGAGCCCCAGCTCCGCAGAAGGACGAGGGGGCCCGTCAACTTCGATTGCTGTCCGAACCGTGATGAGAAACCGCTTTGACTCGCTCTGCGGAGCTGGGGGTCCGCGCTCCCGGATTTTTTCGGCTGTCATTGTGGCCGGGCTGTGGTTCCTTCCCGTGCCATGGCGCTGCCTTCGCCCACGCTTCCCGATGCCACGGGCCATTTCGGCCATTTCGGCGGCATGTTCGTGCCCGAGACCCTGATGGCCCCTTTGCAGCAACTGTCCACGGCCTACGAAGCCGCGCGCAGGGACCCGGAATTCCAGCGTGAACTCGACGACCTGCTGACGAACTACGTCGGACGCCCGACTCCGTTGTATTTCGCGGAGCGGTGGACGGAAAAACTCGGCGGCGCGAAGATTTATCTGAAGCGCGAAGATCTGCTTCATACCGGCGCGCATAAAATCAACAATGCCATCGGTCAGATCCTGCTGGCGAAGCGGCTTGGGAAAAGGCGGATCATCGCTGAAACCGGCGCCGGTCAGCACGGCGTGGCCACGGCGACCGTTTGCGCGCGCTTCGGGATGGAGTGTGTCGTCTACATGGGCGCGGTGGATATGGAGCGGCAGGCGCTGAATGTCGCCCGCATGCGCCTGATGGGCGCGGAGGTGCGCGCCGTCACGGCCGGGCAGGCGACGCTCAAGGAGGCGGTGAACGAGGCGATGCGCGATTGGGTGGCGACGGTGGATCACACCCACTACATCCTCGGCTCGGCACTGGGGTCGCATCCGTTCCCGATGATGGTGCGGGATTTCCACCGGGTGATCGGCTTGGAAACCCGGGCGCAGATTCTGGAGAAGGAAGGGCGTCTGCCGGATCTGCTCGTGGCCTGCGTGGGCGGCGGGTCGAATGCGATCGGGCTTTTCCATCCCTTCCTGCAGGATGAGAATGTCCGCATGGTCGGCGTGGAGGCGGGTGGCCTGGGCATTTTGCCGGAGAAACACGCGGCCCGCTTCCAGGGCGGCAAGCTGGGAGTCCTGCAAGGGACGAAGACCTGGCTGCTGGCGAACGAGGACGGCCAGATCGAACTGACGCATTCCGTTTCCGCCGGTCTCGACTATGCCGCGGTGGGGCCGGAGCACGCGCATCTGCAGAGCATCGGGCGGGTGGAATACACCTATGCGACCGACGATGAGGCGCTGGCGGCGTTCAGGGAGCTGGCGCATACGGAGGGCATCCTGCCCGCACTCGAAAGCAGCCATGCGATGGCTTACGTGTCGAAAATCGCGCCGAATCTGCCGCAGGACGCCCTTCTGATCGCGAACCTCTCCGGGCGGGGCGACAAGGATGTCGAGCAGGCGGCGAGGTATTTGTTAGGGGATGCTTAGCGGCTTGGCGGGCTCCGTGAATCTTGGGCTGGAGGCCGGCACGCCTTTGAGGCATTCTGGCGGGCGCCATGTCCGCCGTTTCGATTCGTCCGGAGGAACGGAGCTCGCTTGACCGGACAGCTTCGTTCCGGCTCTTCGCAATCCTTGGTGCGGCGGTTGTGTGCCAGCCGTTGTGCGGTCAGACTGGCGCCGCTCTGCCCGGTGCGGCCGATCTGCCCGGGCAGCCGGGGTTGCCCGACCCGCTGGTCATGCTCGATGGACGGAAGGTCACCGGCCGCGAAATGTGGTTCGAGGAGCGGCGGCCCGAACTCATCCGTTTGTTCCAGCACTACATGTACGGGCAGCTTCCGCCACCGCCGGAAACGGTTTCCGCCACGGTGGAACGGGCGGACACGACGGCTTTCGGCGGCAAGGCCACACTGAGCGAGGTGACGATCCGGTTCGGGCCGCCCGGAATGCCGCCGATCCATCTGATGCTCGTGGTGCCCAACCGGCGCGCGGCACCGGCGCCGGTGGTGCTTGGGATGAACTATTTCGGCAATCACACGCTCGTTCATGACAGCCGGGTACGGCTGGCGGACAATTGGATGCCGGAACGCGGCGAGGGAGTGGTGAAGAACCTCGCCACCGAAGCCAGCCGCGGTTCCCGGGCGGGGATCTGGCCCATCGAAGACATCGTCGATCGAGGTTACGCGGTGGCGACCTTTTACAATGGAGACATCGATCCCGACACCCCGGACCGGCGGGGTTTCCAGAAGTTTTTCCCGATGTCCGATCCGGCGGAGGAATGCGGAACGATCGGAGCATGGGCCTGGGGCTTGCAGCGGGCGGTGGATTATCTGGTGAAAGCGCCTGACATCGATCCCCAACGCATCGTGGTGACGGGGCATTCGCGTCTGGGCAAGGCGGCATTGGCGGCGGCGGCATTCGACGAACGCATCGCCATGGCGATCCCGCATCAGGCCGGGTGCGGCGGATCGGCTCCCAGCCGGGCGCGAATCGCGATCGGAAAGCCCTACAACACGCTGGATACCGCGCAAACCAAGCCGCCGGAGACGGTGGCGGACATCAACGGAAAGTTCCCCCATTGGTTCAACGCGCGGTTCAAGGAGTTCAACGACCGGCCCGAGCGCCTGCCCTTCGACCAGCATTGTCTCGTGGCGCTGTGCGCTCCGCGTCCGGTGCTTTTCACCAACGGCCGGGCGGACACGTGGATCAATCCCGCGGGGCAGTTCGAAGTGCTGCGGGACGCGGCTCCCGTATACCGGTTGCTGGGGGCGGGCGATTTCGCCGGGGAAACATTGCCGCGGGATGGACAGCCGATTGATGGGACACTCGGCTACTATCTGCGGCCGGGCGGCCATTCTTTGCTGCGCGAGGATTGGATGGCGTTTCTCGATTTCGCCGACAGGCGTTTCGGCGCGGCGGCAGGCCAGATCGTCGTCGATCCGGATTATCCGCATTCCTTCCGCTACCGGAACGGGGAGCGGTTTTTCGCGATGGGGGACACGGCGTACTATCTGATCGCGCAGCCCACCGACGTGATCGCCCGCTTCATCGATGTCAGGCGGGCGCACAAGTTCAATTTCATCCGCATGATGGCGATGGCGGAGGGGTTGTGGCCATTCGGGGGCACGCCTGCGAAGCCGGATTACACCGCGATCGACGAAGGCGCGCTGGGAAAGCTGGACTGGGTTTTCGATTACGCGGCGGCGCGGGGCATGAACATCGAGCTGATTCTCTGGGGTTACGGAGTCGCGGGAGGCGAAGGGTTGTGGGCGGACCGGGCGCGCCAGGATCTGTGGGTGGATACGGTGGTGCATCGTTACCGCGACCGGCCGAATCTGTTCATGTACACCATCGCCAACGAGTTCGAGCGGTATTCGGATGGCCAGTATCGCTACAGCCCCGAGGATGTGGATTGGGCGAGGAGCTTGGCTGCGCGCATCCGCAGGCTGGATGCCGCCCGGCCCATCGGCTGCCATCCTTCGGTCTGGATCACGGACCAGGATCGGGCGGGACAGGGTGCGAGACCCTTTGCCACCTATGGCGAATTCACCCAGCGCCGGCCGCAGGTCGTCTGGCCCTTGTGGGAAGGCAGTGACGTGGATCTGAACGTGACGCAGAACAACGAGGGTGTGCAGCCGCGCATCTGGGGGGATGTGGGCGGGGGACGCCGGGGGCTGACTTATTTTCCCACCGACTGGCAGGGCGTCGATTATCCGGTGAAATGGACGGCGACGGGATGGGATTTCGAGGCCGCGGGTTTGGAGGATTGCATCGCCGAAGACCGGGCGCGCGGCAAACCGGTTCTCAACACCGAGTTCGGCTACCAGTACGAGCCCGGCTACGAATCGGATCACGGTTTCCTGACCCGTCAGTTGCATCAGCCGGAGACAGTGCGGAAGAAGGCATGGAAAATCGCGACGGGCGGGGCGTACTTCGCCGCCGGTTTCGCGGGCACCGCCGGCACGCGCAATTTCACGCGGGACGACGTGGAGAATTTCCGGCCCGCCGCCCTGGAAGCGCTCCACGATTTTTTCACGGCGAAGACGGAGTATTGGAAGATGTCGCCGCATCTTGAGTTAGTGGCCCCGCACAATGTCCTGCTGGCGCTCCCGGGCGTTGAGTATGTGGCTTACTTCCCGCGCGGGGGTAGCAATGGCATCGAGCTGGTCGCGGGCCGTTATCGCGCGGAGTGGTTGCATCCCGGCACGGGCCGGTACTTCGGGGAAACCCATCTCACCGTGGGCGACGGAAACCGGGAGTTTGTCCCGCCGGAGCGCCTGGAGGATGACTGGGTTTTGCACCTGCGCCGGAGCGATGGATCATGACGATCCGTTTGGAAATCTTCTTCCGCGGTCCGGCGTATCCGGGCAATCTTCCAAGCGATGAAACCCCGTCCCGCTTCCGCCATGTCGTTTCCCGGCCGTTCCATTTTTTCCGCATGGGGCGCGCTGGCGGCGGCGCTGTTCCTTGCGACCGACCCGCTCGCCGCCGCGGAACCGCCGGAGGGCGTCGATTTCCGTCCCGACATCGTCTATGGCCGCGTGGGGGAGGAGGATTTGAAGCTCAATCTCGCGATCCCGGAGGGCGCGTCCGGCAAGCTGCCCTGCCTGCTGGTCATTCATGGCGGCGGCTGGGCCGGCGGCGACCGGTCGCAGCACAATGATTTGACCTGGCTCTACGCCCGCCAGGGATACGTCTGCGCCACGCTCGGCTACCGTCTCGCGCCGCGCCACATTTTCCCCGCCCAGGTCGAGGATGTGAAATGCGCCGTCCGTTTCCTGCGGGCCAATGCGGAGAAATTCCACATCGACCCCGAACGGATCGGCGCTGTCGGCCTGTCCGCCGGGGCTCATCTGGCGATGATGCTCGGGGTCATGGATGGGGGCGACGGGCTCGACGCGTCCGGCGGTTCCGAGGGGTTCAGCTCCAAGGTCCAGGCGGTCGTTTCCTTCTTCGGTCCCACCGATTTTTCCCTCGAATTGCCCGAACAGGCCCGGCCGCTTTACGAGGGGTTTCTCGGCGGGAAGATTGCCGACAGGCCGGATGCCTACCGGCTCGCTTCGCCGGTGACTTATGTCAGCAAGGGGGATGCGCCGATGCTGTTGTTACAGGGAACGGCGGATTCGCTTGTTCCCTACGAGCAAGCGGTACGGATGGCCGAGGCGATGCAGAACGCCGGCGTGCCCGGCCGGGTGGAGCTGCTCGTGGGCGCGGAGCACGGCTGGGGCGGCGCGGAGCTCCACCGCACCGCGGGCGCCACGCTCGCTTTCTTCGTGGAGCATCTCAAGGGTGGTGCGAACTGAATCCCGGCCGGTGGGCCCGCCGGTTTCGCCGCTCATTCCTTCCGCTTGAGCAGCGGGAAGAGGATGACATCACGGATGGTCGGGGCGCCGGTGAGCATCATGATGAGGCGGTCGATGCCGATGCCGATGCCGCCGGCGGGGGGCATGCCGTGTTCGAGCGTTTCGATGAAGTCGTAATCGACCTTCTGCTCCTCCGAGCCGCCGGCCTGGTGTTCCAGGCGGTCGCGCTGGACGTCCGGGTCGTTGAGTTCGGAGTAGCCGGGGGAGATTTCCTGGCCGTTGATGATGAGCTCGTAGACTTCGACCGTTTTGCTGCCGGGGCTGAGCTTGGCCAGCGGGATGAGTTCGCTTGGCACGCGGGTGACGAAACAGGGGTCGAAGGTATGCTCCTCGACCTTCTTTTCGAAGACCTGCTGGATGACTTCGTAGTCCTCCATTTCCGGGGAGATTTGTACGCCGAGTTGATCGCAGCGCTCGCGGCGCTGTTCGGGGGTGATGTCGAAGAAGTCGTCGCCGGCGGCCTGCATGACGAGATCGTGGTAGTTGGCGCGCTTCCATGGACGTGTCAGGTCGATGGTGCGGGTGACGTTGCCTTCCTCGTCCTTGTGCTCGATTTTCAGGGTGCCGCAGAAGGTTTCGGCGAGGTGGCAGACGAGCGACTCGACGAGATCGGCCATGATCGCGAAGTCGGCGAAGGCCTGATAAGCCTCCAGCATCGTGAATTCGGGATGGTGGCGGCGGGAGATGCCTTCGTTGCGGAAGTTGCGGTTGAGTTCGAAGATCTTGGTGAAGCCGCCGACGAGCAGGCGCTTGAGGAACAGCTCGGGCGCGATGCGCAGGGTGAGCGGCATGCCCAGCGCGTTGTGATAGGTCTCGAAGGGCCGGGCCGCGGCGCCGCCGGAAGTATCCTGGAGCATGGGCGTCTCGACTTCGAGATAGCTGCGTTCATGGAAAAAGGCGCGGATGGCGGCGACCATCTTCGAGCGGGTGACGAAGACGGCAGCGCTTTCCTCGTTGGACATCAGGTCGAGGTGGCGCTTGCGGTAGCGGGTCTCGCGGTCGGCGAGGCCGTGCCACTTGTCGGGCATGGGGCGCAGGGACTTGGAGAGAACGGTGAATTGCGCGACCCTGATGGTGGGTTCGCCGGTGCGGGTGAGGAAGGTGTCGCCCTCGATGCCGAGCCAGTCGCCGCGTTCGAGGCATTCGAAGACGGCGCGGTCGTGCTCGGAGAGTTCCCTGACGGCGATGTAGCCCTGGATTTCGCCATGGACGTCGCCGAGGTGGAAGAAGCAGGACTTGCCCATGTTCCGCCAGCCGGTGATGCGGCCGGCGACCTTGACGTGCAGGCCCTCGGCGAAGTTGTCGCGCAGGGGGCCGGGGGAGTGGGTGGTTTCGAAGGCCGCGCCGTAGGGATCGATGCCCAGTTCGCGCAGTTTGCCGAGTTTCTCGCGGCGCACGGCGATGAGTTCGGCTTCGGTGGACTGGGGCTGGGTGACTTCGGACATGGCGGGGCAGCCAGTAAAGGCATGAGAAGCAAGAGTCCAGAGCCCAGATGCAAGAGTTTGAGAGAGGGGATGGCACCATCCCCTCGCCGCGATTTCTTCCCCCGGCCGTTTCGTGTGGGAATGTCAAAGCACCACTTCGGAGATCAGGCGGTTGGCGGTCTCGTCGTTGGTGAATTTTCCGGCCGCGGCATCGTAGTCGAGGCGCTTGCCGGGGATGCGCTGAGCGATCACGCCGAGGAGGACGAGTTCATTGAGCCCGGCGGAGTAGGCGAAGTGGGAGGAGGCCTCTTCCACATTGCCGCGGATGGCGTCGAGCCAGTTGGCATAGTGGTTCTGGTCCTTGATGCGCGGCAGGGTGGCGGCGGGCAGGGAGCCCTTCAACTCCTCGGCGCGGATGGCGGGGATGATGGCGGCCTTCGCGCCGTAGGTGTCGGCCATCACGGTTTCGCGGCTGCCGTAGAAGACGGTGCCGTTGTCCTCGTAGTTGATGCCCGGGCCGAGGTTGCGCGGGGCGGGCGGGCGGACCTCGCGGCCGGACCAGAAGGACATGATGAACTCGGGCCGGCCGTCGCGGGCGGGAAAATGGTAGCGCACCACGGAGGTCGCCGGGAAACTATAAGGCGAGCCGCCTTCGCCCTCGCACTCGACCCAGTCGGGCAGGCCGGGCTCGAAGGCGAACCAGAAGGGGCTGAGGATGTGGCAGGCCATGTCGCCGAGCGCGCCGGTGCCGAACATGGTCCAGCCGCGCCATTTGAAGGGAACGAAATCGGTGTGATAGGGCACGTCGATGCCGTTGCGCCAGAGGTCCCAATCGAGGTGGGCGGGCACATCCATCGCGGGCGGCAGTTCGGCGCGGCCCTGCGGCCACATGCCGGAGGGGCGGTTGGTCCAGGAATCGACGGCGACCAGCGGGCCGACGAGGCCGGCCTGGACCCATTCCTTGAGATGGCGGGGGCCGTCGAGGGAGTGGCCCTGGTTGCCCATCTGGGTTTTCACGCCGGCCTGCTTCGCGGCGGCGTGGAGTTCGCGGGTCTGGGCGATGGTCTGGCAGAGCGGTTTTTCGACATAGACGTGCTTGCCGTGCTTCACCGCCTCCATGGCGTGAAGGAAATGGACGTGGTCGGGGCCGCAGACGGTCACGGCGTCGATCTTGTCGCCGAGTTTCTCGAACATCTCGCGGTAGTCCTTGAAGCGCGGGACATCGGGCCACTTCTTGAAGGTGTCGCCGGCGACGGCGTCATCGACATCGCAGAAGGCGACGAGTTCCTCGCCAGCCATCGCGTCGACCAGGGAGCGGCCCCGTCCGCCGACGCCGATGCAGGCGACGCGGATTTTTTCGTTCGGGGAGAGGCGGCGCGGGCCGTTCTGGGCGTAGAGGCCGCCGGGAAGGAGCAGGTTCAGGCCGGTGAAGGCGAGGCCTTTGACGAGGGTTCTGCGGGTGGTTTGCATCGGGGTGGATACGGGGGCGGGAGTGGCGGGCCTTTCGGGGAAGAAGATGGGCCCTGGCATATTGCCAATCCAGCCGATTGCGCCGGACGCGGGAATCCATCAAGCTTGGCGCATCAGCTTCGTCGAGGTTGATGAGCGCCCTCGGCTGCTTGCCAACCGGCCTTGAAACTCAAGGCGAGGATGGAGGAGCAGCCGGTGCAAAAGATACAAGCGTGAAGTAGAAAATTCCAGCCATGCCAGTACCAACCTTCGACCAACTCTTGGGGCCCATTCTGGAGCTTGCCGCCAAGGCAGAGATCACGCGTCAGACCGCGACGGCGGCCATGATCGAGCAATTCGCTCTCACGGAAGAAGAGCAACAGGATGCGATTTCCTCAGGGACCCCGAAGATTGCGAATCGAACCGGATGGGCGATGAGCCACCTGACCAAGGCCGCCCTGATCGGGAAAGTGGCGAAATTCACATACAGGGCGACGCAGAAGGGCATCGATTACCTCCAGAAGCACACAGGACCGATCACCATCAAGGATCTCAAACAGATCGAAGGCTTCATGGAAGCATGGGACTCCGCCGCCAAGCAGAAGAAGGAGAAGTCTTCAGTCGGCGGCGTTCCAATTCCATCGCAGAATCCGGACACCCCTGAGGAATCGATCGACAGCGCCGTGGAAACCTTGAGGGAGGATCTTCGGGAGGAGTTGCTGGAACAGCTTTCCCAGATCAACCCCTATCGGTTCGAGCGTGTCGTGGTCGATTTGCTCTTCGCCATGGGATACGGCGGTTCGAGAGCGGAAGCCGCCCAGGTGACCAAAAAATCGGGCGACGAGGGAATTGACGGTGTCATCAACGAAGACAGGCTGGGACTCGACGTGATTTATATCCAAGCGAAACGCTGGAAGAATACGGTGGGACGGGTGGAGATCCAGAATTTCGTGGGTGCTTTGGCTGGCAAGCAGGCGCAGAAGGGGATTTTCATTACCACCAGCGATTTCGGCAGGAACGCGATCGAGTTTGCCCAAGCAGTGTCCCAGAAGGTAATCCTTATCGACGGGCAGCGCCTCGCGTCGCTGATGATCGAGCATGGGGTGGGGGTTTCCATATCCCGGACGATCGAGATCAAGCGGATCGATTCGGATTACTTTGAGGAGAGCTGAGGCGTATGTGCCTACTCTTCATAGGGAAGCTCCCTCGGCGGGATTCCGACGAAATCGGGTTCGGGCATTTCCGGGAGTTTGTAGGCCATAATCGACTTCATCCCCCGGTTCAGGGCCTTGCAGACGCGGTGCATGCCGTCCATCAGGCGTCCGTCCGGGGCGAGGATGATCGGGTAGCTCAAATCGGTCTCTTCGATGATCCTGGCATGCTCCGCCACGCTGCGGCATGTGGGCGCATCTCCCTCAAGATCGTACCAGTAATTTTCGTCCAGTTCCTGGAGGTCGCTCAATGGGATTTCAATGGCTTGCAAATGCATTGTCTTCGCCACGAGCTTGCGGATATCCCATGCCAAAAGCCCCTGATCGGAGTTCCTGAAGTGGTATTGCGGGCGCATATCGTGGGACGGCACAAAAACAAGGCAGGCCCCCGCGAGGAGGGCCTGCCCGTGGGTTAAACCCACCAGCTCACTTCACCTTCACGGTGACTTCCGGCTTGGTTTCGAATTTCACGCCTTCCACGCCTTCGAGCGCCTTTTCCATTTCAGCGGGCGTTTCGGGCTTCAGCTTGGAGAATTTTTTGAACTTCTCCGGGTCGGCGACGAGTTTGGCGAATTCCATGTCCATGATGGTGATGGTGTCGCCGGCGACATGGGTGGCGTCGGTCTCGGCGATGCCGGGGGCGATCTCCAGTTTCAGGGACATCCTCATGTCCTTGAGCATGCCCTGAGCCATGGCGAGTTCCTGCGGATCGATCTCCGCGTCTTCGCCGGCATCGGGCGCGTCTTCCTTTTTCGGATCGGGGCGCTTGAAGGTGAGCGTGCCGTCCTTGTAGGTGAAGGCGACGGGCTCGTCGGCGGGTTTTTCCGCGGCTCCGGGAGGGGCCATGCCCTCGCCGGCGTCGGACATGGCCTTGCCGAAGGTGTATTTGACGGTGTTGATGTCCTTGAAGCGATAAACGGTGCGACCGCCCTTGCGGCCGTCCTTGTCGATTTTCTCGACCTTTTCGACGGTCACGCCCTCGCCCATGGCGGCGGCGGCTTTCGCGGCCTTGTCCGGATCGGCCATTTGTGAAAGCGGATCCTGCCCATCGCCCGCCGGGATGCCGGCGAGCATGGCGCTGACTTCGGCGCTGAGCAGCGTTTCTTCGGTAATGGTGCCGCTGCCGTCCTTTTCGAGACGGATGGTGGCCGTATGCTCGAAACAGGAGGCGAGCAGCAATGTCAGCGCGGAGGCGCAGAGGGTGAGCAGATGTCTTTTCATAGGGTCGTCGCAGGGTGGAGGGGCGGTCCGCCTTTGGCAAGCCGGCGGTTTCCGGGTTGAAAACACGTTGCCTCGCTTGTCCGCTTCCCTATCGTCCCGGCGCACGCATGGAGCCCGCCGTCGAGATACGCCATCTGGTCAAGGAGTTCCGCCTGCCGGGGCACAAGGCGCCGCTGCGGGCGGTGGACGACGTGTCGATCTCCATCGCGCCCGGCGAGGTGTACGGGCTGATCGGGCCGAACGGCTCGGGAAAATCGACGACGATGAAGGCGCTGCTCGGTCTGGTGTCGCCGACCGCCGGGAGCTGCCGGATTTTCGGCAACGATTCGCTGCGGGTCGATTCGCGGCAGAATGTCGGCTTTCTCCCGGAGAATCCGTATTTCTACAAGCATCTGAGCGGCGCGGAAACGCTGCGTTTCTACGGCAAGCTCTGCGGCCTGCGCGGCGCGGCGCTGGAGCGGAAGGTGGACGAGTTGCTGGAACTCGTCGATCTCACCGGCGCGCGCAAACGCCGGCTCGGCGGATATTCCAAGGGCATGCTTCAGCGCATCGGGCTGGCCCAGGCGCTGGTGCAGGAGCCGCGGCTGGTGATTCTGGACGAGCCGACCGCCGGGGTCGACCCGCTCGGTTCGCGCCAGATCCGCGACCTGATCCTGGCGCTGAAATCGCGCGGCATCACCGTGTTCCTCTGCTCGCACCTGCTGGAGCAGGTGCAGGAGGTCTGTGACCGGGTCGGCATCATCTACCGCGGGCGGATGGTGAAGGAGGGACCGCTGGAGGATCTGCTGGGGATCGAGGACCAGACCGAACTGATCCTGCGTGACGCTTCACCGGAGCTGCTGGAACGGATCAGCGCGCTGGTCGAGGGGGAAAGCGGCGCCACGCTCGTCCGCAGCGGGCGGCCGAAGACGACGCTGGAGCGCATCTTCCTCCAGGAAACCGTGGACCGGAAAGATTCATAAACATGGCCGAAGGACGCCCGCCGCAGAACCGCCCGCTGAACCCGCGCCGCATCGGGGTGCTCGCACTGCACACGTTCACTCATCTGGTGCGGATGAAGGTGTTCTACTTTCTCGCCTTCTTCGCCGTCATCCTGCTCGCCAGCAATCTTTTCGACCTCCAGGGCCTCGGCCGGCCGGACCTCGACGGCGCGCATGTCCTGCAGACGATCCGCAGCTGGTCGCTGGGCACGATGACCCTGTTCTCGGTGGTGCTCGCCGTGACCGCCACTGCGCTGCTGCTGCCGCGCGACGTGGAGGACCGCACGCTCTACACCATCCTCGCCAAGCCGGTTCCGCGCCTCGATTACCTGATCGGCAAGCTGGCGGGCGTGCTGCTGCTGATTTTCGTCTCGCTGGCCATCATGGACCTGTTGATGACCGGCGTGCTGCAAGTCCGGGCGCATATGATCGTCGCGGATCAGATGGAAATGGCGGAGCGCTTCGGCATCCCGGAGGATGAAAAGGCCGCCATGCGGGAGGAGATTCTGAGCCAGGGGCCGAGCTGGAGCCTGCACGGAGCGGTGCTGGCGGTCTTCCTGCGCTCGGCGATCATCGCTTCGATGGCGCTGCTCATCTCGACCTTTTCGACCAGCACGCTGTTCACGACGATCACCGGCTTTCTGATCTATTTCATCGGGAATTTTCAGGCGTTCGCCCGCGACTTCTACCTGTCGGCGGGGCAGGAAGGCATCGGCCCGCTCGGCCGCGCCGCCGCGCTGGCGGTCTCGGTGGCTCTGCCCGATTTCCAGCTTTTCAATGTTATCGACGCGGTGATCGAGGGCCAGGCATTCCCCTTGGCGATGGTAGGCTCGCTGCTCGGAGTCACCGCGTTTTATGTGGTGCTCCACGTCTTCGTCTCCTGGTTGGTCTTTTCCGGAAAGGAATTCTGAACGCAATGAAATCCCGCACCCGCCATCTGCTCGCCGCGGCCGTCCTCGTGACGGCGGGCCTGGCGCGGCTGCCGGTCGAGCAGGCGCTGACCGGGCGCTTGCAGCGGGAAAATCTCCTTTCGTCCCGCTTGGACATCGGAGTGCGGGAAACCATCGGTCAGACCAGTTCCGCGGTGGCGCTCGGCGGCCTGCGGACGCTGGTGGCCAGCTTCATTCACATCGGCACCGCCGACGAATTCTCCAACATGGACGCCCGCGCCCTGGCGGAGAGCTACGAAACCATCGTCCAGCTCGCCCCCCGGGTCCGCTACTACTGGGACCTCGGCGCCTGGCACATGGGAAACAATGCGCCTTCCTGGGTCCGCAACGATTCCGAGCTCCCGCCCCTGCGCCGGCGCGCCGAGTGGCGGGCGTGGATCGCGAAAAGCCACGATTTCCTCGAACGCGGCGCCCGCAACAACCCCAACGATCCCCTGCTCTGGGCTGCGCTGGGAAATCTCTACTCGAACCCCTTCACCCTCCCCGATGACGAAAAAGCCGAAGCTGCCTACGCCCGGGCCATCGCCACCGGCATCGACCGGCCGCACATTTTCCGCGCCCATCTCATGGCGCTCGCCCGGACCGGAAAGGACCCGGAACGCACCCGCCGGCTTCTGGACGAACTGCTCCGGGAGCGCACGAACCGCGTCCCGACCCTGCTCGGGCTGCGCTTCGTCCTGGAGTCCAGGCTCTCCCCGCCCGCCGATCCGCTTGCCTTCGCCGTGGAGCTTTTCGGCGGCGAGGACCGCGCCTACCGGAATCTCGGCCAGTATTTCTTCAACAGCCCGCTCGACCGCATGCCCGTCGACGGCATCGAGGCGGCGCTGCGTCTGATGGAAAAACGCCGCGGCATCGCCCCGGACAGCCCGGAAAGCTACATCCGCCAGCGCGAAGATGTATTGAACCGGGAAGATTCCTTCTTCGGCCCCTTCCCGGTTTCGCTCGACACCCGCTAGTTCCCTTTTCCAAGCTCCTCCCACGGACCCTTTCCCATGCGCATCGCCCTCTTCGGTGACATTCACGCCAATCTCGAAGCCCTCGAGGCCGTGCTGGCCGACGCCGCGGCCCAAGGCTGCACCGACTACGTGTGCATGGGCGACGTGGTCGGCTACAATGCCGATCCCGCCGCCTGCCTCGAAAAAGTCCGCGGCATGGGCTGCCCGGTCGTGAAGGGCAATCACGACGAGGACGCCTCCGGCACGCATTCGCTGGACGCCATGAACCCCGTCGCCGCCGCCGCCCTCGAGTGGACCCGGTCCCACCTCAATGAGGACCAGCGCCTCTGGCTCCGCCGGCTCCGCATGGTGCGCCAGATCGAGGATTTCACCATTGTCCACAGCACCCTCGACCAGCCTTCGAACTGGAACTACGTGACGAACCGTTTCGACGCGATGTCGAACTTCAACTACCAGTTCACCCAGGTCTGTTTCCATGGCCATACCCACGTGCCGCGCGTCTACGTGAAAAGCGACAAGGTTCAGGAAGTCCCCGCCGAATCGATATCCATCGAGGACGGCTCGAAGTACTTCATCAACGTCGGCTCCGTCGGCCAGCCGCGCGACGGCGACTGGCGCGCCTGCTACGCGATCTACGACCTGACCCACAAGCTCGTCGTCTTCCGCCGTCTCGAATACGATCTGGCCACGACCCAGAAAAAGATCCTCGACGCCGGCCTCCCGCCGATGCTTGCCGAGCGCCTTGCCGACGGGCGCTGAAACAAATTACCAATCCGTTTGGTCATTAGTAATTTTCTTCCGTGCTCGATGTTGTCGCCGGCCTGATTCTTGACGAAAGCGGGCGCCTGCTCGCCTGTCGGCGCTCGCCCTGCAAGCACCTCGGCGGCAAATGGGAATTCCCCGGCGGAAAGGTCGAGCCCGGCGAAACGCCATCCGCCGCGCTGGTCCGCGAGCTTGAGGAGGAACTTGGCATCGTCGTCGAGCCCCTGCGTCCTCTGAGCGCCGTCGTCTGGGACTACGGCCGCGGTCCGATCCGCCTGCTGCCCTGGCTGTGCCGCATCGCCGCCGGCAAGCCGCATCCCCGCGAGCACTCCGAAATCCGCTGGTGCGCGGGGGAAGAGCTCGATGCCCTCGATTGGGCCGAGGCCGACCTGCCGATCCTGCGCGAGTGGCGCGCCCTGGCCTGGGTCGTGGACTGAAGCACGAGGTTCTCGTAGTCCATGGGCGCCTGCGCCGTCCCGGCGCCGTTCACGCTCCCTCGCTTGCCAAGTGAATGCTGTTTCCGGCAATATCGCGGAATGATGCCTCTGAAACCCGCAGGCCTCTTCGCGGCATTCTGGCTCATGCTCTGTGGTCAGGCCCAAGCGGGCATGACCGTCATCACCCTCACCGACATCGCCCGCGCGCGGCTGGATGCCTTATCGTTTTTTCTCGCCGCCTATCTTGTCATCTGCTGGGCGGTGAAAGGGGTCTGGAACCATCTCGCCAAGACCTTCGTCTCGCTGCCCCGCCTCGGTTTCCGCCGGGCGCTCGGGCTGGTGTTCGTGACCGGGCTGCTCTTCTACGTCGTGCTGACCATGATTTCCGGGGCTCGGGAACTGCTTACGCCCGGGGCTTGGGAGAAGCAAGGAACCGGCTATCGTTTGCGCGATGGCGGCGCGCCGGGTCCCGCCAAAGACCAGCGCCGCGAGACCTTGCGCGGCTTGAGGGATGCGATCTGGGACTACGCCCGGAATCACGACGGCCAGGCTCCGCCGGGTCCCTTGGTCGCCGGTATCGAGCCGGAGCTGTGGCGCTTTCCGGGCGGCGGGCTCTACTGCCTCATGCCCGGCGTGCGCCCCGGTGGCGGCCGGGAAATTCTCGTCTATGAGCCCGCCAGCGCCGGAAGCCGCCGCTTCGTGTTGCTCGCCGACGGCTCGATCGAGGACAGGGCGGAAGGAACCCTCAAAAGCCAGCTCGAAGACCAGCTCCGGCGATGAGCGCGGATAACGAGACAGAATTCCTCCGGCTTCGACCATGGATCCTGCGGATCGGGTTGTGGGTGCTGGCGCTTGTGGCGATCGCGGGCATCCTTGGCATGGGGTGGTGGATCGAGATGCCGCTCCGGTTGTTCTTCGGCTGGATCTTCCACTTGTTTGCGATGGCTCCTCCGCTGCTCCCCCGCTGGCGGGAGCTGCTTTTCCCTCTCGCCTGCCTGGCCGCCGCACTGGCTTTCGCGCATCATTTTCTGCGTTGGTTTTTCGCGGCGCGAATGCGGCCTTTGATTTGGAAAGCGGGGCATACGGCTGCCGCCCTGCTGCTTCTCCTGCTCGGCAGCGCCGCAGCCATTGCCGTGAGCGGCATTGTCCATCAGCTGGCGTGGCTGGCGCAGGACGAGGTGATCATCAATCGCGGACGCGACCCGGCCCGGACGTTGGTGACGAATCGGGCCAGGCAGATCGTGCTCGCCATGTGGGAGTTCGCCGACACCCACGGCAGATATCCGCATGATTTGAGCGAGCTGGAAGGCGGCAAGCCGCTGCCCGATGGATTCTCCCGTGTCCGCCCCGGCAGCCGGAGCGCGGAGGAACCTTTCATTCTCCTCCGCCCCGGTGGGATTCCTGTCCCGGACGAGGAGGTCCCCGTGCTTCTCTCGCCGATGCTGGAGAGCAAGCGACGATACGTCGTTGGATACTCGTCCGGCGCCTGCACGACGATGCCCGAACGAAAGGTGGAAGAGTTGCTCAACGGGCTTTCTCCACGGAACCCCGGATCCGACGATGAGGAATAGGAAGCTGCGGCGTAGAGAGGTCTTTGGCATCGTGCTTCTTGGCGCGGCAGGCTTTGCCGCGTTCGCGCTGCTGTTGCTGTTCGTCGAGGGGTGGCCCGCCGTAATGAAGGCAGTGTTCCGTCTGTTCGCGGGTTTTGTGTTCTTCCTGCGGGAAAACCTGCCGCGCATGTCGTGGAATTCTGCGACATGGCTGCCCGGCGTGCTCGCGTTTCTCCTCGTGCTCGCCGCCGTGCACCGTCCGCTCCGCGCCTGGGGTGCGAAGCACGGGAAACGCTGGGATCTTGCCTGCACCTGCTGTCTCGGCCTGTTGCTGCCGCTGCTTTTCGCCACATCCTTCCTCGTTCCCGGAGTGCTGCTCCAGGTCCGCCAACTCGCCGCGGTGCCATGGTTTCAGGAAGAGCGTTCGACCGCACAGGCTCTCATCCGTGAGCGTATGAGGGAACTCCACATGCGGCTCCACCTCCGCGACGAGGATTCCGACCGCTACCCGGACACGCTCGGCGAGGAATACGCCGACTATTTCGTTGCTCCGGACGGTCCGGGGATGTTTCTCGAACCATTCGTCTATCCCGGCTCCGGGCTGCCGTTCGACTGCGATCCTGCCACGTCAATCATCATTTCGCCGCCGTATCTGAAAAAAGGCGGCTCCAGGCGACTTGTGCTCACCGCCGGCGGAAATTTGGTCGAGATTTCCGACGCCGAAGTCGGCGATTGGCTCGGAGTGGCGGCATCCGTGCCGCCATGACACGGGCCGACGCTTTTCCAAGCGCCTTTGGCGGCGGCCTGAGACCGCCATTCCATGTCATGGCGGCGGGGACGCCGCCACTCCGTCTCCCGGACTTCCGCCTTGTCGCCCCGCCCTTCCCGCTCTAATCCCCGGGCGCACATGGAAGCCGCGATGCACCTCTACGAGCGCCTGCCTCTGTTCGGAACCGGCATCGCATTGGGCCTTTGGCTGGTTGCCGTGCATGCGCTGATGCTCTCCAAACCGCGCGAAGTGCAGGGCTTCCTGAAAAGATTCCCGCGCAATGATCGCCTCGGGCAAATCCTGCTGGCCGTCGGCATGCTGTGGTTCTGGCTGCTCGTCGCGCCTCCGGGCAAGGGCATCTTCAGCGCGCTGGCGATGGATCTCGGCGAATTCAACGGCGTGAAAAAGCACCTGCGTTTCATCGTCCCGATTTCGATCGTGCTGATCTCGATCGCGGTGAAGGAGTTCCTTGCCGTGCGGGCGCTCGGCCTGCTGGGGCTCATGGCCGCCGCGCCCCTGCTGGAGGCGGCATTTCTCGAAGATCCGCGGAGTCGGCTGCTGATCCCGATCTTCACCTACCCGATGATCTTCGTCTCGCTCTACTGGGTCGGCATGCCCTACCTCTTCCGCGATGCCGTCGGCTGGGCCACCGCCCGCCCGCAGCGGTGGACGGCGCTTTCCGCCGCGGGTCTCGCCTACGGTCTCGCCGTGCTGGCCTGCGCCTTCCTCTTCTGGCGAGGCTATTGATCTTCGTAGCGGGAATGGCTGCGTCGTCCGTCTTCATCCCTTTTCCCGATGCCGCCGCTGCCGAATCTCCACCACCTCGAACTCTTCTACCACGTCGCCCGCCACGGCGGCATCACCGCGGCGGCGCGGAGCATGCCCTACGGCATCCAGCAGCCGGCGATCAGCGGCCAGATCGCGATTCTGGAAAAAGAGCTGGGCGCCCGGCTTTTCCAGCGGCGGCCCTTCAAGCTCACGCCCGCGGGGCGCGAACTCTACGAATTCCTCGCGCCCTTCTTCGGCGCGCTGCCGGACGTGGCGGCGAAGATTTCCGGCACCGCCTCGCGTCGGCTCCGGCTGGCGGCGCCGGCGACGGTCATCCGCGAACATCTTCCCGCCGCGCTCGCCGCGGTCCGTGTGAAATCGCCGGAACTCGAACTGAGCCTCGTCGACACCGACCAGCGCGGCGCCTTCGATCTGCTGGAGCGTGAGGAGGTGGACATGGCGGTCTGCGAGCTGGAGCACCGCCCGCCGACGGGAGTCCACTGCGAAGTGCTGCTTTCGCTGCCGCTGGTCCTGCTGCTGCCCGGGTCGTACCGGGTCCCGCGCTCCGGCCTGCACGGGCTGGCGGTCGAACAGGCGCTGATCCGCCCGCCCGCCGGCACCGCGATGAGCCGCCTTTTCGCCAAGGCGCTCGCCAAAGCCCGGCTCGACTGGCCGGCGCGGATCGAGGTGAACACCCTAGAACTCGTCCACGCCTATGTCGCGAAGGGCTTCGGCGCCGGGCTCAGCGTGAAGGCCCCCGGCCTGCGCCTGCCGCAAGGCACCCGCGCCTGGGAAATCCCCGGCTGCCCCGAACTCCGAATCGCGGCCGCCTGGCGCGGCAAGCTCCAGCCCCTCGCCGCGATGGTGCTCGATATCCTGCGGGAGACGGCGAAGGGGCGGGTTGAAACGTAGTGCGCCGGGTTTTGTGAAGACCGGGTCTGCCCGTGCTTCTGCGGAGCCGGGGCTCCGCGCTCTTGGGGCTTACTTTTCGCATCCGCAATCTTCCGCCGGAGCCGCGGGTTTTTCATCCGTCACGGCGGCGGCATCTTTTACCGAAGCATCGGGATAGACCGGATCGACGCTGGCGAAGACATTCCCTTCGCCATCCAGCGCTGTCGAGGCGGCCACCACGCCCGGCAGGCGGGCCTGCTTTTTCGGGCTGTACTGGGCGCGGGGAGCGTGGATTTCGAAAGCGCCGCCATCCAGCGTCACGATCTTCTGCTCCGGGGCGGAGGAAATCTGGCCGTCGGAGGAAAAGAAGTACACGCCTTCCGGCCGGGCCGCGGTTCCTTCCGCGGGGGTGAAGCGGAGGCGGATTTCCTCCGCGTCCATCGGGGAAAGGACCTCGACCGACCAGCCGCGGAGAGGCTTGGGGATTTCGGCGCGGGCTGCAGTGAAGGCGGAGCCATGCTCCGATGCGGCGACGGGTTGCGGACCCACCGGCAGGCGCAGGGTGAGCTCCTTGCGGCCCGGGAAGCATCCTTCCGCGCAGGCCATCCACGAGGCGGTCGCCTTCAGCTCCACGTCCCGGCTTTCGATTTCCGCCGGCGGGACGATCTCCACCAGCAGCGTCACGTCGCGTTCGTAGCCGTGCACCGGGTGGATCGCCATCCAGGTTTTTTCCGGCACCGGCCACTGGATCGGTCCGGCGGAGAAACCCTCCGGCAGATCCCATTCCAGGCTTACAGGCACTCCCGCCACGCCGGGGTTCTTCCAATAGGTGTGGAAGTCCTTCTCGTGGCGGATCGACAGCCCCACCTGGAAAGGTCTGCCCGCGGCGATGACCTTGTTTTCCGCGATGAGGTCCAGGCTGACGCCGCGGGTCTCCGCAGCCCGCGCGACTGCGAGGCAGGACAGGAGGAGGAGCGGAAGCGAACGGAACGAGCGCATGAGCAAGTGCGACCGGGATACGCGCGATGCGGCCGGGACTTGCACCCGGCCGCGGCGAATCTCGCGCCGACGTTCCGTCAGGGAAAGCAGTATTCAATGAATCGCCGCCACTCGGGGCTTCGCCTCCAGGTCGGCGGCAAGGCGGGAGGCGAGGGCGGCGGTATGGAGGCGCAGTTCGGGCACGGCGGTGGCCTCGAAGTAGCGGGCGCGCAGCATCGGGCCGATGATGTAGAGCCATTCCAGCGGTTGTCCGCCGCGCTGGATCGCGCGGTAGTCGGCCTGGACGCGGGCGCCGAGCCGGTGCTCGTCGGGGACGAGGAAGCCGCGGCGCAGCAGGTTGCGGATGAGGGGGTGGCTGATGCCCGTGATGTCGCGGGCCGGGCCGGTGGCATCGATGATGTGGTCGGCTTCGATCCAGCGGGTGACGGCCGCCCGGTTGCGCGGGGCGAGACCGAGGCGGAAACGTTCGTTCTTGCGCTCCACGGAGACGATGGTGCCGCGCTGGAGGTCGAGCTTTCCTTCCTCGATCAGCGCCTGGAAGGCGGCGTAAGCGACCGGCGCGCACTGGTGGCGATGGATTTCCCAGAAGGGGCTGATGAAGCGGAGGAAGCGCTTGCGGTCGGCGGCGCTCATTTCCTGCCACAGCGAAGGAGTGGCCGGCCGGAGCGCGGCGAAGAGGTCACGCCAGTCGCCGCCTTCGCGCTCGTGGCGGGCGATGGCCTGGCGGAACAGGCGCACGCTTCTGCGCAGATCGGCATCCGGCAGCTCGTCGAGAGAGGGCGGCTGGATGGAGGAGGCGGCCTGATACGGCTGGGGGACCAGCCCGTGGCGGGAGATGGCGTGGATTTCCGAGGCGTTGCCCAGGCGATCCAACTCCAGCACGGCGTCGATCATGGTCAGGCCGGTGCCGATCACGAGAACGATTTCGCCCGGTTGCACCCGGGTGAAGGTGTCGGCCCTGCGGGCGGAGAGGGTGTGGTGGGCCCAGATGGAGGAGGAGAAAGCGGAGTCCTGATTGCCGGTGGCGAGGATGACGCGGGAGGCCATCAGCACGGATTGGTCCTTCAGCGTGAGCAGCGCGACATTGCCGGCGCCGTTCGCGTGAATGTCCACCACGCTGCGGCGGTCGATTTTCAGGTTGGGACACTTTTCGAGCGCCCCGGCGAGACAGGACTTGATGTAGTCGCCGAAGACGCGGCGCGGCAGAAAGTCCTCCGGGCTGACATCGGGACCCAGGTTGCGATGGGCGTAGTGGAGGAAGTGGTTCGGGTCGTCCTGCCACGCGCTCATCCGGCGGACGGGGATGTTGAGCAGGGCGTGGGCGTCGTCGCTGCGGTAGGCGAGGCCCGGGCCGGCTTCGCCGCTTTCCTCGAAGAGGATGATCTGGCGGTCCGACAGGCGCTGGGCCAGGTGGATGGCGGTGAAGGTGCCGCTGAAACCGCCGCCGCCGATGGCGATGGGCGCGTGGGACTGGGACATGGTGGTTAAAATGTAGTATGTTTAGTAGGGTATTAAGGGAAATGACGGAAGCGGTTCAGCGGCGGGCACCCAGGAGGGTCCGGGTGATGTCGCCGAGGGTGATCCAGCCGATGTTCTGGCCGTCCTTTTTGACGAGGGCGGCGGAGTCGTGGTCTTCGAGGAAACCGGTGAGCAGAGGAGTGACCGGGGCGTTTCCATCGGTTTCGGGCAGGGGGCGGATCAGCGAATGCCAGTCCTTTTCGCTGCCGTCCGCCAGGAAGCCGAAAAGGTCGTGCAGGTGGACGCAGCCGGAGACGTTCCGGAAATCGCCATCGGGGCTGACGGGGTAGCTGCGGTGGAAATCCGGTCCCAGGTCGCGAAGGTTTTCATGGAGCGATTTGCGGAGATCGAAGGTTTTCACCTTTTCGGCGGGCAGCATGATGGTGCGGACTTTGCGGGCGGAGAGGGTGACGGCGTGGATGACGAGGACTTCTTCGAGGCGCTGGATGGCTTGCGCGGCGCGGGCATCGCCGGCCCGCGTGATGAGATCCATGATGAGGTCGCCGTTTTCTTGCATGTGATGAACCGATGCTCGCGGAAGGGTTCTGTGAGGACAACCGTGGAATGCGAGGCCGGTTCGACGGAAGGGATTGGGGTTCTGAAAAGAGGGAAGGCCGCCGCCGGTCGCCGGAGCGGGCCGGCGGCGGCCCTTTACCACCGTTGTTTTCCACAATCAGGAAGCCTGGCGAAGCAGCCGCCGGGCGTGGCGGGAGATCCGCGCCTCGGTATAGACGAGCCGGGCGACGAAGCGCGCCACGGCATGCACCGAGCGGGAGTCGTCCCATGCCGCGGGAACCAGCAGGCGGAGCTGCCAGCGCTCGTCGGGGCGGGTGGGCTTCACGTTGATCACGGAGGGAATCCGGATGCTGCCGGTCGCGCGAGCGGCGGGCGTGGTTTCCTGGATTTCCTCAAGGGCCTGATAGAGCGCGGTGCTGGCTTCCCCGGCGAGGGTGAATTCGCTGATGTCGGCGGAGTGCACCTCGATCCAGCCGTCGGCGGCCTGCTCCTTGAACTGGTCGGCCAGGTGGCCGAGCAGGTCCCACTCCTCGCGGCCGGGCGCGTCTTCGCCCAGCTCCAGCGCGACGGGATTGGCCACCGGCAGGATACGGAGCACCGAGGCGTCCGCGAGGCGCGGATGCTGGGTGAGGATTTCGATGAACTGGAGCAGTACCTGCGAGGCGAGCTGCGAGGTGGGGGTGTTCCACCCGATCATGCCAACCACCGGGCGGTCCTGGCGCGAATGGCCCGGCCCCAAATGGGTGAAAACCGGCGCACCGTATTTGAACCCATAGTAGTAAATCGGGAAATCGATCCGCCCGGTGAGGTGGTCGGAGAAGGCGCAATGCTCCACGTACCCTTGGAGGAGATTCCGCAGATTCTTGCGAAGATCGGGGTGCAAGGTCGTGATCTGTTGCATGGTCGTAGGTTGGTTGGTTCTCGCACGGCGGGGATTCGCTCGCGCTGATTACTCCTACTTAAAGGTATATTTTACGAAGTCTAGGAAAAAGTCGGGGATTTTTGGAAGGGGCCCCTACATGAGGGAGCAGGCCGGGCCGTTTTCGAGCCGCGATGGGTTTTGGGACCAGATGGATGGGAATGGATTCCCGACGAGGACCCGGACCTCGACTCGTTCAGCCGCCCGGGGAAATCTCCGGAACCCGACCCGGATTTCGACCAGCGCCCTGCTTAGCATGCCCCGGAAATCCCGCCCGGCGACGGCCGCATCCTCGTTCTCGAAGATTGACCGCTTCCTCACCGCCGCATGGACCCGTTGCCGAATTTCCTTGGCACGGTTGGACGGAGCATTGATCCTCAATGAGCCATGAGCCCTTCCATTCCCCTGATTTTTGCCGCCGGGTCGCGCCCGATGCGGAGTTTGACCCCGCCCTGCGAACGGGTAAGACCTCCCTCTTCCCCCCGCAACCCCCTTTCTCCCTCTCCCTGCAGCGGTCAACAGGTGTTTCAACGCCGTGCGGCAAAAAGCAAATTCCCAGCGGTTATGCGTTTGCTTCTTTTCGCCGCCTTTCTCGGCATGTCACCTGTCGGCGCGGAGGATGCCAAATCCACCAAGCTTAGTGCACTACGTGCGCAGTATGACAGCAAGATAACGGAGGCTTCTTCGGCCTTCGATGAGTTCAATGCGCGCTATTTCAACCAGTTGGAAAAGTTGCTCATGACCGCACAGGACCAGGGTAATCTTGATTTGGCGTTGGCTGCCCGCACTGAGCAGGAAGCATTCCGGGACCGGGGCGACGTGTTGTCCGAGCCTTCCAAGCATGCCGAACTCGCGAGGCTGCAGAAGATCTATGTCGGCCAAGCTTCAAAGCTTGCCAAGGAACGAGGTGCCAAGGTGGCTCATATAACGGCAGCTTACTGTGACCAGCTCGATGCTCTGATCGTAGAATTGACAAAAGAGGGGAGCCTTGACTTGGCGATGGAAGCGAAAAATGAACGCATGGCGGTGGATCAACGCATCAAGGCCGGTGTCAACCAGAGCAAGAAAGGTCCGGTGGCCGGACGCTACGTGAGGATCGAACTTATGAGAAACGGGGTTCTGAGCCTCGCGGAGGTGGAAGTATTCAGCAATGGGAGGAACATTGCACGGAGGGGCAAGGCCACCCAATCGAGCACTCACGGTCACGACACAAACCCCATCGCCGACAAGGCGATCGCCGGTAATACGGACGGTGAATTCGAACGTGGTTCCACGACCCATACCAAGAACGAACGCAATCCGTGGTGGGAGGTCGATCTTCTGAAAGCCAGGGATCTGACCGAGGTCGTCATCTGGAACCGCTCCTACGGACAAGAGCGGCTGGATGGATTCAAACTTTCAATCCTCGATGCAGATCGAAAAGAAGTTTGGCAAACGGAGGTTGCCAAGGCGCCCCAGACGAGCATGGAGATTGAGCTGACGCCTTCGAAGTGACTGACAATAGCGTGGATTTCGTCCGTCGTCCCGGTTTGGATGAAGATGGAAGCGGCGCAACGCGCAATCCGCGGAACTAAAGCGCGATCTCGAACTGCTGCTGCCCGTCGTCGAGCCATTGGTCGAGCCACGGGGAGTAGGTTTTCACCCGCACGGTTTTCCGGTCGGGGAGGAATTGCATCAGGCGGAAGAATCCTCCGCCGTGGAAGGGGCGGTCCGGCTTCACGCCACCCTGGTAGTTGGAGAGGAGTTGATGCACGGTTTTTCCGTCCTTCCCATCGCTGACGAGGCGGCCGGCGCCGTCGTTCAGGACGTGGCCGCTGAGCATCAGGCGGATGTTCGCGTGCCGGGACAGGAGCTTTTGCCAGATGGCTTCGCCATCGTTCACCGGAGCGAGCCTGGCGACGCCATAGGTGTTGGGGTTCCAGTGCTGGCGGGCGCCGTGCTGGGGGAAGTCATAGCGCGTGTCGTCGGAGTAGAGATAGGCGTGCGTGGCGACGATGACGAAGTGATCCGGGTATCGGGCGACGAGCGCGTCCGCCCATTCGATGACTTCGTTGCGCGGGCCGAATTCCAGTGACACGGTCAGGAAATCCCCGTGAGGCGTGGCGAAGGTATGGGCCGTGTTTTCCAGTCTGCCGTCTTCGTAGCAGACCACGCTTTGGCTGTTGGCATAGTCGTCGAGCGAGAAATGGTCGTTGAGCAGGGTGCTGCGGTCGAGACATCTGCCGCCTTCGCCGAGGTCATGGTTGCCGGGCAGCAGCGAGTAGGGAACGCCGGCCTGTTTGAGCACGTCCATGGCCTTTTTCGCGTTCCGCCATTGCTCGGGCAGATTGTTGTCCGTGATATCGCCGAGATGGACGACGAAGCGGATGTCGTGGCTCTTGCGGTGCGCCGCCACCCATTCCGCCTGGCGGATGAAGACTTCGGGGCGCAGGCGGGTGAGGGTCTGACTGTCGGGAAAGGCCGCAAGCGTCCACGAGCCCTCCGGTGCGTCGAAGGGAGTTGCAGGCACTTCCCCGGCGTGGGGAAGCTCCTCGTGCTGCGAGAAAAGCGGACCGGGCAGGGCGCCACAGGCGGCTCCCGCAACGAGGGGCTTGAAAAAGCGGCGGCGGTTCATCCGGGTTTTTGGAGGATAACCCGGGGAATACAGGGCGATGCCGCGGGAAATTGCACCGCTTCCCCGGCGATCGTTCACCAGGCGGGTTCGAAGATCCGCACCACCGCCGTTTGTTCCGGGTCCGGCGGCCAACGGAAGACTTCCACGGCGATCACGCCGTCGATGCCGGTTTGACCGAAGTTCATCGATTCCGTCCCCAGATAGCGCGGCGGGTTTCCGGCGGCGCGGCGCGCCTCGATCTCCGCGGGCCGCAGCCATGGGCGGGCGGTGCCCAGGTACATCTGGAAGGTCGTGGGGCTGTCGATGTGTTCGATTTCATCGGGGTCGATGCCGGCTTCCCGTACTTTGGCGGCGGCTTCGCGGATCGCTTCGGAGTATCGGATCGCCTTCTTCCGCGGCCCGGCGCCGTGGTGGTAAGTCCAATAAACGAGCCCGAGCAGGATCAGGCAAATCGCGATACTGCCCGTGGTGAAGCGTTTCATCCCGACGCGATCCGCGAGGCGGGCGGCTTCGCGCCCGGCGAGGAGGGCGGCGGCGGGCCAGAGCGGCAGCAGCAGGTCCGCCCGGTGATGGGCCGCCAGTGAGAAAACCAGCAGGCCGGCGAGAATCCAGCAGACCAGAAAACGTTCGAAGCGCCGCTCGTTCGCGTCCGCCGAGGGCCTGCGGAAAGCCCGCCAGATGCTGTAGAATGCCAGCAGGCTGAACGGCGCGAAACGGCTCAGCAGGTTCAATGTCGGCTCCGGCAGATTCTTGCCCGGGAAGCTGTCCTTCCGCGCCCCGGTCGCCTGGCCGAACAACTCGTCGAAGAAAATCTTGTCCACCAGGGTCTGCCCGTGAACCCACAGCGCGGGGACCAGCCAGGCCAGGCAGATTCCGAAAAAGACCGCGATCCCCGGCCACTGGGAACCTCGCGGGCGGAGCGCCGCGCCATCCGCCCGCTTTTCCCAAAAATACGCGAGCAGGCCCGTGGCGGAAAGCAGAAGGCCGAGCGGCCCCTTGGTGAGCGTCGCGAAGGCGCCCGCCGTCCAGAACAGCACCCACCCTTTTCCGTCCTGCCATGCGCGCCAGGCGGCCCAGGCCCCTGCGGTGATGCAGAGGGTGAACAGGGCATCGGAGCGCACCAGCCCCACGTGCTTCGAGAGCATCGGGGAAAGAACCACCGCCACGCCTGCCATGCCACCGGCCAACGGCCCGAACTGCCGCCGCCCGATGGCGTAAACCAGCAGCGTGAGCGCCAGCACTGAGATGGCCGAGGGCAGGACGAGCGCGAGCCGTGTGACCCCCATCGGCACGGCGAAAATGCCGATGAACCAGGTGTGCAGCGGCGGTTTCGAGAGGATGCGGCCCTCGATGTCGTACTGCGCCAGCCAGTTGCCGCGGTGGACGAGATCGAGCGTGTAGCCGATGTTCCGCGCCTGCGCGTAGGCTTCGAGATCGGCGGGCGCCGAGACCCGCAGCCAGAAAACCGCCGCCGTGAGCACGACGAGCAGGAGGGGCCAGAAACGCTGTGGAGGGAGACCGCTCACGAGCCGGGAGCGGGGTTCTTTTGCTCCGCCGTCCGGCGGATGCGGCTCCGGTACCAGGTCCAGAGGCCGAAGCCCGCCATCACCAACGCCGCGATCGCGAGCTGGACCACGCCCTCCCACGCCGTTTCGTCCAGCGCCCCGCTGCCGATCAGGGCCGCGATGGCCCCCTGCGGCAGGAAACCCAGCAGCGAGCCGAGCAGGAAGGTGCGGCTGCGCACCGAACTGAGGGCGAGTGTCGCATTGATGAAGACATTGCTGATGGGAAGCTGGCGGACAAGGCACACCGACAGCACTGTCGGCCGGATCGTCGTGATCCGGCGGAAAAATCGCCGCCCGCCGAAGCGCTGCCTCACCCACTGCCGCCCGCCCCAGCGGATCAGCCGGAATGCGGCGAAAGACCCCGCCATGCTCGCCGCCAGGGCGACCGCGCATCCATGGTAGAAACCGAACACGAGTCCCCCCAGCGCGAAAAAGATCAGCCGCGGCGTGCCCACCGCGATCAGCAGGGAAGCGATACCGAAAAAGATCGCCTCGCTGCGGATGCCGCGGCCGTCGATTTTCTCGCGCAGCGCCTGCAAGTCGCGGAGTTCGCCGCCCAGCGGTGTGAAATGGAGTGCGACCAGCGACGCGGCTCCGAGGATCAGCAGCACGATCAGCTTGCGGAGTCCGGAAGGCCGCGCTTCGCCCGGGGGCGGGACGGCGCTTTCATGCTCCTTCGCCGCGCATGCCATGGAGCCGGTGGGATTCATTCGGGTGGATGGGTGCGGTCGGCGGGCAGCGCCCGCCTGAGATACCAGCGGATGCCGAAGCAATCGCGGATGCCCCGCCAGAGGCGGTTGCGCATCCCGTACTTCGACACGCCGTGGGTTCTTTCACGATGATTCACCTCGTGCTCGAGCACCGTGAATCCCTGGCTGCGGAGCAGGGTGGGCATGAAGCGGTGCATGCCATTGAAGACCGGGATCTCCCGCAGTGCCTCCCGCCGGACCACGCGGATGCCGCAGCCGCTGTCGCTCACCCGGTCGCCGGTGATCCGGTTGCGGAAACCGTTCGCCACTTTTGACGAGGCCCGCTTCAGCCAGATGTCCCGGCGTTTCCGGCGCACGCCGGTCACGCAATCCGCGCCTTCGCGGACCGCCCGGGCGTGCATTGCGGGCAGATCGGCGGGGTCGTTCTGGCCGTCGCCGTCGAGCGTGGCCACCCACTCCCCCCGGGCGGCGTGGAAGCCGCTGGCAATCGCCGCGCTCTGGCCGGCATTCCGGCGGTGGCGGATCAGCCTCACCCGCGGGTCATCGATCGCGGCGACAGCCTGCGCCGTCCCGTCCGTGCTCGCGTCGTCGACGAAGATCAGCTCCAGGCCAGGCCCGGCCTCCGCCAGGGCGGCGAAAATTTCCTCCGCCAGGGGACGGACGTTCTCCGCTTCGTTGTAGAGCGGGACCACCACGGAAAACGCGATGGCCGCGCCGCCCTCCGGCGAGTGAGGCCGGGATTGGGTCTCTGCGGGTATCGGCGCGGGTTTCAAGCGGCGGGAGGCAATGCGGAACAGTGGGCACCAGTTTTCGGATGGCCGCCAGTCGCGGGCAAGCCTTTGTTTTTTTGTCCCAAGGCGGCAGTCATTTGAGCATTGCCGGTTGGGAGGATACGGGCCCGATGGCATGTCGTATGGTCCCGGCTTCAGCCGGACGAGTGGTCCGGGAATCGTGCCGTCATCCGTGCCGCGTCCGGTTGAAGCCGGGACTCCATGCACCCGGATCGCCGCGTGAAATACTCCGACAGCTCATTCAGGGAGCGGGCATCGTCGCGGCGGGGGTGCCGGGGTAGCCATGCCACAGCCATTCGAGCGCGCCGGGAAGGGTCTGGCGGGTCACCCGGCCATCGACATGGCCGGCTTTCTCGGTGAAGACGAACCGATAGGCATAGCCCTTCTTCTTCAACTCCGAGGCCATCAGCCGGTTCGCCCGCACCCAGTTGTGCAGCGAGGTGTCGTCGCGGTCGTGGCCGTTGTCGTGCTCGCTGACCTGCAGCCAGACGCGGAGCGGCTTAGGCTTCGCCCTGGGGATGAGGTTTTCGTGATACTCCCAGGCCCCGTGCGGCGTGCGGCGGTTCACGGGCCATTGCTGGTTCACGTAGGTGCCGGAGTAGGTCAGCACCCGCCGGTAGAGGTCGGGACGGTACCATGCCATCGTGAAGGCCGCCGCACCGCCCGAGCTGCCGCCCATCGTCGCCCGCGCCTCGGGGTCTTTGGTCAGCTTAAGGCCGCATTCCTGCTCGACCTTCGGCAGCACCTCCTTTTCCACGAAATCCGTGTACACCTCCGACAGCGTATCGTACTCCAGCCCGCGCTGGCTGCCCTGGGCATCGCCGCCGCCGGAGTCGATTAGGATGGCGACCATGGCGGGCACCCGCTTTTCGTGGATGAGGTTGTCCAACACCGGCGGCAGCGTGCCGAGATACCAGTTCCCGTCCTGCGCGATGATGAAGGGGACGGGTTCCTTCCCGTCCAACTGCTCCGGGACGTAAACCGCGACCTTCCGTTCATAGGGAACCTTGCCCTTCCGGTCCTTGGCGATGCCCTTGTAGGTTTTGCTGTCCTCCGACTTCATCGTGAAGTGGCGGATCGCGCCCTTCGGCACGCCGTCCTTTACGCGCAGCTCGGGGGCGTCGGCGTAGTCGGGGCCGATGACGAACTCGACCTGGTCATCCGTCCGCGCGGGCGACGGCTCCGCCCGGGCGAAGGCGGCGGCAAGACAGGCGGCGACGAGGCAGGCCGGGACAGGATTCATCGTGTCTGCCATCTCAGGGAAACCGGCCTGGGAGGTCAAACCTGTTGGCCGTCACCATCGGGCGGGGATCGAGCGATCGCGGCGGGTTTTCATGGAGGGCAGGCGACCGCCCGCCGCCGCATGGAAAACCGCTCGACAGGCCGCGGGCGGGTTTTCTTTCCTCTCGACCATGAAGAAACCCATGCTGGCCGGATTTGCGGCCCTTCTCGGCGCCTTGTGTCTTTTTTCCTGCGGCGGGAAGAAGGAGGACAGGCTGGAACTCGCCTTCGTCACCAACGGCGTCGCGTCCTTCTGGGACATCGCCAAGGTCGGTGCGGAGAAGGCGGGTGCGGACATCGGCGCGGAGGTGACGGTGCTGATGCCGTCGAAGGGTGTGGTGGATCAGAAACAGATGATCGAGGATCTGCTCATCCGCGGCGTGGACGGCCTGGCGGTGAGTCCGGTGGATGCCGAGAACCAGGTCGAGATCCTCGACAAGGCGGCGGAGACCACCGCTTTCATGACGGTCGATTCCGACGCGCCGAAGTCGAAGCGCAAGCTCTACCTCGGCATGGACAACTATCTCGCCGGCCGCATGTGCGGGAAGCTGGTGAAGGAGGCGCTGCCGGACGGCGGGACGGTGATGATTTTCATCGGCCGCCTGGAGCAGGACAACGCCAGGGGCCGCCGGCAGGGATTGATCGACGAGCTGATGGACCGGAGCGAGGACTCCTCCCGATTCGACGCGCCGGGCGCGGTGGTGAAAAACGAGAAGTACGAGATCCTTGGTACTTTAACCGATCAGTTCGACCGCGCGCAGGGGAAGGCTCTGGTGGACGACACGCTTTCCCGTCATCCCGATCTCGGATGCGCCGTGGGGCTTTTCGCCTACAATCCCCCGCTGATCCTCGAGTCGCTGTCGCGGGCGGGGAAGCTCGGGCAGGTGAAGGTGGTCGGTTTCGACGAGGCGGATGAAACTCTGCAGGGCATTCTCGACGGTCATGTCCACGGTACCGTGGTGCAGAATCCCTACGAGTATGGCTACCGGTCGATCGAATTGCTGGCGGAACTAGCGAAGGGCAACGCCTCGGTGATCCCGGAGAAGGGTTTCATCGACATTCCGGCGCGGGAGATCCGCAAGGACAATGCGGCCGAGTTCATGGCGGACCTGAAGGCGAAGCTGGCGAAGTGATTTTTCCGGAACTTGCCACGATGCGCGGGTTCGCTAGGGTAGGGAAATGATACCCCTGCGGAAGATCATCCCGGTGTTGTCGCTTGTTTTCGTGCTGCCTTTCACCGGCGCGGCGAAGGAGGCGGTGCCTCCCACGGAGTTAGGCGATTATGTCGCCCGGCCCGAACCCGAAGCCGGTTGGAAGATCACCGGCAAGCAGAGCGTGGGCCTGATGGAAATCTGGACGCTGAAGCTCACATCGCAGGTGTGGCAGGGGATTCCGTGGGAGCACGACCTGATGGTGATCCGCCCGGCCGGAGCGCCGGTGGACCGGGTTTTCCTCATCAACGAAGGGGGCTCGGCGTCGGTGGAGAAGGCGACTTACATGGGGATGCTGGCGGCGAAGATCAAGGCGCCGGTAGCCCTGCTCCTCGGCGTGCCGAAGCAGCCGCTTTTCGGCGGCAAGCGGGAGGACGATCTGATCGCCGAGACCTTCGTGCGCTATCTCGACTCAGGCGATGGAAGCTGGCCGCTGCTGCTGCCGATGACCAAGAGCTTGGTGAAAGCGATGGACGCGGTGCAGGAATTCACCGCGAAAGAATGGGGAAGCAAAACGGAGAAATTCATCGTCGGCGGCGGGTCGAAGCGCGGGTGGACGGCCTGGCTCACGGCGGCGGTCGATTCACGGGTGATAGCGATCACGCCGATGGTCATCGACGTTCTGAATTTCCGCGCCCAGCTTCCGCACCAGCAGGAAAGTTTCGGGGCGCCCAGCGAGCAGATTTCGCCCTACACGAAGCGCGGGTTGGTGCCGCTGCCCGAGACGCCGCGTGGCAAAAGCCTGTGGTCGATGGTCGATCCGTGGGCTTATCGGGCGAAATTCACGATGCCGAAGCTGATCGTGCTCGGAAACAACGACCGGTATTGGACGACCGACGCGCTGAATTTGTATTGGGACGATCTGCCGGGGGAGAAGTACATCTCATACACGCCGAACGCGGGGCACGATCTGACGGAAAGGAATGCGGACGGCAGCAAACGCGACCCTTTTCGAGCGGTGAACAATGTCGCGGCGTTCATCCGCCATCAACTGACCGGCCAGCCGCTGCCGAAGCTGTCGTGGAAGCACGACGATGCTCCGGATGGCGGCCTGCGCCTGTCGGTGAAGGCGGACCCGCCGCCGCGGGAGGCGCGGCTGTGGGTGGCCACGGCGGAGACGAAGGATTTCCGGGATTCGCGCTGGGAGTCAAGAGCGCTGGAAGTTGCGGAGGGAGGGGAGATCGTCGCAACGCTGCCGCGGCCGGAGAAGGGCTATGTCGCCTACTATGCCGATCTGGGATACGAGGTCGAGGATCTGCCGCAGTGGCTGTGCACGCAGTTGAGGATCGCCGGCCGGGAATGACCGGCGCCGTTCAGCGCCGCTCTTCGAGCGGCAGCACTTTCACGGGCATCCGCGGTTTTTTCTCGTCGGCGGCGTAGATGATAAATTGATGCAGGGCGCCGGCCTTGCTGCCGATTTTCGTCGAGAGGCAGGGAGTCAGGGTGCCGTCGATGGCCGGGTAGAGGATGCTTACCTCGACCTCGTTTGAGCCACTTGGCATGCCACGCGTCATGGCGGCGCCGGGATCGAGTTTCAGGCGCTCTTCACCCCAGGTAATGGCCATGGGTCTCGCGGTCACGTTGATGAAGCGGCAGTCGCCCCGGCTCCGCTCCGCCGTGCCATCGGGGAGGGTGAGCACGCGGACCTTGCTCCAGTCGGGGCCACTGCGCCAGACGAGGGCAAGGCTGGCTTCCGAGTTCGAAAGCGGGATTTTCAGCCAGACGGCATCCGGCCCCTGACGGGCTTCCACGACGCGAGTCTCCGGCAGGGGAAAGACCAGCGGCTCGGATACCAGGCCGAGACGGAGCCTCAGTTTCGCGGTTTCCCCGTCCTCCGCGGAGGTCGAGATTTCCACGTTCCGTGGAGGAATGGTCCCTTCGGCGGGAGGCACTTCGTAGCGCACACCGTTGCGCACTTCCTGAAGGTAGGGCGGAGGATCGCCGAGGGGCAGGATCCGCAGCGTGTGGCGGGCGGGTTTCTCCTGCCCGAAGGCCATGACCGGAAGCAGGAGGGTGAACAGCCGGATCGCGCGCGACATCATCATGATGAAGCCGCGTGTAAGGGAAGCCGGCGCGGGATTCACCACGGCATGCGTGACGATAGCGTTGCGATCCGTATTCGATCGAGGTGGCGAATTTGTTGATTTTCCTATGATGGAATGAAATAACTCAGTGAATCATTGAGTTATAAAAATAAAGGTTTTATCGATGGCGATTTCGTCGCATTTGAGTAAACATTTCAAACGATCAAGGTGTCCTACATGTCACCCTTGTTTCATGGTCCGCCTTCTTGATTTCACTAGGTTCCGCGGCGCATGAAAAATTCCAATGCACAGGCTTTAGCCACGTTACTTGTTTGTTCGCTAGGGGCGACAAGCGCCTTTGGTGTGGAGCACGGAACGCTCACGGTCATCCAGCTCAACACCACGAACAATAATCAAAGCTCCTCAAGTCCCGCAGTCAGCGTGACCATCGATCCGGGAGCCACCGGCAACTTCATGATTCGCGGTCACAACAAGGGCGACTTCGAGTTGGCGTTCACCGACGATCCGGCAAACGACCGGCTGCTGGGCATCCTGTTGAGTTCCGTGGCCCAGAACGGCCGCAACAACGGAGCGCCGCCGCACTCGGGAGGACCGGCCGGCATCCAGTATGGAACCAGCCACTCGGAGCCCGCCGCCGCCGGATTTTATATTCCGGCCCAGGCCACCTTGGCCGGTCCCCAGGGCTCGAATTCGGAGCTCAACATCAACGTCGCCGGAGCCTGGTTTCCCCATGAGGAAGGATGGCTGGCGGCCCATTTCAAGACGCCGGGCACGCTGTATACCTCGCCGGCGATCCGGTTCGGCCAGGAGTTTGTCAACCACGGGGACGGCACTTCGCGCGTGGATCTGAGGCATCTCCGCTCGCACGGTGTGCCGGCGACATCGCAGAATGGCGTCCTGCTCGCCGTTGGCGGGGATAATAACGTGGGGAGCATCGCGCTGACGCAAGCGAACGATGACGGGACTTTCACCATTTCCCTCAAGTATTCCTCGGACGCATTCGTAACGACGTACCGGGACGGAGGAGCGGCCTTCGTGTATGTGCCTGTGGCCGCGGCGGGATCGGGACAGGTGAAGGCCCTGGGCAAGATTCAGAGCGACGGCGGAACGATTCTGGGAGGCGGGGATTTCACCGTGACGAAGATCGGCACGGGAGAATGGCTCCTGCAAATCGATGGCATCATACGTGAGGACGGGACGCTGATCATCGCACCGGAAGGCGGCATCCCGCCCGAAGGCGCCGACCCGCTGCCGAAAAACGTCAACAACTTCGTTTCCTACGAATGGAGCGCGGAAAGGGATGGCTGGATCGTGCAGAGCAGGGATCTCAGCACATTGTTGGAGGATGGGGCGACTCCGGATGAACCCATGTTCAGCTTCGTGTTCCTCACTCCGGGAGAAGGGTTGTCCTACGAGAATCCTCCCTTGCCGGCAATTTCCCTGACGAGCCCCGAGCCGGAAGGGGTCGCCACGGTCGGCCAACCGTTCACGCTGACGGCCGACGTCGAGGTACCCGACGGCGTGGAGATCGAGAAAGTGGAGTTCTACGTGGACGGAGAACTCGCGGGAACGGCAACGGCCCCGCCCTACGAAGTTCAGTGGCTTGTCGATCGGCCGGGTTACTGGCTGGTGGAAGCCTTCGCCTACACCACGGGCGGCGCGGTCGCCGGTGCGAACCGGGTGAAGTTCTATGGGCAAAATCCGGCGCCGACGATCCCCGGCTATTCGGTGGCGATCCTCGACGGCGGCGATCCGGAGACCGACGTGACGGAACTGGACCCCGAGTACGTGCCGAGCGAGACCACGCCATGGCTGGCGCCAGCGAATACTCCGGAGCCGCTGGCCTTCGATTCCTTCGGCGAAGTCCGGGGCGCGCCGGCGGTGAGCATCAACGGGCAGCCGGTGCCCTTCAACTCCGGCATTCTGCTCGGAACGAACTACACCGGCGACAATTACGCCGATCCCACCACCCGCGGCTCGATCGACAACAATGTGATCGCCTACGAACGGGACGGTTACTATGCGCTCAAGGTGGAGGACAACAAGCAGGGCGGCGGCAACCCCATCGTGCGTCCGGAGTCCGGGCGCTTCGCGCTGGGCTTCTTCCCCTTCGCCAACGGCTGGGCGGGGGCCAGCGTGGCGACGGATGCTTCGATCGTCGCCGACAGCTCGAACCTGCCGGAAGGCGTGACGATCACCCGGTCGGGCACCGCGGATTACCTCATCGAGGGGCTGCCGATGACCGGCAACCTGATCGCGGTGAGCTATGGCGAGCACTCCGACAACGTCGCGTCGGTCGGCCGCAGCGGCAACAGGTGGGTGGTGCGCAGCGTCGATAACGATGGGAACCAGGAGCTGGACAGCATCAGCTTCCTGTACGTGCCGGCCGACACTCCGCAGGTGTTCAGCGGCCTGATCGTTGCGGACGGCACCCTGACGCCGCTCAATGAGAACCTCGCCGCGGTCGGCGCGCAGGTCGCCCAGACCGGGAACGGCTACGAAATCCAGTTCGGCGACGGCAGTGCGATCAACCCGTCCAATACGGTGCTGTTCGTCGCGCCGGACTTCAATTCGGGGAACGGAGCCGACAACATCTATTCCTACTATGCCATGGGCAACAAGTTCGTGGTGTTCTCGCACGATCTTCCCGGCATCGGCGGCGGGTTCCAGACGGGCGGGTTCCGCTTCCTTGCCGTGCCCGTCGAGCCGCTGGCCGAAGAGGGCACCCAGGTGTTCGTTTCGACGCCGGTCGATCTCGCCGACGAAGGGGATGAGCTGGTGTTCCGCTTCGCCCGCCTGGGCGGCGATCTCTCGCAGCCTCTGACCATCCACTACACGGTCGGGGGCACGGCCACCCCGGGGACGGACTACGAGGAGCTTCCCGGCACGGCGACATTCGCCGGCGGGGAAACGGTGCTGGATGTGCCCGCGCGCACGCTGGCCGACAAGGAGCTCGAAGAGGACGAGAACGTGATCCTGACCCTCTCCGAAAGCGAAGAATACGTCGCCCGGGGAGGAACGGTCGTCGGATGGATTCGCAACGCCCTCTACCTGCCCACCGTGCAGAGCGCCTCCTTCCAGCAGGGAGTGAACGGCTACTTCGGCCAGTTCGGCAAGCGGGTCGGCGACGATGGCACTCACCAGAGCGACAGCGCGGTGCAGTCGTACTACGTGGACGGGCTCAATACGCCAACCAATCCGAGCCCGGACATCAACGGCATCATCCGTTTCGACAACATCTTCGGCAACGGCGAGGGGCAGATCCCCGTCGGCGCTCAGATCGTCAAGGCGGAGTTGGTGCTGACGACGGCGAACGGAGCGGATTCGCGCTCGCCGGGCCCCTGGGTGGTGGACCGCCTGCTCCATCCCGTGGACGCGACCACGACCTATATCCAGATGACTGTGGGCTCCTTCGTCGGGGTGCGGGGAATCAGCTCCAGAACGCCGGTCGCCGGTTTCGGCAACCTCACCAACAACTCGGTGAACGCCGCCGATGTGACGCAGTTCGTGAGAGTGTGGGCGGAAGCCGCCGAACCGAACGCCGCGAACCACGGCTTCTCGATCTACGATGCGACCACGTCGGACGGTTGGGAGTACTGCACCTCCGGGAACAACGACCCGAACAAGCGCCCGAAACTGGTGGTGTCCTACGTCGCCGGCAAGCAGGCGAAGAGCTACACCTACGCGCCCGGCAGGTCGGCGCGCCTGGTGGGAACGGCGGGTCCGACCGTCGATGGCTCGACGCTGATGATGGCCTTCATCGATCAGGAAACCGGTGCGACGCAGGAAGGGTTGTTCCACTTCCCGGTGGAGTTCGGCGACGCTGTCGGGGCGATTCCCGACGACGAGGAGATCGTGAAGGCGGAGTTGATCCTCAACACGTCGTCCCCGGCATACAGCTTCGACGGCGGCTCCCCCGACGCCCGTTCCGTCGGGCCGGTCGCGGTGCACCGGATGTTGGTGGATTGGACGGTGGAGAGCGATTTCGGTTTCAACGGCCCCGTGGTCGGTTCCGAAATCGCGATCGCCGAGAAGACCCGCATCTCCGGCCTGGGCAACCTGAGTGTCGCCGCCTTCGATGTCACCAGCATCGTCCACGCATGGCGGGACGGACAGGAGAACTTCGGCATCAACGTGAAGCCGGAAACGACCGACGGCTGGCAGTTTTTCTGGCCGGGAGCCGGTCAAGGCATCGAAGCGAACTACGAAGCGAAGCGGCCGAAGCTGGTGATCCACACCGCGAAGGCGACCGGCGAGCCGGGCGATAGCGCCTTCGATCTTTGGGCGATCGCCAACGGGATTCCCGGAGCGTCCCATGACTCGGATACCGACCGCGACGGAATCCCCGCGCTGATCGAATACGCCCTCGGCCTCAATCCGCGCGCCTTCGACCGCCTGCCCGGTCTGGAGCGGGTCGATGACAATGTCACCCTGCGTTTCGCGAAGGACAGCGACGACGACAGGCTGCAGTATGTGATCCAGAGCAGCATCAACCTGCAGAGCTGGGCCGATGAGACGGCGATGGTGGACGATGCGGACGAAATCTCGCTGACCGTTCCGGTGGGCGAGGCCGGCAGTCGCTTCTTCCGCTTGTCCGTGTCCTATCGGGAATAGAACCGGGTGATGCGGCTCGCCGCGCACCATTCGCGGCGGCCGCCTCTCCCTCCCCGGGGGCGGCCGCCTTTCCCTTCTCCCTACCCCTCACGTTTTTCCATCCACGAATATCTCTCAAAGCCTTTCAGATCCCATGCAGATTTTCAGTAAAGCGACGACTTCCATTTGGCGGAACGCACCGCGGGAGCCGGACCGGTCATCGGAACGCCGACGATCTCCCGGATCGATGAAGCATCGCCTGGCGGCTCCGGGGTTCGCCATGGTGGCCGCATTGATCCTGCTGCCCCTGCTGGCTCTTCTCGTGATGGGAATGCTGGGGCTTTCCACCATCTCGCTCCGTGCCTCCGTCGCGCAGAAAGCGCGGGAGGAGGCACGCGCGAACGCCCGACTGGCGCTTCAGATCGCGGTCGGCGAATTGCAACGGCACCTGGGGCCGGATCAGCGGATCAGCGCGGACGGTCGGCTTGTCGACGCCGCTCATCCCCATTGGGTGAGTGTCTGGAGCAGCACGAGGGAGGATGGATCTCCCTATATCGTCAGGGACAATGAGAATGGGGGACTCCGAGACCTCCGGGGCGGCGCCTGGGATGCGAAGAGAGAGCGGCTCGCCGTGCTGGTAAGCGGCAATGAGGAAAATCTCCGCTACGATGGCGACAGCGGCGGCGGTTCCCGGGGCATGACCGAGCTGGTTTCGGAACGGGGGGCGGCAGGCGGCGGAGCCGGGAGCCAGGTACTGGCGCCGCGGGTGGAACTGAGCGAAGGCGACGAAGTCCGGGGCGCCTACGCATGGTGGGTCGGAGACCTCGGCATCAAGGCGAATGTGGCCACCCGCGATGCGTCGCTGCGGGAAAAGGGAGACGCTGCGTGGCGGGCGCTGCAGCTCGCCCAGGATGCGTCCTATGCCGCGGCGGAAGGCGGCAGCGATTTGGACGACGAAGTCCGCGCGAAGCTCGTTTCCACAGGCCAGCTCGATTTTCCGGCCGGCGGCGCGGATGAGGCGAGGGCCGGATTTCACGATTTCACCACCGATTCCAGGGGATTGCTGACCGATGCGCGCGCCGGGGGGTGGAAGAAAGACCTGACGGCTTATCTGGAGAGTTCCGGTTCGATCGTGGATTTGGACTACGACGGGATCCCGTCGGTGGGCGTCAGGGATGCGGACAACCTCGTGGGACCCCGCAATGGAGATGCCGCGGCTCTGCGGGACTCGGCCGGGACGGCTCCCCGTCTCGACAAGGTATCGCCGAATTTCGGCCTGCTGAGGGACTGGGCCCGCCGCGCGGCCACGACGCCGTCTGGAAAGTTCAGCACCCCGGTCGAATTGCCGAAGCTGACGCAATGGAGTGGAATGAATTCCGCGCCCGCCGACTTCTTTGACCGCGCGAAGAACGATCTGATGCCGGTGCTCGTCGAAGGGGCGTTGTATTACAATCTCAGCTATTACGAGGACCCCTCGGTCGGGGCGGCTCCCTACGGTCTGCGGCTGCATTACTACCCCCGGGTGGCGCTGTGGAATCCGTATCAGTTCGAGATCGAAGTGCCGAATTCAATGATCTATCTTCACATCAACGGAAAAAAGAAGGTGGAAGTAACGTTGGTGAACAACCGGTTCGAGAGGTACAGCATGTACTGGGGCCTCAGCGGCGGAAGGGACGGCGGACATGCACAGGGCAGCATGTTTTTCAGGCTGTCCTCGGGAAAGATCGCCCCCGGGGAAACCCTGATCTGGGCGCCGCGGCAGAGCCGCCGCTACGACGAAACGATTTTCTCCAACAATATCCTGTATCCCGGCATGGCGCCGAGCCCGGGGGTGTCCTTCTATCAGGATGACCGGGTGGACGGGTTTCCGTTGTTCCGCCCGGATAACATATCGAATGATGCCTCGGTCTTTCCCAACCGGGCGCGGGCCGTACCGCTCGAATGGCGGGAGTACGTTCCGCCCAAGCCCGCGGACAATTTGCAGCAGGCCGGCTACACGCAGGCGGACGACTACCTGATGCTGTGGAAACCGATGACGGGCGGGGCCGGCACCATCGACCTGAACGCATTCAGTGCGCTGCCGCAGGGGGTCTTCATTTCCTGCGCCTTTCAATACGGCGACGAGGACGAGCTTCCTGTCGAGTGGAGTTATCTCGATGCCGTGCCGTTCTCCCGCTCGACGAAGTCGAACCCGGCGATCAGCCAGCCGCCGGACCGGCGGACGCGCGACGGGTTCCGGCTGCGGTGGTTCGACGAGCATCCATCGAACAAGATCGGCTCCGGCAGCCTTGCCGGGACGCCGCACTTCGAGTGCGCGCCGCTGGCGACCTGGAACATGAGGGCGACGTATTCGCTGCGCTCGCCCTTCGAAAATGTCACGGACGTGGCTCCTCACTTCTTCGGCATCTACACCCGCGATTTGTTCGATGGAGCGGTGGACTGGAACAGCATGATGCCGCGCTACAAGGATGGTTCGCATCTCAGCGATCCTTTCGATCAGGCGATCCGTTTCGGCCACCCGCGGATCCTGTTCGATCTGCCGAGGCAGAGCACGGAGGTCGTGTCGTTGGGCGCATTCCAGCATGCGAAGCTGTCCGAGTTCATCTGGCACCCGACCTATCCGCTCGGGAATTCGCTGGTCGATCCGCGGACCGGCCGCCTGGGCACGGAACCGCCGCGCAGCGAGAGGATCAACCGCGACCGCGGCGGGTGGAACCAGGACAGTCTGGGCTACAGTACGGACGGGCGCTCGTATACCGCCGGTGTCTCGAGGGAAGACAGTTGGGCGCATCTCGCCCGCAGGCTGTTGAGAGATGCCCCGCTCGACCACACGATGTTCTACGATCTGAGCTACGAGGTGAATCATTCGTTGTGGGACGAGTTCTTCCTTTCGACCGGGAGCCGCGCCGAGAAGGCGGCGTTTCTCGCGGACCCGGAGGGTTCTCCATTGCCGAACGGCCGCCTGCTTCCGAATCCGGCCGCCGGGAAGATCGAGCATGCCGATCTGCTGGATTTCCATCTCGCAGCATCGAAGTTCGTGCTGGACGGCGCTTTCAATGTGAACTCCGCCAGCGTGAAAGCCTGGGAGGCTCTGTTGCTGTCCGGGGCGGGTCATGCGTATGGCGACAAGGTGGCCTTTCCGCGGATCTACGGTGCGGCGGGCGGCGAGTGGGACGGCAGGGATCCGTCGGGACAGGGAGCATGGAGCGGGCAGCGCGTCTTCACGCGTGAGGAGATCCGCAGGCTGGCCGAAGCGATTGTCGTCGAAGTGAAGGCCCGCGGTCCTTTCCTGTCGCTTGCTGATTTCGTCAACCGGCGTCTGCGCGACGACGAAACCGGCGACAAGGGCGCCCTCCAGGCGGCGATCGACCGGGCAGGACTGAATAGCGCCTTCGTGCAATCCTGGCCGCTCGACAACCGGACGGAGCTGCCGGACTACCGGCACATGGACAACATCCAGGACCCGACGCGCCTCGACCAGCGGTTGAAGCCGGATACCATCGCCTGGGGAGCTCCGGGTTTCCTGACGCAGGCCGATCTGTTGCAGTTCATCGGGCCGGCGATCTCGGCGAGGTCGGACACCTTCCTCGTCCGGGCCTACGGCAGCTCGACTTCGCCGGATGGCGATACGCTCGCCGAGGCATGGTGCGAAGCCGTGGTCCAGCGCACGCCCGTGCCGGTCGATGGCGATTCGCTCGGACTGAATCCGCGGCCGGGCGGGGACGTGGATTTCGGCAGGAAATTCGAAGTGGTGCGCTTCCGCTGGCTGAGACGGGAAGAGCTCTGATATTCGCAGGAAAAGGTGGCTCCGTGAATTCCGTAAACCTTCCAGCGATTCCCTGATCATTCCGCCGCATGAAGATCCATATTTCATGGAAAGGAATCAATGATATGTATAAGAATAAAACATATATCCCTGTGTTTCCCCTCGCTTCTCCCCGGCTCAGCCGGCGATCCTTCATCGGAGGGTCGGTTTCCCTCGCCGCCGCCCTGGCGGCGGGCAGGGCATTGGGCGCCGCGGAGGCGGTCAGGGAGTTTCCGTCCTTCACCGCCTATCCGTTCCAGCTTGGGGTCGCTTCCGGAGATCCGTCGGCGGACGGTTTCGTGTTGTGGACGAGGCTGGCGCCGCAGCCTCTGGCGGGAGGGGGGATGCCGCCGGACGAGTCCGTATGGGTGCATTGGCGCGTTTCGGAGGATGAGGCGATGGCGAAGGTGGTCGCCAGCGGCAAGGAGGTGGCCAGCCCGGATTGGGCGCATTCGGTGCATGTGGAGGTGAGTGGTCTGAAGCCGGACCGCTGGTATTGGTACGAGTTCAGGGCGGGGCGCGAGACCAGCCCGCGCGGGCGCACCCGGACGCTGGAGAGAGCGGAGCGGCCGGCTTCCGAAACGTCGGTGCTGAAGATGGCGTTCGCTTCCTGCCAGCATTACGAAGCGGGTTTTTACACGGCGTATGAGCACATGCTGGCGGAGAGCCCTGATCTGGTTTTTCACCTCGGTGACTACATTTACGAGGGTCCCGAAAGGGACGGAGGCATCCGGCGGCATGTCGGACCGGAGATCGAGACGCTGGAGGAGTACCGCAACCGCCATGCGCAGTATAAGACCGATCCGGCCCTGCAGGCGATGCACCGGGCCGCGCCGTGGGTGGTGACGTGGGACGACCACGAGTTCGACAACAATTGCGCGGGGGACATTCCGGAGGAGAAGGGGATGGTCGGGCGCGAGGAGTTTCTGCGCCGCCGGGCCGCGGCGTACCAGGCCTACTACGAGCACATGCCGCTGCGCGCGGCGTGCATCCCGAAAGGCCCGGGGATGAGACTCTACCGCAGCGTCCGCCACGGCGGCCTGATCGATTTCCACGTGCTCGACACGCGCCAGTACCGCACCGACCAGCCGCATGGCGATGGGTTGAAGACGCCCGGCGACGAGGTGATGCGGCCGGATGCGACGATGCTGGGGCAGGCTCAGCGGGAGTGGCTGCTGGGGGAACTGGAGCGCTCGCGGGCGAGGTGGAATGTGCTCGCCCAGCAGGTGATGATGGCGAGGGTGGACCGCGAGATGGGGGAAGGGGTGAAGTGCAGCATGGACCAGTGGCCGGGCTACGAAATGGAGCGCCGCGCGCTGTTGAAGGCTTTTCTCGATCTGCGGGTGTCGAATCCGGTCGTGCTCACCGGCGACATTCACAGCCATTGGGCGAACGAGCTGATCGCCGATTTCGATCAACTCGATTCCAGGGTCGTGGGAACGGAATTCGTCTGCACGTCCATTTCCTCGAACGGCGACGGGCGGGAGAAGCCGCCGGGGCACGGGGAATTGATCGCGGAGAATCCTTTCGTGAAGTATTACGGGACTCGCCGCGGTTACGTGAGTTGCACGATCGGGGAAAAGTTCTGGAGGTCGGATTTCCGGACGGTGGACTTCGTCAGCCGTCCGGGTTCGCCGTTGAACACGCCGGCGTCGTTTGTGGTGGAGAGCGGCGTCGCGAAGATGCAGCCGGCGTGATGGGGAGGCATGATGATTTGTAAACACGAAGTCTCTCGCCTGCGGCTTTGGCATGTCGTTTGAAAAAATGTGGAAAAACCCGAGATCACGCCTCTCCTGAAATCCGGGCTCGAGAAATCAGTTTCAGGAAAAATTCACGGAATCACAGCGAGCCTTCGTGGAGGCCCTTGAGGAAGGCTTCGACGGTTCCCTGGGAGGAAATCGTCACGGTGATCACGGCTGCTGGGGTGAAGATCGAACCATCCCCACGCGTGTGGGGAATCCAGAAGATGGAGCACTGGATCGCCTGTGCTCCCGGGTCATCCCCACGTGCGTGGGGAAATGAAAGCCAGCCACAGTGCCAAAGAATGGCAAAGCGGGTCATCCCCACGTGCGTGGGGAAATGGGGATGTGTTTCTGGTCCGCGTCGCCCGTGGTCGGGTCATCCCCACGTGCGTGGGGAAATGCGCTAGCGCCGGATGCTATGTCTATCTATTCGCGGGTCATCCCCACGTGCGTGGGGAAATGGGGCAGATCCAACCGATCGGCAACGATCCTCGCGGGTCATCCCCACGTGCGTGGGGAAATGGGCGGCGAAAGTGATCGTCGGGCTGCCCTATACGGGTCATCCCCACGTGCGTGGGGAAATGACGAGGCAGGAAGCCGAGACGACTCAAGCCAACGGGTCATCCCCACGTGCGTGGGGAAATGTAGGCGGCAACCCTGCACCGGGTGCTGCAATACGGGTCATCCCCACGTGCGTGGGGAAATGCAAGCCCCGCAAGAGTTGATCGTCGATCCCGACGGGTCATCCCCACGTGCGTGGGGACATGTGGCGATTCCTTCCGGCGCACGCTGGCGAAGTTCGGGTCATCCCCACGTGCGTGGGGAAATGTGCAAACCAGTTCGTGAGGTAGCGCCGGACCGCGGGTCATCCCCACGTGCGTGGGGAAATGCGTGGCCGGTGTGACGGCGGCATGGACTGCTGCGGGTCATCCCCACGTGCGTGGGGAAATGAGTTCGCGGGTCGGCACGGTCGAACCACATGGCGGGTCATCCCCACGTGCGTGGGGAAATGGCGGCGGCTGTCCTTGAGAACGACCTGTTTGCCGGGTCATCCCCACGTGCGTGGGGAAATGGCTGCCATTTTCAATATGTTAGGTTCTTTTGGTGAGACTATTCGAGCCCTAAAGCATCTGTGACATTTTGTCCGGATCAGTTCTTTTCAGAAAGGGAGATTTTCAGGATCCATCCAGCTTTCCGCAATCAACGGAATTCCGGAAATCTCCACATCCCGTCTCCCGGTCGAGCCTTCCGGTCCGATTCTTTCCAGAACATACCCTTGGCAATTCGGAGCCGAGGAGATCACCAACATGCCGAATTCGGGCGGCGCATTCCGGAGAATGAAATCCAGCACTTTCCGATGGGTGCGCACGTTCAGTGTGCCGACGAAGACATTGGGCCGCGGTTCGATGAACCAGCGCTTAAGGTGGCCGCGGATGGCCGGTGGAACGTCGTTGCAGACCAGAACCGTCATGCTTCGCTGCGGGGTTGCAGGGGATGGGAGTCGGGTGCATCGCCGGGATCCTCGCCCAAGCCTGCGAAGAGCGACTTCAGGTCTTCCGGCATGCGGCGCATCATGCGCGTTTCCTCCACGCGGCGCTTGAGGATTTTCCGCACCAGAGTCCCGTCGTCGCGCGGGTCGATGGACAGCGCCTCGAAGGCGGCGGGCCAGCTCGTCTCATGCTTGTAGAGGTCGGCCGCGTCGTAGACGAACGGCAGGGTGCCGGCCGCGTGGACGAAGCCGAGCTGGGGAATGAAACCCATGGAGCAACTGACCGCGGCGGTCAGCGAGTAGAGCGAGGCATTGGCGGCGGAAAGGGCGCGGTTGATGCCGTCGGCGAGCTGCCAGTGGGACGGGTTGTAGTCCCGGCCTTTCCAGGTGACGCCGTATTTCGCGCCGAGTTCGGCGTAGGTTTGTTTCACCCGTTTGCCCTCCATGCCGCGGAGTTGTTTGATGGAAACGCCATGGACCGAGGCTTCGGGAAAGCGGTGGCGGAACATGCGGCGGGCGATTTCGTTGCGCGAACGGAGGTTCGCCCAGGCGCTGGCGTGAATGCGGGCCATGGAGTTGTCATGGTTCGGCGTGATGCCGAAGGCGTAGAAACGCAGTCCGTCCTCCCCGAGCCAGAAAAGAGGGCAGTTGCATTGTGCGGCGGCCTTGACCGCGGCGTGGGTGACGGTGGTGCCAGGGCCGAGGATCAGCGCGGAAACGGTGGCGACCGGCAGGCGGGTGATCAGGCCGTCGGAGCCGATCCATTTGATGGAGGAATCGTCCACCTCGATCCGGCCGTGTTCCAGATAGAGTGGCGTCCAGCGGTCGCGGGCGGGGGCGAGGGTTTCGAGCGGGGGGCGTTCGAAAAGGGGCATGAAGGAGATCCGCAGCGGCGGCGGCGTTCAGGGTTCGGGTTGTCCCGGGCGAAGATGGAGGACGTTGCGGGAGCGGAATTCGCGGGAGCCGAAGGCGAGGGGCTGGTCGGGTTGGAAGAAGGCCGCCGGGCCGTCTTCTTCGTACTGGCGGTCGTAGGCCGCGGGGTCGTCCGGCAGGGGGAAATTCGTGTTGGAGGAGATTTTTTCTAGCAGGAGCCGCAGGGCGGTGGAACGGTCGGCGGCCAGCAGGGGAGAGAACGGCCGGGCCGGCAGGCAGGCCTTGCGCCCCAGCCAGCCGCCCCAGACGGGATCGAGTAGTTTTTCGCGGATTTCGGCCAGCGGTTGAGGCTCGCCTTCGAGGACCGCGACGAAGCGGCTTTCGAGCAGGTATTCGCGGCGGGTGACGAGGGTGGTTGAGGGACCGCCGGAGGCCTTGCGGGCGATGTGGAGTTTTTCCACGGGATGCTTGCGGTCGAAGCCGCCGCCGACGGTATGGAAGTCCGCCAGCCGGCGGATCAGTCGCGCACGGGGGCCGCCGCGCGGAATGCGGTAGGTGGAGAGACGGAGCTTGGCGAGGGAAGCGAGTCGGGCGGCTTCGTCCAGGGCGTGTTTGTCCAGTCCCATCGCGGCGGCGACAATGCCCAGCACGTTGCTCTTGCCCGGGTGGGTTTTGGTGGTCCGGTGCTGGAAGCGGGCGTCCACGCCCCAGGCCTGGAGCGGGCCATCCAGCAGAAAGGCCAGGGCGCGGGCGTCAGTGGACATGGGCGAGAAGGGTGGCGATGAAGGTGTCCAGATTGAAGTCGGGAAGGGTGGTCTCGTCCGCGGTTTCCATGCCCCAGGTTTCCTTGAGGAGTTTCAGTTCCGCTTCGAGTTTTTTGATCGATTTGTCTTTGTAGCCGTCCTGCGACTGCACGGGCTGTTCGAAGGCGTTGACGAGTTGCACCGGCTGCCCCTTGGTTTTGGCGATGCCGAGGGCGTAGACGGGCCGGGTGTTGGCGTTCATCGAACGCTGCCGGGCGCCGGGAACGGCCATGAGGGTGGAGCGGAGGAAGGCATCGACGACGGCCTTGCGGTCGTCGGGCGTCAGGCGGCCGAGGTGGCTGTCGGCGGCGAGGAGGTCGAGGTTGAGGGCGGCGTAGCGGTAGTAGAGGGCGGAGGTGTATTCGAGCGTGCCGATCATCCCCGCGCCGGCGTCGGTGGCCGGGTCCTTGCGGTCGTCCACGGCGGCGAAGAAGTCCACTTCGTTCGAGGCGGCGTGGGTGGAGAGGGCATGGGAGAACATGGCCGCGCCTTCGATGTTGAGCGAGGCGTCGTTGGCGACCATCCGTCCGAACAGCGCGATGTCGGCGGCGTCGAGGCGCTCGGCTTTCCTCGCGGCCTTCACCGGGTCTTCGCCGGCGGCCACCGCGGCGGCGATCTGGTCGATTTCCGCGGGGGAGAGGAAAACGGCGGTGGTCACCTGGCCGGCGTTCTTTTCCTTTTCGTCCATTTTGCTGAAGACCTCGCAGAGTTCGCGGGCTTTGGCGGGGATATCGTCGGTGTAGCCGGCTTTCGCGAGAGCCTCGGCGAAGGGCTCCAGCAGCAGGCGCGAGCGGATGCCGGAGAAGCGTGCGGCCTGGAGTTCGTCGCGGGCGTGGAGGCGGATGGCGCGCTTGAGCGACTGGCTGGAAATGCGCGCGCGCTGGGCGCCGCCGAATTGGGCGGTTTTGGGGGCTCCCACGTCGTCGCGGTTCAGGCAGGAGACAGGGAAGGATTGGAGGATGTGGAGTTCGATGAGTTTCATGATTTCGGGGCAGGGGTGGGAGATTCAGAGGGGAGCCAGGCAGAGCATGCCGAAGCCGAAGGCTTTGGCGGGGCCGATGCCGTGGGCGAAGGCGTGGACGAATCCGTCCCGGTCGAGGACTTCGAGTTCGCCCTGGAATTCGGTGGCCGCATGGAGGCCGGCCTTGCCGTCCTTGATGAAGGCCTGGCGTGTGCGGGGTAGGATTTTCAGGCTGTCGGGATCGATGGCGAAGCCGTTGGCGGCGGCTTTCCGGTGGGCCCAGGCGGAGAGGGATTCCAGGCCGGTGACGGTGACGCGCTTGCGGGAGGAGCGTTCGCGTTTGATCGCATTGGCGACGAGGGAGAAGCGGTAGCGGGGATGGCCGAGGAAGGCTTCGCTGATGGCCTTGGTCTGCCAGCGGTCCACGGGGCACCAGGGCGGCCGCACGGGGATGCCGGGAGACAGCAGCAGCAGGCGCAGGTGGTCGTCGCGCTCGTCGATGCGGGTGAGAAAGTCGCGCCGGGCCTCGGGTACGCCGGGAAAGGCTTCCCAGATGCGGCGGTGCCAGGCGTAGCTGTCCCGCAGGCCGGCCTTGGCGGCGGTGTCGTAGGCCACTTCGGCTTTGGTGAGGTGGAAGTTCATGCGGATTCCTCGTCTTCGGTGTCGGCGGGCACGGCGTAGTAGGCCTTGGCCCACGTGGTCTTGATGTCGTCGATTTTCCACCGTTTGTGGTCGATGTCGTGGAGGTCGAGATAGAGCCGGATGTAGTCGATCGGGATGTCGTCGATGGCGGCGCGCTTGGCGATGCGGTCGAGCTGCCGGTCGAGGTCGTCTTCGATTTCCCGGGCGGCGAGCAGGCGGCGGAGATGGGGTTCGAAGGTTTCCTTTTCCTTGCCGGCGATGGCGGCGCAGGTGTGGCCCAGGTTGCTATTGCGGGCGTGCCGGCGATGGCGGCCGAAGAGCGCGGCGACGATGCGGGTGGCGGGTTCGTCCATAGTGTCGGGGGCGATGCGGCCGAGGGCGTGGAGGGCGCGGCCGCGGGTGGTCGGGCTCCAGTAGCTGCGCAGCGCGGCGAGGGTGCCGCGGTCCTCGTGCTTGGGGTCGGCGAGTTTCCGGAGTTTGGAGACCAGTTCGAGGGCTTGGTCGTAGGCGGGGTGTTTTGGAGGCATGGCGGATCAGGAGCGGGCGGTTTTCCGAGGGGCGGGGCCGAAGAGTTTTGCGAGGCCCTTGGCGTGGGCGATTTTCTGGCGGACGCTCTGGCGCGGGCAGGCGTGGCGGTAGGCGTTGCGCGCGGCGAGGTTCACGGCCGCGCCCCAGTGGTCGCTTTCGCCGCTGAAGCGGTAGTCGTCCGGAATCGGGTCCAGGCGCCGGACGAGGTCGAGGAGGCGGACGGATTCCTGATCGAGGGTGTTCCAGTAGTGGCGAAGGGCCTGGCCGGTGTCCGGTCGGTCGACCATGAGGGCCTTGCCGTAGGCGGTCACGGCGTCGCTGAGGGCCTTGGCGCGCAGGTCGGCGAATAGCACGCCGCGGTGGAACAGTTCGCGGCCCTCCGGGGTGAAGAGGTGGCTCGGAAGCTCGAAAGTGGACTCGACGGTGTCGATGATCTTGGCCTTCAGGTCGGTGATGAGGGCGCCGGTCCAGATGGGGATGTCATGATTATCCGCGGCAAGGACGGACTGGCATTCCAGCACGGCGGGGGCTCCGCGCTGCGAGCCGCCGGGCCGGGCGTGGCGATTCACGGTGAGCGCATGGAGTTCCCGCCAGGTGGCTCGGTCGAGGCGGGCGGAAAGGAGGCGGTCGAATTCTTCCTTGCCCTTGCGGTAAAAGGTGACGGTGGCGCTGGGCTCGGCGACGGCGGGGAAGGCGCTGTATTGGAGGCCGCCGCGGTCGAGGTGGAAGCCGGTGCCGTCTTCCAGCAGGCGGAGATTCCGGTGGCGGGGAACGAGCCGTCCCAGATAGCTCATCGTCGCGGTTTCCTCGAAGTCGTCGGCGGTTTCGTCGAGTTCCCACAGCGGCCGTCCGGGACGGGCGCGGAATTTGGTTTCCTCCAGGGTGGGCAAGTCAAGGCAGTTGCGGAGAATGGTTTCGGCGAGGTTGCCGCCGAGCACCAGGGTGTGGAGCATGTTCGCGTCGCAGCAAGGGCCCCGGCCTTTGCGGTTGCGGCCATAGACCGGATAGAAATTCTGGAAGGCGAGCAGGGCTAGGGCGAGCCGGTGCGGAGGAAGGCTGCGGATGCGGTCGCCTTCGTGGTCGAAGAGGAGGGCGTTGTTGCCGGTGGCGAGGTGGGGGATCAGCTTGCTGGAGGGGACTGCCTCTCCGTCGCCACGCGTCTGTACCTGGAGAAAGCGGCGGCCGTCGCCGAAGAGCTCGAATTCCGCATGCCAGGTCTCGAGGTAATCGAGGATGGGTGTGGCGGCGTGCAGGCGTTGGGAGAATTCTTTCCATTCTTCCGGATCTTCGGGAAAGCCGAGCGCGGCTTGGGTGATGCAGACGAGCAGCCGCATCAGGCTGACGCGTTCCTGGGGAGCGCAGTCGAGGTCGAGGATTTTGCTCGCGGAGGAGAAGATCTCGCGGAGGGAAAAGAGGCGGGTGCCGTCTGTGGTTCGGCAGGGAATCCAGGGGGAGGAGGAGAGATTCATGAGAATGACGAGAGTAAAACTACGCCAATAATTGAGAATGGTTCAAGCCAATTTTCTTCAGAAAAAAATACCATCTTAGAAAATATGGCGTAATGGTGCTTCACCTTGCTGTGTGATCAAAGTAGCCTTCACTCGCTCGCGTTCCTCATCCGAATGAGGATGGCCCGATGGTTTTTTTGTCGGAGCTAGCTTTCCTCATCTGAGTGGGGATGGCCCGATAAATCCGATGAGCATTACAATACCTATCGCCTTTTCCTCACACCTGTGGGGATGAACCTCGGGTTATGAATGCCCCGGTGAGCATCTGGGCCCTTTCCCCACACCCACGCGCGTGGGGATGTACCGGTGCATAAGGCGTGCAGCGAACACGCGGCGGCCATTTCCCCACCTGCGTGGGGATGTACCGGGCGACGACAAGACAGCCTTCCGCATCCAAGGCATTTCCCCACATGCGTGGGGATGAACCGGTGGAATGAGTAAGCAACAAACGAATAAGGCGGATTTCCTCACACACGTGGGGATGTACCGCAGGTCTTTTACAAGCGGACGATGCCGCGTTTGTTTTCCCCACACGTGTGGGGATGTACCGTTCGCGTACTGCGAGCTTACCCACAGGACTCCGTTTTCCCCACACACGCGTGGGGTCATATCTCACCACCAGCCATCTTCCTCATCGAAATCGGTGAGGGGCGTGGTTCGCTCATACCGGAGGCCGGTTTCTGGGTGATAGTGGAGCGTGGCGTTGCTGGAGAGGCTGGCCCCAGCGGGCAGAATTTCTCCGGTGAAATCGAGAATCCCGAGCGCGACGGTGCCTTGAACATGGCGGGTCAGCCAGGGAGGCGCGGATTCGACCCAGGGCTTCACGAGGTGGAAGGGCAGTTGCACGGAGCGGTGGTGGAGCGCTTTGGCCAGCGGCAGGGAAAATTCGTGGGTCGGGAACGCGATTTCTTCGCCGTCGGGAAAGTGAAGCGTTGTCCTGTCGGCGGCTTCGAGAGGCGCTTTTTTCAGCAGAATCAGCGTGGCGGATTTCTGCCTGCTCCAGCGTGTACGGGCTCCTTCCGGATCGTCGATTGCATTGGGATCGAGGGGATGGCTTCGACCGTTGGCAGTGTCGCTCATTTTCTTCGCCTGGTCGCGGAGTTCCCGCTTGAGCGCGTCCATGGCCGGGACCGCTTCGTCCCGTTCGCGGTAGGTTTTTTCGAGCACGCAGCGGATTTCGCCGGGCAGGTTCAGGGTGGGGCGAGATCGCCAGATTTCCGCGCTGCGGAGCAGGACATACGGGGGGTAGACCCAGGACGAAGGGCCCAGCAGTTCGCGGACGTCCCGGGAGAGGTCGATCTCCGGGCACAGGATCAACGCCGATGGCTGTTCGAAGCCGCGGGGCCGCGGCCGGGAGTGGCGATGAAGGCGGCCGATGCGCTGGAGCAGAAGATCGGTGGGAGCGAGGTCGGTCACCAGGAAATCGGCGTCTATATCCAAGGACTGCTCAGCGATCTGGGTAGCGACCAGTACGCAGCCGGAGGGCCGGTCCGCGGCGTCCTTGCCGAGCCGGCCGATCCAATGATCTTCAAGGGCGGCGCGGTCCCTTTGAGTGAAACGGCTGTGAAGCAGGGCGACGGACGCGGTGTCGTCCCGCCGTGCGGACAGGAGTTGATTGCGGGTTTCCTGGGCGAGCCGGACGGTGTTGCGGATGACCAGCACGCAGGCCCCGGCTGCCGCGGCGGCTGCGATCTTTTCCCAGAGGTCGAGACGATCAGGGGGAGCCGTTTCCAGGTGGACGGTTTTGGTGGAGTGGATTTCCACCGGCCGGTGCCGGGCTATCCCGGCTGCCGTGGGCAGGGCGGTAATCAGGGAGTAGGCGTCCGGCGAATCGGCTTCCGTTCCCCCCGCCGCCGCGAGGAGTTGACGACGGCGCGTATGGGTGAGGGTGGCGGAGAGGATGAAGACGCTGCCGCCAAGTTCCCGCAAGCGGCCGACGAGCTGGCAGAGGAGGTCGAAGGTGTAGTCGTCGTAGCTGTGTACTTCGTCGAAGACCACGGTCTTGCCCCCCAGGGCGAAGAGGCGGAGTGCCGAATGCTTCACGCCGAGCGTGGCGGTGAGCGCCTGATCGATGGTGCCGGCGCCGTAGGGTGCCAGCAGCGCCCGCTTGGAAGAGGCGAACCAGGAAAACGACTCGGCCTCGATTTCCCGGGCTTCGTCGCGCAGGGCGGGCAGGACCTTGAGCACCCGTTCCTCGTTGAGCCAGGCGGTGCCGTGGACCAGGCCCAGGCTGGAACCGCCGGCGCAGATGTTGAGGAGAAAGTCCTTCAGCCGGTGGTGGATGCGCTCACTCGTTAGGCGGGTCGGCAGGGCGAAGTACAGGCCGGATTCTTCCCCGGTCTTCCAGAGCTGGTGGCAGGCGGCCAGGGCGGCTTCCGTTTTGCCGCTGCCCATTTCTCCTTCGACGATGTAGAGGCCCGGGCCGGTCACGATTTCGAGCAAGGCCTGCTGGAGGGGATTCGGGCTGAATTCCGGATGACCCTGTCGCCGGAACAGATCGGCGAAGGAGAGACCGGCATGAATGGCCGTCCGCGCCAGGCCGATCTCCGCGACGGCGCGCGATGCGGTGCCGGTCAGGTCGTCCGGAATCCGTGCCGGCGGGAAGTAGGTTTCGTCGGAGCCGATCCAGTCCGCGAGGATCATCATCCCGGTGAACCAGTGGAGCACGGTATCGCTTGGCTTGAAATCGGCCGGCAGGGGGCCGAAGCGGGCGATCAGTTTTTTGAGCAGTTCGTCGCGCAGCTTGGAGAAATGGGCGTCTTCCGGTTCGATCAGTTTCCCCCGTTTCAGGTAGCGGCCGTGATGCCCGCCGATGGCTTTCGCCCAGCGGGCGGCATGCCGCAGTCCCGGCAGGTGGTAGAAGTAACAGGCTCCGGCGTAGGCGTGGTCCGTCGTCGCATCGAGGCCATGTCCGCCGGGCAGCCATTGCAGCCTCCATGCAGGGGCTTTGCAGAGGAAGCCCGCGGTGATCTTGCCGATGTCATGCCCCGCGATGAGGATCAGGCCGCTTTCGGGAAAATGGCGGCGCACGGCTGGAGGAAGGAGTTCGAGGAGCACTTCCGCCACGGTTCCCACGATCAGGCAGTGGTCGTGGACGGACAGGACGGGGACCAGCGTGTCGGGATCGGTCTTGGCCCAGCAGTTGTTCAGAGAGGGAAGATGCATCGGGAAGTGGAAGAATGACATCTTCTCCCGAGTCGCACGGAAAGCGGGAACTACCGCTGAGACAGATCATGGGGTGGCACCGCCATCCCGAGCGATGCACTAGGCCCGTACCCGCTCGACGTTCGCGCCGAGGGCGAGGAGTTTTTCGTCGATATGCTCGTAGCCGCGGTCGATGTGGTAGAGGCGGTTGATCTCGGTGGTGCCTTTGGCCGTAAGGGCGGCGAGGACGAGGGCGGCGGAGGCGCGCAGATCGCTGGCCATGACGGGGGCGGCGCTGAGTTTTTCGACACCCTTGATGACGGCCTTGCCGTCGCTGACATGGATGTCGGCGCCCATGCGTTTGAGTTCGGCGCAGTGCATGAAGCGTTGCGGGAAGATGGTGTCGACGACGACGCTGGTGCCGGGAGTGGTGGCGAAGAGGGCGGACATCTGCGCCTGCATGTCGGTGGGGTAACCGGGATAGGGCTCGGTGACGATTTCGGCGGGCATGGGGGTGTCGCCGCGGTGGACGGTGCAGGCGTCGCCGACGTCGTTGAAGTGGACCTGGTGGCCGGCCTTGCGCAGGGCGGAGGTGATGGCGGTGAGGTGTTCGTGGCGGATGCGGCGCAGGGTGACACCTTCTCCCGCGAGAGCGGCGGCGGCCATGAAGGTGCCGGCTTCGATGCGGTCGGGGATGACGTTATGGACGCAGCCTTTGAGTTTGGCGACGCCCTCGATGGTGATGACGGGAGTGCCGGCGCCGGAGATTTTGGCGCCCATGGTGTTGAGGAAGTCGGCGAGGTCGACGACTTCGGGCTCGCAGGCGGCGGAGGTGATGGTGGTGACGCCTTCGGCCAGGGTGGCGGCCATCATGACGTTATCGGTGCCGAGGACGGTCGGGCCGTTTTCGCCGCAGAGATCGATGGTCGCGCCCTTGAGGCCGTCCGGGGCTTCTAGAGTGACGTTGCCGCCTTCGATGGAGGTTTTCGCGCCGAGGGCTTCGAGGCCGCGGATGTGGAGGTCGACGGGGCGGTCGCCGATGACGCAGCCGCCGGGCAGGGCGACGACGCAGCGGCGCTTGCGCGCGAGCAGCGGGCCCATGACGCAGACCGAGGCGCGCATGCGGCGGACGATGTCATAGGGGGCGGTGTCGGAGATGTCGGCGGCGGTGACGCGGACGGTGCCGGAGAAACGCTCAACGTCGGCCCCGAGCCCCGTGAGGATCTGCACCATGTAGTTGGTGTCGGAGACGTCTGGCACGCGGCGGATGACGCAGTCCTCGTCGGTGAGGAGGGTGGCGGCGAGGATCGGCAGGGAGGCGTTCTTGGAGCCGGAGATGGTGATGGCGCCGTGGATCGGAGTGCCGCCGTGAACGAGGAGCTTGTCCATGAAAGTGCTGAGTGATCGGTGATTTGAGCCGTGGTTTGGAGTAAGACAGCGGCTCCATCTCGCTGCGCTCGGTTGTGATCGGTGGAAGACCCCTTCCGACGTGCGACCGGGGAGCAGGGGATGCCGGAAAGGTTTTTGAGAGTCAAGGCGCTGGTTCCGGAGCCATGGGACACCTGTTTCAGGGGATCGGGATTCGGGCAAGAGGGAGATTTTTCGGTGACGAAGAGTTTTTTCTGTCCGCTTGGCGAGGCGACCGGGAGCAATGGGGGTGAATGAGGGTGGAGGCAATGAGCGAGACGGAGCTGCTGGCGGCGTGTGCCGGGAGCGGACGGGAAGCTGCATTCCGCGAGCTGGTGGAGCGGCACGCGGGGATGGTGAGGACGGTGGCGATGCGGCGGTTGGGAAGGGTGCAGGACGCGGAAGAGGTGGCACAGGCGGTGTTCGTGGCGCTGGCAGGCAAGGCGGGAACTCTGAAGGAGGTGGGCTCGCTGGGTGCGTGGTTGCACCGGGCGGCGGTACTGGAGTGCCGGAAGGCGCTGCGGACGAGGATGAAGGATCGAAAGAGGCTGGAAATGATCAGGGAACAGGCGCCGGAACGGAGGGAGGAATCTGCGTGGCGGCGGGTGCGGGAGGAGGTGGATGAGGCGGTCGAGAAACTTTCGCGGGAGGAGCGGGAGGTGTTGATGCTGCATTATGTGGAGGGACGGACGTTTGCGGAGACGGCGGCGCGGTTGAAGACCAGCGCTGAGGCGGCGCGGAAACGCTGTTCGCGGGCTCTGGAGAAGCTGGCGGGAATCCTGCGGCGGCAGGGCGTCGCGGTCCCGGCGGGGGCGCTGGGGATGTGGCTCGGGGAGCATTTTGCCGGAGCGGCGGGAGGGATTCCCGCCGCGGTATTGGCCCAGGCCGCGTGGGGGAAGGCGGCGGGCGGCGGGAGCGGTTCTTCCCTTTTTCTTTTGATGACGATGAAAGCGATCGGTGCGGGATGTTTTGCGTTGGGGCTGTTGGCGCCGTTTTGTTGGGAGCTTGGCTTCGCTTCCCCGGCACGGGGGGCCTCGGCCATGGAGCGGCAGGGTGGGGTGGGCGGGAGATGGGATGAGGGGAGCTGGCGGCCGCGGGGGCGGACAAGGTTCGATTTGCAGGCGGTGAAGCAGGCTTTCGAAAGGCTCGATGCGGCCGCAGAGCCGGAACGCTGGCAGGAGGCGGAGTTGCGGAAGCTGATGTTCGCGCTGGATCGGGAGGAGCTGGAGCAGGTGCTGGGATTGTTCGGGGAGGTGCGGAACCGCTCGAGGTTCGAGGGGGTCGCGTGTGCCTTCTTCGCCCGCTTGGCGGAGTTGGATGGAGCGGCCGCGGTGATGCTGGCGATGGAAATGGAGGAATTTCGCGGGGCGGCGCTGAGAGGAGCGTTCATGACCTGGGCGGCGGGCGACGAAGAGGCGGCGCTGGCCTGGATGAAGGAGGAAAAGGTGGAGGAGGGCTACGATCTGACGAGGAGGTGGCTGGAGTGGAAGGTGGGTGTGGATGCCGAGGGCGCGGGTGCGAGTGCACGGGCGGCGGCGGCGATTTTCCCGGAGAGGAGGGGGGATTTGTTCCGGGAGTTGGTGAGGGAGTGGGTGAAGACCGATGCCGCCGGAGCGGCGGGGTGGTCGGCTGCGGAGGGGGATGCGCGGTTGCGGGATGAGTTATTGGCGGAAGTGGTGCGGAGACACGGTGAGCTCGGCGGGGCGGAGACGCTGGAATATGCTGGATTGATCGCGGACGAGGGGAGGAGGGAGAGCGTGTTGAACGAGACCTTGCGGTGGACGGGGGTGCGGGGAGGATGGAAGATGATGCGGGCTTTGCAGGAGCAGGGCTTCGGCGAGGTGTGGAGCGACGAGAACGTGAGGAAATTTTCCGCCGGGATGATGGTGAACCGGCCGGATCAACTGGCAGTTTTGCTGGAGATCGCGGGAAGCGAGGAGATGCGGCAGCGGGTTTACGAGGGTGTGCTGGAGGGAGCGATGTGGACGGAGCCGCCGCTGGTGGCGGACGCTGCGGCGGAGGTGAGCGAGGCGTTCTTACTGACGGAGCGGGGGACGCAGGCTTTCGGGAATTATGCGAAGCGGTGGGCGGTCCGGGACCGGGAGGGGGCGCGGGCGTGGATGGACGGGTTGGTTCCTGGGGTGAAGAAGGATCTGGCGGAGAAGGCGTGGCGGGAGGTCACAGGGACGGAGAACCGGTCGGAGGAGGTGGGGCGATGAGAAAGGTGTGGCTTTGCTTGGGCGCGCTGGCGGCGGGGCTGGCGGTGGGGATCGGCTTGAATACGACTCTGAGGAAGGGTCGGGAGGCGGCGCCGCCGGCGAGGGAGGATGCCGGGCCGCAGCGGGCGAGGGAGACGGGTTTGCGGGGGTTTGTGATGGGACGGATGCCGGAGGGGAACGTGCGGGGCGCGGAGAGTTATCTTGAGGAAAGGATGCGGCAGCGGGAGGAGGTGAGGAGCCCGTTCCGGTCTCTGGCGCTGCTCGGCGCGGCGATCGAGGATTTGCCGGTGGAGGCGCTGATGCGGTTGCTGGAGGATCGGCGGCTGACGACGATGGACGAGGTGACGCGGGCGTTTTCGCGGCTGGCGGAGGCTGATCCGAAGTGGGCGATGGAGGTAAAGAGGAAGACGTGGTTTGCGACGATCGAGCAGATGGATGCGGCGAGCAAGGCGGTGTATGCGGTGTGGGTGAGGCGGGATGCGGCGGGGGCGCTGGAGTGGACTTACGCGCTGCATTCGTCGGGAGCCCGGCAGGCATCCGCATTGCAGTTGACGGAGAAGTGGCTGGAGGTGGACCCGGGTGCGGTGGCGCAGCATTTCGACCGGCTGGAGCATGCGCGGGGGTTCGGGCATTTTTCGGCGGGGTTCGAGAATCAGCTCATGCGGGCATGGGCGAGGGAGGATGAAAAGGCGGCGGAACGGTGGGTGGAGGGGCTGGAGGAGGGGGGAAAGAAGGAGCGGCTGATGAAGGCGCTGGAGGAGGAGAGACCGGAAAAACCGGGCCGTCCGGAATAAACGCCTCTCGCCCCGGTTCCAGAAGCCCGCCGCAGCAAGAAGTCGATGCTCGTCGGCATCTCCGGTCGCCGGAATCTCCGATTTATCGGCGGGCGACGGGGAAGCGGGGGATACCGGCGAGGTCGGGAAGCGTCCGGATTTCCCGCAGCCCGGCGGCGTGAAGGAGGGCTTCGGTTTCCGAGGCCTGGCCGATGCCGATTTCAAGAGCGAGCCAGCCGCCGGGGGCGAGACGCTGGGCGGCCTGGGGAATGAAGCGGCGGATGACGTCGAGACCGTCGAGGCCGCCGAAGAGGGCGAGGGCGGGGTCGTGGAGAACTTCGCGGGCCAGAGTGGGGCGGTCGTTCTCGGGGACGTAGGGGAGGTTGGCGACGATGAGGTCCCAGGGGGCGTCGCCGAGGGCGGAGAAGAGGTCGCTTTCGGTGAAGGAGACGTTGGCGAGATCGAGCTGGGCGGCGTTTTCGCGGGAGAGGGAGAGGGCGTCGGGGGAAAGGTCGGCGAGGGTGACGCGGGCGGCGGGGATTTCGGCGGCGAAGGTCAGACCGAGGATGCCGCTGCCACAGCCCATGTCGAGAATGCGCGGGTTTTCGCGGAGAGCGGCGTTTTTGAGGAGCCATTCGGCGAGTTCCTCGGTTTCGGGGCGGGGGATGAGGGCGCGGGCGTCGGTTTTGAATTCGCGGCGGTGGAAATGGACGCTGCCGAGGAGGTGCTGGAGGGGGGCGCCTTCGCCGCGTTTTCTGAGGGATTCGCGCAGAGGGGCGAGGTGGGTTTCGTCGAGGGGTTGGTCGAAGCGCAGGTAGAGGTCCATGCGGGTGCAGCCGAGCTGGCGGGCGACGAGGAGTTGCATGTTCCGCCGGGCGTCCTCGATGCCTTTTTTTTCCAGGTAGGCGGTTCCTTTGTCGAGGATGTCGAGGACGGTGGTCATGCGGGGAAACTCCAAGTTCGAAACTTCAATTCTCAAATTCCGGAGTTCAGGCGGCCCGGCAGAGGAAGGGGATGAGATCGGCGAAGAAGGCGGCGCCTTTTTCGAGGGCGGCGGCTTCGATGAATTCGTCGCAGGTGTGGGCCTGGTCGATGGAGCCGGGGCCGAGGCAGATGGCGGGAATGCCGGCGGCGGAGAGGTGGGCGGCATCGGAAAACCACGGGGCGCCGACGGGGAGGCAGGTGGGGCGCACGGTGCGGATTTTCTCGATCCACGGATGATCGGCGGGGAGTTCCATCGGCGGGTTTTCGTGCGGGTTGACGATTTCCAGCGGCAGTGAGAGGCGGGAGATGGTGGCTTTGAGAAGTTCGAGCGCGCCGCCGGCGTCGCGCAGGGCAGGGGTGATGCGGATGTCGATTTCGGCTTCGGCGAGGTCGGGGACGATGTTCGGGCGCGAGCCGCCGCGAATGACGCCGGTGTTGAGGGTGGAGCGGCCGAGAACCGGATGAGTGAAGGTGGCGAGTTCGGCGGAGAGTTCTCGGTCCAGTATGTCGAGGGCGCGGGCGAGCTTGAGGATGGCGTTTTCCCCGCGTTCGGGCTGGGAGGAGTGGGCGGCCCTGCCGGTGGCGCGCAGGGTGGCCCAGAGGGAGCCCTTGGTGGTGTGGACGATGTCGAGGGAGGTGGGCTCGCCGACAATGGCGAATCGGTAGTCGGCGGCGTATTTGCGGGCGAAATCCCTGGAGCCCCATTGGCCGGATTCCTCGCCCATGAAGGCGGCGAAATCGACGGCGATGGGGGCATCTTTCAGGACGGCGGCGTTTTCTTTCAGACCCCAGAGCATGGCGGCCATGGGTCCCTTGGTGTCGGAGGCACCTCGGCCCCAGAGGCGGCCGTCGCGGAGATCGGCGGCGAAGGGGGCGATGGTCATGCCGGCGACGCCGACGGTGTCGAGGTGCGGGCCGAGCAGAATTCGCGGGCGGCCGTCACGCGGGGCGAAGCGGGCGATGAGGTTCGGCCGGCCGGGCTTGATGTCTTCGAGGTCGACCGTTGCGCCGAGAGCTTCGAGCCAGCCTTTGAGAAAGAGGGCCAAGGTTTGCTCGCCGGCTTGGTCAGTGCCGGGAGAGTTGTCCGGGTTGACCGAGGGGATACGGACAAGCTGCTGGAGAAGTTCGATGGGGCCGGACACGGGGGGATTGGAAACTCCAAGGGCCAAATTCCAAATTCCAAAATTCCGCGATCAGGATTCCGCGATGGCGCGGGCTTCGGCGAGGATGGCGGTGGTGTCGAGCTCGGCGCACCATTTTTCGATGTAGGGCCAGTCGAGGCTGCCGGAAACCACGCTTCGATGCCGGCGAGAATCTCGATCCGCAGGCGGCTTTCATGGCGTGGAATCTGGAGCTGTAAGCCATTAGCCACAAAGCAATTCACGGGGAAGGGGGCAAAACGGGCTTGGAGCGGGGGCGGATCGGCGCTACCGGGTAGGCCGATGCCGCAGAGGACTTCCATCGATGTCGCCGCGTTGGTCGTGCGGATCGCGCTGGGGGCGATATTTTTGGCCGTGGGAGGGTTGAAGATCGCGAAGGGCGGTCCGCATGGTTTCGCCGCGGATATCGCGAATTACAAGGTGTTGATGGACCCTTACAATCTGATCCTGGCATGCCTGCTCATTGCCCTGGAGATCGTCGCGGGCCTCTGCCTGCTGCTCGGGGTGCTGAACCGGGGTGCGGTCCTCGCCGGGATGGGAATGACGGGTCTTTTTCTCTTCGGCATCGTTCAGGGCTGGGTGCGGAAAATGGACATTTCCTGCGGGTGTTTCGGGAAATCGGAGATGGCGGTGAATTATCCGCTCCATACGGCCGGGTTGCTGGTGCTGCTGGGGGCCTTTGCTTTTCTCTGGTGGGCGGCGGGGCACCGCGGGGCCGCTTACGTGTTCGGCGGGGAGAAGATGAAGCTGCCGGGCTAGGCGGAAGACTCGAGCGGGAGGTGGATTCGGGTTTTCTCCGGGCTTCTTGCTTCGTCACCGGCGGGGTGCCGGTGCTCCTTGAGCCTTGATGGTTGCCGCGGGGGAGGGCGGTGCTAGAAACCCGGCCATGCGATACAGCGAACGCCTGCGGCAACGGATCGAAAGCATCGGCTCCCGTCTTTGTGTGGGACTCGATCCCCGGCCGGGGGAGGGCGGGATCGGGGCGGTGCCGGATTTCCTGCGCCGGGTGGTGGAGGAGACGCGCGGGCATGCCGCCGTTTTCAAGCCGAACATCGCTTACTTTGAGGCGATGGGGTTGCACGGGCTCGGGATTCTGGAGGAGTTGCTCGCCGACATGCCGGAGGACGTGCCGGTGATCCTCGACGCCAAGCGCAGCGACATCGGCGAGACGCAGAAGTACTACGCGCAGAGCTATTTCGCGAATTGGAAGGTCGATGCGGTGACGCTCAATCCCTTCCTCGGCTACGATTCCATCGAGCCTTTCCTCGGTTGGGAAGGGAAGGGGATTTATCTGCTCGCGGTCACGTCGAATGCCGGATCGGCCGATTTCCAGCGGCAGACGCTGGCCGACGGGCGGAGTGTTTTCGAACTGGTCACGGCGCTCGGCGAGAGGGCGCGACGGGAAGGATGCGCGACGGATGCGGGCTACGTGGTCGGCCTGACGAATGCGGGCGGGGTGCTGGAGAAAATCCCGGATTCCCCCCTGCTGGTGCCGGGTCTCGGCGCGCAGGGTGGAGATCTGGCGGCGCTGGCGGCGGCGGGACGCTCCGCGCCGGATGTGATCAATGTTTCCCGTGGGATTCTCTATGCCGAGGACGATCTCGGTTTCGGCGAAAGGGCGGAGCAGTGGGCGCGGCGGATTTCCCGGGCATACGAAGAGTCTCTTGCCCGTCGGGCGGAAAGTTTGGATTGAGAGGGCGGGGTGTGCCGCTACTTTGGCAAAAGGCTCCATCGCAAACACCGCTCCATGGCCAAACCACCGCTTTTTCCGAAGACAGGGCAAGTCACGGCCCACTACTCGGGCCTGCTGCCGCAGAAGGGCTGGCCGGCGCGCAATTACAAATTCTTCCGCCATCGCATCGTGCCCGGGATGTTCCGCAAGCGGGCAGGGCAGATGATCGAGCCGGTGCTGGCCACGCCGCCGGATGGCTTCGTGCGGGTGACCTGGGTGGGGCACGCGACGTTTTTCCTGCAATTCGCAGGACATTCGGTGGTGGTCGATCCGAACTGGGCGCGCTGGCACGGCTTCGTGAAGCGCATCCGCGAGCCGGGGTTGCCGCTGGAGGCGATCCCGGAGCTGGATCTGGTGCTGGTGAGCCACGCGCACTTCGACCATCTGCACAAGCCGAGCCTGAAGGTGCTGCAAGCGCGCGGCGGCATCGTGGTGCCGCGGGGCAGCGCCAGCCTGGTCCGCCGCCTCGGCTTTCCCGCCGTGCATGAATTGAAGGTGTGGGATGCGATCGAGTTCAACAGCATGAACGTGATCCACACGCCCAGCCACCATTGGGGGGCGCGGTACCTGCACGATGTCCACCGGGACTACGGCGGGTATCTGATCGAGTCCGGGGGCAAGAGCGTCTTCCACTGCGGCGACAGCGCGTGGTTCGACGGCTTCGCGGAAATCGGCCGGCGTCATCAAAATATCGACGTGGCGCTGATGCCGATCGGGGCCTACGACGCGCCGAGCGGGCGCGATGTCCATATGAATCCTGAGGAGGCGGTGCGTGCTTTCGCCGAACTCGGTGCTAAGGTGATGATCCCGATGCACTATGGCACCTTCCCGCTGGGCAACGAGCCGCCGGAGGAGCCGGTGGAGCGCCTGTTGATGGAAGCCGACCGGCTGGGGATCAGCGAGAAGATACTGATTCCCGAGGAAGGCGTAGGAATCGAGTGGTAGTCGGAGACCGCGGCAGCGGACTGCCGCAGTCCACGGTGTTTTTGCGTTCGACTCGCCGCTTTCTCGCGCCTTGTTTGAAGGCATGAACGAGCTGCCTTCGTCGCTGTGGATCGTGCTGGGGGTGATCGCCGGCCTGCAAGTGATGCTGCTTTTCCAGATCGCGAGGCTTTCGGGCCGGGTCGGGCGACTGGACACGGCGAAATCTTCTCCTCCCCCCACAAACCCGCAGGACACCGAACTCGCCGAGCAAAAATCCCGCAGCGCCGAGCAAAAGCAGTGGTTCGCGGTTTTCCTCGAAGAAGACCCCTCGCGGCGCGAACTCCCGAAAAAGGAACAATTCGAAGCCTTCCGCCGCTGGCGCAGCGAGCGCGGCCTGAATTGGCGCGCCCCGGACGAGTGAAAATGTCGCGCCGAGTGGAAAACCCCGCTGATTTTCGACATAGCCGCCATTTTTCCGATTGCCAGCCGGGGGGGCGTTTGCACACTCGGCGGCCCCGCCGGAAACCACTTCCGGCGCAACCGCAAAAGAGCTTGTGAAAAATTTCACAAGCGCCTACACCGCCCCTGCCGAGCATTCCCGACGTCATGGCCAATTTCTTCCCGCGCTGGACCAACCTCCTTCCCCTGAAGATCGCCGTCTGTGCCGGGGCCGTAGCCGGCGGCGTGGTGCTGGCCTTCACCTATTACGCGACGCCCAAGACGCTGAATGTCGGCTACCAGCCTTCGCAGCCGATTCCCTTCTCGCACAAAATCCACGTCGATCAGCTCGGGCTCGATTGCCGCTATTGCCACTCCTTCGTGGACGTCTCCGGCCACTCGAACGTGCCGACTTCCAACACCTGCTGGAACTGTCACCAGCACGTCGCCAAAGGCTCGCCGAAGCTCGCGCCGCTGCGCTCGGCGATGGGCGTGGACGACAACCACATGCCGCTGGAGGGCGAAGCCGGCAAGGGCCACCCGATCGAATGGGTGCGCATTCACAAGCTGCCCGATTACGTGAAATTCAACCACTCGGCGCACGTCAACCGCGGCATCTCCTGCCAAAGCTGCCACGGCCGCGTCGACCAGATGGAAGTCGTCCATCAGGACCAGAACCTCTCCATGGGCTGGTGCCTCGAATGCCACCGCGCGCCGGAAGAACACCTCCGCCCGCTGGAAGAAGTCTACAATCTCAAGTACGACGCCGAAAAGTACGTCGCCGCCCACGGCGAGCGGCTGGGCGTCAAGACGACCGAAGACCTCGGCCTGAAGCTCAAGAACGAATGGCGGATCGCTCCGAAGGAGAGCTGCTTCACCTGCCACCACTGATTTCATTCCGTCTTTCCGCACGCCCCATGAGCAAACGCATCTGGCAACATCCCGACGTGCCCGCCGGCGAAACCACGGTTTCCTGGCGCAGTGTCGGCCAGCTTGAGGACACGCCCGCTTTCCGCGAGTGGCTCGACCGCGAATTCCCGCGCGGCGCAGCGGAAATGGCCGACGGCGAGGATGCCGAGACCTCCCGCCGCTCCTTCCTAAAGCTGATGGGCGCCTCCACCGCGCTGGCCGGCTTCGGCATGGCCGCCTGCCGCCGTCCGGAAAGCTACATCGTCCCCTACGCCAAGGCCCCCGAATGGATCATTCCCGGAACGGCCACCTATTACGCCTCCAGCATGCCGCGCGCGACTGGAGCCACGCCGTTGGTCGTGACCACCTTCGAAGGCCGCCCGACCAAGGTCGCGCCGAACACCCTTCACCCCGACGCCTGCGGCACCGATGCCTTCGCCCAGGCCTCCGTGCTCGATCTCTACTCGCCCTCGCGCTCCCGCCGCGTCGGCCACGAAGGCAAGCGCTCCAGCCGCGCGGAATTCGACAAGATGCTTGCCGGCCTCGCGGCTGACGCTTCCGCGAAAATCGGTTTCCTCTTCGGCCGCGACGACTCGCCGACTCGCTCTCGCCTCGTCAAGGAACTCGGTGAGAAATACAGCGCCGCGAAATTCTACGTCTACGAAGCGCTCGAAGGCGAAACCGCCAAGGCGCTCGGCGAGGGCGTCCGCCTCGTCGCCGACTACGCGAACGCCGACCGCATCGTCACGCTCGACTGCGACGCGCTCTCGCTCGACTCCTGCGGCCCCACCGGCGCCTTCTTCAACCGCCGCAAGCCGGAAGGCGCGGAATACACCGAAAAGGCCGACGCCGCCCGCATCAACCGCCTCTACGCCATCGAGACGAACTACTCGCTGACCGGCGGCATGGCCGACCACCGCCTGCGCGTCGCCCCGAGCGAAATCCTCGCCATCGCCGGCCACATCGCCCGCGGCCTTGGCGCGGATGTCAGCGCCGACACCGGTGCGGTCACCAACGAAAAGCACCTCTCCTGGCTGAACCCGCTCATTGCCGACCTCCAGGCCAGCGCCGGCCGCTCGCTCGTGCTCGCCGGCTCCCGCCAGCCCGCCGCCGTGCAATTGCTGGCTCTGGCCATCAACCAGAAGCTCGGCAACCTCGGCGAAGGCAAGCCGCTGCGCGCCGTCGACACCGAGACGGAAGGCATCGGCAACATCGAAGCGCTGGTCGCCGACCTGAACGGCGGCGAGATCGACACGCTCTTCCTCTTCACCCCGTCGAACCCCGTCTACGACGCCCCGGCCGACCTGAAATTCGCCGAAGCGCTCGCCAAGGCCAAGGTCAGCATCCACCACGGCCTGCGCACCGACGCCACCGCCCACGCCGCCACCTGGCACCTGCCCGCCAGCCATTACCTCGAAAGCTGGTCCGACGCCCGCACCTCCGCCGGCGTCTACACCATCGTCCAGCCGATGATCCTGCCGCTCTACGAAGAGTGCGCCAGCGAACTCGAAATCCTCGCCGCCCTGCTGACCGACGACGGCAAGCTCATCAGCGGGGAAGGGGAAGGGGGCGAACCTTCCCCCGCCTACGCCGCCGTGCGCCAGACCTTCGAAGGCCTCGCGGGCGAAGGCGACGACGCATGGAAAAAACTCCTGCGCGAAGGCTACCTCGCCGACTCGCAATACGCCGCCACCGAAGTGGCGGTCGATGCTTCGAAACTCAGCGCCGCCGTGGCCGCCGCCAAGGCGAGCGCCGCCGCCGGGGGCGTGGAAGTCATCTTCGCCACCGACGCCTCCGTCTACGACGGCCGCTGGATCGACAACGGCTGGCTTCAGGAAGCGCCCGATCCGGTTTCCAAGCTGACCTGGGACAACGCCGCCTTGATCGCCCCGCAGACCGCCAAGGATCTAGGCATTTACGACGAAATCATCGCCATCGAAACCTGGAATGCTGGGATGCACCCCGATGGCGAGGGCGAGCACCGCAAGTCCCCGCTCATCAAGGTCACCGTCAACGATGCCGAGCTCGTTCTTCCGGTCCTCATCTCCTTCGGCCAGGCCGAAAACACCATCATCATCCCGCTCGGTTACGGCCAGGGCTACAATGCCGACAACGAAGCCGGGCTCGAACCGCACAACGAAACCCACGTCGGCCTCGTCGGCGTGAATGCCGGCTTCGACGCCTACCCGCTGCGCACCGCCACCACCCCCTACTTCGCCACCGGCGCGAAAGTCGAGAAGACCGGCAAGCGCTACCCGCTGGCGCTCACCCAGGAGCACAACGCCATGTACGGCCGCGCGCTGGCCCGCGAAATCTCCACCCTCACCGACGAAAAGACCGGCAAAGACTTCCACAAACAGATCGAGAATGTCGCCCTGCAAGGCAACGACAGCCACGCCCCGCCGAACATCTCGCTCTACAAGCAGGAAGACCGCAAAGGCCAGCCGCTCCTCAGCGATCCGCTCCACCAGTGGGCGATGACCGTCGACCTCAGCGCCTGCATGGGCTGCAACGCCTGCCTCATCGCCTGCCAGGCCGAGAACAACATCCCCATCGTCGGCAAGCAGCAGCTCGCCATGGGCCGCGAGATGCACTGGGTCCGCATGGACCGCTACTTCGCCATCGACAAGGACAACGACTTCGACCCCGGCAACCCGGCCTCCATCCCGCAGCCCGTCTCCTGCCAGCAGTGCGAGAGCGCCCCCTGCGAAACCGTCTGTCCCGTCAACGCGACGATCCACACCGAGGACGGCCTCAACGCCATGGCCTACAACCGCTGCATCGGCACCCGCTACTGCGCGAACAACTGCCCCTACAAGGCCCGCCGCTTCAACTTCTTCGACTACAACAAGCGCAACCCGCTCATCCCCCACAACCTCTACAAAGGTCCCTTCGGCGAGAAGCAGGTCGGCGAGGCCCCCCACCTCCAGCGCAACCCCAACGTCACCGTCCGCATGCGCGGCGTGATGGAAAAATGCACCTACTGCGTGCAGCGCCTCAAGGACGCCCAGATCCGCCAGAAGCGCGGCCAGAAGCAGGAAACCCTGCTCGCCGGCAAATCCTCGCCGGAAGTCCAGGTCACCGAAAATACCCTGCGCGTCCCCGTCGATTCCATCCGCGTCGCTTGCCAGGAAGCCTGCCCCGCCGGCGGTGTGCGCTTCGGCAACCTGCTCGACGGCGACAAGTCCGCCATGGTCCGCGCCAAGGCCAGCGGCCGCAACTACGACCTGCTCCACTACATCGGCACCAAGCCCCGCACCAGCTACCTCGCGCGGGTCAAGAACCCGAACGACAAGATGCCGGACGCCCCGTACATCGGCAAAGCCACCATCCACATGCACTAATCAAACTCCAGATCCCAAACTCCAAATTCCAATGATCTCCGCCTGCCTTGCCTTGGAATTTGGAATTTGAACCTTGGAATTTCCCTTCAACTCATGGCCACCGCCACCCACGCACCCGAGACGACCCGCCAGGGACCGAAACTTCCGGTCCTCGAGCGCGAGAAGCTCATTCTCAACGGCCGTTCCTACCACTGGATCACCGAGCGGATCTGCGGCGTCCTCGAAAACAGGCAGCCCTTGCTGTGGTGGCTGCTTTTCATTCCCTCTTCCATCATCGCTCTCATCGGCGTGGTCGGCTCGCTGACCTACCTCGTCTCCACCGGCGTCGGCGTCTGGGGGATGAACAACAAGGTCTTCTGGGGCTGGGACATCACCAACTTCGTCTTCTGGATCGGTATCGGCCACGCCGGCACCCTGATCTCGGCGATCCTTTTCCTCACCCGGCAGAACTGGCGAACGTCGATCAACCGCGCCGCCGAAGCCATGACCATCTTCGCGGTGATGTGCGCGGGGATTTTCCCCGCCTTCCACGTCGGCCGCGTGTGGATGGCCTGGTTCCTCGCCCCGATTCCGAACGCGAACGCCGTCTGGCAGAACTTCAAGTCCCCGCTGCTGTGGGACGTCTTCGCCGTCTCGACCTACTTCACCATCTCGCTGATCTTCTGGTACCTCGGCATGGTGCCGGACCTCGCCACCATCCGTGACCGCTGCAAGCCGGGCCTGCGCAAGCTCCTCTACGGCATCTTCGCCATGGGCTGGCGCGGCGGCAACCGCCAGTGGAGCCACTACGAAATGGCCTACCTCCTTCTGGCCGCCCTCTCGACCCCGCTAGTGCTCTCCGTGCACTCGGTCGTGTCCTTCGACTTCGCCACCTCGGTCGTCCCCGGCTGGCACACCACCATCTTCCCGCCGTACTTCGTCGCCGGCGCCATTTTCGGCGGCTTCGCGATGGTGCTCACGATCATGATCCCCGCCCGTTTCATCTACGGGCTGCAGGACATGATCACCATGAAGCACATCGACAACATGGCGAAGATCATCCTGCTCACCGGCACCATCGTCGGCTACGCCTACCTGATGGAGCTCTTCGTCGCCTACTACTCCGGCGCGAAGTACGAGATGGACGCCTTCAAGTTCCGCATCACCGGTCCCTACTGGTGGGCCTACCTGGCGATGATGACCTGCAACGTCATTTCCCCGCAGTTTTTCTGGTTCAAGAAATGCCGCGAGAATCTCTGGGTCGTCATGGCCATCTGCATGTGCGTGAACATCGGCATGTGGTTCGAGCGCTTCGTCATCATCGGCACCACCCTGGCCCGCATGTGGCTCCCCGGCGAATGGAAGGGTTACTCACCCTCCGGTGTGGAGCAGATCCTCTTCATCGGCACCATCGGCATGTTCCTGGCGCTCTTCCTCCTCTTCCTGCGCTTCCTGCCCTGCATCAACATCGCCGAGGTCAAGTGGACCCTGCGCGAGTCCGACCCGCACCACGACGATCACCAGGAACACCCCGACCACGGCGTCGCCGTTGAGGAGGCGTATCAGCACGAACTCCACTCCAAAGCCGCGGCCGAAGCCAAAGCGTAACCCCCTGGCACTTGGAACTTTTCACTTGGCACTTCCACCCGTGAGTACTACCCGCAAACGCGTTTACGGCTACCTCGCCGAGTTCTCCAGCGCCTCCGCCCTCTACAAGGCGGCCGAAAAGGTGCGCGACGCCGGCTTTCGCAAATGGGACTGCCACACGCCCTATCCCGTCCACGGTCTCGACGCCGCCATGGGTCTCAAGCGCTCCATCCTGCCCTGGTTCGTCTTCTTCGGCGGTATGACCGGCACGGCCACCGCCTTCACGCTGGCCTACGTCACCCAGGTTGTCATCTACCCGACGGCTGTGCAGGCCAAGCCGGTGAACGTCTTCACCGTGCCGGCCTTCTTCCCGATCATGTTCGAGCTGACGATCCTTTTCGCCGGCTTCACCGTGCTCTTCGGCCTGCTCGCGCTGATGAAGCTGCCGCGCCTGAACCACCCGCTTTTCGCCAGCCGCCAATTCCACCGCGCCACCGACGACGCCTTCTTCATCGCCATCGAGGCCCGCGACCCGAAATTCAGCCCAGAAGGCACCCGCCAGCTCCTCGAAGACATCGGCGGCAAAAGCATCGAACTCGTCGAGGAGGAGGACTGACACTCCGGTTTAGTCATTAGTGATTAGTCATTAGGAATTTCCATGAAGTATTTCTTCCTCGCCTACGCGATCATCGCCGCGCTGTTCATCGGCCTCATGCCGACGCGCGGGGAAAAGAGCGCCAAGCCGCCGATTCGGCTCTTCCCCGATATGGATGAACAGGACGTGCTTAAGGCCCAGAAGCCCGGCGAGTTCTTCGCCGACGGCGTGGGCGCGCGCCAACCCGTCCACGGCACCCGGCCCATCGGCTTCAACCCGGAAGGCGCGAGAGAAATCGGCGGCATCCCCGAGCACGAATTCGGCGGCGGCACCAGCTACTACGAAACCGGCGGCATCGAGGGCTACTACGCCAACGGCATGCCCGAGGAACTCGGTCTCACCGCGGAAAACGCCCCCGCCTTCCTCCGCCGCGGCGAGGAAGTTTACAACATCAACTGCGCCATCTGCCACGGCAAATCGGGCGACGGCGCAGGCATCACCGGCCAGTTCGGCATCCCCGGCATCGCCAACCTGACCCTCGACAACTACAGCCAGGATGCCTACCCCGACGGCCGCCTCTTCGAGGTCATCAGCAACGGCAAGGGCAATATGGGCGCCTACAAGCACAATATTTCCCTGCGCGACCGCTGGGCGACCATCGCCTACATCCGCGCCGTGCAAACCGCCCGCAAGGCGCCCTACGAAGCCGTGAAGGAAGCCTTCGACCGCGCCCAGGCCCAGCAGTAATTCCCCTTTTCCCACCGAAATGGCACACCACTTCGTCACATCCGCTGACATCCCGGTCGACGGCGAGCGCCTCGAAAGCTCGAAAGTCGCCTCGGTCAAGCGCATCGCCGGCTGGACCTCGATCATCCTCGGCCTGATCAGCGCCGCGCTGCTTTTCGGCCCGGCGAAGTACGCCGCCCCCTACGCCTACTCCTGGCTCTTCGCGCTCTTCTTCTTCTTCACCCTGGCCATCGGCGGCTGCTTCTGGACGCTGCTGCACAATGTCTCCAACTCCGGCTGGGGCACCTCCGTGCGCCGCGTGATGGAAAACCTCGGCTCCGTTTTCCCCTACATGGCGATCTTTGCCGCGCCGCTGCTTTTCCCCTCCGTCCAGCAATGGCTCTACGAGTGGATGAACATCCACCGCGCCGCCGCCTCCAAAGAAGGCGTCAGCATCTTCAAAGGCTTCCTGCTCGGCTTCTACGGCACCGAGTCGATGAAACATCAGCTTGAAGCCGACCACCAGGCCCTGCTCGTCAACAAGCAGTGGTACATGAACCAGGTCGCCTGGTACTGCCGCTTCGTCTTCTACTTCGTCGGCATGGGCCTCGTCATCCGCGGCCTGCGCAAACTCTCCACCGCCCAGGACACCGATCCGAACCCGGGAACGAAGAACCTCTTCCGTGCCCGTTTCCACTCCACCTATACCCTCATCATCTTCGCCATCACCATCACCTTCGCCGGCATCGACTGGCTGCAGGGGATGCGCTTCGAATGGTTCTCCACCATGTGGGGTGTCTACCTCTTCGCCGGCGCCGCGCTGAATTCGATGGCTGTCATCATCATCACCGTGACCCTGCTCCAGAAAGGCGGCTACATGAAGAAGGTCGTCACCCCCGAACACTTCCACATCAAGGGCAAACTCCTCTTCGCCTTCACCGTCTTCTGGGCCTACATCGCCTTCTCGCAGTTCTTCCTCATCTGGTACGCCAACATCACCGAGGAAACGCTCTGGTACCTCATCCGCAACACCGGAAACTGGAACATCGGCAGCATCGCGCTGGTATTCGGTCACTTTGTTATCCCCTTCGTCATCCTGCTCCAGGCCTGGCTGAAGAAGAACCCCAAGCTGCTCAGCATCGTTGCCGTCTACACCCTGGTGATGCACGTGCTCGACCACTACATCATCGTCATTCCCGAGCGCTCCACCTCCCTTTACCGGATGGCATTGGACGGCGTGGCCGGCACCGAAGGTTTCGCCCGTGTCACCACCTCCGTCCCCGGCGCGTTTTTCGGCGACATCCTCGCCTTCGTAACCGTCGGCGCCGGCTTCCTCTTCTTCTACCTGCGCGCCCTCGGCCAGCATTCCCTCTATCCTCACCGCGATCCCCGTATTCTCGAATCCGCCAACGTTTCGAACTGACGAATCGTCACTTCCCACTTCGCACTTCTCACTCGGCACTTTAATCGAATGTCCTCGCCCAGCGACAACCCGCTCGCCCGCTTCGCCGCCTTCTGGTGGGGGCTCGGCGTGTTTTCCCTCTTCGGCTTCCTGCTCTTCGCGACCTGGCTTTTCAAGGGCGGCGCGGACGACTCCAATCCTCTTGAGGAAGCCGCCGCTGCCAATCGCCTCGAAATCCGCGCCACCGTCGATGCCGCGCAGCAGGCCGTTTTCCAATACAAGGTGTTGGAGGAGGGGAAAACCGTTCAGGTCCCGCCGCACGAAGTCTTCGCCCTCGTCGGCGAAAAACTCGCCGCCGCGAAACCTGAGCCGGTGGAAAAGCCCGAGCAGATGGTCCCCGGCGGTGTGGCCCAGAAGAAACTTTTGGCAGAAGGTGGACCCGGCCCCGACTTGGCTGCCGTCGATGCCATGACCCCGCCCGCCGGCACCGCTCCGGATCCCGCGGTGATGGAAACAGGTAAAACCCAATACATGGTTTGCTTTGGCTGCCACGGCATGAACGGCGAAGGCGGCCCCCTCGCTCCCAAGCTTGCCGGTTCCGACTGGGTGACCGGCCCGGTTTCCAATCTCATCCGCATCCAACTCCGAGGCCTTGAAGGCCCGATCCACATCAATGGCGAACTCTACACCCCGCCGCCGCCGGGCATGATGTTCCCGCTCGCCGGCCAGAAGGACGAAGAGATCGCCGCCGTCCTCACCTTCATCCGCAACAGCTTCGGCAACGAAGCCCCGCCCGTGCTTCCCGAACAGGTGGCAAAGCTGCGCGAGGCGGAAACCGGCAAGCCGATGCTCAAGGAAGCCGACCTGATCAAACCCTGAGTCCCGAACCACGGCCCGAGATTTTCCAATGTCATCCGAACCTCAGACTCCGGCACAGGACGCCGTGCGGCGCGCGGCCATCGACCGCTCGCTGCGCCATCCGGTGATGTTCTTCTTCACCAGCGGCGCGGCCTGGCTCGCCGTCTCGATCCTGCTCGGCATCGTCGCCTCGGCCAAGGTCCACAGCCCCGACTTTCTCGGCGGCTGCGCCTGGCTGACCTACGGTCGCGTCCACGCTGCGCACATCAACGCGCTGGTATACGGCTGGGGCTGTCAAGCCGCCTTCGGTGCGCTGGTTTGGTTGATGGCCCGCCTCTCCCGCCAGGAATGCCGCGCCGCCGGCACGATCCTGGTGGCCGGCCACGTCTGGAATTTTGCCATTTCGCTCGGCATCCTCGCCGTCCTCGCCGGCAAAGGCACCGGCATGCCGTGGATGGAAATGCCCGCTTTCGCCTGGATTCCGATGCTGTTGGCCTACGGCGCCATCGCCCTCTGGTCGATGGTCCAGTTCAAGGTCCGCCCCGTCGGCCACGTCTTCATTTCCCAGTGGTATCTGCTCGCCGCGCTGATCTGGTTCCCCTGGGTCTTCGCCACCGCGCACCTGCTGCTCCACGGCTTCGACGGCAGCCCGCTGATGGCCGCTGCGGTGAACGCCTGGTACCGCTCCGCGCTCGTCCTGCTGTTCTTCGTTCCCGCCGGTGTCGCGGCCGCCTACTACCTCATCCCGAAAGTTACCGGCCGTCCGGTCTTCAGCTACTCGCTGTCGCTGCTCGGCTTCTGGTCGCTCGCCGCCATCGCCCCATGGGCGGGCATGCAGAAGCTCGCCGGCGCGCCGATTCCGAACTTCCTCCCCTATCTCGGCGCCGCCGCGACCATCCTCTTCGCCATCCCCGCCATCGCCGTCGGTTTCAACCTGCTCAAGACCGCCGCCGCCGCGCCCGAAGTCGTCGTCAACAGCCCGACTCTGCGCTTCACCATCGCCGGCGTGATCGGCCTGCTCGTCCTCGGCTTCGCCTGCGTGTTCCTGAATATCCCGGCGATCCTGCCGCTCAGCCAGTTCAGCATCTCCGGCTACGGCTTCGACGTGCTCGCACTCTACGGCTTCTTCAGCTTCATCGCCTTCGGCCTGATCTACTTCGTCGTCCCGCGCATCACCGGCCGCGAATGGCTTTCCAGCCGCCTGATCAAGATGCACTTCCTCTTCTCGATCTATGGCGTCGTCACCATCGCCCTCGTCGCCCTCTTCGGCGGCATCATGCAGGGCATCGGCCAGGAAGACTTCAAGATGCCGTGGGAAGACGCCGCGACCCGCGCCTATCCCTACGCCGTGGCCACCACCGTCGCCTGGTCCTTCCTTCTTTTCTCGAACGTCTTCTTCTTCCTCCACCTCACCCTGATGTGGCTCCGCCTCGGCCGCCGCAGCTCGCACCCAACGCTCCTCGGCGGCGGTCACCACGACGACCTGCACGACGCCACCCACGGCCCCGAGGGCGACATCGACAATGCCGGCCCCGGCTCCATGCACGCTCACTCGCACTGAGAATTCCCTAATATCCCAATTATCGAATTCCCCAATCCCTTCTCCAATGACTTTCCGCCAATTCGCCATCGGTCTCACCGCCACCTTCGGCATCGCCTGGCTGGCCGTCGTGATCGTGCCCTTCTTCCTGATGCGCTCGCCGGAGCCGGTCGCCTTCGACGAAATCCGGGACGGTCAGACGGGGAACTATCATCCGAAGGCCACCGGCCGCGTGGCCAACGGCGCGCAGGTGTATGCGGAAAACGGCTGCTACCTCTGCCACACCCAGCTCATCCGTCCCTCCTACGCCGGCAAGGAGCTCGGCCGCCCGGACTGGGCCGGCCTGAAGAACGACGAAGAGCGCGGCGACACCCGCCGCGAGTCGAACGTCTACGACTACCTGGGCGAAAAATTCGCCCCCATCGGTGTGACTCGCCTCGGCCCCGACCTTTCCAACCTCGGCCTCCGCGTCGAAAAAATCTACGCCAAGGACACCGGCGCATCCCGCGAGTGGCTCTACCTGCACCTCTACAACCCACGCGGCAATCCCGAACGGCCCACTTCGAAGTGCCCGCCCTTACCCTTCCTCTTCGAGGAAAAGAAGATTCTCGGCCAAACGCCCGCCAACGCGCTGCCGGTCGAGGCTCCCGAAGGCAAGGCCATCCTGCCCAAGCCGGAGGCCGTGATGCTCGTCGATTACCTTCTTTCCCTGAAGCGCGACGATACCCTGCCCGCCTCCATCAACCCCGCCCCCGCCAAGCCCGCCGGCGACAAAGAAGGCTGACCCGCATTTTCCACTTCCGATGATCGACTCATCCAAGCCCGACCTCGAGGAATCGGTGAATGTCACCGCCGCCCACGAGCGCGTCCTCAGCGGTGCCGCCGCCGCGGCCCGCGAGAAGAAACTCAGCGAAAACGGCGCCGAACCCATGTCGCTGTGGGTCTTCGCCCTCTGCGCCATCCCGCTGATCGGCGCGGGACTCGCCCTCGGCATGGCCGGCGATCTCTTCGACTACAAGGACATCACCCGCGAAGGTTACGTCCGCATGATCCCCGATGACGGCGAAGGCGACGCCCTGCCGCCGAAGTCCGCCCTCGACGCCTACATCGCCAAGGGCGCCAAGATCTACTCCAAATGCAACGGCTGCCACGGTTCCAACGGCCAGGGTGACGGCGCGAGTTATCCCTCGCTCGTCAGTTCCGAGTGGGTCATCGGCGGCGAAACCGAGCGCCTCGCCATGGTCATCCTCAACGGCCTCCAGGGACCGACCAGCACCGGCAGGACCTATGGCGTGATGCCCGCCCAGAGCGCGGGCATGAGCGCCGAGGACCTCGCCTGTCTCATGACCTTCCTGCGCAATTCCTTCGGCAACCAAACCGGCGACGTGATCACCAAGGAAATGGCCGCCGCCGCCTTCGATATCTCCAATGCCCGTTCCAACCCGGGCTCGCCGGTCAGCGCCGCCGAACTCGACGCCGATCACAACAAGGCCCTGCCGGGCGACCCGCTCGACCCCGCGACCCTGCTCGATCCCATGACCCTCGAGCCGGCCGAAGCCCCGTAAACCACCCTGATTTGCAAGCATGAGCGCTCACGCCGCCACCGCCGATCACCACGGCCACGACGACCACCATCATCACGACCCGGGATTCCTCCGGAAATACGTGTTCTCCACCGATCACAAGATGATCGGCATGCAGTACGGTCTCACCGCCATGGCCTTCCTGGCCTTCGGCTTCTTCCTCATGATGGTGATGCGCTGGAGCATCGCCTACCCGCACGAGCCGCTGCCGGACTGGATGAGCTTCGTTTTCTCCGAAAACTGGAAAGCCCGCTGGCTTCAGGACGGCAAGGTGACGGGCGACACCTACAACATGTTCGGCGCCATGCACGGCACCATCATGGTCTTCCTCGGCATCGTGCCTCTCGGCTTCGGCGCCTTCGGCAACTACGTCACCCCGCTCCAGATCGGCGCCGTCGACATGGCCTTCCCGCGGCTCAACATGGCGAGCTACTGGATCTACCTCGCCGGCGGCCTCATCATGTGCGCCTCCTTCTTCATGGAGTCCGGCGCCGCCAAATCCGGCTGGACGAACTACTCGCCGCTCGCCGGCTTCGCCGACGGCCAGATCGTCAACCAGTGGATGGCCGGCCAGACGCAATGGCTCATCGGCCTCGTGCTGCTCATCACCTCCTCGCTGCTCGGCTCGGTCAACTTCATCACCACCATCATCAACCTGCGCGCCCGCGGCATGACCTGGATGCGCCTGCCCTTCTTCGTCTGGGCGATGCTGGTCACGGGTTTCCTCCTCCTCCTCGCCTTCCCGCCTCTGGAAGCCGCCGGGATCATGCAGCTTATGGACCGGGTCGCGCACTCGTCCTTCTTCATGCCCTCCGGCCTGTTCACCGCCTCGGAAGGTCTCGCCGATCTCTCCGGCGGCGGCTCGCCGCTGCTCTTCCAGCACCTATTCTGGTTCCTCGGCCACCCGGAGGTCTACGTCCTCCTGCTCCCCGCCCTCGCCTGCGTCGCGGAAATCATTCCCGTGAACACCCGCAAGCCGCTTTGGGGCTACAAGGCGATGGTTTACGGCGTGCTGGTGCTCGGTTTCCTCTCCTTCGTCGTCTGGGCGCACCACATGTACCTCACCGGCATGGGCCCGGTCGTTTCGACCTGGTTCCAGACCACCACGGTGCTCATCTCCATCCCGTCGGTGATCCTTCTCACCTCGATGATCATCTCCTTGTGGGGCGGCTCCATCCGCTTCACCCCGGCGATGATCTGGGCCTGCGCCTTCCTGCCGATGTTCGGCATCGGCGGCCTCACCGGCCTGCCGCTCGCCTTCAACCTCGTGGATCTGCACCTGCACGACACCTACTACGTCATCGGCCACTTCCACTACGTCGTCGCACCCGGCATCCTCTTCGGCCTCTTCGCCGGGGTCTACCACTGGTATCCGAAGATCACCGGCCGGCACATGAGCTCCTTCCTCAGCCACCTGCACTTCTGGCCCAGCCTCGTCTGCATGAACCTGATCTTCTTCCCCATGCTCGTGCAGGGCATGGCCGGCTTCCACCGCCGCTGGTACAACGGCGGTGACGCCTACCTCGCCAAGGCCAAGGACAGCGCCAACGTCTTCGGCCAGACCGTTGCCGAATACATCGACCTGAACATCCTCATGTCGTGGGGCGCGTGGATCATGGCGCTCGCCCAGGTGCCCTTTGTCATCAACCTCTTCCTCGCGTGGAAATTCGGCAAAAAGGCCGAAAGCGACAATCCCTACCACGCGACCACCCTGGAGTGGGCCACCCCGACGCCTCCCGGCCACGGCAACTTCCTCACCGAGCCGGTCGTCTACCGTGGACCCTACGAATACAGCCGCCCGGACTGCGAGGAGGACTACCTGCCGCAGTGGCACGAGCCCAAGCGCCCGGCTCCCGCCGAGACCACCTCTTCCGCCCACTGACGATCCGGCACCGAGCCTGAAAACACTCTTCCACCAATGGAAATCCCCTACATCGTCACGCCCCGCAAGGACACCGGACTCTTCAACTCGAAGATCGCCATCTGGCTGTTCCTCGCGTCGGAAGTCATGCTCTTCGGCGGTTTCTTCTCCGCCTACGTCTTCCTGCGCATCGGCGCCGACTACCCGTGGCCGGAGCGCACGCTGCCGGTGCTGCCGGGCCTCATCAACACCTTCGTGCTCATCTTCTCCTCGGTCACCGTGGTCTTTGCCTGGGCCTCGCTCAAGCTCCGCCAGTGGCGCAAATTCCAGATTTACATGGGCATCACCTGCCTCTGCGCGCTCGTCTTCATGGTCCTCAAAGGCATCGAGTACTCCGTGAAGTTCAGCCACCAGGGCGTGCGCCTCATGGACTACACCGTGGTCGAGGGGCACCTCGACTACGACAAGGACGACGCGGGCAACAAGATCGCCGAGAAGAACCGCATCCGCTTCGAGACCTCGGAAATCTCCTTCAATACCGTCCGCTACTACAAGCCCTGGGTTGAAGACCTTCTCGCCCAGGCGGAAAGGGCAAAGGCGAAAATCACGCTCGCCGGCGAGGTGAAGCTGCAGGCCAAGGCGGGCGGTCCCGAAACCGTGATCGAAGCCGGAGCCCCGCTGAGCCTCGATCTGCTCGACCGCATCCGCAAGCTCCACCTCGCCGCCCGCAGCCACAACGCCGCTCTCCGCACCGAGAACCTCAGGCAGAAGTGGAAGGAAGCCAAGGCCGCCAACCCCGGCAAACAGGGCTGGGAAATTTCCGACGGCGTCTCCATCGACACCGCCGCCATCGCCCCGAATCTGATGCCCGAACTGGCTGCGGTCTCCTTCAAGGTCGAGCCCGCCGCGAACTTCATCTTCGTGCCGCGCGACATCAAGCAAGCCTCCGCCGAAGGTTCCCTGCGCGACGGCACCGTGGTGAAGGGCAAGCTGCTCGAAAGCCCCATGGTCTTCCACGACGTGGATGCCATCGACTTCCGCCATACCGCGATGAAGGCGGAGGAGAAGGGCATCGACCCCCAGGTGGCCATCGAGAACTCCTGGCTGCTCAAGGAAAACCCGGACTTGAACGAGATTTGGAGGAAACAACAAAAGGCGCTGGCCCAGCTCACCGAATTGCTCGCCGCCAAGAACCGCGTCCCCACCGAAAAGGACAAGTACCGGATCAGTTGGCAGGAAATAGCCTACTACGGCCAAACCTCGTACGAAGACGTCCAGATCGATCCCCGCAAGTACGCCATGCCGAAAGTGAAGGAGAAACCCAAAGAAGAATTCTTCGGCCCCGACTACTCCGTCCAGCCCTTCCCCGAACTCACCGTGCCGCGTGAGCAGGTCCAGTTCGCCTCGAAATTCAAGCCCGCCTGGAACACCTATTACGCGATCTACTTCACCATGACCGGCCTGCACGGCCTGCACGTCATCGGCGGCGCCATCGTCCTCGCCTACTACCTCTTCTTCGGCAAGTCGATGTATCTCACGAATCCTGAATGGCTCGCCAACCGCGTCGAAGTCGGCGGCCTGTTCTGGCACTTCGTGGACCTCGTCTGGATCTTCCTCTTCCCGATTCTCTATTTGATGTAAACTCCAAATCCCAAATTCCAAATTTGGTCTCTCCAAGTAAGTCCCATGGCCGATTCTCCTGAAGCGATTAAGAAATCCATCCGCCTCTACCTGATCATCGGCGGCATTCTTTTCATTGGCACGGTTGTCACCGTCGCCGTGGCCACCGTGCCGTGGCTCGATGTCGGCGGCCACGGCTTCGATGTCTGGGACATGGTTCTCGGCCTCGCCATCGCCACCGTGAAAGCCTCGCTCGTCGCGGCGATTTTCATGCACCTCAACCACGAAAAGAGCCTCATCTACTGGCTTTTCGGCTTCGGTATCGCCTGCGCCATCGCCCTCTTCGGCCTCACCGCCCTCTCCGAAGGCGACCTGCCCCACTACGACGGCTTCAAGGACGGCATTCCCGGCAGCGAGAGGGCCAAGCTGGAAAGTGCCAAGTAAAAAGCTCCAAGTTCCAAACCTGAAATCCCAAGCTGCGAATCCCGCCTTGCCGTCCGCCCGTTGCTGCCTTTCTTGGCACTTGGCACTTCTCACCTGGAATTTCCCGCCGCCATGTCCCTCAGAGCCTTCCACATCGTCTTCGTCACTGTGAGCACGCTGCTTTTCGCGTTCCTCGCGCTATGGGCCTTCGCGCTTTCGCCGGACCGCTCCACGGTGGTCACCGCGCTCGGGGTGATCGGCGTCCTGGGGACGCTCGGCATGCCGGTTTACGGCGTGTGCTTCTACAAAAAAGCCCGCAACATCCTGCTCTGACCATGAACCTTTCACTGCTTGCCTGCGCCACCTGCGCCGCGAATTTCCAGGACGACGGCCCCAACGCCGCCGGCTGGTCGATCCTTTTTCTGCTCGCCGTGATCCTGCCGATGCTGCTGGGCGTGGGCTTCTTCATGGCCCGCATCATCCGCCGCGGGGAGAATTCCCTCGATCCCGAACTCCGCGACGACTACCCCGCCTCCGCCACCCGCTGACCTTTTCCTTTTTCCATGAGCCCTTCGAAATTCCTCGGCATCCCCGAAAACTTCGCCGCGCACGGCGGCCGGGTGGACCACCTCATCGACGTGGTCCATTGGTTCATGATCGCCCTCTTCGTCGGCTGGACGCTCTTCTTCCTCTACTGCCTGGTCCGTTTTCGCGCCTCCGCGCATCCCAAGGCGTCCTACCACGGCGTCCGCAACCACATTTCCAGCCACCTCGAAGTCGCGGTTGTCATCATCGAGGCCGTGCTGCTGCTCGGCTTCGCCTTCCCGCTTTGGAAGGAGCGCACCGACACCTGGGAGCAGGTGCAGAAGCTCGATCCGGTGCGCGTGCGCGTGATCGGCTGGCAGTTCGGCTGGACCTACCACTACCCCGGCAAGGACGGCAAGTTCGGCCGCATCGATCCGCTGGTCATCACCAGCCCCAGCGACCCCGGCATTGATCTGAATGATCCGAACGCGCAGGACGACTTCATCACCCCGATCCTGAAACTGCCGGTTGGCAGGCCGGCGATTCTCAACATCACCTCCAACGACGTGATCCACAACTACTCGATCATCCCGATGCGCATCCAGCAGGACGCCATCCCGGGCCGCGAGATTCCGATGTGGTTCACGCCGCTCAAGACGCTCGAAACCAGCGTCGTCTGCGGCCAGCTCTGCGGCGAAGGCCACGGCAACATGGTCGGCCAGATGGAAGTCATCAAAGCCGACGCCTTCCGGAGCTGGTACGACACCGAATCGGAAAACGCGCTGAAATCCCGCGCCCCGAAAGACACCACCGCCGGGCGCTGACGCCGGAGCATCACCACAGGGTGCGCCCGCCATTGACCACCAGGGTCTGGCCGGTCAGAAAAGCCGCCTCCTCGGAAGAGAAGTAATGCACCGCGTGGGCGATGTCGCGGGGCGTGCCCCAGCGGCGCATGGGAATGGTGCCGAGATAGGCGTCCTTGGCGTCCTGCGGCACTCCGTTGTGGCGCTCCACAGGGACCCAGCCGGGCGCCACGGTATTGACCGTGATGCCGTAGGGCGCGAGTTCATTCGCCATCGAACGGCTCCAGCCGATCTGGCCCCCCTTGGCGGCGACATAGGCGCTGAATTCCGGCAGGCCCGAATGGAAAACTTCGCTGGTGATGTTGATGATGCGCCCCCGGCGGCGCTCCTTCATCGACGGTAAAAGGCGCTTGGCGAGCAGGTAGGGGCTCTTGATGAAGGCGTCGATCATCGAGAGATGCTCCTCCCAGGTATAGTCTTCCAGCGCTTTCATCGGCTGGGTCGGGGTGGCATTCGCGACGACGATATCGACCGGGCCGAATTCCGCCTCGATCTCGCCGGCCATACGGTCGATCTGCCCGGCATCCATGACATCGCCGGCCACCAGCATCGCCTCGCCGCCCGCCGTCCGAATCGCGTCGACGACTTCCCGGCCCCGTTCGCGGCTGGCGAGGCAGTTGACCACCGTACGCGCTCCAGCCGCGGCCAGGGTCTCCGCGATGATGCGCCCGAGCCCTCGGCTGGAGCCGGTGACCCAGGCGACACGGCCATCCAAGCGGAACGGCTGATGGTCAGCGGGCATAACAGCGGTTTAGCGGGGGAGGTTCACGCGGCCAAGACTCAACCTCGGTTCCGGCGGCATGGAATGGCAATTTCGTGTAAATCATGTCATACAACTTGCCGCCGCGCGCTGCTGTCACGGCCTTTCCGTCTGAAAGGCGAGCCTCCGGAGTAAGCGGGCGTTGCTTCGCGCGGTCCCGCAAAATGCCGGGAAAAGCGACGTATCGATACCCCGGATGCGCTTGACCGCCCTGATTGCCCTTGGTCTTGTCTCCCTCTGCCCCGCCGCGGAGCGGCCGAATGTCCTGTTTCTCTTCGCCGATGACATGACCTGGAAAGCGGTCCGTGCGCTTGGCGGCGAGGACATCGACACGCCGAATCTCGACCGTCTCGCCGCCTGTGGCGCCGCCTTCACCCACGCCTACAATCCCGGCGGCTGGCACGGCGCGATCTGTGTGGCCAGCCGCACAATGCTGATGACTGGCAAGCAGCTATGGCGCGCGCGCGACGCCGAGCCGCGCCTGGGCGCGGACTACGTAGCAAAAGGCCGTCTCTGGCCGCAGATGATCGCCGCCCAAGGCTACCGCACCTGCTTCTCCGGCAAGTGGCATATTCAGGCGGACCACACGAAGGTCTTCGGGGAGATCCGTCACTTCCGCCCCGGCGGCATGCCGGCGGATCACCTGCTGGAGACCGCCCCGCAAGCTTATTTCCGCCCGGTCGAAGATCAACCCGATCCGTGGAACGCGGCCGATCCTTCTCATGGGGGTTTCTGGACCGGCGGCAGGCACTGGAGCGAGATCGTTGCCGACGACTTCGAGGCTTTTCTCGCGGAAAAGGACGAACGCCCCTGGTTCATGTATCTCGCCTTCAACGCTCCGCACGATCCCCGCCAGGCCCCGCGCGAATACCTGGACCGCTATCCCCTCTCCCGGGTGGAGGCGCCGCGGAATTTCCTCCCGCTCTATCCTTACCGCATCGCCATGGGCGCGGATCGCGGCCTGCGCGACGAGGATCTCGCGCCCTTCCCGCGTACGACGTTCGCCGTACGAACCCACCGCCGCGAATACCGGGCGATCGTCTCCCATCTCGACGCGCAGATCGGCCGCATCCTCGACGCGCTGGAGAAAAGCCCCGCTGCGCGGAACACCGCCATCTTCTTCACCGCCGACAACGGCCTCTCCTGCGGCGAACACGGCCTGATGGGAAAACAGAACCTCTACGATGCCAGTGTCCGCGTGCCCTTCCTCGTCGCCGGCCCGGGCATCCCCCCGGGAAAGAAAATCCCCGCCCCGATCTACCTTCAGGACGCCATGCCCACCGTGCTGCGTCTCGCCGGCGCCCCCGTGCCGGACGATGTCGATTTCCAGGACCTTCGTCCGCACTGGGAGGGGCAGGAAACTCCGCGCAAGGCGATCGCCGTCGCCTACCGCGACCTCCAGCGCATGGTCGGGGAGGATGGGAAAAAACTCATCCTCTACCCGAAAGCCAAGATCGCCCGTGTCTTCGATCTCCACACCGACCCGGACGAAACCCGGGACCTCATCGACACCCCGGCCGGGCAAGATCTCGCCGTGCGGCTTTTCGCCCGTCTGCTGGAAATCCAGCGGGAAAGCGGCGACACGCTCGACCTCCGCTCCGATTTTCCCGATCTCGCCGGCAAACCCTGACCCGCGCCGGCGTCCGGCGAAAAATCCCCGGAATTCCCCGGTTTTGTGGTTTTCACGCCCCGGCGCAACCTCCTAGCGTCCGGCGCATGTCGATCGACGTACAGCTCCTCGCCCGCGTTTGCGAAGTCCCCGGCGCGCCGGGTTTCGAGAAACCCATCCGCGATCTCGTTCTCAAGGAAATCGAGGGCCTCGCCGACGAAATCCGCACCGACAACATGGGCAACGTCGTCGCCCTGAAAAAGGGCAGGTCGTCCAAAAAGCGCTCCATGGCCGCCGCCCACATGGACGAGATCGGTTTCATCGTCACCCACGTCGACGACAAAGGCTTCGTCCGCTTCAATCCTCTCGGCGGCTTCGACGCCAAGACCCTCACCTCCCAGCGCGTCCTGATCCACGGACGCAAGGCGGTGCTCGGCGTCATGGGCTCCAAGCCCACCCACATCATGCAGCCCGACGAGCGCAACAAGGCCGCTCAGATCAGGGACTACTTCATCGACACCGGCCTGCCGAAAAAGGAGGTCGATAAACTCGTCTCCGTCGGCGATTCCGTCACCCGCTGGAGCCCGCTGCTCGAACTCGGCGACTGCGTGAACGTGAAGTCCCTCGACAACCGCGTCTGCGTTTTCCTGCTGATCGAGGCCCTCCGCGCGCTGAAAAAATCCCGCAAGAAGCCCGCTTACGACTTCTACGCCGCCTTCACCGTCCAGGAGGAGGTCGGCCTGCGCGGTGCGAATGTCGCCGCCCTCGACGTGAAGCCCGACTTCGGCTTCGGCCTCGACACCACCATCGCCTACGACGTTCCCGGCTCCACCCCGCAGGAGCGCTGCACCACTCTCGGCGAAGGCGCCGGCATCAAGATCATGGACAGCTCCGTGATCTGCGACTATCGCATGATCGATTTCATGAAGAAGGTTGCCGGTCGCAACAAGATCAAGTGGCAGCCGGAAATCCTCGCCGCCGGCGGCACCGACACCGCCGGCCTCCAGCGCATGGTCCCCGGCGGTTCCATCGCCGGCGCCGTCTCGGTGCCCACCCGTCATATCCACCAGACCATCGAGACCTGCCACAAGCAGGACATCCGGGCTTCCATCGATCTCCTCGTCGCCTGCGTCTGCGAACTCGACCGGCACGACTGGTCGCTGTGAGGTACGTAGTCCCGGCTTCAGCCGGAACGAATCTTCAGGGAAGGCCGTCGCCGCCCGTTGCCTCGTCCGGCTGAAGCCGGGACTACGTACCCTTACATACGACGGAAAAGCGCGGACTTGCCTCGCCTACAGGGAAATGGCATGATGGTAGTGCGTGAAAACCCGCACTCCTGCCATGTCCGAACTCCTGCAAGCCTGGCGGTCGGTGGACCGCAACAAAATCGCCCTGCTGCTGAGCGTGATCCCCGGCCTGGGGCACCTCTACAAACATCACTACGCCTCCGGTCTCGGCATCCTGATCGGAGGAAATCTGCTGATGGCTTTCGTCGCCCTGCTTCTGGGGCTGGCGACCTTCGGCATCTCCATGATCGTGGTGCCCGCCGTCTACGTCGCCGCCGTGGCCCTGTCGGCCTACAATCTGCCGGATCGTCACGGCAAACACCATTGGCTGCACCCCTGGAAACCGAGAGGCTGCTAGCAGAGAAAATGCCCGCGGCCCGGTAACTGGCGGAAGCAGTGAAAGCGGTGCTGCCGGAAAGTACCCGGATGACACCCTCTCATTCTTCGCCGGTGGCTTTCCGCCACACGTCCACAAACCGTACATCCAAGGCTCTGCACCATCGTATGCCCGGCGATTGCATGGGAGTAATGTTGCAGGCCGCGGATTATGGCGCCTCCACTTGAAAAAAGTGGCGGCTTCCGGTCATTTCGACGGGCACCGAGAATGCCTCGCGGAAGTCCCAGCCGCCTTCGGGGTTCCATTCGAGCAGATCGAAATCGAGCGAGGACGCGCCGGCCCGGAAGACCGGCTGGGTCAGGTGCATGTCGAAGATTTCCTCTACCGAATGCAGATCGAAAAATCCGGCGTTCGCTCTCACGGCGGCGATGAACGGGGCGTCGGAAGTGTAGGGATCCATGCCGAGAATCAATTCCCGGGCATCGCTGATACCATCCCCGTCGGTATCCCCGTCGTCGGCTGGATCCACCGAAAGGAAGCCGACGGAGTCCGCAATCACATAGCCGTTCGCGCCCTGGTTGCTGATCAGAATTCCCTCAGTCTCCGCACCGGTGAACGGGAACACTCCGATGTCATTCCACACGCTGCCGTTTTGCTGCTGGTTCACCGCACGCAGGCTGGTCCCATCGCGGTGGCGGACGTCCACCCGCACGTTGGTGGCGCGGTTGGCGGAGGAAGTCCAGCGGAGGGTGACACGCTGCATGCCGGAAAGGTCGGTCGGTACCCGGAAAAAGACACTCTTGGCGCCATCGCCGGTACTGCCGTCATGAAGGTAGTCCGGCCCGGTGAAACCCGGAATGGAGGTACTGGCGCTCCATTCTCCCGTGATGACGACAAAGGCTTCATCCGAGTTGTCGATGATCGAAGTCGGTTGTTCGGCGGAAGCTTCGCCCAAAGCCTGGCCTGCTTCCAACAGCCGTGGCCGCAGCGCGGCGTAGCCGACCTGTTGCACGGAAGACTCCTCATCCAGCGCGATGCCGGCGGCGATCGCCGCGGACTGGGAAAGGATCATGAACACCGGCTCCATGCGGATCGAACCGAAGGCCATGTGGGAGGCCGAGAGGCTCCAAGGCACCAGAAGGTTTTCGCACTCTCCCTGTTTGGGGACGATGGAGCGGTAGGAAATGGGATAGGGCGCTCCCACGTGGACCTGCACGTCGCCCTCGTTCTTGACCATGCCGTTTCTGACGTGGCGCTGCACATTGTGGGAATCCATCGTATAGGCGGCGAGACCGATGGAATCCGGCACGATGATGGCACCGCTGCAGTGGTGCTGGGTCATCACGTGGTCGGAGACCATGCGCCGCGCCTCGCGGACGTAGATCTGCCACGGCCAGTGGTTGTTGTCGGTGAACTCGTCGGCGGGCAGGCCCCATTGCGAGTAGTTGTTGCGGATCTGTTGCGGGACGCGAGAGTGGTTCTGGAGCGTCCAGACGAGGCCGCGCTGCCAGTTTTCGTGATCCTTCGCCAATGCGATGCGTTCGTCGTGGTCGAGGGTCGCCCAGTTCCAGCCGTCGCCGTAGTTTTTGCCGATGAAGTCGGTGGAGATGCCGCCGGTGTTGTTCGAGTCGGTCTTGCGGTTCGGCATCAGGTCGAGTTTGAAGAAGCCGGAAGTCTGATTCCCCATCTCAATGGCGCGGAAGAGCAATTCGTAATCCGCTTCGTCGTAGCCCGGCGGTTGGGCGATGGGCACGCGGTTTTCCGCGACATTGGTGAGGACCATGCGGAAGCAATAGGCCTGGAGCCGCTCGTCGGCGCTGCCGTCAGGGCCGCCGGCATCGGCGTTCACGCCAGGAAGCAACCCGCTTTCGGGATCGCCCGGCACGACGTAGGGATCGATGCCGTTGGGCAACTGGTTCCCCGTCGCACGCGTGACCTGGATGCCGTTGATCGTTTCGCCGTAATGCGCGTTCGCCTCGCGGCCGATGGTGAAGGTGACGCCCGCGCCGGGCAACAGGTCACCCTCGTAGCTGGCGTCGATAAACATTTTCCCGGCGAACTCGCGGCCGTCCTCCAGTTTCAGGCGGCTGATTTTCCCGCCGTCCATCACCACGCCGTTGGCGAGGTCGAGCCTGCCGGTGATGACGGGCACTTCCTCCCCGGCGATGAACTGGTCGAAGATCGCCTTCGCCACCTTCGGCTCGAAAACCGAGGCGGTCTGCGTGGTGTGATTGAAGGCTGGACCTCCCTGTCCCGTATTGCCGTAGCTGGCGCGGGTCTGCCACTCCCAGGCGGGATCGCCGTCCTGATGGTAGTGCTGGTAGAGCCGCTGGTAGAATTCGCGGCTGATTCCCCCGAGGATATTCCCGCCGAGATCGGTCCAGCCGAGGCCACTGGTGGTGAGGCCGCCGAGATGGGTCGTCGGCGAAATCAAGACCACCGACCTGCCATCGCGTGCGGCTTGCACGGCGGCCGCGACGCCGCCGGAAGTGCCGCCGTATACCACGATGTCGTAGGTTTTCGCGCTGGTGGCGGTGAGGGCGCTGAGAGTGAATGAGAAAAAAATGCAGTTAAAACGCTTCATATGAGGATCTGGTAAAAAGGTAGTGGCAGAGGTTGGATCAGCGGTTTCCGAAGGTGACTCTGAAAAACGACTTCCCATCTGGCAGGCTGGTGGGTCGGTCGATGGTTTGCAGCGATGTCCACTCCTTCAGATCGGTGCTCCCGCGGATGCGGAATGAAAATGGAACCGGGCCGGATTCGGGCGCTTCCATCACGAAGGCTCCCGGCTGGTCGAGAAATTGTTCGCGGCGGAACAACCCGAGAAACTCAGGATTGGCCCGGATCGCCTCCGCCAATGCCGTGTGGGGAATTCCGGGATCCAGCCCCAAAATCGCCCGCTGGCCCGGGGTGAGACCATCCGGCCCCGGCTCTTCGACGAGAGCATCAAATGGAGCCACATCGGGATAGGAATCGCCGATGCGGACTTCATCGTAACCGGCCGACCGGCCGTTGGTGGCGGCGATCCGCACGCGGTCGAAGCCGCCCGGTACGATCGAAAGCGTGCCTGCCGGAGTGGCCGGGGCATGCCCAAGCAGAGGATTGTAGAAGACATCCAGCCGGTCCTGCCCACCGGTTCCTTCTCCCGGAGTCATGCGGATCACCACGAAGATCGTTTCCCCCGCCGGCGCCGTGTGGAGCGGCTGCGCGAGGATGGAGGCACCTGGCACAGGCTCGGAGTTGACCAGTGTCACGGATCGTTGTCCGAGTTGGCGTTGTTCCACGCCGAAGCGGGAGTTGGCGGCATTGTCGTCCCCGCCGTCAAAGACCGTCAAACCCACGAAATCCCCGTTTGCGGTCGGGAGCATGAGAAACGAAATCCACGTTTCGGTAGTGCGCCGGGCGATCCCGCGGAAAGCGATGGAGGTTGCGGTTCCGTTTTGGGTGTCGAGCGAACCGCCGGAGGTGATGAGCGAACCGCCGGCCGCATCGGTGTAGCTCAGGCTGTCGGCGACGATCCGGGGGCTGACGCCCGGCGAGGAACTGCGGTGGCGCCATGCCTCGGTCCAGCCGCTGCCTCCGTCCTGGCCGATCAAATCGGACCCCGGGGCATAATCGAAGGGTTCATAAGCGACCGGCGCGGCGGTGGCCGGGAGCGCGAGAGTGGCAAGCGCAAGGTGGGGCGCAAACAGATGTCTTGATCTCATGGACGGTGGGTTTATCTGCCGGAAACATGGGGCGGGATGCCTGCCGCCACATCCCTCTTTGGAGGTATTGGAATCCGGTTGTGCGGATGGCCTCTTCGGGGTTCAGCTTTATTCCCATGTTCCTCCAAGGGCGGCGTGCGCCGTTTCCCAATGAAGGGCGATACCTCTAAAGAGGGATGACGGGCAGTCCCGCATTGGTGACGGTGAATCGTGCCAATGGCCGATGGCGGAAACTCCCCCGGCGGATGGGCACGCTCATTGAAACCCCATCAACCTTGAAAATCCATGAAACGATCCAAGACTCTACTCCCGATACTTGCAATGTTAGCGAGTACTTGTGCGGGCAATGCCGCCCTGGTGATCTATGAAGGCTTCGACTACGCTCTCGCCGATGGCGCCACGTTGAATGGCGTGGCCACCAATACCACCGGCTTCAGCGGCAACTATGTGACGACCGGCGGAGGAACAATCGGCACCACCACGTATGCGACGACCGGACTGACATTCGGTGACAACCATCTTGCCGGGACCGCTGGAGCGGTCAGAATTTCCGTCGCGTCAGGCACCAACAGCGCCGTTCTCAGCGCGACGGTCGCCTCGTCCGCCCAAACCGGCACCTTGTGGAGCAGTTACCTCGTGAGCTTCGAGTCGAAGGCCACCACCAACAACCCTACCGCGCAGGCCAGGCTGACAGCAGGCGGCGGTGGCAACAGGTTCAATACGCTCGCAGACAGTGGTAGCAATCTAGCCACCGGCATCTCATACGACGCCACCGCCACCACGAGCGGCGGCACGACCCTGACGGTGGGCGACACTTACCTGATGCTCTCCCAATACACCAATGTCGGTACGGCGGGTGGAGGAACGGCCACATTGTGGATCTTCGATCTCGCCGGGTACGACGCCTGGTTCGCCGCCGGCAGTCTTGAAGGCGATCTCGGAACCCACGCTCTGGCGAGCCAGACCGCGTCTGCCGCCACGCAGCAAGACTTCAATCCCGGTGCTTTATATCAATTCGCGGTATCGAACGCGAGCGGTTCGGCGGCAGTCCAGACGGTCGTCTATGATGAACTTCGCTGGGGCACCGAGATGAGCGATGTCGTTGGGGTCATCCCCGAGCCTAGCACGGCGGTCGTGATGACCGGCGGGCTCGCCATGCTCGCGTTTCGCCGCCGCCGCCCTGCAGCCGTCACACTGAACTAGATTCCCACGGATGTGAGGTTCCCACTTCCGGCAGGCGCGACGGTCACGGCCGTTTCGCCTGCCAGTTGGGCGGGTGCCATCCGGCCCGATAAAGACGGGCTGGAATGCCTTCACCGGGCCGCCTTCCCATGATTTCCATGAGGAGGCTGGGCACACTCATGGAAACCCCATCAACCTAGAAAACCCATGAAACGATCCAAGACTCTCCTCCCGATGCTTGCAATGTTAGCGGGCACTTGTGCGGGCAATGCCGCCCCATTGATCTACGAAGGCTACGACTACGCGCTCGCTGACGGCGCCTCGATGAATGGCGTGGTCACCACGGCCACCGGCTTGAGCGGCGACTATGCGGTGGGCGGCACGGGAACCGGCGGCATTGGAAGCGGCGGCAGTAACGTCGTGTATGCGGCGGCCGGACTGACATTCGGCACGAACTATCCTCCCGTGTCCGGTGGAGCGGTCAGGCTTTCCGCCGCTCAAGGCACCACCAGCAGCATCCTCGGCGCGGAGATCGACCTGCCGGCCCAAAGCGGCACCTTGTGGAGCAGCTACCTCGTGAACTTCACGTCAAAGGGCACCACCAACAACCCGACTGCGCAGGCCAGGGTGTCAGGCGCTCAAACCTCAGGTAGTAACAACAGGTTCAATTCGCTCGCTGACAGTTTCAGCAATCTATCCACCGGCATCTCGTACGGCGGCGGCACCATCACCACGGGCGGTGGCGCGACCCTGACGGTGGGCGACACTTACCTGATGCTCTCCCAATACACCGATGTCGGCACGGCGGGTGGAGGAACGGCCACATTGTGGATCTTCGATCTCGATGGATTCGACGACTGGATGACCCTTGGTGGCGGTCTTGAGGACAATCTCGGGACCTACAGTCTGGCGAGCCAGACCGCGACTTCCGACATGCAGACCGACTTCGGTCCCGGTGATTTCTATCAATTGGGGATATCGAACGCGTCAGGCTCGTCGGCAGCCCAGACGGTCGTCTATGATGAACTTCGCTGGGGCACCTCGCTGGACGACGTTCTGCCTCTCGAAACGGGCGGCCACGATCCGGTCGATGTCACATTGGCGGCCAGCGTCCCCCTTTCGCAGGAACCCACGGCGGCGGGCGATGCCGTCGGCAGCTTCACGCTGACCCGTGCAGGTGACACCGCCCATCCGCTGAGGGTTCACCTCACCACCACGGGCACGGCGACCAGCGGTCTCGACTACCCCGAGATTCCATCATCGGTCCTGATTCCCGCAGGTTCCTCCACGCTGGTCATTCCAGTGCCCGCCTACACCGACCGGCTGATCGAGGGCGATGAGACCGTCACGCTGACAATCACCGAAGGAGCTGGCTACAACCTGCCGGCCGAGCCCGCGGCAACCGTGACGCTTGCCGATCGTCCCGCCGGCGAGATCGCCACACGAAGCCGCTTCGTGCAGAAACTCGGCGCCGGTCTTCCACAGCGGATCGTCGTTTACGGGACCAGTCTCACCGCCAATGGCGCGTGGCCGACCCAGATGAAGGCGGCGCTTGATGCCGCATGGCCCGGACAGGTCTCATTGATCAACCGGGGCGGCAGCGGTATGGCGTCCGATTGGGGAATTGCAAATCTGTCAACGCAGGTGATCGCCGAGGCGCCCGATGTGGTCTTCATCGAGTTCTCGGTGAACGACGCGGTTGCCCGTTTCGATATTTCCCTCGCCGAGGCGAGGGCAAACCTGGAAGCGATCATCGATGGCATCGAGACTGCCAATCCCCTGTGTGAAATCATCATTCAGGTCACCAGCCCTGTCATTGGCCGCACGCAGGGCGATCCGGGCTGGCGTCCGAACCTCGAACACTATCAGCAGATCCACCGTGATATCGCGGCGGAGCGCGACCTGTTGTTGATCGACCACCATCCGGCGTGGCAGGCATTGCTGGATGAGGGCGAATCCGAGTTCAGCTTCTACGTTCCGGATGGCCTTCATCCGAACGCGGAGGGCGAAGAAATCTTCTTCACGCCGATTTTGCTGCAGGCCATTGGCGCGCCGCGCGCCCCTGCGCCGAACATCATCGTGGACGACTCCGAAGCGGATCTCGAAGGCGAATGGACCTACAGCAACGCAAGCCCTGGAGCCTATCGGGGAGACTATCTCGTCGATGGAAATGTCGGCAAGGGAACCAAATTCGCGACCTACACCCCTGAAATTCCCGTGGCGGGAACCTATCCCGTTTACCTCCGCTGGACCTCCGATCCGAACCGCGCCACCAACGTTCCCGTGACGGTGAATCACAGCAACGGCACGACGCAGGTGTTCGTCAACCAGATCTACAACGGCGGCATTTGGTTCAAGCTCGGTGACTTCGCCCTCGATGCCGGTACATCCAACAGCATTGTGATCGAAACCACCGGAACCAACGGCTTCGTCGTCGCGGATGCCGTGGGCGTTGAAATGCCATCCGTTTCACTGCGCATAAGCAATGGCCGGCTCTCCGAGCCTCCCAAACTGCGAGCCGCCGTGGCGACCATTACCCACAGCGGTCCGATCACGCAGGCGCTTCAGGTCGGGCTGACGCCCGGCGGCGTCGCGTTCAACGGCACGGACTACGACCTGCTGCCAGCCAGCGTCACGATTCCCGCCGGGGCTTCGTCGGTGACTTTCAGCATCGTGCCGAAAGCCGACAGCGAGTTCGAAGGGCCGGAATCCCTGACCTTGGAAATCGCCCCTGCGGGTGGCCTGCCGGTCGGATCGCCCGGGAAGGCCTCGCTCGTGATCGTGGACCCTGACGATTCACCCTTCGCCTCGTGGCGGTTGGCGAATTTCGACGCCGCGCAACTCGCCGATCCCTCGATCTCTGGTCCTGATGCGGATCCCGACAAAGACGGCTTGAGCAATTTGTTGGAATACTTCACCGGACTGCTTCCGCTCGTTCCAGAGGCGAATCCCGTGGCATTCGGCACCGTCGATGTTGAAGGCTCCAACCATCTCGTCCTCACCTATCCACGCGCACCGGGCACGGGCCTGACCGGAATTCCGGAGATCAGCGAGGATCTGGTTATCTGGCGGTCCGGCGAGGAATATCTGATAACGGGCGCCGATGTCGAACCGGGCAACTTGCAGCAAATCACCGTGCGTTCGCTTGCTCCCGTAGGTTCCCGGTCGCGCGAGTTCCTGCGTCTCAGGGTCACCCCTTGAATGGCATGCTCAGACATCCGGCAGATGCACGATGCCGCGCCGCAGTGCGACTGTGACGGCTTCTGTCCGGTCGCGCACCTGGAGCTTTGCGAGGATGTTCTTCATGTGCGTTTTCACGGTCAGTTCGGTGATGCCCAGCGCATCGCCGATCTGCTTGTTCGCCTCACCAAGCACCAGCAGACGGACAATTTCCCGCTCGCGTTCGGAGAGGATCTCGCTGCGTTCCCGTGAGGCGAGGTTGCTGGCGATTTCCAGTGGAATCCAGCGTTTTCCCGTGAGCAAGGCACGCACTGCCGGAGTGATCTGATCGCCGGAACTGTGTTTCAACAGGTAACCCATCGCTCCTGCGGAAATGGCGGAGTGAATGTCTTCGTCTCCGTCGAAGCTGCTGAGCACCAGAATACGCGCATCGGGGTGTTTCTCCCGGATCAGCCGGATCGCTTCCACTCCACCGCAGACCGGCATGCGCAGGTCGAGCACGGTGACATCGGGCAACAGCTTCGAGTAAGCCTCCACCGCTTCATGCCCATTGGACGCTTCGCCCACCACCAGCAGGTCGGGCTCGTGTTGAAGGATGTCACGCAGTCCGGCACGGACGACGAAGTGATCGTCCACGACGAGGATTTTGAATGGCGCTTTCATGGTGATTTGTTGGAACGGGTTGCGGCGGATGGAAGCGGCACCTCGATGCGGACGACGGTGCCACCGCCGGGACGGTCTCCGATGCTGAGCTTCCCGCCGATGCGTTCCGCGCGCTCATCCATTCCGACGAGTCCGAAATGTCCGCCGGCTCCGTCGTTCATACCACGATCCGCGAGGCCGCGGCCATCATCATTGACGGTCAGGGAAACGGCATGTCCGGTTGAGATCAGTTCGATGTCGATGATGCCGGCCTGGGAGTGCTTGAGCACGTTGGTCATCGCCTCCTGTCCGATCCGCAGCAGGTTGTCGCCGATCAAACCGGGAATCTTTTTTTCTCCGCGCTGTTGCCTGAAACTCACCCGGATGCCGGAGCCAAGGAACAAGGATTGAGCCATGCGCTGCAATGCCTCGCCCAGATCGAAATGATCGAGCGACTCGGCCCGAAGATCCCAGATGGATTGCCGGACTTCGGTGTGGCATTGCTGCACCATCTGACGCATCGCCGCCAGCCGGTCGCGGGTCCGGGCCGGAGCTTCCTTCAACGAGAGTCCAATGCCATGGATCTGCAATTGGATACCGGTTAACCCTTGCTCCAACGTATCATGCAGGTCCCTCGCCAAGCGTCCGCGCTCCGAGGCGACGGCTTGGCGTTCCCTCACTTCGGCCCGCAGGCTTGCGTTTCTCCGTGCGAGGAAAAATCCCGCCACCGCCGCCGCTAACAAGACGCCGAGCATCAGGTTCAGCAGGATGAGCATGCGTCTCACCGTGAAAAAAGGCGCGGGCTCAAGGACCGTGATGGATGCCGCATCCGGCAGTTCTATCTTGAATCCCATCGGGTCTCCCGCCGCGTCCGTCCGAACCACGCAGATTCCGGCGACGCGCAAGAGGCTGCCTGGTTCAAGCGCCGGAAGGACCGGCACGGAACCGAGTTCGGCGGTGAACATTCCGCGCGGGGATTGGAGCGCCAATACCAGGCGCCGCCCTCCGCTTCCGGTTGGCGTTTCGATCCTGTCCAACAAATAGCCCGACACCGAGACGTGATCCGCGTGATGAAATCCGTCCTGGAGTTTCCATGCCGGGAGTTCCTTGGGGCTCAAGACAATCTCTGGACCGCTGTCCGTCCGCAGGACGACGTCCGAAAGCACCGGCAGGAAGTTTTCTAAATCCCTGAAACCCACCGCCAATACCTGATCACCCGGTTTGAGAGTGCCGACGTCCTTCCCTCGAATCGCCAGACCGGCGTCGCCGTCATGCAGCCAGGCGATCCCATCGGTCACATGAACAACTTTCCCCCGGACTTGCAACCGGTCACCGCGCGTCTGACCCGGGTGATATTTGAAAGCCGTTCGAAGCGGGGTGGGTGAATCTTCCCAAGGTGATTTTATTTCGCGTTGCACGAGGAACAAATCCTCCACGCGGGGAACCAGCACCTGCACTTCCACCAGTTGCCCGCTCGTACCGCGCGATCGTATCGGGCTGGCAACGCCGCGAACCCGGACCTTCGCCGCGATGAGGGACGCTGGATCGATGCCCTGCACATTGCTCACGCGAAAGCTGATCCGCGATGCCCCTGAATCGAGCACGGCCACCAAGGTGTCGGCATTCACGATTTCCGCCACGCGAATCCAGCCGTCGGTCTCGATCCGTTCGCAGTTGAAGGAGCCATTGAGCAAGCCGCCGCCGGAGGCGAACGTCGCCTTCGGCAATTGACCGTGGCCGAGGCGCACGAAACTGGCTTTTTCGATCAACGGGGCAAAGGTTCCGCGGCTCAAGCGGCCATGGGCGAGAAGGAGATCGCCCACCTTCGGTCCGGGACCTTGCTCGTAGCTCAGTTGGATGCCACCGCTGCCGTCCTGAAGGAAGAAATAATTTCCAGCGGCCTCATCCGCCCAGGTTACCACTCCTTTCACCCCCACATCCGCACCTTGAAATCCCTCCGCCATGGCTGCGGCCTGGACCTTACGGACGGAGCGCTCCTCGGGGGCGGCGGAGACGACGCTGAGGAAAAAGCTGAAGAACAGGGTTCCAATTCTCATGCCGCGGGTCCGGATGTTGTATCGGAGACGCTTCAATGAAGGCATTGAAAAATTCCTGCTCCGATCCGAATGGCACTAACTTAAGGAGGATTTGGGGCGATTTTCGGACTACTGGCATTCTAGCAGCCTGTCGGACATGGACCAGCGACAAAGCGGTGGAAAGCTGCGATGCTCGGCAGCATGTCCGACAGGCTGCTAGCTTTTGGGAAAACCGTGGACTGCGGCCGCATTCGACCCCGGGTGTGAGAAATCGCCACGCGTACGGCCTACTGATGCCGCAGCGCGGCGATGGGATCGAGATTCGCCGCCTTCACCGCCGGGTAGAGCCCGAAGACAACGCCGATCCCCGAACTGATCGCCAGCGACAGCACCACGCTGGAGAGGCTGACCGCGGTGGGCATGCCGCTGAATCGCTCGATCATGAACGGCACGGCGAGGCCGAAAATCACGCCGATCATGCCGCCGAGCAGGGACAGGGTGATCGTTTCGATCAGGAATTGGCGAACGATCTGCCGGCGTTTCGCCCCGATGGCGCGGCGGATGCCGATTTCCCGCGTCCGCTCGGTCACGGAGGCGAGCATGATGTTCATGATGCCGATGCCGCCGACCAGCAGACTGATGCCGGCGATGGAGCCTAGCACGACGTTGAAGGTCCGCTGCGTCGCCTCCGCCTGGCGTTGCAGGGTGAGGGGCACGCTGACGGCGAAATCCTCGAGGGTGTGGAACCGTTTCAGCACTTCTTCGGCGGCATTCGCCACGGCGATGACATTGGCGCCCGGAGCGGCTTCGACGATGATCTGGTCGAGCTCGACATGGGTGCGCTGGACCGACCCGGCCACGCGCCTGGTACGGAAGTTCCCGTAGCGGCGCTGGTAGGCGCTGAAGGGGACGTAGATGTCCTCGGCCTGGTTGGGGGTATCGAGACCGCCCGCGGCGCTGCTGCCGGAGCTGGTGACCACGCCGACCACTTCGTAGTAACCGCGGTTCACCCGGATCTTGACGCCGAGCGGGTCCTGCCCGGGTAGCAGGGTGCGGGCGGTCGATTCGGTGAGCACGCAGACGCCGGCGCGCGGCGCTTCGTCCCGCGCGTCGAGGGGTCGCCCCGAGAGTATCCGTTGGGCGAAGAGCCCGAACCAGCCGTCCTCCACGCCGACGATGCGGAACTCGCGCTGCACGGTACCGGCGCTGACCTGCTTGCGGTCATGCTTGACCCGCAGCACCCGGGCGATGCCGGGGATCGATTCCTCGATGCGGCGCAGATCGTCGTGGGTGAGCCCGTGGAAAAACGCCGCTCCGGGATTGGAGAGGCTGGTTTGGTCCTGGGCGGGCCGGACGGTGGAGAGGATGATGTTGCGGCTGCCGAGCTGGTGAATCCGTTCTAGCGCTTCCTTGTTCGCCCCCGCGCCGACGGCGAGCATCGCGATCACGCTGCCGACGCCGAAGACCACACCCATCATGGTCAGCAGCGAGCGCAGCTTGTGGAGGAGGAGGGTTTTGACTCCTTGGCGGAATTCCCCCGCGAGTTCCGCCCAGTGGATCAGGGGAACCCGGCTCACGGGCGTTGGTGCTTTTCCAGCCAAGAGTGGGAATCGGGAAATGATCCGGTTACGCCATTTCGAAACGCTCCACGCGGCCGTCGCGCATGTGGAGGTGATTCGGAATGGAGGAGACGACTTCGAGCGTGTGGGTGACCATGATGATGGTGCGGCCGCCGGCGTTGAGTTCGAGCAGGAGATCCATGATCTGGCGGCCGGTGCGGGAGTCGAGATTGCCGGTCGGTTCGTCGGCGAGGATGATGGCGGGGTCGTTGGCCAGCGCGCGGGCGATGGCGACACGCTGCTGCTGGCCGCCGGAAAGTTCGACGGGACGGTGGTCGAGGCGTCGCTCCAGGCCGACTTTCCCGGCGAGTTCCGCGGCCCTTTCCCGGATGCCCGCCTTGTCCCAGCCGAGGTAGGAGAGGGGCAGGCCGATGTTTTCGACCACGCTCAACTGCGGGATCAGGTGAAAGCTCTGGAAGATGAAGCCGAGGCTTTTGAGCCGGATGCCGCTCAATGCGTCATCGTCGAGATCGCTGACCTTGGCGCCATCGAGAAAGTAGTCGCCGCGGCACGGCCGGTCGAGGCAGCCGAGGACATTGAGCATGGTGCTTTTGCCGGAGCCGCTCGGCCCCATGATGGCCCAGAAACTGCCGCGGGCGAAGTGCCAGTCCACGCCATCGAGTGCGCGGACCTCCTCGCCGCCGACGACATAGCGCTTGTGGATGCCGCGCAGGGAAACGACGGGATCGTCCACGGGCGGCGCGGCGATCCCGGCGGCGGACGGCGCGGCGGGGAGATCAGCGGTGAGCGAGGACATCCGGGGAAGCTTCTTTCGAAGGGGCGGATTCCTGCCGGAGGGGAGGAGTCAGCAGCACTTCTTCGCCCCCTTCGAGGCCGGAGAGCACGGCGGTCACGCGGTTGTTGCTGAGGCCGGCTTTGACGGTCCGCGCCACGGGGCCGTTTTTCCCGCGCACATAGACGAGAGCCTGGTCGCCGTGCCGGACGATGGCCTGGACCGGCACCTGGATGACGTCTTCGTACTCGTGGACGATGATCTCGACCAGGCAGCTCATGCCGGTGCGGAGTTTCGTTTCGTTGGTGTCGAGCGCGGCCTTCACGTCGAAGACCTTGAGATTGGGGTCGGCCCACGGGTTGGTCTGGTTGGGCATCACGCTGATGTCGCTGATTTTTCCAAGGAATTCGCGGTCGGGCACGGCTTCGACGCGGATGCGCACGGGCATGTCGCGCTCGACCATTTCGAGTTGGGATTCCTGGACGCTGAGTTCGACATTCCATGCGCCCGCGGCGGTGAGGTAGAAGAGATCCTGCTTCCGGCCGACCACGCGGCCGGGAACATAGGGTTCGTTGTAGTAGCCGCCATTGCGCACGGTGGAGGCATAGATCACCATACCATCCGCCGGGGCGGTGATCTTGCAGTTGGCGATGTCCCGCTCGGTTTTGCGGATCCACGACTCGCGCCGCTTGATTTCCGTCTGCTGGTTGGCCACGCGCGTTTCGGCGAATTGCTCGCGCGAGGTGATGCTGTGGCGCACGCGGTCGAGGGCGAGGCGCTTCTGCTCGACGTCGAGGGTGAGGCGTTCGATCTCTTTGGTGGCGGTGTAGTTTTCGTAGATGTCCTTCGCGCCCTGGGCGAGTTCGAGTTTGATCTTGCCGCGATTCTCGGCGAGTTCGTCGGCCTGGAGTTCGGCGCGGGTGATGTAGCCCGGGTCGTGGAGCTTGCGCGACCAGGCGAGCTTGTCTTCGGCGCGCTGGAGCTCTTCTTCGGAGATCCCGATGTTGGTTTCGAGTTCCTTGAGTTTCAGGGGATGCTCGCCGTCCTTGAATTTCTTGAGATCCATCTCGGCAAGGGTCAGGTCCACCTCCGCCCGCGAAAGCATGCTTTCGTTTTCGTTCAGCGTGACTTTCATGTCGTTTTCCGCACGGGCGAGTTCGGACTGGTTGGCGATGAGCCGGAGATCCTCGTCCTCCTTGCGGTTGACGAAGACGGTGTCGTCGAGTTCGGCGAGCAGATCGCCCTCCTTCACCATGGCGCCCTCCTCGATGATCCAGAGGAAGGTGGTGTCCTGGGTGAGATTGGCGGGGACCGTGGTGCGCTCGCGGCTGACGATGGTGCCGCCTTCGTCGATGCTGATTCTCATGGGGCCGCGCTTGGCGGGGGCGTAGACCGCATCCTTGACCGCGCCCGCAGCCGGTGCTGCCGGGACGGAGAAGGGGACGAGGCCGAGCACCACGAGCAGGCCCGCACCGGCCAGCAGTTTTTTCGGATGGCGGCGCAGAAGGGAGGGGATTTCAACTTTCATGACTGGCGGGATTGCTTTCATGCGTTTCGCTCAGGAGATTGCGGTAGTTGCGCTCCTTCCACAGCCCGTGCTCGTCCACTTCGAGGATGCCGAGGTCGCGCTGGAGTTCGAGGAAGGCGACGCGGTAGGAGATCTGGGCGCTGGTGAAGCCGTTCCTCGCTTCGAGCAGGTCGTTCTGGGCATCGAGCAGGTCGCGGACCTGGGCGCGACCGGCCTGGAGGAAGAGTTCGGTGCTGGCGACGCGCCGCTCGGCCAGTTGGATCGAGTTCCGCTGGATGAGCAGCCGTTCGCGCGCCGATTCGAGCGCGCGGATGGCGCGGCGGATGTCGAGTTTCACCTGATCCTCGCTTTCCTGGTAGCGGCGGACGGCCTGGCGGAAGTCGATGAGCTCGTTGCGCAGGCCGATGCGTTCCAGCGTGCGGTCGAGACCGGGATCGATGCTGAGGAAGCCGGTGTAGAGCCCCTTGCCGGAGCGCAGTTCGCGCAGTGTCTTGTCGAATTCGGAACTGTCGCCGGAAGCGCTCCAGCGGGCGCTCCCGCCGAGAGTGACTTCGGGGCGTAGGCGATCGACGGCGATCACGATCTGCCGTTGCTCGTCAGCGACGCGCTCCAGGGAAACCTGCAGGTCGAGCCGGCGGGCGAGCGCGAATTCGACGGCGCGCCGCTCGTCGAGCCAGCTTTCAGGGGAAGCGGCCTGCTCCGGATCGGGCATGGTGCCGGTCTCGAACAGGCGGGTCAGTTCGCCAGGGTCGAGTTGCAGGCGGGCATCCGGCGGCAATCCCAGGGCGATCTTGAAGCGGTCGAGGGCGTTGTCAAAATTCTGGCGCGCCTGAATCCAGCCGGCGCGGGCGCGCAGCTCGTCCTGGCGGGCCTGGTCGACCTGGATCGCCGGCAGGCGGCCGGCTTCAGCGGTGGCTGCGCTGCGCTGCACCGATTCCTGCAGGCGTTTGTAATTCTCGTCCGAGTTTTTCACGGCGTCGAGCTGGCGCAACACTTCCAGGTACTGGTCGGCGATGCTGACGACGAAGATGTGCTTGTACCGCTCGTAGCTGCACACCTCGTAGAAGAGATTGCGCTCCGCCTGGGTGAGCGGCTCGCGGGCGATGTCGCGGCCGGCACCGCGAAGCAGCGGGATGGTCACCGAGGTGTCCGCGCCGACGCCGAGCGTGGAGTCGCCGCCGGAGAGCATCTTCAGGAAATTCAGCGTGAAGCCGGCGCTCAGCAGCGCGCCGTTCTGGAACTTCTTGTCAGCTCCGAGACCGGCGTCGGCGGCAAGGCTTCGGTTTTCTTCCTTGAGCGTTTCGTCGCTTCTTCCCGAGAGGCGGGTGAACGCGGCCCAGCGGGTGGAGAAATCGTAGCGCCGGAGATCGAGATTCAGCGCGGAACGATAGACGTTTTCCTTGCGGGATTGGTAGTCGCGGCTGTTCCGGGCGGCGACCTGCAGGGAATCGACCATCGACAGCACCAGCATTTCACCGGTGCCATTGTTGGGCTCGGGCGGCGATGTGTCGGGTTTGGAATCCACCAGCCGCTCTGGCCAGTTTTTGACCGGGGCGGCGTTCCGCGGCGAGAGCGACACCGGGCTGCGGAAGGAAAGCCGCTGCTCTTCCATCAGACGCTTGCGCAAGGCGCTTGCGGGGTCGCCGATCGTGAATTCATCGCCGGCGCCGGGCAGTTCGCGGCGCATTCCCGAAATCGCCTCGTAGGCGCTGCGGTCCGTTTCGGCCACCAGGTTTTCAGGAGTCTGGCAGCAGACAAGCCCCGTGGATGCGGCGAGCGTCAAGTATCGGAAAGCGCGCTCCGCCGCCTTGGGTGATGGGTAAGAGATCATCACGGCGTCGCCGGTTGTTTACTGGAAGATGTGCCGGAACTTTCAAATTGTTCGGGAAACTTGAGCAGTGGAGCGGCTGCGCCGGTTAGAAGAAGGCGCATAAAGCGCGCCCGGCTGGATTCGAACCAGCGACCATCCGCTTAGAAGGCGGGTGCTCTATCCAACTGAGCTACGGGCGCGTGCGGGCAGGGGATAGCCCCGGCTGCGGCGAAAGTCAAAACCCCGTAACGATCGATGGATTTTCCCTTTGGCATTTCCCTCCGCTCCGCTTGGAATCCGGCCCAGCCCCTTTTCCCACGTGAAAGCCCACGAACTCTACAACGCCGCCGATCCCTCCCTCTTCATCCAGATGCTCGACTGGTTCCGAGCCAACGACCGCAACGTCTATAAATCCGCGGTCGCCACGCTCGCCCAGAGCCGCAAGCTCCGGCCCGTCTTCGTACAGAAGAAATCCCTGCCCGACCAGTATGCGTGGATCCTCAAAACCTTGCAATCCAAGCAATCCGACACCATCGGCGAACACTTGCTTCAGGCCTGGTTCATGGTCGGCAACCAGGAACTGCTCGCCAAGTTCTGCGATGCGATGGGCATCGAGCACGATGGCAAGGGCTCGGTGACCGGAGATCTGCCGGAAACCATCGACGCCGGAAAACTCGACAGCGCGGTGGACGAACTCCTCGGCGCATACGATCCCAAACTCGTCACCCTCTACCTGCGGGTTTTCAACCTTCAGGTGCCCGGCGGGTGGGATGCGCTTTCCGCGAAGCTGGAGAACGACGCACGCCTCGTCCTGCGATAGTGCCTTTATTGACGGCCGGGCTCTTCGCGCAGCGCGGGATCGCGCGGAGCCACCGCGGCAAGCTTGCCGCGGACCGTGATGTACTGCGTTCTCAGTCTGCGGGCCGTGGCGTCCAAACGGTTGGCACGCTGTTCCCAGGTCTCAAGGCTTCCGGGGACCGATCTGCCCCTGCTGAATTGGGCTTCCGTGCGGGCGTTGGCCGCCTGGGTTTCGGCTTCCTCCATCCGGGCTCTGATGGTGATCACTTCCTGGCGAAGCGCCTCGATCTCACGGGAAGCGGCGGCCGGCTTCGCAGGCCTGGAGGCCCGCCTCGGTCTTTCCTCCACCACGGGGCGCTCGCGCACTTTTTGGATCGAGCGCAAGTGAGCCTGCATGCGCTCCTGCTCACGGCGCCGTTGCGCTTCGGCCTCCTCCGCGTCCCACTGGAAGCGTTCATTCCACGAAACGTCCAAATCGTTGGGAGAAAGTCTGGCCAAGCCCTGCTCATGGTGGACGACCATCCCGGCGGCGTTCACTTCGCGGATCGTCGCATTGGCGAACACTTTTCCCGAGCGGGTTTGCAGTGAGCCGAGTTCTTCGCCGATGGCTGCGGCGCGGACTTGGCGGAGGTAGCCGTTCCGGTATTCCGCGAAACGCTCCTCCACATCGCGGACTTCCGTGAGCAGGCTCTCCTTTCGCTCCTCAAGCTCTGCCAGCGTGGATGTCTGGAGGGCGACTTCACGCTCCAGCGACTTCACTTGCTCGTCCTGTCCGGCCAGGGGAGCCTGGGATTTCCGCCAAAGTTCCCGCACTTTTTCCACATGGTCCTCCAGCGACTCGATCTGGTTCGCTTGATCGGCGATTTCGGTTTCCAAGGAAATTCGTCCGGATGAAAAGCTGAAGCGCTTGTCCACCAGCAGGGAAAAGAAAATCCCTGCGAAGACGAGCATCATGACCCCTACCAGGAGCCCGACGATTCCGGAGTTTTCATCGGATCCGAACATGGAGTATCGAGAAAGAGGAGGTTGCTTATTTACCGGATGCGGCGGCGTCCGCATCCTTCAGCCGGGCGATTTCCCGTTTGATGTCGTTCACTTCGCGGTCGAGGCGGGTGATTGAATTCCTGCTGTCCCGGATCTCCCTTTCGAAAGCGGGAACTGAGCGGCGTGCGGTGCCATAGACGTCCTCCATCTGGCGGAGCTCGACCTGCATCTGGGGCGCGCGGCTGATGCCTCCCCGCTTGGCTCTCTCGTTGGAGATGTCCGCTTTCTTTTTCTCGATGGCCAGTCTCATTCTCGGTTCGTCCGCCTTGAAGCGCCTGATGCCTGCTTCGGCCTTCCGGATCTTCTCGTTTAACCCCCGCACTTGGACCAGCTTGTCCTGGGCCTGCTTCGCCAAAGTCGCGATCTGGACATTGCCGGAGTGGGTTTTGAAAATTTCGTCCTCTTCCGTGGCGGCGGCTTCCTTTTTGGCGGAGTCGAACTGGAAGCGGTCCTGCAGCTCGGCCGGAAGCTCGGCGCTGTCGATGCGGCGGTTGCCGGTTTCGTCGGTGATTTCCACGCCGATGTGGTCCACCTTGCGGATCACCGCCCGGTTATAGACCACGCCGGAGGCGGTCTTCAGTTCTTCGAAGCTCTCTCCCACCGCGGCGGCCCATTCCGAGGCGCGGTAGGCATCCTTGTAGTCCTCGAATTTCTTGTCGGCCGCCTCAAGCTCCGCCTGGGCGCCATCCCGCTCGGCCTCCAGGCCGGCGATCCGCTTGCGCTCGAGTTCCGCCCGGGCTTCCAGTTGCGTAATCTCGTCTGCCTGTTTGACGAATGTCTGCCCTTCGGCGATCCGCTCCTTGCTGTTCGCGATGTGCTTCTGGAGGCCGTCGATTTCCAGCCCCTGGTCGCGAATCACCGCTTCGATGCGCTTGCCCCCGCCTTGGAGCCCTTCGTCGAAGACGAACATGTAGAGCGTGCCGAAACCGACGATAATGAGCAGAGCGAGCAGGGTGCCGATCACGCCGGGCCCCCGGCTGCTGGTGAGAAGATCAGAGAATGCCATGGCAGCGGGTGGTTTCAGTTTCCGCGGATGACGTACTTGCGGCGGTAGCTTTCAAGTTCCCGCTCCACGCCCTGCTTTTCTTTTTCCAAGCTTGCGATCTCGTCTTCGAGAGATGCGACCTTGGTTTTGTTCTCTTCGGCTTCCTGCTTGAGCTTGTCGAGATCCGCCCCGCGATCCGGCGGGATGTCGCTCATTTTTTCCTGGAGAACAGCCAGCTCGCCTTCGAGACGGCGGATTTCAGTGCGCTGTTCCTCGCGCTTGCGGACAAGCTCGGGATCGTCCCCGCATGAAACCAGGGCGAATGCGGAAAGACCGACCAAAGAAAGCCGGAGGGATGTCGAGATGGGGATCACGGGTGCTTAGGGATTGTAGGTGTTGAAGGGGGCAATTATCCGGCCGGGAGGGGAAGGGCAGACGACTCTCGGCGGAGGACACGATGACGCGCGCGGCGGAAGATCCCACATGGTGGTGCTCCGGGAATTCCGATAGTAAAGCGTAGGCGAACAGCCCGTGCGGAAGCCGGAGTAATAAACCGAGCCGCCGTAGTAGGAGGACCGGAAACGCCTCGGGGGCTCGTTGAGCCGGGAGCGGTTCGAAGCCGTAGCCGCCGCCAAATCCGCGGCGGCTTTCCTCAATTCTTCGCTGGTCCGGCGAGCCTCCGTTCTCGCCAGCATCCGGGCGGACGCCGCTTCCTCTTCGATGGCTTTCCGAGCCGCCATGGCGCGGTCCACGGAAGCTTCGTAGGCCAGGACGGCCGCGCGCTCCTTCTCACTGGCTTCCAAGGCTTCCCGGAGGTCGATTCCGAAGAGTTCGAGTTGCTTGGCATCCAGATCCGCGGCCGCCAAGCGGGCCGAGCCGGACTTGTGCCGGAAGTCGATGCCGATGTCGCTGACTCGGGTGATCCATACATCCTCGTAAATCCTTCCTCCGCGGCCCGCGAGCGTATCGAAACGCATGCCCATGGCTTTGGCCCGGACCTGCTGGACCCAATTTTCGCGTTTCTGATCAAGCTCGGCGGTCAATCCGTCGAGCTCGGCGCGGAGCTTCTTCGTGCGGGTTTCCAGAGAGGCGGCGAGAGCCGATGCCTCATGGGCTTCCTCGCGGATCTTTTCGACCTCCGCGAGCCGGGCGTCGGTTTTCGCCATCCGGAGTTCGAGCAATTCCAAGCGATGGGCGAACTCCACCCGCTGGCTCTCCAGGCGCCACCATTCCGGATCGGCCTTGGCATCCGCTGGACGTTTACACGATGGGATGGCAACCAGTAAGGTTCCCAAGAGGAGAATTGGGGTTGTTCTCACGGATGGCAACATGCACTGCGAGAGGAAATGATGGCAAGCCAAATCCCGGATCTTCGTAAGCTTCGCGGAAAATTTCTTCATATCTTCTTGAAAGTTTCACTTCCGGTCTTGCGGGAATAGTCGGAAAATCGCAGAAACGCATCGGCGGCGGCGGTTTTCCGATTTATTGGAGTCACTTGAAATAAAGACGCTTGAGAATTTTCCAACCTTTCAGGGGAGGAAGTTTTTCGGAGTGAACTCCATTCGTCCGATTGCAGCATATTTCACAATGCAGCTGCCCCGTTTCGTGTCATCCCGCGCATTCCGGAGATGACGTGTGCTGCCATCTATCCACATCATCGGAATACGCGGCGCTCGGCCTTGACCGGCTGCCCGCAACGGCATCGAATCGAGCCCGGCGGATTTTCTCCCTTCGATTTACCACTTGTATGACAGCTTTGGATCGCCCAAAACCCTCGCAACCCGCCATGCCGACCCGCGTTCTCCTCACCACATGCAGCTTCCAGGACACCCCCGGACCCCACCACGCCCAGTTTGAAGGCCAGGGCTTCGAAATCGTCCGCGAGCGCGGCCCGCTTTCAGAAGCCCGTATGCTGGAACTTGCCGGCGAATTCGACGCCTTCCTCTGCGGCGACGACGCGATCACCCGCGCCGTCCTCGAAAAAAGCCTGCCCCGCCTGCGCGTGATCTCGAAATACGGCATCGGCCTCGACAAGATCGATCTCGCCGCCACCAGGGAGTTCGGCATTCCCGTCCTCTTCACCCCCGGCGTGAACCACACCACCGTCGCCGAGCACACCTTCTGCCTGCTGCTCGCGCTGCAGAAAAACCTGGTCGAAACCGTCAACGCCACCCGCCAGGGCAATTGGCTGCGCATCACCGGCCACGAGCTGTGGCGCAAGCGCATCGGTCTGATCGGCATGGGCCGCATCGGCCAGGAGGTGGCCCGCCGCGCCCATGGCTTCGACATGGAAATCCACGGCTTCGGCAACTACTGGCCGGACGAAATCGCCGAACGCTACGGAGTGACCCGCCACGACACCATCGAGTCGCTTTTCTCCGCCGTCGAGATCGTCAGCCCGCACACCAAGCTGGCTAGGGACACCCACCACCTCATCAACCGCGAACGCCTCGCGCTGCTGCCCGAGGGCTCCTACATCGTCAACACCGGCCGCGGCGAACTGGCCGACTCGGCCGCCATCCTCGAAGCCCTCGACTCCGGCCGTCTCGCCGGCTACGCGACCGATGTGATGGAGCAGGAGCCCCCGCCGCCCGACCATCCGCTGCTTTCGCATCCGAAGGTCATCGTCACCGCCCACATCGGCTCCCGCACCTTCGAGAGCGTCCCGCGCCAGGCGAAGAAGGCCCTCGACAACCTCCTGAATTTCCTTTCCGGAAGCGGCCCCATCGCCTGCGCCAACGGCGTCATTCCTTCCGACGAGTAATTCTCCCCATCCTAATATCCGAATATCCCATGTCCCTTACCCTCCGCACCGCCGCCTCCTGCCAGTTCGATATCATTTCTCTGGGTGAAATCATGCTCCGTCTGGACCCCGGCGACGGCCGCGTGCGCACCACGCGCCGTTTCGATGTCTGGGAAGGCGGCGGCGAATACAACGTCGCGCGCGGCCTGCGACGCTGCTTCGGCAAGCGCGCCGCGGTGGTCACCGCCTTCGCCGACAACGATATCGGCCGGCTGATCGAGGACTTCATCCTGCAGGGCGGCGTCGATACCCGCTTCGTCCAATGGAAGCCCTTCGACGGCATCGGCCGCACCATCCGCAACGGTCTGAACTTCACCGAGCGCGGCTTCGGTCTGCGCGGCGCGAAGGGCACACCCGACCGCGGCCTTACCGCCGCCAGCCAGATGAAGCCCGGCGATGTCGATTGGGACGATATTTTCGGCAATCACGGCGCGCGCTGGTTCCACACCGGCGGCATCTTCGCCGCACTGTCGGAAACGACCGCACAGCTCACCATCGAAGCCTGCAAAAAGGCCAAGGAATACGGCACCATCGTCGCCTACGACCTCAACTACCGTCCCTCGCTGTGGAAATCCATCGGCGGCCAGGCCAAGGCGCAGGAAGTCAACCGCGAGATCGCAAAATACGTCGATGTCATGATCGGCAACGAAGAGGACTTCACCGCCAGCCTCGGCTTCGAGGTCGAGGGTGTCAGCGAACACATCACCGGCCTGCAGGTCGACAGCTTCAAGAACATGATCGAGCGCGCGGTGAAGGAATTCCCGAACTTCCAGGTTGTCGCCACCACCCTGCGCGACGTCCACAGCGCGACCATCAACGACTGGGGCGCGATCTGCTGGCACGCCGGCGAATTCCACGAAGCCACCCACCGGTCGAAGCTCGAAATCTACGACCGCGTCGGCGGCGGCGACTCCTTCGCCAGCGGACTCGCCTACGGTTTCATGGAGTTCAACGACGCCAAGCTGGCCGTCGAATACGGCGCCGCCCACGGCGCGCTGGCGATGACCACCCCCGGCGACACGACCATGGCCACGGTCGATGAGGTGAAGAAGCTGGTCGGCGGCGGTTCGGCGCGGGTGGATCGGTAGGCGGTCTCCGGCGACGCGAAGCGCACGCCTTCAGCCGAAAAAACTCTTGATGCCGGAGCTCCCTTTGGCACGGTCTCCCGCGTCCTTGCGCTTCTCGGCTACCCGACAAGCAATCTGAAGAAGCACATCCAGTTTCTGTTTCTCCTGTTCGCCAGCCTGCAAATGGTTTGCGGGCCTTACGCCATCGTTCAGGTGTATGCATGGAGCAGCATGCTTGTCTCTTACTCGAAGGAGACCGGACTTCTCCAGGGAGTGAAGGATACCTTCAGCGGCGAAAAACCCTGCCATCTCTGTTGCAAGGTCGCCGAAGCCAAAAAGGCCGACTCGGAGAAAAAACCGTCCGACAAGCCTGTGACTTCCCATTCGCAGGCGAAGGCGCCGGAATTCGTCGCCGCATCGCATCATTTTCTTGCCGCGCCGCCCGCGACAACCGTGCCCAAGGCGATTCATGCCTGTCCGGTTTTCCCGAAAGGGATCGGGCCTCATGCGCCTCCCACGCCCCCTCCCGAAAGGCGGGCGTGATCCCCTGTTCCTGAGAGAGATGGTCCGGCCCATGCCGGCCCCGACCCCGCGGCGTTCCATCGGGAACGGTGCGAAGCGGCTCATCTCCCGGACGTGACCTGCATTCCGCATGTCGCGCGACGATTCCGGTCCGCACTTCCCGGAGCCATCCGGTGAAGCGCAAGGACAAGGGCCGGACCTTCCGCCGGGGCGGGGCATCCCCGCTTCCGGCGGAAGGAATCTTCATCCCACCCGCACTTTCCATGTCATTTCATCCGCTTCTCCTCATCGCCGCCCTGCTCGCCGCTGCCGCCAAAGCGCAGACGTTTTCGCACTTCGAAGCGCGCCACGTCCATCCGCTGGCCCTCACCCCGGACGGCAGAACCCTGCTCGCGGTGAATTCTCCGGATGCCTCGCTTTCGGTGTTCGATGTCTCGAATCTTTTCCGCCATTCGCCCCTCCTGATCGGCGAAATTCCCGTGGGGCTCGAACCCGTGTCCGTCCGCGCCCGCACCGACGGCGAAGCATGGGTGGTCAACGAGGTTTCGGATTCCATCTCCGTCGTTTCGCTGGTGGACGGGTCCGTCATCGACACCCTGCAGGTTCCCGACGAGCCGGCCGACGTGCACTTCGCAGGCGGCAAGGCGTTCGTGACCTGCTCGGCCAATCGCCTGCTGCGCGTGTTCCATGCGGAAACCCATGCTCCTCTCGGAACCGTCGAGCTTCAAGGACTTTCTCCCCGTGCGATCGCTTCGAATGAAGACGGCAGCCGTCTCTATGTCGCGTTCCTCCTTTCGGGAAACCGGACCACGGTGCTGCCCCGCGATCAGGCTCCCCCCCAGCCCGCGCCCGCCGATCCCTCCCTGCCGCCCCCTCCCCGTACGGCGCTCATCGTTCCCGCGGACGATTCCCGGATCCGGCACACCGTGCTCGATCACGATATCGCCGAAATCGACACCTCCACCCTGCAGGTCGTCCGTTACCTCGGCGGCGCCGGCACCCATCTCTTCGACCTCGCTCTGCGGCCGGGCACGGATGAATTGTGGATCGCCAATTCGGAATCGCTCAATCTCATCCGCTTCGAGTCCGCTCTCAGGGGCCGCTTCTCCCGGCACCGTCTGAGCCGGATGTCGCTCTCCGGCGACCCGTCCCCCTCGATTTACGATCTCAATCCCGGCATCGACTACGATCTCCTGCCCAATCAGGCCGCCAAGGAGCTCTCGCTCGCCCAGCCCACGGCGCTCGCATTTCATCCGGACGGGGACGCCCTCTGGGTCGCCGCCTTCAACTCCGACCGCATCGCCAAAGTGGACGCGCAAACCGGCGAAGTCCTCGCAAGGGTGGATGTGCGTTTCCCGGCGGATGCCGGCGCCGCTTTCATGCGCGGACCGCGGGGACTCGCGATCTCGCCGGACGGCTCGAAGCTCTACGCGCTCCACAAATTCACCAGCACCATCGCCACCATCGACACCGGGGCGCAAACGGTCCTCACCGAAATCCCTCTCGGCAGCAACGACCCCACGCCCGCGGTCATCCGCAACGGCCGCGGCTTCCTCTTCGACGCCCGCCTTTCCGGCAACGGCACGGTCTCCTGCGCGACCTGCCATCTCGACGCCGACCGCGACGGACTCGCCTGGGACCTGGGCGACCCCGGCGGGGAAATGGTGACAGTGAAAGGAGCCTTTCTCTCGGCCCACTTCATGGCGCTCGAAGATCGCCTGATGCACCCGATGAAGGGGCCCATGGTGACCCAGACGCTCATCGGCATGGCCGGCAACATCACCCCGCTGACCACTCCGGCTGCGGCGGTGACCACCAAGTTCCATTGGCGCGGGGACAAGCCATCGATCCAGAGCTTCAACTCCACTTTCGACAAACTGATGGGCGGTTCGGAAATCCCCGCCGCCGACATGGAGGCGCTCACCGCCTATCTGCTGGCTCTCAGGCACCACCCCAATCCCTACCGGAACCCGGACCGCACGCTGCCCGCCTCCCTCAATGGAGGGAATGCCGTGCGGGGGCGCGACATGTTCAACAACCACGAGAAGAGCCATTGCATGATGTGCCACTCGCTGCCGGCCGGCACCGACCAGAACATCGACCGCAGGCTGGAGGTCAACGGCACGCAGGAAATGAAAAACCCGCCGCTGCGCACGGTCTACCAGCGGGCGGGAATCTACCATCCGGTGGCCGGGGGGATTTCCCTTTCCGGGTTCGGCATGGGCTCGGACGGCACCGGCCACGAGCTGCCGAAGGTGCACTTCTATCAACTGGACAACCTCAACACGAATCAGGAAATGAGGGATGTCACGGCCTTCATCCTGGCCTTCGACAGCGGCACCGCTCCTGCCGTCGGCAGGAGCCTGACCCTCGACTTCTCCCGAAAATCCACCGCGGCGACCGCAGCTGAAATCGCGCTCCTGGAAGCCCGCGCCGGGGCGGGGGATTGCGACCTGGTGGTGCGGGGGAGGATCGGGGGCGTCAGCCGCAGTTTCCGCTATCTTCCGTCTTCCGCGCGATATGCTTCCGACCGCGCCGGAGAAGCGCCGCTCGCGCGGGCCGGTCTCCTCGCCCTGATCCAGCCCGGAGACCACGCGACGCTGCTCGGCGTACTGCCCGGAAACGGGCCGCGCCTCGGCGGCGACCGGGATGGGGATGGCATCCTCGACGGCGATTTTATGCTGCCCGAGCTCTCCATTTCCCGCACGCCGGGAGCCGTCGTGCTCAAGTGGCCGGGGCCTTCCGCCGGCTGGTATCCGGAAGCCGCCGCCAATCCTTCCGGCCCCTGGCTCCCGATGACGGCTCCCTCCGAATTTCTTTCCGGCGCCGAGTCCGCCCCGTGGCCGGTCACGGAGTCTCCGCGGCGCTTCTTCCGCCTGCGCTCCACCCGCTGATCCTTCTCAACAAACCAACACCAATGAAAAACAACACACCCCTCGCCGCCGCCTTCGCCCTGCTCGCCGCCTCGTCCTCGTATGCCGCCACCATCGTCAATGCGGACCCCGCCGCCGGGGGCATCGGTTATGCCTGGATGGTCGCCATCGGTGCGAATGGATCGGTCACCACGCCGAACGTCGGCGACTCATCGGTCGGCGTCTGGTCATGGAATGACACGGCCTTCGCCGGCGCCGACAACATGGGCTGGACCCACACCACCAGTTGGGTGGCCCTGGAACTGACGGAGGCGGCCACGCTGACCATCGTGATGGGCCGGAACGACAGCGTGCCCTTTCTCGACGGCTTCCGTCCCACCGATAATCTGTTCCCCTCCTTCACCCTCTGGCAAGGTTGGGACAACAGCGGCAGCGACAACCACACCTACCTGAACAACGGACTCATCGGGTGGGCGGAGGAACTGACCGAGCTGATCGGCTACGTGGAGAACTCCACCGAGACCACCGCAGAGCTGACCGTTGTCCTGGAAGCCGGTCTCTACACCATCGCTCTGGGAAGCCAGGGCCCCGCAGTCGGCGGCCTTCCCCGCCAGGGCTTCTACGCCGCCTTCACCACCGTTCCCGAGCCGTCCACAGCCCTGCTCGCGATGATGGCCGCCACCGGACTCCTCGGGCGGCGGCGCGGCCGATAGTTGATCGCGCCGGAAACCGGCGGCGAATCCATCTCAAACCATCAACTATCAACCATAAACCATCAAATTCCCTTCAAGGCATGAAAGCCGCGTTTTTCCTCCTGCTATCCTCCTGCTCCATCTTCGCGCATCACGGCCAGGATTTCCTCATCAACTACGATCCCGGCATTCCCGCGGTGAAACGCGCCGTCGCCTTCAGCGCGTTCGAATGGAGCAAAACCGGCGGGACCGATGAAATCTCCATCGAGCCCGGGTTCCTCTACGGCATCGCTCCCGGCCTGGCGGTGGGAACCACCGTGCGGATCGCCGACGAAGGCTCCGGAAGCTGGGGCTACTCCGGCATCAATCCGATGATCCAATACACGCTGCCGGTCCGCAGCGACCGCTGGAGCTTCGGGATTTATGCGGGCTACCTTTTCGCCGATGGGGAAGCCCATTCTCACGGCGAGGTTCACATCCACGATCCGAACCCCGGCGGCATCGATCTCGGTCCGGATGCGCCATCGCCCGGCCCGGTCGTCCACATCCACGAGGAAGGAGGCCACTCCCACACCGGCATCCACCGTCACGGCGAGGACCACTTCCAGTTCCGTTTCCTTGTCGAAGCCAGCCTGTGGGAGGACAGCCGCCTGATCGGCAACCTCATCGGCATTGCCGGGGGAGGGGGCGACTACGCCTTCGGGTATTCGCTGGGGCTGAGACGCCAGTTCAGCCACGAATGGGCGGGCGGTCTCGAAGCCATCGGCGACTTCAATACCAACGGCGACCATCAAGTCCTGGCCGGCGTGTATTGGACTCCCATCCACGAATGCACCGTCCGCCTGGGCATGGGAACGGGCATCGGCGCGGGCGCCAAGGATTTCTCGCTGCACGGCGGGATCACCTGGAGGTTTTGAAACCGGGGGGGACTTTCCACTCGATCCATTTCAGTCGCCCGTGCGAATCTCCCGCCCATGCCGTCCACCGATCCACCCCTCGGCCGGGAGGAGTTCTGGATTCGCTTTGTCTGCTCCTTCATTTTCTTCGGGGCGCTGCTTGCGCTGATCGGGCTGCGTTTCATCGATACCGCCGGACTCGCCGCCACGGCCGCGGTCTGGGCTGCCGCGAGCATCGCGGTTTCGCTCTTCGCCGCACGGCACGGGGACGAGGCCTGGAGCAAGCTCATCGGCCTCCTCCGCTGGTGGTGAGGGTGGCGGAACGACCGCGATGTTCCGATGCTCCTCCGCCCGCGTTTTAGGGCTTTGCGTCCGGTTTTCAGACCCTATCACTCCGGGATGGCAGCCCATCCTGCCGGGGAAAACCCGTACATCCTCACCGCCGACCGCGCCCAGGCCGCGCCGGAGACTTTCGCCGGACGCCTGAAATTCCTCGGCCCGGGATTGATCCTGACCGCGTCGATCGTCGGCTCGGGTGAATTGATCGGCACCACGATCTTCGGCGCCCGGGCGGGCTTCGTCGGGTTCTGGGTGATCATCGTGAGCTGTCTGGTGAAGGTCACGCTGCAACTCGAATTCGGGAAATACGCCCTCTATACCGGCCGCAGCACCATGGCCGCGCTGAACTCGCTGCCGGGACCCCGCCTCGGCCGGGCGGGATGGGCGATCTGGGTCTGGCTGGTGGTGATGATGGTGAAGCTGCTGCAGGTCGGCGGCATCGTCGGCGGCGTGGCGGTGCTGCTGAGTCTCGCCTTCCCGGCGGTGCCGGTGCTATGGTGGCTGCCGCCCTGTGTGATCGCCGTGGCATGGGTCGCCTCGCGCGGCTACCGGGCGATTGAGACGGGTTCGATCGTGATGACCGCGATCTTCACCGCGACCACCCTGCTGTCGCTGCTGGTGCTGCAATGGACGCCGCTCGCGGTCACGGGGGCAGAGCTGTGGTCGGGCATGACATTCGACCTGCCGCCCGAAGTGGTCTTCTACGCCTGGGCGGCATTCGGCATCACCGGCATCGGCGGCGACGAGATCCTGGTCTACAACTACTGGCTGATCGAAAAAGGCTACGCCGCCCGCACCGGCCCGCGCGACGATTCGCCGGAATGGACCGCGCGGGCGAAGGGCTGGATCCGCGTGATGAAAATGGACGCGCTGATCTCCATGGCCATCTACACCGTGGTCACGGCGGCCTTTTACCTGCTCGGCGCGGCCGTGCTGCACCGGCTGGGGGAACTCCCCCGGGACAGCGACCTGCTGGAGCGGCTGGCGCTGATCTACACCGAAACCCTCGGACCGTGGGCGCGATGGCTTTATCTCGGCGGCGGACTGGTGGTGCTGGCCTCGACCATGCTGGCGGCCACCGGCGCGTGGGCGCGGCAGTTCGCGGACGCGGCGGGGCAGTTCGGCTTCATCGACTTCCTGAATCCCGAGCAGCGGGAACCGTGGGTGCGGCGCTTCGCCTGGCTTTTCCCCTGCCTGTGGGCGGTGGCATTCCTGATCGTGCGGGACAGCGCGACGATGGTCCTGATCGGCGGCGCGGCGACCATGGCGGTGCTGTTCGTCGTGGTTTTCGCCTGCATCTGGTTCCGCCTGAAAACGCTGCCCGCCTCACTCCGTCCCAGCCGCCGGTACGACATCGCGCTGGCGGTCAGCATCGTGGCGATCCTGGCGGTGGGCGTGCAGGCATTGATCAGCGCCTTGGCGCGGGTGTCCGCGATGCCTTGAGCGGGAATTTCCGCGCTCCACGGCGATCTTCATGCAAGGCCCGATCCGTTCATCGCGTACCATCGCATGCCCATGGACTTCTCGCCACATCCCCGCCCGGCCAGCCGCGATGGCCGGCCTTTTGCGATGGCACGGCTTTTCCTCCTGGTCGCCTTCCTCGCCATCCCGGCCCGCTGCGACGAAGCGCCGGCCCGCCCGCGCCTCCAGATCATCAACGGCAGCGGTCAGGCGGTCGACCTCTTCTGGCTGAAACCGGGAGTGGAGCGCGTGCCGAACGGCTCCATCCCGCCCGGCGGGGACACGATCTTCACGACCACCCTCGGCCACCGCTTCCTTATCGTCGGCCGCGACGACGGAGCCGAGGCTGCGGTCGAGTGCCTGGTGCCGGTGCAGGCTTTCCGTTTCGATCCCCGGGGCGCGGACGGCATCCCCGCCTTTTACACCCAAATCGAGCGCCTGCGCGGCTTTCCCATTGTCGCCTCCGCCAAGGTCAATCCCTATGCCCTGAAGGAAGCCGCCCACATCTGCGACCTGATGCTCCGCAATCGCCCGGACGTGCTCGAAGCCATGGTCAAAAGCGGCGCCCGCCTCTGCATCATGGCGCACGACGAATACACCACCGATTTGCCGGAATTCGTCCGGCTGGGGACGCGGCCGATGGAAGGATTCGAGGAATTCTCCGGCAAGGACTACTGGGATACCCGCGCCCGCGGCACCGGTGGCAGCCTCGTCGATCCCTACTGCACCTGCGCCGAGGAAAACGTGCTCGGCTACCCCGGCGACCCCTACGAAAAGGAAAACATCCTCATCCACGAATTCGCCCACAACATCCACCTGCGCGGCCTGGTGAATGTCGACCCCACCTTCGACCGGCGGCTCAAGGAAACCTACGATGCAGCAATGAAGGCCGGCCTGTGGAAAGGCAAATACGCCAGTGTGAACCACCACGAATACTTCGCCGAGGGCGTGCAGTCGTGGTTCGACAACAACCGCGAGAACGATCACGACCACAACCATGTCAACACCCGCGCCGAGCTGATCGAATACGATCCCGGTCTCGCCGCCATCTGCCGCGAAGTCTTCGGCGACACCGGGATCAAATACACCAAGCCCGCGACCCGCCTCCACGGCCACATGGCGGGCTACGACCCGGCCAAGGCCCCCGCCTTCGTCTGGCCGGAACGGCTCATGGAAGTGAGAGAAGCGATCCGGGCCAAAGCGCAGGCCCGCAGCGATGCCGGCGGGAGGCAGACACGCGACGTTTCCGGCTGGACTCTCCACATCGACCGGACGCTGCTCGCCGCCCACGCCGCGGAGACGGAAAAAGCCGTGACCCTGCTCCGCGGGCAGCTCGACGAAATCGTGCGCGCCGTGCCCGCCGCCGCGGTCGCGGAACTCAGGAAGGTCCCGCTGTGGTTTTCCCCCGCCTATCCGGACACACGGCCCCGCGCCGAGTATCATCCCGGGGCGGATTGGCTGAGAAGGCACGGCCGCGACGTCGCCATGGAGAAAGCCGTCGAATTCACCAACATTTCCATCTTCGAGGCCGAATCACGGCGGATGCCGAACTTCGCCCTGCACGAACTCGCCCACGCCTACCACGACCGCGTGCTCGGCTTCGACGAGCCCCGCATCATTACTGCTTACGAGAAAGCGAAAGCCTCCGGCACGTACGACAAGGTCGCACGCCGCGATGCCGAAGGCCGCATCAGCCACGGCCCCGCCTATGCGATGACCGATCACAAGGAATACTTCGCCGAGGGCACCGAAGCGTATTTCTCTCGCAACGATTTCTTCCCCTTCACCCGTGAAGAACTCGAGCGCCACGATCCCGGCCTGGCCGCCCTGCTCGAAGAGATATGGAACCCGGCGGAATGAAGGCCGCCGCCCGCCTCGTCAAATCTCCCGCTCGTAGAGCTTGAAGCGCGCGTCGAAGTACCCGCCGCTGAACTTGCGGCAGCAGTCGTAGCAGGCGACCTGGCGCTTGATCCGCTTCACCCGGCGGATCACCACCAGGCAGTAGGGGCAGGTGTAGGAGTAGTTCCGCCGCATCCGCTTCCGCTTGAAGGGCAGCGTGTGGTAGGGCTGCTCGTGCGGGATTCCCAGCTCCGCACAGGCGGCACGCCATTCCGGCCCGTGGGGATCGATCCGGCGGCGGCCGGCGCGCTCGTAGGCGATGAGATGGGCGAGTTCGTGGCGCAGCGTGCGCCACATTTCCTCGGGCGCCTGCTCGTCGAGCTTCGGATTCAACTCGATCAGGCGGTCCGGCCACCAGGCGCGGCCGGCGGTGGTCTGCATCCGCGCGTTCCATTGCACGCGGACACGGCGGGCGAGTTCCGGCAGATCGAGGAAGCAGGCTTTTTCCCGGCACCACTCGGTCAGTCCCGCATCCGGCCGGGGGCCGCCCGGGCGGCGCTTGGCCGGGGGTGCCGGCGCCTGCCGGCGGGTCCAGGAAAATTCCATCTGGCGGAACGACCAAGCCATTCGTGCCGGCATCTAGCAGCGCCCGCGCGCGATGGCAATAAGGGACCCCGCGGACCGGAAAAATTTCACCCGGGCCAGGGCAGCACGCAGTCGTCCGGCACGGAAAAGGTCTTGTGCCGCGAGGAGTCGCCCTTTTCCAGCAGCACCTTCGTTTTCGCCAGCCTGAGTTCCGCGGCGAGGAAGGACCGCAGCGCCTCGTTCGCCTTTCCTTCCATGGGAGGCGCGGCGATTTTCACCCGCAGCACCCGGCCGGCGCGGGGATCGTCCTCCCAGCCGATGACCTCGCTCCGGCGGGCGTTCGGGACGGCGCGGACACGGATCAGCATGGGCGGAAATTCCCCGCCGAGGCGACCGGGGTCGATAGAAAATCCCGATCACCCGCCCAGATAACTCATCTCCGCCTTCGGCCCGGTCGCGCGGCCCCGCTCCTCGGAGTAACGGTCGCGGCGACCCGTCCAGATCGCGGAGACGATTTTTCGCAACGCCTCGTCGTCCACCCCGCCGCGCAGCGGTCCGCGCAGGTCGTGGCCTTCCGCGGCGAAGAGGCAGGTGAAAATCCTCCCGTCGGCGGAAAGGCGCAGCCGCTGGCAATCCCGGCAAAAAGGCTGCGTCACCGAGCGGATCAGCCCGATCTCCGCGGACGAACCGGCGTGCCGCCAATGCGCGGCCACCTCCCCCCGGTAGGCGGGATCGCGCGGCGTCAGGGGAAATTCCTCCGCCAGCATCGCGAGAAGCTCCTCACCCGGCACGACCTGGTCGAGCCTCCACCCATTCGTCTCGCCGACATCCATGTACTCGATATAGCGGAGGTCGATGTCCTCCGCCTTCGCCCAGCGGGCCAGGGGAAGCACTTCGCTTTCGTTCACCCCGCGCTGGATCACCGCGTTCACTTTCACCGGCAGGCCGAAAACCCGCGCCGCGGCGATGCCCGCGAGCACGCGCTCCACTTTCGCACCGACGCCGTTCAGCCGCGCGAAGACGACCGGATCGAGCGCGTCGAGGCTGACCGTCACGCGGCTCAGCCCCGCCAGTCCGAGCGCCTCGGCGTGATGGGCGAGCAGCACGCCGTTGGTCGTCATCGCAATGTCACGGATGCCTTCGACCGACGCCAGCATCGCAACCAGATCCTCCAGCCCGCGGCGCAGCAGAGGCTCGCCGCCGGTCAGGCGGACTTTCTCCATCCCCAGCGGCGCCAGCGCGCGGACGAGGCGCACGATCTCCTCGAAGCCCAGCAACTCGTCCTTCGGCAAAAACGCGTATCCCGGCCCGAAAACCTCCACCGGCATGCAGTAGCGGCAGCGGAAATTGCAGCGGTCCGTCACCGAAATCCGCAGATCCCGCAAGCCGCGTCCGAAGGCATCCACCGGTCCGTTCACCGCCCCATCATGGACCCGTTCCATCCCCGTGACCAAGGGAATCCGCCTCATCCCCGCGATGAGGCGGAAGCGCTTGACCGGCTGGCACGGCTTGCGCATCGCATGGGTGTGCCATTCTGGAAATCGCCGGCCTTCATCATTATCGGTTCGCAGCTTCTTTTCTCCGCCTCTGACCTCATGGGCCGCTGGGCGATGAAATCGCAGGGCTTCACCGTCGCCTCCTTCTTCACCTGGTGGTTCCTGACCTATACGGTCATCCGCCAGATCGCCGTCTTCGGGCAACTATACATCTACTCCACCATGGAACTCGGCCGCACCGTGGCGCTCTTCGGAGCGGGCTCCATCATCATCGGCAACCTCATCGGCTTCTTCCTGCTCAAGGAAACTCTCACCGTGCCCGTCTACGTCGGCGTCTCGCTCGCTATCTGCGCCTTCCTCGCCCTCGCCCTGCTGCCCGCCGGCGTGAAACCCTAGGAGCTTGGATGGAGTGGTCGGGGGAAAGGGCCTCAGTGATCTCAATCTCCATTTCATGACCATCCTCATCCTCCTCGGCGGCAAAAGCCGGCGCATGGGCCGCGACAAGGCGCTCATCGAACGCCCCGACGGCACGCGGCAGATCGACTACCTCCTGCAGCTTGCCGGCGAGGTTTCGGCCGACGTCATCGTTTCATCGAACGATCCCGCACTCAGGTTTCCGGACGAAATCGCCGTCATGCCGGATGTCGTCGCCGGCGACGGACCGCTGGGAGCCCTGGCGACGCTTTTTGCCCATGACCCCGACACGACCCTCGTTCTCGGCTGCGACCTCTACCTTCTCGACCTCCCGACGCTCCGCCACCTGATCGATCGCCACGATCCGTCGCGCATGGCGACCTGCTACGCCAACCGCATCGATGGAAGGCCGGAACCCCTTTGCGCGATCTACTCGGGGGACGCGCTTGCCGAGGCAGCCGGCGCGCTGGCCCGCGGCGAACGCTGCGCCCGGCATTTCCTCGAATCCCTCGACCCGCTCGTGCTCTCCCTCCCACATCCCGCCGCGCTCGACAACGCGAACACCCCGGCGGAACTCGCCGAATGTTTCGCCAAGCTGCGGCACGGCGTGACGCCGAAAACCGTCCGCATCCTGTACACTTCCGGACTGCGCGAAGCCCGCGGGCTCGACGGGGAAAACGTCGAAACCCTCGCTCACACCCCCGCGGGTCTCTACGAAGAGATCCGCTTCCGCCACCGTCTCCCGTTCCATCCCGCAACCCTGCGCGCCACCCGCAACGGCGGCTTCTGCGCCTGGGATGAGTCTCTGGCGGATGCCGACGAGATCGCTTTCATCCTGCCCGCCGCCGGAGACTGAAAATGGGGAGCGCCCGGTGGACCGCCGGCTTCAGACGGATTCTCAGCGCCCGTGCTCCCCGTCGACCGGAACGTCGGCGATTTTCAGGTGCCGTTCGAGTTGCTGCTCGATGAAAAGGGCGTGGTCGGCTTCGGGCACGCCGCTGACCAGGGTTTCGCGGCGGTTGCCGTCGAGCACGGCTTCGACGCGATAGCTGGCGGAAGTGCCGTTCTTGCCGTGGGAGATTTTCTCCATGCAGTAGAGTTGGGAAATTTCGACGGCGGGGATGCTTTTGTTGCCCTTCCACGGCAGCGGACGGATTTTCACATCGAGCGAGCGGCCGTCCGCGCGGATGACGGTGGCGTTGATGAAAAGGGCGAGCGTGTAGTAGGCGATGAAGATGCCCACCCCCGTGTGCAGCAGGCCGAAGGCCGACATGACCCAGGCGCCGGTGCTCAGGGAGATCGCGTGCCACACCACCATGAAGCCGTTCCAGAACAGCGCGAAAAAGAGCAGGAAAAACGCCGCCGGGCCGCGCCAGCGGCGGGTGATTTCGAGAGTGTAGCCGTCGTCGTGAATCCGGAAGTTCGACGGCAGGGGCACCTGGGGCCGCGGGATCGGGCGCCCGCCGACCGCGGAGGGCAGGGCGAAGAGCGAGTGGCAATGGCGGCAGCGCGCCGCGGCGAGTTGCGGCGAGATATCATCCGGCGAAAGCGGCGAGCCGCAGTTCCGGCATTTCAGTTCGACGAGTTGGGCGGGGTGGTTCCGGGCCGGGTCCATGGGAGCGGGATCGCGCTCAGGCTGTCCGGTCGCGCCGTGCCCGGCCAGCACGGAGTTGGAGGATGGCCCGGACCGCGTCCGCTCACTCTTCCTGTTCCCGGCCGGCCCGCGCGGCCTGGCTGCGGCGCACACGGGCGGAGACGTGGCCGCGGATGCGCGAATTCAAACCGCTCTGCTCCACCAGCGAGGCGCTCAGGCGGGCTTTCTGATTGGCTCTTTCCTGGAGGTCGAGCGTGGCGCGATGAGGATCGTTCTTCGGTTTCATCGTTCCACGATGCGCCGGGTCACTGGAGGGGCAAACGGTTTCCTAAGAAAATCTTCCAGAAATCGTATATTTGATTAAATTTTGTGGAATAAAGTGACGATGAAAGACGTTTTCTGGAATATGGTTGGTGATTTTCAGAGAGTTTGGCCGGTTTGTCGCATGGTGAGCTTCGTTTCATGCGGGAAGAGGGCGCTGGCGGTCGCGGCGGGCTTGTTCGTTGCGGGGCTGGCGCTTGGTAAGGAGGCCACGCTGATCCCCTTCGGCGGGAATTCCTATGTGACCAAGGCGGCGGAAGGTTCCTCCGACCGGGGCGGCCGGAGGGGAGGATCGCAATGGGCGGACAAGGATACGGTGATCTCGTTCTATTTCCGCGTGGACAAAACAACGGAGGTGGATCTGGCGTTGCGGGCGAAAGTGCCGCAGGGGCGGTCGAAAGTCCGGGCCGAGGCCGCCGGAAAGCGCTTCGAGGTGGAGTTGAAGGACGAGGAAACGGCCGATGTGGAGCTGGGCCGGATCCGGGCGGACGGTCCGGGCTACGTGCGGGTGGATTTGCAGGGTCTGCGCAAGAGCGGCCCGGTCTTTGCGGAGATCGAAGGCCTGGTGATCACGCCCTACTCATCCGGAGCGAAGCTGGCCTACGTGAAGGACAACGAGAGCAACCGCTTCTACTGGGGGCGGCGCGGACCGTCGGTGCATCTCTCCTACCCGCTGCCTGAGCAGAAGACCATCGAGTGGTTCCACAGCGAGATCACGGTGCCGGAGGGTGAGGATCCGATCGGCTCGTATTACATGGCGAACGGTTTCGGCGAGGGCTATTTCGGCATCCAGGTGAACGGGCCGGAGGAGCGGCGCGTGCTTTTTTCCGTGTGGAGTCCTTTCCACACCGACAACCCACGCGACATCCCGGAGGACCAGCGGATCGTGCTGCTGGCGAAAGGCAAGGACGTGCGCACCGGCGAATTCGGCAATGAGGGGTCGGGCGGGCAGAGTTATCTCGTCTACCCGTGGAAGGCCGGGACGACCTACCGCTTCCTCAACCGCGCGCGGCCGGACGGCGAGGGCAGCACGATTTACACCGCATGGTTCTTCGCACCCGAGAAAAAGGAATGGCAGCTGATCGCCAGCTTCAAGCGGCCGAAGACCGATAAGCACCTTACCGGCGTGCATTCCTTCCTGGAGAACTTCAGCGACCGGAACGGCTGGCTGGGACGCCGGGCTTTCCACGGCAACCAGTGGGCGCGCGATACGGACGGCAAATGGCACCGGCTCACGCAGGCGCGCTTCACCGGCGACGACATCGCCCGGCGGGGCTACCGGCTCGACTACGCCGGCGGTGTCGAGGGAGAACGCTTTTTCATGCGCAACGGCGGTTTCTTCGCCGAGACCGTGGCACTGGACAGCCGCTTCACGCGCAAGCCCGGGAAGCAAAAGGCCCCGGAGATCGAACTGGAGAAGCTGGAGGGGTACTAGAGAGGGGAGGGGGCGTGGTGGAACGTCAGCGGAACTGGTTTTGCTCCGGCCGGTAGTCGTAGCCAGATTCCGCCATCCTGGCGACAAGCGCCTTGGCGTCGAGGTGGTGCGTTTTCACCAGATCGTCGAGCGAGTCGCAACGGTTGCGCAGTTCGGTATTGAGCAGCCCGACAAGCAGGTGCGGGTCCATGCGCGCGAAGTCGGAAAGGTCCATGCGGCGGAGCTTGCCATGGGAAAGGAACGGAATCAATGCTGGAAAATCAGCATTTGTTCTTGCGGGAGATCTCGAGAAATGCTGCTTTTCCAGCATGAGTGACGCTGGATTTCATCGATGGGCCGGTCGAATGCTGGCTGTGGGTCTCGCGGCCCTTCCGCTAACGGGCTGCATGGAATTTTTTCGCCCCCGCTCGCAACCGCCCGGGGTCGCCGGGCCGCCGCCGGAAGGGCCCCGCATGCCGCCGGAGATCCATCGCGATCCGCCCGTAACGCCTCCGCCGTCCCCGCTGCCGGAAGACCTTGCGCGCGGCAAGTATCCTACCGCCCTGCCGGTGCCGGGGCGGGAAGGGCTTGTCTTCAGTCCCTATAACCGGAAGCCGGTGGATGTGCAGGGCATCCCCTCCGGCAAGCTGGTGGGCGATCCGCATTATCCGGCGGAGGAGCGGAAGTATTTCCGCGTCCCGTGAGCGAGGGTGGATTCACTTCTTCTCATCCTCCTCATCGCTCAGGCCGTATTCCGAGGCGAGATTCTCATGGGTGTGGTTCACGAAGACAGACTGGCCGAGCGGGTGATGATCGCCGAGCACTTTCCTCAGGGCGCTGCGATAGAGGTCGATCAATCGTGCCACGCCTTCGGCCGCTAGGGTGACGGAAGAGGGAGCCGCCTGATGGAGGAAATTCGCCTCGTTTTCGACCGAAGCTTCCTCCCGCTCGATGTGGCGGAGCAGAGTTTCGATTTTTTCCAGCCGCACCGAGTCGGGATCGCCGCGGCTGATGGATTCCTCGAAATTCCGGCGCAGCGCCTTTTCCTCGATCCGCAGCGCGTCGAAGCGGCGTTTCAGATCGTAGGCGGCGGGCAGGCCGATTTCCTCCAGTTCGCGTTCGAGGTGCTCCAGCTTGACTTCGACCTCGGCGATCTTCGCGGCGAGGGGCAGGAGTTTTTCCGAGATTGAGTTCATGGGAAATCGGTATGGGGTTTGTACCTGTATTCTAATGGAAACGGGCCGGCGCACCACGTCTTTTTTGAAAGCGGTGCGCATGCCTCCCGCTTGCAGAAGGGCTGGAGATTTTCCATGATCGGGAACCATGAGAATCGCTCCGTTTTTCGCCGCCGCCGTCATTTTCGGATTCGCCGCCCATGCGCAGACGACGGCGGAGATGAAATACGAAGTCGCCGCCGCCTACGAACAGGCCGACAAGGCGATGAACGCCGCCTATCAGAAGCTGATGGGCGTGCTCAACGACGAGGGCAAGAAGCGCCTGCGCGAAACCCAGCGGGCGTGGATCGCTTTCCGCGACGCGCAGGCGGGTTTCGATTCCCACCATTTCGCGGGTGGCACGGCGGAAGGTCTGGAAAGGCTTGGCAGCCTGAATCTGCTCACCCGCGAGCGGACGAAGCGGCTGCTCGAGGATTTCGAGCGCTTCAAGTGAAAGCTTACTCCGTCCCGCCGGGCTTGGCGGAGAGCGTCAGGACATCGCCCACCTTCACGCCGAGGGCTTGCGCGGCGTTGCCGCCGTTGACGACGATGGCAAGCCAGCCGTCAGGGGTGATGTAGGCGGCGGTTTTTCCTTCCGGAACGTCGCTGCGATAGCGGCAGACGGTCGCTTCCAGCGTCGTGTCGTCCCGCTTGAACAGCGCGGTATCGCCAAGTTTCAGGCCGAGCGCTTCGAGATCGGCGGCGACGAAACCGGTGGAGAGGTTGCCCCAAGATCCCACGACATGGGTGATTTTCTCTTCGCGGCCGCCATCGACGGCCTTGGCGGTGCTTTGCCGCTCCGGCGGCGGGACGGTGCCGTCGCGATCTTTTTCCGGCGGCTTGCCGTCGATCCACGCGTCCACCGCCAGCACGGCATTCAAGCGCTCGACAGGGGAGGCGTTGCAGTGGCCGGGGCGCCTGACTTCCCATAGTGCTGTGAGTTCGTCGCCGGCCTTTTTCCGGTATTCGCGCGGATGGTCGAGTTCGGTTTCGTTGGTCAGGAAAAGAATCGGCATTTTCGGCCGATGGACGAGCGATTCGTTGGGGCCGTCCCGGCCGGCATTCCCGAGATAAGCGCCCACGACCATGACGCCGTGAACGCCTTGGAGCGCACCTTCGGCGATGAGCGCGCCGATCAGCCCGCCCATGGAATTGCCGGTCACGATGCAGCGCTTCACTTCACCGTGCTCCTTGACCACATGGTCGCGCAGTTCCTTGAGGTCGAGGATCGCGTCTTCGACGATCCAGCCGTTCCGCCGGTAGCTGGTCGAGGCGATACACCAGCCTTGCGCGAGGAGTCCGGTGGTAAAGGGGTCTGCGGTGTTGAAGTCGGCGGACAGGGGATAGGATTCGGGGCGGAAGCCGTGGGCGAGGAGCAGCAGCTTGCCCTGCCATTCGTCCGGCGCGGCGATCATGTATTTCGATTCGCCGAGGGTTCCCTCCGTGACTTTGGCCGCGACAGTGCTGACCAGACAGGCGATCAGGGCAAGTAGGGCTTTCATCCTGGCATGTTAAAGCGGCGGCGGCCGGCAGGTGGAGGAAAAAGCGATAGGCTCAGAACGGGATGTCGTCGTCGAAGTCGTTCTCGTTCCGCAGATCCGCGAGAGGAGGTTCGGTTTCGGCGGCGGGGGTTTCTTTCGCCGGTGCCTGCTCCGCATCTTCGCCGGCGGGCTGGAGTTTCCAGCAGGAGAGGTTCACGAAGTATTTCCCGTTGTACTCGTTGCCGCGGATGTCGAAGCTGACTACGACTTCCTGGCCGGGGGAAAAGCCGTCGAGCAGCGAGCACTTCTCCTTCACCGTCTCGAACTTGATATCCTGCGGATAGCGGTCGTGGGCGGTGGTGACGACGAATTCCCGCTTGGAGAAGCCGCTGGGGAAGGTCTGGAGTTCGCCGATCAGCTTGATGGTGCCGCGCGCTTCGTACATGGCCCCAATCTTTCCGCCCGGTCCGCGATGTCAAACACGGAGCGGCGCCGCTTCTCCCCGCCCGATATTGCGGACCTGCGGGAAGCCCTTGCGAATCTGCCATTGCCGCCCCCGTGAGATCGGGGTGACATCCACACCGCATCCGCATGACGCCGCCCCATACCTTCGAAGCCAACGGCCGCGGCTATCCGCTGCCGCCGAATCCCGTCGCCGTGATCTGTCTGGACGGCTGCGCCGACGAGTACCTCAGCGCCGCCATCGCCCGCGGCAAAATGCCCCGCCTCGCCGCGATGGCCCGCGACGGCTGGCGCGGCATGGTCCGCGGCGCGCTGCCCTCCTTCACCAACGTCAACAACACCTCCATCGTCACCGGCGTGCCGCCGCGTCTGCATGGCATCTGCGGCAACTTCTTCCTCAACCCCGAGACCCGCGAGGAAGTCATGATGAACGGCCCGCAATTCCGCCGCTGCGGCACCATCCTCACCGCCGCCGCCGATGCCGGGCGCAGGGTCGCCTTCATCACCGCCAAGGAAAAACTCCGCACCCTGCTCGGCGACGGCGTGGTGGAGCGCGGCGGCATCGTCTTCTCTTCCGAGAAAGTTCATGAGGCGAAGAAGGAAACCCACGGCATCGACAACGCCGCTGCCATCATCGGCAGGCCGCCGCCGGAAATCTACTCGGGCGATGCCTCGACTTATGTGCTCCAAGCCGGTGCCGCGCTCGTCGAGCAGGGCACCGCGGATTTCCTCTATCTCTCCACCACCGACTACATGCAGCACAAATTCGCCCCCGAGGCACCGGAAATCCTCGGCTTCCATGCGGAGATCGACGCCGCCATCGGCCGTCTGCTCGATGCCGGCTGCACCGTCGCCCTCACCGCCGACCACGGCATGAACGCGAAGAACGACGCCGCGGGAAATCCCAGGGTCATCTTCGTCGAATCGCTGCTGCGGAACAAATTCAGCAAAGGCATCCGTGTGATCTGCCCGATCACCGATCCCTACATCGTCCACCACGGCGCGCTCGGCTCTCTGGTCATGGTGCATCTCGAGGATCCTTCCATCCGCGCGGCCGTGGCGGAATTCCTTTTCGCCCGGGACGGCATCACCGAAGTCCTCACTCGCGAACAGGCCGCGGACAAACTCGAGCTCGCCTCCGACCGCATCGGCGATCTGGTCGTGCTCTCCGGCCGCGACACGGCGCTCGGAAAATCCCCGGAACATCACGACCTCTCCGTCCTGAAAGGCGGCCTGCGCTCGCACGGCGGACGCTACGAAGAAATGGTCCCGCTCGTGCTTTCCCGACCGCTCACGCGGGAGTTGAAACGCATGGCGGAAGGCGATCCGCGGAATTTCGATGTCTTCCTCTTCGCCTGTAGCGTCTGAATCCCGCCGCCCATGTCCTGGCAACCTCTCCATCTCCCCTCCTGGGTCGCCGGCGAGCCCGTCTCGTCCGGCCGCACGCTGGAAGTCCGCTACCCGTGGGATGACACGCTCACCGGCAGCGCCGCGCTGATCGGCCCGGAGCATCTCGAGCGTGCGATCACCGCCGCACTCGCCTTCCCGAACGAATCGCTGACCCGCCGCCACCGCCACGACATCCTGCGCCGCTCCGCCGCCCTGCTGGCGGAGCGCCGCGACGAATTCGCCGCGCTGATCACCCGCGAGACCGGCCTCGCGATCCGCGAGGCGAAATACGAGACCACCCGTAGTTCCGACGTGCTCGAATTCGCCGCCATGGAGGCGCTGCGCGACGACGGGCGGATCTTCTCCTGCGACATCTCGCCGAACGGCAAACCGCGGAAAATCTTCACCTCGCGCTACCCCGTGAAACTCGTCGGCGCGATCACCCCCTTCAACCACCCGCTCAACCAGGTCGTCCACAAACTCGCCCCGGCCATCGCCGCGGGCGCGCCGGTGCTCCTGAAACCCTCCGACCGCACGCCGCTCACCGCGCTGAAATTCGCGGAAGTCCTCTACGAAGCCGGTCTGCCCGGACCGATGCTCAGTCTCTTCGCCGGCGGCATCGACGACATCGTCACGCCGATGATCACCGACGAACGCGTGGAAGCCGTCACCTTCACCGGCTCGGTGGAGACCGGCAAACGCATCGCCCGCACCTGCGGCTACAAGCGCCTCTGCCTGGAACTCGGCGGCAACTCGCCGCTGATCGTGCTGGAGGACGCCGACCTCGACCTCGCCGCGAAACTCGCCGCCGAGGGCTCCTTTCGCAATTCCGGCCAGCGCTGCACGGCGGTCAAGCGCATCCTCGTGCAGCAAAGCGTCCGCGACGCCTTCACGGAGCGCTTCGTCGATCTCGTCCGCCGCGAGTACCCCTGCGGCGACCCCGAAGACCCGGCCACCGTGGTCGGCACGGTCATCCATGCGCCCGCCGCGGCCGAGCTCCAGCGCCGCGTCGAAGCCGCCGTGGCGATGGGCGCGAAGGTCCTGCTCGGCAACGGCCGGCGCGGCGCGCTGCTGGAGCCGACGATCATCGCCGATGTCCCGCGCGAGGCGGAAATGGTCGCCTGCGAGAGTTTCGGCCCGCTCGCCCCCATCATCCCCGTCCGCGACCTCGATGACGCGATTTCCTGGTACAACGCCGGCCCCTTCGGCTTGAGCGGCGGAGTCGTCACCAATAATCTCTCGCTCGCCATGAAGGCTTGCAAGGAACTGCGCGCCGGCACGACCAACATCAACGAAGTGCCCGGCTACCGGCTGGAACTGACGCCCTTCGGCGGCACCCGCGATTCCGGACTGGGCGTGAAGGAGGGCGTGATCGAGGCGATCAAATTCTTCTCCCACGAGAAAACCTGGTCGCTTCCCTGGTAATCATCATCCCCGACATGCAAGCGACGCGGACGAACAACACCTTCCCGGAAACGCCCGCCGCCTCGCCGCCGCCCGTGTCGCTCCAGACGCGGATGGTGCTGCTCTCTTACCTCGCTTATTTCTTCTACTACTTCACCCGCAAGCACCTCGGAGTCGCCACCCCGGCGATGGTCGAGAGCGGCTATTCCGACACCCTGATCGGCTGGGTGCAGACGGGCTACGGCATCTGCTACGCCATCGGCCAGTTCCTCAGCGGCGCGCTCGGCGATCGGCTCGGGCCGCGCATCGCCCTGTGCGCCGGGATGATCCTCTCCGGCATCGCCTCGCTGGCCTTCGGGATCTTTCCCTTCATGGGCGTGCTCGTCGTGGGCCTCTCGCTCAACGGCCTGTTCCAGTCCACCGGCTGGCCGAATGCCTGCAAGGTCGTTTCCCAATGGATCGCCCACCGCCACCGCGGCCGGGTGATGGGCGTATGGATGACCTGTTACATCTTCGGCAGCATGGCGGCCAATGTCGCGGCCGGCTACGTGCTCGGCGCCTACGGCTGGCGGGAGGTCTTTCTGGTCACGGGAATCACCGTCATCGTCGTCGGCGTCGTCCAGGGCCTTTTCCTCGTCAATCGCCCCGAAGACCGCGGCCACCGGGTGGAAAGGCGGTCGTCGGTCTCCGGCGACGCTTCGGTGGCGGCCGGCTTCATGCTGATGATCCGCCAGCCCTCGATCCTGCTGCTGGGCCTGACCTACACCGGGATGAAATTCGTCCGCTATTCGTTCTTCGCGTGGAGTCCCTACTACCTCGTCAGCCAGGTGGGGATGAAGAACGACGCCGCGGCATACGTGTCGAACGGTTTCGAAATGGGCGGCGTGCTGGGACTCGCCGCGGGCGGCCTGATCGGCGACCGCTGGTTCCGGGGCAACCGCGTGCGCCTCGCGCTGGTCGCGCTGGTCGGCATGGTCGCCGCCGTGCTGCTCTACCGCGCGATCAGTGCCGGGGGTGGCATCTGGGGGAATCTCGCGGGCCTCGCGGCGATCGGCTTTTTCCTCTACATCGCGGACTCGATCGTTTCCGGCACCGCCGCGCAGGACATCGGCGGCGCGGAAAGCACCGCGTCGGCGGCGGGCATCATCAACGGCATCGGCTCCACCGCCCAGATCTTCGCCGGCATCGTGCCGATCTGGATCAAAGACACTTGGGGTTGGGATGCGGTGTTCGTCTCTTTCATCGTCCTCGCCATCTTCTCCTGCCTCGCCGTGCTGCCGGTGGCGTGGAAGCGCGAATTGCCGAAAGCCTGAATCAGTCCGGCTCTTCAGCCACCTTGGAAGCCGGGAAAGGCAGCTCGGCGGGGTAGCTTCGCGCCGCTTTGTTCAGGGCATCCACCGCCCAGTCCTTGAGGGTCATCTGCCGGACGAGCGCGGCGCGGTTCCATTTGTCGAAGGTGGCCTCGTCCACTTGCAGGACCAGATTCTGGAGCGGACCGTCGCCGCCGCTTTGCTCCCTTTCCCGCATCAGACTGTTGATGATGAAGCGGGCCTTCGGCGGGATCTCGCGAGGAGAGGATAGCCAGTTGTCCACGGTCCGCTTGCCGACGCCGCAGCGCGCGGCCAGCCAGGCGCGGTCGCGCCCTGTCGCGCGCAGCCATGCCTTGATCTCTTCCTTGCCGGTTGAGGGAGCTTGCGGATTGCCATAGTCCGGAGTCATGGGAAAAAAGATGGGTTGGTGCAATTCCTATTGATTTATGCAACGTATCGTGCATATTTGATGCATGGGAAGCGTCCCCCAACTTCCGGTAATCTCGCTGCCGAGCCTGCCGGAAACGATCCGCCGGTGGGTCGAAGCGAAAGCCGCGGCCGAGGGCCGCGATCCGCGGGAAATCGTGATGGAAGCGTTGGAACGGCAGGCCAGAGAAGATCTGGCCGCTCGTGAAGCGGAGGAACCATGGACTCGACGGGATGCATGAAGGATGCCGCGCCTTTGCTGTGGCGGACGGTTTATTACGGGATCGGCCGCGGAGATGGAAGACTCTTGCGCCGGAGCTATATCAACAAGGCGGTGCGGGCCGAGGAAGCGGTGGCGCTGGGCCGGACTCTGGCGGAGCGAGAGATGCTCTCGCCCCGGCTTGTCTCCGTGAAACGGTCCGGATGAAAAAGCGCAGGCCTGGAGCGCGGAGCCCCAGCTCCGCAGAAGGAGGGAAAGAGCTGTCATTTTCCATTGCGGCGTGAATGGGCATGGAATCCTTGCCCTTCCTTCTGCGGAGCCGGGACTCCGCGCTCTAGACTCTTTTTTGTTTCGCCCCCGTGGGCGGGATCGTGTTGCGTTCGGCCCGCATGTTCGTCTGGTCGAAACTCTCCTCCGCCAAATGGCTCGATGCCTGGGAAGACCGCTTCCACGGAAACCCGAATTTCGTGCTCCACGTCCTCAAGGGCGGCAAATCCGTGCGGGTCGAAGTCTTCTGCGCGACCAAACGCGAGGCCGAGACCATCGCCGGGCAATTCGGCGGCTCGGTGCGGAAACTGAACGCCGATTGGAAGAAGGCCGTGCCGGAAATCCCCCCGCCGCTCAAAGTGCGCGATGCGCTGCTGATCACCCAGGCCGCCGCGGCGAAGGACCTCAAAAAAATGGCCGCGGATTTCCCCGCCCGCGCCATCATCAGCATCCCGCCGGAAATGGCCTTCGGCACCGGCGACCACGCTACTACCTCCACCTGCCTGCGTTTCCTCGTCGACATCGGCAAAAAACGCCCGGCGGGCTGGGCCTGCGCCGATCTCGGCTGCGGCACCGGCCTGCTGGCCATCGCGGCGAAGAAACTCGGCGCGGGCGAGGTCTTCGCCTGCGATTTCGATCCCTTCGCCGTGAAAGTCGCCCGGCGCAATCTGGAGCGCAATGGCGCCGAAGATGTGGAAACCAGGGAACTCGATGTCCTGAAATGGAAGCCGCGCAAAACATACGACGTGGTCGTGGCGAACATCTTCTCGACCGTCCTGATCGAGTCCTTTCCCGTCCTTTCCAAACTGGTCAAGCCCGGCGGCGATCTCGTCCTCTCCGGCATCCTCGCCAGCCAGGCCTGGGATGTCTTCACCGCCGCCGCGGCGCACGGCTTCGGCTTTCCCCAAGTGATCAAAAAAGGCAAGTGGGTGACGGCCCGGGGCGGATGGATGAACGATTTGATTTAAGAGGCCGGAAACCAGAATCCAGAGACCAGAAACGAGGGGAAAAGTGCGGAGAGGTGTCTTGCGACTGTCTTTCTCTGGTCTCTGGATTCTGGTTTCTGGCCTCTCATTCTAGTTTCACTTGCGCCGGGAGCGGGGGCCGGTCAGAAAAGCCGCCCGCTCCGCTGGAGGCCGCGCGACAGACCGTTGCTCCGTCCCGCGGGGCGGCGAAACACCATCCGCGCGCTTCCATGGACAGCATCTCATCCCGAATCCACGAAGTTTCCCCATCCCTCACCCTGGCCGTGACCGCCCAGGCCAAGGCCATGCAGGCCCGCGGTGAGGAAGTCTACGGTCTCGCCGGCGGCGAACCGGAAATCGACACCCCCGAGCACATCAAAGCCGCTGCCATCGTCGCGCTCCAGCAGGGCCGCACGAAGTACACTCCCTCCGCCGGCATTCCCGAACTGCGCGAGGCCCTCGCCGCCAAATTCATTGCCGACAACGGCCTGGAATACGATCCCAAGCAGATTTCCGTGACCGCCGGCGCCAAGATGGCCTGTTTCAACGCCATCCTCGCCGTCGTCGAAGAAGGCGATGAAGTCATCATCCCCACCCCCTACTGGGTCAGCTACCCGGAAATGGTGCGCCTCGCCGGCGGCAAGCCGGTGCTGGTCGAGACCAAGGAGTCGAACGGCTGGAAGCTCACCGCCGAGCAATTCGAGGCCGCCATGACCCCGGCGACCAAGATGGTGATCCTCAACACCCCGTCGAACCCGACCGGCGCGGTTTACACCGAAGAGGAACTGCGCGAAATCGGCGAAGTCGCCTTGTCTGAAGACATCGTCATCCTCTCCGACGAGATCTACGAAAAGCTCGTCTACGGCGAAAACAAGCACATCTCCATCGCTTCGCTCAGCAAGGAACTCTATGACCTGACCGTCACCGTCAACGGCTTCTCCAAGGCCTACTCGATGACCGGTTGGCGCCTCGGCTACACCGCCGCACCTAAGCCGCTGGCCGACGCGATCGACAAGATCCAGAACCACACGGTTTCCAACGCTACCACCTTCGCCCAGTACGGCGCGCTGGCCGCGCTGCAAGGGGACCAGAGCTTCATCTCCGACCTGCGCGGCGAATACGACGTGCGCCGCCAGTTCATGTTCGGCCGCCTCAAGGCGATCAACAACGTCCGCGTGGTCGAGCCGCGGGGCGCCTTCTACTTCTTCGTTTACACCGGCCAGCTCGGGCTCAAATCGGTGAACCTTTGCGACAAGCTGCTCAGCCGCTACAAAGTCGCCGCCGTGCCGGGCATCGCCTTCGGCTACGACGAAGGCATCCGCCTGAGCTATTGCACCACGCTGGACGTGCTCAACGAGGGCCTGACCCGCTTCGAGCAGTTCTGCCGCGAGCATTGATCCCCCGGGAGCGCGGAGCCCCTGCTCCGCACGAACCACTGGCATCCCCGCTGCCCATGCAAGCCCGCATTGGCAGGCAGCGCCGTCCCCATACTTCTGCGGAGCCGGGGCTCCGCGCTCTCAAGTCAAGTCATCTGAAGGCTTCCATCAGGGCCCGCAACTCTTCCCCGGCCATCTCCGGATCGGCGAGGGTCCGGGCCACTTCCTGCCGCAGCAGCGCACGGTAGCGTTTCCGCAAACGATGCACCGCCACCCGCACCGTGCCCTCGTCCATGCCCAGCGCGGCGGCGGCAGCGGCGTAGGGAATCCTGTCCCGGTCCACGGTGAGATAGCCTTTCAAATGGCCGAAACGCTCACCGCCCACTTCCTCCCCGGCCTCACCTTCCAGAATACCGAGCACCCGTTCCAGCAGCGCGGTCGCCCATTCGCGATCATAGGCCGCATCCGGCGACAGGGACGCCTCGTCCGCGAGACGGAACCTCGCATCGGCCCGTTGCCAGTCGAGCGACAGGTGCAACGCCCCGCCGCCCCGCTTCGCCCGCCCAAGCCGATCCCGCTCGTTTGCCAGGAAATGCTTCACCGCCGCCAGCAGAAAGGCGCGGAACTTCCCGTTCTCCCGTCTCAACCCCGCGATATCGCCCCGCGCCAGCAGGCTCGCGAAAAATCCCTGCGTGAGATCCTCCGCATCCTCCTTCGAAAAACCCCGGCGGCGGACATACGCATACACCGGGAACCAGTAACCCGCGCAAAGCTCCTCCAGCGCCGCCGCGGCCTGCGGCGCATCCGCTTCGCCCGCGGTCATCACCATCGTCCAGCGCGTCGTGGCGAAAAAATCGTCGGAAGGGTGCGGCGTCATTGGCGGTTCAACTCCTCCGCGAAATCCTCCGGTATCTCGGGCGAAACGAGCACCGTCCGTTTCCCGAACCGCAACACCACCGTGCGGTTCAAATCCGTGACATAAGCGCGGAAAGCGCCGAGCGGCTTGCTCCAGTACCAGCCCGTGAAGGAAAACGCGCCGCCATTGCCGCAGGTCCGCAGGCTGTTGCTCATCGCCTTGGGCACCACTTCAGCGGAAGTCAGCCCGGCGCGATCCAGCCGCGTCGTCCAGAACAGGCGGCGGATCAGAATCGCATCCTCCGTGATCGCATAGCCGCGGATCACGAAGGGCAGGCAGGCCAGCAGAATCAGCGGAAGGCTCAGACGCGCCAGCCCCACTGCCCAACCCGGAGTCGCCGCGGGCAGCCACGACATGCCGATAAAGAACGCCACAGCCAGCACGACCATCCCAGCCGAACTCCAGCACAAGGCTTTGCCCCAGGGGGCCTGATACGTCTTCATGGCATTCATCGGATGAAATAACCTGCGGGTTTCCATTCTCCGTCTTCCTTCGCCAGAATCAATGTCTCCACGGCCCCTTTCCTGTTCTCAAAGTGAGTCGTGAACTGAACGATCACATACTCGCCATCCGGCAAACCCGGCAGGGAGGACATTTCCTCCGCCTGCCTGAAATTCCGCGAAATCATCTCTCCCAGCGGCTTCCGTGCCGCAGCGAAGGCCGTGCCCAGTTGCTCTTCCGTCGCCGCCTCTGCGGCAATCGACGCGAGAGATGCATACACTTCCCGGTAATTTCCCTCGTCGATTCGTTCCAGCCATTGAATCGGCAGACTTTCTTTCATCACACGCTCCCAACTCGGAAGACCGTGGATGAAATTCAGCGCTTCCGCCTGTGTGAAACGGGAAATTTGAAAAGTGCTCCCGAGTTGAGTCTGCACCACGGGAGCGCTTTTGAGCCTGCCATCGACGATCACAGCAAGCCTCAGCGTTCCATGGCCTTTCGCCGTGGCGGCGGCAAGCCGCCGGCTGCCGGTATCGTTGAGTGTGATGTCTACCCGGTAATCTTCCTGCCCCGCAGTGACTGTCGCGTGGCCGACGTGCTCGTCCCACACGATCACCTCCCTTGCCACCCGCAGTTCCTGCTTCTGGAGTCCGCCTCCTTCTCCGCCCGGTGAAATCATTTCCATCCTTTCGGCGTTGGGATCGTCATTGGACACCTTGCGGATTTGCATCCGGTTGCCCGCAGGCAAGTCGTCCGCAGTGATCGCCTCTTCCGTTTGCGGCGCCGGTGCCGTTCCGGAGGGGGTGTTCTGCAGCGAGGTCTTGGCTTCGTCCGCCGCGATTTCCATGTCCGGGGCTGAGACTTTCCCATTCCCGGACACCAATCTCTCCAGCGCCTTCACTTTCCTCTCCATCGCAATCATCGTCGGATGCCGTGGTTGATATATTTTTTTGAGAGGCTCTCTTTCTATCGAGATGACAGCGAGACGTGCCGAAGCTCTTTTTCTCACCCCGTCATTTGGCAGGCTGGGATACTTCTCCAGCAATGTGTCGAATTTGGTTTTTAGGTTCATCCGGACGGGATGACGTTCGCCAAGTCCATTTCCGATATCCGCAAGTTCCAGATACAGATCGAGATACAAATCGACGATTTCCGGAGGGATTCCATCGGGGGAGGAAGCCGCAGCACCGACAGGCGCCGGTACCGCTTCGCTGCGCGGCCCCGCTCCGGACGAACGGCTCGTCGCGAGCCACCCGTAAAGCGACCATCCGGCCAGGAAGAACAAAGTCCATGGCACGGCAGCGGCACTACGGTTCCGCCGCGCAACCTCCCTTCGGGTCTGCCCGGTTCCACCTCCGGACTTTCTGGCCGCCAGCCACATCGGCACTCCGACCCCCGGCAACAAAACACCCGCGATGAGCAAAAGATTATAGAACCCCACGTTCGCCATCAGATCCAGCGCCCATGGCATGAAGAAATCCTTCGCCACCGGGTCCTGCACCCGCGGGTCCAATGCATGAACGCCGCCGGCGTATGCCCCGTAGCTCAGATGGCCGAACGCCCCGCCTCCGATCGCGACCCACGCAGCGACGGCCAAACCGCCCAACGCCGCGAGCAACGCCAGCGCCAGGCCACCGTAAGCAAAAACCCCCATCGCGACTCCTCCGATCGCAACCGCCCCCATTGCGATCCCCCCGCAGGCCACACCGCCGGAAGCCACTCCCCCGAACGCGATCACCCCCTTTGCCCTTCCTCCGATCGCCACAATGCCTTTGGCCACTCTTTCTCCGCCGGTCTCCGGGTCGGGTCCCGAAGTGACGTGCAGGAGCGGCAGGCCGAACCATTTCGTTTTGGACCGATAATCCAGATCCCATTTGCCGACCGGCTGCGAAGAGGCGGAGACCGCCATTTCTCCGGCCTCCTCCAGCCGCGTCCTCATCACGCTCGCCTGCTGGAAACGCAGCTCCGGCTCCTTCTCCAGCGCCCGCAGCACGATCTCGTCCAGCCGCACATCCACACGCACCTTCTTCGACGGTGCCTCCAGCCGCTCGCCCGGCAGTTCGCCGGTGAGCATCTGATAAAAGACCACGCCGAGCGCATAGATGTCCGCCCGGTGATCGACCTCCGTGGGGCGCTCGATCTGTTCCGGCGCCATGTACTGCGGCGTACCCAGCACCTTGCCCGCTTCCGTGAGCAGGGCGCCGCACGTCGCGCCGTCGTCGATGACCTCCTCGCCGCCCGCCAGCTTCGCCAGCCCGAAATCCGCCACCTTCACCCGGCCGCGGCGGTCGATCAGGATATTCTCCGGCTTGATGTCGCGATGGACGATCCCCTGATCGTGCGCGAATTGCAGCGCGTCGCAGATCTGCGGCACGATCGCCAGCGCCTCCCGCGGCGAAATCCGCCCGCCCTCCAACAGCTGCCGCAGGTTCACCCCGTCGACGAACTCCATCACGATGAAATACAGGCCGCCGCTGCGGCCGAACTCGTGGATCGTCACGATGCCCGGATGATCCAGCTTCGCCAGCGCCTTCGCCTCGCGTGCGAAGCGCTCCGCGAACGACACCTCCTCGCCGATTCCCGGCGGCAGGATTTTCAGTGCCACGATGCGATCCAGCTCCCGCTGCCGCACCCGGTATACCGCCCCCATGCCGCCCTGCCCGACCAGCTCCAGCACGTCGAACTGCGGGAAAATCCCCGCCATCTCCTCCAGCGACGGCGGCACGAAAGCGGCGCGCCTTCCCTCCACCAATGTATCCTCCGCCTCCCCCTGCCGCAGCAGGTCGGCCGGGGAAAGCCCGCCGAGCGGGTCGCGGGGGAGACGGGGATCCTGGTCCATAAATTCGTCCGGAGAGTTTGTCGCCATACCCTCCCCAGAAGCAATCCGGTGGATTCGTTACCGGAAAAAACGCCTCAATCAGCCTCGCTTCGCCATCTGCCGACGAAAGAGCGGGATAAACTCCGTGTCCATCCACGAAAAGGCCGCTTCCAGCCCCTGCTCGCGGTAGATCCGGCCGATCCTCGCCTCGACCGCGGTGGGAGCGCCGAAGGCGCTGAGGAAATCGTTCGAAGTCAGGCGGGTGAACCATTCGCCGTCCATCGAGCCCCGCTCGCGCAGCACCCACGAGCGGGCGAAAAGCGCCAGCACCGCATCGCCGATCCATGCGGATTCCCGTTCCTGACGGATTTCGTCGTCCCTTTTCATCGCCGCGGCGAACTTGCCGTCAGGGATGCGGGCGGGCCAGCTTTTCCATGCGTTGTCTCTCGATCTGCTGGCGCAGCCGCGACTCGGATTCGCCGTCCCAATAGCCCGGCTGGAGTTCCAGGAAGACCGAAGTGTAGGGCAGGGCGGTCGAGGAGCGGATGACCAGCACGTCGAAGCTTTTGGTCACATCCTCGATGAGCGTCAGCAGCACCTGGTGCTCCAGTTCATTGGGCTCGTGACCGTGCAGCGCGCGCTGAAGCTGCGAGCGGTATTCGTCGATACCCGGCGCGAAGTCGTTCTCCACCGCGCTCAGTTCGCGGGAAACGTAGACGCGGGGCCGGACATGCTCGGTCTTCTCCAAGGTGCGGAGCACTTCGTCGAGGATGGCCGGGATTTCCTCGCCCGCGGCGATCTGGCGCACGCCGGGGCGGCTGTGGGCGGGGAAGGATGCCTCGGCGATGACGATCCAGTTGCGGTAGCCGAGCTGGCCGGCCCGGGAGGCAACGGCGCCGCGCCAGCCCTCACCCTCGTGGAACCAGCCGCAGGAGGAAAACAGGATTCCGGCAATCGGCAGAAGACGACGGAACCAGCACGACATCGCCGTGAGTAAAGAACGGGCGGCTCCCGCTGTCAACGGAGGCAACGTGACGCTGCGAAAGGCGGCCGTAGCGGGATGCCTGCGGCAATCCGTCCCGGTTCGAAGAGGATCACCCGCATATTCAGCGCGGGTTTTCCCCCTCCGGGAAGGTCTCCCGGAACAATCCGCGAATCCATTCGACGCTCAGGGCCTCGATTCTCGTCAGGCCGCCGTGGGTCGGATCGCTGCGGGTAATTTCGTCGCGGGCGTACCAGTGGCGCTCGGTCGCGGTCAACACCGGCTGGCAGACAAGCAATATCGCGGCAAGCAGCGCAAAGGGCGGGATGAGGCGGCGGCTCAGCAGCGCTCCGCCAAGCGACTGGTCCCGCGGTGCGAAAAGCACGGCTCCGGCTTGCCAGAGCAGCCACAGCAACGGGATGCCGCCGAGCGCGGCAACGCTTTGAAGAAACGTTTTCCCATCGCCCGGAACCCAGCGGACCGCCCCGGCGAGCGGGATGACCAGCGCCGCTACGATGGCGGCGGCCCAGCCAATCCACGCCAAACGGGTTCGCAGGGACAGAAATCCGGCGCGGCGAGCGATACGCCGGCGGCAGGTCTGGACGAGCATCGCCAGCGCGAAAAGCAGCCCGGCGCCCGCCTGGATCAGGACGGGTGGAGGCGCGTAGTGCGTCAATCCGATGTCCCGGCAGTCGAAGGGCATGAGCCGGGTGACGGCGAGAAACCAGAGAACCGGCAGGACGATGCCGAAGCCGAGAATCCACGCCGGATCCGCGGGCGTGAAAAGCGGCTTCAAGCCATCCGCCAAACCATTGACGCGCCGGCCGCGGCGGAAGCTTTCGATGCCCGCACCTGCGAGCAGAAGCAGGACGATCAAGGCGGCGGAAAGGCCCAGCACTCGCTCGGCGATGGCGTATTCGGCATGCCGTCCGGGATCGAAAATGGAGGGATCGGCGGGAAAATCCGGAGGCCCTGCGATGCCGATGAGCATGAGCCTGTGCAGGGTGCCCATGTTTTTTACATTGCCTCTCGAAACATAAGCCTTCCGGGCTTCGTTTCTCATCTCCAGCTTCCGCTCGATGCGTTCTTCCTCCGCGGTCATGCCGAGATTCGTTGCCGCCTGCTTCAACGATTCTCCGGAATTGGCCATGGCCACCAGAATCACGGTCTGATCCAGCAAGGTCGAGGTATTCCAACCAAGCCGTCCGATGAGGCGTTCCCATATCGTGATCAGCTCTCTAAAGCCATCTTCATCCTTTTCTTCCGACAGACGTTTCGCCTCCGCGGAGATTGGATTGTTGATCGTCTCCATTTGAAGACGATGCGTGGGCATCCACAGCGCCGAAATGCCGAAAAGCATCCGCTGAACCTCGCCTTCGAGATCGTCGGCCTCCCCCAACAAGGTCGCGCGGCGGGCGCGGAGCGCCGGGAGGTGAGATTCGAAACGCTCCCCGGAGGCGCTTCGCCCGATCAGGGCGATCGTTTCGCGAAATTCCGGGTCGCCGGTGCCGGAACCTGCCTTCTCCTCCTGATTTTTTGCGATGGCTTCGAGGAAAAACCACATCCCGTTGCCCGGATCGATCCGCTGCCAGGTTTCGTGGAAATCCGGCGGAAGGGTCCGATGTGCCTGAAGATACCGGAGGGTGTACTCTTCGTAGATGCCGGGATGCTCGGGATGAACCTGCCGCTGCCGCTCCAGTTTTGTCAATACCTCGGCCTCCGGTCCGATGCAGGCGAAGACGAAATCCCGTTCTTCGGTGCTCAGATGATCGCCGAGCCGGGTTCTCGGGCCGGTATCCGAAACCAGATATTTCGGTAAGAATACCCGGACTTCATCCATGGTATTCCACGTCCATGGCCCGGCGATGCCACCGAGAAGGATGAATGCCACGACGGCAAAGATGAGCAAGGGCCATGAGGCTCGTGCGGGCTTGGCCGCCAGCCGTGCCGAAGCGGATTCCACCCAATCTTTCTCTGCACCGCCGTGGGCCAGCCGGGCGATCAGTTCCGCCTGCGCCTCCTCGCGGAGATCGGGACGCTTTTCCAGCGTCCGCGTCGCCAGCCCCGCGAAGCGCTCCGCCGTTTCGTATTCCGCGGGTGTCATGATGCGTCGAGATACTTCACCACCTCCTCCGGAACAAAATCCGCATCCGTCGCTTCCTCCGCGGCGAGGCGCATCTGGGCGCGGATGACGAGCGGATCGACCGGCGGGCGGTAGCCTTCGAGGCAGGCGCGCAGCGCCGCGGCGGGGTCGGGCGTGCCGGTGCGGGTCAGGCGGTAGGCTTTCACGGCGAGCGCCTCGGCGGCTCCGGGCGTGAGCCACGGCGGGACCAGTGGCAGCAGCGCGGATTTCGCCGTCTCATGGAGCGGGATGCCGCGGCGCTTGCAGAGGGCGGCGAGCAGAATCATCCCCTCCTCCGGCGTGGCGGTGGGGAAGATGGGCACCTTCACGTCGATGCGGCCGGGGCGTTTCAGATCGACCTCGATCAGGTCGGGCCGGCTGGAGGCGAGCACCCAGAGGATTTTCCCGCGGTTGCGCGTGTCGGACATCTCCGCGGCGAGCATGGAATAGACGCGGCTCGACACCCCGGAGTCGCCCGAGCCGGAAGCCCGGCGGCCGAGCGCCTGGTCGGCCTCGTCGACGAAGACAATGCAGCGGCCGAGCGCGTGGAGCAGGGCGAAGATTTTTTCCAGATTCGCCTCGGTGGAGCCGACCCAGCGGTCGCGGAAATTCCGCAGCGTGACGACCGGCACGCCGGCTTCGCCCGCGAGGCACTCGGCGAGGTAGGTTTTCCCGGTGCCGACGGGGCCGCAGAAAAGGTAGCCCATCGGCAGCGCGGCGGTTTCGTCCTGCCGCCACAGGGCGAGGTCCTGGCGCAGGCGGGTTTTCACGCCATCCAGGCCGATCACGTCATCGAGCGTGCGGTCGGGCTCGACGAAGTCGATCAGTTCGCCTGCATCGCGCTCGACCAGGGCTTTGCGCAGGTCGCCGAGATCGCTGTCGGCGAGGCCGCGGTCTTCGTGGTGCAGGCGGCGCAGCAGCCCTTCGAGCGAAGCGACCGAGGTGCCGGCCAGCCGGGAGGCGAGGCGGGTGAAATCGGTTCCTTCCGGCAGGGCGCGGGGACATTCGACGGCCAGGCAGCGCATCGCCCCGGCGAGTTCCTCCGGCGCGGGCAGCGGGATTTCGACCTCCGCGACCCGCGGATTCGCCGCGACGAGCGGGTGGATATGGTGCAGCCGGTCCGCGACCAGAAAGGCGGCCTGCCCGTGCGAGCCGAGGCTGGCGTCGCTGGCCCAGGAGCGGACGACGGAGGCGATGGCGTTGAGTTCGTGGTGCAGCGCCTGGGGCAGCACGGGCAGCCAGAGCTGCGCGTCGCGAAGTACGACGGCCACCGTAGGAGCCTTCGCCCCCACTGCGCGGAGGTTGCGGGCGTATTGGAGAAAGCGGGCGATGAGACGCACGGCGGGCAGGGGCAGGGCGGGGAGTTCGCCGATTTCCTTCGCCGCGGGCCATTCGGCGAAGATCTCGCGCCCTCGCTCGACCCGAACGCCGAAGCCGGGATCGTAGGAAAGCACCACGGTAAAGCGCGGCAGCAGCACTTCGGCGAGGAAATCGGTCAGGCGGCCGAGTTTGGGGCCGTCGGCCAGCGGCATCAGGATGCGGTCGGCGACGTTTCCGTGGAGCAGGAATTGTCCCGCCGCGCCGCTTTCGTAGCGCGCGATCACCTCCGCCGCCCAGGGCGGCAACGCGGATTTGGCGGCATCGTCCATGGCGTGGATATCAAGGAGCAAGGCGCGGGATGTCGATGGGAAAGCGGCGGGGCCTTTCGATCCGATGGGGTCGGGCCACCGCCCCGGGAGGGGCAAAAGAATGTAGCCGGTGGTGGAACCACCGGACACGACGGCTCCGATCCATGGTGCCCCGGGCAGGGGTGCGAGAGGCTCACGGCAGATCCCGCGGATCCCATGCCACCCCACAGCGTTTGAGAAACCCTTGGTATTCCTCCAGAAATCCAATTTTCCGGTGATGATCCTCCTGCCTCAGCACATAACTCCGGACTTTATCCCTGTCTCTGGTCCCGACACTGAAAGCTCCATAACCCTCCTGCCACGCGAAACCGGCCAGGCGATGGGTGGTATGGAGCCACAGAGAAGATTCGCTTTTGATCTCCCGCATCAGATCGGAAACGCGGTGGGTCGTCTTCAATCCCAGCAGCAGATGAACGTGATCCGCCGTCCCGCCGACCGCCTCCGGCACGGCGTCCATCCCCCGGGCAACCCCTCCGAGATATTCGTGGAGCAGGGGACGAAGAGATGGAGGAATCCACGGTTCCCGTCCCTTCGTCGCGAATACCACATGGACATGCAATGAGAAGTGGGTGGAAGGCATGGCCTCGATTCAATATCCGGAGATGTCATAAGGAAAGAAAACGTCGAGCTATGGGCCGCCTCTCGCGCCCCTGCTCGAGGCGCCACTCTCTGCCTGTGCGCCGGACCGGTGGTTTCACCACCGACTACAATCTTTTGCCCCTCCGGGGCGGTGGGAGATCAGGAACCCGAAACGCGGCGTTCCAGCGCCTCCTCCATCGCCCGCTCGACCAACCGGGCCGCCAGGGCCTCGGTAGCCGTATCGAGGCGCTGGACGGCTGCCTTGAGAGGATTCGCCGCGCCGCCGGCCAGGGCCGCGCGCACTTCGTCCGCAGCGGTCAGGATCGCCGCACGTTCCTCATCCGGCACCAGACCGGGCGAAGCGGCGAGCACGGCATCCACCGCCGGGAGCAGTTCTTCCGCTTTCAGCTTCGCTTCGGTGAAAATCCGCTCGGCCATGTCCTCGAAGGCGTGATCGACCGATTCGGCGACCATTCGCCCGACCCGTTCGTCGTCCACGTTCACCGCCGTGTCGCGGATCTCGACCACGGTGTCGCGGCCGGTGGCGATGTCGCGGGCGAGCACTTCGAGGATGCCGTTTTCGTCGATGCGGAACTGCACACCGACCCGCGCCTGTCCCTTCGGCGCGGGCTCGAAACCGACTTCGAAGGAACCCAGCTCCCAGTTGTCCCGCGCCATCTCGCGTTCCCCCTGCAACACGCGGACCCGCATCGCGCGCTGGCCCTCGGCGGCGTTGGTGAACATCTCGCCCGCCTTGCAGGGGATGGTGGTGTTGCGCGGAATGAGCACGTTCATCAGCCCGCCGAAGGTCTCCACCCCCAGGCTGAGAGGGGTGACATCGAGCAGGACCATCTTTTTCAGCGCCCCGCTCAGAACGCCGGCCTGGATCGTCGCGCCGAGGGCCACGGCTTCGTCGGGGTGCTGCGAAAGGTCCGGCTCGTGGCCGAAAAGCTCCGCCACCGCCGCACGGACGGCGGGCATCCGCGTGCTGCCGCCGACCAGCACCACCGCGTCGAGGTCCTCCGGCTTCACGCCCGCGTCCGACAGAGCCTGCCGGCAACAGGCCAGGCTGCGCGCGATGAAGGGCCGGGACAGCGTCTCCAGATCGGCGCGGCGCACGGGCTTTTCCAAACTACGGCTTCCATCGTAGAAGGGCAGGCGGAAAAATTCCTCGTCCTTTTCCGAAAGCGCGATCTTCACCCGCTCCGCCTCGGCGGCGAAGCGTACTTTTGCCGCGGGGTCGAGCGCTTCGTCCCCGGCGCACCAGCGGGCCAGCGCTTCGTCGATGTCGTCGCCGCCGAGCCGGGTGTCGCCGCGCGTGGCGAGCACTTGGAAGACGCCATCCTGCATTTCCAGCACCGACAGGTCGAAGGTGCCCCCGCCGAGATCGTAAACGGCCACCCGCGCTTTGTCCGACAGTTTGTCGAGGCCGTAGGCCAGCGCAGCGGCGGTGGGCTCGTTGACGATGCGCACGACCTCCAGCCCGGCGATTTCCCCGGCGCGCTTCGTGGCGGCGCGCTGGGCGTCGTTGAAGTAGGCCGGCACGGTGATGACGGCCTTCTCCACCGCATGGCCGAGCCGCCATTCGGCGATGCGCTTCAGCTCGCGCAGGATGTCGGCGCTGATTTCCTCCGGCGATCTGCCGAGCACGCGCAGGCCGCCATCCGATCCGGGTTCGGCGGGCAGGGGGAATTCCGTCTCCTCGCCGAAGCGCCGCCCGATCAGGCGCTTCACGCTGGTCACGACGCGGTCCGGCTCGGCCGTACGACGGCGCAGGGCGGCGGCTCCGCATTCCACCGCGCCGTCCCTCCCGTAATATACCGCGCTGGGGACGATGCGTTTGCCGTCCTCGTTCGCCAGTAGGATGGGAAAACCGGAGTCCACCACGCCCACGGCGGAGTTGGTGGTGCCGAGGTCGATGCCCACGATTATGTCGCTCATGCCTGCGAGCCTTTCCGCCGCCGGGCTTGCGGTCAATGCCCTGACTCGCACCGGAGCATTTCAGCAGGGAGTGGTGCGCGCCGCGAAAAAGCGGTCGGCGAGGCCGAAGGACATGGTCATGCCCGAGCCGCTGGTGCCGGTGGCGATGTGGACGCCGGGCAGCGGTTCGGCACGGTATTCGACGCTGCCGAAATGTTTCGCGTAGATGCCGTGCCAGCGCTCGGCGATGGTCCAGTCGGGGAAGTCGAAGAGCTTGTGGAGTTCGCGCAGGATCAAGCTGTCGATCTCCTCCTTGTCGAAGATTTCGATGTCCGAGCCGTATTCGTGCGAGTCGCCGAGGACGAGGCCGCCGAAGCGGTCCTGCGAGGCCATGACGTGAATGCCGTAGCGGTCGAGTTCCGGCATTTCGCGGGCGACACGGGCCTTCACCGCAGGGAGCGAGGGGCAGATGGAGAAGTTCGCATACTGCCGCAACGAAAGACCGCTGGCGAGCATCGGCCCGAGCTTCCAGCCGCCGGGCTGGGGGACGGTGCGCAGCATCTGGAGCTTGCAGGGAACCAGCGGGCCGGCGGCGAACAGATCGGGGAAGAGGGTTTCGAAATCGTGGCCGGAGCAGACGAGGATTTCATCGAAACGGTGTAGGTCGCCGGAAGATGTGGTGAGAACACCCTGCTCCACGCGGGAGACGGCGGTGCTCCAGTGGAAGCGGACACCGTGTTTCTCCCGCAGGAAGACAGGCAGCAGCGCCAGCGCCTCGCGAGGATCGACATTGATCTCGGTATGGCTGAGCAGGCCGGCTTTCGCCACGCCGCGGCGGACGCCGGGGACGCTTTCCTCCAAGCGGGCGCGGGTCAGCAACTCGACCTGATAGCCGATTTCCGGCGCGGCGCGGGCGAATTCCTCCAGCACGGCGGTTTCGTCGTCGTGCGCCACGACATGCACGCTGCCGGCGGGGCGGGCATAGGCGCCGGATTCGCGGACGAATTCCAGCCACAGCTCCCGGCTGCGCAGCGCGGTGGCGAAGTGTTCCTCCGGCTGGCCGATGGGCCAGCACATACCGAAATTGCGGACCGAAGCACCGCGCGCCTTGTCGCTGCGTTCGAAGACGGTCACGCGATGCCCCGCCCGGGCGGCGGCCCAGGCGTGGGCGAGCCCGACGATGCCGGCGCCGACAATGGCGGTGTGTGTGATCCCGAATTTCATGATCCGTTTTCCAGAGAGCCTCATGTCCGCGCCTCCCGGTCAATGCCGGGATGTGGTGGGCGTCTCCCCGCGCAGCGTCATCCATCCGGGAAATCGGCCGTCCGGATGGACAAGGGTCGCCAAAGACAAGGCGAGCGGAATGAAAACCCGGAACGACATCGGAGGCAGCTTGTTCCCGCCGCCTTCCTCCGTCGATGGGATCGTCGCAAGATTCCTTGGCAGTTTACCAACGAAGCACTCCCGGCTCCGGGCGTTCGGAGCGGTGTCGAGCGCGACGGAGGAGAAGCAAGGCTCCGAGCCCCCCAAGAAGCGCGCCGGAAGGTTCCGGAATCGCTGTCGCGGGATTGCCCTCGCCGCCGTTCCAGAGAAGCGCGATCTGGTCGTCCGTGAGCGTTCCGCTCCAGATGGCGACGTCGTCGATCCGCACCGAGTTCGCGGCATAGGTGCCGTTGCCGCTGCCGCCGATCAGCGTGTCGAAGCCGGCGCCGAGATTTCCCGCGCCTTCCGAGCTGAAGGCACTCTCGGTAATGCCGAGGCTGGCCCCGTTCAGGAAACGTTCGACGAGGTTGTTCTCGCGGTCGAAGATCACCACGACCATGTTCCACCCGCCGTCGTTGAAGGCGATGTTCGGATCCCTGCGGGTGCCGCCCGTGGTGTTCCAGTTGATCCGGCCGCCGCCGCCGGTAGTGCTGATCGTGCTCAAGGTCCAGCCGACGTTGGCGCCGCTGTTCCAGTCCTTGTTGCCGAAGACGGCCTTGTCGGCGGTGTACCCCGCGGTCGCCGTCTGGACCCACAGCGAGATCGAGAAGCTGGACGCATAGAGGCTGTCGAGATTTCCCAGCGAAATAGCCCAGTCGTTCGGCGTGGTGGACGAGGTGTTGGTATTGGAGAACGACGCGGCCTGGCCGAACTTGCCGGCGGTGAAGTTGTCTTCCGGCGTGCCGTTCGTACCGATCGCGGTGCCGCTGACCAGGGTGCCGCCACCGGCGGCGGTCTCGCCGTCCAGCGGAAGATAGACGGAAAGGGTCGCGGCGTGGGCGAGCGAACCGAGCAGGGAAAGGAAGAGGGATGGAATTTTCATAAGGCTCAACAAGTGGATCAGGGTCAATTTCCCAAACATGCCCCCGATCCTTCCATGGCAGAATGACCGCTTCTCTTGACGATTCCGCAGCCGGCTATTGACAAGAGTCGGAGGTCAGGGCAGCTCCACCCGCAGGCGGACAAAGCGCCTGAGACCGGTCTCAGGGAGATCCACCGTCACCTCGTGCGTGCCGGATTCCGCGGTTCCGGCAAGTGAGGCTTCGTCCCGCTGGATGGCGGACCCCTTCACCGGCTGCCATCCTCCGAGCGAATCCGATGTTTCCAGTACGTAGCGCAGGCCGCCGGCGACGTAGGCGTCGTCGAGGCCGTGCACGCCGCTTCCGCCGTCGCGTTGGGGGAAGCGCACACGCAGGCCGTGCCCGAGTTTTTCGATACGGAGCGCGGGTCTTTCCCCGGAACGGAACGGAGAAGTCCCGGCCGCATATTCCAGCAGGTTGTTCGCGCCGTCGCCGTCCGGGTCGTCCTGTGGTGCCAGATCGCCGCCGCCATGGGCATGGAGATCGGCCTGACCGGCGATCCAGCGGGCGAACAGGGCGGCCGGATCCGAATCGCCCGCTTCCGCCGCGACTTCGGAGGGGCTCAGAACGCGCCGCCAGATCTTGAGTTCGTCGATGAAGGAGCCCTGGTTCCAGGGGTAGGCGTTGTTCCCGTCGCGGCCGATCCGCACCGGCAGCGAGGTGTCCACGTTGCCGGCTCCGGCGATCGACACGCGGCCGATTTCCGCGCCGTCGTGATAGAAGATCGCGTCGCCGTCGCGGTCGTGGGTGATCGTGACCAGTCGCCAGCCGTCGCCCGCGACGTTCGCATTCGAGGGGTCGAAGTCCTTGCGGCTCTGCGCGGAGCCTTTGAGGTTCCACTGCCAGTTGTTGCCGTTGCTTTCCCCGGCGACGATCCAGCCCTGGTTCGCGCCGGTCGCCCAGTTTTTGTTGGAGACGATGCCTGGGTCGCCGGTCCACGGCGAGTTCGCCTTGAACCAGAAGGAAAGCGTGAAGTCCGTGTCCGCGCCGAAGCGCAGGTCGGCGGGAGCGCCCGCGGCCGCAGTGCCGATCCGTGCCGAGCGCGCGCCGTCGAGCAGGAGCGCCTGGCCCTGCCTGCCGGTCACGTAGGTCGCCGCGCCTTCCGCCGTCGCATGATTCCCGCGGCCGCTGGCGTCGGTGAGGGTGCCGTCGAACCTGAGGTGCACTTCCGGAGGCGTGCCCGCGGCGGTTTCGCCCGGGGCTGTCGCGAGGGCGGTCAGCGGCGTTTCGGACGAACCGGCGAGGGTGAGGACGTATTCGAGTGCCTGCCCGGGCGGGCCCGGAGCCGTGTCGGCGAAATTTCTTTCCGTGAGAGCGGGCGTGGCGATGAGTTCGCCGTTGCGGCGGAGTTCGAAACCGGCGAGTCCTTCGATCCCGGGGGCGGGAAGCGACCACGACAGGAAGACCGAACGGGCGCCGGTGGAAGCCCGCAGTTCCGCGCCGATGCGGAAGGCATCCGACTCCCACCCCCACGAGGCGGGAATGCCGAGCCCGAGGTGGCGATAGACGGTGGCCGGCACCGCGACATGGCCGATGATTTCGCGGGTGATCAGCCCTTTCGGCACGTTGCCGCCGCTGGCGATGAAGGGGATGATCCGCTCCTCTTCGCTCTGGCCGCCGTGACCGGTGCCTTTTCCGCCGTGATCGGTGGTGACGATGAAGAGCCAGTCTTCCCCGGCATACTGCGGCCGCGCCCTGATGGCGGCGAGCACCTGGCCGATGCGCTGGTCGGCGGCGGCGATGGAGGCCATGTACTGGGGCACCGTAGGATGAAAGCCGTGGGTGTGGCCCATGATATCCACGTTGCCCTGGTAGCAGAAAATCACGTCTGGGTTGCCGTTTTCGACCAGCTCCACGGTCCGTGCGACGAGTTGCGCGTCGCGCTGGTCGTAGCTGCCGCTGGTATAGGTGTGACAGGCGCAGATCGCGGCGCCGCCGGAATCTTCGGCGATGTAGTTGTTGATCTCCGGCCAGCTCACCAGCGAGGCGAGATCGCTGCCGGGATGGTCGTCGTGAAGCCGGCGGAAGAAATGCGGGTATTGGGTGAAATTGCGGCCGGTGAAGCTGTTGTCGTTGACGCCGTGCTTGTCCCGCCACACGCCGGTCAGCACACTCGACCAGCCGGGGCCGCTGTTGGTCGTCTGCTGGGTGGGCGTGCCCGGTTTGCCGCCGGCATAGGCGTTCCAGGTGACCGCGCCGTCGGTGATGAGTGCCGCGATGTTCGGAGCGCTGCCGTTTTCCACGGCGAGCTTGAGCGCGTCCGAGCGGCAGCCGTCGATACCGAAGACCATGGCGCGGCGTTTGCCGAAAGTGCCGGCGGCACCCGGACCCGGGCCGGTCGCGGGAGGTTCCGGCTCGGTGCGGACGATGGCGGTCAGCGAGATCACCGCGAGCAGGAACAGCGGGAACCAGAGGGAGGACCGGACGATGCGTGACATGATTGTCACTTTTTCCCGGCGTGCGGCAGCCCGCACGGGCAATTCCCCCGAAGCCTCTGGCAAAACCGCCAGCCCGGAAGACAAGGCGACCTCCCTTCTCGGAACTGTGCTCCCCGAATCCCCAAACAGGCCGCCGGCTCCCAAGCTTGGTCGATGCCGACAACGAAGCCGTCCGGGGGCTCGTCGATGACTCGATCGCGCGGGATTCAGCGGAGCGCATGCGCCGGAAGACGGAAAGCGGTTCGCCGGTTTTCCAAGGGCGCTTCGTCACCGCGGCCTTGAAATTTGCCAATCGAATAGGCATATCGCCCAGGTGAATCATGGTCGTTCCAAAAACCTGCAGCGTACCTGGCGGATCGGCGTGCGGCTGGTCGATTGGGCGCAGGGATTCGGCAACCGGATCTACGGGGGCATTCTTGATTTCCTGCGGGAAGGCCATTCCTTCGAAATGGAATTCGTGCAGCCGAACGGCGGCGATCTGCCGCCGGTGGCCATCGACGAGCACTGGGAGGGCGACGGTCTGCTGGTCTTCCGCTACACGCCGGCGGAGGCCAGGGCGTGGAAGAGGAGGAACATCAAGGTGGTGAATCTGAGCATGGAGCAGCCGTCCAAGGGCGCCGTCTTCCCCCGTGTGACGCTCGACAACCGCGCCGCGGGGCGAATGGCGGCGGAGCATCTGTCGGGACTGGGGCTGCGCGACTTCGCTTTCCTGCACGACCCGGCCCGCACGTATTCGAAGGAACGCATGGAGGGTTTCATCCACCGGCTCGCGCAGGATGGCCGCGGTTGCCGCGTGCTGGAGATTCCGTCGTCGTCCTTTCCGTCGAAGATCCGCGCGCGACAGATCGCGAGCATGGCGTGGCGGCTGATGGCCGGTCTGCCGAGCCCGTGCGGCCTGTTCGCCAAGGACGATATTTCCGGCGTCACCGCGATCCGCGCGCTGAAGCAGGCCGGGTTGCGCGTCCCGGAGGATGTTCCGGTGCTCGGCGTGAGCGACGATATCGTCTATTGCCTGACGACCACCCCGGCGTTGAGCAGCGTCCGCTTCCCGGGGAGGGAGATCGGTCGGGCCGCCGCCGAACTGCTCCACCGTATGATGGAGGGCGAGAACGTTCCGGCGGACACCCGCATCGCCATCGAGCCGCCGGGCATCACCGTCCGCGAATCGACTGGCCGCGTGGAACTCGCCGATCCCGTGGTGACCCGTGCGATGAATTTCATCCGTCAGAGGCCGCTCGATCAGCCGGTCGACACCGAGACGCTGTGCCGCGAGGTCGGCGCCTCGCGAGAACAGGTGCGGCAGCGGTTTCACGCGACGCTCGGCCGCACGCCGAAGCAGGAGATCGACCGGGTCCGCGGCGAGCGGATCGCGGAATTGCTGCGCCGCACCAACTGGACGCTGGAGTGCCTGGCCGAGCACTGCGGCTTCTCCGGCGGCGACGAATTGTGCCGCTTCATCAAGCGCGTGACCGGCAGAACGCCGGGGGAACTCCGCCGCAGGGAGAGTGTCGTTTAGTTCTACTTGGTTAAATCCCGCTTTCTTGAAAGCTCGGATTGACGGGCGAGCGGATCGCCGTGGGGGCTTTTTTCCAAAGCCACTTCTCCCACCCTCAGCACTCCGTTTTCGAGAATCCGGCAGCGCAGGCCGCCGCGGCCTCTCATGAGAGCTTCAGTGCCCTCTTTCCCGCAGGCCCGGTCCATCCAGTGGCATGGCCGGCATTCTTCGCTGCCTTCCAGCAGCACGCCTCCGAGACGGAATTTCCTGCCGACGAGATCGTTCAGATCCACTCCGGAGATCACGATGTTGCGGCGGAAGGCGGCGGCGGGAAGTTCCGGGTTTCCCGCGTGGCTGCGGATGTCCTCGACCACGGCGAGGTCGATCAGTGTGACCTGACCCTTGTAGTCGTCCTTCCAATCGAAGAAGCGGTCGCCGGGGATGCCCCTTCCGGCGACCAGTCCGATCTCCTCCGGCTCCGCCGCGGGATGTTCCCCTGCGGGCATTCCGTGGCGGCCGAAGTAGTTGTGCCCCGGGGAGACGATGAGATGGTGGATCCGGGGCATCGTGCGAAGGCGGGTATTCCGGCTCCCGCCGGCGCCCTGCCGTATTCCGGAAATTCTCAGACGCCGCTCAGGTTGCCCTGCTGCTTGGGCGCGTCCGGTTTGCCGGCTGGCGCGGGGGCTGGCGAGGCGGCGGGCTTGCTGCCGCTCTGGGCGGGCGTGGACGGTGTGCCGACGGTGGATTTGCCGACGAAGATCGCGCCGGATTCCATGGTGAGGATCTTGGCCTTGATGTCGCCGACGACTTCGGCGCTGGCCTTGAGTTCCACGCGGTCGGCAGCGGCGATGTTGCCGTGGACCTTGCCGTAGACGACCACGGTGCCGGTCTTGATCTCGGCTTTCAGGCGGGCGTTCTCGCCGACGACGAGGTTGCCGTCGGACTGGATTTCGCCCTCGATGCGGCCGTCGACGACGAGGTCGTTGGTGAATTTCACGGTGCCCTTGATCTCGACATCGGAGCTGAGGACGTTGCGCGAAGGGCCGGCGGGCTGGCGCGGCGCCTGGGAAACGGGCGCGGCGGATGCCGGGGCCGGGGCAGAAGGGGACGGTGCGCCGTAATTGGCGGCCGGCGCGGGAGCCGGGGCCGGAGAAGGAGCGGCGGGTGCGGTGTCATCCGGCAGTCCCTGGCCGGTGAGTTTCTTGAAGATCTGGCTCATGATTGCTTTGGAAATACGGATTGTGAATCGAGGAAAGTCAATTGGAATCCCCGTCGGAGGGCTCGGCGGGTTCCTCTACGGCGGGAGGAGCGGTGTCGAGGATACCGCGGAGAGGATTGTCCTGGAGTCCGTCCGGCAGGGGAGCGGTGCCGTCTTCCGGCAAGTCTTCCTTGGCCTCTTCCGCCGGGGGAGGCTCGATTTCCTCCGGCAGCTTGAATTTAAGCAGGTCGAGGTGCTGCTGGACAGAGCCGGAGAAAGGATTGGAATCGAAATCGTTCTTGGCTCGCTGGTAGAATTCCCCGGCCTCATCGACGCGACCGGCGGCCTTGGCGAGATCACCGAGGCAGGTCAGGGCGTAGGGGGCGAGGAAGCGCGCGGCGGGGTCTTCGGAGACTTGGCGGAAGAGCGTTTCCGCTTCTTCGTTCTTGCCTTGCTGCATCAGGCGGGCGGCGAGGCTCGCCCGCGCGGAGGGGACGGCGGGGTGCTCCGGCGATTCGGCGAGGAAGGTGCGCAGGGTGTCGATCGCGGCGTCCTGCTGGCCGTTCCGCCATTGCTCTTCGGAGATGAGGATCCTGGCGCTGCCCGCGGCGGTGGTGCCGGGGTGTTCTTTGACCACGTCCTGCAACTCGGCCAGGCCGTTGGCGGCGGCGAGCGCATTGCCGGCATTCGTTTCGGCGCTGCGCTGGATGCCGCGCATGATGACCCAGGCGATGACGGCCAGAGCCAGGACGATGCCGAGAACCAGCAGGAGCTTCTGGTTCCGGTCGAGGAAGCTCTCGAAGGCGGAGGGGCCCTGCGATATTTCGGCGATCGGGCGGGAGTCTTCTGCGTGGGATGAAGCCATTGGCGGGCGGGTTGCGGGCAGCAATCAAGGGCGCGACTCCGGCGAAATCAATGACGAATTCCCCCGCCGGGGGTATCGCGCACGGCGGCGCCGGATTTTCGTGGCCAGCCGCTCCGGCGGGCTCCTAAGCTCCGCGCGCGATGGTGCTCTACGTGGTCGCGGGTGAACTCAGCGGGGATGCGCACGGCGCGGGTATGCTCCGCGCGCTGCGGGCGATGCACCCGGAACTGCGGATCGCCGGCGCCGGCGGGCCCGAAATGCGCGCCATCGCCGGGGAAGAGGTCCGCGACTGGGTGGAGGAGGCTGCGGTGGTCGGCGTGTGGGAGGTGTTGAAACGCTATGGATGGTTCAAGCGGCGCTTCGACGAAATGCTCGCCGAAGTCCGCCGGCTGCGGCCGAAGGTGCTGGTGCTGATCGATTACCCGGGGTTCAATCTGCGCTTCGCCGAAGCGGTGCGCCGCGAGCTGCCGGAGACCCGCATCGTCTACTACATCAGCCCGCAGGTCTGGGCATGGAACAAGGGCCGGCTGCCGAAAATGGCGCGCCTGCTCGACGAGATGCTGTGTCTGTTCCCGTTCGAGAAGCCGATCTTCGAGGGCGCGGGGCTGCCGACGGTTTTTGTCGGGCACCCGCTCGTCGACGAGCTGGAGGAGCGCCGGACCGGAGAACCGCGCGAGGAAGGTCTGGTCGCCCTGCTGCCCGGCAGCCGCGAACGCGAGGTGGCGCGGCTTTTCCCGATGATGCTGGAGGCGGCCCGCCGCCTGCACCTCAAGCGGCCCGAGGTCCGGTTCGAGGCGCCGGCCGCGTCGCGCAAGCTCGCCGGCTCGATGCGTTCGCTCGTCGCCGGGGGGGGGCTCGATGCGTCCGTCCGCGTGACCGACGGCGGCGCCGCCGCGCTGATGCAGCGGGCGAGCTGCGGGGTGGTCGCCAGCGGCACCGCCACGCTGGAAGCGGCGTATTACGGGCTGCCCTATTGCCTGGTCTACAAGGTCGCCTGGCCGACTTATCTGCTCGGCCGCATGCTGGTGAAGATCGAGCACATCGGGCTGGTCAATATTCTGGCAGGAAAGGGCATCGTCGAGGAGTTCATCCAGTCCGAAGCCGATCCCTGCCATGTCGAGGCTTCGCTGTCGCGCTTTCTAGGCGATCCGGCCCATGCGGAGGAAACCCGCCAGCGTCTGCTGGCCACCACCGCCAAGCTCGGCGGCCCCGGCGCCCATGAGCGCGCCGCCTCGGCGGTGTCGAAGTGGTTGTCGCGGTGAAGTGGCGCATGCCTCCGGCTTGCGAGAGGAGTGCGGTTTTGCAAATCGCGCCGGCAGAACGGGAGATACCCGGCGCTTCTTCACGCCCCGATCCGGAAGCTCCGCAGGCGCGGGCGTTTGGTGGCGGGATCGACGAAGGTCACGAAGAGATGACGCTGGCCCTCCGCAAAGCGGATCATCGACTCCGAGGCGGTGCGCCAGGTCTCGCCGGTCTCGAACTGGAAGACGACGGCGCTCATGTTGAAATCGTCCCTCTCCACCGGGCGGGCGAGCGGCGCCGTCTTGCCCGGCGGCAGCATGATCCTGTGCTCGCCGATGACGAAGCGGACGTTTCGCTGGTAGAGATTGAGCACCACGCAGCCGTCCTGCGGAAAGTCCTTGGGAGAATCCTCGATGACCACCGTTTCGTGAAGGCGGTCCTCTTTTTCCGCCGGTGGGAGAAAGAGAATGAAGACCCGGTTCGCCCCGGCCGGCATCCGCGCCGTGGCCGCCGGAGCGGGATCGGCGGGCGATTTGCGGAATTCGATGACTCCGCCCTTCGCCGACAGGGACACCGGCTGCGAGGGCATGCCGAGGGGCAGCGGGCAGTCCACCGCCCCGCCATCTTCTCCGGCGGCGACCAGCGCGGCGGTGCCGTCCTTCGCCCGCTCGAAGCAGAGCAGGCGGCATGATATTTGCGCGGCGGCTTGAAGCTGACAGAAGGCGAGGAGGGCGAGCGCCGTAAGGAAGCTTTTCATCGGGGAAGCGTTTCAGATTTCGCCGGAGCCGAGCCAGCGGAAAGATTGCACGGCGAAGCGGCGGCCGAAGCTTTTGTTCGTCTCGCTTTCCAGGTCTTCCGGGCGGGTCGCGGCCCCGTCCCTGGCATCGACGAATTCCGGCATCCGCTGGACGACGGCCTCGCACCAGGCGCGGGCCTGCACCGTGCCGTCCGCCCCGCGCGATTCGCCATAGGCGCGGATGGTGAAGGTGTCGGAGCGGACCGCGGCGCTGCTGCCCAGCATCGCGAGAATGTCCGCCTGGGTGAGATAGCCCGGAGCTCCCTGGGCGCTCGGCCCGAGCAGCGCCTCGGGAGTGCGCAGCTTGAGATTCCCGACGCGGCCGCCGTCGATCCGGTAGCCGGCGAGGTCCGCGTCGCCATTCAGCCCGGCTTCGTCGATGGCCACCTGCAGCGCGCCGGCAAGGGTGTCGCGACCGGGCGGGCCGAGCCGGCGGTTGACGAATTCGCCCATCGAGAGGAAGGGGCCGCGCTCGCGGACCTGCTTGACGATTTCGACGGCAAGGGTGTCGAGTTCCCTTTCGCTCAGAGCGCGGGGGCCGTGCCAGAAGGCGTCGGGATCGCCATCGTCCGCCTGGCGGTTGGGCAGCCGGAAGCGCGAGAAAAGCGCCCCCTTCTTGTCGTCCGGCGGCTCGAGGTCGGTCACCGCATCGGCCGCGCCGCCGCTGCCGGTGCCGGGCACTTCGATCACCGCGCCGCCCGTGCCGCGCATGGAAGAGAGCACGGCTTTCCAGGCATCCACGGAAGTGGAATTCACGTTGAAGGCGCCGCTCAGCAACTGATAGGCGGCGGCATGGCGATGGGCCTCTGCGCCGGCCAGTTTGTCGAGCGCCTGATCCGGGGTGACCCCATCGGCCAGATGCGGCAGGAAGCGGCTGTCGGCGAGACGCCCGCCGCTTTTGAGGAAACCCTCCGCCAAGGCGGTCGCGGATATGCCGTCGCCGAAGGGGCCGCCGCGGGTCTGGATGCCGGAGCAGTAGTAGCCGTCGAAGAAGACGCTGTTGAGCAGGTAGGAGTGGTCGGCGTAGATACCGCCGTTGCCCGCTTCGAGGATGGACGAGGTGGACATCAGTGGATGGGCGAAGGAATTGCCGATCGGTGCGGTGAAGCGGGGCAGATAGTACGAGGCCGCCGGGTTGGTGAAGTTCAGCGACACCGGGCTCTGGATCGGGCCCAGCGGCACTTCGAACAGGGTGCCGAAGCGCCGGCCGTTGAAGACAGTGTGGCCGGTCACGAAATTCCCGCGGTCGGTGTCCGGCTGGATGTCGATCACCTCGTCGGTATGGCCGGGCAGGCGGACGAGATTGATCTCGTGAGCGTGATGCGAGGGATGCTCGCTGACGATGCGCTGCGTACTCACCACCCCGGTATGATTGTGGAAAGTCCAAGGCTTGGCGGGATAGGAACCATCGTCCGAGGACGGGTCGAAGCCGCCATGAGTGGTCTTCGCATAGGCGCTGAAAAGAGCGAAGGGCTTGGTGTTGACATAGTCCCTGAGCGCCGTGCTCGAATGGTCCAGCATCTGCAGGGTGGTCAGCACCCCATCCTCCGGATAACGCAGGCGGCCGTTCTCCCCGAGCAGCGTTTTCTGGAGCCCGTCGTTGGTCTCGTAGTTGAAGTCAACGACGGCGGTGCGGGCGTTGATATTCCGGTTCGCGTTGACGAGGGTCATTTCCACCGCGAAGCGCTTCTCCGGCACCGAAGGATCCGGCAGCGGGGCGAATTCCACATGGATCCGGTCGTTCCGGCGCAGACCGATGCAGCCGCCGCGGTGGAATTCACGGCCGCCTTCGCGTTCGACATCGCTGATCCTATAGCCCGTGGGAGCGAACCAATCGAGGTCGTAGCCGATCCCGTCGCCCCGCCATCCGGGGGTCGCCTGGATTTTCGAGGTGTCGACGTGGCTGCCGCCCCGTCCGTCGGTTTCGTTCTCGTTCCGCCAGTCGAAGAAATATGCCTGGGTTCCCACCTCCCCCGCCCAGGTCAGGTTCGGCGGAATATAGGGCGAGAAGACTTTCACCTCGCCGGGCAACATGCGGACCGGCGTGGCGATGGGCGCGCCGGTCGCCGACCTGTTCGCCAGCGTGATTCCGAACCGCTTCGTCTGGCCGCCGCTTTCCGTGGGTCCGTACATCCGCCCGATCGGGACCAGCCCGGTGGACTGCGGCTCGCCGTTGCGGAAGACCTGGAGCGCGAAAGGCAGGTTGACGAACTCGATCTTCAGATTGGTGAACTCGATCGCCACATTGTACGGATTGTGCAGCGTGATCACCGGAGTGTAGATCATGTGCAGGAGATAGTCGTAGGACGAGTTTCTGAAGTTATTCCCCCACGGGCCATGGATCTCGGGAGAGGTGGGAGTGGGATACGATCCTTTCGGGTAGTTGTAGATGTCGCGGGCGAGCATGCTGAAAACCATCTGTACCTTGGCGATGGAGGGTATCAGCACGGGACCCGTGGGAACGTTTCTGGTGGGAATCGTCGCTCCATTCGGGACGGTGGTTCCCGCGCTCCAGTTCGTCGGCGCGGTCGCCCGCAGGGTGGGCCGCCCCCCGCTTGCGAAGAGCAGGTCGCGGTTCTGGAAATTCTTGCCCCGGAACACGCTCGCACCGGCGAGCACCGGCTGCCAGAGAGGGTCGGACGGCACATCCAGTCCCCAGGTGGATTGGTAGAGTTTCCGGCCCGCGTAGTCGGGCGGCAGAGTGGTGTTTTCGGCGAGGAGATTCAGATCCTCCTTCAAGCCGCCGGTGGTCACGCGGGTCATCAGCCCCGCCGAATGGGCGGTGAGATCGTGGAAGTATCGCCCGAAGCTGCCGCGCCGCGCGCCGTGGCCGAACTCCGACTGGCCGATGGAAACCATTTTCCCCGTCAGGCGGGCATCGATTTCGTCCTCATCGGCGACGGTGAGCCCGTCGATGCGGTTGAGCCCCGGCGCCTGTCCGCCGCCGAGCGCCATGGCGCGGGCCGCGAGTTCGCCCGCGGGTTCCTCGCCGTCGAGAAGATTGACCCGGGCCTTCACGCCTTCGTCCAGGACGGCGTAGGCGAATGCGCCGGCTGCTTCTTCCCGGGACTCCGCCGCCACCATCACCCGGTCCGCGAGCACTTCCTTCGCCGGGTCGTCGACGATGGAGCGGGACACCAGGGGAATCATATCGGAAGAGACCGGGCTCGTGGCGAAATCCTGCATGGCGGTGGCGGAGGCTTGGCCGTGGGAGGCGAGCCACTTGCGGAAATCGCCCGCCTTTGCCCCGGCTCCCTGCCCCCCGCTATCGGCGGGGGATTCCGGATCGAGCCTGCGGGAATTCCACACGCCGGTCAGGGCCGGGCGCGGCGATCTTTCCTCAAGGATTCCGGAAGCGGCGGTGATGCGGGTGTCGGGGCCGGCATGTTTCTGCAAGTCGCCGAGGGCGAGCATCAAAGCCAGCCGGGCATTCGACCGGGCTTCCGCCTGGGCATCGCTGGCGCCGGAAGACCGGAGCCCGATGGTCGACAGGCTCAGCAGGCCCACCGCAAGCAGGGCGAGGAGCACCATCAGGCTCAGGCAGACGACAAGCGCGAAGCCATTTCCCACGGCAGTGCCGCGGGCACTTGGGAGTTTCATTGGGTTCTCAGGGTTTTCTTGGGTTCGGTATCCCCGGGTATGCGAAGGGAGAGCTTACATAGCGCGAGGATGCATATCAAATCACAAAGTAAATACTGGCTCGTCCAGTCCGAAATTCCATAAAATTTCATTCATTTTGTCAGCGTCGCAACTCCATCTGAATCATGGCCCTCAAGAGGCTTTTCAGGCCTGTAAAATGCGCAAAATTGAAAGCGAATACGAAGACTGGAGGAGGGAGAAAACTCACGGGAAAGCGCTCACGTCGTTCCGTGAAAGCCGTTCCGTTTGGCTCAGACCTTCGGATGGAAATGTTGCCAGGCGGCGACGAATTCCCGGCAGCGCTCCGGCTCGGAAAGCGGCGTCAGACCCGTATTCTCTGCCCAATCCCTTTTCCGCACGATCCGCAGGGTGCCCCCATTCCGGAAGGCTGGCCGTTTCCGGATCTCCAGCGCGATGCGTCCCATCGTCATCCTCACATTGAGTTCGACCACCGGCCGCAACGAAAGGGACCCCTCCGCCTGGAGGTGAACCATCGCATCGACGCCGAAGGGGCCGGTGTAGCCGTGGAGCAGTTCCGCCACCGCGGCCGGAATCCGTTCCTCGTACCACGCCATAACCTCCGCCTCCTTGAAAAGAAAAGCGGCGACTTCCGGCGGCAGCATCGAACCCCACTTGTGCGCCACGCTGCTGCCGAGGAAACGCCCAGCGGCATCGTTTTCCATCACTGTCATGCCCACCAGGCGGATGCCGCTCCGGTCCATCTCGTAGAGTGCGGAAAAATCGGCCAACCGCCGCAGCCACGGCTCCACCACCACGGCGCGGTTTTTTGCGAGCGCCTGGGCAAGCCAGGCCCGCGTCGCATCCCGGCAGGCGCCGGGGTCCACCCGGAAATGTCCTTTTCCCGCACAGGCATAGGCGGCCTTCACCAGCGCGGGGCTGCGGCCGGTCAGGGCGTCGATCCGCTCCATCGTCTCGTCCACGGAGCGGCAGAGCGTTCCCCCTTCCCCGATGCCCAGCATTTCCTCCAGCCGCAACCCGATCTCCTTGGAAAGCCACGCGGCCGGCAGCGGCTCACGCCATTGCCACGGCAGCGATGGCGAAATGTCCGGCGCGAGTTTCTCCAGCAGGCGGGACGCATCGGGTGACCAGGCCCAGGGCCGCAGGCCGCCGAGCTTGCGGCCAGCCAAATCGTCCATCCGGGCGAGCGGTAAGATCTCCGGCAGATCAAAGCCCGCCACTTTCAAGCGCGAGAGATGTTCGTTCGACGGGGGATTTCTCATCAACGCCACATCATCCTTGCGGCACCACGCGAGCGTCAGAATTTCCAGATCCTCCTCCAGCGCCAGCGCGTGCCTGTTCGGGTGATAGGGAATGCCGCCAAGCTTCGCCGCGACCTCGGATTCCGCATTGGGATTGAACCAGCAAACCGCCGGCGTCCGCCCGCGCGACTGCTCATGGACCTCCAGACGGCGGATGAAATCCTCATCCAATCCGGCGAGGCGGCGCCCTTCACGATTGAAGGGCGCGATCCCCTTTGCCCGCGCCGCCGTGAGCGGAAAGCGCTGCGCCCCGCAAAAAGCCCGCCAGTCGCTGAACTCCGGATTCTTCCAATGGCGGAACCATTTCACGCCATGGCTCACGTGCCCGATCTCGTCCTGATAGATCTTCTCCAGCACGGCCGCCGTACCCGTGTCCCCAACCTCACGGAACAGCGCGGCGTAGTGTTTCGAGAAATCCAGATTCGCCTGCTCGAAGGTGAGATTGAGCCGCGTGACGAACTCCATCGGCGTCTCCACCGGCGCGACGAGCCGCCAGAAAAAATTGTTCAGCGGCAGCTCGCCGAAAGCGATCCCGCACTCCCGCATGCGACGCAGATACATCTTCGCATGCATCTGCTCCTCGCGCATCGCGGCATACACCCCGGCCCGGTAGGCCGGCGGCGCGTCCGGGAATTTTAGCAGCACCAGCGCCATCAACTCCGCCGCGAGCAATTCATGATTCGCGAGGAAATGCAGCAGCACGCCGCGCTCCCGCTCGTCGTCCAGACGGTTCACGCCGGGAAATTTCACCGTCACGCCACGGTCGCGGATCGCCAATTCCCGCGGACGCCCCGGAGCTCCGGGCGTGACGATCGCATTCCCCGGCGCGTCGTCACTGGCATCGGCAGGCGCGGGCGCGAGCTTCTCGTCGAGACTCGTCCCGAAAAGCACCCGTTCCGCCGCCTCGCGTATCCGCATACTTTCAGCTATTGGACAAGGGCCACTTGTTCCCGCAACCGAGCATCGATGTGCGCGATGTCACTGTCGGTGAACGCGCTGATGTCATCGAATTCGGGCGCGCTCAATCGCTTCTCTCGCTGCACGTGAGAGTTCCAAACCGCCGCAAGCCCGCCAAGCAAGGCAACTAAAGCGATGCCAGTGGCTGCCAAGAAAGGACGCCGTCTAAAAACACTCATTGTAGCCAGTGGTTAGCGTGCGATAGTCGAGCCATATCAACGACCGAATTTGGCCGGCTGCTAGTGTGGGAGCGGTCGTGGATCGCGGCGTGGGTTGGGGTTAGAGAAATCATGGCAACTGGGCGGTCCCGGCGGTTGTGGCTGCGCGTTCTTGTTCGGCTTTGCGGTTGAAATTGTCCGCCGCGATCGGGAACATCAGGCGGAATCGGGGTTTCTGTTTTGATGGAGCCGGCCCACCCACCGAATAAAAGCGACCAAAATGGAAGCCGCCAAAAATACGGCTAAGAGTCCGATGGACACGTAGGCAAGCGAAGCCGTGACACCTCGGAAGCTGGTGACGGCCTGAGAGAGTCCGAGCAACGCACATGCGAGTGTGAGTCCATAGGAAGCAAGGGTCGCCAGAAGCAGGCCAAAGGTGGCGCGCCCAAGCTGGCGATAGAGTGTGTCGAATGTCGTATTCATCGTTCTGTTGGTACGGATTTGTGTTGATGCCGATTCTGCCTGCGAAATTGAAGGGCGGGAAATCTCATCGGCCGGTATCCTCACCGCCTCCACTTGCGTGCGGAATTCCGCCGCCGTGGCGAAGCGCAGTTCCGGCTGTTTCTCTAGAGCGCGCAGCACGATCTCATCAATGCGGATGTCCACTTGCACGCGTTTCGAGGGCGCTTCGATTTTGTCCTTCGGACGCTCGCCGGTGAGCATTTCGTAAAGCACCACGCCGAGCGAGTAGATGTCCGCACGGTGGTCGGCCTGGCCGTTGCTCTGCTCCGGCGCGGCGTAGTCGGGCGTGCCGAGAGGTAATGATGCAGACGTTCCTGTTTGCACCGCCTTGTCGCGGGCAGGAGCGCCCCCATGACTGCCCACAATCCTGGCAATGCCGAAGTCCGCGATCTTCACCACGCCTGCCTTGTCGATGAGCAGATTCTCCGGCTTGATGTCACGATGCACGATGCCGTGATCGTGCGCGCATTGCAACGCATCGCACACTGGCGGCACGATGCTGAGCGCTTCCTCCGGCGTAAGATGCTTGGTTTGCAGAAGCTGCCGCAGGTTCACACCGTCCACGAACTCCATCAGCAGGTAATAAAAGCCGCCTGCCTGTCCGAAGTCATACACGCCCACGATATGCGGATGATTCAGCGCCGCGAGCGCCTGCGCCTCCTTTTCAAAGCGGGCAGCGAACTGCGGATCGTCCGCCCGCTCGGGCGCGAGCAGCTTGAGCGCGACGAGGCGGTTCAGCGATTTCTGCCGCGCTTTGTAAACCACGCCCATCCCGCCGCGGCCGAGACATTCGAGGACGTCGAGTTGCGGAAAGTGCGGAACGAGTTCTGCGGGCGTCAGTGGCGGTGCGGATGGCAGGGAATCTCCTGGCTGCGTCGGCTCGATGATCTGCGCCATGAGACAGCGCGGGCACTGGCTCTCCGGCACGCCTGCGGGAAGGGCGGATCCGCAGTGCGAGCAGGTTTGGACGAAGGAAGAATCGTTCATATCCCCATACTGACGCGCCGGTTGCCGGAACCGAACAAACTTTTTTCACCTGCCCAGCGCCGCGAAGAGCGCCTCCATCTCTTCCTGCACCTTCGCCGGATCTTCCAGGGTTCCGGCTACCTCCGCTTTCACGCACTGCCGCAAACGCTTTTTCAGGCGGCTGACCGCCATGCGAAAAGCATCGAAACTCATGCCGCAGGCGGCGGCGAGCCTTGCCTGATCACCGCGGTCTGCCTGTCCGCTCAAGATGCCGCTTGCCGCATCGAAGAAGGCGCCCCGTCCTTCCGCCACACATTCCGCCCGCAAAGCATCGAGACTGCGGGCCATCACCGTCCTGGCCCACTGCAGGTCGAATGCGGCATCCTGGGAAAGCAGCCGCGCGTCCGGCACCTCGGCGACCTCCGGCGCATCCAGCGAAACGGCCTCCGCGCCACCCCCGCGTTTCAGGCGCAAAGCGGCTTGTTTCTGATGGGAAACAAAGTGCTTCACGGCCCCGAGCAGGTAGGAGCGGAAGCGCCCGCGTTCACGGTCTGCCGTTTGGATGCGGCCTGCTCCGCCGAGCATATCGGCAAAAAACGCATGACTCATGTCCCGTGCCGTCTCCGCATCCCGCAGCGCGTGGCGGAGATAGGCCACCACGGGTTCGTAGTAGGCATCACAAAGCTCCGCCAGAGCCTTCTGTCCGTCTTCCGAGTCGGCCTTGGCGAGACACACGCGCGTCCACCGCGTCGTGTGAAACGGTGCTTCACGGGAAGCTGAATCCGGCCCTGAGATCATGCTGAGATGGATGATGCTACACCTGCATGACGTTTTGGAGAGCAAATGTGACGACAATTCCTTCCGCACTCCACGCTGCCGGGGACATGGGTGGATCGCGCGACGATCTTCGCCAGCAGTGGCGGCTGACGCCGAGAGCCGGGCTTACTCGCCGAGGATGTTCGTTTGGAAATGCAGAATCGCCGTCGAATAGCTCTTGGCACGACAATCCCTCCTTGTAATCGTCGCAGCGACTCCCGGATGAGGTCTTTTCCGAACGCCGCGACGAGATCGGCAGGGACCTTGAAATTGGAATACCAGCGTGCCCCGCGTTGCAGCAAACATTGGGGTCGGGGCATTGTGAACTCGTGTTCGGGTGCGACAGTCTGAGGTGACATTCCTCTACCGTAACCCTTGAGTCCGTATAAGTTCCACAGCTTTAACGGCTGGGGAATCATGCCGCGGACAGGGAGGGATTCGAACCCTCGGTGACGTTGCCGCCACACACGCTTTCCAGGCGTGCCCAATCGACCACTCTGGCACCTGCCCCTGCGGAAGGGGGCGCACCCTAGGAGTCTGTCATCAGCTTGGCAACCCGTTTTTCGCGCGGTCCCAAGCTCCCTCCGGACCGCTTCGTCGCAGCGCGACACATTGACACCCGCTCACCGCGTCATTTTGTCAAATCGTGCCATTCCGTCCATCACCCCGTCCTTTTTTCAAAGTTCACAAATATCTCATATCCAATACTTCACATTCTTCTCTCACCCCTGGCACATCGCCTGCGAAAGAGTCGCCTACAAACGCGCCCGCCCCCGCGGGCAATCCATCACAGCCTCCAACACCCTATCGACATGCCCAAAATTCTCGGTATCGACCTCGGCACAACCAACTCCTGCATGGCCGTCATGGACGGTGGCGAGCCCGTCGTGCTCGAAAACTCCGAAGGCGCGCGCACCACGCCTTCCATCGTCGCTTTCACCAAATCCGGCGAGCGCCTCGTCGGCCAGGCCGCCAAGCGCCAAGCCGTCACCAACCCGAAAAACACCGTCTTCTCCGCCAAGCGCCTGATCGGCCGCAAGTACTCCGAACTCTCCGAGGCGGACAAAAAGATGCCCTACAAGATCGTCGCCGCGGCCAATGGTGACGCCCACATCCAGGTCGAAGTCGGCGGCGAAACCAAGACCTATTCGCCGCAGGAAATCGCCGCCATGGTCCTCGGCAAGCTCAAGGCCGACGCCGAAGCCAAGCTTGGCGAAACCATCACCGACGCCGTCATCACCGTCCCGGCCTACTACAACGACTCCCAGCGCAACGCCACCAAGGCCGCTGGCGAAATCGCCGGCCTCAACGTCCGCCGCATCATCAACGAGCCGACCGCCGCGGCCCTGGCCTACGGCCTCGACAAGAAGTCCGACGAAAAGATCGCCGTCTATGACCTTGGCGGCGGCACCTTCGACATCTCCGTGCTCGAAATCGGCGACGGTGTCTTCGAAGTCCTCGCCACCGATGGCGACACTCAACTCGGCGGCGACGACTGGGACAATGCCCTCATCGAATGGATCGTCGGCGAATTCAAAAAGGACCAAGGCATCGACCTCTCCAGCCAGCCCGACGCGCTCCAGCGCATCAAGGAAGAAGCGGAAAAGGCCAAGATCGCCCTTTCCTCCAGCCAGTCCTACGACATTAGCCTGCCCTTCATCACCGCCGACCAGACCGGGCCGAAGCACATTCAGCTCACGCTCACCCGCGCCAAGCTGGAACAGCTCACCGACGCCCTCTTCGAGCGCACCAAGAAGCCCGTCCGCGACTGCCTCAAGGAAGCCGGCGTCTCCACCACGCAGGTCGATGAACTCGTCCTCGTCGGCGGCATGACCCGCATGCCCAAGGTCATCGAGACCGCCAAGGAACTCGCCGGCAAGGAACCGCACCGCGGCGTGAATCCCGACGAAGTCGTCGCCATCGGCGCCTCCATCCAGGGTGGTGTGCTCCAAGGCGATGTGAAGGACGTGCTCCTGCTTGACGTGACTCCGCTCACGCTTTCCATCGAGACCGAGGGCTCCCGCGCCACCGCGATGATCGAGCGCAACACCACCATCCCGGCGAAGAAATCGCAAATTTTCTCCACCGCCTCCGACAACCAGCCGGCCGTGGACATCCGCATCTGCCAGGGCGAGCGCCCGCTCTTCAACGACAACAAGCTGCTCGGCAACTTCCGCCTCGACGGCATCGTCCCGGCCCGCCGCGGCGAACCACAGATCGAAGTCACCTTCGATATCGACGCCAACGGCATCCTTCACGTCTCCGCCAAGGACAAGCAATCCGGCAAGGAGCAGAAAATTTCCATCCAAGGCTCCTCCGGCCTTTCCAAGGACGAGATTGAAAAAGCCAAGCAGGAAGCCGAAGCCCACGCCGAGGAGGATCGCAAGCGCGTCGAAGCCGTTGACGCCAAGAACAAGGCCGAGAACCTCGTCTATCAGGTCGAGAAACAACTCGCCGAATTGCCTGCGGAGGCTCCGGCCGAACTCAAGTCCGGCATCCAGGCCAAGGTCGATGCGGTGAAGGACGCGCTCAAGGGCGGAGACATCGACGCCATCAAGAGCAGCACCGCCACTCTCGAAAGCGCTTTGCAGGACCTCTACAACGCCGCCCAGCAGGCCCAGGCCGCCGCCGGCGCGGGAGCCACCCAGCCGGAAGTCGAAACGCCGGAGAATTCAGATTCTTCCGAACCCCGCCAGGCCAAAGGCAAAGTCGTGGACGCCGAAGTCGTGGACTAATATCAAGGAGTGCCGGCACCCCGCCGGCATCCTCAACGGGGAATTCGACATATGGCTCACTGCCCTTTCTGATCACTTGGCACCGATCGCTTCCATCCCTTTCCGCTCCGCCAAAAGCGGTGCGGTCTCTCAACCAAACCAAACGCAAACCAAAAACAACAGAACCACATGGCTACCATCAAACCACTCGGACAACGCGTGCTCGTGAAGCGGCTCGATGCCGAAGCCGTCAGCGCCGGCGGCATCGTCCTGCCGGACACCGCCAAGGAAAAGCCCCAGGAAGCCGAAGTCCTCAGCCTCGGCACCGGCGGCAAGGATGAAGATGGCAAGACCATCGAGTTCACCGTGAAGGTGGGCGACAAGGTCCTCATCTCCAAGTACGGCGGCACCGAAGTCAAAATCGACGGTCAGGAAGTGCTCATTATTTCCGAATCCGATATCCTGGGAATCGTCGGCTAATCTCGCTATCAACCACCAACCCTCAACTATCAACCACCTATGGCCAAACAACTCCAATTCGACGAATCCGCCCGCCAGGCCCTGCTCCGCGGCGTGGAAAAACTCGCCCGCGCCGTCAAGGCCACCCTCGGACCGGCCGGTCGCAACGTCATCCTCGACAAGAAATTCGGCTCGCCGACCATCACCAAGGACGGCGTCTCCGTCGCCAAGGAAATCGAACTCGAGTGTCCCTATGAAAACATGGGCGCCCAGTTGATCCGCGAGGTCTCCTCCAAGACCTCCGACATCGCCGGCGACGGCACCACCACCGCCACCGTGCTTGCCGAAGCCATCTACAAGGAAGGCCTGCGCAACGTCACCGCCGGCGCCAACCCGATCTCGCTCCAGCGCGGCATCCTCAAGGCCACCGAGGCCATTGTCGGCGAACTGAAGAAGATCTCCAAGACCGTCTCCGACACCAAGGAGATCGCCCAGGTCGCCACCGTTTCGGCCAACTGGGACGAAGAGATCGGCGGTATCATCGCCGAGGCGATGGACAAGGTCGGCAAGGACGGCACCATCACCGTCGAGGAAGCCAAGGGCATCGAAACCACCCTCGACGTGGTCGAGGGCATGCAGTTCGACAAGGGCTACCTCTCGCCCTATTTCGTGACCGATGCCGAGAGCATGGAAGCCGTGCTCGAAAACGCTTATCTCCTCATCCACGAGAAAAAGATCTCGTCCCTCAAGGACATGCTTCCGCTGCTTGAGAAGGTGGCCAAGACCGGCCGCCCGCTGCTCATCATCGCCGAGGATGTCGAAGGCGAGGCCCTTGCCACCCTCGTCGTCAACAAGCTGCGCGGCATCCTCAACATCGCCGCCGTCAAGGCTCCCGGCTTCGGCGACCGCCGCAAGGCCATGCTCGAAGACATCGCCATCCTCACCGGCGGCAAGGTCATCACCGAGGACCTCGGCATCAAGCTGGAGTCCGTGGAACTCAGCGACCTCGGCAGCGCTAAGCGCGTCACCATCGCGAAGGAGAACACCACCATCGTTGAAGGTTCCGGCACCAGCGACGCCATCACCGGCCGGGTCAACCAGATCCGCAAGCAGATCGAAGAAACCACCAGCGACTACGACCGCGAGAAGCTCCAGGAGCGCCTTGCCAAGCTCGCCGGCGGTGTGGCTGTCATCAATGTCGGCGCTGCCACCGAGACCGAGATGAAGGAGAAGAAGGCCCGCGTGGAAGACGCCCTGCACGCCACCCGCGCCGCAGTGGAAGAAGGCATCGTCGCCGGCGGCGGCACCGCGCTGATCCGTGCGCTCAAGGCGGCCTGCGATGCCAAAGCCTGCGACGCCGCTTCGAACGACGACGAGCTTACCGGCTTCGCCATCGTTTCCCGTGCGGTCGAGGCTCCGCTCCGCCAGCTTGCCGCCAATGCCGGCCGCGAAGGCGCCCTTATCGTCGAGAAGGTCAAGAACAACACCGAAGGCCACGGCTACAACGTCGCCACCGACAAGTTCGAGGATCTCATCGCCTCGGGTGTGGTCGATCCGACCAAGGTGACCCGCTCCGCGCTGCAGAACGCCGCCTCCATCGCCGGCCTGCTGCTGACCACCGAGGCGCTTGTCACCGAGATCAAGGAAGAGAAGCCCGCCGCCGGTGGCCACGGCCACGACCACGGCATGGGCGACTTCTAAAAAAGCTGAAAGTGAAAGCGAAAATGGCTGCGGCATCCTGCCGTCGGTCATTCGCCAAATCCGAAGCCGGACGGGAAACCGTCCGGCTTTTTCAGATCAGGGAGTATCGATGTTCCATCGGCCCCGGGTCGACGGAACATCGACGCTCCCTAACGCCACGAAATTCGTTTCGTCTCGGGGATGCCGTGCCCTAGGCTGTGGCGTCTTCAATCCATAATGAATACCGCCTTGATTCTCGGCCGCAGCAACGGCGTCGGTCTCGACCGCGACGCAACGCTGGTGCGGGAGGCGCTGGAGCAGGGAGGTACGGTGTGCCGCAGCCCGGCGATCCGCAGCTTGGGAGCGCTGCTCAACCATGCGAACCGTGCCGATGCGGCGATTCATTTGGAGCGCGTGTTTCCGTTGTGGAAAGGCAAAGCACCGCGGAACTTCCTGATTCCGAATCAGGAGCGTTTCCCGGCGAGGCATCTGGGCCGGCTGAAAAAAATCGACCGCATCCTGTGCAAATCCAGCCATGCGGAGGAAATTTTTTCCCGTCACCACCCGTCGGTGCGTTTCATCGGCTTCACTTCACCGGATCGCTTGTCGGAGACGGTACGACCGGATTACGGGCGCTTCCTGCATCTGGCGGGGCGCAGCACGCTCAAGAACACTTCCGCATTGCTGGCCCTATGGACGCGGCACCCCGAATGGCCGGTGCTGACCCTGGTGCAGCACCCGGACAATGCGCCAAATGAGGTGCCGGAGAACGTGGACTTGATCGACCGCTACGTGCCGGATGAGGAATTGCGTGATCTCCAGAATCGCTGCGGCGTGCATCTGTGTCCGTCGCTGTCGGAGGGGTGGGGGCACTACATCGTCGAGGCAATGTCCTGCCGGGCGGCGGTTCTAACGACCGATGCGCCGCCGATGAACGAGCTGGTCGGGCCGGATCGCGGAATACTTGTGCCCTGGGAGCGCAAGGAGGCCCGGCATCTCGGTTGGAATTTCCACGCCGGCTTGGAGGCGCTCGAAAAGGCGGTTGAGGAGTTGATCGGGATGTCTGTGGAAAGGAAAGAAGCGCTGGGAGCATGCGCCCGGGAATGGTTCGTGGCAAACGATCGGGATTTCGCTCAGCGATTGATCGAGGCGCTTCGTTAGGCGCGGGTGCGGTTCCAGTTGCATAGAGTCCCGCCTTCAGGCGGTGAGGTTTGCGCCCAGCTTGTCCGCTTGAAGGCGGGATGGAATACAGCTTCAATCCACGCTTTCGGGAAACTCTCGGCGGCCTTTCTCCAGCATCGCGGTCAGGCGATCGGAGTCGATCAGGCAGCTCGATGCCTCCGCGCCTTCGAGATAACCTTGGCGGAACTCTTCCCAATGACGAACCAATGCCGCGCGATCTTCCGCGTAGCGAGTGAGGTGACGCAGGTTCCGGCGGCGGCGCCACAGGCCGAGCGGCGATGGCTTGAACCAGACATCGAGGATGTCGATGAGCGCGAAACCGCCATCGGGAGCGACGAGGATGTTGCCGAAGTGGAAGGAACGGAAGAAGACCCCTCGCTCCTGGACGCCGGCGATGAAGGCGGCGGCGCGACGGATGCAGGCGGCGGCTTCCTCCGGCGGGGATTCGCGCAGGAAGTTCCGCAGCGGCGTGCCGGGGACTTTCCCGTAAACAACCACCTGCCGTGCGAGGTGCGGCGCCATGCCGAAGCGGCTCACCTCCAGCGGGGTCAGGCCGAAGGCGCGCAGGCGTCCAGCGTTGCGGGCGAAACGCGCCGCGAAGGGACTCCAGAGATTCGAGGAAAGGTGACGCTTGATCCGGAAGAGCTTCACGATCCGGCCGTCTGGCGTTTCGTAAACCTTCGGCCCGCGGCGGTCGGATTCCAGGAGGCGCGCGCCGTCGATCAGGCGCTCGAAATCTTCGCGGGCGATCTGCTCCATCACGCGTCCGCCTTGCGGTAGAGCTGGGGGTTGAGCGCCGGGTCGTTGTACATCTTGAACTGATAGTACACGGCGAAGGTCCGGCGGCCGGCGGTCACATCGGCGAGAAGTTCGGCCAGGCATTCGACGAGATCGCCGCGCTGGCGCAGGATGCGGGCGAGCTTTTCGCCGCAGGCGGCGCGATGGTCTTCCGAAGCGTCGGCGCGCTCCGTTTCCTCTCGCATGTGGTATTCCTTGAGGGCGAGGATGGAGAGGCGGTCGATGATCATCCCAGGCGTCTCGGAGTTCCGCGGCACGCCGGATTCGGCGGGCCGGAGCTCGGCGACGAGCGCCTTGTCCATTTCCTCGATGAAGTTGTTACGCTCCTGGTTGAAGCGGTCGATGGCGCGCTTCGCCTGGCGCACGCGTTCGGCTCCGAGGTCGTCGCGGCGGGCGATGTCCTCTTCGTGCCACAGCTCGAAGTTCCGCAAATGGTTCTCCTGGACGAGCCGCAGGAAGTCCTCGCCCGAAGCGGCAGGCGTTTCGTCATGCCAGCGGGCGGTGAGGCCGGCCTGGAGCGCGGCGATTTCCTGGGTGTCGAATTTCATGAGGCGCGGCGGGGAAGGATTCGGCGCAGGAAAGGATGGTCGGGGCAAGTGCCGAGTGATCAGTGATCGGTGATCGGTGATCAGTGAAACGGCCTTCAAAAGACCGAACCCTCTTCGAATTTTCATCTCTCCACTGATCATCGATCACTCGGCACTTATTGCATTGCCGCCCACTTCTCCCGGCGCAAGCCTCGCGGCGTGCCGCCGTCCGGATCGTCGAAGTGGAAAACCCTGCTGGTCATCAAGCCGTCGTCGCTGGGCGACATCGTGCATGGACTGCAAGTGGTGCAAAGTTTCGCCCGGCAGCAGCCGGAGTGCCGGATCACCTGGGTGGCGCGGGATCGCTTTGCTCCGCTGGTGGAGGCCGCGCCTTTCGTCCACGAGACGCTGCACTACCGGCGGAAGGAGGGCTGGCGCGGTTTGTGGAGCTTATTGAGGGTCTTGCGCCGGCGGGATTTCGATCTGGTGTGGGACATGCAGGGTTTGCTGCGCTCCGGCCTGATGACCGCCGCGGCGAACGCGCCGCAAAAATGGGGTCGCAGCGACAACCGCGAAGGTGCAGGACTCTTCTATGGACGGAAAGTGCCGTTGCCCTCCGGCCCCGGTCCGCACCACGCGGTGCCGGTCTTGCAGGAGTTTCTGCGTGCGGCAGGGCTGGATGAGACAGTGGACTTCCCTCTACGGCTCCGCCCCGGCAAGCGTTTCGGCTGGCAGCCGTTTTTCGACGAAGCGCCGGAACGGGTCTTCGTGATCTTCGTGGACAGCCGCGGGGCGGAGAAAGAGTGGAAGTATTTCGACGAACTGACGCGCCTGATTTGGGAGCGCATTCCCGGCAGCCGTGTCGCTTGGTGCGCCGGCCAGCCAACCGAGCCGAAGTCGCCCGCGCCGGAGGGACGCTTTCTGAACCTCTGCGGCTGCCCGCTCGACGAAATGATGGAGCTGGTCAGGCAGAGCTCGATCTTCATCGGCAACGACAGCGGGCCCATGCACCTGTCCGCCGCAGTGGAAAATCCGGTGCTGGCGATCTTCGGACCGACTTCGCCGCTGCGCTTCGGGCCGTGGCCGCCGGATGCGCAGGCCCATCTTTCCATCCAGGCCCCCGGCGGTGTGCTGGCGGATCTGAGCGTGGAAGCGGTCTTCGGCGCGTTGCAGGAACTGCGAAACCGCATTTGAACCCGATGCCCGGCCAAGCCTACTCCCTTCGAAACGCCGCGGCCTCCGAGCGGGAGTTCCTGTGGAACCTCCACGAGTCGGCGATGCGGGATTATGTGGAGGGAATCTATGGCTGGGACGACGCCGACCAGCGGAGACGTTTTGACGACAATTTCCGGCTAGAAGCGATTCAGATCATCGAAGTCGATGGCAAACCAGTCGGCATGTGGGAAGTTCTCAAGGGCAACGACTCTTGGTTTCTCGCAAGGGTCGCACTCCTGACGCCTTACCAGAACGCAGGCATCGGTTCCGCCCTGATCGGAGCCCTGCTGGCAGATGCGAATGAATCCCGCCGCGTCGTTTTTCTCCAGGTGCTGAAGACAAACCCTGCGAAAGCATTGTACGAAAGGCTCGGGTTCGCGGTTTTCGAGGAAACGGAGACCCACTTCAAAATGAAAAAGGAGCCGGACCGCTCCAGCTAAAGAATCTGTCGGTCGTACATCTTCCGGTAAGGCTCGAAGCGCGCGTACAGCTCCTCGTGCGAGCCGTCGGCCACCACCTGCCCGTCGGAGAAGAACACGATGCGGTCGGCGATGGAGATCGTGCTGAAGCGGTGCGCGATCAGGAAGGTCGTGCGCCCCTCCACGAGATGTCCGAGCGCATCCTGCACGCGCGCCTCGCTTTCGGAATCCAGCGCGCTGGTGGCTTCGTCGAGGATGAGGATCGGCGCGTCCTTGAGGAAAGCGCGGGCGATGGCGATACGCTGGCGTTGCCCGCCGGAAAGCGCCGTGCCGCGCTCGCCGACTTCCGTGTCGTAGCCCTTTTCGAATTGGAGGATGAAATCGTCGGCGTGAGCCCGCTGGGCCGCGAGGATCACTTCCTCGTCGCTGGCGCCGGGTTTGCCGAGACGGATGTTGTCGGCGATGGTCCCGGCGAAAAGCGCTGGCATCTGCGGCACCACAGCGATCTTCGCCCGCAGGTCGGCCTTGCGCACGTCGCGCAGATCGACGCCGTCGAAAAGCACCCGGCCCTCCGTGGGATCGTAGAGCCGCGGGATGAGCTGCACGAAGGTTGTCTTGCCCGCACCGCTGGCTCCGACCAGCGCGACGACCTGGCCGATTTTCACGGTGAAATCGATGTCTTTGAGCACCGCGCCGTCGCCATACGAAAAGGACACGTTTTCGAAGCGCAGGGAATCGCACAACTCCGGCATCTCCGCCGGGAATGCGAGGTCCGGCATGGTGTCGGGCTCATGCAGGATGTGCTCGATGCGTTCCGCGGCGGAATCGCCCTGCTTGAGCAACGAATGGATCATGCCCAGCTTTTTCACCGGTTCGTAGGCCATGTAGAGCGCCATGCCGACCACCATGAAATCCTCCAGCGACATGCCTTCCTTCGCCCCGGCGTAGAGCGCGATGGAAAAGCCCGTGGCGGCCACGATCTCGATCGATGGCGAGATGGCCTGCCGGTATTTCACCACTTTGAGCGCAAGGCGCAGTATTTTGCGGATGCGGCTCTGGAAGGCGTCGATCTGCCGCTGTTGCAGGCCGTAGGCGCGGATTTCTAGAGGCGATTGTAGGCTCTCCGCCAGCACGGCGGTGAGGTCGCCGCCTTCGCGCTGGAGGGCCTTCGCGCGGCGGGCCAACTTCTTGCCGGTGATGCGGATGACCATCACGCACAGCGGTACCGACAGCAGGACGATGAGCGTGGTGAAGACGCTGCTTTTTTCCACAGCCTTGATCACCAGGACCGTGATCGCGGCGATCAGCGTGGCGGGCTGGCGGATCAGGTCATTGCTGGCATTGGCCACCACCTGGCGGAGGATCTCCGTATCGGACATCAGGCGGGCCAGAATGTCGCCGGAGCGGTTGCGGTGGAAAAAGGCGAGAGGCAGGGATTGCAGCTTGGCGAAGATATCGGTGCGGACTTTCTCGACCACGCGCAGGCCGGTGTATTGGATCAGAAAGGCGTTCAGGTAGCCCGCCACGCCGCGGATCAGGAATATCAGGGGAATCCACAGGCAGACGATGAGCAGGAGCCGCTCGTGCGGCATGTCGGCGGCCCAGGTGGTGATCCACTCTTCGAACCGGTTGAGTTCTTCATCCTCCTTCCGTTCGTTGAAGAGAATGGGCAACACGATACCCGTGACGAGCGGCAATCCCGCACCGCTGGCCACGGCATAAATCAGCCCCGCCAGCACGCCGCCCGCGAACGGCAGCTTCAGCGCGCCGAGATGGCGGTAGTAGGGGGCGAAGCGGCGGAACACGGGCGGAAGCGTCTGCGCTCTCCCCCTGTGGGCGCAAGCCCGATTCCGGCGTGCGAAAGGAGTGGCGGCAGGGATGCTGCCACTCCGCTCGACAAGGCCGATCCCGCCGGGCCAAGCTCGCCGCGTGACCCGCTTTCTCCGGTCCGGCGCCGGTGCCCTTGTCTTCCACCTCGTCTCCAGCATCCTGCTGGCCGCCGCCGTTTCGCCGTGGATTTTCCGGGCCGGAAAATCCCTCGCCGCTGCTTACCCCGTGAGCGAAGAGGAAGCCTCGAACCCCGTCGAATGGCTTGCCGCCGCCGCCGGGCGCTCTGAGTTTCATCGTTTCTTCGACCGTTCCTTGCTGCTCTGCGCATTGCTGCTCATTCCGCTGCTCATCCGCCGTCTGCGCCGCTGCCCGCAAACCGGCGCGGAGGAAAGCAAGCTCGCCCCACTCCGGCCGAAAAGCCGCCGTTTCCTGCATCTCTTCACCGGCCTTGTCCTTGCCGGCGGCCTGTTGTGGGGGCTTGGCGAACTGTTTCAGGCCGCGGGCGCCTTCGAACCGAAGGAAAGCCGCGGCTTTTCCCGCTGGGCCTCGAAAGCCGTGATGCCCGCCTTCTTCGCAAGCGTGATCGAGGAATGGCTCTTCCGCGGACTCATTCTCGGTCTCTGGCTGCGGGCGCTGCCCACCGGCCGGGCCGTGCTCGGCTGTTCCCTCCTTTTCGCCGCCGTGCATTTCCTCAAGCCGCCGGACGGCTGGGCCGCGCCCGATGGCGCTTCGCCGCTCGCCGGTTTCCAGCTTCTCGGTGCGGTGGCGCGGTATTGGATCGATCCGCTGTTCTTTTTCGGTGAATTCCTGGCCCTTTTCCTCATCGGGGTCATTCTCGCCGCCGCCCGCATCCGCACCCGCTCGCTGTGGCTGCCCATCGGCCTGCATGCGGGATGGATTCTCGCCTTCAAATCCTTCAACCTCCTCCACCGCCGCGTGCCGCTGGAGGATTTCTCCCCGGTATGGGTCGGCGAAGACCTGCGCAGCGGCATCGGCCCCATCGCCACCCTGCTTGTCACCTCCGCTTTGCTCGCGGTCTTCCTGATCAAAGAAAAGCACCCCTGATCCGATGCCATCGGCCTTCCAACCCTTCGGCGCGACGCACGGTCTGACCCTGCTCGCCGGGGGGCTTGCAGTCTTCGCTCTCATTCGTCTCGGTCTCGCCGGCGGCGCGAAGGAGCGCTTCGCCCGGGGGATTCTCGCCTTCTTCAATCTCGCCGCCTTCGGCTACAGCCAGGCCGCCTGGTCGTCCGTCGAGGGCGGCCACGATCTCGACAGCGCGCTGCCCTTCCACCTCTGCGACATCGCCGCCATCCTTGCCGGTTTCGCCCTGCTCACCGGAAACCGCCGTCTCGCCCTGCTCACCTATTTCTGGGGGCTGGCTGCGACCGTCCAGGCGCTCGCCACGCCCGCCATCTCCATCAGCTTCCCGCATCCCGCCTTCGTTTCCTTTTTCGTCCATCACTTCGCCGTCGTCGGGGCGGCGCTCTACCTGCCTATCGTCGGCGGCTGGCGGCCGGAAAAACCGTGGTGGAAAAGTCCGCTCGAAGCCTGGCTCTGGACCTTGCTCTACGCCGCGCTCGCCTTTTGCGTGAATCTCGCTCTCGGCACCAACTTCGGCTTCCTCGCCCGCAAGCCGGTCAATCCCAGCCTGCTCGATCACCTCGGCCCGTGGCCCGTCTACCTGCTTTGGATGGCCTTCATCGCCTTTCTATGCTTCTCCGTCCTGGTGCTGCCTTTCCGCCGCGCTCTCCGCTGATCCACCGGCTCCTTGACCGTGTTCGAAATCGTTTGGTCGTCGCCTTTCCCCGCGCTATATCCCCCGCACATGAGCGAAGCCGCCGCCGAAAAGTCCAAGCGTCCCCGCGTGAACGTCCGCCGTCCGGATGTCATGACCCAGGTGAACGCTGAGGTCGAACGCCACTATCGCTCCTCCATCGTCGAAAAAATCCGCGGACACGGCGGCGAGGTCACCCTCGGCAACACCACCGTCCGCCTCGCCCAGCAATTCGGCTTCTGCTACGGTGTTGAGCGTGCCATCGACCTCGCCTACGCCGCCCGCCGCGTCTTTCCTGAAAACCGCATCTTCCTGATCGGCGAGATCATCCACAATCCCGAGGTCAACCGCCAGCTCGTCGACATGGGCATCGTCTCTCTTCCGTGGGAACAGCTCACCACCGACTATGACCAGCTCACCGAAGAGGATGTCGTCATCGTCCCCGCCTTCGGCGCGCCGACGAACTTCATGGAAAAAATCGAGCGGCTCGGCTGCTACGTCGTCGATACCACCTGCGGCGACGTCATGAAGGTCTGGCGGCGCGTCCGCGGCTACGCCAAGGACGGCGTGACCTCCATCATCCACGGCAAGGCCGGTCATGAGGAAACCCGCGCCACCGCCTCACGCGCCCAGGGCGAGGACGGCAAGGGCCACTACCTCATTATCCTCACTCTCGCCGAGACCGATTTCGTCTGCGACTACATCCGTCGCGGCGGCGACAAGCGGGCCTTCCTCGACCGCTTCAAGGACGCCGTGTCGGAGGGCTTCGACCCCGACATCCATCTCCGCCGCGTCGGCGTGGCCAATCAGACCACCATGCTTAAAAGCGAGACCGAGGAAATCCAGCGCCGTGTACGCGACGCTATCACCGTCCGTGACGGATTGGCGGAAAATTTCCAGGTCTTCGACACCATCTGCGGCGCCACCCAGGAGCGGCAGGACGCGCTCTTCGAAATGCTGCGCAAGCCGATGGACCTGCTGCTCGTCGTCGGCGGCTACAACAGTTCCAACACGACGCACCTCGTCGAGATAGGCGAGCAGGAGCTGCCCACCTTCTTCATCCGCAACGCCGCCTGCCTCGAATCGCTGGAGCGCATCGTCCACTTCGATATCCACCGCAAGGAAGAGGGCGCCAGCGCCTATCCCGAAATCCTGCTCGGGGGCGGTCCCGCCGTCATCGGCATCACCGCCGGCGCCTCCTGCCCGAACAATCTGATCGAAGACACCATCTTCCGTATCTTCGAAATGCGCGGCATCCCCCGGGAAAGCGTCGCCGCCCTTTGATGAATTACGTAGTAGCCGGACGAGGCGCGGGCGGCGATGGCTTCTCCGGACGATTCGACACGGCTGAAGCCGGGACTGCGTACGCACCTATCTCCTTGCCATCTCTGTGGACGGATGAAAGCCTATGGATCATCCTATGGCGGGCAAATCGCTGCATTTCCCCCTCGCGCTTATCGGAGGGCTCCTCGCCGGTGCTTTGGCTGGCCTGATCGCCCGCCCCGGCGCGGAAACGACCGCCGCTCATGCTCCTCTCACCACGGAACGCGGCAAGCCTCCCCTCCCCACTGACCACGCTCCCGACCCCGCGCGGCTCGATCTCTCCAACCCCGTCCAACCCGGGCGCTACGGCATGCTCGTGCAACGTGTCGCCGATGCCGGCAGCGCCGAACTCGCAGCTCTCTGGGACGAACTCGCCGCTCAGGAGGAATGGGACCCCGCCATCCCCCTCATCATGCTCCGCTGGACCGCGCTCGATCACGACGCCGCCCGCGCCGCCGCCGAGAGGTACGGGAAAGCCGACATTTTTTGGTGGGCATGGGCTCGCAACGAACCGCAAAAAGCCCTCGCTACCGCACGGGACTCCGGCGACAGGAACATGCTTCGCGCCGTCCTGCGCGCTATCGGCCAGACCGATCCCGACCGGGCGCTCGCCCTGATGGACGAGTTCCCCGATCTGGGGAAGAGCTGGATGATCCGGGACATCTCCCAGGGCCTCTGCGCCGAAGGACGCTTTCGGGAAGCAATCGACCAGGAACGCAAATACGGCATGCGCTGGGATCACAGCACCCTTCGCGCCTGGGCCAGGGAAGAACCCGAAGCGGCCCTCGCCTGGTTCATGGAAAGCATGGGACCGCGAAGTCATCGGCGAGGCGGAGCGGGACGCGCTCTTCGCCACCATCCTGCGCGAGCATCCCGGGAAAGCGGCCGCCCTGCTCGATTCCATGCCGCCCGGGGCCAAGCGCCGGAGTTTTCAGGAAGCCTGGGTCAAGTCCCTCGCCGCCACCGACCCTGACAAGGCGGGCGAGATCGCCCGCGCCGAAACATCGCCGTCCCGCCGGGCCGATCTGCTCTCGACCATCGGCCGGGCGCTCGCCTCCAGCGATCCGCAAGCCGCTTTGGAAATTTTCCGGGAGATCTCCGCTTTCGACGAGCACCTGCCCGGCGGCGGAAGAGCTTTGCACCTGCCAGATGGCACCACTTTCACCGGCGGGGTTCCGGCCCGCATGGCCTTTTACGACGCCCTCATCGCCGCCGCGCCCGCGGAAACCATGGCAATCGCCGAAGATCTCGCCGCCAGCGCCGGCGATGCCGAAGCCGTCCGGACCGTGGCGGAGCGATGGGGAAGGAAAAACCCCGAGAGCTTCGCCGCCTGGCTTCACGATTACCAGGCCGGGACCGACCGCGACCGCATGGTGGTGGATTTCTTCTCGGACCAGAGCAGAACGGTCGGCAGGATTTCCGACCTTACGGTCTCCCTGCTCCCCTTGGTGGAAGATCCGGAAAAGAGCGGGCTCAACGCTCACATCGGCCTTTTTCTCGAAGATTGGAGGGATTGGGATGCCGAGGATTTTGACGCCTATCTTGCGTCGAAGAACGTTCCCGAAATCATCCGAGAAGCCGCCGACAGGCTCGAAGCGCCATGACCTTCCGTCTCCACGTCCTGCCTGCCCTCTGCTTCCTCGCCGGCGCCGGGTGGTTCGCCACCCGGTACGGTCCCGGGGATGGCGAGGAAGCCGCCGGCCAAACCCCCGGCATCCCTGCGCGCCCCGGCCGGCCCTGGCATGCAGGGAGCCCCGAACAGGGAAATGTCGCTGCCGCCATGGCGCCCATCCGCGCCGCCGGCGACCGCTGGGCCGCGCTCAAGGCCGCCATCGACCTCGCCCACCGCATCCCGCCTGAAGAAATCTCCCGCTGGCTGGATGCCGGACTCTTCAAGCACCCCGACGACATCCTCACCGCCGCTTTTTACCGCACCCTGCGCGACCGCTTTCTGGAAATTGATCCCATCGCCTGCCTTACCGGCATGCGGGAGCGGCAAATCGACCACAACGACATCTGGGAATACGCCCGGCGCTGGGCCATGAGCGACCCGCGAGCCGCACTGCAGGCGGCGGACGAGCGCCCGGATTTGCGGGGCATGCTCTTCGGCCACGCCCTCACCGCGCTCGCCGGGACCGACCCTGCCGCCGTTTTCGCCCGCCTCGACGAACTCCAGGCCGACCGGAATCTGTGGAGCCGCCTCGATGACGACTCCGTGTTCCAGGCCCTCGCCGCACAGGACTCCCTCGCTCTGCTGGAACGCAGCAGGACATGGCAAGACGATTTCAGCGTCTGGGCGCGGGAGAGCGCCCTCTGCCATTGGGCGAAGAAGGATACGACCGCCTGCCTTGCCTGGCTGGCAAAGGAGCCGGATGGCGAGGCCGCGTTCCTTCGCCTGGTCGATGGCTACGAAGTGGGCAAATCCCTGGTCCGTCATCTCCACGAATTGCCTCCCGGATGGGTTGCCGCTTTGGGAGAAAGCGATTCGTTCCACAACCTCACCCAGCATGCCGGCGAAGCCTGGCTTGCCGCGGATCTCGAAGGCGCGGGCATGACCTCCGAACAAGCGCTGAAGGTGCGCGTGGAGGCGGTCGGGGACCTCGCGCGAAACGACATCGCCAAGGCCATCGCAGCCTACCGGACGCTCGAAGGTCTTGAAGACGGCGCCCGCCGGGATCTCATCAACAAGCTCGCCCCGATTTTCGCCGACCGGGATGCCGTGCAGGCCCGCCAATGGGCCGAAACCCTGGACGATCCCTTCCGGGAGGCGGCGCTCGTCCAGATCAGCGGCAAGGAAGCTCCCCGGAACCTTTCCGAATACCCGGTCGCCGAGGTATTTCAGCAGGTCATCGAGGGGAAACTGCGCCGCTACCAAGTCTCCGGGGACTACTGGTCGCCCCGGACCACCGCCGAAGCCGTCGAGGCGGTGCGCGCCCTCTCGCCGGAAGGAATCCGGCGGCTTGCCGAGGATTCCGGCTATCTATCCCATCCCGTGAGCGCCGAAATCGTCGATCGCCGGATTGCCGATGGCCTTTCCGGGCCCGATATGATCCGCAGCACCGCGAGTACCGCCGCGCACTGGGCATCGGAGGACCCCGCCGCCGTCTCCCGCTGGGTGACTACGCTGCCGGAAGGCGAAGCGCGCCGCTGGGCCGTGCTCAATCTCGCCGCCGGATGGAACCGCGATGATCCCGCCGCGGTCGCCGCGTGGATCGATGGCTTGGCATCCGAAACGGATCGCGCCGCCGCACGCGAGGGGGTGGAGTCCTTGTCGGATTGATTTTCCCGGAGGCTAGGGACTTGCGCCCTGCGGTAAGGAGTGCCGACATTCCGCCCACCTTGTTTCACTCCGGCGAAATCTCCAGCCGCTTCGGCCATGGGAGGCGGAGGGGTTCGCTATCCTCTTCCAGGTCGAAGTTGTCGAGCACGCTGGCTCGGACGGCGCCGGGCGGGCGCCGCCCGCCTTCAGCGAGCGTCATCTCTGTGTGGTAGGGATCGTCCCCCAGCAGCACCGGCGCTTTCGACCGGACCGGTGTGGTGTCGATCACGGCAAGCTGGCTGAGCCCCATCGAGCCGGTCAGCGCCGGTCCCGCTTCCGTGCCGGAGTGCAACTGGCAGAAGGGCGGGGGAGTGGAACCCTTGCGGAAATATTCGTCGTACGCCGCGGGCCGCGAACGCGGCCGGCCCGTTGCGGGATCCTCGACCGGCTCGTAGCAGTACGGCGTCGAGCGCTGGCCGGACACGCGGCAGATGGAGATGACTTCGACGCTGTCGGGCTGGGCGACCACCCGTCCGCCGAAGTTCGCCGCCGCGGCATTCATCCCCGCTTCCCACACCGGCATGGCGAGATCCCTGGAGAACGCTCCCTGATAGATCGACTTGCCGGGCTGCAGGAAGCCGAGCCAGACGCCGCAGGAGATGCGGCCATTGTAGCCGAGGAACCAGTTGTCGGAGAAATCGTGGGTGGTGCCGGTCTTGCCCGCGCCGGTGAAGGGCTTTTCGGCCATCCGCTCCATCAGACCGGCGGCGCTGCCCCTTTCCATGCCGCCGCGCATCATGTCGTGGACGAGAAAGGCCGTGGCGCTGTCGATGGGCGCGAGACGCCGCGGCTCGGCAGGCAGGCGGCGGTAAACGGAGCGGCCCTCGGCGTTCTGGATGCGGTCCACGTAGCTGAGGGAGAGCGGCGCGGTCTCGCCGCCGCGGGCAAAGGCGGAGACGGCGCGGACGGCTTCCTTCAAAGAAGCCGCCTCCCAGCCGACGGCGATGCGGGGCAGCAGCTCGGCCTCCTTCATGGGCAGTCCGAAGGCTTCGGCGGTGTCGACCACGTTCTGCAGCCCGGCAAGCCCGGCGAAGCGCACGCTGGCGGCGATTTTGGAGTATTCCAGCGCTTGGCGGGCGGTGATGTCGGCTCTTTTCACCGAGGGGCGGGCGACTTCCATGCCCCATTCGCCGGGGATGCCTTCGAGCCCGCCGATCATGACGAAGCGGTTGTCCATTTCCTCGTCGAGCACCATGGTGGCGGGCGTGAGCCCGCGCTGGAGGCCGGCGGCGTAGAGGAAAGGGTGGAAGGCGGTGCCGAGCGGGCGGCGGCCAAGCTCGATCACGTCGAAGGGCGCGTCGGCATAGCTGCGGCCGCCGACATGGGCGATGACCTCGCCGTTCTCGTGATCGATCATCAGGGCCGCGCCCTGGAGGTATTCCGGCGGGATATCGGTGGAGCGGCGGTAACTGGCTCGCTTCTGGTTGGCATACCCGGGCCGGGCTTCCGCGGCTTTCAGGCGTTCTTCCAGCGCCTGTTCAAGCGTCCTTTGCACCGAGGCGTCGATCGAGGTATGGATAGCGAAACCTCCGTCGGCCAGCGCATCGTCTCCCATCACGCGGCGGATTTCGTCGGTGATGCGCTCGTGGAGATGGGACGTGCCGCGCCGCAGGGGCTTGGGGTTGAGTTTCAGCGGCGTGGTGGAGAGGCGGACCGCCTCGGCGCGCGTTAGCGCTTTGAGGTCGGCCATGCGCCCGAGCACGAGATTGCGGGAGGTTTTGTTGCCGTCCGGATCTTTGGTCGGCGAGAGGAAGGAGGGGAGCTTGATGGTGCCGACGATGGCCGCGCTCTCCAAGGCATCCAGATCCTTCGGCTCCTTGCCGAAATAGCCGAGCGAGGCGGAGCGGATGCCGTAGTACTCGCCGCCGAAAAAGACCCGGTTCAGATAGAATTCCAGGATCTGCCGCTTGCTGTAACGCTTCTCGATGCGCCGGGCGAGGAAGGCTTCGACCAGCTTGCGCTGCATGTCGGTCTCCCCGAGTCGCTTTCTTTCTTCATTGAGGCTGAAGGCATTGCGTGCGAGCTGTTGGGTGATGGTGCTGGCCCCCTGGGTCTGCCTGCCGGCTTTCCAGTTGAGAAGCATGGCGCGGACGATGCCGATGTAGTCGAGACCGTCGTGGGTCCAGAAGCGCTGGTCTTCGCCGGCGCGTAGGGCGTCGATGAAGATCTGCGGCACCTCGTCGATGGGAATGACGCTTCGGTTCTGGACAAAGATGCGCCCGATCTCGGCGCCATTACGGTCATAGATGATGCTCGGGATTTCCAGATCGTTGATTTTCTCCAGGTCGTAGGTCTCCGCCCGTTCGCGGTAGGGCCGGGTGTATCGCTCCGCCGCGATGAAGCCGATGCCGGCGGTGAGAACGCCCAGCAACATCAGGGACAGCCAGAACCGTTTGCGCTTGTAGAAACGGCGCTTCTTCAGCTTTTTCCGCGTGTTTTTCTCGCTGTTGGCCATGCCGGAATCCGATCGAAATGAACGCCGGACGCTCTCCGGCTCCCCCGTGCAATACCCCCCGCCGGGCGGTCCTGCAACACCGGGCTTGGCGGAGAGGATTGTCGCCAGAATACGGGCGGAGGGGCCGCTGCCCTTTCCCGATTTCATGGCCGCGGCGCTCTACGACCCGCAGGAGGGCTACTATGCCCGGCACGCGCGCCAGGTCGGCAGGGAAGGGGATTTCTTCACCAGCGTCAGCGTCGGCCCGCTTTTCGGGCGGCTCCTCGCCCGCCACATTGATGTCTGGCACGAAAGCGCCGGCCGCCCGCGGCCGTGGCGGATCGTCGAGCTCGGGGCGCACGACGGCACGCTGGCGGCCGATATTCTCGACGCCCTCGCAGGCACGCCCGCCGCGGAGGGCCTTGAGTATGTAACCATCGAGCCGCTGCCGCGCCTGGCCGCCGCACAGCGGGAAAAACTCGTCGGCAAGGGCATCGCGGCGGAGGTTTTTTCCAGCCCCGCACCGCTCGCCGCCGATCCGCGCCCGGGTTTTCTCTTTGCCAACGAAGTGCTCGACGCGCTGCCCTTCCACGTCATCGAGTCGGATGGTACGGGCTGGCGCGAGCTGGGCGTGGGACTTTCCGCGGAGGGAGCTTTCCGTTGGGAGAAGCTCGGTGATTTTCCGGGCGGTCCGTCCCTGCGCCCCGCAGGCTACCGGACGGAGGTAAGGAGCGGTTTCGAAGCGTTCTTCCTCTCCCTAGCTCCCTGCCTGAGCCTGGGCCGGATGTTGTGGATCGACTACGGCTTCGCCGCCGCCGCTTACTATCACGAGTCCCGCACGGAAGGCACCCTGCGCACCTTCCGCCGCCACCGGGCGGGTGATGAGCCGCTGGAAGATCCCGGCGGGCAGGACATCACCGCCCATGTCGATTTCACCGCCGTCGCGGAGGCCCTGCGCGCCGCGGGCGGGGAAATCGTCCGCTTCGAGGACCAGGCGCGTTTTCTCACCCGCGCGGCAGGCCCCTGGCTGTTATCGTTGGAAGGACGGCATGACGAGGAGACCCGCAGGCAGGTCCGCGCCTTCCAGACGCTTGTTCATCCCGCACACCTCGGCAGCCGCTTTCATTTTCTGGAAGCGTCGTGGGGCGAGGGAGGGGCGTTTCCGCTGGTTTCGATCTGATCCGCTTCGAGCGCGGGGTCGATGACGCCGATCTCGGTGTAATGGGTGACGAAATTCCCACCTGGAGTACAGCAGTCGATGTCGCCGCCCCAGTCGCCCGCTTCCTTCGCGCGAAGATCGAGCCGGAACGTGAAATCTCCGGACGGCGGGATGGATTCCTTGAAGTAGTACGAGGTAAAACCCAACAGCCTCTGCTTGGAGTCCGGCTTGGGATCGGTTGACAATACCTCGAAGCCGTCGAGGAGATCGTCATAAGCGTCGATGCTGCCGAGTCGGATCGGTTTGCCTGTCGGATTCGCCACCCTGATCGTGAGGGAGAACCGATCGCCAAGTTCGACGGATTCCGGCTGATCGACCGTGACCTCGAAACCTGGCGGATCCCTGAACAGAAGATGATAGCCCGCCGCGCCGACCCCGATCCATATCGCCGAGGTGACGACGAAAGTGACGATGGCGGTGATGAAAAGAGCGCGTTTGCCGAAGCGATTCATGAAACCCGGAGCCGGCGAAGACCGTTCGATGCTCCAGCTAGCGGAATGGACCGGGGGTGGCGAGGGAATTTCCTGTCGCAGCATGGCTTGCCAGGCATGCCCGATTCGTTACGCTTGCCGCGATGCCGGGATGGCGGAATTGGCAGACGCACCTGACTTAGGATCAGGCGCCGCAAGGCATGCAGGTTCAAGTCCTGTTCCCGGCACTTCAACTTCACCCCGAGACGATGAACGAACTAAAAGAAAAACTCGCCGCGCTGGGCCTCAGCGGGGAACAGGTCGATGGCGCGATCAGGACCGTCGCCGAATTCGTCAGATCCAAAGTGCCGCCGGAATACCATGGTGTCGTGGATTCCCTGCTCGCCGGCGAGACCCCGGACTTGAGTCGGCTTTCCGAAGGTTTACTCGACAAGGTTAAAGGTTTCTTTCCCTGAGCCGCCCTGCTGGCCGGGAAGTGGAGCATAGCGGATTCGAACCGCTGACCTTCTCATTGCGAACGAGACGCTCTACCAACTGAGCTAATGCCCCTTTTCCCCTCACGGACGCGCCGTGGTTGCCATTGCGTTCCGCTGAAATCAAGGGCAAATCCGCCGGCGGCCGGCAGTCCGCGGCTTTCCGGCCTTGCGGAGCCGCACCATGGCCCGCATAGTTCGCCCATGCGCATGCGTTGGCTTTTTATGCCTGCCGCTTCGGCCGTTCTGCTGCTGCCTTCGTGCACGAACAGCGGCGGCGGTTCGCTGGCGGGACATCCTTCCGGCACCGGCCCTTTCGATGCCCGCGGCAATTATGTCGAGGCATGGGCCGATAATCCCGCGCAATGGCGCAGGGCTCCGCAAGCCCCGGTCAGCGAGCCGACACCCGATGCTCCGGCTCTCGTCCAGAACACGCCGCCGCCGGTCGTGACACCGCCTTCCGTTCCTCGTCCCACCACCACGACTCCGGTAGTGCACACCCGGCCCCAGCCGCGCCCGGCGCCGACGGTGGCGGCGAATACGCCGAAGCCCAAACCCGTGACCAGCGTCGCGGCTCCCAAGCCGAAGCCGAAACCGGTTGCAGCCAAACCCGCGCCCAAGCCTTCCTCGTCCCGCTATGTGGTGAAGAAAGGCGACACGCTCTATGCGATCGCCAAGCGCCACGGCACCTCCGTCGGTGCGATCCAGAAGGCGAACCGCCTTTCGGGCACCATCATCCGCCCGGGGCAGGGGCTGGCGATCCCGCGCTGAAGGGAATTCCCGTCGTGGCGCCAGGCCGGCCATTGTCTCAGGCCGGGCGTTTCGCGTTCCGCCAGGCATGGCCGAGGAAGCCCGTGCCGATGGCGATCATGAACAGCGAGAGGAATTGGCCGCTGGTCAGCACGCCCTCGATCACCCACTTCGAGTCCGGTTCGCGAAACTGCTCGGCGAAGATCCGGAAGACCGCGTAGAGTACGAAAAAGAGACCCGTCAGCAGACCGTCCGGCGCCTTCGACCAGCGGGTGCGGACGAACCACAGGATCGCGAATAGCACCGCGCCTTCCAACAGCCCTTCATAGAGTTGCGAAGGATGGCGCGGCAGCAGGAAGGGCTCGATCGCCTGCGACACGGCCGGATTTTCCCGCTGCACCGCCAGCATCCGCTCGAAGAATGCCGTTTCGGGAAGACCGCCGGCGATCATGGCCTGATAGCTTTCCCGCAGTTCCGGCGCTGCGTCCGCGACGGCCTGCATCGCCGCCGGGAAGTCCCGTCCCTCTGCCGCCGGTTCCTCGGTCAGTGTCTTCGGGAATTTCACCGCCCAGGCCACGCCCTGCGCCACGCGGCCGTAGAGTTCGCCGTTGATGAAATTCGCCAGGCGCCCGAAGAGCAAACCGAGTGGTGCCACCACGCAGAGCCCGTCGCCCAGGCCGGTCCAGCTCACCTTTTTCCTCCGCGCGTAGAACCAAGTGAAAATCATCAGCCCCAGAATGCCGCCGTGACTGGCCATGCCGCCTTCCCAGACGCGGAAAAGCATCAGCGGGTCCTGCGCCAGCCAAGACCAGCCATGGTCGCGGGGGTAGTACCACAGCATGTAGCCGAGACGGCCGCCGATGAAGACGCCGAAAATCGCCGCCGCCGCGATGAAATCGCCCGCCGCGGCGGGAGGCAGCACCCACAGCCTGCGCTGCGCCAGCACCTTGAGCAGCCAGGCTCCCGCAAGAAAGGCCGCCAGATAGGCCAGCCCGTACCAGCGGAGCTGGATCGCATCGGTGAATCTCACCAGCACCGGGTTCAGATCATGCACGTATGCCGCGAACACGGCGCGCACCTCACACCAATCCCCCCGGCCCGGCAAGCTTCGCCAGAAAGCGCTCCGCTTCCCGCGGCGACGAAAGCCTCACCATTTCGAAGCCCCGCGCCGGGTCCTTCAGGAGCGCCCGGTAGCGCCGGCGGTTCCGGCCATAGGATTGGAGCGTCCAAAGGACGATCGAGTCGCGGGAGAAAAGCCGGGCGAAGGACTCCCGGTTGCCGGTGCCCGGCCAGAATTCCTTTCGGGTCCAGGAGCGATTGATGGCCCGCCGCAGCGCCCGCAGGAGAGTGACGGGGAGGGAGAAGTCCAGCCAGATCACGCATTCGACGCGCTCCCATTTGACGGGTTGGGTTCTGTTATAGTTGCCATCCACCACCCAGGCATCGCCCGCGAGCGCCTCGCGCAGCGCGGCTGTGAATTCCTCTTCCGGGCTTTGCTGCCAGTCCGCTTTCCAGAATAGACGGTCCATCTCGACATAGGGAAGCCCCAGCGTTTCCGCCAGCCGCCGCGCGAAGACGGATTTCCCCGAGCCGCTGGTGCCGATGACGTTGACGCGTTTGGGGATGCTCATGGATCGCAGGCCGGCAGCCGGAATGCCCGGGGCTGGAGAAACTCATATTTCAAAGACATCCGGAGCCTTCGGTTCTCTTCCGATTTCAGAGCGAATACGGCGAGCCGCTTCCGCGAGCGCTTCTTTGGGAGCCTTGCGGGCGCGATGGGGATCCAGATCCCCTCCATGATACAGCGGAACCATATGAATGTGCGCGTGTGGAACACCAAAACCTTCGACGGCGATTCCGATTCTGGGGCATCCAATCGCGCGTAGTAGAGGTTTTTCCAGCCAACGCACAAGGTTCCATATCCGGCGATATCTATCGGGCGGGAGCCCGAAGATCGAATCCTGTTCGACCTTGGGAATGACGAGCAAATGGCCGTCGCTCATCGGGTTCGCGTCCATGATCGCGATGAATTCGGCATCTTCCCAAACGATCTCCGCCGGGAGTTCCCGATGAATGATGCGGGTGAAGACGCTGCTCATGCCGGGGTTCGACGATCAGAGAAAAGTCGTCAGTCCCTTCACCGTCTTCGCGTCGAGACGCCGCGCCAGTGCGACGGCCAGGGAGACAAGATGAAGCTGGTCGTTCAGATCGATGATCGCATTGTGCGAGTGGATGTAGCGGGCCGGCGTGCCGAGGACCACGCAGGGGATGCCTTCGTTCGCCAGCGAGAAAGAGCCCGCGTCCGTGCCGCCCCCGCGGCGTACGGTGATTTGGTGGGGGATGCCTTCCTCCTCCGCGGTGCGGATGGCCAGCGCGGCGAGGCGAGGGTTCGAGATCGCGCTGGGGTCAAAAAGCCGGATCTGCACGCCGCCGCCCAGGCGGCCCTGGCTGTCGGCGCGGGAAAAGCCCGGGGTGTCGTCGGCCGGCGGACCCTCCAGCACGATCGCGACATCCGGCTTGGCATGGACCGCCGCCGGTTTCGCGCCGCGGAGGCCGACTTCCTCCTGCACGGTGCCGGCGAGGATGATATGGTTCGGTCGCTCTGTTTTGGCGAGGATCTGCCCGGACAGGATCGCGCCGGCCATGCCCACGCGGTTATCGAACGCTTTTGCCATGTAGTGATCCTTCTTCGCCATCGGTGTGAAGGGGGACCACGGCGCGATCGGATCGCCGAGCGCGATGCCGAGATCCTCCATCGCCTCCCTCCGCGACGTGGCACCGACGTCGACGAACATCTGGTCGATGCTCATCAATTGGCGGCGCTGCGCTTCCGGCAGGAAGTGCGGCGGCTTCGAGGAAACGACGCCGGGAATTTTACGGCCGCTCCGCGTCTTGATTTCCACGCGCTGCGCGACGATCACATGCTCCCACCAGCCGCCGACAGGGTGGATTTGGAGGAAGCCGTCCGGCGTGATGTTCTGCACCAGAAAGCCGACTTCATCCATATGGCCGGCGATCAGCACGCGCGGACCTTTGCTCTCCAGTTCGCAGAAGACGGAACCGGCCTTGTCGGCGGAAAGACGTCCGGTCTTTTTCAGTTCGCGGGCGAAAATCGCGCGCACTTCGTCCTCGTGGCCGGGCACGGAGTGGGCCTCGGTCAGCTCCTTCAACAGGGATACCGTCTTCGCTTGCACGGAGGCGACGCTACCGGGCCGCTCCGCGGGTGCAATGCGGATCACTCCGCGAGCAGCTCGGCCCGCAACGGGCCAGGGCGGTCGGTGGTGATGTGGCTCACCCCGTGACCGATCATCCGTAGGGCCAGGGCGGCGTCATTCACGGTCCATGAGGTCAGAGGAAGTTTCCTTGCGCGCAGCGCCGCTAGCCATTCGGCGGTGACGGGAGAGGTGGCCTGGAATTGAAAGCCGTTCGCGCCGGTGGCTTCGAGCCGTTTGGCGTAGGATTCGGCGTTGCTTCCCTGGTCGAATTCCTTGAGCGAGGAAATCCAGTGCGCTTCGTAGGCCGGCAGCTTTTCTCGGCAGGCGCGGATCACTTCGTCGTGGAAGGAGATGAGCACCACCCGGGCGGGATCGGCTTTTTTCTCCGCCAGGATTTTGGCGATGGGTTCCACGGTTTCGGGGCCGGATTTGATCTCGACGAAGAATTTTTTGCCCGGCGGCAGCGCGCCGAGCACGTCGCCGAGGAGTAGAACTCTCTCGCCGGCGTAGCGCGGATCTTTCCACGAGCCCACATCGAGGGTGGAGAGTTCGCTCCACGGGGTTTCGGAGATGACGAGTTTCCTGCCCGCGGTGCGCTGAGTGTCGAAGTCGTGGATGCAGACAACCTCGCCATCGGAACTGAGATGGAAGTCGCCCTCGATCCCATCGGCGCCTTCTTCCCAGGCGAGCTTGAAGGCGGAGAGGGTATTTTCAGGCGCCGCGTGGGAGGCGCCGCGGTGGGCGATGAGCAGGGGCAGGTCGGTGGCGGCAAGCGGAAGCACAGTGAAAAGCAGGAAAGCGGGCAGCCATTTCATGGGATGGAGGAAACGCGCCGGCAAGCATGGCTTTGTCATGCTTCTCCAGGCCAATCCCGGCACGTGACATTTCCGTTCCCCGAATGGTTTGACGCGACGACTGCCATGGGAATGACGGCCGGGAGAGCGCAGGGGCTCAGTCCCCGTACCTGGCCAGCAGGTTCGCGGCCTTGTCGGCGGTGATGCCTTCGTGGAAGTCGTCGTTGACCAGGCAGACCGGGGCGGTGCCGCAGGAGGCGAGGCATTCGGCGAATTCGACGGACCATTTCCCGCAGGGCGAGACGGTCACGGGATGGTGATGTGCGTCAGCGTGGAAGCGGTCGATGCCGGTGAGTTCGCAGAGTTTTTCCATCAGCTCGTGCGAGCCGCCCATGGCGCAGGAAAGAGTGCGGCAGATGCGGATGTGGATCTTCCCCGGCGCCGACTGGCGGAAACCGGGGTAGAAGGTCACAACCTCCAGCACCTTCACCGGCTGGAGTCCGAGGCGGGCGGCGACCCACTCGATCGCCTCGGCGGAGATGAAGCCGTGATGGTGCTGGATGAAATGGAGCAGCGGCAGGACGGCCGAGCGCTTCTGATCCTCGGGAAACTGGGCGAGCCGCTTGTCGGCCTCCGCTTCAAGCGCCGGAGTGGGCACGAAGGGCGGGAAGAATTTCGAGCCGGGGGTCTCGGGAGAGGCGACGTTTTCTTCGAGGATCGAGGTGGACATGATTGGGACGATTCTGCGGCGGGCTACTTGAGGAGCGAACCGAGATGGTTCATGACCACGGTGGGGCCTTTGTATTCCCCGTCTTCGTAGCTGGATTTGATGATGTTCCCTTCGAGGTCGGTGAGCACCAGATTCGGGATGCCGCCGCCGGGGTGCCGGAACTCCTTGCGGAATTTCTCGACCCGGTTGAGCCGGAGGTGCGGCCACGTCATGGACTTGTCCACGGCATATTCCTCCATGTCCTTTTCGTCACGGTCGCTGCTGATAAGGACGATTTCGAAGCTGTCGTTGCCGGGTTTGTTCTTTTCGTAGAACTCGACCAGCGAAGGCGTGAATCTCTGACACGGGCCGCACCAGGAGGCGGTGTAGTAGAAGAGGTAGTATTTGGTGGGCTTCGCCACGTCTTTGGTTCGCTTGAGCGATTTGCCCTGCAGGATCGCGAGGTTGCCATCCAGCACGCTGTCGAAAACGCTCGGTGCGGCGGCTGCGGCTTTCTCTTCCCCCGCGGGTTGCCATTCGGCGAGGCGCGCCGCGTCGGCTTCCGAGAGGTCGGATGCCTTGAGGGTGATGGTCTGGCCGTTGCGCATCTTGAACTCGCCGGCCTTCTCGCCGTCCTGGTCCACGACCTTGACCAATTCGAGGTCGGCGGTCTTGCCGTCCTTGTTGGTCCATTTTTCGAAGCCGGCGAAGGAGACACCCGCCAGCATCAGGCTGATCAGAATCGTCTTTTTCATAACGGGTTACCTATACGTTCACCGGTCGCATTCGCCCATCACAAAATCGAGCGACCCGAGAATGGCGGGGATGTCGGAAACCATGTGGCCGGGCAGGAGTACGGACAGCGGGGAAAGGTTGCAGAAGGAGGGACTGCGGATTTTCAGGCGATGGGGAACGCCGCCGCCGGTGGAGTGGATGTAGAAACCGAGTTCGCCCTTGGGGTTTTCGGCGCCGAAATAGACTTCACCGGGCGGGGCGTCGATGCCCTGGGTGGCGACGATGAAGTGGTGGATGAGTTCCTCCATCGACATGAGCACCTTTTCCTTGTCGGGGAGCATGCTTTTGGAGTCGGCGAGGTTGACGGGGCCGGGCGGCATGGTGTCGAGGACCTGGCGGCAGATTTCGAGCGACTGTCGGGTTTCCTCCATGCGGATCTGGTAGCGGGCGTAGCAGTCGCCCTCTTCGGCGATGGGGACGTCGAAGTCGTATTTTTCGTAGCCGAGGTAGGGGCGGTCCCTGCGCAGGTCGCGCGGCACGCCGGAGGCGCGCAGGTTCGGGCCGGTGAGACCCCAGGCGATGGCGGCTTCCTTCGAGATCACCCCGATGTCGCACATGCGGTCCTGGTAGATTTTGTTTTTGTCGAGCAGCTTGGAGACCTCCTCGAGGGTGGCGGAGCATTCGTCGAGGAAGGTGCGGACGGCCTGCTCGAAGCCCGGCGGCATGTCGCGGAGCTGGCCGCCGACGCGGGTGTAGGAGGTGGTGAAGCGCGCCCCGGTGAGCTGCTCGCAGAGGTTGTAGATTTTTTCCCGCTCGGTGAAGGTGTAGAGGAAAACGGTCATCGCGCCCACGTCCATGGCGCAGACGCCGATGCCGAGGAGGTGGGAGGAGATGCGGGCGAGTTCGCAGCAGAGCACGCGCAGGGCCTGGCCGCGGGGCGGGAGTTCCCAGCCCATGAGTTTTTCGACCGCGCAGGCATAGGCGACGTTGTTGGCGAGCGGGGCGAGGTAGTCCAGCCGGTCCGTGTAGGGGACGAACTGGTTGTAGTGCATGTTTTCGGCGATTTTCTCGTCGCCGCGGTGGAGGAAGCCGACGTCGGGCTCGGCCTTGGAGATTTTTTCGCCGTCGAGTTCGAGGATCAGGCGCAGCACGCCGTGGGTGGCGGGGTGGGAGGGGCCCATGTTCAGGACCATTTTCTCGCCCATCAGGTCGCCCGTTTCGGCCTGATAATCGGCGGCCTTCGCGGCCGTGTCGGGGGCCTCGTATGCGGTCGTGGAGGTGCTGCTCATGAAAATCCCGGCGGCGGAATCAGGCCCCAAGTGCGGCCCGCGGGCAAGGGGTTTGTGAAAATTTTCACAAAGTCGGGAGAGGGGACGCTGCGGCGTGCGGGCCTCCGGAGATTCGGCCATTTTGCCGGGCCGGGGCCGTGGAGCGCTGTTGGAACTTCGACCGTATTTTCGAGGCGACAGACGGCCGCGGATCGTGCTCGCATGCCACCGCATGAAAAATGAATTGCTCGCCCGGATCGAAAATCTGGAGATCGACAAACCGGGGGTCTCCCTGCCTTTCAGCGCGCGGCTGGCTCGTGAGAACGGCTGGTCGCCGGACTTCGCCAGACGGGTGGTCGGGGAATACAAGCGCTTCGTGTATCTCGCCATGCGCGCCGGGCATCCGGTGACGCCATCGGAGGCAGTGGACGAAGCCTGGCACCTGCACCTCTGTTACACGCGGTCTTATTGGGACGAGATGTGCGGGGAGATTCTCGGCAAGCCGCTCCATCATGGACCGACGGAAGGTGGTCCGGCAGAGGATCGGAAGTTCGAGGGTTGGTACGGGCGGACTTTGAAGAGCTACAGTCGAATCTTCGGCGAGGAACCGCCGGTGGATGTCTGGCCGCCGATGGGGGAGCGTTTTTCGGGTGCGATGCGAAAAGTCGACGCGCGGAGCCATTGGGTGCTGCCAAAACGGACGGTACGGAAAACCGCCTGGGTGCTGCTCGGGCTGGCGGCGGCGCCGGCGCTCGCGGGGTGCGGGCGGGCGCTGGGGCTGGTCGACAGCGGATCCCTGGTATGCTTCGGAATTTTCGCGGGCTTTGTCGTCCTGATGATCATTCTCGCCATGCGCGGGGGAGGGCGGGGAGGCAGGGGCGGCGGTTCCGGCTGTGGAGGAGGCGGGGTCTTCCTCGGGTGCGGCGGCGGCGGAAGCAGCAGCGGGTGCGGCGGGGGAGGCTGCGGCGGAGGGGATTGAGGATCCATATGTCGATTGAGCCGCGCGGCGAACGACACGAAGGCGAGCGGGAGAGGTCAAATGGAGCTCACCGGTTGCCGGGCCCCGGTTTCGGGTAGACGCCGACTTTCTTCGCCCAGGCTTCCCATTGGGTGGACATGGCGGCCACCCGGTCCGGTTGTTCCTTGGCGAGATTGTTCAGTTCGGTGCCGTCTTCGGTGATACGATAGAGCTGCCAGCGGTCTCTTTGCAGGCCGCGCGGCGGCGCGACGCCCCGGCCGACGAGTTTCCATTCTCCGTCGCGGATGAAGGCGTGGTTTTCGTGCTCCATGAAGAGCGGCTGTTTGCGGACGAGCGGCTTGCCGTCAAAGGCGGGTGTCAGCGGGATGCCGTCCACCGGTTTGATCCTGCGGCCCTTGAATTCGGAGGGATAGGCCGCGCCGGTGAGATCGGCGACGGTGGCCATGATGTCGATCAGGTGCGCCGGTTCGCGATACCAGTCGCGGCCACCCTTGATGCGGGCGGGCCAGTGGGCGATGAAGGGGGTATTCGAGCCGCCTTCGTGGGCGAAGTGTTTGTAAAGCCGGTAGGGCGTGGCGGAGGCGTTGGCCCAGGCTTTGCCGTAGCTGGGGAGGGTGAGCTGGGTTTCCGGCGCGCGGTCTTTCACCGGATCGCCCGCGCCGAGCAGGGAGACTTCCGCACAGGCGCCGTTGTCGGAGAGGAAAAGAATGAGGGTGTTGTCGAAGGAGTCGTGTTTTTTCAGGGTCGCGATCAGGTCGCCGATCTTCTGGTCCACACGGTCGATCATCGCGGCGTAGGCCGCCATGCGCAGGTCGCATTCCGCTTGTTTCTCTTCGTCGAGCGTGTCCCAGGCGGGGACTTCGCGGTCGCGGGGCGAGAGTTTCCACGAGGCGGGGATGAGCCCGGATTTCCGCTGCCGGGCGTAGCGTTGCTCGCGGAGCTTGTCCCAGCCCATGCGGTACTTGCCGCGGTATTTTTCCAGTTCCTGATCGTGGGCGTGGTGCGGCCAGTGCGGGGCGGTGAAGGCGAGGTAGAGGAAGAAGGGTGTGTCCTTTTCCGCTCCCGTTTTGTGCTCGTCGATGAAGCGGCGGGCGTGATCGGCGAAGGCATCGGTGGTGTAAAAGGGGCGGTCGGTGGTGCTTTTGGGCGAGGGGTCGGGCGTATTGCCATCGTACATGATGCGGACGCCGTAGGGTTGGAAGAAGTGCGTCGCGCCGGCGAGGCAGCCATAGTAGCGGTCGAAGCCGCGCTGGAGCGGCCAGTCGTTCCGGTCTTTTCCGGCGAGATGCCATTTGCCGGTCATGAAGGTGGCATAGCCGGCGCTTTTGGCGACGTCGGCGAGGGTGACGCAGGAATCGTTGATATTTCCGGCGTAGGCGGGCGGGAGGTCCTTCGCGTCGGGCGCGTTTTCGCCGGTCATGTGGCCGATGCCGACTTCGTGCGGATGGAGGCCCGTCATCAACGCGGCGCGGGTCGGGCAACAGCGGGCGTAGTTGTAGAACTGGGTGAAGCGCAGGCCGTTTTTCGCCAGGTCGTTCAGGTGCGGCGTGTCGATTTCGCCGCCATAGGCGGGAAGGTCGGAGTAGCCCATGTCGTCGACCATGATGAGGACGATGTTCGGCTTTTCCGCCGCGAGGAGCGGGGCGAGGAACAGACAGCAGAGCAGGAGAGCGTATTTCATGTTTATGGATTTCGCCCGGATCGGGTCAGGGGTTTGGGAATGGTGCCTTTTGAAGGGTTTCGTTGGGATCGTGTCTGTTCCTTCAAAAACGCCGCCGGAAGTCGTTTGCAGGGCGACGGAGTTCCCGGCCCCATGCGTACACGATGATTCCCGTGAAATCGATCGCCGCGCACCTGTCTTTGTCATTTTGCCGTTTTCCGCCGCCATCGGCTGGGGAGTGGCGTCCCTGGCCGCGTCTTTTTTCCAAGCCGCCAGGGCGGGGGTCATGGTTTGGGTGGATCGGCAAGGTATCCGATCTTGCGGAGGAAGGCGTCCGCCTCCGCCGTGGTTCTTTCCAGCCAGGGCGAGCGGTTGAAGTATCCATGCCGCTGGCCTTCCGGATAGGATGTTTCCACCAGGGCTCCGGTGGCCTTCGCCTTTTCCGCGAAACCGCGGATCTGCGGGAGGAAGCGGTCCTGCGTGCCGGCCATCACCAGGGTGGGAGGCATGCTTTTCCCGACAAGCAGCGAGGGCGAGATGCGCGCCGCGACTTCCTCGTCGAGACCCTCCACAAGCGTTTTGTCCGGGGTGGACCGGAGCGCCACGAGATCGACCACGGGGTTGTAGAGCAACAGCGCGCCCGGCTTCGGCGATATAGGCCCGCCTTCATCCGCCGCCAAAAAGGTGCAGGCGGCGAGGTGCCCGCCCGCCGAACCTCCTGCCGCGACGATGCGGCCGGGATCGATGCCCAGTTCCGCCGCATGGCCGTGCACCCAGCGCATGGCGTCGAGCGCATCCTCCACGCAGCGGTCGGGCAGCACGCCGTCCCGCGAGCGGACGCGGTAGTCGGCGCGGAAACAGACCAGCCCGCGGCGGGCGAAATGCTCCGCCTGGGGCCTGAACTGCTCCGTCGTCCCGCTCCGCCAGCCGCCGCCGAAAAAGAACACGATGGCCGGCCGCCTGTCGGTAGGCTTCCAGTCCGGCGGGCGGTTCACCTCCAGCACGAGTTTTCGTTCGCCGATGGTCTTGTAAACCAAGCGATCCGGCGCGGCATCATTCCCCTCCGCCGGAGCCGATGCCACGCATCCGATGCCGCAGAGGATCGCCGCTCCCCGCAGGACCCTCGAAACCCTGTGTGATGCGATGGCAGCGGCGGGAAGAAGCCGGGCTTTCATGAGATGAGCGGATTTTTTAACGGTTTCACCAATGATGCGTCCGTTCCACCGTCCACGGACGGGGATCTCGAAACATCGAAGCTCCGGATGGCGGGAAAACAACGAAATTGGAAGAAACCGCGAAATCCGGGGAACACTTCGGCGGTTTGCGATACTCCTTCTTCGGAGCCATGCCGGATCTCGCCGAATTCACGCGCTTCATCGAAGGGCATCACTCCAGCCTGCGGTATTTCATCCAAGGACTGGGGGTGAATACGGCGTGGGTCGATGACATCGCGCAGGACACCTTCCTCGTCGCCTACCGGAAATGGGACGAAATCGGGGATCTGGAAAACCCCGGCGCCTGGCTGCGGGCCATCGCCCGCAATCTGGTGCTCAACGAAACGGCCAAGCTTCACCGGCGCCAGAGGCTTATGGACGAAAACCTGACGACGATCCTCGCCGGGGCGTATCCGGAGCCGCCCGCCGCGGGAGATTTCATCGACCTTTCCCAGTGGCAGGAATCGCTGCGGCTGTGTCTGAAAGAGCTGCCCGCCAAGGCGCGCCAGATCGTCGAGGCGCGTTACTTCCGCGAGCGCACTTCGAACCAGATCGGCGCCGAGTTCGCGATGAAACCGGTGGCCGTGCGTAAACTTCTCTTTCACGCCCGCCAGACATTGGGAGAATGCCTGCGGAGCAAATCCCCCGAACCCGCGCCATGAATCCGCCCGACGACCGCGATTTTCCCGAACTGGTCGAGGCTCTGCTCGAAGGCGAGCTCGACGAGGCCGGCCGCGTCCGGCTCGCCGCGATTCTGCGGGACTCCCCGGAACGCTGTGCGGAGCTTTCCCGCCACCTCGTCCTCGGCCACGCGCTTTCGCGCCTGCGGCCGGATCGTGATGACAGCGAATTCGCCGCTGACACTGCCGCCCACATCGCCAGGATCGCCGGGGAGCCGCCGCGGGCATTTCCGGAGAAAGTCACGGGCCGCATCGTCCGGCTGCAGGTCCGCCGCGCCCTCGCCATCGCCGCGGTGGCGGCGCTCGCCCTGCTTCCCGCCCTTTGGCTGCTCCGCCCCGGAGGGCGCGACACCGCCGAAACCGTGGCCGTACTGCTCCGCTTCGACAGCGACGGAAGCGTGCTTTCGGAAGAGGAAATCCACCCCGGGCGCCGGATCGAGGAAACGCAGGGACTGGCGCGCATGACCTTCGCCAACGGCGCCGTGCTCGCCGTCGAGGCTCCCTTCCGCCTGACCGTGGAGTCGGCCATGGCCGTGAAGCTCGACGCCGGCCGCCTGAACGCCTGGTGCCCGGAAAGCGCCCACGGCTTCCGCGTGGACACGCCCTCCGCCTCGGTCGTGGATCTCGGCACCTCCTTCGGCGTGGCCGCGGGCGAAGACGGGCATTCCGAGGTGATGGTGCTTGACGGCCTGGTGGAGGTCTCCCGCGACACCGATACCCTGCGCGTCGAAAAAGGCGGCGCGGTCGCGGTGGACTCGCCCGGCAAGCTCCGCGAAGTCGCCTTCACTCCCACGCCCTTCAAGAATACCTGGGTTCTCAACCACGGCATTCTCGCCACCCGCGGCGCGATCGTGCCGGCCGATCCCGATATTCCCGAGCGGGTCGCCCTGATGGAAAGCGACGAGCATGTGCTGGTCATCCCCGAGCGACGCTCGGTGCCCTTCGACCAGCCGCTGAGAGCGCAGATCACCCGCCCCGGCACCCTTCCGGGCGACTTCGACGGCATGGGCCATATTCTGGCCCCCATTCCCGGAAAGCGCCTGAGCAGCTTCCTGATCCGTTACGATCCGGTCGGCACCCATCCTCCAGACTACTTCGTCCGCTTCGAGGGAGAAGTCACCTTCGATCGTCCCGTGCTCGCAATCATCGCCCACCGGCCCGCCCTGGAAGCCAGCGACCCGGTCTTCGCCACGGCTTCGTGGGATGCGGAATTCCGCGGCATCGAACTCAACCAACTCAACAACGAACCCGACAGCGTGACCCTGTCCGAAGACCGCCGCACCGTGAAGGTGATCTTCTACGCCGGCGCGTCCACCGATGAAGTTCGAGTGATCCTCGAAGACCCGTAAGCGGGTGGATTTGAGTGTGTGTAGAGATTTGAGTGTTTTGAACATTAATGGCGCGGAGCGCTTGCCCCAAGCCGGTTGCGGCGTTAGCGGTGGAAGATGGAAACGGAGCGGGCCCGGATTTCGCGCTTGGCTCTCGGGAGCTTGATCCTGGGTTTCGCCAGTTTCGTGCTGGGCTTTCTGACGGGAATCCCGGCGGCGATTTCCGGACATGTCGCCCGCTACCGCATACGGAAATCAGGGGGACGGCTCACGGGTGACGGTGCTGCGGTGACGGGTTTGTTCTTGGGTTACGCGTTGAGCGTCCTGTGGGTTCTGGTGATCGTCGCGATTGGCTGTTTCGGGATCCTGGGGCCCCGCAACAAGGTGGTGGGCAGGACGGCATTGGAACATTCGACCGCCTTGGTTCAGGCCGTGGATAGCTTTTACTCGGAATATTCCCGGCTTCCGGAGGTTTCCTCGCACGATTTCACGACTCTTGATCCCGAAGGCCAGAGGCTGCTGCGTGCTTTGTGGGGGGACGAGCGTCTGTCTGAGAATATGTTGAGCCCCCGGCAAATCTCATTCCTGAGATTGAATGAGGCCCGGAATGGAAGAGGAGGGATGCTGTTCGCGAATGATGGAAGGGTCATTGGCCTGGTGGATTCGTGGGGGAATCCCTATCGGGTGGTTCTCAACCGGGATGCGGAAATCCCTCTGCGTTTCCGGTACGGCGATGGCACCGAGGAAGTTCTCGGCCGGAACGTGATCGTAGCCAGCCGCGGGCCGGACGGCGTGGAGGGGACGAAGGACGACATCAAATCGTGGGCGCTGAGGAAGCGATAGGGGCCCGAAGGATCGCGGCATTACCCCCGTCTGCGTTTCGTCGGTTTGGGTCCCTTGCGGGATTTTTTCTCCTTGGGCGGCCGGCCGGTTTTGTCCGGCTTCTTCCTGGCTCCGGGCTGCCGCACAGGGGGCTGTGCGGACTGCGTTTCGCCGGCAATGCGAAAGTCGATGAACTTGTTGGCGAAGTCGGTGCGGGCGACCTGGAGTTTCACTTTTTCGCCAAGCTGGAATTGCCGGCCGCCGCGGGAGACGAAGCGCATTTGCGACTGCTCGAAGCGCCAGTCGCCGCCGGGCAGGTCCTCGCGTTTGACCATGCCGCGGGCGCCGAGGTCGGTGGCCTCGACCAGCAGGCCCATGACGCGGACGTCGGTGATGACGCCGTCGAAAACGGGCGGGTCGTCGGATTGCGCGCAGCGTTCGAGGAATTCGAGCATTTTGAGTTGTTTGCTCTCGTTCTCGGCGTCGGCGGAGGTGCGTTCGGTGTCGGAGATGTGGCGGGCGAATTCGGCGAGTTCGCTTTGGCCGGGGAGTTTGTCGGGGCGCTTCGGCGGGTTGCTCAGAAAGGGCTGGAGCGAGCGGTGGACGATGAGATCGGCGTAGCGGCGGATCGGGCTGGTGAAGTGGCAGTAGTCCGTCTTCGCCAGGCCGTAGTGGCCGAGCGGGTCGGCCGCGTAGGCCGCGCGCTTGAGGCTTTTGAGCAGGCCGAGCTTGATGAGATGCTCGTCGGGGCGGCCCCTGGCAGCGTCGAGGAGTTTCTGGATGTGGGCGCGGTTGGTGAGGTCGCCGGGCTGGTAGCCGTGGGCTAGGGCGGTTTCGGCGTATTCCTGGAGCTTGCCGTAGTCGGGGTCTTCGTGGACCCGATAGATGGTGGGCTTGTTGCGGATTTTGAGGAGGTGGGCGACGGCTTCGTTCGCCGCGAGCATGCATTCCTCGATGAGCTGGTGGCTGGCGGTGTGCTCGACCTGGTGGACCTCGACCGCGCGGCCCTTGTCGTCGAGTTTCACGCGGATCTCGGGCATATCGAGGTCGAGCGCACCGTCGGCGAAGCGCTTTTTGCGCAGCACGGCGGCCATGCGCCACGCTTCGCGGACCATTTCGGCGAGGCCGGCGGGGGAGCCCTTCGGCGCGGGCTTGCCGTCGAGGATGGCCTGGGCCTGCTCATAGGAGAGCTTGGCCTGGCTGTGAATGACGGCGTCGCAAAAGCGCTTTTTGCCGATTTTGCCCTGCGGCGAGATTTCCATGACGACGCACTTGGTCAGGCGGTTGACGCCGGGCTTGAGCGAGCAGATGCCATTGGAAAGCTCGGGCGGCAGCATGGGCAGCACGCGGTCGACGAGATAGGTGGAGTTGCCGCGCTCGGAGGCTTCCTTGTCGAGCGAAGTACGAGGCTTCACGTAATGGGAGACGTCGGCGATGTGGACGGCGAGCGACCAGCCGCCTTTCGGGTGGCGCTCGACCCAGATGGCATCGTCGTGGTCCTTGGCATCGACGGGGTCGATGGTGATGACGAGGCGGTCGCGCCAGTCCTCGCGGCGGGCGATTTCGGCGGCATCGACTTCTTCGGGCACGCGGCGGGTTTCGGCGAGAACTTCCTCCGGAAAGGAGGTGCGCAGGCCGTGGCGGTGGATGATGGCGAGGATGTCCACGCCCGCTTCACCGGGCCAGCCGAGGACTTCGAGAACGCGGCCCTGGGGGTCGCGCTGCTTTTCCCATTGTTCGAGCTCGACGACGACGAGCTGGCCGGGTTGGGCGGTGGTATCGCCGCGGAGGGCAATGCGACCGTCGAGCGCGGGGTCGTCGGTCTCGATCCATGAGAATTTTCCTTTTTTCACGTAGACGCCGACGATGCGACCGCTGCGGCGTTCGAGAATGCGCTCGACCTTGCCGCGGGCGTCGGGTTCTTCGTCGGGAGCCTCGCGTTTCGCGTGGCGGCGCCAGTTGGCGGGGCGGGGGAGATGGAATGAAACGAGCACGCGGTCGCCCTCCAGCGCGGTGCCGGTATCGCGGCGCGGGATGTGGAGGCGGGAGTGGGTTTTGAGGTCGATGCCGGTGGCGCCGTTCTCCGGGTCGGCGAGGTCGGGGTAGAACCACGCGTGGCCGCGGGGCAGAAAGCGGATGGTGCCGCGGAGCTGGTTGGCGTTCGCGGCGGCTCGCGGGTTTTCGTAGCGGCCCTTTTTCCCTTCCACGAGGGCGCCTTCGCGGAGGAGGGCGGCGAGGGTGGCGCGGAGCCGCGGCCTATCGTCCGACCGCAGTTCCAAGCGGCGGGAAAGTTCCGACTTGTTCATGGGCCGGTAGTTCTTTTCCCGCACCAGGCGGAGCAGGCGGCCCCGCAGTCCCTCTTCATCCATGGCGCTGAGCATGGCGGCGATTTGTCCGCGTGGCAACTCATGGAAAAGCGCTTGGCACGGAAGCCGGCCGGAGTAATGTGCCGGGTATAGGAACGCATGCGCCCCCGGGTGTTTCCGGCGGCCGGTCTTTTCGTATCCGAAAAACGCCAGTCAACGCAACCGACCAACAACGATCATGAAAACCCGCCTACAACGCCGCGCAAAGAGCGGCTTCACCCTCGTCGAGCTGCTCGTCGTCATCTCGATCATCATTGTGCTCGCGGCGATGAGCTTCGGCGCGGCGCAGATGGCCATGAACAAGGCCCGCAAGACCCAGGCGCTCGCCGATATCAGTGCCATCGAGCAATCCATCGAGAGATTCTTCTCGGAATACAGCAGGTTCCCGAACATCAGCTCGCAGAGCGATGAAGTGCAGACCACCGGCGAAGCCGGTGTGGAATTGCTGACCATCCTGCTTGGCAAGGAGGAAACCGGAACCAGCATGCAGAATCCCCGCCAGATTCCCTTCCTGAGCGGCATCAAGGAAGGCAAGCGCAACAGGGGCGGCATCATCTACGGCCAGGGCGGCAGCAGTGCGAGCATCGAGGGACTCTACGATCCCTGGGGGAATCCCTACGTCATCCTCATGGACGACGATTACGATGACGAGATCCGCGATCCGATCAAGAGCGGCACCATCATCCGCAATCGCAAGGTGGTCGTTTACACCCTTGGCAACGACAAACAGCCCGGCACCAACGACGACGTGAAGAGCTGGTAGCAACGGAGCGTCCATTGACCGTCTCATCCGCCCCGCCCCGGTTCGTTCCGCGGCGGGGTTTTTGTTGCCGGCACTCTTCCGGCCGGGCTCGTACCATTCTCTGGAAAAAACTTCGAAAAAAATCCCGAAAGGTATTGACGAGAGGGCGAGGTGGGCTAGTTTCCTGCCCGCCGCACCCCAGCGGGCGGCGCGAGAGACGAGAGTCGATCGGAACCCCGGAGATCCTCCGGAAGGACTGATCGGCTTTTTAGTCCCCTCGAAAG